>CAXYDO010000007.1:0-404711 GCA_964276015.1 uncultured Alphaproteobacteria bacterium | reverse complement strand
GAGTTTGCACTCGATCAGGCTCGCCAGATTGTCACCGTAATTTCGCAGGGAGCGGTAATGGGTGACGGCGTGGCGACCACCCCTTGTGATCACCGCCATTTTCTTTCGGTTCTTCGGGTGCCGTCCGATATCCCCCTCGATCCTGTCATGAGGGGGCATGGGACGGCCCCAGACGAGGGCGCGATAGGCGCGGTTCACAGTGCGGGCGGAGAACTGGCCGACCAGAGAGGCATGGGTTTCCGCCGTCTTGGCTGCGACCATCACGCCGCTGGTCTCCTTGTCTAGCCGGTGGACGATGCCCGGGCGGCGGACCCCGCCAATCCCCGTGAACTCATCACCGCAATGGCCGATCAGCGCGTTCACCAGGGTCTTGTCCGGATTGCCCGGCGCCGGGTGCACCACCATGTCGGCGGGCTTGTCGATCACGATCAGATGGGCGTCTTCGAACAGAATATGGAGGGGAATGTCCTGGCCGATCGGGGTCGGGTCGATCGCCGCCGGGGGCGCTACCTCCAGTTCATCACCCTGGGTGACCTTGAGCGCGGGCTGGCGGCAGACCTCATCGTTGCGGCGCACATGGCCTGCCTCGATGAGGTTCTTGAGCCGCGAGCGCGACAGGTCTTCGAGCGCCTCGGCGAGCACCCGGTCGAGGCGTTGTCCGGCCTGGGTGGCTGTAACCGAAACAGTTTCGACCTTCGGATTGTCTTTTTGCGTCAAAATTCTAGACTGCCGGTCGGTTTCGGGAGGGGATCATGAGTTCAGGCGCGTTACGTGGTTTGGTTATTGGACTGGGCATTCTCATACTGCTCGCATTTGCAGCTGTGGTCGTGGGCATCATCGGCTCGTCGGACCTCGACAGCAACGGCGAGACCGAAAAAGAATTGCGCGATCTGAGCCTGGGCCTGCCCGCCGAATGCACGATCCAGAGCGCCCAGAGCAGTGGCGATCGGCTGACGATCGTGACACAGGGCCCAGCCGGGTCGCAGGAACGCTGTAGCCGGGTCTTTGTTGTTGATATGCTCAGCGGAGATATTCTGGCCGAAGTCCGGCCATGAGTGAACCCTCTGGCCTGCCCGCCAACTTCGCGAGCGACAATGTTGCCGGTGCCTTGCCCGAAGTGGTTGCAGCCCTGAACGAGGCAGCGTCAGGGGATGCCATGCCCTATGGCGCGGATCCCTGGACCGACCGGGTCACTAACCACTTGCGGGATATCTTCGAAACCGGTCTCTGGGTTTTCCCGGTGGCCACCGGGACCGCGGCCAACGCGCTGGCCCTCTCTGCGATCTGTCCGCCGTTTGGCACCGTGTTCTGCCACCCGCAAAGCCACGTCAACACGGATGAATGCGGCGCGCCGGAATTTTTTACCGGCGGGGCGAAGCTGACCCTGGTTGACGGCCCGGGCGCCAAGCTCGACCCGCGCGCCTTGACCGAGGCCCTGGCCCAGGCACGGCCCCATGGGGTGCACAACATGCCCCCCGCCGCGATTACGATTACCCAGGAAACCGAGGCCGGGGCGGTCTACACGGCCAGCGAGATCGATGTCATCGCCGACATTGCCCGCGAACATGACCTCGCTTTGCATATGGATGGCGCCCGGTTCTCCAACGCCCTGGCTGCGCTGGACTGCAGCGCCGCAGAGGCCACATGGCGACGGGGAATTGATGTGCTGTCCTTCGGGGCCACCAAGGGCGGCGCGATGGCCGCCGAAGCGGTGATTTTCTTTCGCGAAGAGCTGGCCACGGCGTTCGGCGAGCGCCGCAAGCGTGGCGGGCATCTGCTTTCCAAAATGCGTTTCGTCTCCGCACAGCTCGAGGGCTATCTGCGTGAAGATGTCTGGTTGCGGGCCGCGCGGAATGCCAATGCGGGCGCCGCGCGCCTAGCCGCTGGACTGACCGCGATCACAGGCGTGGAGCTGGTGCGCCCGGTCGACGCCAATATCGTCTTTGCCAAATTGCCCGTGGCACTCCTCGACACCCTTGAACGCGCCGGGTTCGGATTCTACCGGGTGGGGACCGATGGCACGATCCGCCTGGTGGTGGCGTGGAGTATGAGCGAGGCCGGGATCGACGGATTTCTCGATGCGGTACGCGCAGGAATCACCGAGGCGGGTTGAAATCCCGTCCGGGTTCGGTTATGTCGTCGACCCTGATCTGCAGTGCCACGATGTCCCCTTCGTCTAGTGGCCTAGGACGCTGGCCTCTCACGCCGGAAACAGGGGTTCGACTCCCCTAGGGGATACCACTGCTTTCTATTCCAAAAAAATACCAGAAAACTAATGTTTTCTAGCCGCACTTCTCGGAAGATGTAGCGGAAAAATGGGTTTGTATAGCGGATTCTGTAGCAGAAATTTTCTTCAGTTAGGGTACCCATAAAGCCAAATCTGGCACTGGCAATTGCTTCGACGAAGCCCCCGCCAAAAAATCACGGCCATACCCACGATATATATGTATATCCCAACAGGATTAGAGGCAGCTGGATATATGGGCTACCTCGCCATCACCGTTACTACTGTCTAGCTTTGAGGATTTCGTTGGCGAGCTAGGAAACCATATAAGCTTGCCACAGGCGTTCTGGTTTTGTTCTCATGCCCTACCCTACCAAAGTGACCCAGCGCTCACTGACGGGGCTTAAAATGCTTGATTGGCTTTTTACTGCGGAGGGTTCTTGTATACTTGTAGAGCTTCACAAGGATAAATAATGCGTATCATATATCTGTTTTTAATTATCTGCACATTATCTGGATGTGCAGGCATCCCCGCCACCATCTTACAAGCAGTATCAGCAGCTGATGTAGTATTAGGAATTACTACAGGGAAAACAGCTGCGTCTAGTGTTATGTCAGAAGTCACAGGTCAGGACTGTGTAATATACCGCATGTTTAAGGGAAAAAAGGTCTGCCAAGATCAAGATATAGAAGACCTCATCGACTTGGGCTGCGACATTTATGCTTGGGACGAAGAAAATAAAGTATATTGCAAAAAAGAAACTACTAAATAGGTTTATAACCGGGAGCCTACGATGAAGCATGTATACGCGCTCATTATGCTCTTGGTGGTACTTTTTCCTTCTACAATATGGGCTGCAGACATAAATACGGTATCTAGTACAGTGGTGACGGATAAGGCTCCGCCTACAGCATCAGCGCCCTCAGTGGTGATTAATAACTAAGAAAATCGACTGCTACAAAAAACGTACCAGTAATGGATTAGACCACACTGCTGGTCCTGCTGCTTACTAATCTTGGTGGGCATAGTTTTACATTTCTGTAATACTTATTTACTCACTTCTGATGAAACATCATGGCTTTGATTCATCATAAGTCATTGTTTATAAGCAATAATTTTATACCATGATGTTGGTGGATGCAGCACTTAATGAGCCGTTAGGCAAGCTCACCTTATATCACCGTCAGTTGTATTCGGTTCAGTCGTAGGTGCCGACGAAATCATCTCTCGTATAATCGATAAGTTCGATAGCCTCAGCCACTGTGTCCACTAACTGCTGGCTTGCCCCATATCTGCCAGCTGTCACGCCAGCCTCTTTATGTCCGGCAATAGCTTGGATTGTCTTCTGCTCCACATTGTTGGCTCGTAGGTGCTGGATGAGCGCGTGCCTAAAGCTGTGGAAACACTGAACATCTTTTTCAAATCCGAGGTCACCTTTGATTTTTTTTTGAGTAAGAAGCCCGTCATACAGGGGCCACCCCCCACAAACGGCCGAATAGACCCCTCAGACACCATGCTGAGGGGGCTTTTGTGTTGGGGCCGAGAAGGGTCAGGGAAAGGTGCTGGGGTGTTCTGCGGAGGGGGTCTTAGTCTGCGGGGTATGGGGTCTAAACCACCACTGGAGGGTCTTCCGTAAGGAGACACCCATTCTCTCTACTCATTCCGAATGTTCTCTGTCGGACTTCCCGCATGAGAAACCTGACCGCCACCATCCGCCTGAATATTGCCGTGCTTCTTGGCTGTGCGGGGATCAGAGGGATCTAATAGGGGATATCAACTTTTCTGCGGTTTTTCGCGGATTGAACGCGACATTCACGCTAAGGCTTCACTCACAACGCCGTTTTTCTGCCACCTGCCATGTCGGCAGGGCGTGAACTTGCGTCCTCAGTGCTGGTATGATGCCAGGAGCATTTAGCGGGCAGGGGACGCGTGATGGGTAACAGCTACGACTACATCATTGTGGGGGCCGGATCGGCCGGGTGCGTGATGGCCAATCGGCTGTCGGCGAAGTCATCCAACCGGGTGTTGTTGCTCGAGGCCGGGCAGGATACCCCGCCGGGGGCTGAGCCCGCCGATGTGCTGAATACCTATCCTATGTCCTATTTCAATCCCGCCTATGCCTGGCGTGAGATGCGTGGCCATGCACGCCGCGCGGCGAACTCGCCAGCCGGGGCGTTTCGTCAGGGCCGGATCATGGGGGGAACGTCGTCGATCAACGGGATGGTCGCCCTGCGGGGCATGCCAATGGATTATGACGAGTGGGCCGAGATGGGGGCGGAAGGCTGGAACTGGGACCAGGTGCTGCCGCATTTCCGCGCCCTGGAGAGTGATAAAGACGCGGCGGGCGACGCCCATGGCAAGGACGGCCCGATCCCCATCAGCCGGGTGCCTCGCGATGAATGGCCGCCTTTTGTGGCCGGGGTGGATGCGTGGAGTTCGCACCGTCAGGTTGCCCCGATTGACGATCTCAACAGCGATTTTCGTGAGGGTATTGGGGCTTTGCCGCTCAGCCGGTTCGAGGATAAGCGCGCCTCGACGGCGATTTGCTATCTCGACGCGGCAATCCGCGCCCGGCCTAATCTCGAAATCATCACTGATGTGCATGTGGAGCGGCTGGTTACTGAAGCGACCCGCGTGACCGGGGTGGTTGCCAATGTGGCCGGTGCCCAACAGCAGTTCGACGCCGCTGAAGTGATCGTCTGTGCCGGGGCGCTGCAATCCCCGGTGATGCTGCTGCAGGCGGGCATCGGCCCGGCGGCACAGCTGCAGGCGCTGGGGCGCGAGGTGGTCGCAGATCGGGCCGGGGTGGGGGCCAATCTGCAGAACCACGCGGTGGTCTATGTGGTGGCCCAGCTGCGCCGTGACGCGGCCCAGCCCGCTGCCATGCAATCCCATTCAACCGCGACGGAGCGCTATTCGTCCGGCGTGGAGGGCTCTGGCCCGCTGGATATGAGCGTCTCGATCAGCAGCAAGGTCGGCTGGCACGCCCTCGGGCGTCGGGTTGGCGCGCTGGTGCCGACCATTCTGAAACCGGCCTCACGCGGGCAGGTCACGTTGGTTGGGTCGGGTGCAGACGTCTCCCGACAGATTGAGTTCAACTATCTGAGCGAGGAACGCGATCGCCAATGCCTGATCGGCGGGGTGCGGCACGTGATCGATATCCTGCTGGCTCCCGAAGTGCGGCCGCTCTGGCATTGCGCCTATCCGATCTCCCGTCCCAACAAGATGCGTGCGCTCAACGACATCACCCTGGGCAATACCCTGCGCGCCAAAATTCTCTCAGGCTTGTTCGACACGGTGCCGGCGATCGGTCGGCCGTTGCTGGCTTCGCTTTCCGAGCCGGGCGCCGATATTGTCAGCCTGAAGAACGACCCTGCGCGCCTGGCCGAGATGGTCGACAAGAGCGTCGCCGGTGTCTTCCACCCGGCGGGGACGTGTCGGATGGGCGCTGATGATGATCCGGGCGCGGTGTGTGATACACAGGGACGGGTGCTCGGCGCGACGGGTCTGCGGGTGGTTGATGCCTCGCTGATGCCGTCCCTTCCGCGGGGCAACACCAATATTCCCACCATCATGATGGCGGAAAAGATCTCGGCGGCCATGCTGGCGGCCTGACCCACTTCGGTGGGTAAGGGGAGTACGTATCTTGGAATTCCTGCCGCCTGATGTGGACATGCTGGCCGCGAGTTTGCTTGGGGGCATGAGCTTCGTTGGCGGCTTTTTCACGGCTGCGATGGGCATTGGCGGCGGTGTGATGCTGATCGCTGTCATGGCGACCCTGATGCCGGCAGCCGCCGTGATTCCGGTTCATGGGGTGGTGCAGATTGGCTCGAACGCGGCGCGTGCGGTCCTGCAGCGCGCTCATATTGACTGGAAGACCTCGCTCTATTTTTTCCTCGGCAGCATTATCGGTGTGGCGATCGGCGGCAGCATTGTCGTCACCCTGCCGACGGATATCCTGAAAGGCGGGCTCGGCCTGTTCATCCTCTACACCGTGTGGGGGCCGAAGCTAAAATTTGTCAGTAACGGTTATCTGAGCGTGTCGCTTATCGGATTGATCGCAAGCTTTCTGACGATGTTCTTCGGCGCCACGGGGGTCTTTATCGCTGGGCTGATGAACCAGCGAGGGTATACGCCGCGCCAGTTTGTCGGCACCCATTCGGTCTGCATGGGTTTGCAGCATGTCCTGAAGATCGTTGTGTTTGGCCTGCTGGGCTTTGCCTTCGCGGATTGGCTGGGCGTGATTGCCATGATGCTGATCGGGGGGATGACCGGGACATTTCTGGGCAGCCTGTTGCTGAACCGATTGCCCGCCGCGATGTTCAAGAAAGGCCTCAAGGTCATTCTCACGTTGTTAGCGCTTAATCTGCTGGTGACCGCCTTTGGACTCTATAATCTGACCATATGATCGATTTACTTCCCTTGCTGCCGCTTGCCGCCGTCTAGATCTGATTAGTTTGCCGCCGCGACGATCTCCCGGAACTCGTCGTCGCTGATCTGGCGGCGGACGGCCTTAATCTTCTCACGCAAGCGCGCGATCACGTCCGGTTCCAGACCTTCGGGGATAGTGACTCCCAACTCTGCGGCTTTGGTGCGCACGGCCCAGGGACCGGAGTAATGGCCCAGGAGATTATGCTGGGTGTTCCCGAAAACCTCCGGCTTCATGCTCAGATAAGACCAGAAACCTTCCTCGGTCGGGGGGACGCAATAATGCACCTCGACCAGATGGGAGAAGGCGGTTTTGCCGACAAAGGGCATGGTGTCGGGCATCGGCCAGGGCATGGTCTCGGCAACCAGCTGGGACAGCTCGGTCATCTTGTCGAGCTTGATGCCGCAATCCAGGCCGTAATAGAGCTGGATCACGGAGGCCACCTCGGCGAAGCAGGCGATATGGGCGCGTTCGCCCAGCCCGTTGACGCAGGCATCGATGATGTCTGCACCCCCCTCCAGACCGGCGTAAAGGGCTGCGGCCGCCATGCCGATATCATTATGGGTGTGGAGCGCAATCTCGGTGCCCGGCAGGCGGCGTTTCATCTCGCGGACCACATGGGTGTAGACGCGATAGATCGCCATGCCGTTGATGTCGTCGAGCCGGATCATGTCGGCCCCGGCGTCGACCAGCTGTCCGCAGACTTCGGCCAGACGGTCGGTGGGAATGCGGGTGCAATCCTGAATCAGACAGCCGACTTTCCGGTCTGGGCCGGCCTTGGCCCGGGCATAGGCCACCGACCCCATCGCCCGGTCGATCGCGGCCTCGATGGTGATGCGCTCCCCGGCCATGGATTCGAACAGACACATCTGGTGCTCGGAGAAGGAAAAGCACAGGGAGGCATAATCCGCGCCGTGATCGTAATTGAGATCGATCTCGGGCTTGGCCAGTTCCGGGTTGAGCACGGCGGTGGGGTGCACTAGCGCGTCGATCAGCACATGGGGGTGGCGCTTCTTGACCTCTTCCATCTCCTTGGGGTCGTCGTGATGCATTTGCATCATGGTGACCCCGGCTTCGGACAGCTTATCGGCGATCCGCAGCACCTGATCGCGGGTCAGGGAGACCCCGGGGAGCTGGCGGCCCTCGCGCAGGGTGATGTCACAGAGCTGAACCTTGTCTGGCAGGGTCATCTCGGCCCGGATTTCATCGGAAAACCCGTGGGGTGAGATCCGCCATTGGTCGGTCGTCGATTCGAGCTTGTCGTTGACGGGATGGCCGGTGGTCATGGTGTTCTTCTCCGCGTGCCTGGCTGAATTTCGCGAAAGTTTAGCCTATGCCGGGAGCCCCACGGTGCCATAATTGCGTGAACAGACAGCAACAACTCACAAACAAATGAGCGGGACAACAATGAACATCTTCGTCACAGGCGCGACCGGCTATATCGGGGGGTCCGTTTCCGCCCTGTTGCTGGCTGCCGGACACCAGGTTCATGGCCTGGCCCGCAATGCCGAACGCGCGGCCCTGCTGGAAGAACGCGGTATCACCCCGGTGCTGGGCACGTTGGAGAATATCGACGTGCTGCAGGCCGCCGCCCAGTCTGCGGACGCGGTTCTTAATGCGGCCAATGCGGACCACCCGTTTGCCGCAAGGGCGCTCGTTGACGCCTTGCGGGGCAGCGGCAAGACCCTGTTGCACACCAGCGGCACCAGCACCGTGGCGGATAACGCCCATGGCGAATACAGCGCGGCGGTCTATCACGAGGAAAGCCCGCTGGACGCGCTGCCCGAAAAGGCCGGGCGGATCGCCACCGACCGCATGGTCTGCGCCGCCGCCCATGATGGTGTCCGTGCCATCGTGATCTCGCCTTGCCTGATTTACGGCAAGGGCCTCGGCGTTCGGCCTGACAGTATTCAGGTGCCGATGTTCATCGACATGGCGAAGTCTTCCGGTGTGCCGCGCCACCCGGGAAAGGGCGAAAATATCTGGTCGAATGTCCATGTCGAGGACTGCGCCGACGCTTACATGGCCGCGCTGGAGCACGCCCCGGCGGGAGGTTTCTTCTATATAGAAGCCGGTGAAGCGACGATGCGTGATCTGAGCAAGGCGGCCGGCCGGCTGCTGGGCCTCGGGGAGAAGACCGAGGAACTGTCCCTGGCCGATGCGGTGCGCGCCTGGGGGCTGCCCATGGCCCATGGGATGGGCTCGAACGTGCGGGTCAATGCGGACAAGGCCCGCGCCATGCTGAACTGGCAGCCGACGCGGCCGGGGCTGCTCGAAGATATCGAGCACGGCTCGTACCGTGAGCAGGCATAAAAAAAAGCCCCAGCAGCGCGCCGGGGCTTTCTTTTCAGATGTGGTTTGAACCTACTCGGCAGCTTCCGCTACGAGCTCCTCGGGGAGGATAAGGTTCAGGATAATCGCGATAAACGCCGCAGGCAGCAGGCCTGAGACCAGCAAGACGCGGAGTGTTTCCGGGACATGCTGGAGCGCACCTGGCTCGAGCTGTAGCCCAAGTCCGATCGCGAGCGACACGGCGAAGATCACCATGTTGCGTTTGTTCCAGGTCACGTCAGACAGCATCGAAATGCCCGCTGCGGCGACCATACCGAACATAACAATGACGCCACCCCCGAGCACTTCGATCGGGATCGTGGTGATCAACGCACCGAATTTCGGGAACAGCCCGGCGATGATCAGGAAGATCGCGCCGTAGGTCACCACACGGCGGCTCATGACACCGGTCATGGCTACCAGGCCGACATTCTGGCTGAACGAGGTGTTCGGAAGAGCACCAAAGATACCGGCAATAGCGCTGCCGAAACCGTCAGCATAAGTCGCACCGGTGATCTCCTTGTCCGTGGCTTCACGGCCCGCACCACCTTTGGTGATACCGGACACGTCACCGACAGTTTCGATCGCTGAGACAAAGGCCATCAGGCAGAAGCCGAGAATAGCCGCGAAACTGAACTGGATCATCCCGAAGTGGAAAGGATCAGGCAGCGCGAAGACGGCAGCTTTGCCGACATTCCCGAAGCTCACCTCGCCCAGGACAAACGCGAAAATGTAACCGGCAATAAGGCCGATTAGCACCGCGGCTACAGACCACATGCCTTTGGCGAAGAACTTCAGTCCCAGCGTGACGATGATCACGACAAACGCCATGCTCCAGCTTTGAAGGCTGCCATATTCCGGCTTGCCGATATTGGGCACGCCACCTGCGGAATACTGGATGCCGACTTTGACCAGCGCCAGACCAATCATCAGGACGACAAGCCCGGTCACCAGCGGCGGCAAGGCAAAACGAATACGGCCGATAAAGGTGCCGAGGAACGCGTGGAACAGACCACCGACCAAAACGCCACCAAACAGAACCGGCAATGCTTCAACGCCTTTGCCCGCGACGAGCGGGATCATAATCGGCAGAAACGCAAAGCTCGTACCCTGAACGACGGGCAATTTGGCACCGATGGGGCCAACGCCGATGGTTTGAATCAACGTGGCGATGCCTGCGAAGACCATCGACATCTGGATCATGTAGATCATCGCGCCGATATCGGGAGTACCGAACCCAATTCCGGCAGCGATCGAGATAATGATCGCGGGAGTGACGTTCGAAATGAACATCGCGAGGACATGTTGAATCCCTAGTGGAATCGCCTTGGCGATCGGGGGTGTATAGTCGGGGTCGCGGAGTTGTTCCGGCGAGCCTAAGCCTGTTAGTGCCATTTTGTTGCCTCCTGAGTTTTGTGTGGAATGGCGTGGTGCAGCACGAAGAGCATTTTCATGTTTTGGACTGCATTATTGTGTAGGGCTCTTCGAACCAGTGCTCCTCCAGATTGACGCCCTGGCCGATACGGTCGACCACGGCGAAGACACCAGGTTCGGACAAGGGCGTTAAAACACCATGCCACGTTCCCCGGTGGTAGTTCACGCCCTGACCAGGGCGCGTAAGAAATGCCTGTGGATCGCCGGGCTGGCCATTTTGGTCTGCCGCGACAATCACAAGAAACGGATCGGCCGATAGGGGCAGGAATGCCTGGCTGCCCAGCGGGTGTCGTTCCATCATGTCGAGTTGGTAGGGAAAGGCTCGGGCCTTTGCGTTGAAAACGCTGATGCCGGCGCGGGCGTCTTCGCCCTGAAATTCAAGCGCTGCCAGGTCGTGGAAGCGACCACACATGCCGCGATTGATGATTTCGCTTGGCTCTCCCACAGCCTCAATCACGTCGCCGTAGAGCGCAAACGCCCCGACGGTAAGTGGTTGGGTGAGGAGGCTCGCGTTCATCCGATAGTACCGAACAACCGCAAGCGGCTGATGCCACCATCGGGGAAGATGTTGAGGCGAATATGGGTCACGGGACCGGTATCGCTGATCTGCGTGCCGTTAAATTCATGCTCGGCGTCAGCAGAAAGCTGTACGGGTTCCAGCAGCGTGTCCCAGAACATCGACGAGGCCACAACGGCATCGTTGAGGTCGCCGGAAAACTCCGATAGATCGGCCGCCTGGATCGAGCATTTGTCCGGGAAGTTACCTTTGTAGAAAGCAGTGTCGACGACAGCACGCGCGATCGTGCCGCGATGGGCCAGAGCAACCACAATCCAGTCATGACCAGGCTTGCGCCGACGTCGGGTTTCCCAGCCATCGCCCATATTCAATCCGCGGCCCGGTGCCAGCATGCGCTGGTAGCTGCCGTAATGGGCGTCGGAAAACGCGAGAATTCGCCCGCCGCTCAGAGAGGCGGCAAGGTCAATTTCCCGGCCGGCCGCCGCGGTGGCGTTGAGTTCGGGTGTGCCGAAGACGCGCAAACGCGCCACGCCCCCATCGGGATAGATGTGAACCCGCAAATGGTTCCAGATTTCCGTGTCCGCGCAGGCAAAGAAGTGATGAGCATCCGGGGTGAGGGCCTGCATGGGCATGATCTCGACCCATTCGGTGTTCGCATCCGGTTCACCGTCGTAACAACCGGCTTCGATCCGGCAGGCCGGGGCGTTGTTGCCGGTGAAGTGTGAGGTGTCGATGTCGAATCCGTGGATTTGTCCGCGTGCAGCCAGGGCGATCACCGCGTGATCATGACCGCCGCCACGCCGCCGTCGGGTTTCCCAGCCGTCCATCCATTTGCCGTTGTCGTCATATTTATCAGTAATGAAGATGGCGGGATTGTCAGCCAGCATCCGTTCGAGCGGGGCAAAGAATTCATCGCTGGACGACAGCGCACGCGCGCCCAGCCCGGCGGAAGCCAGATTGATTGCGTTATGTGCGAAGGCCGGGACGCCGTCCGGTTCGGGGGCGACGATGTGGTCAGTCATCAAGCATATCCTCTAGCCGCAGGAGCGCGATGCGCTCGACCTGGCGGCAGGCTTCGGAAAATTCCGTGTTTCGGTCGTGGTCGATGCGGGCCTTGAAAGCATCGAGAATGTGGTCTTTGGTCAGGCCTTTGACGGCGATGATGAACGGGAACCCGAATTTCGACGTGTAGTCCCCATTAAGCCGGGTGAATGTTTCACGTTCGTCATCGGTCAGTGCATCGAGGCCTGCGGAGGCCTGTTCGGATTTGGATTCAGGGGTCAGGCGTTTGGCTTGTGCGATTTTCCCGGCCAGGGCGGGATGGGCATTCAGCACCGCAAGACACGCATCGTCGCTGGCCCCGCGGAAGATACGTACCATGGCGTTGTGCAGGCCGGTCGCGGTGTCATGGGCAGGGCCCAGCTCCAGCACCCAGGCACCCTCGGCGATCCACGGGGAATGCTCGAAGACGCCGCCAAATCGCTCGACAAATGCGTCCTTGGTAAGGGTCGTCACACGGGTTTTCCCCGTGGGTGCGGGATGGGTTTCGCGCCAGTGCCGGGCGATATCTGTCCGTCGTGCAAACCAGACCTTGTCGTGGGATTTTACATATTCGATGAAACGCTTGAGCGCCTGGATGCGTCCCGGCCGGCCGGCGAGCCGGCAATGCAGCCCGATCGACATCATCTTGGCCTGACCGTCTGCCCCTTCTTCGTACAGCGCGTCGAAACTATCTTTGAGATAGGTGAAGAACTGGTCGCCGGAATTGAATCCCTGGGCGGTCGCGAACCGCATGTCGTTGGCGTCGAGCGTATAAGGGACCACAAGCAGAGGGTCGTGGTCGGACAGATGCCAATAGGGCAGGTCGTCGGCGTAGCTGTCGGCGATGTAGTCGAACCCGCCGAATTCGGCGATCAGGTCCATCGTGTTCTCGGTGCACCGGCCGGTGTACCAGCCGGGCGGACGGGAGCCGGTCACGTCCGTGTGGATCTTGATCGATTCAGCGATCAGGTCGCGTTCTTCTGCGCGGGTGAAGTCCTTCCACTCGATCCATTTATGGGCGTGGCTGGCGACTTCCCATCCCGCGTCCTGCATACCGCGCAGCTGGCCTGGCGAGCGTTCCAGCGCGGTGCCAATAGCATAGACGGTGAGCGGAATATCGGCGCCTGTGAATGTGCGGTGGAGCCGCCAGAATCCGGCGCGCGCGCCATATTCGTAGACCGATTCCATGCTCCAGTGGCGTTGTCCGGGCCAGGGCTGCGCCCCGACCACTTCGGAGAGAAATGCTTCGGAAGCAGCGTCCCCGTGCAGGATCGAGTTCTCGCCACCCTCTTCGTAATTCATGACGAACTGGACAGCGATGTTCGCTCCGTTCGGCCATGCGGGGTCGGGCGTTGTGGCGCCATAGCCTTCCAGGTCACGCGGATAACGATTCAAACCTGTTTTCCCCACACACTTTCCCCCACACACTCCAATCTACGTATAATCGAAAACAATGCGGCCTATTGTCAAAAAAAAGACGAAAGACATGTTTCCATAACGGTCTTTTGTTTTCCGTGTAGTTTCCGATGATAGTGAATTCGGCATAATCGGTCGTGATCTGGAGGGTGTATGAGCGCGGAACCTGGATATCTGACGACCCATGTTCTGGATACCGCAAGGGGTTGTCCTGCCGCCGGTCTCCGGATCGAATTGTATCGTTTGAATGTCGGTGTGCGTGAGCAGATCGCTTCAACGGTCACCAATGATGACGGGCGTACCGATGCACCGATATTACCCGCCGCAGATTTTGCGACGGGTGAGTATGAGCTGGTGTTCCATGCCGGGGACTATCTCGAAGGGGCCGGTGGCCCGGCGCGCGCGGAGGGCTTCCTGGATGTCATTCCGATTCGGTTCGTGATGTCGGAAGCAAGTTCCCACTATCACGTGCCGTTGCTGCTTTCGCCCTTTGGTTATTCGACCTACCGCGGAAGCTGATACGCCTTTGCGCTTTCTTTCAGCTGTTCTTTGCAATGGGTGATCATGAAATCGATGAACAGCTCGATTTTGGGGTCCTGGTACCGTTTGTGCGGATAGATACAGGACAGCGCAGCCGAGATCGGTGGTGTGCCGATGGCGACGGGTAACAGCGCGCCGGATTTGAGATGTTCGGCGATTTCGAATATCGGCTTGTTGGCCACCCCGCACCCTTCGAGTGCCCAGTTCGTCAGAACGTCCCCGTCATCAGTTTCGAACGGCCCGGACACGGCAAAATTGCGCGGGCCGTTTGTGGTGGTCAGGGTCCAGGACAGTTCTGCCATGCCGGGGAAACGCAGCAGCAAGCAGTCATGTTCGTCGTCGATTAATGCCTGTCCGTCCGTCGGCATGCCACGGTGAGCGATGTAGTCCGGCGATGCGCATAACACCCGCGGGCAATCCGCGATTTTTTGCATTCGCAGGGCAGAGTCTTTCAGGGTCCCCAGATGAAACGCGACATCGATACCTTCCTTGGTGAGGTCGATATGCCGGTCGGACATGCGCAGCCGCACGTTGATTTCGGGGTAAGCCTTCTTGAAAGGTGGGACATTGGGGGCGATGAACCGTTTCCCAACCCCAAGCGGGGCCGCCACGAAGATTGAGCCGCGAGGGTTGTTCGCGATGGTGGCGACCGCCGCTTCGGCCTCTTCGAT
This sequence comes from uncultured Alphaproteobacteria bacterium, assembly GCA_964276015.1. Taxonomy (GTDB): domain Bacteria; phylum Pseudomonadota; class Alphaproteobacteria; order UBA6615; family UBA6615; genus JABJAG01. Next base: position 390,107 of record CAXYDO010000007.1, on the reverse strand, counting down.
GGCCTGGAGTATTTTCGTGGCGCCCTCGTAATAGGCCTGGCCGTGCTCGGTCACATGGATGCGGCGGGTTGTGCGATTAAACAGCCGAACGCTGAGGTGCTTTTCGAGTTTTGCGATCCGGCTCGATGCGACAGCTGGGGAGACGCGCTGATCGCGGGCGGCCTCTGACATGCTGCCGAGATCGTAGACACGAACGAACATACGAATGTTTTCGATGTGCGGCATGATTTCCCATTTACAATAATTGTTTGAAAGTCTTAGCTCATTTTCACTGTTTCGACACATCAAGCTTTTGATCAGAGTGTTGGCGAAATCTTGGGGATGGGCATGGATACGGCAATTTTTATCGATTGGATGTCGTTCGCGGCGCGGTGGCTGCACGTGGTGACGGGAATCGCCTGGATCGGATCGTCGTTCTATTTCATTGCGCTCGATCTCGGATTGCGCAAATCCCCCGACCTGCCCGAAGGCGTCCACGGGGAAGAATGGCAAGTCCATGGCGGCGGCTTCTATCACGTCCGTAAATATCTGGTTGCCCCCCCGGAATTACCCGAGCACCTGATCTGGTTCAAATGGGAAGCTTATTCCGCCTGGCTGTCCGGCTTTGTCCTGCTGGCGATTGTCTACTATGTCGGGGCAGACCTGTTTCTGGTCGACCCAGAGGTTCTGGACATCTCGACCTCTCTCGCCATTGCGATTTCAGTAGGTTCGATCGCGTTTGGCTGGATCGCCTATGACCTGATTTGCAAGAGCAAGTTCGGGGACGACAACACCCGCTTGATGGTGTTCCTCTACATCCTGCTGGTGGCCATGGCTTGGGGTTACACCCAGGTGTTTTCCGGCCGCGCGGCGTTGCTGCATCTCGGCGCATTCACCGCGACGATCATGTCCGCAAATGTGTTTTTTGCGATCATTCCCAACCAGAAGATCGTGATCGCGGACCTTAAGGCCGGGCGAACCCCACACGCCAAGCATGGTGCGATCGGCAAGCAGCGCTCGGTGCACAACAATTACCTGACCCTGCCGGTCCTGTTTTTAATGTTGTCCAACCATTACCCGCTGGCCTTTGCGACGGAATACAACTGGATCATTGCCAGCCTGGTTTTCCTGATGGGCGTGGTGATCCGACACTACTTCAATTCCGTCCATGCGGGCCAGAAGCATCCGGTCTGGCCGTGGCCGGCGGCGATTGCCCTCTTCATCGTGATCATGTGGTTGTCGACCGTGCCGAAATTCTTCGGGGAAGAAAATGCACAGTCGCAGCATCTTGCTCCGTATGAAGAACGGTTTGTGGTGGCGGCCAATTTCGATGCGGTCCGCGATGTGGTCGCAGGGCGTTGCTCGATGTGCCATGCCAGTGAGCCGGTCTGGGCAGGTATTGTTACGGCGCCCAAAGGGGTGAAGTTCGAAACCGACAAGCAGATTGCCCAGTTTGCCAGCCAGATTTATCTCCAGGCAGGCCGTAGCCATGCGATGCCGCCGGCCAATGTTTCGTTCATGGAAGAGGGTGAGCGCGAACTCATCGTGAAGTGGTATCAGGCGGCGCTCGACAGGACATCGCCATAATTCGAACCGATGACCGGTTCCCCTTATAGTTGTCCTTAATCACTTTTTAAACAACCAAGACAAGAATGCTGACACCACTTGCATGTTGCGCGTGCTCTATGGGTAGAGAAGTCAGTCGTCATGAGCCCGATTCTCACATTCCGCCCACCGGAGGTCGTTGCGTTCGAGCACGGCTTCTTCGCGTCGTTTCCTGACGCCTATTTCCGGCTGTCTGAAAACGGCAATACCCCCGTTGTGGCGTTTGAAATGGGCGATCAGAAAGTGACATTGCCGTTTTCTGGTATCAAACGTGAGTTCAAGCTTCCAGAGTTTTGCGCGGATGCCGTGATGCTCGATATCATTGTACAAGCGCTGAATTTCGTTAACATTCTGCGCATTGGCGACTCGATCCCGCCCGAAGTTTTAACCGGCGAGGCGTCCTGGGATCCCGGTCCAAACCATCTTGCCGCCGCGGAACGCCGTCTCTCGACGGAGCTCGTGGGCTGGAGCCTGGGGCAGGAGGTCCCGCGGGGTGATCCGGTACGCTTGCGCCAGTTCGTTGCCCAGAACGTGAATGAGACAGCGGTCAACGAAGCGCTGTGCCAGTTGTCAGGTCTTTTTGGTTTTGGGGCTGACGGGGTTGGTCGGCTGACGGTAACCATGAACGATATCTCGGATGAGTTGGCCTACATCATGGCGCTGCGTGAGCGCTGCCAACCCGTTTCAAGCGTGGGCCAGAAGCTGAAACAGCTCGGCCGCGAATTTACGCATCACGCCAGTGTCATGGCGGACCTACAGCCGGCCTTGCGTCTGATCAAAGCCCCGATCCAGGAGTTTGGCGAGAAGCTCTCCGGTGTTGATAATAAGATGAGCGAGATCGTCACGCTGTTTGGTGACTTTGAATCGACCCAGGGGTTGTTGCGGTCGTCACGCGATGATTTGCACTGTCGACTCGAACCATGGGACGGCATTGCGAATGACTTGGAACGGACCAATGTGACTGCTCTTGAATCATTTTCGATCACGCCCAAGCTACGTGATCTGCACCAGTTTCTCGCCAGCCGCTTTATGCCGACGGATGAATGGGGGCTCTTGCTGTCACGGGACGGCGATGAAGACGATGGGCAGGTGCCGGTGGTGACCTGGTTTAAAAATGGCCAGGCGGTCTGAGCACAAATACAATAGCACGTATCTGTGGTGTCACAGCGCGATCTGACGGGCTAGGCTTTCTTTTGAAATGGGAGGGATGACTTGGTCAATTTAGTCGATACACGCCTGCTCGAACTCGGGATCGAACTTCCCAAGCCCACGCGCCCGAAGGTCGCAAAAATTCTTCCGACCATGATCGTCGACCGGCTGTTGTTCGTGTCGGGCATGACGCCGCAATGGAATGGTGAGCTTCGTTTTATCGGCAAACTCGGGCGTGAGTTTACCCTTGCCGAGGGGCAGGAAGCTGCCCGCCTATGTACCCTCAATGTACTGGCCCAGGCCGGCGATGCTCTCGAAGGTGATCTCAGCCGCATTTCCCGTGTGGTCAACATCAAAGGGTATGTGAATGCTCTACCGGAATTTACAGCGATTCCCGATGTCGTGAACGGGGCATCAGAACTGCTGATCGATATATTTGGCGATGCCGGGTATCACACGCGGACCGCGATGGGGGCGGCGGTGATGCCGTTTGATGTTGCGCTCGAAGTTGAGGCAATTTTCGAGATCAGCTAGCGCTCTCGTGATGGAAGGTTTGGATCCGTCCGGGGTTTGTTTCTATGACGCGTTCGAAAATAGCACGCGCAATCAGTCCACAAGGTAGACACATCAGATGCAGAAGACTTCAGAGAACGGCGCGGCGATGGCTCGAAGGAGCCTGGTTTTGCCGGCCTGTTTGTCCTGGCGACGACCTGGTCGAGCGTGGGCGCGGCGCAGGAAGTCTCTCTGGTGCGTTCGGGCGATATCGACGCCTCGGCAGGCACAGTGACGTTGCCGTTGCGCGAAGGGCGTATGACCAGCGGGGAGAGTGTCTGGTACGTGCTGCTGGACAGCAGAGATGGCGCAACATCCGAGTGAATGGGCATCAATTTCTCTGATAAATTGTCCAACGCGGGGTCCGGCGGCGCCGTGCGCACGGCCACGCTTTCTTCGGATGGAAAAATCGCCTTTGCGGCGGGACGTGTGAGTTTTGCGCCGGCCCGAAAGGTTCAGCCCGGTCCCGAAAATGGACACTTTCCGCCAACACAGGCGACACCTGGTTCTGTTGGAGATGAAGACTGCACACCACTTATGCGTGTTGGATCCGATCACGGAACCATCTTTAACGTGCCGGTTCTGGCTTTTGATGTTGATGCCGATACGCTCAACCGGTTCTGCGCCAGCGATGCAGACCATGCTGTGGTCCATGACAAAGTTGTTCGAATTTGCCCGCGTGATAGCCAGGTGACCCTGACCCTGACCGATGGGTTTGCCGCGGGCCACCGCATCTCCTATGTGTCGACCGAAAGCAATGTCGCCCTGGTGGCAGCCCTAGAGGGTGCAACCCATGCCCCACGCCTGGGCGATGTCTCCGCGGATCGCGGTGATGCCCCCTGAAGCGCCGTTGAGCCGATATTCGTGGTCATCAATGTTGAGACGGGTGCCGCCAACCCAGCCCGTCAGGGATTGACCAGCGCCCTGGCCGATGGCCTCGGGCCGCTATGTCATCGGCGATGTGCCGGGCCTGGGTCTTGGTTATAGCCCGCTCTGGGCTTCTCACCCGGTCGTCTGGGCGGATAAAAATGGCGAGGGACGTCTGCTTCTGACCAGCGAAGCGCAGATCCGCGCCGCGGAAGCGGCTCAATTGCTAAACGGTTTTGACGGCGGTGCGGTGCGGTCTGACGGCACTCTGGTGAATTGTCCGGTAATTTCACGTCACAAATAGCCGGTTATAGGGATGACAGATTTGACGGACGCCATCCTGACCACCGGGGGGCATTTCGTGATGTTCTGGCCCGGATAGACCCCGATGCGCGGTTTTAGTCTGATACGTCGTGGCGGTTGAAAATTCATCAGACGCGGCCGGCGACCAGGCCTTATCAGACCGTTTGCGACGCAGCGTTCACAGACTATGCTTATGCCTATGACCGACAATTCGGATATTACCACGCCGCTTTCCCTGCACACCGGGCAGGTGCTGCCGGACTGGATTGACTACAACGGCCACATGAATCTCGCCTATTACATGTTGGCGTTTGATCATGCGACGGACGCATTTTTCGACTTTGTCGGGCTGGGTGTGAACTACCTGAAAGCAAAAAATGCCTCGACCTTCACGCTTGAGGCGCACATCACATATGACCGTGAATTGATGGTCGACGCGCCGATGCGGATCGACACGCAGCTCCTCGCCCACGACACAAAACGGCTTCACTATATGCACTTCATGTACCACGCCGAGGAGGGGTATCTCGCCTCGACCAATGAGCTGATTAGCCTGCATTTAGACATGACCGAACGGCGCTCGGCGCCGATGGCGCCGGCTATTTTGGAGCGCCTCGACCAGGTCGCTGTGGCACATGATGGAATGGCAAAACCCGAGCAGGCTGGAAGGGTGATTTCGATTGTCCGCTGAGACCCTTGCCACAGGGCACAGACAAATCGGGACGGTCCGCGAAATGTCGGAACGCTGGGGGCTGGCTGGCCAGTTGGCCCGGGCGGCCGAATTTGAACCTGCCTTTCGTGAAATGCTCGACTGCGCGGTTTTATCCAGCCGGCGTGCGCGCACGCTTGCCGGTGCGGCCTATGCCAAGGAGCGGCGAATTGTGCTCAACGCAAGATTGCTGGAGCAGGGACGTGAGAGCGATCGGGATGCGACATTCATTCACGAATGTGCCCATGTGCTCGCAGATTTGGCGCACAATCGTGCGTGCCGGCATGGGGTCCGCTGGCGTGAAATGATGAGCCTGTTGGGGGAGGTGCCCAATGTGCGCCACCACATCCCTTATTTGTCGCGCGAGGCGAATGCCAAAATTATCTGGCGCTGTAGCGGTTGTGCCCAGGCCTATCATTACGTACGACGACCCCGACGACGTATCACCGACTGCTATTGCGCTGAGTGCGGGCCGCGAAATGGCCGACTGCGCGAGGAAACACCAGAATGACCGAACTACAGGAACAGGCCGCGGCGCCGTCCAAGGGTACAGAACTTCGACTTGTGGTCTGGCAGTTCGTGCGGATCATGGTGCAGCTCGAAACGGTTGCTCGCGTGCGTGGTAGTACGCGCGGGCCGTCCATCTATCAGGATTGGCGCAGTTCGTGGACCGAGATCGACCGGAGCCTGGAACGCCTGGGCAAAGCCGAAGCTGAGGCGTTTGCCGATCTGATGATGAACCAGGAAGTGGTTCTGAGATGTCGGGACAAAACGCAGATCAATGAGGTTACGCGTACGGCCGATAATGTCGTGGCCCAGCTCGATGATATGCTGCGCGACGCGCGAGGTGATGCCAAACGCGAAGAAGATTTGCAGTTCGAGCGCCGGGAAATGAAGGCGCTGGTCAAACATCTCCGACGATTGGGGAAGACCGGTGGCAAAGCCCGCACAGGCGCCCCGAAGCCAAAGGTCGCCGCTTCGTCTAGTCCGCCACGCCGCGGTCGTAAGAAGAGAGGCTAGCGGCGAACGCGTCGATCGCGCTTTCCAGGCTACGGGCCCGGTTGGCGTTTTCACGGGTCTCATCCGCCAGAGCCGAGTTCGCCAGTAGTCCAAATATTTGCGCCGCGCCGTCGTGAATCTGTCCGGTGAGACCGGTGTCGGCGAAGGTTTTTGCAATTTCCTCCATTTCCCCTACCCAGCGTTCCGCATCGGCAGCGAGCCAGGGAACGCTGCGTTCCATGCGCTCGAGGGCGGTGGACTGACTTTCCGAGAATTCCTGCAGAAGCGGTGCCGAGAGGCCGAGCTGACGTGCGGCGAGCAACACCAGTGTGTCCAAAGTCATCGTCCCCTTGGTCAGGGCCGCGTAGCACATCTTGATGCCCGAAGCGGTGCCGATTTCGGGACCCAGATTACGGATCAGCAGATCAGGTCGGGAAAGGCTCTCGAGTGGGGCGGCGTGGGGGCCGCTGACGTAAAGCCGCGTGGGGGTGCATCGTCCCGGCGGGGCGCCGATGATGCCTCCATCCACGAACACGCCGCCTGCAGCTTCGATGGCCTGGCCGATGGCGCGTGTGGTTGCCGGGGCAATGGCGTTGCAATCCAGAAAGACCGGATTGGCATTGGTGGTGCGCATTGCGGACGCCGTAAGCGCGGCAAAACCCGTCGCTTCGGCGGGCGGCATGATCGAAAGCAGCAAATCAGCCTCGGATACCAGAGCGGGGAGATTGCCCACATCTTCCACGTTTGCAGACGCTGCGAGGGCGCGGGTGCGTTCGCTACGCCCCTCCAGTGCGGCGAGGACCCGATGGGCGCCCTCGCGTAATGTGCGCGCGACGGCGTGTCCCATATCGCCCATACTGACGATCCCGATTGTCGAGAAATTCAATTTTGCTCTCCGTTACATTGCCGGTGCGGATTGATTTTCCAGCCTCCGCGCGGTTACATCCCTTGGAATTCTAACATCGCATCAAAGCAGCAGGGGGCGTGAACATGTCCGATAGATTGGTGGAGCCGGCCTGGCTCGAAGAACATCTCGATGATCCCAATGTTGTCATCCTTGAATTCAACTGGACGGGCACCCAGTCCTATGACGAATGGCATATCCCGGGCGCCCATGGGTTCTTCTGGAAGGACTTCCTTTGGGACGACACGATGCGTGATTTTCCCACCCCGGAAGATTTCGCCAAACGGTGCGGCGCGTTGGGGATTTCCAACGAGACCACGGTGGTCTGCTACGGCGACCCGGTGCAGTTCGGAACCTATGGCTGGTGGGTGTTCACCTATCTTAGTCACTCGGACGTCCGTTTGCTCAATGGGGGGCGCGTGCTTTGGGAGAAAGAAGGTCGACCGACGGCCACCGATGTTCCGACGCCATCTCCGGCGACATACACGCCCGGTCCGGCGGGCAATGACAGCATGCGGGTGCGATTCTCTGAGATCATCGAACGCCTGGATGATGTGAAGGCCGGCGGGAAAACGGCGTTGCTCGATCATCGCTCCCCTGAGGAGTATCGGGGTGAGCGGGTCAATATGATCGGGGCACCGGATGTGGGGGCGGAACGCGCTGGGCGTATTCCGGGATCACAACATCTGTTTTTCGACGAATTCCTGAACGACGATATGACGTTCAAGAATGAATTCGAGCTGCGGGTGATTTTGGAATCCCGGGGTGCGACCCCGGACAAGGATGTGATTTCCTATTGTCGGCTCAGCCATCGCGCGACCCTGGCTTACTTCACCATGACCGAGCTGTTGGGCTACGAGAATGTGCGTAGTTACGACGGGTCGTGGACCGAATGGGGCAGTCTCGTAGGTGTGCCGATTGAAAAATAGCGTGTGACGTCCGCGTCATACGAAGCGTTCATGGATTTTAAGGGGAATTGAGATGTCGTTGAGTGGACCGGGTGTGGACCAGTATCCCAACCTTTTTGAGGCAGGCGAGATCAGGGGTGTGAAAACAGCCAATCGCAGCGTGGTGTCGCCAATGACACGCACCAGCGCGACGGAAGATGGCATCGTCACCGATCAGATGGCCGAGTATTACGCCTCTTATGCCCGCGGCGGCTGGGGACTGATCATCACAGAGGGCGTTTATATCGACCTCAAATACAGTCAGGGCTATACCTTCCAGCCTGGTATTGCGACGGATGAACAGCGGGATTCATGGCGCAAGGTCGTGGACGCGGTTCATGCCGAGGGCGTGCCGATTTTCATGCAGATTTTCCACTGTGGTGCGATCAATCAGGGCAATCGCTGGGTCGAAGGCTCGATTGCACCTTCCGTGGTGAAGCCCAAGGGAGAGCAGATCCCCCGTTACCGTGGTGGTGCCGGCGGCTTCCAGACCCCGCGAGAGCTCACCCGTGAGGAGATGGCTGAGATTGTGCAGAGCTATGCCGATGCCGCGCGACGGGCCATCGAGGTCGGTTTCGACGGGGTCGAAGTTCATGGGGCGAATGGCTATCTGCCGGACGAGTTTCTGACCGTCTACGCCAACCAGCGGGATGATGAATATGGCGGGCCGATCGAGAACCGCATTCGTTATCACTGCGAGGTCATGCAAGCCGTACGTGATGCGGTGCCCGATCACCCGGTGGGCGTGCGTATCTCACAGACCAAGGTGAATGATTTCGAATACGAATGGCCGGGTGGTGATGATGACGCCAAGGTTGTGTTCTCTTCGCTGGCCAAGACGGGCATCGATTTCCTCGATTGCAGTGCGCATCTGGGGCTCGCGCCGGTCTTCGGGACCGAACGCAGCCTTTCCGGGCTGGCTCGGGAGTATTCGGGTCTGCCGGTGATGGCCAATGGAAAACTTGATGAACCCGGGGATGCAGAAGCTGCGATCGCCAAAAACGAGGGTGACTTTGTGGCTATCGGGAAGTCGGCCCTGGCTGACTACAACTGGCCCAAGAAGATCGCCGCCAATGGGGATCGGGTGCCGTTCAACCCGGGCATGGTCATGCCCTATGCGACGCTGGATTGTTACGAGGCGTTCTGGGAAGCGAACCCGACCGGAGTTCCGGCCGAAAAAGTCGAAGCACGGGATGTGACCGAGGGCGGCTGATCAGGACCTACTCGACTGAGAACGGAAAAGGGCGCCCGCAGGCGCCCTTTTTTGTGAGGTAAATTCCCGATTACCCGTCGAGGCCAACCGTGAATTTCAGGCCCGCGGCTTTGAGGTTGTCCAATACGTCCTCGCCGAACTTGTCCGCGATCATCTCACCGTCCTTGGGCCGCATGTCGACATCCTGAAATTTGTCGCGGTCACCCTGGATGAAGACCAATAGATGGGCGATATCGTCTGAGACATTCGTGAAGTTTCGGACCACACCCGGCGGCACGTCGATCATGTCATAGGGATCGAGGGTGATTTCGTGTTCGCCCTCGTCGCCCCATTTAATGGCGAAACGACCATTCATGCACAGGAATGTCTCGCGGGTTGTGTGATGTGCGTGTAGCAGCGGGCTGTCCCCGGGTGGGCAACGAACCATGTTGACCGTGAATACTTCGCCGCCATCACCACCGATCACTGGCGCTGCTTCACCGGTGGCGCTCTTGATGCCTTCAGGCCCCATCATGAGGAAGGTCTCATTGGCGGCGACGGCCGCATAGGCTTCGGCCGGAATGCCCTTGGATTTCGCGTAATGCTCCTTCACAGACACCAGATCTGCGTAGCGGCAGATGCGAGATTGCATTTCTTCAGGTGTGGGTGTGTTGGTTTTCATGGATGGCTCTCCCCACAGGTTGTTACTGTTGTGAACCTACTTTTGGTGTCGCGTCCGTCCTCAACACCGTTCTCAAATGGTACGGCGATACGGCCTGGCTACTCAAGCCGCGCTTCGCGCTAACCGGCCTCGACGTCGTCGAAAGTTTCCCCCTCGGCACCCATCACGATGGCGAGGATCTGCGCCGGCGTTCTGCCGGGGTTGGAGATCCGGCGCGTTGTGCCCGGCTGAAGAGTGACCGTGTCCCAGATGTCGAAGGTGTTCTCCACGGCTTCGTCCAGGCCCCAGTTCAGGGCCGGGCTTCCGCTCAGACACATCAGAGTTTCCTTGGTCCGGGAGCGGCGATAGGCGGGCATTGCGTCACCGGGCGCGATTTCGATGATTTGTGCCATTTCCCCGGGATCCCCTGTGATCGCGGCTTTGCCGGCGTCGGGATGCATGACCGCGTAGATATTTGCACCGCCGACCAGGCCGGGCGTGATGTCTGCAAACCGGGCGATGCACCGGTTCATATCTGCAGGACTGACTTGTAGGTTGGGGGTTTTCTCCCCGGCATCGAACCGCCAGCCGATACCTTTGATCTTGTCGCTGGTTCCCGGCCCGAAAGATTGATCGAGGTCGTCGGCGGCCGTCGGCATCATCGCAACATCGGCAAAATCATCGGGCGTGTCGCCCCGGATAAACCCAAGAATATGGGAGGTCTCATCGGACGCATTGGTGAAGGTGCGCACGACACCGCGCGGCACGGCGATGGTATCGAACGTGTCCAGCAGGACCTCGTTCTCGCCGTGATCCCCCCAGTTGATCCGGAACTGGCCGGACAGGCACGTGAAGCTTTCCAACGTGTTGTAGTGGGCGTGCAGGTAGGGCCCTTGATTGGGGGAGCATTTGACGATGGCGGCCACTAGGCCCTGATCATCGGAAATCCCCGGATCTGTCGCGAACGGTCCGCCCAGTGTGGGTGAGGACATGACGAGGAAGAATTCCTCGGCGGTCATGTTCTGATAGGCGCCCAGGGGCACGTCCATTTCCGCAGCGAAACGCGGGCCCTGAGAACGAATATCGGCGAAACGGGCAAGCTGGGTGTCAGACATACGCGGCAATCCTGATCGTGTGAAAGCGGTGGCGCGCAGTCTATAGCATCGGTCGGGCGGGACGAAGTCTTGGCCGGCTACTCGATTCGAGTTTTCGCGCCGGGGCGGAAATTCTGCCAGGCAAACCAGTAGGCGATATGGCCGGGCAGGCGGGCCAACTGGCGATTGTCCGGCGAGATCAGAGCCGCTTCGGTGATCCGCCATTCATCGTCCGGCCCGACCAGTGTTTGAGCATTTTCCCCATGCGCGGCGAACGTGATGCCGCCGGTTTCATAAGCGCGCACGGTGCGCGAGTCCGGGTTACCTACCAGCACGACATCCTGATCGCCGATCGTGTCGTTGAGCACCATTTCCTCGGCGAACAGGTTCAGCGACCAGGCCTTCTCCGCAGTGCCCAGCCGCAGGGCAAAGACATAGTCTTTCGGCTTGAGCCTTGTGTCGTTGATCTGCGCCGGGAACATCAGATCGGGGCTGTTGAAATAGGAGGCGTAGGGGCGGCCCGGCGTGTAGTCCCGGTCGAACCCCGTATCGAGGGACAGCACGGTCGTGTCCGGGTGGCGGGCCAGCCATTTTTGCCAGGTCGTGATGGCGACGGGGCGAACCTTCAACTCGATATCCGAACCCACCAGATCGCCGGCGACGGGCTTGCCGGTGAACTGGTTCCAGAGCGAATTCGTCGCCTTGTCATACATCAGCTTGTTGGAACGATAGAGAAACCCGGAGGAGCCGAATTCGAAAGGCGCTGCGCGTCCGGCGATTTCGCTTTCGAACAGGATACCGGACCCACACAAGGTGCAATAGGTGAGCGCGACAGGAACGCCCCCGATCACGTCGTTGAACATCTCGTGCCAGTCGAGCATGCGCAGGGGGTAGGCGCGAACATCGCCGTTGATGGATACCCCGAACACGAGCTCATCGGGTTCGAGATATTCCGCATCATCGTGCCCCGGGGCGACCAGCTTGGGGTTCACGAGCGCAGGGATGCCATCCTTGGGAACACCGCCCCAGGTGATCTCTTCCAGCCGGATGGTGTGCGCGATCCCGTCATACAGAAAAAGACTGAAATTCGGGTCGATGTTGGCGAAGACCCATTCCTTGTAGGCAGCGAACCCTTCGAAGGGTTTGATCTCGGGATGGGCCTCCTGCCAGAGCATCCATTTGTTCCAGTCTTTGTTGAGACCGGCGCCGGTCAGCGACTGCAGTGCGGCGACCACGGTCCAGGGGTCCTGGCCCATGAAACGCAGCGACTGGATTAGTGCCGGGACCACGTCCGTATTGTCTCGTTCCACAAGGCGGGCCATCAGGGAGTTGCGTTCAAGCGTACCGAGACGAAGGATATCGCGCGCCATTTCCTGGATGTCAGCATTGTCGAGGGTCTCGCTTTGTCCCGGCGGTACGCTGGTTTGGGCGAGGGTGACGGTCGACAGACTAATTGTCGCGGCAAGGGTCAGTGTGATGGCTATGAAGATGTGTCAGATCGTGTGCATGGCTACAGTTTATCGCGGCGACGGGATCGGGGTATCATCACATTCTCTTGCGTCATAGGCGGGTTCGCATCCCGAACCCGAAGGCCTCGAAATCGTGCGCAAACCTGTTCGTCCGGTCTCTGCTATGCAATAGTTTAAGGGCAGAATGAGCCAGAAACCTGGCCGTAAAATTGGGGAGAGATCAGCCTATGCGCGAGTTCACCTATGAAGCGCTGCCGGGTCGGGTGGTATTCGGGGTTGGCAGCCTTGATCGTCTGGCCGACGAGGTCGAACGCCTGGGTGTCGCCAAGGCGCTGGTACTCTCCACCCCGCAGCAGCGCGAACAGGCCGAAGATGTGGCCGCGCGCCTCGGGGATCGTTCAGCCGGTGTCTACGACAAGGCTGAAATGCACGTCCCGATCGACGTGGCCAAGGCGGCCCGCGCGGAAGCTGAGCGGTTGGGCGCGGATGCCTGCGTCGCAGTTGGCGGCGGTTCGACCATCGGTCTGGGCAAGGCCATTGCATTGGAGTTCGGGCTGCCGATTATCGCCGTGCCGACCACCTATGCCGGGTCCGAGATGACCCCGATCTGGGGGCTCACGGAAGACGGTGTCAAAAAAACCGGACGGGACGCGAAAGTGTTGCCGACCACCGTGGTCTATGACCCGACGCTCACTCTGACCCTACCGGCCTTCACCTCTGGTCCCAGCGGCATGAACGCGATCGCCCATTGTGTCGAGGCGATGTATTCGGAAACCGCCAACCCGATTATCTCGATGATGGCCGAGGAGGGGGTGCGTTCCCTGGCGCGGGCGTTGCCGATTGTGGTCAAGACCCCTGACGATATGGCCGCGCGCAGTGAGGCGCTTTACGGGGCCTATCTGTCCGGTGCGTCCCTCGGCGCGGTCGGTATGGCGTTGCACCACAAGCTTTGTCACACGCTGGGAGGCAGCTTTGGCCTGCCCCATGCGGAGACCCATACCGCGGTGATCCCTCACGCCACGGCGTATAATATCGACGCGGCGCCGGATGCGAAGGAACGCCTGTCGCGGGCCCTGAACACGGACGACCCGGCCGGTGCGTTATTTGATCTTGGCACTTCACTGGGGGCAAAGATGTCGCTGGAGGAAGTCGGCATGAAAGCCGAAGACCTCGACCGTGCGGCGGATATTGCGTCTCAAAACCCCTATTACAATCCCCGTCCCGTGACGCGCGAAGGTATCCGCGCGCTGCTGGATGATGCCTTTCATGGACGACGGCCCGGAACGACCTGACCCCAGTACCAAACCAGAATAAATTAGGAGAGAAATCATGCCCGAGGCATTTATCTGTGACGCCGTGCGAACCCCTTTCGGACGCTATGGCGGGTCCCTCTCAAGCGTGCGCACCGATGATCTGGGGGCGATCCCTCTGACCGCGCTCAAGGACCGTAACCCGGGTGTGGCCTGGGACGATGTCGACGAGGTCTATTACGGCAACGTCAATCAGGCGGGCGAAGACAACCGCAACGTGGCGCGCATGGCGCTGCTGCTGGCCGGGTATTCGACCAACGTCCCCGGGGCGACGGTCAACCGGCTCTGCGGTTCGGGGCTGGAGGCGCTGACCGCAGCGGCACGCGCCATTCGCACTGGTGAAGCAGACCTGATCGTGGCCGGTGGTGTGGAAAGCATGTCGCGGGCACCGTTTGTGATGCCGAAAGCGACTAGCGCGTTCTCCCGCGCTAACGAAGTCGCGGACACGACGATTGGCTGGCGTTTTGTGAACCCGAAGATGAAAGCAGAATACGGCATCGATGCGATGCCGGAGACGGCTGAGAATGTTGCCGAGGAATTCCAGATCTCGCGCGCCGATCAGGACGCGTTGGCTCTGCGCTCGCAGCAGCGCACGAAAGCCGCTCAGGAACGCGGGCGTTTCGAGCGAGAAATCGTGGCCGTGGAGGTGCCCCAGCGGCGCGGTGATCCGGTGATCGTCGATACGGATGAGCATCCGCGTCCCGGCACGGATCTGGCGGCGCTGCAGAAGCTGCCGACGCCGTTCCGCGAGAATGGGAGTGTTACAGCTGGCAATGCCTCAGGCGTGAATGACGGCGCCTGCGCCATGATCATCGCCTCCGAAGAGGCAGTTGAGAAATACGGCCTGACCCCGATTGCCCGCGTTGTCGGGACGGCGACGGCGGGTGTGCCGCCGCGGATCATGGGGTTTGGCCCGGCACCAGCCACCCGCAAGCTGCTCGAGCGCCTTGGTCTCAAGATCGGCGATGTCGATGTGATCGAGTTGAACGAGGCTTTTGCCGCGCAGGCCCTCGCGGTGACGCGGGATCTCGGCCTCGCGGACGATGCCGAACACGTCAACCCGAATGGCGGCGCCATTGCGATCGGCCATCCACTGGGAGCGAGCGGAGCGCGTCTGGCAACCACGGCGGCCTATGAGCTTCAGGAGCGCGACGCTAAATACGCGCTGTGCACCATGTGCATCGGCGTCGGGCAGGGCATCGCGGTGATGCTAGAAAAGGCCTGATTGGACAACCACAGGAGACAATTATGTTTTTCATCATTGTGAACACGGACATCGAAGACGGCATTGAATTGCGTGCCGAAACCCGGGATGTGCATCTCGAATATCTGCGCAATCACGGCAAGAACGCCAAGCTCGTGCAGGCGGGCCCGACACCCAGCGAAGACGGCTCCCGCATGACCGGATCGCTTCTGGTGGTCGAGGCAGAATCGATCGAGGACGCGCGTTCGCTCGCCGCCGATGATCCCTATACGAAGGCCGGCCTGTTTTCGAACACCGACGTGCGTCCGTGGAACTGGACGGTCGGCAACCCCAACGGGGGTCACTGATGGGGACCGGATTGAGGGCCACCGTTCTGGCGGCGGCGATTTCGATGACAGGCGCGTTTGCGGTTCAAGCAGCTGACCCGATCACGGGGCTTGTGCCCGCAACGCCGCAACCCGCAGCTGAACAGCTCTAGCCCGGGCTGGCAGTGACTTATTACTTCAACAGGTTCAACGAGACCCGCGAGATTCCGGACTGGGCGAAATACAAGTCCGGCGTGAAGGGTGAACCCATTCTGCTGCTCGACTATTTCGTCGGCGATGGCGACGTTCTGACCAGCGGGCGGGCGGATGGCGTGGGCGCAGATATTAACGGCTACATCAATTTTCCGGTGGCGGGCACCTACACGATCGCCATGCAGTCGAATGACAGCGTGGATTTGAAAATTGGTGGCAAGCGAGTTGTCTATGACCCGCTGGTTCACAGTGACCGGTTCTCTGATTTGATTCCTGTGGAGATCGCCGAACCGGGCTGGTACCCGCTGCACCTGCTGTATTTTGAAAAGCAGATCACCGCGACCCTGGAGCTGTATTGGCTCAAGCCGGGCGGCGGCGGTCAGCTCGACTTTGTTCCGGAAGAGGCCTTCGCACACCGCTCTGGCCAGTAGTCTCAGGCTTATTCGACCAGGTCGATTCCGTCATGGCTGAGCAGAGCTGTGGTGTGATGCTCTACGTCAGCGAGAAAGAGCTGCCGCGTGACCGCGTGAATGAGCCGGGGAACCGCGTGACGGATTGAGGAGGCTGACCCGCCGGTCAATCCGAGGCTGGGCTTCGTCCCGAGCGAAAAACAATAAATATGCTGCAACCACGGCGCGCTGCCGGGGGTTTTTTCCTGGAAGGAAAATCCCCCTTCCAGCCAGGGATATGTGCCCATCGGGGCCCAATTGGTCTCGTCGGGTGGGGTGTAGCGTTCGCGCCAGAGCGCAATGTGTTCCGCGATACCTAACGTCTCGGTGCGCCGTGTAAAATCGCAAACGAACCCGGTCGCGGCGATGACGAAGTCGGTTTGAACCGCATCCCCTTTCGCCGATTGAATGGTGATTTCCCCGTCCTTCAGCTCGATAGAACGAATGTCGAAATTTTCGTGCATTTGAAAACCGGGAAGGTCCCGGGCGCGATCAAAACTATCTTGTGGGGGCGGCTGGTTGTTCTGCATCACGTGGACCATCAGCTGCCAGCGCGTTTCCACATCGAGATCGGCGAAATGCAGGTGCCAGGCATTGCTGTCGAGGGGACGATGCGCGTTGATTTTCGGTATTTCGCGCCGGCGCACCAAAAGGTCGATATTTTCTGCGCCGCTCTCCAGCGCCACAGCTGCGGCGTCGAACCCGCTGGCATTGGCACCGATCACCGTGACGCGCTTTGATTTCAGGGTATCGAAATCAAACTCGGTATTTGCCTGTGCGTAGCGATCAAGCGGCAGGTTTTCGGTCACAACTTCCGGGATGTTCCAGTCGCCACAGCCGTCGATTCCGTTCGCGAGAATGACCTCGCGTGCGTAAATGATTCCGGTTTCGCCAGATGGGCCTGTCGCGGAAAGCGGGACCCGGATCAGGCTTCCCGCGTCATCGGGAGCCTCTGGTTCGAGGGGGCCGACTTCAGTCTCGTTGCGAACGGGCAGGTCGAGAATTTGACGATACCAGTTGAGGTAGTCCTGCCACTCGGTGCGCGGAATACGCGCCAGAGCTTCCCAGGCGTCCGGACTGTATTTGGCGCTGTACCAGGCGCGTGGGGTCAGCGACGGGAAGCCCAGAGCCGGCCCGGTGATGTTCTTGTTGGTGCGGAGCAGGTTCATCCGGGCGAACGTCATCCAGGGGCCTTCACGCCCGGCGGCGTTCCGATCCAGCGCGATGATGTTCGTTACATTCTCGCGACCCAGCGCGAAAAGAATCGACAGGCCAGCCTGCCCGGCCCCGACGATCACGACATTATAGATGGGGGCGCCCGACGCATGCTGGCGCTGTGGCACCCATGGGGTCTTGGGGTGGTCCATGAGGTCCAGTTCAAGCCGGATCCGCGCCTCAAGGGATTCAAGGTCATCTGCGTAGGCCGAAGGTTTCATCCCGGTTCTATCTCTTATTGCGCCGATACGCCGTGATCACGAAAACCTGTGGCGGCTGGGTTAACAATTACGTTACAGCGATGTGTTCCTCCAAACGCTATATCTAGAGGGGGATGAGGGGAACCGCAGTGATGGGTGATGAGGAGCGACTTCTGTTTGCCAATGAGGCCTTTTACGTGGCTTTTGCGTCAGCTGATGCCGACGCGATGCGCGATCTTTGGTCCACCGAGCGTCCCGTGAGCATTATTCATCCCGGTGCGGATATTGTTTTCGGCCTTGAAGACGTTCTGCAAAGCTGGAGCCAAATTCTCGATGCGCCAGCGAGTTTCGATATCGAAATGCGGCGACCGACTGCGCGTCTGTATGGCGATACAGGAATTGTTGCCTGTTATGAGAAGGTCGGCGCGCATAGTCTGATTGCCACCAATGTGTTTGTGCGTACGGGCGATGCCTGGCTGCTCGTGCATCATCAATCCGGGCCGTCGCCTGTCTTGCCGCAACGTGACGAAGGAGAATCTCGACCGGTTCATTGAACCCGGCCGGTCCAGACATAGATGTCAGTCTCTAATCACACATCATCGAACGGCGCCGCTGGGCAGGAACGCCTCGGCATTCCGACCTTGGTGATTTTTGCCTCGCTCTCGATGCCGATTTCGTTGCCGCGATCGCGGGCACGCCGGTTTGGCTATGGATTTCCGGTCGTCTCGGCAAGCATCTGGCCTGGCGATATGGGTTGATTCTGGCGATTCTCGCATTTGCGATCATCCCATTCCTGGGGTCAGGGGATACGATTGCCTTCCTTGCGGTCACGCTGATCGCCGGGTTCACTTTGGGGGCAGATTTGGCCATGCCCGCTTCAATGTTGGCCGATGCGGTCGATCAGGACACACTGGAATCCGGCAAGCAGCGCACCGGCATATACTTCGCGGTCTGGGGCATGGCGGCCAAGGCAGCTGCCGCGCTGGTGGTGGGCGGTTCTCTCACACTTCTCGATGCCGTCGGATTTGTGCCGGACATGTACAATCATCCGGAGGCAATTTTGGTGCTGGCGCTTTTGTTCGGTGCCTGCCCGGTCGGCTTTAAGCTGATCGCGTTGGCCATTGTCTGGAAATACCCGCTTACTGCAGATCGACAGGCCGAGCTTCGTTCGGCCTTATCTGCCAAACCGCCTGCTGCGTGATGCTGGTGCGCGTTCCGCTTCGCGTGCAAAACTGCCATTAGCAATCGAACAATTAGAAATCGGGAGTAAATTCGCATGAGCAAGTTGAAGGACACTTGGGCGGCTGGGAATGCTGTAGTGAATGGCTGGCTATCGCTGCCGGGGTCTCACCTGGCTGAAGTCATGGCCCATCAGGGCTGGGATGCACTCACCATCGATCTCCAACACAGCTCGATCGACGTCGCGGCGGCGGTGCCGATGTTGCAGGCGATGGCCGCCACGGATGTCACCCCGATCGTGCGGGTGCCGTGGAACGAGCCTTCGGTGATGATGCGCGCGCTCGATGCCGGGGCCTACGGGATTATCTGCCCGATGATCAACAGCCGGGAGGACGCTGAAAACTTCGTGTCCGCCTGTCGCTACCCGCCCGAGGGCATGCGCTCCAACGGGGCCTATCGCGGAATGATCGTCGGCGGCAGCGATTACCAGAAGACCGCCAATGGCGAGATCGCGACCTTCGCGATGATCGAGACAAGGGAGGGGATGGCCAATTTGAAGGAAATCGCCGAAACCCCGGGGCTCGACGCGCTTTATATCGGGCCGACGGATCTCGCTTTTTCTCACGGTCATCCGCCGGTACATAACAACTTCGACGGGCCGGTCGCGGAGCTGATCGCGGAAATTCTGGCCGCCGCCCACGCCGCAGGTATTCGCGCGGGGGTTCACGCAACGAGCACGGATTATGCGGCTAAAATGATCGCCGACGGATTTGATCTGGTCACGCCGACATCTGATTTGCGGATGATCCAGTCAGCCGCGCCGGATGTGCTGGCGGGATTGCGTGACAGCAAGTGAGTTGCCCGTACGAAAGGGCTGATTAAACCAGGCAGAGTTATTACATACAGCATCCCCCGGCGGTGGCTTTGGCGGTGCCTTTTCCGCTGATGACGTCGGTGCCGTTGTTGATGGTCACGGAGACAATGGCCTGCGCTGCGATCTTACCGGCATCCTGGTCGTTGCGAATCTGGCCTGTGACGTCGACCGCGGAACCGTCTGTCGGGGGAGTAGTGAAATTGCCAGTCTCGTTGAGAGCGTCGTCGGTTCCTTCGACATTGCCCTTGTCAGTAGCATAGCTGGTGCCCGTGCCGACGCCCGCATTGTCGTATGCGAATGTCTGGTTGGCGCCACCATTGAAGATATAAACGACGTTGTTGACGACGAAGTGGAGCGTTCGGGCCCCGAAATCGATGGCCAGAGACGCATCATAGGAGCCGCTGCTATTAGTGCTATTTGGCCCCCTGACATGTGTAAGCGGGATATTGCCCAAGGAGAATGTTGCGGTTCCGGTCTGGATCGCGCGTAACTGGTCGAAGGTGGTGATCGCTGTGATGGCCGAGGCTGCTGCTGCATCCTTTGCTGCGTCCGCTACGGTCTTGTTGGCCTCGTTCTGGGTGCCCCCGAACTTTCCGGTAAAGCCGGCAGCCGTGCCGCTCGATCCAAGTTTTTGGCCGGAAGCGGCAAGGCTTGGACCGGCTTTGATCCCTCCGCCGCCCGCGTTGCTCCAGCGATTTTCGCGACCGCTCATCGAGCGGCGAGAGAAACGGAATCCCGGCAAGGCTGTGATCGGAAGTGTTCATGACGGCCCCATGGTAATCTGCGTGTTCGGCAAACGCGAGCGGCCTATTCCGCGGGCGATACGACCGACTTTGCTCGTGGACCTTTGCGGTTTTCGCGCCAGCCGACTGTGATCGACATCATAGGCGGCACGATAGCCAGTGTGAGCACGGCGGAGAGCGACAATCCTCCCAGCACGACGGACCCAAGTCCGCGATAAAGCTCAGAGCCTGCGCCCGGGAATACGACCAGGGGCAGCATCCCGAAGACCGATGTCAGGGTCGACATGAAGATCGGACGCACCCGATTCTGGGTCGCCCGCAAAATGGCGTCATCGGCGCTCAGCCCGTCTTCTCGAATGTGATAGAGCGTCTGGTGGACGAGCAGAATCGCATTGTTGACGACAATTCCGGTCAGGATAATGAAACCGAGCATGGTCAGCATGTCGAGGGGCTGGTTGACCCAGATGTTGAGCATTGCGAGCCCGGCGATGCCGCCGGCCGCAGCGACGGGAACAGTCAGCAAGATGATCAGCGGGTAGACAAAACTCTCGAACAGCACGGCCATCACCAGATAGACGATGATGATCGCGAGCAGCAGATCGATGACCATTTCGTCCCAGGTCTCAATGAGTTTGTCGGCGGTGCCGGTCAGATGCAGGCTCACTCCATCGGGCAGGCCGGCCTCCTGCATCGGTTTGATGACCTTGTCCTGAATCCTCTCGAGAGCTTCCTGGAGAGGTGTGTCTGCGTTTGGCGTCACCTGCAACGTCACGGTGCGCGCTCGTTCAGCCCGGCGGATTTCCGTCGGGCCGGAGGTGATACGGACATCGGCAAGCCCCTCGACTGGCACAATACGCCCGTCGCTGGTGACCACCGGCAGGGCACCGATACCCTGGGTCTGGCCGATGATGTTGCGGGGGCCGGCGAGGGTCAGATCGATGCGTTTGCCATCGACGGTGATTTCGTTGACTCGCAGACCGTCATTGAAGGCGTCGACTGACTGGCCCAACGAAGCGGCGGACAGACCGTTATCGGCGAGCCGGACCCGGTCCGGCACGATTTTAACTTCGGGTGCAGACAGGGTGAGGCTCGGAATCGGACGGGTGCGATGCCCCTGACTGAAAGGCAATTCACCGATCAGACGGAAGAACACACTCTGCGCGGTGCCGTATATTTCATTCAGGTCCGAGCCACGAACATCAACATCGATTGTCCGCCCGCTCCCCAACGACCGGCCGAAGAGGGAGGGTTGGCGGGCGAAGGCCCGTGTGCCGGGCTCGTGGGAAGCAGCTTCCTCGATGACCGGGCCGAGTTCTGAAGCCCGGCTGGGATCAACGGAGGTGCCGCCGATAAAGGCCCTTCCGGCGAAGGGCACGCGCATGAAACGCTCGAATTTCGGTGGCTCACCGGGGGCGGATTCCGGGCCGGTTTCCGAAGCCCAAAATTTGCGGGTGCGCTCGGCGATGCGTTCGGTGATTTCATTGACCGTGGACAAACTGTAGCCCGGCGGCAGGTTCACGATGCCGAATACAAAATTCCGATTGCCGGTCGGCAGGTAATCGAGCTTCGGTGCGAAAGCAGCAGTAAATACGCCCGCAGTGATAGTGATGATCGCGACGACGCCAAGCGCACGAAATTTCGAGCGCACGACCATTTGGGTATAGCTCTGCCAGAAGGCGACAAACGCGCGGGCGAAATTATCGATAAAAGGTAGGCGCATCATCTTGCTGCTGTCGGTGACATCCCCGACAAGCAAGCGGTTTGCAAGGGCCGGGATTACTGTCACCGACACCAGCAACGAGAGCAGCACGGAGACGGAGATCGCCACGGCGATATCACGGAAGAGCTGGCCGGCTTCGAGTTCCATGATCAAAATCGGGATAAACACCATCACCGTGGTGAGAGAGGAAACCAGGACAGCGGGCCAGACCTGGGACGCACCGTTATAGGCGGCTTCCGAGCGCGATTGACCTTCCTGGCGGAGGCGGTAGCTGTTTTCGAGTACGACGATCGCGGCATCGACCACCATGCCGACCGCAAACGCGATACCGGCAAGGCTGATGACGTTGAGGGAGCGGCCCAGCGCGGCCATGGCCACAAAGGAGCCGATCACGGAGACCGGAATGGCCAGGGACACCACCAGCGTAGGACGCCAGGAGCGCAGGAACAGCATCAGGACCAGTGCGGCCAGCACGCCGCCGATGAGGATGTTCTGCTGCACCAGCGAGATCGCTGAATTCACATACAAAGTTTCGTCGAAAACATTCTCAAGCAGCAAGCCAACACGCTTCAGTGAGCCCTCCGCCAGGTCGCGGGTCACCCGATGTACCTCGTTCATGACCGTGAGGACGTTGGAGCCCTGTTCGCGGGTCATGTTGAAGGCCATGGCCCGATCGTCGCGGCGATGGGGCAGGGCGCGGGCTTCCTTGTAGCCGAGTTCCACAGTGGCGATGTCGCGCACGGTAACGCGGCCGATGCGGCCATTGCCCAGCTCGGCGTCTGATCGCAACACCACGTCGAGGACCTGATCGGTGGTGGTGAAGTCTCCCTCCGTGCGCACCACATAGCTGCGCTTACCCTCGTCCACATCGCCGCCCGAAATCGACGCGTTGGCGGCGCGCAACTTGTTGACGACGTCGCTGACGGTCAGGCGGTAACGGGCGAGTTGTTCGGGATCGACGACGACGCGCATTTCGCGTTCGGTCTCGCCGAAAATATTGACGCCGGAAATGCCGGGAATACGTTCAATGCGTTCCTGGACGGTGTCTTCCAGGAAATCACCATAGGTGATCATGTCGCGTTCGTTGCCGTCCGCGCGGGTCAGCAGGAACCACGCAATCGGGTTGTCGTCGGTGCCCGATGTCCGCAGCGTTGGCTCGTTGGCTTCCTCGGGATAGCCCGACACCCGATCCAGACGATTGGCGACCAGCAACAGGGCCCGATCCATGTTCTGGCTCGGGCTGAACCTAAGCGTAATGTCTGAACGGCCGGTCCGGGCCCGACTGTCGATGCCCTTGAGGCCCTCGATCCCCTTGAGAACCTCTTCCTGCCGGTTGACGATCTCGCGCTCGACTTCAAGCGGAGAAGCCCCTTGCCAGGATGTGTCGACGATGATGACCGGTTGCCGGACATCGGGTGCCAGCTGAATAGGAATGCGCTGCAGCGCGACCCAGCCGAACATGATGACCATGACCACGACCGCTATAACGGCGATCGGACGCTGGATCGATGCGGAGATCAGGTTCATGTGAGATCAGCCTCCGCTGCGGCCGTTGGCGGGCGCACCCGGTTGTTCGATGATGTTGAGGCGCTGGCCCGTCCGCAGGCCTTCATTGCCGCGAATAACCACTCTGTCGCCGGGTTTCAGGCCACTCAGCACCACAAAGCGGTTGCCGGTGCCATCGCCGACCGTTGTTGGCGCTGGGCGGGCAGTTCCGTTGCTGACAACGAATGCCAGGGTCTGCCCGTTGCGCTCAATAAGCGCGTCCTTGGCGACAGTGACGGCGGTGCGTGCGGCTCCGACAGGGATCATCACCGTGACGCTTTGGTTGTTTGCCAGCGACTTTGTTTTGCCCTCGAAGATCGGCGTGAACCGTGCTGGACGCGTGCGGGTGCGCGGGTTTTCGTCCGGGACAACGGCGCGCACTTTTGCCTTGATCATGGATCCATCATCGAGACGAACACTGACCATCGCGCCGGGTGTCAGGCCGATAACCCGGCTGGCTGGAACATCGGCTTCGATATCCAGATCCAGATCGTTGATCAGGGTTGCCACCGGGTTACCCAGCGCCAGATAGGCGCCGACCTCGGTGTGTGTGGCGCTGACAACGCCGGGGAAGGGGGCGCGAATTTCGGCGTCCTTGAGGTCGCGCTCGGCGCGTTTGAGCTGGTTTTTGGCTTGCGCCAGCTGGGCACTGTTCACCGCGACACCGCCGGTCTGCATGGTGACCTCCTGGATCGCATCGTCGTAGCGCGCCTGGGAGAAGGCGGCGGATTTTCGAATGCCTTCCAGACGTTTCAGGTCGTTGCGGATTTTTCGGAGTTCCGCGCGCGATGTGCTGAGCTGCGCATTCTGTTGGGTGACCAGGGACGCGTATCGGTCCCGTTCGAGCTCGAGGCGTTCGCGGTCGAGCACGGCAATGATTTCGCCGGTATTCACTCGATCCCCGACATCGACGCGCATTTCATTAACTGCGCCGCCGATTCGGGCCGCGACAGGGCCGGACTGGCGTGCTGTGAAACGGCCCACAACGGGTGCCGTCTGGCCGATTACTTCTTCGATGACGGTGTCCACGACCACGGTTGCCGGTGGCGGGCCCCGTCGAGCGTTGCTGCTGGCACCGCCGCTCGAACCACCCTGGAAGAAAGCGCGAATTTCGGCGCCGTCCAGCGTGCCGTTCTTATCCTTGTCGATGGTGTCAAAATTGGCCGCGATGGGGCCCCCGGCCTCGGGCTTGTCGATCACCCCGTTGCCATTGGCGTCGCGCGCCTTGGCAATATCCGAAAGTTCTTTTGAAGGTTTTGCGTTATTGGCAGCAGTTGCAGGGGGGCTGGACGGGGAAGGCTCGCCCTGGAAGAAGGCCCGAATTTCGGCGCCGTCCAGCGTGCCGTTCTTGTCCTTGTCGATAGTGTCAAAATTGGCCGCGATGGGGCCCCCGGCCTCGCTCTTTTCGATGACCCCATTGCCGTTGGCGTCGCGCGCCTTGGCGAGATCCGAAAGTTCCTTGGATTGCGCCATGACAGGTTGCGCAAGCAACAGCACGAACAGGCCCAGAGTTGCGCCTGAAGCAGCGCCAACATAGCGACGATAGAACTGACTGACTTGAACCACGCGACGTCTCCTAAACTCCTGAATTGCCTGTGCAGTTTCCCGCGCTCAGCATTGGCGAAGAACACGCCGAATTGCCCGATCTGTCAATCAGGATACGCGGGTTTTGGCGTTTTTGGTGCTCACATCTTCGCCACCGGCGCCGCGTAGCGAATCGTCTGGGTCGCACGCCTGTCGGCGCGCTATATTGGGTTGAAACTCCGCGCTGCCCGAAGGATCGACATGTCGACACGTTACTATTTTCACCCGGTATGTATCGAGCACGAACCATCCCCGGGGCATCCGGAATCGCCTGACCGTCTGCGCACGATTTCGCAGGTTCTTAATGCCGACGAATTTGCCGCCCTCGACCGCTGTACCCCGCCCGAGGCGAGCCGCGCACAGATCGCGCGGGCCCATCCGGAAAGCTATGTCGACCGGGTGTTCGATCTCATTCCCGAGACCGGCTATGCGCGGATCGATGCGGATACCATTGTCTCGCCGAAATCTGGTGAGGCCGCGTTGCGCGCCACGGGGGCGCTCGTGGACGCTGTGGATTCGGTGATGACGGGGACTGCCAACAATGCGTTCTGTGCGATTCGCCCGCCCGGCCATCACGCCGAACCGGAACGGGGGATGGGGTTCTGCCTGTTCAACAGTGTTGTGGTCGGGGCCGAGCACGCCCGGGCCGTGCACGGGGCCGAGCGAGTCGCGGTGATGGATTTCGACGTCCATCATGGCAACGGCACCCAGGCCATGTTCTGGGATGACCCGGACACGTTCTATGCCTCGACCCATCAATGGCCGCTCTATCCAGGGACCGGGGACAAGTCGGAAACCGGTTCTCACGGCAATATCGTCAATGCTCCGCTTTGGGTCGGGGCCGGGTCGGATGATTTTCGCGCGGCCATGCGGGAAGTTGTGTTGCCGGCTATGGAGGCGTTCGGCCCGGATCTGGTTATGATCTCTGCGGGATTTGACGCCCATCGGCGCGATCCGCTGGCGCAACTGGCGCTGGAAACCGAGGATTTCACATGGGCGACGGACGCCATTCGCAAAATTGCCGAGAAAAAATGCGACGGACGTCTCATTTCGACTCTGGAAGGGGGGTACGATCTGCAGGCATTGGGCGAGTCCGCTGCCGCGCATGTTCGTGTGCTGATGGGATGAGACTGAAACCACTGGAAGTGCTTAACGGGACTGTTTGACGCCAACGCAAACCCCCGCTAAAGGAATGAACATGGCTGATAAGAATACCGAGGCAGAAACCCCGTCGGACATCGCGGAACTGTCCTTCGAGGACGCGCTTGCGCAGCTCGAGGGTATTGTTCGAAACCTTGAGGGTGGCGACAGCGCTCTCGATGATGCGATCGCATTCTATGAGCGTGGGGCGGCCCTGAAGCGCCACTGCGAATCCAAGTTGCGTCAGGCTCAGGCGCGGGTCGATAAGATTTCGCTGGGGCCGGATGGGGTCCCAGAAGCCACGTCGGCTGACGCCGGCTAGGCCGGCTTGTTTGTACTGGAACCGGTGTTTTCCCAGCTGACGTCATGACCCCAGAAACCTACACAGCCGCGCTCGCGGAGATTGCAGCAGACTTCGATGCAACGCTGAAGCGCCTGCTCGTAAGCCATGCGGATGATGTGCCACGCCTGTGGGACGCGATGCGTTATGCCGCCCTGGCCGGCGGCAAGCGTTTGCGGCCGTTCCTGGTGGTGAATGCGGCCGATATTTGCGGCGGATCCCGGGAATCGTCGCTGCGCGTGGCCGCAGCCGTGGAAATGATGCACACCTATTCGTTGGTGCATGATGATCTGCCGGCCATGGATGATGATGATTTACGTCGTGGCCAGCCAACGCTGCACCGCCAGTTCGATGAAGCGTCCGCCATTCTGGCCGGCGATGCCCTTTTGACCCTGGCCTTTGAGGTCCTCTCTGATCCGACGACTCATGCGGATGGGGCCATTCGATCCGACCTGGTCCTCGGCCTGGCCACGGCCGGTGGACCGCGCGGGATGGCCGGTGGCCAGATGCTTGATCTGGAAGCCGAGACCAAGCCGGATGCGGATGCCGCCGCGGTGGTCCGACTGGAATCTATGAAAACCGGTGCTTTGTTCGCTTGGTCCTGCGAGGCCGGGGCGGTGGTTGCCGGGGCGAGTGCGGACGAACGTGCGCGGCTGCGTGCCTTCGGGTTGGCGTTTGGCCTCGCCTTCCAGATTACCGATGATATCCTGGATGAGACCGGCGATCCGGCGGAGGCCGGCAAGGCCGTGGGGAAGGACAGCACCCGCGGAAAAGCCACATTGGTGTCGTTACTAGGGCTCGACGGGGCCCGTGACGCGGCATTGCACCACGCGCAGAATGCCGCGGAAAACCTTGATTTGTTTGGGAAAAAGGCAGATTTATTGCGTGTTGCTGCCGAACAATTGATCGACCGGCGCGTATGATTGTATTTACCGATTGGAATGGGGCCAATCCCGAACGGGCGAAACCGTGAGCAATAAGAGCAAAACACCCTTACTCGATACCGTCCGGATCCCGGCCGATATGTGCGATTTTACCTCCGACCAGCTCAAACAACTGGCCGATGAGCTGCGCAGCGAAACCATCGATGCCGTGTCGATCACCGGCGGTCATCTGGGCGCCGGGCTTGGCGTGGTTGAGCTGACCGTCGCGTTGCACCACGTGTTCAAAGCCCCCGAAGATCGATTGATCTGGGATGTTAGCCATCAGTGTTACCCCCACAAAATTCTGACCGATCGCCGGGACCGGATTCGGACCCTGCGCCAGGGTGGTGGCCTGTCGGGCTTTACCCGGCGGGTTGAAAGCGAATACGACCCGTTTGGTGCCGCCCATAGCTCCACATCAATTTCCGCCGGTCTTGGGATGGCGGTCGCGCGCGATCTGGCCGGGGGCGACAACAATGTGGTTGCTGTTATCGGAGACGGCTCGATGAGCGCAGGCATGGCCTACGAGGCCATGAACAATGCCGGCTCGATGGATTCACGTCTCGTGGTGGTGCTCAACGACAATGACATGTCGATCGCTCCGGCCGTGGGTGCCATGAGCGCTTATTTGTCCCGGCTGATCTCGTCGAAGAGTTATCGTTCGCTACGACGGGTTGCCAAGGATATGGCGCATCGCTTTCCGAAGAGTTTCGAGGAAGCTGCCCGACGTGCCGAGGAATATGCCCGTGGTTTTGTGACCGGCGGGACGCTCTTTGAAGAGATGGGCTTCTATTACATCGGCCCGATCGATGGTCACAATATCGACCATTTGCTGCCGGTCCTGAAGAACGTGCGGGACAGCAAGCAGGCTGCTCCGGTCCTCGTCCATGTGGTGACCCAGAAGGGCAAAGGATTCGAATCCGACAAGGGTGAGTACGAAAAGTATCACGCGGTCTCGAAATTCGACGCGGTGACCGGTGCCCAGGTTAAGGCGAAGTCGAACGCGCCCAGCTACACCAAGGTTTTCGCTGACAGCCTGGTGAAGGAAGCCGAACGTGACGACAAGATCGTCGCGATCACTGCCGCGATGCCAGGGGGCACGGGGCTGGATATTTTCGGTGAGGCCTTCCCGGACCGCTGCTTCGACGTCGCGATTGCCGAACAACACGGCGTCACCTTCGCCGCGGGTCTCGCCACCGAAGGATACAAACCCTTCGCGGCGATTTATTCGACCTTCCTGCAGCGCGGCTACGATCAAGTGGTCCACGATGTGGCAATCCAGAGCCTGCCGGTGCGCTTTGCCATCGACCGGGCTGGACTGGTCGGAGCAGACGGTGCAACCCATCATGGCGCGTTCGACGTCGCCTATCTGGGCTGTTTGCCCAATTTTGTGCTGATGGCGGCGGCCGACGAGGCCGAACTGGTCAACATGGTGGCAACCGCCGCACAGATCGATGATAGACCCTCGGCGTTCCGTTATCCGCGCGGTGAAGGCGTGGGTGTAGAGATGCCGGAGATCGGCGTGGCGCTCGAAATAGGCAAGGGCCGGATCCTGCGGGAGGGCGCGACCGTCGCGCTGCTGTCTTATGGGGGACGGTTGCAGGAATGCCTGCGCGCCGCTGAAGATCTTGCGGCCCACGGGTTGAGCGCCACCGTTGTGGATGCCCGCTTCGCCAAGCCGCTGGATACGGATTTGATCGGGCGACTGGCGCGTGAGCACGAAGTGATGATCACCATCGAGGAAGGCTCGATCGGTGGATTTGCCACCCAGGTGATGACCGAATTGGCAAATAAGTGCTTGCTGGACGGGGGTTTGAAATTCCGTCCCATGACCCTGCCGGATGTCTTTATCGACCACGAAAAGCCCGAAGTGCAGTACGAGCAGGCTGGGCTGACATCGGCGCATATTGTGACAAGGGTGCTGTGCGCGCTCGGTCGTGACGCCGAAGCTGCGGGTGTGCGCGCCTAATTTTCCTGACGACGCTCAAACGAACGGAACCCGGCACAAATTTGTGTCACGCAGGTGCAGCAAAGCGGAAAATTATGCCGAAACTATGGAGTTAGAGCGGCAGCTCATGGGGCAACACCACATGGTCCCGGGTGATCTGGCTCAGATCGGTCAGTCCCATCACCCCCATGGTGCGACGGAGTTCGGTCTGTAGGATCTCCAGCGCCCTTGTGGCGCCGGGCTCACCGGCCGCTGACACCCCATAAAGTGTCGCCCGACCGACGATGACCGCGTCAGCGCCCAGGGCGAGAGCCTTCAGGATGTCCGAGCCGCGGCGGAAGCCGGAATCGACGATCACCGTCAT
Source organism: uncultured Alphaproteobacteria bacterium (assembly GCA_964276015.1). GTDB lineage: Bacteria > Pseudomonadota > Alphaproteobacteria > UBA6615 > UBA6615 > JABJAG01. The sequence goes on along the minus strand of CAXYDO010000007.1, from coordinate 360,421 downwards.
CCGATCGCCTACGGCGCGCACGACCGACGGCAGCACATCGATCGGCGCCGGCGCGGCGTCGCTCGCGATCCCGCCATGGTTGGAGATGACCACACAATCGACGCCGTATTCGGCGCATTTGGCGGCGTCATCCGCGTGGAGCACGCCTTTGACCACGAGCTTGCGCGGCCACATATCCCGGATGCGCTTCAGAAACTCCCAATCCAGTGTGTCGTTCTTGAACAGAAAGTCCCGAATGGCCGTTGTGGGCAGGCCAGCGGGCATGTCGATGTTCGAATAGCGCGGCAGATGCCCGTCCGCCAGCACGTAGCGGCCCACGGTGCCGAACAGCCAGCGGGGATGGGTCGCCAGATCGGAGAAGCTCTTTGGTGTGATCCGCACCGGCATGGTGGTGCCGTTGCGGATGTCGAATTCGCGGTTATAGGGCACGGTGGAATCGACGGTCAGCACCAGCGCCTCGAACCCGGCAGCTTCGGCTCGCGCGACGGATTTGAGGGAGGCCTCCATGTCGCGCCAGACATACAAGTGATACCACTGGCGCCCGCCGCCCTTGGCGATGATGTCTTCCATCGGCGTGTTCGACGTGCTGGCCAAAGTGAACGGAATGCCGGCCTTGGCGGCAGCTTTTGCCAGCTCGGTCTCGCCGCGATACCAGACAAAACCGGCGGGCCCGGTCGGCCCGATCACCAGGGGTATATCAACAGATTCGCCAAAGATCGTCGAGCGGGTGTGCCGTTCCGACGTGTCGTTCAATACCCGCGAGCGCAGCTTGATCCGCTCCAGCGCCGCCCGATTGTGCCGCAGCGCCACATCATCCTCGGACCCGCGATCCACGAACTCGAACAGCCCCTTGGTCAGCCGCTTCTTGGCGAGCTTGCGGAGGTCTTCGATATTGAGGGCGGATGTGGCGAGGTTTATCATGGCTTGTGGAGTCTCCTGATCACTTCCCGAACGGGACGTCGTCGATGCCTTCGCGTTCTTCCAGCCCGGCCATGCCGCGCATGATTTCGAAGAAAGCGACCGTATCTTTCTCGGCGTAACCCTTTTCCAGGGCGGCCTGCATGATCTGGGAATAGACCTGGATCATCATGGTCGGGGCGCCGAGCTTCTGGCCCATATCCATCATCAGGCGAGAATCCTTCAGGCTGACCTTTACCTGGCCCTGCTTGGAGTAATCCGCCTCAATCATCTTCGGGCCCTTGTCGATCATCGTCTTGGAACTGCACGCGCCGTCTTTCAGCACTTCGAGCAGATTGTTGGGTTCCAGCCCGGCTTTCTCCCCTAGGACCATGCCCTCGGCCATGGCCAGACGGTTGCCCGCCAGGATGAGGTTGATGATCAGCTTGGTGCGCGCGCCTGAGCCTGCGGGCCCCATATGGTAGGCGGCGCGAGAGAAGCCGGCGAAGGTTTCGAGGCAGGCCTCGAAATCTTCGGCGTCACCACCGGCGATCACCACCAGATCCCCGGCCTGGGCCATGGTGCTGGTGCCGCTGACGGCGGAATCCATATAGCGAATGCCCCGTTCCTTAAGCTCGGCGTACGTCCGCTCGGAATCTTCCGGGCGGGCGGTCGTCGTGTCGCAGACGTAAAGCCCCTCGGCGGCACCTTCCGCGATGCCGTTGGCGCCGAAGATAACCTCGCGAGCGATATCGCTGGTCGGCAGAGAGGCGATCACACAGTCGACGTCTTTTGCGGCGTCAGCGGGGGTCGCGACCGGGTGGCCGCCGGCCGCAGCCAGCTGGTCCATGCGGTTGGAATCAAGGTCAAAGCCCTGCACCATGAACTGGAATTTGCGCATATTTGTGATGAAGGCCTGGCCCATCAGGCCCATGCCGACGAGGCCGATACGTTTGGTCATGAAATACTTCCCCCGTAAGATGTGTTGTTGTTTGACATGATCTTACAGGGGGAAATGGCCCGACGACCAGCGTCGTGGAGGGGTTTGAGAGACATCTGCGCGGCCGTTGCCGGTACATTATTCGATGAGATTTGGTTGAGCTGTCTGAAATGGGTATTAAAGCCATCTCCAACCTACTCTGTTATGATATCAAGGGATGACCCTCATTTTGCAGGTAAAGTGGAGGGCGTGATGACGGAGCGCATGCAAAACCTTGTTCTGGTGCCTGGACTGATCTGTGACGAGGAGGTCTGGGCCCATCCGCGGACCCATTTGGCCGAGGTCGCAGACTTGACCTTTGCGCCGGCGGACGAAGCCCCGACCATGCAGGCGCTCGCGGCTGCGGTGCTCGAAAAGGCCCCCGCATCATTTGCGATCGCCGGATTTTCCATGGGGGGCTATGTGGCGCTCGAAGTGCTGCGTCAGGCCCCCGAACGCGTCACCCGGATCGCGCTGCTGGATACGTCTTCCCGTGTGGACCCGCCCGCGAAAGCGGCCGGCCGGGTTGCCGCCATCGACGATTGCGACGAAGGCCGGTACGACGATTTGCTGGATCGCTTTGTGCCGATGCTGCTGACCCCTGAACATTTGGCGGGACCGCTGGGCAGTCGGGTTCGAACCATGGGAAAACGGGTTGGGCCGAAGCTGTTCGGCGACCGGCACCGGGCCATGCAAACCCGCACTGACGCTCGCGAGCTGTTGCGGGGTAGCAATATCCCGGTACGCGCCATTGTCGGGCGTTTCGACGCCCTGACATCTGTGGCTGAGCATCAGGAGATTGCCGATCTGGCGCCGCGCGGCAGGGTTTCCATCGTCGAAGAATGCGGTCACATGCCACCGCTCGAATATCCTCAGGCGACCACCGCGCTGCTACGTGACTGGCTGGTCTATGACTGATGCGCGCAGACCAGAAGAAGCCCTTTCGATCAATTTGTCCGGATCAGTTCCGGCGATGACAGCACGGCGTGAAAAACACGCAACGGAGATGCAGACATGACTCAGCGCTTGGCCGTCGATATCGGGGGGACGTTCGTGGATGCGATCGTCTTCGATACAGAAACAGGCGTGCTGCGTTTGGAGAAGGACTTCACCACCCCCGACAATGCTGCGGAAGGCGTGCTGGCGGCGATCGCCCGCCTCGATCTGTCCCTGTCAGATGTGGAGACCTTTGTTCATGGGACCACCCTGGGTCTGAACACGGTACTGGAGCGCAAGGGCGCGCCCACGGGCATCATCACCAATGCGGGTTTTGAAGATGTGTTTGAGACCGGCCGGTACAATCGCCCGCGCGAGAAAATGTACAAGCTCACCTATGACGACCCGCCGGTTCTGATCGCCAAGCGCTATCGCCTCGGCGTTCCCGGTCGCCTCACTGCTCAGGGAGAAGTGCTGGAACCCCTGGACGAAGTTGCTCTGCGGGAAGTCGCCCGACGTCTGGTGGAGGACATGGGACGCACCTCAATTGCTGTTTGCTTCCTCCATGCTTATCGCAATCCGGCTCCCGAGCTACGGACCAAGGCGATCATCGAGGAGATGTATCCCGACGTGGCAGTGTCCGTATCTGCCGATATTGTGCGTGAGTTTCGGGAATATGAACGCACCAGCACCACGGTGGTGAACGCTTATGTGAAGCCGATCTTTCGGACTTATATCGAGGGACTGGAATCCAGTCTGAGCAAGGCCGGGTTCGATGGTGCGTTTTATATAACCCGTTCCGGCGGCGGTGCGCTTCGCGCGTCGGATTCGGCAAATGTGCCGGTCCACACGATATTTTCGGGCCCCGCAGGGGGATTGATCGGAACGGTGGCTCTTTCGGAATTGACCGACCGCCCGAACATGATCGCCGTCGATATGGGGGGAACCTCCACCGATGCCTGTGTTGTCCATAACGGCCAGCCCGCGTTGAAATACGAGGCCTCGCTGGAAAACCTGCCCCTGATGATCCCGACCTACGATATCTCCACCATCGGCGCCGGCGGCGGGTCACTGGCGCGGGCGGAGAACGGCCTGCTGCGGGTGGGTCCTCAGTCCGCAGGTGCGGTTCCCGGGCCCGTTTGCTACGGCAAGGGCGGCACGGAGCCCGCTTTTACCGACGCGGTGCTCGCCATGGGTTATCTCGACCCGGACCAGTTCCTGGGGGGTGAGATGACCCTCGATGCGGCCGGGGCAGAAGCTGCCGTACGCAAACATGTGGCCGATCCGCTCGGTCTCGATCTGGTCTCGGCCTGTCGGGGTATCTACGAAGTGTTGCTCGCCAAAACCGTGAGCGCGGTGCGCGAGATTACCGTGGAAGCCGGCCTCGACCCCCGGGAATTCTCGATGCTCGGCTTTGGCGGCGGGGGCGGCATGTTCGTGCCCCTGGTCGGCCGTGAGATGGGGGTTCGCGAGATCATCATTCCCCAGGCCTCATCGGTGTTCTCCGCCTGGGGGATGTTGATGACGGACATCGTTCAGGAATACGCCCAGACCTTGCTGGTGTTGCTCGACGATATCGACATGGCAGAGCTGAGCGCGGCGGCCACCGAACTTGCCGTGAACGCGCGTGCAGACCTGAAAGCGGCGGGGTTCCCGGAGAAAGCGCAACTCATCGAACATGCCGCCGAGCTGCGCTATTTCGGTCAGGAACATTCCTTGGAGGTTTCGATCGACGGGGCCAAAGACCTCGACGAAATCCGCTCCCGCTATGACGAAGCCCATCTCCGCCGCTATGGCCACGCCATGGACGATGCCGTCCAGCTTGTGAATCTGCGGGTGCGCGGGATTGGCCGCGAATCCAAGCCGGAACTGCCGGAGATCGAAGCCCGGCCAGCCGGGGCAAGTGCCACGGCACGTGCGACACGGACGGCCTATTGCTTCGCCAAAGGCGGGCCGGTGGCGTTTTCGATCTATGACCGGGAAACCCTGATGGCCGGCGACACCTTGCCGGGCCCCGCGGTGATCGAAGAAGCCACGACCACCGTTGTCTATTTCAGTGACCAAAGCGCGACGATCGACAAGTTTGGTCAGATTGTCATTACCCCGGAGACAGACGCATGAGTGCTGCTGCCCAGAAGTCCGAAACGGTCGTGGATGCCGCGACCACCGAAGTTATTCGCCACTATATTGCCTCTGCGGCGCGCGAAATGGAGCGCACGCTGGTGCGCACTGCCTATTCGACGATCATCTACGAGATCAATGATTACGGACTGTCGATCTTTGACCGGGAGCTTCGTTTGCTCGGGGATTCGACCGGTCTGTCGGTGTTTCTCGGCGCCAATGAATACGCCGTCCTCGAATGTCGCGATCTGGGGCTTTTTGACGATATCGCACCGGGGGACGTCATCATGATGAACGTGCCCTATGTGATCGGCACCCACACCAATGATGCCATCCTGGTGCAGGGGGCGTTCCATGAGGGCGAACTCGTGGCCTATACCTGCGTGCGCGCCCATTGGACCGATATTGGCGGCAAGGATCCGGGCTATATCCTCAATTCCACGTCGATCCATCAGGAAGGGCTGTTGATCCCGGGGATCAAGATTATCAAAGCCGGTGTGCCCGACGAAAACGTGATGCGGATCTTGCGGGCGAACTCCCGCGCGCCGATCACCATCATGGGGGACATGAATGCCGAGATCGCCTCCCTCCGGGTGGGCTGTGAGCGGATCGAAGAGCTGTATGCGAAATACGGCGAGGCGACCGTCGAAGCCGCCATCGATCGGTTCCTTGATGTGGGTGAGGAACAGGCCCGCACGGCTTTGCGCGACTTGCCCAAGGGGAGCTGGGAAGCCGAAAACTGGATGGACAATGATGGGGTCGATCAGGACCGGCTTGTGCGCGTCCATGTGAAGGTGACCATCGATGATGATGGGATGGCGTTCGATTTCTCCGGGTCGAGCGACCGGGTACGAGGACCGATCAACCTGGCCTTCGGGATGACCCATTCGGTTTGCCGGATCGTCTTCAAGTCTCTCACCACCCCGGATGAAGCTTCCAACGGGGGGCAGTTCAGGCCGATCAAGGTGATCGCGCCAGAGGGGAATCTGTTTCACGCGGCCTATCCCGCGCCGGTGTTCACAATCTGGGCGAGCGTGGTGGCCATCGAGACGATCTACAAGGCGTTGGCCGAAGCCATGCCCGAAGCGATCCCCGCCAGTTCAGGTGGTGATCTGGGTGATCCTGGTTTCTATGGCGTCGAGCCCTATACCGGGCGTCAGATTTGGCATCAGACCAATGCGGGTGTGGGTTGGGGTGCGCGGGCCGATATGGATGGGATGAACTCGACCCACCATATGTCCATGTGCACGCTCAAGAACGTCCCGGTCGAAGTGCTGGAGACCCGGCTTCCCGTGATGGTCACCGAATCAGGTCTGCGGCAGGATTCCGGCGGGGCTGGCCGCAACAGGGGCGGGCTTGGAACGGTGCGGAATTTCCGTTTCCTCGACGGGTTTGGCGCGCTGACCATCGTGAAGAAATCCAAAACCCCGGGATGGGGCCTGCAAGGCGGTGAGGCGGGCCCGATGAATGTCGGAATTCTCAAACCCAATACGAACGACCCGGATTGGGAGGCGCGCTGGGCGCGGGATATCGTCATCTATTCCGACAATGATGATGTTTGGAACAACGACGACCCGACCCAAAAGCATGTTGGCATGTACCGGGGTGAGTTCGGGGCCGGAGACGAAATTCTCTACCTTGCGGACGGAGGTGGCGGCTACGGCCCGCCCTTCGAGCGCGCGCCCGAACGGGTCCGTGAAGACGTGATCGACGGGTATGTCTCCCGCGATGCGGCACGAACCTCCTACGGCGTTGCCCTGACCGATGATCTGGATATCGACGAGGCGGAAACCGCGCGTCTGCGGGGATAGCCCCGCCCCTGGATCGGATTGATGCGACCTTTCGGTCGTCCTCACCCTGAGCCTGACGAAGGGCGAGGGTGTAACCTCATACTTCGACACGCTCTGCATGAGGTTTTCATGGGTGAAGGGGTTCGCGCCGTGCTATGTCCCGCCTGTGGCGAAGAATGTGAAAATACCCAAGACACGAGCCGATCTGGCGCTGGTCGAACGCGGCCTGGCGGAGTCTCGTAGCCGTGCGCAGGCGCTGATCCTGGCCGGGCTGGTGTTCACCGGCGAGAAGCGCGTGGAGAAGGCCGGAGACACGCTGGCTACCGACGCGCCGCTGGAGCTGCGCGGGCAGGACCATCCGTGGGTGGGCCGGGGTGGGCTGAAACTCGACCATGCGCTCGAAGAGCTCGGGATTGATGTGAGCGGTGCCGTCGCCATCGATGTGGGGGCGTCGACCGGCGGGTTCACTGATGTCTTGCTGACCCGCGGCGCGACCCGGGTTTATGCGGTCGATGTGGGCCATGGCCAGTTTGCCTGGAAGCTGCGCAATGACGATCGGGTGGTGGTGCTCGAAAAGACCAATGCGCGCCACCTGATCGCAGAACATATTCCCGAGCCGGTCGATGTGATCGTCTGTGATGCTAGCTTTATCGGCCTTGAGGTCGTGCTGCCGGCGGCGATGAGTTTCGCCGCGCCCGGCGCGCGCCTGATCGCGCTGATCAAGCCGCAATTCGAAGTCGGCAAGGCCGATGTGGGCAAGAAGGGCGTGGTCCGTGACCCGGCGCTTCATGATGCGGTGTGCGATCGTATTCGCAACTGGCTCGACAACCGGCCCGGTTGGGCGGTGACCGGCCTCGCCGAAAGCCCGATCACCGGGCCCGAAGGCAATAAAGAATTCCTGATCGCAGGACTGTTTACCAGAGCAAGTGATGAATAGCGGCAAAACTCACGACGTCACGATCACCCGGCTAGGCCTGCGCGGTGACGGTATCGCAGAAAGCCCCGACGGCCCGCTTTATGTGGCCGGTGCCTTGCCCGGGGAGACCGTGCGTGCGCGGATCGGAGCCAAGCGCAGCGATGGTTTTGCAGCCACGCTGGAAGAAATTATCACCCCGTCGCCAGATCGTGTGACGCCGCCCTGTCCGCATTTCGGGACTTGTGGCGGGTGTGCGACCCAAAGCCTGTCAGATAAAGCCTACCTGGCCTGGAAGCAGGAGATGGTGGTCTCTTCGGTGCGGCGGGCCGGGCTCGATCCAACGCTTGTGGCTCCGATGCAGCGCACCCCTTCGAACAGCCGCCGCCGGGCCGAGTTCGCGGCTTTCCGGCCCCGCGCGAAAGGCGCGAAGACCTTCTTCGGGTTCCACGCCCGGGCCAGCAATATGGTGGTCAATCTGGAGACTTGCCTGATTGTGCGACCGGCGATTGCCGCGCTCATTCCCCGGCTGCGGAACACGCTCTTGGACATCGTGCCGCCGGGGGCGCGCTGGGATGTGCTGGTCACCGAGGTGGATAATGGTCTCGATCTGCAGATTAGCGCCAATCATGTCCCCGGACCCGATGCCAGCATGGAGCTGGCGATGTTTGCCGAGCGCGAGGATCTGGCACGGGTGTCGTGGCACGATGACAAGGGTGTCGAGCCGATTGCGGTGCGCCGTGCGCCGGTGCTTAGTCTTTCAGACATCAACGTGGAAATTCCGTCGGGGACCTTCCTGCAGGCCAGTGCTGAAGCCGAGAAAATCCTGTCCGGGCTGGTCTGTGCCGCGGTGCAGGGATCGAGAATTGCGGATTTGTATTGCGGCGTTGGCACCTTCGCCCTGCCGATGGCCGCGGGTGGCGCCAATGTTTTCGCCGTCGATGGTGATGCCCCGGCGGTTGAGGCCATGGCCCGTGCGGCGGGCAAGGCGGGGTTTGGCGGTCAGATTTCTACGGAAGTCCGCGATCTGGTGCGCCGTCCGATGATGGCCCCGGATCTGAAGAAATTCGACACGCTGGTCTTCGATCCGCCCCGGGCTGGCGCGTCCGCGCAGGTCGCCGAAATCGTCAAATCACCGGTGCCGCGGGTCGTGGCGGTGTCGTGCAACCCGGCCACCTTCGCCAAGGATGCCGCCGCGCTGGTGAAGGGCGGATTCAAGCTTGAAGCCGTCATCCCGGTCGACCAGTTCGTCTGGTCCGGCCATGTGGAACTGGTCGCTGCGTTCCAGCGAGATTAGGGTACGTGCGGACTGAGCCCTCATCCTGAGGTCGTTCAGGAGATGTAGCTACTCTGCTGCTGCCTAGTGCGCGCCCGGGTCGGGCAGCCGGTTCATGCCGAAATATTCTTCATTGGGCAGCATGCCGAGGCCGTGGGTCATCCGGTTGGTGTAGTTGAAATAGGCCGTCGTGTCGGTGACCTCGAAGATTTCCTTCGATCCGAGACCAACTGCGGTCAGCTTGGCGCGATCGTCATCCCCCAGTTCAGCAGGGTTGGACGTCAGCTTGAAGGCATAGTCGAGGATCGCGCGCTGGCGTTCGGTCAGATTTGCCTCGCGGTAGTTGATCATAATGATATCGCCGAGCACCGGATCATCTGACAACTCTCTCACCGCCTGACTGTGCGATGTGATGCAGTAGACGCAGTGATTGTGGGAGGAGACCACCACGGCGATCATTTCACGCTCGAGACGGGTTAGCAGGGCGTCTTCGCCGAGCATCAGCTCGTTGTACTTGCTGATAAACGTCCGCAGTTTTTCCGGTCGCAACGCGAAAGCGCGGATCACGTTTGGGATCATCCCGAGCTTCTCGGTGCAGATGCGCATGTATTTCTGCAGGTCCGCGTCGAGGTCGTCGATTTTGGGCACCGGAAGTTTCGAGATGTGCTGCAGCTGGTCTGGAGTTTCGCGCTTCTTAGCCATGGGATGGCTCCCTTTTGGGGTGTTTGTGAGTTGGGCGGATTGTACAGGATATGGCCCCACTCTCGAAGCCCTCACCCTGAGCCTGACGAAGGGCGAGGGCGCACCCTCATACTTCGACAGGCTCAGCATGAGGTTGTTCGGACGAGGATAGTGGGTCAGGCCCCGGCCTTACCGCGCGCCGTAAACGGGGCCTGCGAACCAAATTCGCCGATTTGGGCGCGGTGGCGCAGCAAATGGTCGGCCAGCACACAGGCCATCATGGCTTCACCAACCGGCACGGCGCGGATGCCCACACATGGATCGTGGCGGCCCTTGGTGGAGACGTCGGCATCGGTGCCATCGCTGGTGACGGATTCACGCGGGGTCAGGATCGAGCTCGTGGGTTTGACGGCGAAGCGCACCACCAGATCCTGCCCGGTGGTGATGCCACCGAGCACGCCGCCGGCATGGTTGGAGCCGAAGCTGACATTCTCGCCATCCATGCGCATCTCGTCGGCATTTTCCTCACCTGTGAGAGCGGCAGAGGCCATGCCCGCGCCGATCTCGACGCCTTTGACCGCGTTGATCGAGAGCATTGCAGCAGCCAGATCAGAATCGATCTTCCCGTAGACCCGGCTCGCCGAGCCCGACCGGGACGCCCTTCGGCAACGATCTCGATCACGGCGCCCACCGAGGAGCCGGCCTTGCGGGTCTCGTCCAGATAGGTTTCCCACGGGCCGACCATCGCCGGATCGGGGCACCAGAACGGGTTGTCTTCGATTGTTGACCAGTCCCAGTTCGCCCGCTCGATCGGCATGGTGCCGATCTGGACCAGGGCGCCACGCAGGGTGACCCCGGGGACCAGGCTTTCGATGACCTTGCGCGCCAGGCCACCGGCTGCCACGCGGCTGGCGGTTTCGCGCGCGGACGAGCGTCCCCCGCCGCGATAGTCGCGGGTGCCGTATTTGGCGTCATAGGTGTAGTCGGCATGGCCGGGCCGGTATGTCTTGGCGATCTCGGAATAGTCTTTCGAACGCTGGTCGACATTCTCGATCATCATCGAAACCGGGGCGCCGGTGGTCTGGCCCTCGAACACACCGGACAGGATTTTGACCTGATCGGGTTCCTGGCGCTGGGTCGTGAAGCGCGACTGGCCCGGACGGCGGCGATCCAGAAAGGTTTGAACGTCGGCCTCGGAGAAGGGCACGCGCGGCGGCACCCCCATCGACGACGACGCCGATGGCGGGCCCGTGGCTTTCGCCCCAGGTGGTGAACCGGAAATTCTGTCCGAAGCTGTTGCCGGCCATGGCCGTGCTCCCTTGTGGACTGTGTTCTAAGCGTCGTCGAGCCTGAGGCCCGAGAGCAGATCGGAAACTTCGGCCGCCGCGTCTACCGCGACCATACCGACCACGTGATACCCGCTGTCGACATGATGGGTTTCACCTGTAACCCCGGCCCCGAGATCACTCAGCAGATAAAGCCCGGCACCGCCGACATCTTCGGTGGTGACGTTGCGCTTGAGCGGCGCGTTGAGTTCGTTCCATTTCAGGATATAGCGGAAATCGCCAATCCCGCTGGCCGCGAGTGTCTTGATTGGTCCTGCAGAAATCGCATTCACGCGAATGCCCTGACCGCCCAGATCGACGGCCATGTAGCGCACGCTGGCTTCCAGCGCAGCCTTGGCCACACCCATGACGTTGTAGTGGGGCATGACCCGCTCGGCGCCGTAATAGGTCAGGGTTACGAGACTTCCGCCATTGGGCATGATCTTGCTGGCCCGGGCGCAGACATCGGTGAAGGAGAAGCAGGAAATGTCGAGGGAGCGCTGAAAATTGGCCCGCGAGGTATCGACATATTTGCCTTTGAGCTCTTCCTTGTCGGAATAGGCAATCGCATGAACGACAAAGTCGAGACTGCCCCCATTCGCTCTCGATCGTCTCGAACAGCGTATCCATGCTGGCTTCATCGGTGACATCGCAAGGCATGACGAGCGCGCTGCCAACAGACTCTGCCAGCGGACGTACGCGTTTCTCCAGCGCCTCGCCCTGATAGGTGAAGGCCAGCTCCGCGCCATGTTCGGCGACCATCTTGGCGATCCCCCACGCGATGGAGCGCTCATTCGCGACTCCCATGATCAGGCCGCGTTTCCCGGCCATCAATTGTGATGCTGTACTCATACGTTCCCTACCAATCGAGTAAGTACTTGGTTTTGCGGCATCCTACACCAACCTCTTGGTCCGGCAAGACCACAGGATGATTGTGCATGCACAGCCATTTCCCGTTTAATATGATAGACTTAGGGTGCGGCAGGCAGGACAAATATGGGCGACCACCGACTCGACAAGCTGCGTGACGAGCTTACCTTTACGCGAACCGTCATTCGCCGCTTCTCCCGGGACCGGGTCCTCGTGGCCGCGGCCTCGCTCAGCTACACCTCGCTGCTGGCCATCGTGCCACTTTTCGCCATCGCGTTTTCGGTGATGGTGGCATTTCCCGTCTTCGACGGTCTGACCCAGCAATTGCTCGGGATCGTGTTGTCCTATGCCGCGCCCCATATCGGTGGTGAGCTGGAAAACTATGTCGACACCTTTGTCTCGAATACCAGCCAGCTGACAGCGCTTGGGGTGATCTGGCTGGCGGTGACCGCCATCATGCTGCTCTCGACCATCGAAAGCGCGTTCAACGCGATCTGGCGGGTAGAAAAATCCCGCCCGTTCGGGATGCGGTTGCTTGCTTACTGGGCAACCCTGACCCTGGGGCCCTTGCTCATGGGCGCAGGGCTGTCGTTCAGTACAGCGCTTTTTGCCGTGAATAATTTCCAGGCGGTCGGGGTCGATCTGAGCATCATTCGGGAGTTCGGTTTGCGCCTGCTGCCGTTCCTGTTTGCCACCGGTGGGTTCACGATCTTTTACCTGGCGTTGCCAAACCGGCGTGTGGGGATTCGCTATGCGTTGCTGGGGGCCGGGGTGGCTGCGGTGATGTTTGAGTTGCTGAAATCCCTGTTTGGGCTTTACCTCGCCAATGCCGGGACCTTCGAAAGTGTCTATGGCTCGCTGGCCACCCTGCCGGTCTTCCTGATCTGGATGTATCTGGTTTGGGCCGTGGTGTTGTTCGGCGCCATCGTTGCCGCGACCCGACCGGAATGGCAGGCCGCCAAACGGGCCGAGGCCTTTGGCCCGCTGCCACCGTCCCGGGCTCTGTTGCGCGCCTTGCAGGTGCTGGGTGCCTTGCTGCATTCCGGCCGGAATGGCGAACCCGCATCCGAGCAGGCGCTGCTCGACGTCACCGGCGGTGATGGCGAGGGGCTGGGAACGGTGTTGGCAAGGCTCGAGCAGTCCGGTGTGTTGGCGCGGACCGAAGCCGACAACCCGGTGATCATGCGCGATCTCGACGGTTTTACCGTATCTGATCTCTATGTCGCGCTGGGTTATGGGCCGGGTGCCCCGCGTCGTGAGTGATAATTTATGAGCGGCGCACCTGCGGGCGACACGATCCGCGACCACTACGAAACCGCGGGGCTGGCCGACCGTCTGCTGGCCGAGATTGCGGACCCGGCAATCGATATTGGACCTGCTCTCGACCAGTTTCACGTTGGGGGTACGAAAGCGACGAAGCGGCTTATCGCGCGGATCGATCTACCCGACGGCGCACGGGTTCTGGATGTCGGTTCCGGCCTGGGCGGCCCGGCCCGATTGCTGGCGAGCGCCCGGGGATGGGATGTCACGGGTATTGATCTTTCGCCCGAATTCTCCCGGGTCGCAACCGCGTTGAGTGCTCGTGCAGGTGTCACCGGGGAGACTCGTTTTTGCGCCGCAGATGCGCTGTATTTGCCGTTTCCTGATGGCGCGTTCGATGCGATCTGGACCGAGCATGTGGCCATGAATATCGGGGCGCGGGATGCGCTTTATGCAGAACTGGCGCGGGTTGTCGGTGGCGGTGGTTTGCTTGCGCTCTATGACATCGTCGCAGGAGAGCAGCCGGGCGAACTGAGCTATCCGGTGCCCTGGGCCCGCGCGCCCGGGAACAGTCATCTCGTAGATTCCGATACGTTACGAACGCGGATTACCGAAGCCGGCTGGACAGAACGCGTCTGGGAAGACGAGACAGTGTTTGCTCGGGATTGGCTTGAGAACGCGCGGCCACCCGGTGGCGCGACCGGACCAACCTTGCGTCAGGTCATGGGCGAGGATTTCCCGTCCATGCTTGCAAATCTGCGGGATAATTTTTCTGATGGACGCCTGGGGGCGGTCCAGGCGGTGTTTCAGAAAACCACCTGAGACCCGTCGCTGACGGTCAGGATTTAACGATTTTCCAGCTGCCGTCGGGCTGCTGGCACACGGTTCCAAATGCCTCACCATCCTTACCGTCCGCGTTCACCGTGGTCTGGTATTCGCGGCAACGGGCCCCGGTTTGGGAGCTGCGGCCCTCCCGAACCGGTGTCACGGTCCCTGAATTGCCGGAGTCCGGATTGATCCAGGCAACAGTTTCGCCGATCGGTTTGACATGCGCCGTCTCCTCGGCTTTTTGCATTTCGGCTTTGTCCTTGGGGCCGAGCGACTTGCCGACTTCATTGCCGATCAGCGCGCCGGCCAGAGTGCCCACTGCTGTGGCGATGAGGCGCCCTGAGCCGCCCCCGACCTGTGAGCCGAGCACCGCACCCCCAATGCCGCCGATGATTGTGCCAATGGTCTGATTGTCGCTTGAATCTGTCACGCAGGCCGAGAGTAGGAACCCGGCGGCGATGAGGGGAGCGAAAGCCTTAATAAGCATAGTCCTGTCCTCTTCATTGTCACACGCCGTGGCGTGGCCCGCGGGCCCGATATGGCCCTGAACATCATATAAGAACGATATGGCCATTCCGCCAGTTCCTCTATGATGGCGGTGGAGTATTGAAATTCTGTTTGAAGGGAAGAATACGGCATGTCCAACACCGACCCGATTGTGCAATTTGATAGCTGGCTACAAGACGCCGTTGCGGCGGAGCCCACGAACCCCAACGCGATGACTTTGGCCACTGTTTCTGCAGATGGCCGACCGTCAACACGTATGGTCCTGCTCAAGGGGCATGACGCACAGGGCTTTGTTTTTTATACGAATTTTAACAGTCTCAAAGGCCGTGAGCTGCTCTCGAATCCGAATGCCTCGTTGTGTTTCTATTGGAAATCCCTGGGTCGCCAGGTACGGATCGGTGGTCCGGCCGCAATCGTTTCCGACGATGAGGCGGACGCCTATTTTGCCACCCGTGCCCGGGGCAGTCAGATCGGGGCCTGGGCATCCGAGCAATCACAATCCGTTGAATCCCGTGAGGTTCTCGAAGCACGGGTGCGCGCCCTCGAGGCACAATATGAAGTCGGGGGTGTTCCACGTCCGGCGCATTGGTCGGGCTTCCGGGTGGCGCCCGAGCGTATCGAATTCTGGACCGACCGACCCGATCGGCTCCATGACCGCCAGTTGTTTGTCCGTGTAGGCGCAACCTGGCAAGTGGAACGGTTGCAACCATGAGCGATGACCGGCGTAGCGTGATTCTGACCGGGGCGAGCCGCGGCATTGGCCATGCAACGGTGAAGCGGTTCTCTGACGAGGGTTGGCAGATCATCACCTGCTCGCGAGATTCCGTGCCTGAGCATTGCAAGCGCGATCCCAACTGGACATCGCACATCCCGACCGATCTCAGTGACCCTGCCGATGTGGACCGGTTCGTTGCCGAGGCGAACGCGCTGCTCGGAGATACGCCCCTCAACGCTCTGGTGAACAACGCGGCAGTGTCCCCGAAAACCGATTTTCAGGAACGCCTGGGCTGTCTGAACGGTCCGCTCGATGACTGGCGCGAGGTGTTTCAACTTAACCTGTTCACCCCGTTGGTGCTGGCCCGGGGTTTTGCCGCTGCGCTGGCGAAAGCGGGAAAGCAGGACGAGGTGGAACCGGATGCCGGCGGGGGTGCTGCGATTGTGAACATCACCTCAATTGCCGGTCACGCGATCCATCCGTTTGCCGGGTCTGCCTACTCGACCTCGAAAGCCGCGCTGTCATCCCTGACGCGGGAAATGGCAGTCGAATTTGCTGAGCTCAATGTGCGGGTTAATGCGGTGGCGCCGGGCGAAATCGAAACCGAGATGGTCGGGGATGAGTACGAACCCCTGGTCAATCGAATCCCGCTGCGCCGTATGGGCACGGCCGAGGAAGTGGCTGCGACGGTCTTCCAGCTGTGCAATCCCGATTTTGGATATGTGACGGGCACCGAGATTTTCGTAACCGGCGGACAGCACCTCTACTAGAGGCCTGATGCAGGTCTGGGTTGCAGCAATGATGTTGCCAGTTGGCTGTTTTTTGATATTCAATCGGGACAGATGAATTCGAATAACATGCATTGCAACCCGCGGAGACAGCGCCATGCCGATTGAAGTTACACGCCCCAGAAAAGAAGATATTCTCAAATGTGTTGCCCGGTTTGATGATCTCTCAGCGGTCGATGGTGGACTGCCCGATCAGTCGGTCGAAGGCAATTACCGCACATTTCGTAACGCGATCGGGTTCAAACAGCCCGAAGGCAGCGAGACCTATTCGCCCATCGGCGATGAGGCCCAGCCAAAGATTTCCCATCTGAAACCCGGCTTCGGCATGGCCTATGTCTCGGCAGTACCCGGGCAGGGCGTGATGATGCACACCCACGACACCAACGAGACCTTCGTGGTGATGGAGGGAACCTGGAAGTTCGAATGGGAAGGGGAGGATGGCAACGACCACGTGATCCTTGAGGAACGCGATATTGTGTCATTCCCGCCGGGACCGCACCGCCGCTTCGAATGCATGGCAGCGCGCGAAGGCCAGAAAGAGGGCATGATAATGGGGGTCATCGGTGGTGATGAACCCGGGGCAGAATTCTCGGAGGAATCCGTCGCGCACCTGAAATCTGTCGGCGCGTGGCCGGAAGCTGCAGAATAAAAAGCGGAATAGAAAGCGGCCGAATAGAAAGCCGCTAGCCGACGGTTTCCAGCCAGCTTAAACGGTCTTCAATCTGGCCGAGTTCGAGGTCGAGCCAGGCGTCGAACTCGCCGGGTTCCGTCCCGTAACGCTGCTTCAGGTCGATCAGGCGGGCGCGCTCGGTCTCGCTGATCTCGCGCATCCGTTCGATCTGATCGCGGGAATCTTCGTCCGATAGCAGGTGCAGGAATCGTAGCTTTAACGCGAACACCAGTTGCGAAACCCCGTCGACAGGGCTGCGCACATTGGAGACCAGCAACAGGCGCAATTCGTCTTTGCCGGTCTCGGTCAGGGCCAGGGTTTCATCGGCCGGGTCTGCCAGATCAGCTACAGGGGCTACCAGGCCTTCCGCGTGTAGCAGCTCGATCGAAGAGCCCATCATATCGAGGGACGGCCCGGCGATGCGGCTGGTAAACGCCCGGACTTCGCGGGCCAGTTCGGCATAGGTATGGGGTCGCAACGCAAGCGTCCCGAGCATGCAAAGCCGGATGGCTTCGCTCGGGATTAGTGTTTTGTCGCGATACATCTGCTTAGGCCGCCGAACGCAGGTTCAGACGGGTCCAGACATCCTCGAAGGCGGCGACCAGATCATCCATCATGGCGTCATCATGCAGCGGCGTTGGCGCAATCCGCAAGCGCTCCGCCCCGCGGGGAACGGTTGGGAAATTGATCGGCTGAACATAAATGCCGTGGCGGTCGAGCAGCTCATCACTGGCGACTTTGCACATGGCGGCATCGCCCACGAAGACCGGCACGATATGGCTCACCGACGGCATCACTTCCATGCCGGCTGCGCTCAGGTGTGCTTTCAGGGTCGCGGCGCGTTCCTGATGCCGCTCGCGGATCGAATTGTCGGCTTTCAGGATTTGGATCGCCGCTCGTGCGCCGGCGGCGACATGGGGCGGCAGAGAGGTTGAGAAGATAAACCCCGCACCGTTGGAACGGACAAAATCGACCAGATTGGCAGAAGCTGCGATGTAGCCCCCGACATTGCCGAAAGCCTTGCCTAACGTGCCCTGAACGATATCGATCCGGTCCATCAGACCGTCCCGCTCGGCGACACCTGCGCCGCGCTGGCCGTACATGCCGACCGCATGAACTTCATCGAGATAGGTTAGCGCGTTGTGCTTTTCAGCGACTTCGACGATTTCCGCAATCGGGGCGATATCCCCATCCATCGAATAGACCGATTCAAAGGCCACGAGTTTGGGGCGGTCGCGATCGACCCGCGACAGAATTTCGTCGAGATGTTTGGCGTCATTGTGCCGGAATATGGCCTTATCGGATCGCCCGTGGCGAATGCCCTCGATCATGGAATTATGGTTTAGCGCGTCGGACACGACGAGGCATTCGGGCAGCATCGAGGCCAGGGTCGAGAGCGCGGTCCAGTTGGCCACATAGCCCGAGGTGAACAGCAGCGCGGCCTCTTTCTGATGGAGGTCGGCGAGCTCTTCCTCGAGCAGCACGTGATAATGGTTGGTTCCGGAAATGTTGCGGGTGCCCCCGGCACCGGCGCCACATTTATCCAGGGTCTCGTGCATGGCCGCGAGCACGCCGGGGTGCTGGCCCATGCCGAGATAGTCATTGGCGCACCAAACGACGATGTCCTGAGTTTTACCATCCACATGACGCACCGCGCGCGGGAAATCACCCGCCGTGCGTTCGAGCTCGGCGAATTCGCGATAACGCCCTTCGGTCCGCAACCCGTTCAGGCTGTCTGCAAAATGCTTTTCGTAGTCCATCTGCCGGAATCCATTTGCCGGTCTCGACGGTGGGGCAAGCCGCCGACGCTCGAATTATGCCTAAAATATAGCATTCGACCCGCCAATTTCCATCGCGGCAGCTCGACGCAGGGTGAAGCTAGGCCGACATGCCTGCGGGCGGATCACAGACTTCCGTTTCCATTTTCGCCGGAATGGAGATTTCCATCAAGTCAAACGTGTCCGAGGTGCCGGTTTCGTTGTGGGCCACACCGCCGGGAATATAGATCGAATCGCCGGATTCCAAACGGACGGTGCCGTCTGCGAAGCAGAGATCGAGATAACCGTCGATCATGTAGACGAACTGGCCCTCGCAGAGATGCTTGTGCCAGCCGGTCGGTTTTACCAGGCCTTCCTTGGCTTTGGTGATCTGGATCCGGATCTTGCCTTCGCTGGCTTCCTGGGTCCCCAGATCGATGTACTCGAAGAATGCGCGGCGTCCCTCAACGTAATTGGGGTCGTCCTTGCGCGAGACGACGTAGCCCGGGGCTTCGTTGTCGTTCATGACCACTGCTTCGCTCATGGTGATTTCTCCTGTTATCTTTTTCTTGCCGGAATGTTAGCGCGGAAGTGGATTGGACGTAAGGGGCTGTTGGCGCGTTGGTCCGCATCTTTCGAGACGGGCCTTCGGCCCTCCTCAGGATGAGGTTATCGGTTGCCCCTCAGGGGGTTGTTATTAGTTTGCCCGGGTCCTCATCCTGAGGAGCGAGCAGGGTGAGCGTCTCGAAGGGTGCTGAGTTACGCTCTAAACCAGCCCTTCGGCCTGCACAAACTCCAAGGTTTCGTCCAACGCCTTGCTGGCGCGCTCCATCATCATGCCGATTTCGTCCTCGTTGATGATCAACGGCGGACAGAGCGCCACGGAATCTGATGGCAGTCCGCGCATGATCAGGCCGTGGGCCTGGGCGCGGGCGACCATGCCCGGTCCGATTTTCAGCGCGGGATCGAAACTGCCTTTGTTTTCGATGTCGGGGGCCAATTCCATGGCGGCAAACAGGCCGACGCCACGTACTTCACCGACCAGCGGGTGATCCGCAAACTGCGCCATCTGCTCCTGGAAGGTGCCCATGACCGAACGGACATGGCCGAGCATGTCGCGCTCCTCATAGATACGCAGGGTTTCCAAGGCGACGGCGGCTGAAACTGGGTGGCCGGAATAGGTGTAGCCGGTATTCCACATGCCGAATTTGTCGCCGCCCTCGCGAAGAACTTCATAGACTTCGTTGGTCATCATCACGCCGCCGATGGGCAGATAGGCCGATGACAAGGCCTTGGCGACGGAAATCAGGTCGGGCTGGATGTCGTAGGTCTCACAACCGAACATATTGCCCGTCCGCATGAAGCCGGTGATCACCTCATCGGCGATCATCAGGACGTCATGTTTCTTGAGAACGGCCTGAATTTTCTGGAAATAGCCGGTCGGTGGGGTGATCAGGCCGCCGGCACCCATCACCGGTTCGGCGATAAAGGCGGCAACCGTCTCAGGACCTTCGCCAACGATCATGTCGTCGAGTTCCTGTGCCAGTCGGGTCGAGAACTCGTCCTCGCTCTCACCATCCAGACCCTCGCGCCAGAAATGCGGCGTACGGGCGTGCAGGAACCGGTCGAGCGGCACGTCAAAACCCTTATGGGCGTATTCGACACCCGACAAGCTCGCCGCGGCCAGCGTGATACCGTGATAGGCCTTGTGACGCCCGATGATCTTCTTCTTTTCGGGTCGGCCCAGCGCATTGTTGTAGTACCAGACGATCTTGATCTGGGTATCATTGGCTTCCGAGCCGGAATTGGTGAAGAACACCTTGCCCATATTGCCCGGCGCAATGGAGATCAGCTTTTCAGCCAGATCGATGGCCACTTCGTTGGAGCGATGGGTGAAGCCCTGAATATAGGGGAGTTTGAGCATCTGGTCGTAGGCGACCTTGGCGAGGCGTTCCTCGCCGAATCCCAGCGAGGTGCACCACAACCCGGCCATGCCCTCGATGATTTCATTGCCCTGATCATCATAGACATAAATGCCCTTGCCCTCATTGATGATGAGCGGGCCGTTCTCCTCATGCGCCTTCAGATTGGTGAAGGGGTGGAGGTAGTACTCGATATCCCGGGCTGCGGGAGAGTTCGGAGCGAATCGTGTGCGATCGGACGGAGCCATGGCGCTCACCTTGTTGCTGAGTGAATGAATTGATCCGGACGTTAATCCGCATGCTCGATCCGGGCAAGCGGATGATGCGGTGTGGCGCCTTGCGGGGCCGGATCTTAGCTGTCTTCGAGCCGCTCGAATTCGTCCTTGCCCGCGTTGGGCCCGGCCTGCACTTCGATCAGGGAGAGCGCCTGGTTTTCGGTTGTGGCCAGGGCGTGTGCCGCGCCGGCAGGAATCGAGATGGATTCGCCTGGCCCAAGGTTACTTGTTGCCCCGTCGAGAGTAACCTCGGCGGTGCCGTCGACAATCATCCAGTGTTGGGCGGTGTGACGGTGACGACGTAGATGGACCCGACCGCCGGGGTGGATGGTGATCCGCTTCATGTTGAAACCGGGACCGGAGTTCAGGGTTTTATACCAGCCCCAGGGCCGGAATACTTCGGGGAAGGTGACCGCTTCGCTGCGTTCGTTCTGGCCGAGCTGCTCGACGATATCGCGGACCTGCTGGACCTCGTTCATGGGCGCCACGAGCACCGCATCGGTGGAGGCGACGACGACGAAGTCCTCCAGCCCGATGGCCGCGACAAGCGGGCCGTCACTGCGCAGGTAGCAATCCGAAGACCCGACCTGCATCACATCGCCGACGACCACATTGCCGTCGGAATCTTTGTCGCCGATCTCCCAGAGCGCACCCCAGGAGCCCACATCGGACCAGCCCATGCTGACGGGCACCATGTTGGCCCGGTCGGTTTTCTCCATCACCGCGTAATCGATGGACACGGCAGGCGCGGTTGCAAAGGTGTCGGGATCGAGCCGGAAGAAATCGAGATCCTCGGTGCCGTTGGCCAGGGCCGCGCGGGTGGCGGTGGCAACATCGGGCGCAAACTTCTCAATTTCGGCTATCAGGGCATCGGCGCGGAACACGAACATGCCGCTGTTCCAGAAGTGGTTGCCGCCGGCCACAAAACCCTCGGCGGTGGGCCGGTCAGGTTTTTCAACGAAACCGTCGACCTTGCGCACGCCGTCGATGTCGGGGTCCGGGGTACCGGCAGCGATGTAGCCAAAACCGGTTTCGGGCGCACGGGGTTCGATGCCAAAGGTGACGAGCTGGCCGGACTGGGCGGCCTCGGCCGCGGTGTAGGCGGCTTTTCGGAAAGCGGGAATATCCTGCACCACATGATCGGAGGGCAGCACCAGCATGGTGGCGTCGGGGTCCCGGGCCAGGAGCCACAGCGCGGCGGCGGTCAGGGCGGGGGCGGTGTTGCGGCCGATGGGTTCCAGCAGGATGCCCTGGGGGTGCTGGTCGAGGCGGCGCAGCTGCTCGGCCACCATGAATCGGTGTTCCTCGTTGCAGACCACGAGGACTGGCGCGAACCGGTCCGCCACGCCCACACGCAGGGCCGTGTCCTGCAGCATGGTGTTGTCACCGGCCAAAGGCAGGAACTGCTTGGGATAGTCGCGGCGGCTCATCGGCCACAGCCGGCTTCCCGAACCGCCGGACAGAACGACGGGGGTGATCAGACCGGTTACCAAAGCATTTCTCCACTGTTCGCGCACTTGCTAGCGGGTTTTTGCCCAAACGACTAGAATGTTTGTCATGAAAATCAGCGCGATACAGATGAATACGGGTAGCGACAAAGCTGCCAACCTCGATCAGGCTCGCCGCCTGGCCGCACATGCGGTGACGAGCGACCGCCCAGATATGCTGATTTTGCCCGAAGTATTTGCACTCATGGGCGCCTCCGTGGCGGATAAGCGCGCTGCCGCCGAGGAACACCTGGAGGCCGGTAAAACCGGAGGCGAGGCCTACGAGAAGCTGCGTGAGCTGGCCCGGGACCACGGCGTCTTCGTGCATGGCGGCAGTTTTGTGGAGCGGGACGGGGACGCATTTTACAATACCACCATTGCCTTTGACCGCGCCGGAGGTGGACTGGCGCGCTACCGCAAAATTCACTTGTTCGACGTCACCACACCTGATGGACATTTCGTATCAGGAATCGGCCACGTTTGGTGCGGGCCGTGATGTTGTGGCCTATGACGCCGACGGCACCACGATCGGCTGCAGCATTTGTTACGGTCTGCGGTTCGCCGAGCCTTACCGGGCGCTGGCCGAAGCCGGCGCGGACGTCATCATGGTGCCCGCCGCGTTTACCTTGCAGACCGGCAAGGACCATTGGGAAGTGCTGCTGCGCGCCCTGGCCATCGAGACCCAAACTTATATTGTCGCGCCCGCCCAGACTGGGACCTACCGCGAGGGCAATGATGAGCGCGCGAGCTGGGGTCATTCGATGATCGTGAACCCCTGGGGCCATCTTCTATCCCAGGCCGGTGAGGGGACAGGGCATACAAGCGCTGCACTCGATCTGCACTATCTGGCAGATGTGCGTGCGCGCATCCCCGTCGCCCAGCACCGGATTATGTAATTAAGTCATAAAGTCGCCGATTATTGGAGAGTGAGATGACGATCAAGGACGAGATTAAGCGTGACCATGATTTGCTGACCGAATGGCGTCGTGACTTTCACGCCCATCCCGAGCTCGCCTTTGAAGAGGAGCGGACCGCCGGTTTGGTTGCCGAGCGGCTGGAAAGCTTCGGGGTTGAGGTCTCGCGCGGTCTGGCAAAGACCGGCGTGGTCGGAAAACTGACCACAGGTACCGGGAACCGGGCCATCGCCCTGCGCGCCGATATGGACGCGCTGCCGTTGGATGAAGGCAATGACTTCGAATACGCCTCAAAGACATCGGGCAAGATGCACGGGTGCGGTCATGACGGCCACACCACCATGTTGCTGGGGGCGGCCAAGTATCTCGCCGAGACAAAGGATTTCGATGGCACGGTCTATTTCGTGTTCCAGCCCGCCGAGGAAGCCGAAGGCGGGGCGGAAGTCATGGTCAAGGAAGGTCTGTTCGAGAAGTTTCCTGTCGAAGCGATATACGGCATGCACAACTGGCCCGGCATGCCGGTCGGCGAATTTGCGATCGCCCCGGGGCCGATGATGGCGGCGTTCGACGTGTTCGATCTGGTGATACGTGGCCAGGGAAGCCACGGCGCCATGCCCCATCAGGGGGTCGATAGTATCGTTGTGGCTTCTCAGGTGGTCAGCGCACTGCAATCGATTACAAGCCGCAACACCGATCCAATCGACGCGCTGGTCGTTTCAGTCACCCAGATACACGGCGGCGACGCCTACAACATAATCCCCGATGAAGTCATATTGCGGGGCACCGTTCGCTCGTTCCGCGAAGAAGTGCGCGACATGGTGGAGCCGGCTGTGAAGCGAATCGCTGACGGGGTTTGTGCGGCGTATGGGGCGACGGCGGCGCTACACTATGAGAAGCGCTACCCTGCCACGGTAAACAGTGTCGAGGAAACTGAACTGGCCGCCGAAGCGGCAACCAAAATTGTTGGATCTGAGGCAATCAATCGCAGCCCGGTTCCGAGCATGGGGTCCGAGGACTTTGCCTATATGCTGCGTGAGAAGCCGGGTTCGTATGTCTGGGTTGGCAACGGCGCGGGTGAAGGGGGATGCATGCTGCACAATCCCGGCTACGACTTCAACGACGACATCATTCCAATCGGCGCGTCCTACTGGGCGACACTGGTGGAGCAGGTGCTGTCCGCAGAACGTTAACTTCTGCATGAAATATAGATAATTTTCGTTAACCATATCGTAAGGCTTGAGCGGCAATCTGCCGCTTAGAGCCATGCCCATGATTTTACACGCCATAATTATCGCTTCGTATCTTGTGTTCGCTGTTACCCTCGCGCTGCTGGTGCCAGAATGCGTGCCGATCGTAACCCCTGTCGCCGCGCCGTTCCTTGTCTGTTGGGTTTTCTGGACTGTGCTTTTGCCCACTTCGCATTTACGCAGGGCGAGCGAAACCGCGCCGCTCGCGACGAAATGAACCTGGTTCGCCGACAGACACGGGAAATCGCCGAGGATCTGCTCAGCACCCAGACCAAGGCCCTGCAACGACGTCAAAGTCTCGAACAGGTCGGCCGGGCGGGGGACGTGCGGGTTTCTTAAGTGGTCACCGAGGTAAAAGCTCTGCAGAGTTTGATCGAAAGATTCTCGACGCTGCAGGCGAAAGTGGAACTCAAGGCAGGTTAGATAGAGATTGCCGAACGCTCGCGTCTCGTGGCCATCGAGGGGGGGCAAGGCGGCCAGCGCCCCGGCCGGAGAGGACCTGCGCCCGACCGAAGGTCAGGAAGTCCTTAGGATTGTTCAGGAGGCACTTCGTCTCGATCGGGCGGATGTTTATCTGCACCCGATTGTAAGCTTGCCCCAACGCCGCAATCGATACTACGAGTGCTACACCCGCATCCGGGCCGAAGACGGCCATGTGATTGGGCCCGGACAACATATTGGCTTTGCAGAGCGCGAAGGTGTGGTCAGTTCCATCGACAACATGTTGTTGTTCTGCTCTGTGCAGCTCGTCCGTCGGACCCAACGTCGTAACTACGACACGGCCTTCTTCTTTAACATTTCGCGGGTCAGTCTGGCAGATACGAGCTTTATCAGTGATTTCGTCGATTTTGTTGCAGAGAATCCGGATCTTGCACCGAAGCTGTTCTTTGGATTTGCCCGGGCCGATATCGAATCTGCGCCCCCGGTCACGATTGGGAACCTGGCGCGGCTCGCTAATCTTGGCTTCCGCTTCTCCCTTGACCAGGTCACTTATCTCAAACTCGATTTGCCGGGATTGTCGGCTGAGAATTTCTGTTTCGTAAAGGCTGATGCCAGTTTCTTCCTGGTCGATCCGGACAATATGGGCTTGGAAATCTCCGGCGGAGATATCAAGAAATGGCTCGATCGTGATGGCTTTGATCTGATCGTTGAAAAGATCGAGGATGAAAGCCAGTTGGTTGAGCTGCTCGATTTCGGCATCGACTATGGCTAGGTCTACCTGTTTGGCGAGCCACGGCTCAGCCGTTCGGACTAACTCCGGGCGTTCTTTTCCCGTCTCCCGACTTTCTTCGGCGCCGTGGCCGTGGCATATGCCTTGGGTATATGACCGCAACAAGCGCTCCCGATATGAACACCGAACTCCTCCCGACACTAGCGCCCCTGGCCGCGCGCTATGATCACCTGATCGTTGATCTCTGGGGCACGCTGCACAACGGCATCTCGCCCTTGCCGGGCGCGGTCGATTGTCTGGCACAATTCAAGTCAGCCGGTTTGGGTGTGGCTTTGTTGTCGAACGCGCCGTTCCGGGTCACCGGGGTTCGTGACGTCCTCGACCAGATCGGCATTCCCGATACGATCTATGACGATATCTTCTGTTCCGGCGAAATCGCCTGGCACGCGATCGCTGATCGTCTGGACCGGTGGCACGCCAAGCTTGGGCGGCGGGTGGCATTCCTGGGGCCGGACCGTCATCGGCCGATGCTCGACAATCCGGGCATCGACGCCGAAGCGAATATTTCCGAAGCAGATTTTCTGTTGTGCACCGGTCCCCGCAACATGGGGGAATCGCTCGAAGACTATCTGCCCGAACTCGAAGCGGCTGCGGCACGAAATCTGCCGATGGTCTGTACCAATCCGGACCGCGAGGTGATGCGCGGGGCGGACCGGGAGATTTGCGCTGGTGCTTTGGCTGAAGCCTATGAGACTCGTTTCGGCGGCGATGTAGCCTGGCACGGGAAACCCTATCGGCCTGTATTCGATGCGGTCCTCGCGTCAATTGGCTCCCCGGATCGCGCGCGCGTGTTGATGATCGGCGATGGTTTGGGCACGGATATTGCCGGCGCTGCAGCAGCGGGTCTTAATTCGGCGTTTGTCGTCAGTGGCATCGCCGGCGAACGGCTGGGCGTCTCTTTTGGGGAATTACCCGAACCCGAAAAGCTTACGGAATTCTTGCAAATCGCCAACGCGCAACCACGTTATGTAATCCCAGGCTTGATTTGGTAAGCGTTTGGTTTGAACCGTTTCGTGCAACGTCCCGCGTAAAATTCGCGGCAGGAGGTCGGTTTTGGGCGTTCATCGTCACCAATGGGTCTGGAATTTTTCCCACCCGCCGGAAGATTTGTGGCCGTTCCTCTCTGATACCGGGCGCTACAATGAGGCCTCGGGGCTTCCGAAACACGACATTATCGAAACACCCCAGCCGGATGGCTCGGTCCTCTATGAAGGGCGTGCCAAGCTCGGGTGGTTTAACCTGGAATGGCATGAAGAGCCGGTAAACTGGGTGAAAAACCAGTGGTTCGAGCACAACCGACATTTCACCCAGGGGCCAATCAAATTTCTTGGGGCACATCTTCGCCTCGAACCTGATGGGGACGGCAGCAAATGCACCTATACCCTTGAGGCAGAAGCCGCGAACTTGGTCGGCGAATTCATTCTCCGCACCGCGTTTTTCAAATCGACGGGCAAGACGTTTGCCGCCGTTGTTAAGACCATCGGGCAATTCGTCGATGGCGCCGCCGCCGCACCGTTTGAAATCGCAACACCGGATATCGGAAGCGAGGCACGCCAGAAGGTCGAGAGTGCCATCGAGACGATCGAAGAATCTCCGCATGGTCACGGATTGGCCAAGCCGCTTGCAGATTACGCCTTCACCGCGCTCGAAGCCGACGTGGTGAAAATTCGACCGCTGGAGCTGGCGCGCCGCTGGGATGTGCTCCCCCGCGAGGCGGTGGAGGTTTGTCTCGAAGCCACGCGGGTTGGATTGCTCAATTTGCGTTGGGATATCCTGTGCCCGCGCTGCCGGGTGGCCAAGTCGATCTCGGCCGGGTTGGATGAAATGCCCACTGGTGCCCATTGCGACACCTGCAATATTGACTACGACCGGGAGTTCTCGCGCAATGTCGAGCTGAGTTTTCAGCCCGCGCCCGGTATTCGTCCGCTTAATTTTGGCGAATATTGCATGTTTGGTCCTGGCAGCATGCCCCATGTGGTGGCGCAAATTGCCGTTCCCTCGGGAGAAACCCGGGAACTGGACGCGAATTTTGATCATGTCCCGTTTCGATTGCGCACACTTGAGGCGGGCCCTGAATTTGATCTCGAATATGACGGTAGCGACTTCCCGACCGTGATTTTGTCCGATGAGGATGTTTCGGTTGGCGACCGCGCCGCGCCGGGCACCATTAGATTGGTGAACGGGGCGTCCCATGACCGCATTTTTGTCATCGAGGAACTGACCTGGGAGCGCGATGCCCTCACGGCGGACCGGGTGACCGCTTTGCAGGCTTTCCGAGACCTGTTTTCAGATCAGGTGCTTCGGCCGGATGACGAAGTGACGATTCAGCGCGTCGCGCTGATGTTTACGGATTTGCGCAGTTCCACCGCGCTCTATGAAGAGATCGGGGATGCGCGGGCATATGGTTTGGTGCGCGACCATTTTGCGTTACTGACCCAGATTGTTCGATCCCACGACGGCGCGGTGGTCAAAACCATCGGAGATGCGGTGATGGCCGCCTTTGCGGATTCTGCAACCGGTCTGGCCGCTGCGATCAAAATTCAGAATGAAGTGAGTGCGTTCAATGCGCGCCATGTAAGCGCTGCGACGTCCGATCCAGCTATAACCATCAAGATCGGATTGCACGAAGGACCCTGTATCGCCGTGACCCTGAACGAGCGGCTCGATTATTTCGGAACTACGGTCAACATGGCAGCGCGTCTGCAGGGAGAGAGCGCCGGGGATGATATCGTGGTGTCCCAGTCGGTTGCCCGCGACCCCGCGGTTGAACCCATGCTCGCGCAAATGCAGGTGTCCGAGGAATCCGCAGACCTGCACGGATTTGAAGCATCGGTCCCGTTCCTGCGGCTGATCGGGTAGGCTTCGGCGGTTCGATAGACCCGCCAACCCACACCGACTATACTTTTTGGCGATATCTGAAGCGCTTCAAGAACCGGACAGATGGCAGAATTTACAAAGATAACCAAGGACGACTGGCGCGCGCGCGCAGCCAAGGAGCTGCGTGATAGGGAGCCCGATGACCTTGTCTGGAAGACCCCGGAGGGGATCGATATTCAGCCTGTCTATACGGCCGCCGATCTCGAGGAAATTTCATGGGCCGATAGCCTGCCGGGATTCCCGCCCTTTATCGGCGGTCCGCGCGCGACGATGTATGCCGGGCGACCCTGGACCATCCGCCAATATGCCGGGTTTTCGACCGCCGAAGAATCTAACGCATTCTATCGCAAGGCCCTGGAAGGCGGCCAACGGGGCCTGTCTGTTGCCTTCGACCTGGCAACCCATCGCGGCTATGACAGCGATCATCCTCGGGTCGAGGGAGATGTCGGCAAGGCCGGGGTCGCGATCGACAGTGTGGAAGATTCGAAAATCCTGTTCGATGGCATCCCGCTCGATGAAATGAGTGTGTCGATGACCATGAACGGCGCCGTGCTGCCGGTTATGGCCAACTACATTATCGCCGCCGAAGAGCAGGGCGTCTCGCAGGACAAGCTGTCGGGGACCATTCAGAACGACATTCTGAAAGAGTTCATGGTTCGCAACACCTATATTTATCCACCCGCACCTTCGATGCGGATTGTATCGGATATTATCGGTTACACGGCCGAGCACATGCCGCGGTTCAACTCCATCTCGATTTCCGGCTATCACATCCAGGAAGCCGGGGCGACCGCGGTCCAGGAGCTGGCCTTCACGCTGGCCGATGGGGTGGAATATGTCCGGGTTGCCCGTGCGAGCGGCATGGATGTCGACGGATTTGCGCCGCGCCTGTCTTTCTTCTTCGGCATCGGCATGAACTTCTTCATGGAGATCGCCAAGCTGCGTGCCGCGCGTTTCCTATGGGCCCATCTGCTGCGTGATGAGTTTGACGCCAAGGACGAACGTTCCTTAATGCTGCGCACCCACTGCCAGACATCGGGCGTGTCGCTGACCGAGCAGGATCCCTACAACAACATTGTCCGAACGACGATTGAGGCGATGGCTGCCACGCTCGGGGGAACCCAGTCGCTGCATACCAATTCCTTCGATGAAGCGGTCGCATTGCCGACGCGTTTCTCGTCACGGATTGCGCGGAATACACAGTTAATCCTGCAACATGAAACCGGGATCACCAATGTGGTCGATCCCCTAGCGGGCTCCTACTATCTGGAAAGCCTTACCAACAGTCTGATCGTCGAGGCTCGTAAGCTTATTGCCGAGGTCGAGGATATGGGTGGCATGACGAAGGCGGTTGAGTCCGGCATGCCCAAGCTCCGGATTGAAGAAGCTGCCGCCCGGCGTCAGGCGCGGGTTGATCGCGGTGAAGACCTGATTGTCGGCGTGAACCGGTTTGTGCCCGACGAGGTCGAAGAAATCGATGTGCTCGACATCGATAATGCCAAGGTCCGCGATTCCCAACTCGCCCGGCTCGCCGAAGTGCGCGCGAACCGGGACGAGGTATCCTGTGCCGCGGCTCTGGCCAACATTACAACGATCGCCGAAACCGGCGAGGGCAACCTGCTGGCGGCCTGCATCGATGCTGCGCGGGTGCGCGCAACGGTCGGGGAGATGTCAGACGCGATGGAAAAGATATTCGGCCGCCACAAAGCGACCTCCCAGTCGATCTCTGGCGTGTACGCCTCGGCCTATGAGGATGATGCGGATTTTCAAAACACGGTCCAGGATATTGCAGATTTTGCCGAAGAGGTCGGGCGCCGGCCGCGGATGCTGGTGGTGAAGCTCGGTCAGGACGGGCACGACCGCGGGGCCAAGGTGATTGCCACCGCGTTTGCCGATCTGGGGTTTGATGTCGATATAGGTCCGCTGTTTGCCACGCCGGAAGAGGCGGCAAGGCAGGCCGTGGAAAACGATGTGCATGTGGTCGGTGTGTCGACCCAGGCAGCGGGGCACAAAACCCTGGTGCCTCAGCTCATTGAAGGCCTGAGGGCCGAAGGCGCACAGGATATCATCGTTATCTGCGGTGGTGTTATTCCGGCGAAGGATTATGAATTTCTGCAATCCAGTGGCGTGTCCGCAATCTATGGGCCGGGCACCAATATTCCGTCTGCAGCAGGTGAGGTTCTCGAATTGATCCGCAATAACCTTCGCGAGGTCGCCTGATCCGATGTCAGAATCTCAGGACGAGTGGTTGGACGATGACGCCGTCTACCAGAACGGTGCAGATGTATACACACGCCCTGAATCGCGTGGTGTCCTGCCGACGATTTTAACCTGGCTACTGGCGACCACGGCGTTGGGCTGGATTGCGGCCAGCGCGTGGTACATCGATCGTGTGCTCGGCTGGCAGACGGTGCCGGAGCTATTGCCTCATGAAACGGCGGCCTGATTGTCGGTATGCTGGCGCCGCCTGCTGTGTTGTTTGCTCTGGCAGCCTGGATCGTGCGTGATCAGCAACTGGCCTATGACGTATCGCTGCTCGAACATCAGATCTGGCGGCTGAAAAATCCCCACAAGCGCGCTGAAGCAAATCTCAACGAGGTCGGGCAGGGGCTTCTGGTCTATACGATTGCGTTGGAGTCCGCGGTGGACAAGGCCCAGCTGCAGCTTGAAAACCTGCGCGGCGGGTTCGATCAGGAGGTATCCGAACTTGAATCGGTCGCCCCATCCGTGCGTGCCAACACCATTGATTCAGGCGAAACACTGCTTGCCCAGGCCGAGGAATTGTCGGCGACTGCGGCGCGGATTGCGTCCAACCTGGAACAAATTCGCGGCACCGTCCAGGACGAAGCGATCGCCATCGGCGGGGCGTCCGAGCGTGCGACGGCATCCTTGCGCGATCTAATCGATGCCATGCGCGGGCAAACCCAGGCGATTGAAATCAATTTTCAGGAAGCTGCCGACAACACGGTCGGACGGGTCACGGGCGCCGGCGATGCGGCCTCCGCTGAAATTCGAACGGCTGCGGACACGGCGAACCATGCGATCGGTGAGGCGGGGGCTCGCATTGCCAATGACGTCAGCCGTGCTTCGGACGGTGCTTTGGAGAATGCCGCGCGACGCACATGCGAATCTGCCGAAGCGGCATCCGCCAGCGTCGCGCAGACCGCACAATCCCTTGAGGCCGCGGTCACATCAATCCGCCTTGAGGCTGATGTGATGACAGATGGCCTGCGTACACAGGCCGATGGATTCGCCGAAATGGCGCGTGCGAATTTCGAACAGGTCGAAGAAATGGGCGCACGGTTGCGGGGCTACGCTTCCGAACTGGCCGATGCCGGCGATCAGGCTGATGCGCAAGGCCGTTAGCTGGGTGAAACGTTTCGTACCGAAGCTGACCCGCTCGAGGTGCTGGGGCGCGCGGCCACCGCGCAGGCTGAACGGGTTTCCTCCGAATTGCGCGAGGCAGCGAGCAATCTGTCCCGCTCGACCGAGGTTGCTGCAACCGCTGGAACTGAGGTTCGAGAATCTTTCGCCGAATACGCCGAGACGATCCAGGGTGAGATCGACCAGGCGGTCTCACGGGCGCAACGTGGTCGCGAAGATGTGCTAGGCCAACAGGCCGCGCTGGAGGCTGCGGCGGACGCGGCTGAGGCCCGTATCAAGGCCGTGCGCGATACGCTTGGCGAGAGTTCACAGTCGATGGACCAGGCCGCCGAGCGCGCCAGCGGCCAACTTCGTCGGATGCGTGAGGAACTCGGTGGGGAACAGCAGCGAATCGGTGAAGTCGTCTCGGATGTGGAGCAGCGGCTGACGGGGGTTCGGAACACGCTTCAGGAAACCGCGAAGTCCGTCGGGGAAGTGTCGGGGACGGCTGAAGAGGCCGCACGCACGGTTCATGACGCCCTGCGCCGACAATCGCAGGAATTGACCAATACCAGTGTCACAGCGGGTGCGCGCGCCGAAGCACTCGGAGAATCGCTGACGCAGAATACGTTGGCGCTGCAGGCTGCGGCGGGCGAATCTTTGGCGCGCCTGACCGAAGTTCGCGACATGATTCAGCATGAGACGGAAGTTCTCGACGGCAATGTGCGGGCCGCAACGGAGGGCATGTCCGAAGTTGCCGATTTGCTGCGTCAACGCCGTGAGGAACTGACGACCAGTGCCGGAGAGATGCGCCGGGCCTCGAATGAAACCGAGGAGGCGCTGGCCAATCGAGGTCGCGATGTGCGCGAGACCATCGAGGGTGTTCTTGAGCGCTGGCGCGATCTTGGCGACATGTTGGCCGAGCGCGGCGAGGCTCTTCGCGAAACCGACGAAAACGCTGTGGCGCGCGCCGAGACAACGATGGAATCTCTGGGCCGACATGCCGGTGAATTTGATACGGCGACAGACCGGCTCGAAGGTAAGGTTGTTTCCTTGCGCGACCAACTGCGTGAACAAGCGCGCGATATGCAGTCGACCATCGACCAAGTTTCCGAGCGGGCGGAAACCATGGCGTCGACATTCCGTATGCAGGATCGGGCCCTGGTTGAGGTTGCCGAAGAGGCGGTCAGGACCTCCCAGGAGGTGAGGGATGCCTATATTGTTTCAAACCGCGGCGTGATCATGCATACGGTCAACCGGGTGCTCGACACGCTGGGTTCCATCGGGGTCGATCTGGATCGAATTCTCGAAGGGGATGTCGCAGCGGATATTGCACGGCGGTTTAGCAAGGGCGACCGAACTGTTGCGGTTCGCCGGCTGGCATCACGCGTCAAAGAGCCCGTTGCCATCGCCAATGTGCGGGAGCTGTTCGAGGATGATGATGAATTTCGTTCCCTCGTTACGCGATACCTGCGTGAATTTGAACGCCCGATAACCCAGGCCAGCGAAGCAGATCCCTATGAATTGTTCAGCGCCGGTTTGCTGACCGCGGATATTGGCAAAGCCTATCTGCTGCTATCCCGGGCTCTCGACCGCCACAAATAGATTTATCAGTCCAGCGCCGGGTTCCGGGTTGCCAAATGGCAGCTCGAAAATGCGTCTGCCTGTCAGTTATATGAAAAAAAGAAATATAATTTCTAAATGTAAGTATAAAAAATAAAATTAGTGCAAAATGTTTTGTCAGAGTTAATAATACCTGCTAATCGGATGGTGTAATTATGATTTGCGTGACATATGGAAACTAGCTTGGACTCAACAGACCGCGAACTGCTCTCCATCGTGCAAGAAGACGCGCGCCTATCCTTTCGGGAGGTTGGGCGACGGATTGGGATGTCCACGCCGGCGGTGGCCGAACGGATTCGCAAACTTGAAAATGCCGGCGTGATCACCGGATACAGCGCCCGGGTAGAGCGGTCAGTTCTGGGACAGGATATTGGTGCCTTTTTGCGGCTGACAGCGTCTGACCTCGATTTTAGGCGCGTGACGGGGCTGTGTGGCTCACTCGATGCTGTGGTCGAGTGCCATCATGTTACGGGGGATGACAGCTTCTTCATTCGGGTTGCCGTCCACTCGATTGCCGAGCTCGAGGACGTGATTTCTCGATTCCGGAAAATCGGTGATGTGCGGAGCTCCCTCGTGCTGTCGTCACCGGTGGATGGAAAGCCGGTGCGTCCCGTGGCGCGACCAGATAAGTTACGGCATGGCTAATCCCGAGCAAGATATAGCGCAGCTGGCCAAAGACGTTTGCGCTGGCGACCGGCGGGCTCTCGCGCGCGCAATTACGATGATCGAGTCGACGCGCGACGATCATCGCCGGGACGCCGAATTGCTACTGGAAGCACTCTTGCCGCACACTGGAAAGGCCATTCGCATTGGTGTGTCGGGGGTGCCGGGGGTCGGGAAGTCAACTTTTATCGAAAGCTTCGGGCAGCATGTGATCGCCGCCGGCCATAAGGTGGCTGTGCTGGCTGTTGATCCCTCGTCACAGCGCACAGGCGGTTCCATTCTTGGGGACAAGACCCGGATGGAGCAGCTGTCGCGGGCGCCTGATGCGTTCATCCGACCCTCGCCGACCTCCGGGACCCTCGGCGGCGTTGCCCGGCGCACACGCGAGGTACTGCTGGCCTGTGAGGCCGCTGGCTTCGATGTTGTGCTGGTTGAAACGGTCGGAGTCGGTCAGTCGGAGACCGCGGTGGCTGATTTGGTCGATGTCTTTGTGTTGCTGTTGTTGCCCGCTGGAGGCGATGAGTTACAGGGGATCAAGAAGGGGATTGTGGAACTGGCTGACCTGGTGGTCGTCAACAAGGCGGACGGTGACCTGTTGGACGCCGCCGGGCGCGCAGCGGCTGAATATGCCAGCGCCTTGCGATTGTTGCGTTCTATGAGCGCGGAATGGGTTCCCGAAGTGCTGACATGCTCGTCGCTCGAAGGGCGAGGGATCCAGGATGTCTGGACCCGAATCGGCGATTTTCGGGCGATCGTCGAAGGGTCGGGCACTTTGGTGCGAAACCGTGCCGAACAAGCGCGCCGCTGGATGTGGGGTGAGGTCGACGAGAACCTGCTTACGGCATTTCGTCGGCATCCGGAGGTCAGTTCCAAGCTGCTGGAACTTGAGGAAAAAGTCGCGAATGCCGAACTGACGCCCTCTGCGGCGGCCCAGATCCTGCTGGAGGCGTTCCGCGACGCCTAAATGGCATCACACAGGGTTGACCAGACCCGAGGGTTCGCCTAAAAACTCCGCCGAAAGTTCGGTTCGCCGGGCGAAACTCATTCATGGAGCGAAACATGTCGCGCCGCTGCGCCATTACTGGCAAAGGCGTGATGACGGGTAACAACGTCAGTCACGCACACAACAAAACCCGCCGCCGGTTCCTGCCGAACCTGCAGACGACGACGCTCTATAGCGAAACCCTTGCTCGTGGTGTGCGTCTGAGCATGTCCGCTGCGGCGATCCGCACCATCGATCACAAGGGCGGTGTTGACGCCTTTCTGCGCGGGACCGCGGTCACCAAGCTGCCGCGCGAATTGCGCCAGATGAAGCGCGACCTGGACAAGTTGGCCGTCGCCTCCTAGACGCGTTGCTCATCGGCACAGCGAAAGCCCGCGATTAGCGGGCTTTTTTGCTGGGCGGTAGGTGTATGGTCACGGTGAACCAAACCCGGATGAATTCTTCATGACCGACTACCCCGGTTTTGCTTTTGATGTCACCCACACGGTGACTGCAGACGCCGACTGGCCCGGCGCGGCGCGGTTGGGTCTGCTGACCACCCCGCACGGTACGATCGAGACTCCCGCATTTATCTTCTGCGCCACGCGCGGGGCCATTCGTGGTGTGCTGCCGGCGCAGGCGCGCGCCGAGGGTACGCAGATCGTGCTGGGCAACACCTATCATCTGATGTTGCAACCGGGTGCAGAACAGATTGCCGCGTTGGGCGGGCTGCACAAGATGATGGGCTGGGACGGTCCGATGCTGACAGATTCCGGCGGCTTTCAAATATTTTCTCTCGGTCAGGGCAGTGGTGCCAAAGAGATCAAGGGCAACCGCAATGACAGCCGTGACCCCTCGCTGCTCAAGATCGACGAGTCGGGAGCCTCCTTCCGATCCTACATCGACGGCGCCAAGATCACCCTGACCCCGGAAGATTCGATCCGTATTCAACGCGGAATCGGTGCGGATATCATCCTGGTCCTCGACGAATGCACGCCTTATCACGTCGACCGAAACTACACCGCGAATTCGATGGAGCTGACCCATCGCTGGGCGCAGCGCTCGCTCGCGGAGTTCCAGAAAGAAGCCGAAGGCTCGGCCGGAGCTCAGGCGCTTTATGGCATCACCCAGGGCGGGGTCTATGAAGACCTACGACGCGAAAGCTCTGAATTCACAGCAGTGCAGCCCTATTTCGGATATGCGGTCGGCGGTTGCCTGGGGGAGGATTCTGCCGAGATGGACGACGTGGTGAAAATGGCCATGGCGCCGCTCAACGCGGCGACCCCGGTGGCCCGCCCGATCCATTTGTTGGGTGTCGGGAGTGTGCGCGATGTGTGGAATGGTGCTGCCAAGGGCATTGATACGTTTGACTGCGTAAATCCGACGCGGCTTGCCCGCCACGGCAGTGCCTATATCCGGCCGGGACTGGGGGAAACCGCGAACGGCCGTGATTTCGTCAATCTGAAGAATGCGCGGTTCCGGGACGATGCCGGTCCCCTCGATCCGGAGTGCGATTGCGCGACTTGCATGACTGTCTCGCGTGCCTATCTGCACCATTTGGTCAAAGCCAGTGAGATCAATGCGGGGCAGCTGCTCGCAATTCACAATGTGCGATTTATGAACCGGCTGCTCGAAGCTGTCCGCGAGGCGATCCGGACCGACAGCTACGCTGCGGCATGGAAGTTCTGGGTCTCGGGATAGGGCGCTGGGATGGCGCCCGCTGGCGCTTTCTAGGGCAGCAACTCGAACAGCGGCAGCTTTGTCGGACGGGACGGCAAAAGCTCGTTATCGCTCGCGACAAAAATAAGCGTCTGGCCCTGCAGGCCCTGGGAAGAGACAATTGCCTCGAAATTTGCCGTCACAAAGGGCGGCTGGAGCCGGGCGACTTCGTGGGTCTGGATCGGGGCGCCGGGCCGGATCTGGCGCTTGGCGATGCGTGCGAAACGGGTTCCCGCAGGTTGCGCTGGCGTCCCGCGCCGCTCGATCACCAGGATATCTCCATTGGGGAGTAACGCGGCGCCTGTCGGCTTGTAAGGGGGGAACAGGGCGTAGGTCATCGGCGTCCAGCGAACCCCATCTCCCAGCCAGGCGAAGGTGAAGCCGCGTGTGGTGGGCATGTCTTCAGCGATGAGCAGGATTTTACGATCCGCCGTCGTACTGGCGGCTTCGATGCCGCGTCCCCCGGCGCCGATAATGTCGCGAATTCCCGCAAGCTGGGCACCGGACAGGTTTCCGGCGGTGTTGTGTTCGAGCGTGACCTCGGCAAGGTGTTCCTGATCGGTCATTAGGTAGGCTGTGCGCCCACCGCGTTCGATCTGCATCGCGGACACGCCGCCGAAACGAGAATCCTCGAAATCGAGCTCAACACCTCCGCGCAAGAACGGCTTGCCGACACGGTTTTGTTCGCCCAGTCCCTGGTGGAGCTTGATCTCTTTGGCATCTGCGAGCGCAGGTTTGGCCAGAAGGAGAGTCGTGAGCAGGGATGTCAGAATAAGGATGATGCGCATGGCGTCACCATACTCCGTTTGCGCGCGTGAGTTCTACGCGACCTTTTTTGAGCGTCCGCCACCACGGCGACGGCCGCCATCTTCAGTTTCCTCGAAGAGTTCGGCGAGTTGGTCCATCACCGTGCCGCCAAGTTGTTCGGCATCCACGATTGTTACCGCGCGATTGTAGTAGCGGGTGACATCATGACCGATGCCAATGGCGAGGAGTTCTACCGGCGAATAGGCTTCGATCCAGTCGATGATTTGACGCAGATGGCGCTCCAGGTAATTGCCAGCGTTCACCGAAAGGGTCGAATCATCGACCGGGGCACCATCCGAGACGATCATCAGGATGCGTCGCTGTTCGGGGCGTCCCAGCAACCGGTTATGGGCCCAGAGCAGTGCTTCGCCGTCGATGTTTTCCTTCAGCAGGCCCTCGCGCAGCATCAGACCGAGATTCTTGCGTGCGCGACGCCAGGGGGCGTCGGCGGATTTGTAGATGATGTGGCGCAGATCGTTGAGGCGCCCCGGATTGGCTGGCTTGCCTGCCGCGAGCCATTTCTCGCGAGACTGGCCGCCCTTCCAGGCGCGGGTGGTAAAGCCGAGAATTTCGACCTTCACGCCGCAGCGCTCCAGGGTGCGTGCCAGAATATCCGCGCTCATGGCGGCGACAGAGATAGGGCGTCCCCGCATTGATCCTGAATTGTCGATCAGCAGGGTCACGACAGTGTCGCGGAATTCCATGTCCTTTTCGAGCTTGTAGCTCAGGGGGTAGGTCGGATTGGTGACGACACGGGTCAGGCGTGCTGCATCGAGCATCCCTTCTTCAAGGTCGAATTCCCAAGTGCGGGTCTGCTTGGCCATAAGCCGGCGTTGTAGCCGGTTGGCCAGTCTCGAGATTACGTTCTGCAGCGTGCCCAGCTGCTGGTCGAGCTGCAATCGCAGCCGCGACAGCTCATCCGCATCGCACAAATCAGAGGCTTCAATTTCTTCGTCGAACTCGGTCGTGAAGGCGTCATAGACGAATTTTTCGCCCTGGTTGTGACCGTATTCAGGGGGGCGCCACGGCTTGCCGGGCGCATCGGGATCTTCCTCGCCTGCGCCGGGTTCCATGTCGCCATCGCCGTCTTCGTAAGGCATTTCGACTTCTTCGCCTTCGGCCCCGGCGTCTTCTTCTTCTCCGGCACCATCCATGGAGCGGGCTTCGCCTTCGCCGTCACCTTCGGCGGTGGATTCACCCTCGGCGTCATCCTGGTCATCGCCGCTGGCGTCATCGGAATCCGGATCGGTGCCGACTTCGTCATCGGCCAGCCCCAGATCGGAGATCATCTGCCGGACAATGTCCTGAAAGGCCTCCTGATCGTCGAGCCGGTTATCCAGATTGGTCAACTGGGGGCCGATCTTTGATTCGACGAAGGGCCGCCAGAGGTCGACCATTTGCCGTGATGATGGCGGCGGGGCAGCCCCTGTCAGGGCTTCCCGGACCAGCATGGCAACGGCTTCGGAGACCGGGGCCTGTTCGCGTTCGGTGATGCGGGCAAAGCCTTTGTCGCGGCAGCGGACTTCGAGCGCGACGCTCAAATTATCCGCCATACCCGCCATGCGCCTGGCCCCGAGCGCTTCGACGCGGGCCTGTTCGACGGCATCGTAGAGCGCTCGTGCAGCGGGGGCTGATGGTGCGCGGGAATTGTGCAGGCTGTCGTCGTGGTGGCGCAGGCGTAATGCGATGGCATCGGCTTCACCACGCACAACGCTGACATCCTCCCGGGGGAGGTCACGACTCGGCAATGGCAGGCGCGCTTCGGCGCCCTGAAATCCCGGAGGGTCCGGGGTAAAGGAAGCCGTCAGTTCAGGCTCCTTGGCGATCGCGCGCATTGCTGCGGCTGTCACCCGGAGGAATTCCTCAACCGGCCCGTCGTTGCTGTTTCTGCCTGATCCAGCCATGGACGCGTTACTGAGTTTGAGTTGCGTTGACCACGGCGTCGTCGAGATCGGTCCCGAAACAACGCTGGTAGTATTCCGCGACGGTTGGGCGTTCGACTTCGTCACACTTGTTCAGGAACGTTACCTGGAACGCCAGCGAGACCGATTCGAAGATCCGGGTGTTTTCGGCCCAGGTGATCACGGTGCGAGGTGACATGACGGTGGAAATGTCGCCGCCCACGAAACCTGAGCGGGTCAGATCCGCGGTCGCGACCATTGCGGAAATCATCTCGCGGCCCTCAGGGTTGTCATAGTCGGGGCTTTTCGCGACCACGATATCAACTTCCTGATCGTGGGGCAGGTAGTTCAGGGTCGTGACAATGTTCCACCGATCCATCTGCGCCTGATTGATCTGCTGGGTGCCGTGATAGAGGCCGGTGGTGTCGCCAAGGCCGACCGTATTGGCCGTCGAGAACAGACGGAAGCTCGGATGAGGACGGATTACCTTGTTTTGGTCGAGCAGGGTGAGCTTGCTATCGGCTTCGAGCACGCGCTGGATCACGAACATCACGTCCGGGCGGCCGGCGTCGTATTCGTCAAACACCAATGCGCAGGGATGCTGAAGCGTCCAGGGCAAGAGGCCTTCGCGGAACTCGGTCACCTGTGCGCCGTCGCGCAGCACGATGGCATCCTTGCCGATCAGGTCGATACGGCTGATATGGCTGTCGAGATTGATGCGGATACAGGGCCAGTTCAGGCGCGCAGCGATCTGTTCAATATGGGTCGACTTGCCCGTCCCGTGATAGCCCTGAACCATCACTCGACGGTTGTTGGAGAACCCGGCGATAATGGCGCGTGTCGTGCCGGGATCGAAACGATAGGTTTCGTCGAGCGCGGGTACATGGACTGTGTTTTCCGAAAATGCCGGAACTTCCATATCGGAATCAATTCCGAAAACCTCGCGCGCCGACACCAGGGTGTCGGGTTCGGGGCTGGTGGGCATGTCGGTGGTGGCAAGTGATTCTGTCGATTCCATCTTACAATCCGTATTCGTCAAAGTTTGCTCTTCCGTCCGGGCGTATCACTACACGCCGGCCGATTCCATTAAAGTTGCGTAGGCCTGGTTGATATCCTTAAAACGCTCTTCAGCCTGTTTATCGCCACCATTTGCGTCTGGATGGTGTTTTTTCACCAATTCTTTGTAACGCCGCTTGATGGCTTCGGGTGTAACCGGCTGCGTCAGGTCCATTATAGCAAGAGCTTCCGTGTAAGGAGAGTCCGGAAGTTCGGTATTTCGTCGCACCGATTCCGGCTCCTCATCCTCAAAAAAGCCAAAAGGATCACGCATGCCGTTTGTCGGACGGCCGCCATTGAGTGGCCAGGTCGGACGGTTCCAATAGGCGGTGGCGCGTCGGTCTTCCTCAAGCTGCTCGTCGTCCATCTCGGCGTAGTAGTTCCACTGGGTGTTGTAGGCCCGGACATGTTCAAGGCAGAACCACAGATAATCACGGAGTTGGGACGGCGAACGTGGCGCACGATACTCTCCGGTATGCGCGCAGCCCGTATGCTCGCAGAGCTGATCTGCGGGCTTGGCCTCGGTGAGTAATTCGTCGAGGTCGATTTTGTTGCGCCGACGTGTCATGCCGGGAATATGTCGGGGGAGTCGGCCTGACGCAAGAAATCACCGGAGAATGTTTAAGGAGACCGAACAATGAATCGTGCCGCACGTATTCAAGCCGCGATCGAAGACGCCTATGCACCCGACATGATCGAGGTCACGGATGAATCCCATCTGCATGCGGGCCATGCGGGGGCCCAGCCTGGTGGTGAAACACATTACAATGTTATTGTTGTATCATCCCAATTCGACGGGCAATCACGCGTCAACCGACAAAGAGGCGTGTATGCCCTTTTGGACGGGGAGTTTTCAACCGGATTGCACGCTCTTTCGGTCCGCGCGCTGACCCCGGGAGAGGCCGCAGAAAACACCTAAATGAAACAGTAATTTAACCTTTGTTGCAAAACGGACGTTTGCTGCCTATGCTTTTTCCATCCAATGGATTGCGCATCCCAATTTTGGGGCGGGAAGGCATGACAATGCTTGTTAACCGAAACATCACAGTTGGGACCCTTCGCACCAGTATGCGTTTGGAGCCCGAATTCTGGACAGCGCTGACAGACATTGCGGCGTGCGAGAAAGTGACGGTCGATCAGCTTTGCACTGTTATCGACGGCCATCTCGGCGATGTGGGGCGCACGGCGGGTATTGGCGTGTTCGTCACGAGCTATTTTGCAGCGACGTCTACCGATACGCGCCCGGCGCAAGTACAGACGGCGTTTTCAATTGCCAGCGCCTACCGCACGGGCGAACAGCACTCCCAACGGGCGTTCGGCTAGTTCGGAAATTCGACGGCGTGAACCTGGTTCAGTCCTGATCCGGCCCGTTGTAATGCGCTGGCCACAATTCTTTCACCTTTGGACCGTCACTGCGAAACGCGTGGCAAGTATTGAGCAGGCGGGGCGGCCGATCTGCCGCTGCCGGGCCTTCTGGGTTATCCCGGCTTTTTAGCGGGTATACGGTTTGAAACGCAGCCGTGGCCACTGGACCCAGCAATTCAACGATATGAGTACAGCCTTTAATGCCCCCGACGCGATCGCGTACGGCGCGGCGCCAACCGGGTCCGATTGACACACCGGCCAGGCGTTCAAAATTGACCCCGATCTCCTTGCACATTCCAAACGGGCTGAAATCGGTGACGGCCTCGACATCGTGAATTTTAAGGTCATCGTCGACGGTCAGGCGTATCCACATTTCATGAACCGGCTCACCGGGCGGCACATCGCCGCGCTCGCTGTTGGAGAACGTGTAAGTCTTCACGTCGGTCAGGTGACCCTCGATATCCCATAGCCCGTCTGTGCGCCGATATCCGGTGCATTCAATCTCTCGGGTGTGAATGTGCTCTCGTTCCGCCGGTTTCGACAGGGGCATAGCGGGTGTTCCTAGTATTTGGGCCGGGCATTCGGGCGAATGCGGCGTCGGTCAATTTGTCGGCGGGTCAGTCTCGGGCAGTGTTGCACGGGTCGTCATGCGAAGTTGACGTAATTGATTGCCACTGCGGCGCAGCACGTCGATCTTCAGTCCTTCAATGGCGAAACTCTGACCTTCTTCGGGAATAAACCGCGCTTCATGTAGGACGAGGCCAGCGATGGTGGAGGCTTCTTCGTCAGAAAGAGTCCAGCCAAATTCCCGGTTCAGATCGCGGATCGTTACCCGCCCGTCGACCAGATAAGACCCATCCGTCTGGCGTCGGACACCGGGTACCGGAATGTCGTGTTCGTCATCGATTTCACCGACGATTTCCTCGATGATATCTTCAAGGGTAACGACCCCCTGCAGGTCACCGTATTCGTCGACGACCAGCGCAAAATGTGCGCGACGTTCGCGGAACTCGTGCAGCTGGCTCAGGCAGTCGGTCGATTCCGGAATAAACCAGGCCTCTGTGGCCACATCGGCAATATGCATTTCGTCGATATGGCCATCGTGGTTCTGCACCTCGCGCAGCAGCGCCTTTGCGTGTAGCACGCCAACGATGTTGTCCGGATTACCGCTGAAGACCGGGACCCGGGTAAAGGGGCTGTCGAGCATCCGGGACACAATTTCGCCCGGGGAGAGCTGAAGGTCGATCATGGCGACATCGGTGCGATGGGTCATTATCTCACCTACTTCGACATCATCAAGATCCATGACGCCACCCAGCATCAGGCCTTCATGTGCGTTAACGGTATTGGTGTCAGAATGCAGGCGGATCGCACCCCGAAGCTCCTGCTCACGGGCAATATCCTCGGCTGAACTAGTTTTTTCTCCAAGCAGCCGCAATAAAATTCCGACAATGAGTTCGATGACCTTTGAGAGCGGCGCCAGCACAAGGATGATCACCCGGACGAGCGGCCCCACCTTCAGGGCGACTTCGTCGGCATGACGGATGGCGTAGGTCTTGGGCAGAACCTCGGAGAAAATCACCACGAGAATGGTTATGGCGACCGTCGCATAGACGACCCCGGAATCTCCGAACAGAGTGATCATCAGGCTGGTGGCCAGCGCGGAAGCTAGGATATTGACGATGTTGTTGCCGATCAGGATGCCGCCAATCAGGCGCTCCTGCTGGGCATGTAGCAGGCTCACGGTCTTGGCGCGGCGGTTCCCTTCGCTGGCAAGCTGGTGCATCCGCGGGCGAGACGCCCCCGTCAGGGCGGTCTCGGACCCGGAAAAGAATCCTGAAAGCGCCAGCAAAACGATGATCGTAATGATGGTCAGAATGATGGGGTCGCTCATGTGGTCTGGTGCCTTCCAGCGGTCAGGCCGCAGCGGCCATGTTGTCGAGAAGTACGGTGATATCCGCGGGGTCAATTTCATTGGTCAGGAACGCGTCCCCGATGCCTCGGACGAGCACGAAAGTAATGCGGCCGGCCTGTACCTTCTTGTCGCGCCCCATATGCTTCAGCAGGGTTGCGGCATTCCATTGGCCTGACGGGTGGGCAGGAAACCGGGTCGGCAGTCCGACCTGTTCGCAATGTGCCCGCAGACGGGCAGCATCTTCGGCCGGGCACAGTCCGATTTTCACGGATAGGTCGAAAGCGAGAACCATCCCGATGGCGACGGCCTCGCCGTGCAGCAAGGCGCCACCAAAACCGGTTTCGGCTTCCAGCGCGTGGGCGAATGTGTGGCCCAGGTTGAGCAACGCCCGACGCCCGGTTTCACGCTCGTCTTGGTTGACGATTTCGGCCTTCATTTCGCAGGCACGAAGGATGGCGCGAGACAGGGCGACAGCGTCACCGTTGAGTATTTTCGGTCCATCCTGCTCAAGCCAGTCGAAGAAAGCCGCGTCGCCGAGCAAGCCGTATTTTAAGGTCTCCGCATATCCGGCGAACAATTCGCGGGTCGGCAGGGTGTCCAGAGTGGCGGTGTCCGCGATGACCAGCCGGGGTTGGTAGAAGGTGCCCACCAAATTCTTTCCATGGGGCGAGTTGATGGCGGTTTTACCCCCCACCGAACTGTCGACCTGGGCGAGGAGGGTCGTGGGAATCTGGACAAATTCCACCCCCCGAAGGGCGATGCTCGCGGCAAAACCTGTCAGGTCGCCGATCACCCCGCCGCCCAATGCGACGAGCACGGTGCCGCGTTCGAGGCCGGATTCCAGCAAATTATCGAGAAGCTGCTCGAGATGGGCGAAGGATTTTGAATGTTCACCAGCTTCGATTTCGATCGTGCGCACGCCATGGCTAGCCGCGGTCAGGCTTTGGGTCAGGCGTTCGGCGTAAAGCGGGCCAACATTGGTATCGGTCACGATGATTGCCTGACGCTCACCGAGACGTTCGGCGATCAACGCGCCAGCTTCGTCGAGCAAGCCAGGGCCGATCAGAATGTCATAGGACCGGGCGCCAAGATCGACGTTGACCATCTGCCGGCTGTCTGCGTGTTGGTTCATTGCGCACCGTTTTGAATGGACTTCGCTGCGAAGGCGTCG
The DNA here is from genome assembly GCA_964276015.1 of uncultured Alphaproteobacteria bacterium. Taxonomy (GTDB): domain Bacteria; phylum Pseudomonadota; class Alphaproteobacteria; order UBA6615; family UBA6615; genus JABJAG01. The sequence goes on along the minus strand of CAXYDO010000007.1, from coordinate 315,590 downwards.
AGTGCCACGCATACGCTATCCACCGTTTCATCCAGGGGGCCGTCATCGCTTTCGACCATAATATCGGAAAGCTCATAGATCGGGTGACGTACCACCATCAAGTCTTTCAGTGTCTTTGCCGGGTCATCGGTCTTCAGCAAAGGTCGATTGTTGCGCTTGGCCGTGCGCCGCACCAGCGTTTCAAGGTCGGCGCGAAGCCAGACTGATATTGCTGCCTTGGCGATGGCATCCCGGGTTGTTTCATCTATGAAGGCACCCCCGCCTGTGGCCATAACAAGGGCCGGGCCGTCGAGCAGGCGTGCGATCACCCGACGTTCACCATCTCGAAAGGCCCCCTCACCGTGGCGTTCGAAGATTTCCTCGACTGTGCATCCGGCCGCGGTTTCGATTTCCGTGTCGGCGTCGATGAAATCCATATCCAGCCGGGTGGCGAGCCGGCGCCCGATGGCGGACTTCCCGGCCCCCATCAATCCCACCATGACAATGGATCGCGTCGGACGGATTTTCTCTCCGGCTGAGGTCCCGCGGACGGGTTGGGGTTCGGCTTGCTCAGAATCGACCATGTCCTGCTATCTTACTGTCTGCCTGCTGCGGGGCCGACTCGTCGTGAAATTGCCATTGTTTTGACGCCATAATAGGCTTTCCGACAAGGTCTCGCGAGGTTCGAGATGCTCGTTTTTGACAAGCACGATGTGGTGCGGAGGTTGAATTGTTCAAGTTTGTTGCTGCAATCGTCCTGATTGGGGCCGTCGCGGGCGGGGTTTTCCTCGCCACCTGGGATATACCTGCGCCCACCGAGCAGGTAGAGAAAACGATTTCGAATGATCGCTTCCCGCGCTGATATCCCCGTGACCGGAAAATATTCCAAAGTGGGTTTGTCGACCGCGCTGGTCGTGATGCTGGCCGCGGGGCCGGCGCTGGCGCAGCAGGGTGGTCCGATTCGACTGGCACCACTGGCCCCGGCGACGGAGCGTTCGGCAGACGGGATGCGGACGACGGATAACACCGCCCAACCACAGCCCGGCGCGGTTGTTGTGGAGGGATTGGAAGCGCTGGCGGAAGACGCGCTCGGAACCCTGGGCGATGACAGTGGTGGCCTGGGTCAGGCGATGTGGAGCGGTTCTCGTCGTGTTGATGTGATCCGGTTGCTGGAAGGTCTCCCGACGTCCTATCCGCTTGTTGCCGCCCGTGAACTTGCGCAAAGAGTACTTCTGACCGCGGCGTCACCGCCTCTGGGCGTGCGTTCGGATGACGGCATGCTGGCGCTGCGCATCGCAAAGCTGGCGGCGATTGGTGCCGCAGAAAGTGCCATTCAGTTGGGCCAGGCGGCCAATGCGCGCGCGGTGCCCGATCACCTCGCCGCGCCAATGACACAGGCTGCTTTCGGCAAAGGGGACATCAATACCGCATGTCGCATCGCGCAAGGGTATGGCGGCGGATACGCCGAGGCGTTTTGGCAGCAGGCACTGATCGTCTGCCAGGTCGCCGATGGCAAGGCTGATCAGGCCGCGCTCGGCCTCGACCTGCTACGCGAACAGGGGGTGAGAGTTGATCCGGTCTTCGTCGACGTCGCGCTGACCCTTGCAGATGGCGGTGTCGTGGATCTCGCTGTGTCCCGAGAGGATGCCGCGCCCGATGAATTGACCATGGCGTTGCTGCTGGCAGCGAAGACCGACATTCCGGCGTGGTTTGTCGATGCGGTGCCGGCGGGTCTGCTCGGGACCTTGCTGGAGGCGCCACACCTAGATCCCGATCTCCGCCTTATCACCGCTCATAAGGCTTTGCGGCTGGGTGTTGTTGATGGATCCGCCGTCGCCGCTGTGTATGGCACGCTTGAGGTGAGCGAAGACGCCATGGCGGCCGCGTTGAGCGCGCCGGACACGGTCGATGATGACCGCTTTCTGGCCTATCTCTATTTAACCGCAGCACGGCAAGAATTGGCCACCGCACGGTCGGAAGCTTTGTGGGAGGCGTGGGCCCGCAGTCGTGAAATTAGCGGATTCGATATCGTGGCGCAGACCACAGCTGCCTTGCTCGACATCGTTCCGGTCTCGCCAGATCTTGGCTGGCTGGCCGGAGTCGCCGCGGAGGTGTCGCTGGTCGCCGGACACGACGCGCGGGCACTGGATTGGTACCGGCTGGTCCTACGCCAGGCCCCCATCGTGACAGATTCGGCACGCGCAGCAGCAGTTCTTTGGGCGCCCATGCGGGTGATCGGCCGGGCAAAACCCGGTGTTTTCGCGCTGACAGCCGGGACGGGAGTGACGGCGGCCGTGACCGGACGTCCGGTGACCCCGGTCTTACCTCGCGGCCCGGTGCCCTGGAACGCTGCCCGGTTCGAACGCTGGATCGATCTTGCTACTGCAAACGGTATCGAGACGAATCCGGGATTGGTTTTGTACCTGATAGGGGCCCTCGGGGACCCTGTCGATGACGCGCAGTGGCGTATGGTGCCTATGGCTGCTGCCGGGCCCGCCGTGATGCCTTCTGCTTCTGTGCTGGCCGGAATGGCACGGGCCGCGGAGGCCGGACGAAAAGCCGAAACCGCGCTTTATGCCCTTTACGCACTCGGTCAGTCCGGCGAATCAACCCACGCTAGCGTGCTGGTGGATGTTGCCCGGGCGCTGATCCAAGTGCGTTTGAACGATGTGGCTCAGGCCCTGGCGCGCGAATCCATTGTGCGCAACGGCGCCATCATAGTGGACGCCCGGTGAGACGCCGTCGCGAGCCCGTCCCGCCGGCGCGGGTCAGTCGGTATTTCGAGGCTTTTCTGGAATTACTTGTGGCCGAACGCGGTGTTGCAGTGAACACCCTCGCCGCTTACCAGCGTGATCTCGAGGACGTTGGTGTTTTTCTGGCAGGCGCAAATAAAACCACCGAAGCGGTTCTCGACAGCGCCACCACCGAAGATTTGCGAAGCTATCTGAAGCATCTCGACGGGCGCGGCATGACCGCTGGGACGGCAGCTCGACGCCTGTCAGCTTTGCGCCAGTTCTATCGATTTCTCTATGCCGACGGGCTGCGGCCCGATGATCCAACAGCGATCCTCGAAAGCCCGCGACAAGGGCGCCCGCTGCCGAAGATCATTTCGGAAAAAGACGTCGCTGACCTGCTGCGGGTGGCCGAGACCAATGACAGTCCTGAAGGCAAGCGGCTCTGCGCTATGGTGGAGCTTTGCTATGCCACCGGGATGCGGGTCACCGAACTGGTCGGCTTGCCCCTCGCCGCCGTCCAACGTGACCCGGAAGTGCTGATCGTGCGGGGCAAGGGCAACAAGGAACGCATGGTGCCGTTGAGCGGGCCCGCGCGAGATGCGGTCCGCGATTATCTGACGGTACGCGAAAGCTTCCTGCCCGAAGGGGAGATCAGCCCGCATCTGTTTCCGGGCCGGGCCGGAAAACATCTGAGCCGGCAACGCTTTTTCCAGCTGCTCAAGGATCTTGCGGAAAAATCCGGTCTCGACCGGCGCAAGGTCAGCCCGCATGTTCTGCGCCATGCCTTTGCGACCCATTTGCTGCACCATGACGCGGATTTACGCAGCGTGCAGCAGATGCTCGGGCACGCGGATATATCGACCACCCAGATCTACACCCATGTTCTTGATGAGCGGATGCGTCGGCTGGTTGCTGAGCATCATCCGCTCGCGCGATTTCATGCGAATTAACTAGCTCAATGGTATTTCATCGCGCCCCCCAAATCCGATAGAAGTCTGCGCCATGCCACATTTTCTGGATTTCGAAAAATCGATCGCCGACCTCGAGGGCAAGATCGAGGAACTGCGCCATCTCTCCGATGGTGCGATCAATATTGCGGACGAAGTGGGCAAGCTCGAAGAGAAAGTCGACCGCCAGCTGCGCCAGACCTATGGCCGGTTGAGCGCCTGGCAGAAGGTGCAGGTGGCGCGACACCCCGGGCGCCCGAAATGCGGTGAATATGTCGCTGCCCTGATCGAGGATTTTGTGCCGCTGGCCGGCGACCGACTGTTTGCAGAGGACGCGGCACTGGCCGCCGGGCTCGGCCGGTTCCGGGGCACGCCGGTCGCGGTGCTGGGCCATGAAAAGGGCAATGATACGGAAAGCCGGATCGCCCATAATTTCGGCATGGCCCGGCCCGAGGGCTATCGCAAGGCCCAGCGGGTGATGGATTTGGCCAACCGGTTCAGCCTGCCGGTGCTGTCCTTCGTGGACACATCCGGGGCTTATCCGGGGGTTGGCGCCGAAGAGCGCGGGCAGTCCGAGGCGATTGCCCGCTCGATCCAGGCCTGTCTGGCCCTGACCGTACCGTTTGTATCCGTGATCATCGGCGAAGGGGGGTCAGGGGGCGCGATTGCGATTGCGACGGCCAATCATGTCTTCATGCTCGAACACGCCGTCTATTCGGTGATCTCGCCGGAAGGCTGTGCCTCGATCCTGTGGCGCGACGGGGCCCGAGCCCAGGACGCCGCCGAAGCTTTGAAAATCACCGCTCAGGATTTGGATCGACTGAAGCTGATCGATGGGATTATCGATGAGCCACTCGGCGGCGCCCAGCGTGATCCGGCCACCGCGATTGCCGCGGTCGGCGACAGAATTGAGACCAGCCTGACTGGCTTCGAGGGAACGGATGGCGCCGCGCTCAGGGCCCACCGACGTGAGAAATTCGCGACCCTTGGGGCGGCGGGGCTTTCCTAACGTCCTAGTCGGGCCAGACGACCCGATGTAGGATCGACCCCGATATTAACGGGATTGGGTGGCCCTATGTCTCAACAGGAAACCATTGCTGATCTGCTGCTCGCCAGGCTTGTTTCAGAGCGCGAAAATATTGAAACCCAATGGCGTAATCCTGTCGGAACCAAGACCCGACACTTTGTAGTGGACGACCTTCTTCCTCGGGGCGAATGTGACGCGATATTTTAGGCTTTCCCGCGGGATGCTGAGGGCTTTTTTAGTCGCGATTCTTTTCGGGAAAAGAAGCGAACCTCCGCTGACCTGGGGGCTTACCCGACTATCCTGAACGACGTAACCTACGCGTTTCAGGACCCTCGTATTGTTGAAATTGTTGGTTCGCTGACCGGTATCTATCATCTGGAACCAGACCCAAAACTCTATGCGGGTCGCCTCTCCATGATGTTCGAGGGCGATTTCCTGAATCCGGATGTCGATAACAGCCATGATGCTGAACGCGAACGCTACCGTCGTCTCAATCTTCTCTATTACGTGTCCCCCGACTGGAAAACTCAGAACGCTGGAAAATTTGAGCTTTGGGATGATAACCGAAAGATTTCAAAAACTGTCTTGTCCGCGGCGAACCGATTGCTGGTTATGGAAACCACGCGATCGAGCTGGCATTCGGTCAGTCCCGTGCTGGCGGAAACGGCGCGCTGTTGCATTTCGAACTATTACTTTTCGCAGACTTCGCCAGTGCAGGCCGACTATTTTCATGTCACGTCTTTTACCGGCCGGCCGGAACAATACCTGCGGCGTCTATTGAGTCTTGTGGACAACCCTCTTCGCAGCCTGCTGTCGAAAATTCTGAAAACCGGTCGCGGCAAGAAGCTCGTGAACGATCCGGCAGAGCAGCCCAGCTCGAAGTAAGGGAGCTGAGGCGCAGGTTGGCAGCGGCCTGTTAACCGGTGAAATTAGGCATCACGGCGTCGGCAAAACGCTCGAGCGACGCTGAGGATTCAGCGTAACTCAAATCACCATAAGCAAAGCGGCAGACGAAGTAGTTGAGGCCGGCCGCCTCGATCTGGCGTTCGATTTCCGCAGCGACCGTCTTCGGGGTGCCTACAATGGCTGCGTCGCGGTAGCGTGCGGTGGCAAGATCTGACGCATAGGCGGTATCGACGGCCCCGAATTTTCGCTACAGGGCGATGAAGTTCTCGTACCAGGCCGTGTAGGCACGGGCGCCGATGCGCTCGGCTTCTTCCATTGTCTTGCCGACGAATACATGCCGCGCCACACCCATCCTGGTGGTCGGTGTGCCCCCGTGTCGGCTTTCCCACTTGTTGCGATACTGGTCGGTCGCGCTGCGGAAAATCTCGTACGGGGCGTTGCTGATGATGTTGATCTTCTGGGTCGCAGGCCAGGCCGCACCGTCCGGGGTCGCGACCCCTTACCAAAGCGGCGGGTGCGGGCGCTGTACCGGAGGGATGACCATCGGCACGTCAATGGGTGCCAGAGAAATTGAGGGTCTCGGAGGTCAGCCCGCGCATCAGCACCTCGAAGGCTTCCATATAAAGCGACGGCGCGTTCTCCTTGGTGACCCCGAAATAGGCCACTTCAAAGGGGGAAATTCCGCGCCCGACGCCGAACTCGGACCGGCCGCCGCTCATTTGGTCGAGCATGTAGATTTCTTCGATTAGCCGCAGCGGTTCATAAAGCGACAGGCAATAGACCATCGGTCCGAAATGAATGTTCTCGGTGCGCTGCGCGACCGCCGAGAGAAACACGCTGGGTGAGGGCGCGAGCCCCAGCGGGGTCGCGTGGGGTTCGGCCAGGTAATACATGGCGAACCCGGCCCGGTCATACGCCGCGATCAGGCGCAGACGCTCTTCATAGATTTCCTGAGGTGACGCCCCGGGGCGCTGGTCGAGATGATCAAAAACACCGAACTCGATCATGCGATCTCCGTGTTTCTAAGCCAGCTTGCCGTGGCAGTGTTTGTACTTCTTGCCGCTGCCGCACGGGCAGGCGGTGTTGCGCGAGACTTTGCCCCATGTGCCGGGATCGTTCGGGTCGATCTTGGCGGCTGCTGCGTTGCGGGCGGGCATGCGGGCCAGGGCTTCTGCATCGACAGGCTGAGCGTCGCCAAACTGGCCGGCCATGGCATGCTCGGTTTGCATGTCGGTGGGGGATTGCGGCTCGGGAACCGGCTCGTTGACCTGGATTTCGATATGGCTGAGCAGCTGGGTCACGCCCTCGCGCAACTGGCCGAGCATGCCCTGGAACATGTCGAAGGCTTCGCGCTTGTATTCGTTGAGCGGGTTTTTCTGACCAAAAGCCCGCAATCCGATGCCCTGACGCAGATGATCGAGGCGCAGCAAGTGATCCTTCCAGTATTGGTCGAGGATCTGCAGCAGTAGGTTCTTTTCGGCCATGCGCATCAAATCGGCGCCGTAATTGACGGTCTTGGCGGCAACATTGGCGTCAATCAGGATCTGCATGCGGTCGCGGATTTCTTCGTCCGCGATGCCTTCTTCCTTAGCCCATTCGGCGGCCGGAATGTCGATGTTGAAGACGCGCTGGGCTTCTTCCTGGAGCAGGGTGGTGTCCCATTGCTCGGCAAAGGCGCGTTCGGGAATGGTGCGGCCGATCAAATCGTCGAGAACCTCCTCGCGCATTGATTTGATGGTCTCGGAAACATCCTCGATCTGCATCAGATCCTTGCGCTGCTCGTAGATGACCTTGCGCTGGTCATTCATCACGTCATCGTATTGCAGCAGCTGTTTGCGAATATCGAAATTGCGCGCTTCGACTTTCTGCTGCGCCTTTTCGAGCGCCTTGTTGATCCACGGATGGACGATCGCTTCGCCTTCTTCAATGCCGAGCTTCTGCAGCATGCCGTCCATGCGTTCGGAGCCGAAGATGCGCATTAAATCGTCTTCGAGGGACAGGAAGAAACGCGACGTGCCCGGGTCACCCTGACGACCCGAACGGCCGCGCAGCTGGTTGTCAATACGCCGACTTTCATGGCGCTCTGTGCCGATGACGAACAGTCCGCCCGCCGCGATCACTTCGTCGTGCAGGATGTCGATTTCGGCGCGGATTTCGGCTTCCTTGGCAGCCCGTGCGCTTTCGTCCTCGATGCCCTCGAGTTCGGCCGCCAGTCTTAGTTCCAGATTGCCACCGAGCTGAATATCGGTGCCGCGTCCGGCCATGTTGGTGGCGATGGTCACCGCGCCGGGCACGCCGGCCTGGCCAATAATCTGGGCTTCACGTTCGTGGTGACGGGCGTTCAGAATTTCGTGGGGAATCTTCGCACTTTTCAGAGCGTCAGAGACCTGCTCGGATTTTTCGATCGATACGGTGCCGACGAGGACCGGCTGGCCGCGCTTGACGCAGTCCTGGATCAACTCGTTGATCGCGTCGTATTTCTCGCCCAGGGTCCGATAGACCTCATCGTTTTGGTCGTCGCGCACCATCGGATTGTTGGTTGGCATGTCGACCACTTCGAGCTCGTAAATTTCCGCGAATTCGGCGGATTCGGTCATCGCCGTGCCGGTCATGCCCGCAAGTTTCGGGTACAGGCGGAAATAGTTCTGGAAGGTGATCGAGGCCAGCGTCTGGTTCTCGTTCTGGATCTCCGCGTCTTCTTTCGCCTCGAGCGCCTGATGCAGCCCTTCGGAGAAGCGCCGGCCTTCCATCATCCGACCAGTGAATTCATCGATGATTATCACCTTGTTGTTTTTGACGATGTAGTCGCGGTCGCGCTGGAACAGCTTGTGGGCGCGGAGTGCCTGATTGACGTGATGCAGGATCGTGACGCTGGTGATGTCGTAGAGGCTGGCCCCCTCGTCGAGCAGGCCGGCTTTCGCGAGCAACGCCTCGACATGTTCGACACCTTCATCGGTCAGGTTGCTCGAACGGGCCTTTTCGTCGATTTCGTAATCATCTTCGGTGAGCTCCGGGATGAGGACATCGACACTCTTATAGGAACTGGAAGAATCCTCGACCTGGCCGGAAATAATCAGCGGTGTTCGGGCCTCATCGATCAGGATCGAATCTACCTCATCGACGATCGCGAAGTTGAATTCACGCTGGACCATCTCTTCGAGATAGAACTTCATATTGTCACGCAGATAGTCGAAGCCGAATTCGTTGTTCGTGCCATAGGTCACATCGGAGCCGTAGGCGGCGCGGCGTTCATCGTCGGACAAGCCGTTGGTGATGCAGCCGACGGTCAGACCGAGGAAGTTATAGACTTCACCCATCCAGCCGGAATCGCGCAGTGCCAGATAGTCATTGACCGTGACCACGTGGACACCCTTGCCCGAGAGGGCGTTCAGATAGACCGGCAGGGTGGCGACCAGGGTCTTGCCTTCGCCGGTCTTCATCTCGGAGATCATGCCCTTGTGCAGGATCATGCCTCCGAGCAGCTGAACATCGAAATGCCGCTGGCCGAGCGTACGCTTGGCCGCTTCACGGACCGTGGCGAAGGCCTCGACGAGGAGACTGTCGATGGATTCACCATCGGCGATACGCTGACGGAACATATCCGTGCGCGCTTGCAGGGCGGCGTCATCCAGCGCCTCGAGCCCGGGCTCGAGGGCGTTGACGGCGTCGACATCCTTGTAAAGGCGTTTCAGATAGCGGTCATTCGCCGATCCGAAGGCCTTGGTAACCAGACTGAAGACCATGAGGCCTCCTTAAAGGCAAAATGCTTGGCACAGGCGGAAAAAATCCTCCGCCCGGTCCGGATCATCCGGGCGTGCCGAGTGTTCCCAACAAATGGGGAATTTTCGTGCATTGTCTAGGGGGCGTCCGGAGAAGTGTCAACGTCGGGAAAACGCTTCCGGGCGCTCCCTGCGCGCCCTGCCGGTTTGTTGCCGCATTTCAGGTTCAAATTGCCGTGTGAATATACCGTGTTCGCGGGCCCCGACTTGTGCGGTCCCGGCGAACACGGCAAGCTAGCCTTGGCCATGACGACCAGACGTTACAGGCCCGAATTCCACAGGAGCTTCTCATGACCCGCTTTCTCATTGCGCTCGGCGCGTTTGCCATTGTTTCCGGCCTGTCCGGCCTTTCAGGACCTGCTCTCGCACAGCAGGGGGCGACCACGCCAGCCGCTGAAGACAACCCGATCGTCGCGCGCGTCGACGGACAGGAAATTCGCCAATCGGACGTGGCCACCGCTTATTCGCGCCTGCCTGACAATTATAAGCAGGCCCCGATCAATGTGATTTTCCCGCAGATCGTGCAGCAATTGGTCGATGGTGAGCTGCTCGCTGTGGCCGGCCGTGCAGATAATCTGCAGGACGACCCGGACGTAAAGCGCCAGATGGCCGAGTTCGAGAAGGTCGCGATCCAGCAGACCTATATGAACCGGCTGATCCAGAACGGGATCGAGGAAGAAGTCGTGCGCGAGAATTACGACGCGACCATCGGCAAGACCGAAGGCCCGCTCGAAGTGCGCGCCAGCCATATCCTGGTCGAGGATGAGAAGGATGCCACCGATATCATCAAGGCCATTCAGGGCGGCAAGGATTTCGCCGATCTGGCCCGGGACCGTTCGACAGGCCCCAGTGCGCCCCGCGGCGGTGACCTCGGCTACTTCGTGCGCAGCGCCATGGTGCAGCCCTTTGCCGATGCCGCCTTTGCGCTCAAGCCAGGTGACCTCGGGCCCGACCCGGTGAAAACCGAATCCGGCTGGCACATCATCAAAGTCGTTGATAAGCGCCGCAAGCCGGCCCCCAGTTTCGAAGAATCCCGCGGCCAGATCGAACAGCAGTTGACGCGCGAACTGATCACCGCGCATATGGCGGAATTGCGGGCGAATGCGAAGGTTGAACTGTTCAACGTCGATGGCTCGCCGATCGAGGTAGCGCCGAAACAGTAGCGCGCGGCACCGCGCCCTCTGGCAACGCCCGATCATTTGCTTTCGGGGGTTCACACGATGGCCAAAACCGGCACGTCGAAAAAAAAATTAGGTTCCAAAGTTAGCGCCGCCAAGGTGCCGGCACCCACGCGCTCGCCGTTGGCACCCGCGCGGTTCCCGGCTATGGCGCCGGTCGCCGGAGTGCGCCTGACGGGGCGTGCGGTTGGCCTGAAGAAGGCGAAAAGCGTCAAGGATCTCATGGTCGCCGAGATGGCGCCGGGGACCACGGCCGCCGGGGTCCTCACCCGGTCAAAATGTCCTTCCGCGCCGGTCGACTGGTGCCGGGCGATTTTACCCCGCGGCAAGGCCCGGGTGCTGGTGGTCAATTCCGGCAACGCCAATGCTTTCACCGGTAATGCAGGCGATCTCCAGGTCTCCCAGACCGCCGGTGAAGCGGCCAATCTGTTCGGCTGCCGGGCGCAGGATGTCTACATCGCCTCGACCGGCGTGATCGGGGAGCCCCGCGCGCCGGATTATATTGCCAGCAAACTCGGGCCCCTGAAAAAGACCCTGTCGGCAAAATCCTGGAAGGACGCCGCCCAGGCCATCATGACCACCGACACTTTTCCTAAGGCGGCCACGCGCAAGGTGAAGATCGGCAAGGCCGAAGTGACCCTGTCGGGCTTCGCCAAGGGTTCAGGCATGATCGCCCCGGACATGGCAACGATGCTGGGCTTTGTGTTCACCGACGCCAAAATTCCCGCGCCGGTCCTACAACGGCTGGTGCGCACGGCGGCAGATGACTCCTTCAACGCGATCACCGTGGACAGTGACACCTCTACTTCGGACACGGTGCTGCTGTTTGCTACCGGTCAGGCCAAGGGCCAGCCGCGTATCACCAGTGCCGCCGATAAGGCGCTGGGCGAATTCAAGGCGGCCCTGCAAGACATCTTCATCGACCTGGCCCAGCAGATCGTCCGGGACGGGGAGGGCGCGCAGAAATTTGTCACCGTCAAGGTGACCGGCGCGGAATCAAAACGCGCCGCGCGCATTGTCGGCCTCGCGATTGCGAACTCACCGCTGGTGAAAACGGCAATCGCGGGAGAGGACCCCAATTGGGGCCGGGTGGTCATGGCCGTCGGCAAGGCCGGCGAAAAGGCCGACCGGGACTTGCTCTCGATCGGCTTTGGCGAGACACCGATCACCCGCAAGGGCCAGTTGGTGCCCGACTATGACGAGGCGCCGGTCGCGGCCTATATGAAGGGTGACGAGATCACGTTGCATGTGGATCTCGGCGTCGGGCGCGGGCGCGGCACCGTGTGGACCTGCGATCTGACCCACGGCTACATCACCATCAACGCTGACTACCGGAGCTAGCCCCGGTGGGCGACACGCCGATCCTGCTGGTCAGCGCTGTCGCGCTGCTCGATGCCGATAACCGGGTGTTGCTCGCGCAACGCCCCGAAGGCAAATCCATGGCCGGTCTGTGGGAGTTCCCCGGGGGCAAGGTGGAAAGCGGCGAGACCCCGGAAGCGGCCTTGATCCGGGAGATGAACGAGGAGCTCGGCATCGACACCCATGAAAGCTGCCTCGCGCCGATTGGCTTTGCCAGTCACGCCTATGATGACTTTCATCTGCTGATGCCGCTTTTTGTGTGCCGCAAATGGAAAGGCACGCCTGAGGCGAGAGAGGGCCAGACCCTGACCTGGGTCCGCCCGAACGCGCTCCGGGACTACCCGATGCCCCCGGCTGATGTGCCGCTGGTCGCCCAGCTGCAGGACCTGCTTTAGGCGGCTTCCGGTTCGTCTAACGGCACGTTGTCACGCAGGCGACGATAGATCAGGGATAACATTGAGACACCTATCGCGACGGCCAAAAAGTAGAATGCAACGCTGACAATACCCATTAGCAGCTCAACAGCAAACGGTATGTCAGGTAGTCCACCGGCGCTGGCAAAGACGACAAATACGATGCCAATTGTGATGCCCGACAGCACGATCTGAACCGCAAGCATTGGCCAGACCGAGCCGACAAGAAAAATGGCAAACATTCGCCAACGATTGCTTCGGGCCAGAGACATACTCTTTCTGATGCCGAACCCCCGATCTTCAACAGCAGCTGCGAGGAACATTAGCCATGTGCCGATCATCCAGACAGATACGAAAAGCGAAATGGTCCATCCGCCTACTACTAGGCCAATTATCTCAAATATAGTCGTTCCGTCGACGCCACTGCCGATGGGAAAGTTAACTATGAGACCTACGGGTAAGCCTACGACTAAAGCAACGACGATGAAGACGGGGAACATGAAAAAGACAAGCTGGATGGCACGTCCGATGAGCACCCAGTGTCGACGTTTCCAGGTTATCAATTCCCTGGCAGATGTGTTTTCCGGCCCAAGAAGATAGCGGCGATGCTAGGCGACTGCGAAGGTGATGTAGATTGCGATGAAGAGGCGAGCAACGACAGCAAAACTAACTAAAAAGGATTTGATCGGCATATTTTCCGGGAAATCCTCGGGGCTTTGAGGGGTGAGGGCATCAAATCCGAGTAGCGGCAATGCGGCCGAAAATAAGCCTAAAAGAAGCACAGGTCCGAGTATGTAGTTGAGCCAAGCGCCCCGCTCGGACCAGATAAACCGATAAGTCTCACCAATCGTGTTCCGGACCGGAAGTTTATACATAACTTGTCCCCCAAATAACTGTGCTGCCAATATTAGCACAACCTATTCGGGTTTTGTCATCCGGTATTACACGCGTTGTGGGGCCCGCTCGGGTCAGGCGGAGCGTGAAGTCCCGCTCTGGGCGAGCTGCTGGTAGACATAGCCCAGCGCCGAGATCTGGATCGCGAACCCGATGAAGGATAGGGCGTCGATCACCAGCACGGTGACCAACACCAGCGAGATCGAGGTGCCGATCACGGGCACCAAAACCAGAGCGATAACGTTGGCCATGATAAGCGACAGCATCACGCTGGCGAGCAATGGCAGCACCGCGATCGCGAACAGCATCCAGCCCCGGCCACGGGTCAGCTCCAGGGATTGGCGCGGGGTCAGTGGGGCTCCGATGGCCAGTGCCGGGAAGATCAACAACACCCGCGCGCCTGCCAGTCCAACGAAGACCAGCAGCAAAGTCTGGGCAAACAGTCCGGCCATGGGGTTGGCGCCTGCCAGTGCCTTGAGCGGGATGGATAGCACCATCATCGCTGCGCCCATGATCAGGATCAGGACCAGCGAAGAACCGATGAAGCGCCAGTGGAGGGGGCTCCAGCGCAGCAGCGTGCCGATCTTCTTGCCGGCGTCTCCGACTAGCTGCTTGCGGTACCAGGGGATCGCAAACAGCACATAGGCAAAGGCCAGCGCGACCACCCGGATCAGGTGGGTCAGCCCAATCCGAAGCGCGGCCTGGGCGGCTTCGGGGTCGTCGCTGGAAATAACCACCGGCTCGAACATCGTGCGCCAGTCGCCGCTGGCGCCGATGGCCAGGGTTTCGAGCAGGCCGAGGACCACCACTGGCAGGAAGGCATAGGCGAACAAATCCTGGCGGTGTTGCCAGACGAAGCGATGGGCATTGGCCAGCGCGCGGGCGAGATTAAGAGGCATGGGGTTAGCTCCGGTCCGGGGCCGGAAAGGCGGCCCGGGTTTTTTCATCGAGGGGGCGTTCGGTGGAATCGAGCGCATCGGCCAGGCGCACCTTGGCGCTGCCCGGGCGTAACGGCTGGGGCTGGCTGGCATGGGGAGCCCAGCCGGTCAGGAAAAACACCTGGAAGGTCGCGGGGATACGGCCGTCGGTATCGGCGAATTGCTCCGCGTAGATCTCCGCCGCCCGGAACAACGTGGCCCGGCGGGTCGGGGTACGGCGGCGGTCGAGGCGGGTGTTGGCCTCCCCCATGCCGCGCAGATCGTGCATCAGCTTGAACGCGTTCTCATAAGTCACGTTGATGGTGTCCAGATCGGCGACGGGCAAGGAAAAGCCCGCGCGCTGGAGCAACCCGGCTGCATCCGACAGCTCGGCGAACGGCGCCACCCGGGGGCTGGCGCCGCCTTCGATTTCAGCTTCGGCGGTCAGCAGTGCGTGGCGCAGCTCGTGCAGGGTTTCACCCCCCAGCAGGGCGCCCAAAAACAGCCCGTCAGGCTTGAGGGCGTGGCGCAGCTGGATCAGCGCGCCGGGCACATCGTTGAGGCCGTGCAGGACACCACAGCTGGCGATCAGGTCAAAGCTACTGGGGGCAAAGGGCAGGGCTTCATCATCGGCGATCACGGTCGCGATATTGTTGGTGGCTCGGGCGCGTTCGGCGAGGCCTGGGACGAACTCGCTCTGGATGAAAGTCGCGATCTTTCCCGGGATGAGTTCCCGGGCGGCTTGGGTGAACAGCCCGCTCCGGCATCCCGCATCCAGCGCCAGGTCAAAGTCGTCCCGCACGTCGCCGGCGCGCTCGGCCAGCCGTTCGGCGATCTCGCGGAACAGGAAATCATGGGCGTCAAAATTCGACACCACGCGCTCACGGCGCTGGCGCATCAAAGCACGGTCGAAAATGGCGTCGGGTCCGGACATGGGGATTGTATCGCACGGGGCCGGGCGCAGCGCCAAGCACACTCGCGGGAGACTGGCCGAACGGCTAATTGACTCCGGACGGTCGGTCGGGGGCAGAATGCCAGCATGGAGAGTTTGTTGCGTGCCGCATCCGGCGTTTCGAGCTCGCTGGCCCTGATGTCCCGAACCGCAGTGGATACGGTGTTGCCGCCCCAGTGCCTGGTCTATGATGCGCTGGTCACGACCTCGGGTTCGCTCTGTCCTGATTGCTGGGATGATGCGGTGTTTGTTTCCGCACCTTTTTGCAGCGCCTGCGGCGTGCCGTTCGAGTTTGAACAGGGTCCCGCCGCCCTGTGCGGGGCCTGTATCTGTGAACGCCCCGTTTTCAGCCGCGCCCAGGCGCTGACCCGCGAAGCCGGCTGCACCGAGAAACTGCGCGCCGCGGCCTTGTCGCGCCGTCGGTCGACTCCCACTCAGGGTGGGTTGAACGCTTCCCAGCGCCGCCTCAATGTGCGGGGGGCTTTCGTTGCGACCCCGCGATATACCGATGATCTGGCCGGGCGGCATGTCCTGCTGATCGATGATGTCTACACGACCGGCGCGACGCTGGAGGCCTGCACGAAGGTGTTGCTGGGCGCGGGGGCTACCCAGGTCGACGTGCTGGTTCTGGCCCGGGTAGACCGGCCGCGCTAGAAACGGATGACAGCGTTGTGATGGCCGCGCGGGAACTGCCTCTGGTCAAACCCAGTCGGGTTGCCTAGATAACAGAAGAACGAATTTAGGGAGAAGGTTGATGGCAAAAGTCGAAATCTACACGGGCATGATGTGCGGCTACTGCTCTGCGGCCAAGCGCCTGTTCAAACAGAAGGGTGTCGAGTTCGAAGAAACCGACACCAGTTTCAACTCGGGCAAGAAGAACGAGATGATCTCGCGCGCGAATGGCGCGCGCTCGGTGCCGCAAATCTTTATCGATGGCGAGCATATCGGCGGATGCGACGAACTCTATGCGCTCGATTCCGCGGGCGGCCTGGACGCCAAGCTGGGGCTCGCCTAAAGGCGCTGCACGGCGCCGTCTCTGACGGCACAAATACGTTGAACAACGGCGGGACGCGGCGACGCGATCTCGCCATTTTCATAAGCGATGATGGAAAGCGCAGGGCGGACCGCGTCGAGCAAATCGCCCGGGCGCATTAGAAAGTCCGGGTTCGACGGATTACCGAAAGCCTCGTTGCCCGCCGCAAAAGTTTCGTAGAGCAACACGCCGCCTGGCTGCAGGGCATCGATCAGTGCTGGTAGCAAAGGGTGCCAGAGATAATTAGTCACCACGACAGCGCCAAAGCTGTCGGGCGCCGGGCGCCAGGCATTCTCTGCAGCTTCGAGATCGGCGGCGATGGTCAACACGTTGGGGTGATCCGCCAGCGTCCCCAAACGGGTCATATCCCGGTCTACCGCTGTCACCGCATGGCCGCGTT
The DNA here is from genome assembly GCA_964276015.1 of uncultured Alphaproteobacteria bacterium. GTDB lineage: Bacteria > Pseudomonadota > Alphaproteobacteria > UBA6615 > UBA6615 > JABJAG01. The sequence goes on along the minus strand of CAXYDO010000007.1, from coordinate 299,071 downwards.
CGGCGAAAAAAGCCGTGTGACGCCCCGCTCCGCAGGCCAGGTCGAGTACCGGTCCGGATACCAGATCGGCAAAACGAAGGATCCAGGGGGAGGGGTCTGACAACATGAAGGGGTCCAGCTTGGTGCTTGTAATTTTCCCGAAATAGCATCATTCCTTGCGTCGCGTGCCGGACGCAAATCACGTAATTCACCGGCGGGAAGCCCGGACATGATTAGTTTCAACCTGATCTGCACGAAAGACCACGAGTTCGAGGGCTGGTTCCAGAACTCGTCGGACTTCGACAAACAGGCCAAGAAAGGCCTGATCGAATGCCCATTTTGTGGTGATGGGACGATCACCAAGTCGCTGATGGCCCCGGCCATCGGGGCTAAGGCCGAGGTGACCGCCCGGAAGGTCGAGAAGGCGGATCAGGCGAAAAAGCTTCGTCAGATGGTCACCGAGGTTCGTGACTTCGTGGAAACCAATTTCGACGATGTGGGCGATGAATTCCCCGATGAAGCCCGAAAAATCTATCTCGGTGAGTCTGAAGAACGCCCGATTTACGGCAACGCGTCCGATGATGATGCTCAGGAACTCGCTGATGAAGGTGTGCCGGTGGGCCGCTTGCCCTGGCCAAAACGTACCGACAGCTAGACGCGCGGGCCGTCAGTCGGCCTTGCGGCCATGCCCCATATAATTCACGTTCAGATCCGTGGCATGGCACGACCACACGCCGGTCAGGGGATTGAAAACGACGCCGGTCAGCTCCTGCATCTCGATGCCGCCAGCCTCCAGCCCTGCAACCAGTTCTGAGGGGCGTAGGAATTTGCGCCAGTTATGGGTACCGCGCGGCAGCCAGCGCAGGACGTATTCGCCTCCGACGATGGCCAGTGCGAAGGCCTTGGCGGTGCGGTTGAGGGTCGCGGCAAATATCTGGCCCCCCGGCGCAACAAGCGCCCCGCAATCTGACAGGAAGGCAAACGGGTCGACGACATGTTCGACGACCTCCATGCTCAGCACGATGTCGAATTGCTCGCCGCTGGCCAGAATATCCTCGGCGGTGGTAGCGCGATAATCGATGGTGAGATCGACCTCGTCGGCGTGCAAACGGGCGATTTCGATGTTCTCGCTCAGGGCATCTGCGCCGATGACGGTCGCGCCGAGCCGGGCCATCGGCTCGCAAAGCAGCCCGCCGCCGCAGCCGATATCGAGCAGTCGCAAACCTTCGAGAGGGCGCGTCTGGCGAGGGTCCCGGCCGAAATGGGCGCAAGCCTGATCCCGGATATAGGCGAGGCGCACCGGGTTGAATTTGTGCAGGGGTCGGAACTTGCCGTTCGGGTCCCACCACTCGGTGGCCATCCGGCGAAATTTTTCCAACTCTGCGGGTTCGCGAGAGTTGGGGGCGTGGATTTCTTCGGCTGCATTCATCGATCAAACCTGCGCGCGCTTGCAAGGCGGGTTCTGGCTGAGTATGGATACGCCAATCTTGCTCAGTAATCCGGCCTGTTCAAGCCAAATTGCCGCGCGGACGACGCCTTGCGTTTATGTAGGAACACATATGAGCGCCATCGTCCGTCAGTTCAATGGAAGAGACCATGAGTCGCATCGTTGGTAAATTTGGCGGCACGTCCGTCGCCGACCTCGACCGAATTCGCGCTGTCGCCGCGCGGGTGAAGCGTGAGTACGAATCCGGTCACCAGATGGCCGTTGTCGTCTCGGCGATGGCGGGGGTGACCAATGATCTGGTCGATCTGACCCGGGCCGCCCACGCGCTGCACGACGCCAGCGAATACGACGTGATCGTGTCGACCGGCGAACAGGTAACCGCCGGGCTGCTCGCGATCTGCCTTCAGGAACAGGGCGTGCCCGCACGCTCCTGGCTGGGGTGGCAGGTGCCGATCCGGACTTCGGACGCCCACGCACGCGCGCGCATCGAAGATATCGACATTGCCGAAATGGAACTCCGGTTCGAGGATCGCCAGGTCTGCGTGCTGGCCGGGTTCCAGGGAATTAGCCCGGAAAACCGGATCACCACCCTGGGGCGCGGCGGCTCGGACACCACGGCTGTGGCCCTGGCAGCAGCCCTGCGGGCTGATCGTTGCGACATCTATACCGATGTGGACGGAGTCTACACCTCGGACCCCCGGATCGTGACGCGTGCGCGCAAGCTGGATAAGGTCACGTACGAAGAAATGCTGGAAATGGCGTCACTTGGCGCCAAGGTTCTGCAGACCCGTTCGGTGGAACTGGCGATGAACCATGGAGTACCGGTACAGGTGCTCTCATCATTTGACGATGCGGTCGGCAGCGATCTGCCGGGAACGCTCGTGGTGGACGAGGATAATATTGTGGAACACGAAATGGTCAGCGGCGTGACGTATAGCCGCGATGAAGCAAAGATCACCCTGATGCGGGTGTCGGATCGCCCGGGCGTGGCCGCTGCGATCTTCGGGCCTCTCGCGGACGCCAACGTCAATGTTGACATGATTGTCCAGAACGTGTCGGAAGACGGCACGAACACTGATATGACCTTTACCGTGACCCGCGGCGATCTCGATCGCGCGATCGAGGTCCTCAAGGCCTGTCAGTCGGAGCTCGGATTCACCGATCTGGTGCCCGACGCAAATGTTGTGAAAGTCTCAGTTGTTGGTGTCGGCATGCGCAGCCACGCGGGTGTTGCGCAGCGGATGTTTTCCTCCCTCGCCGAGCACGGCATCAACATCCAGGTGATCTCTACCTCGGAAATCAAGATCAGCGTTTTGATCGCCGAGGAATTCACCGAACTGGCGTTGCGCGCCTTGCACACGGCCTACGGCTTGGACGCCGCCTGACCGCCCTGGTGCCCGACGCACGACCACGGAGTTGAGGTCTAATAGATTGCAGCGCCGAGTCGCTTTTGTTAATAACGCGGGTGGTTGAGGCAAATTACGTTTAATTTTCGTGACTTATGGCGTAACCTCAGCGTTTGGAATTAAATTTTAAGTTGCACAGAATTTTGAAGTTGCGTTTGGCGAGACGATGTTCCGCCGGCGGGCTGGGGACACAATGGTACGTTTGAACCCACGATCGCTTCGTGTGTTGAACCAGGAAGTTGATCCCGACACGATCCATTCCGTTGAAGGTGCTGATCACGTTGGCTACTTTCTGCGCGAAGCCCGTGAAAACACGGGCCGCTCCGTCACCGAGGTGGCGCAGACGCTGCGCATCCGTCGTGTGTATATCGAAGCCATCGAAGATGGCCGGTTTAATGAACTTCCTGGCGCCACCTATGCGGTTGGCTTCATCCGCTCTTATGCGACTTACCTGCGCCTGGAAGTTCCGGATGTGTTGGTCCGCTTCAAGGAAGAAGCAACCGGCATTCAGTCCCGACAGGATCTCGATTTTCCCAGCCCTGTCCCCGAAGGTCGCTTCCCCGGTGGCGTACTGGTCGCGGTCTGTCTGGTCTTGGCCGCCGCAGGTGCTGGCGGATGGTACTGGTGGCAGGGCCAAAATAGTCTTGAGATCGTCCGCGTACCCCCGCCGCCTGCAGGGCTGACAGGATCGTCAGACGGCTCGATTGAGATTGTCACGGCGACGCCGCCGGTGAGCGAACAGAATATTGTCGCGCAGGAAGACGGACCCAAGGCTGTGGTGTCGGTCGCGACGCCGCCAGCCGAACCGGAAATTCTCTTGGTACCGCCGTCTTACCTGGAGCCGGCGATCGACCCGCTGGGCAATGTTGAATTGCCGTCGCTGACTCCTGAAGAGAGGGCGTCGGCCGCGGGGGGTGAAACCCCTGCTGCAGAAACGACTGCACAGACGGCTAGCGCAGAACCTGCTGCCGAAGAAATTGTGCCGGAGATCGCGCCCGCCCCTGTTCCGCAGCCGGTTCGTCCGCACTCCGATCTGAGTGTCGGCGTGGCACTGCCACCAGACAATGCCGGGTCGTCCACCATCACCACAACTGCTGCATTGCCGGCGATTCCCGAGCCAGCGCCCGCTGCTGCGGCCGATGGCCGGACCTATGGTGTCGTCAACAGGGATGCGCGGATCGTCGTCAGCGCGCGCGATGCCAACGCCTGGGTGCAGGTCATGGACAGTCAGGAAAATGCTCTTCTGACACAGATGTTACGTCCGGGTGACCGCTATCTGGTGCCGGACAGGCCGGGTCTAAGCCTGCGAACCAACAACGCCGGAGGTTTGGATATCCAGGTCGACGGAGAATCGGTGCCGGCGATCGGTGGCCACGGGGATATTCGTCGTAATGTACGACTTGACCCCGATTTGCTGAAAACCGGAACCGCTACCATCCAGTAAGTCTGACTAATTGCGTCGGCGCAGACTGTTGAAATTCGGGGGTGCCGCGCGCATGTTACGGACACTATTCAAGATTTTATTCAAAGGTTTGGAAAGACCATGAGCGTGCGTCCCTATCGCGATGTCGAGCGCCGTCAAAGCCGCCAGATCATGGTGGGTGATGTGCCTGTGGGCGGTGGTGCTCCGATCACCGTTCAGTCGATGACGAATACTCTCACGACCGATGTGGCGGGTACGATCGCGCAAATTCGCGCGCTTGAAGTCGCTGGTGCCGATATCGTCCGTGTGTCCTGCCCTGACGAAGAAAGCACAATCGCGCTGCGTGAGATCGTGCCGGAAGTCACGGTGCCGATCGTCGCCGATATTCATTTTCACTATAAGCGCGCCATAGAGGCAGCCGAGTCGGGTGCGGCTTGCCTGCGACTCAACCCGGGGAATATCGGATCGCGCGAGCGCGTGCAGGAGGTCGTGAAAGCGGCCAAAGCCAATAATTGTTCGATGCGTATCGGTGTGAACGGCGGCAGTCTCGAAAAAGAGCTGCTGGAAAAATACGGTGAACCCTATCCAGAGGCGCTGATCGAAAGCGCACTCAATTCGGTTCGGTTGCTCGAGGATGAGGATTTTTTCGAGTTCAAGATTTCCGTGAAGGCATCAGATGTGTTCCTGGCGGTGGCCGCCTATCAAGGTCTGGCCGAGGCCTGTGATTACCCACTGCACATTGGCATTACCGAAGCCGGGGGATTGCGAAGTGGCACAGTCAAATCATCCGTCGGGCTGGGTATGCTGTTGTGGTCGGGGATCGGCGACACCTTACGAGTGTCGTTGTCCGCGGATCCTGTCGAGGAGGTGAAGGTCGGTTTTGATCTTCTCAAATCGCTGGGATTGCGCCATCGCGGGGTCAATGTGATTTCCTGTCCGTCCTGCGCGCGTCAGCAATTCGACGTGATCGAGACGGTCCGCGTCCTCGAGGATCGTTTGGCACATATCACCACGCCGATGACCGTCTCGGTGATTGGTTGCGTGGTAAACGGGCCGGGCGAAGCAACGATGACCGATATCGGCTTTACCGGCGGCGGACGGGGTACCCACCAGGTCTATCTCGCCGGGCAGCCGCATCATCGACTGCAGGACAAGGGGATCGTCGATCACCTTGTGGGCCTGGTTGAGGAGAAGGCAGCCGAGATCGATGCTGCTGAAGCCGCGGCGAGTGACGACCTGTCGTCGGCCGCCGAATAACCCGTAAGCCGAAGGCCTGACCAGTGGTAAAGCTCCAACCTGTTCGCGGCACCCATGATCTCATCGGTGATGATGCGCGTGCGCATGCGGCTATCGTGGATACTGCGCGTGATGTTGTCGGCCGCTATGGGTTTGGGCCGATTTCGACGCCGATATTCGAGTTCACCGAAGTGTTTCAGCGTACACTGGGGGATACCTCCGACATCGTCACCAAGGAAATGTATACCTTCAACGACAAGGGTGGTGACAGCCTGACGTTGCGCCCCGAGGGTACGGCGGGGATTGCGCGGGCCTTTATTTCCGGTGGTTTGCAGAACGAGCTGCCCCTGAAATCCTACTATCACGGTCCGATGTTCCGGCATGAGCGTCCCCAGAAAGGTCGCCAGCGCCAGTTCCATCAGTTTGGAGCGGAGCTGATCGGTGTGGGCGAACCTTCCGCTGATGTCGAAGTCATCGCTATGGCCGCAGATATCCTTGAGGCTTTGGGGATTCTCTCTTCGACCACGTTGGAGCTGAACACGCTTGGTGATGCTCAGAGCAAGGAATCGTACAGGGCAGCCCTGGTCGACTATTTCTCAAAATTCTCCGATCAATTGTCAGCGGAAAGCCAGGACCGGCTGACCCGCAATCCGCTGCGTATTCTGGATTCGAAAGACAAAGGTGATCGTGCATTGATCGCCGATGCGCCGGTCTTTGACGACTACATGACCGACGAAGCGGCCGCGTTCTTCCAGGCCGTACAGGATGGCCTCACCGCCGTGGGCGTGGCCTTCACCCGAAACCCCCACATCGTGCGCGGGCTCGATTATTACAGCCACACAGCATTCGAGTTCACCACCGAAGCGCTGGGTGCGCAGGGTACGGTGCTGGCTGGCGGTCGGTATGACGGGTTGATCGAAACCATGGGTGGCCCCAAAACCGCCGGTGTGGGCTGGGGCGCGGGAATTGAACGCCTGGCAATGATGATCGATCAGCCACCGGAAACGGCGCGCGCGATCACGTTCATCGGTTTGGGTGAAAGCGGCGAACACGAAGCCATGCGGCTGTCACATCTGTTGCGCAAAACCGGCCTGACGACCGAGCTTATCTACAAGGGTGGTCTCAAACGGGGCCTGAAACGTGCGGATCGGATTAACGCTGCCGTGGCGGTATTGATTGGCGATGACGAGCTTGAGCGGAACGCCGTTACGGTGCGCAACCTCGACAGCGGTGAACAATCCGAAGTCCTGATCTCAGACCTCAAGGACCATCTGGCAGCATACCGTTAGCGACGCGACACAATGAGCCACCCTCCCGAATACCGGGCGGCGCCGGCTGACTATGTTGTCGTGGGCGCCAGCCATAAGACCAGCAGCACCGCTTTGCGTGATCGGATTTTTGTCGAGCCCGCAGATGAAGATGGCGTTTTCGCGGCGCTGCGCGCCTGCGGACTAGATCAGGCGGTTGTTGTTTCGACCTGTGATCGGGTGGAATTTCATGGCGTTGCCGCTGATGTCGGTAAAGCATTGCCCGCTGTTCGGTCGATCCTGGAAGCCCGACAAGATGGCGGAGCCGCTGCGCCCGAATGTGTTTATGAGCTTTGTGGAGAGGATGCTGTGCGGCATGTGTTTGCGGTCGCCTCCAGCCTCGAAAGCGCCACGATCGGAGAAACCGAGGTCCTGGGGCAACTCAAGTACGCACATGCCCGTGCACGGGTTTCCGGATCTTTGGGCCCCGAGCTCGACAGCCTGTTTCAGAAAGCTTTCGCCGCGGCTAAAGACGTGCGAACCAACACCGGGATCGCCGAAGGTCCGGTATCACTGGCGAATGCCGCCTTGCGGGCGGTTCGGAATCTATTTGGCGATCTCGACAATGTCTCGGCCTTGCTGCTTGGCCCAGGCGAAATGGGCGTGTTGATGCTCGAACATTTCAAACGCCATGGGCTTCGTCATGTCACCGTGGCCGGGCCGACAGAGACCCGCGCTGCATCGGCAGCCCATGCGTTCGAGGCTCACGCGGTCACCTATGAGGGGTTGTCGGCGGCGCTGGAGAGCGCTGATCTGATAATCGGTGCTGCGGCGACCGGCCGCATGATTGTTACCGCAGAAATGATGAGGGCAGCGATCCGGGCCCGGCGTCATAAACCGGTTTTCATTCTCGACGTGGCCGTTCCGGCAGATGCCGAGCGCACGATCCACGAACTCGATGATGTTTTTTTGTATGACCTGGACGATCTGGAGGATATTTCCCGGTCGAACCACGCTTCGCGTGGCGCCGCCGCAGCGGAGGCCTTTGCGATTGTCGATCAACACGTCGCGGCATTCTTCGAAGCCAGCGCCGAACGTGGGGCGGTTCGGGAAGTATCGGACATGCGGGCCTATTTCGAAGCGGTGCGCGCCGATATCCTTGCGAATTCGGACGGTGCTGGTGTTGAAAATGTTACCCGCCGGTTGATCAACCGACTGTTGCACAACCCGTCCGAGGCGTTGCGCCGCGCCGCGCGTGACGGTGGGACCGAAAATTTTGTCGCGACCGCCGCCCGCCGGCTGTTTGCGTTGGACGAGCAGGAAACATCAGGGGCTGCCACGACGCCCCGAGGGAGTGAAGAAAATGAGCATTGACGACAAGCTTGACCGGGTTGTCGCCCGGCATGCGCAAGTCTCCGACCTGCTGTCCAAAACCGACGGAAGCGACCCGCAGGAGTTCGTTAAACTCTCCAAGGAATACGCTGAGCTCAACGACGTGGTTGAGGCGATACGCGGGCTGCGCGGCGTGCGTGAGGAGATCGACGGCCTGAAAGAAATTCTGAACGACGAAGATTCGGACGGGGACATGAAGGAACTCGCCAAGCTGGAGATGGCGGAGTTGCGCGAACGTGAGCCTGACCTCGAGCAGGCCTTGAAGTTGATGTTGTTGCCCCGGGATGAGGCCGATACGAAGAACGCGATTCTGGAAATTCGTGCCGGTACCGGTGGGGACGAGGCTGCGTTGTTCGCCGCCGATCTGTTTCGGATGTATCAGCGCTACGCCGAAGACAAAGGTTGGAAGGTGGAAGTCATGGCCTCCAGCGATACCGGTGTTGGTGGTTTGAAAGAGGTGATTTTAAGTATTTCGGGCAGCGATGTGTTTGCGCGCCTGAAATATGAATCGGGCGTGCACCGCGTCCAGCGAGTCCCGGAGACCGAAAGCAGCGGTCGGATTCACACCTCGGCGGCGACAGTTGCCGTGCTGCCCGAAGCCGAAGAAGTCGATATCGATATCGCCGAAAATGAACTCCGCGTCGATACTTACCGTGCGTCTGGACCGGGTGGGCAATCGGTAAATACCACCGATAGTGCCGTGCGAATTACCCATATTCCGACCGGAATTGTGGTGATCCAGCAGGACGAGAAATCACAGCACAAGAACCGGGCCAAGGCCATGCGCGTGCTTCGCTCGCGTCTCTATGACCACGAACGCAATCTGATTGATGCCGAGCGCGCCGAAGCCCGAAAAAGCCAGGTTGGTTCAGGAGACCGTTCGGAACGTATCCGGACATATAATTTCCCCCAGGGCAGAGTGACCGATCACCGCATCAACCTGACAATGCACAAGCTCGAACGCATTCTTGACGGTGAAGCACTGGACGAGCTTGTCGACGCCCTTGTAACCGAAGATCAGGCTGCCCGTCTGGCAGTGGACGAAACTTCGGATGCCTGAAGCTGACGGAGCCGTGGACCGTTCAATCCTGACGGCCCTTCGGGCAGCCACGCAACGTTTGTCGGATGCCGGGATCGACTCGGCCGCTCTCGACGCACGTTTGCTGCTCGTGCGTGGGCTGGGACGCACACAAGCTTGGTTCTATGCCAACCGCGATATTCAAATTTCACCATCTGAGCTGGCCGCGTTCGATGTTCTCCTCACACGTCGTGAAGCTCGTGAGCCGGTGTCGCATATCGTGGAGATGCGCGAATTTTGGTCGTTGCCTTTTCGGGTTAGCGCCGATGTTCTGACTCCCCGACCCGACAGTGAAACACTGATCGAGGCGGTTCTCGCCAAATGTCCTGATCGTACCCGCGCGCTGCGTGTATTGGATTTGGGAACAGGGAGCGGGTGCCTCCTGCTGACCCTGTTGTCGGAATATCCCAATGCAACGGGGACCGGTGTAGATACATCGGCGGCAGCGCTCGCCGTGGCCACAAAGAATGGTGAGAAGATTGGATTAGAAGAACGTTTACAATGGGTTATGGGGGAATGGGAAGTCGCATTCGACACCCGGTTCGATGTGATCATTTCCAATCCGCCATATATTGAAACCACCGCAATCGACGAGCTTGAACCGGAGGTGCGTGATTTTGAGCCGCGGCTGGCACTTGATGGCGGCTTGGATGGTCTCGACGCTTATCGTCGTATTCTCGCGCGAATGCCGGGATTGATGAATCCGGGCGCGAATGTTTTTTTTGAAATTGGGGCGGGTCAGGAAGAAGCTGTCATGGCGCTCGCCATCCAGCAGGGGCTTCAGTTGGGTGAGATGCGCAACGATCTTTCCGGTGCGCCGCGGGTGCTCTCATTCGCGAGATCGCAGGAGACCTAAATCTAATAAAAAAAGTTCTTGGAAAACGTGGGCGGCCCGCCTAGGGTGCGTTTGTTAGATATATCGCAATTTGCTTTTAGTGATCTTAAGCCTTTTGCGAAATTTCTGAACTCCCGGATCCAAATTTTGAAGCGGTCGTCCACAGTGGTCGGCATGTTTCGGAAAGCGTGCGGTCCCCCATGGGACGTATGTAATTGGCTGGGCGATTCACCGTAATCAGTAACTCTGATCGACGGAAGCGATGCGACCAAACACAAATATTAACAGGCGGTCACGGGGCCGCGGCGGACGTAAATCCGGCAATACCCGAAACCAAACCTTCGACAGCAACGGCCCTGGCGCGCGCGTGCGCGGGAATGCTTCGCAGATCTACGAGAAGTATCAGCAACTCGCCCGCGATGCCGGGTCGAGCAGCGATCGCGTAGGCGCGGAGAATTTTCTGCAACACGCCGAGCACTATTATCGCTTGATGATTGCCAATGGTCCGAAGCCGGAGCCGCGCAATGGCGTCGGTGAGTCTCAACGGGACGAATCCGACGGCAACGGTGGCGAGGCCCAGGTTGAAATGGCTGCAGCACCATCGCGAGAACCGGAGCAGTCCGACGAGGAAACGAACTCGGATTCCGCTGTTGAAACGCAATCCCATGCCGAATCCGGTGACGGGAATGGCGCAAAGCCGAATGGTCGCAAACGCCGCCAGCGCAAGCCGCGTGTGGAGCAAAGCGATTCGGATGCCGCACCGGCAGCCGATGGCGATGCGGATGAAGAAGCCGAAGTCTCTCCGGCCTGAGCCTGACTATTTCTGCAGCTGAATTTCATCGCCGGGGCGCAACGTCCCGCCGGTGATAACCCGCGCGTAAACTCCCAGATCTGCATGACCCCAGGTCTTTTGCAGGGTGGCCGGGATGTTCATGTCACGCATCGCTGTTTCGGGATTGACGTTGGTGGCAGCGCAACGACGGGTCCGCGGCACAGTTCATTTACGAAAGCGGAACCGGGGACCGGGTCACGCTGTATATCGAACAAGACCAGGACGGGCTGGAAACAGGTCTCCAGTTTACCGAATATGACGGTGTCTCAGCCTTCTGGTGGAAAGATGGGCCGTTGGCCGATGTGCTGATTGGGTAGGGCGCGCGAGAACAATTACACGCGCTGGCCCAGGCGACCCAGAAACAATTCAATCCGAAAGGACGTCGCCGTCGCGCTTGGCGACGACTTTCGGCTCGCCGAGTTGGGAGAATAGGGCGTCTTGTTTGTCCCGGTGGGCCAGGAATGCCGCAAGCCGATCCCCTTTAAGCTTCTCGCCGCTGGGCAGTTTCAGCCCCAACGGGTTGATTTTCCGTCCCTCGCGATGGACCTCGTAATGCAAGTGAGGGCCGGTGGAACGTCCGGTCGTGCCCACATATCCGATCACCTGACCCTGGCGGACGCGCTTGCCTTGGCGCACCCCGCGGGCAAACGCGTTCAAATGGGCATAAGCGGTTGAGTAGGTGCCGTTGTGGCGAATCTTGATGTAATTGCCATAGCCGCCATTCTTGCCGGCCTGGACGACGCTGCCGTCGCCGGCGGCATAAACCGGGGTGCCTTTCGCGGCCGCGAAATCAACGCCTGAATGCTGCTTGGTGTAACCCAGGATCGGATGTTTGCGCTTGCCGAACCGCGAGGACAAACGCGCGCCGTCGATCGGTGTTTTCATCAGCGCCTTGCGCACGCCTTCACCCTTGGCGTTGAAATAGTCGATATTCCCACTTGAGTTTTCATAGCGGTAAAGCGGGAGTTCGACGCCGCGCAGAGACAGCTTCGCGTACAGGATATTGCTGTTATTCACGACCTCGCCGTCTTCATTACGCTGTCGGTCAAACAGCACTTCGAATTTGTCATCGCGCCAGATGTCGCGTTGGAAATCGACGTCAAAACTGAAGATGCGCACCAGTTCAATCAACACCGAGATCGGAACGCCGGCGTCGCGGGCATTCACAAACAAACTGGAATCGATCACGCCTTCGACGTGGACAGATTCTGTTTTCAGCGGAAGAATGATCTCCCGCGAGACAAACCCGCCATCCTCGTTTCGGTCGACCATGACTTCCCGGTCATAGGATACCGGGAGGCGCAGGCCTGCCAGCACGTAGCCCAGGGCGCTCGCGGTGGTCCTGCTGCCCGCGCCCTGTTCGTGTACCGGATCCATGGTGACCTGCAGTTCGTCACCAATCCTGAGGTCGCGCCTCGGATCATAGACGCCCTGGAGGGACTGGATGGCGACATGAGCGTCGAAGCGCTCGGCACCGGCACCGGTCAGCACGTCCATCAGATTGTCGCCGCTCTTGATTTTGACCCATTCGATCCGGGGCTCAGGCTCCTTGGGGGGCACGACAACAACAGGAAGGACCGGCGCGTTTGCAACACTCGATATTGCAGCCGTTTCATCCCCGGAGCGAGAGGCGGTTCCGGCAAGATAGGCGAGTGCCCAGAGTAAGATCACTGCGGCACCCGCAGCAATCAGGGTCTTTGTCTTAAATATTCCAAGCTGCAAGGCAAAACTCCTGCCGCGAATCAAATGTCGATGAATCACTGGTTTCGATTCACCGACTTGACGAGAAGATGCTTTATGCTCCGATAACCTGTCAACACAACTGTCGCATCAATAGGTAAAAATTTCGTAACAGTATCAGCAGTTTGTTAGGAATCAGCTAGCATGCGCTCCAGCCGCGGGTAGAAGATCAGCAAGGTCAGGGCGCGGACCACCATGAAGATCATAACCGAGGCCCAAAGGCCGTGATTGCCGAGCAATCCGGGGAGGGTGAACATGGCTGCCGTATAAACCGCAACCGAGGCGAGCATGGCGTTCCGCATCTCGCGGGCCCGTGTGGCGCCAATGAAAATGCCATCGAGTTGATAGGCCCAGACAGACAGGATCGGTGAGAAGGTCATCCAGATCAGGTAGTCGCCCGCAAAGGCCCGCAATTCCGGGATATCCGTGAGCAAAGCCAGCAGGTATGTGCCGAACAGGCCGTATATCAGCGCGTAGGTGGTTGCCACGGCGGCAGCCATCAGGGTTGCAGCGATCACCGTGTCACGCAAGGCCTTGCGGTTTTTGGCACCGACAGCCTCTCCGACCAGCGCGGATGTTGCATGGGCAAACCCGTCCAGACCGTGGCCCAGAAAGGACTGAAAAATCATCAGCAATGCGTTGGCGGCCAGGACAGTTGTGCTGAGACGTGCGCCCATCCAGATCAGGAGTGACCAGGCGAAGATCATCGCCAGCGTCCGTAGGAATATATCGCGGCTGACTCGGAACAGCGCCCCGAGTTCAGCCAAATTCATGATGCGGTCACGCGACCAGACGCCCGGGATCCCCTTCAGGCGCAATGCGATCAGGGCGAGGCCGAGTACGGCGCCGGTGTATTGGGCAATCACGGTGGCGAGCGCGACCCCTTCGACACCCCAACCGAGTTCCACGACGAACCAGATATCGAGGGCGGCGTTCAATCCGTTGATCACCACCTGGATCACCAATGCGGCCCGTGCGTATTGCATGCCCAGCAACCAGCCGAGCACCGCGTAGTTGGCCAGTGTGGCGGGGGCGCCCCAGATGCGGGTATCGAAATAGGTGCCGGCCAAGGCTTCCACGTCAGGTGCGGCTTCGAGAATGCCGATCGCGCCCAGGCGCAGTGGCAATTGAGTGATCATCAGCACGATGGCCGCCATCAGCCCGACGAGTAGTGCGCGAGCCAGGATCGCTCGGATTTCGTCGCCGTCTTCGCGTCCACGCGCCTGGGCAACAAACCCGGTGGTGCCCATGCGCAGAAACCCGAATCCCCAATACAGGAAGGAAAAGATCATGCTGCCGACGGCCACCCCGCCGACATAGGCAGGGTCGGGGAGATGGCCCATGACTGCGGTATCGACCGCGCCCAGCATCGGAACGGTCAGGTTGGACAGAATGGTAGGCCAGGACAGGGCCCAGATACGGTTATAGGGGCCGTGACGAAGACCGCCGCTGGTGCTGCGAGTCATCGAAATCAGGCCCCAGGCGCCTGCTACCGCCCGACCGCGTAGGCTTCCTGGAAGCGCGGGTGGGCTGCGCCTTTCAAGACCCAGCCATGGCCGTCATGTTCGCGCCCGACGGCGACCATGCGCCCCGAGGCCCAGTCGCCGACCATGGTGACCAGATGGCCACGACGGCGCAGTTCTTCGATGGTTGCTGCGGGGAACCGGTTTTCGGCTTTGACCACGGCGGGTTGGAAGGTACGCGGGTAGAAGCTCGACGGCAGGTGGTCAGTGTGGAAATTCGGCGCGTCGATGGCTTCCTGCAGATTGTACCCGTGGTGGATGTGCCGCAGGAACATGGTCAGGGCCCACTGGTCCTGGGCATCGCCACCGGGGGTGCCGAAGGCCAGATATGGTGCGCCGTCCCGCAGGGCGAGGGTCGGGCTGAGCGTGGTACGCGGCCGAATGCCGGGCTTGAGCGTTGTCGGGTATCCCTCTTGCAGCCAGAACATCTGCGCACGGGTCCCCAGGCAGAAGCCGAGTGAGGGAATGGTTGGCGAGGATTGCAGCCAACCTCCGCTGGGCATGCAGGCCACCATATTGCCTTCGCTGTCGGCGGCATCGCAGTGAACGGTGTCACCATCGGCATTCAGCGCGGCGTTGGGTTCGCCGATGCCCGCCTTCGCCGCATTGGGTTCTCCGGCGCCCGGCGCGAGGACTTCCTCCACATTTGGGTCGAGGATCGCGAATTCGGCGAGGGACGGGTTGCGACCGTCTGGCGAACCCGGGATGAACTCTGTCGATGCGGTTTCACCGACGAGGGCCCGCCGGGCAGCGTTGTAGTCGTCCGACAACAATGTCTCGAGGGGCACGTCATTGACCACCGGATCGCCGTACCAGGCTTCCCGATCGGCCAGCGCGAGCTTGGCGCATTCGACCTGGGTGTGGGCAAATTCGGGCCCGAGCGGGTCCATGTCGGCTATGTCGAAGCCCTTGAGCAGGGCGAGCTGCTGCAGAAAGACCGGCCCCTGGCTCCAGACGCCAGGCTTGCAGACCGTATATCCGTTATAATCAAAGGTAGCGGGAGCTTCGATCGTGGCGTTCCAATTGGCCATATCATCGGCTGTCAGCAAGCCGCCATGTTTCTCGCCGGAGGAATCCAGCCATTCGGTTTCATGGCAGAACTTTTCGATTTCCTCGGCGATGAAGCCTTCGTAGAAGACTTTTCGTGCCGCCTCGATGGTGTCTTCACGATCACCACCTACAGATTCAGCCTCGTCGAGAAGCCGCTGATAGGTGGCGGCGAGAACCGGCGTGCGGTGCATGTCGCCCACATTGGGGACCTGACCATTGGGCAGCCACTGAGCCGCCGAAGTTGGCCATGCCGTGCGAAACAGTTCGGCCACGCCTTCGATAATGGTGCGCATCATCGGTACCACCGCATAGCCGTCACGGGCATACCCGACCGCCGGCGTGATCACCTCGCGCAGGGGCAGGCGCCCATAGTCGCGGAGCAGCAGCATCCAGGCGTCGAACGCTCCCGGCACGCAAGGTGCGAGAAGCCCGGTGCCCGGCACCATGTCGAGACCCATCGCGCTGAAGGCATCAATTGTCGCGGCTTGCGGGGCAACGCCCTGACCGCAGATGACTTCGGTCTTCCCGGTAGCCGCGTTGTGCAGCACGATCGGCAGATCACCGCCCGGTCCGTTCTGGTAGGGGTGAACCACCTGGAGCGCGAGCCCGGTCGCGACCGCGGCGTCGAAGGCATTGCCGCCGATTTCGAGCATGCGCCATCCGGCCATGGTTGCCAGATAATGGGTGGAGGCGACCATGCCGTGGGTGCCGCGTATCTCAGGGCGTGTGGTAAACATTGTTGGGTGGCTCCGTTCAGGATAGTGGCGGACAATACCGGTCCGGCGGGCAACGCAGCAACCGCCGGACTGATTGGGGAGAAGTTAATGAATATCAAACATCCATATCTGATGTTTCTTGGCGACGCCGCGGATCAGCTCGCCGCTAAAACAGCGCACGGGATCGTTCATTGGCGGCACGACTGGTGCCTGGGACAAATGCGATTGCCGGGATGCAATGCGGATTTGGGACTTCCTGAGATGACCATCGCCGAAGCGGCCGTCGCAGGCGTGAAAACCCTCGTCCTCGGCGTGGCCAATCGGGGGGGGGTTATCGGTGAAAGCTGGATGGCTCCGATCATCGAAGCTCTGGAGGCGGGCATGGACATCGCTTCCGGCCTGCATGTGAAAATTTCTGATCTGCCCGAAATACAGGCCGCAGCTGCGGCGAATGGACGGCAGTTGTTTGACGTCCGCCATTCCGATCAAACCTTTGATGTGGGCACCGGCGCGCGCCGCGCGGGTAAACGCATGCTGGCGGTGGGAACGGATTGCTCCGTGGGCAAGATGTACACCGCCCTAGCCGTCGAACAGGAACTCCGACAACGCGGTGCGAAGTGTGATTTTCGCGCTACTGGCCAGACGGGAATTTTTATTGCGGGTAGCGGTGTTTCGGTCGACGCGGTGGTGTCCGACTTCATTTCTGGGGCCACCGAGTGGTTGGCGCCGGCAAACGACCCCGATCACTGGGATCTGGTCGAGGGGCAGGGATCGCTGTTTCATCCGTCCTATGCGGGGGTCACGATGGGGCTGGTTCACGGCGCGCAGCCTGACGCGCTGGTGCTTTGCCATGAGCCGACGCGAACACATATGCGCGGCTTGCCCCACCAGGCCTTGCCCGATATCGCCGTCTGCATTGAGGGCCATCTTGGCGCGGCGCGGCTGACCAATCCTGGGGCGCGTTGTGTCGGAATCGCGGTGAACACGTCGGCGATGGACAGCGGGCCAGCACGCGCGGACTTGCTGGCCGGGCTCTCGAATACTTTCGGAATGCCCGCCGTTGACCCGGTTCTCGATGGTGTTGCGGCGATCGCGGATGCGCTCGAGGCTCTCTGACCAGATGCGTACGCTCTCGGCCGAAATCGAAATCTATCCGCTGCAACGGCTGTTCACGATCTCTCGTGGCAGCAAATCCGAAACGATTGTGGTGACTGCGGCAATTTCGGATGGAAGTCATACGGGCCGAGGCGAATGCGGCCCCAATGCGCGCTATGACGAGACGCCTGCATCAGTGCTGGCGCAGATCGAGTCTCTTGGGCCTGACATCGCGGCGGGGATGAGCCGTGCGCAACTCCAGGACGCGCTCCCACCGGGCGCCGCGCGCAACGCCCTGGACTGTGCGTTGTGGGATTACGACGCCAAGCAGATGAACACCCCGGTTTGGGAGCAGGCCGGTTTGTCGGCGCCTGCACCGTTGCAGACGGCGTTTACGCTGAGCGCGGATTCACCTGACGCCATGGCGCGCGATGCGGTAACGCAGGCGGCCCGTCCCTTGTTGAAACTGAAACTCACCGGCGATAACGACCTCGCGCGGGTGCAGGCTGTGCACGCGGCGGCGCCAAATGCGCGGTTGATCGTGGACGCGAATGAGGCCTGGACTGAAACCTCCTACAGGGCGCTTGTTCCGGCGTTCGAGGCGCTGGGCGTGGTGCTGATCGAGCAACCGCTTCCCGCTGGCTCGGATGCCGCGATGACAAGGCTTCCGCGCCCGATACCAGTATGTGCTGACGAAGCTTTTCGAGATTCATCGAGTATCGAGACTCTTGCTGGTAAATATGACGTCGTGAATATCAAACTCGACAAGACCGGCGGACTAACCGCGGCGTTGTCGTCGGTAGCGGCAGCTCGGGACGTGGGTTTCGATGTGATGGTGGGGTGCATGGTCGGGACCAGCCTCGCCATGGCGCCGGCTTTTCTGGTCGCGCAAACGGCGCGTTTTGTCGATCTCGATGGTCCGTTACTGTTGGCACGAGATAGAGCTTTTCCACTGGAGGCCGACGGGAGCATACTGATGCCGCCGGTACGTGAATTGTGGGGTTAGCATGAATTTCGCCGTATTAATGCGACGAACGGTGAGCGGCGCTCGTGGTTCGGGCGCTTGAAAGGCTGATTGATGGCGCGTTCGTCGGAATCTCTTGAAGTGAGCGTGAGGTCCGCTGCGGGTGGTGAGTATTCCGACCGCCTGGCCAGCAACCGCTGGTCATGGTTGTTGACGACGACCGCGAGCAAGCTAGCCAAATAGCTACCTTTCTGTCGCGCTTCGGTGTTTCGGTGGCTCTGGAAGACAACGGTTTTGCCGCCGTTAACACGATACGACGCGACAAGCCGGCCTTGGTCATCATGGATGTTCGAATGCCGGGTCTGGATGGAATCAAGACGGCACAGCTGGCCGCCAATCTGGACTACAAGCCGAAAATTATTCTGATGCCCGGCTACGCCGATCAGGTAAAACGGGCAACTGAAGAAGGGCTCGAGGTGTTTGCTGTTGTCAACTAGCCCTTGCGGGTGCTCGTTCGCTTTGTGCAAAACGCGTTGAACGGTCAGTCCTGACCGCTATTTCCGGGTCGCCTCACCCTTCCGCAGGGTCCAACCCACCAAATCCTTCAATGTCTTGCCGAGAGCTTCGTCGAAAGCCGTAACGATTTCTTGCAGGCTGTCTGAACCCGCCCCCACGCGGGCTTCGAACCGCTGTGACCCGATGATCGCGCGTTTTGGCATCTGGACGAGTTTTGCGTTGATACGCACATTTGCCTCGGGCGGGCCCTCGCCGGTGTATTGGGCCTGAAATTCGCGTAACTCGAGTTTGAGCACGTAATCGGCACGTAAGCCGAGGGATTCGCGCCCAACGGCAACGATGTGGCCGGAGTTTTCAAATGATTCAACAACCAGCGTGTGGACCATCGCCGGTGCCCGGTCGGTCCAGTTGGCGCGCGCATAATATTCAAGCTCCGTGGCCCGGCGGTGCAATGGAATGCGTGTTGTGTTCAAGCCGGTGGGAGCGAGCGGTTCTTCGATCACCAGCTGCCAGTCGACCTTTGGCATATCCGCGT
The DNA here is from genome assembly GCA_964276015.1 of uncultured Alphaproteobacteria bacterium. Classification (GTDB taxonomy): domain Bacteria; phylum Pseudomonadota; class Alphaproteobacteria; order UBA6615; family UBA6615; genus JABJAG01. The sequence continues at coordinate 280,057 of CAXYDO010000007.1, read as the reverse complement.
CGAAAGTACTTTTCGGGGACAAGCGGAACAGGCGTGGCGGCGGTCCCTGACCGGGCAACTCCAGCCCACATGCTCCAAGCAGGGCGGTGGCTGATAGCGCTGTGGCGCCGCGCAGGAAAGACCGGCGCGGAGAGTTAGGGCTGGTTCCGTTCGGGGGGGATGTATCAATTGGGCGTTTCATAGCCATTCTGCTGGTTACCAAATAGGAAGCGCGCCGGGTCACGTTCGACCTGGGTCGAAACGCGGGTGAGGCTGTCCATTAACGCGCGGGCCTCGGTTATAAAATTGGTCAGCTCGTACAATCCTTCGCCGGTGAAGTCGCGCAAGGGTTGCCGGTTCTCGTCGACCAGTTCGGTCATTTCTGCGGCCATTGCCGAGAAGTTCGTAGATGTGTCCCGCAACTCCTCGATCAAGGCGGAGATGCTGTCCTTGTTACCGCCGACTGTGTCTGCGGCGCTGCCGATGGAGGTCAGGGTTGTCTGAGCATTGTCGGCAAGGCCGGTCATCGCTGTGCTGGCATCGCGCAGATTTGCCATAGTGTTGGATGCGCTGGTGATCAGCAGTTCGATATCGCCACTCCGCCCGGCCAGAGAGCCAGACAGGGTCGCGAAATTGGCCAGCGTCCGGGAAAACGATTTCTGGTTCTCGGGTCCGAGCAGGATGGCCGCACGCGCGACGAGGGTCTGCAGGCTATCGAGCAGCGCAGGCGCGCCTTCGAGGAATTGGTCGATCGCAGAAGCTTTGGATGTGATGATGGCCCGGTTCTGACCCAGCAGGGGCTTGAGCGCCGGTGAGGCCTGGGTGCCGCCCGACAACTGGACCGCCACGCCACCGGTAATGCCTTTGAGTTGCATGCTTGCGGTTGTGTTTTCGCGGATTGGCGTTGCGGCGGGGACTTCGATCGTGACGGCAACTTTTTCAACGTCGCGTGGATCAATCCCGATATTGACCACTTCGCCGACCGGGATGCCATTCAACTCCACCGAACTGCCGGTCTTGAGGCCGCTGACCGAGCCCGCGAACTCAATGTCGTAGCGGGTGAATTGCTGGTCGAACTGGAATTTGGCGAGCCAGAGCACGAACCCGATGATGCCGATGAAGATGACAATCACGAAACTTCCGACGAGCAGGTAGTTGGCGCGGGTTTCCATCGTTACTCGGTCTCCTTTCCGGCATCCGCGTCAAAAGCGGCCCGGGCGCGCGGGCCGTGAAAATAGTCGCGCATCCACGGGTGATCGTGAGCCATCAATTCCTGCATTGTGCCCACGGTGATCTGTTTGTCGAGCAGTACGGCGATCCGGTCGCAAATGGCCTGCAGGCTGTCGAGATCATGGGTCACCATGACCACCGTGAGACCAAGGGCATCACGCAGGTCGCCGACAAGCCGATCGAAGCGGCTGGCGCCGATCGGATCGAGGCCCGCGGTGGGCTCATCAAGAAACAGGATTTCAGGGTCCAGAGCCAATGCGCGAGCGAGCCCGGCGCGTTTGCGCATGCCACCGGAAAGCTCCGAGGGATATTTGTTCGCCGCGTCGAGCGGCAGGCCAACGAGTTTGATTTTCAGCTCGGCAATCTCCCGGCGTAATTCCGCGGCGAGGTTGGTGTGTTCGGCGAGCGGAACTTCGATGTTCTGGGCGACGGTCAGCGAGCTGAACAGGGCCCCGTCCTGGAACAACACCCCGATCCGGCTCAACACCTGGCGGCGGGTATCGTCGGGACAATCGATGATGTCCTGACCGAACATCTCGATGTTGCCAGCGGCCGGGCGGATGAGCCCCAACACGGTACGAAGCAGAACGGATTTCCCCGTACCCGAACCACCAACTACGCCCATGATTTCCCCGGCCTGCACGGCAACACCAAGATTGTCATGGATCACATTCGTTCCGAACTGCGTCCGCAATCCGGAAATCCGAAGGGCGACCGGATTGGCATCATTCGGCATGTCTGCTGCGGTCATGGTTCTAGACTCCCAGCACGGCAAAAAGGATCGAGAACATGGCGTCGAGCACGATGACCAGGAAGATCGCCTCTACCACGGCCCGGGTGGTCATGCGCCCGACGGATTCGGCGCTGCCGCTCACCCGCATGCCCTCGTAACAGCCAACAAGTCCAATGATGAAACCGAATATCGGCGCCTTGATTAGTCCGATCCAGAAGGTCCACAGCGTCACCGCACTGCTGAGCTGACGCACGAACTGGAAGAATGTCAGGTCCAGCACAACCGTTGCCATGATCGCGCCGCCGAGCAGTCCCATGATGTTGGCAAAAAATGTGAGCAACGGCAGGCAAATAACCAGCGCCCAGAGGCGCGGCAGAACCAACACCTCCATCGGGTTGAGCCCGATGGTCCGCATGGCGTCGATTTCCTCGCGGACATTCATGGTCCCGATCTGGGCGGTGAAGGCGCTCCCCGAGCGTCCAGCCAGCATGATCGCGGTGAGCAGGACCCCCATCTCACGCAGCACGCCCTGAGCGACAATATTTACGGTGAAAATCTGGGCGCCAAACTTTGATAATTGTTCGGCCCCCTGAAACGCCAGAACGATCCCGATCAGAAACGAAATCAGGCCGACGATCGGCAGGGCGTTCAGTCCGGCCTGCTCGATATGGTTCACGAGCGACGTCATGCGCACTTTGCCCGGATGCCGCAACGAGCGCCCCAGAACGATGATCGAATGCCCGAGAAAATTGACCAGATCCCGGCTTTCGCGGGCGCCGTCGACAGTTGCGCGCCCAACCCGTTCGACCATGGCGACAAACGCGCTGCCGGATTCCGGCGGGTCCGGGCAGGGTTCGTCATTGGCGCGCACGGATTCGAGCAAATGAACCTGGCCTGGGCCAATGCCCTGAAGTGTCACGGTCGCGCCGCGGTCGGCCCATGCAAGTTCGGTGCGATGGACCAGCCATGCGCCCGCCGTGTCCAGAGCCTCGACATCAGAAAGGTCGATTTCGATGTCCCCGGATGCCGGCAGTTCCAGATCCCGAAGCGCGCCATCGACGGCGCCGATATGCATGGTCGTCCAGCGGCCTTGCAAGGTGAGGCATGGCGTTTTGCCTGCCGTGTCGATGGAGAAGTTCGCGTCAGTCTGAGGGGCAGCCACCGGGATGCCGGACGTGGACCCGCCTGCAGGCGCTATATCTGATTGGCTGCTCATCGCGCGCACCATGCCACGATGGCAGGGGTCGCTCCAAGACGGGGATTAGCGACGCGCGGTGGCCGATCTGGCGTCGGCCAGCTGTGCCTCGCGGTCCGCCCGCCATTGGGCCCGCTGTGCGCGGTGTTCTGCGATGACTGTGCGCCGATGCTCTTCGGCAGCCATCCGGCGGGCTGAATTCCACTGGCGCGCCACCTTGTCATGGTAGGGACGGTTGAATTTCACGTTGGCGGAGTGGTAGCGCCGGATCGCCTCGCCCCAGGATTTGTTGGCGTCAAACAGGCCCTGGAGGAGTTTTGCTGCATAGTCGGCATTCGCGACCGGATCGAGGGCTGTATCCAGATCGGCGAAGGCATCCGGGTGGTAACGCAGATTAATCTGCATGCAGCCGACATCGATGTTGCGAATACCCTTGGCCTGCAATTTTTGAACATGGGCGATGGCTGCGCCTTTGGTGGGAAAGTACTGCCCATCCGTCCCGTTCGTTACGGCCCATGGCCAGGCAAATAATACCTCCCGGCGTGCATCCCAGCGACCGGATTCCACATGGGAGATCGCGGTCATCAATTCTCTTGGGAGGCTGGCGTCAGTTTCCACTTGGTCGATGGCCTGAGCGCAAATTTCGTGTGTTTCCAGGGCATTGGCCGGACCGGTCAGGCCCACAGCAAGTGCAATTGCGCCGGCGCAGAGGCCGAGTGTTTTTCGGAATCCCGGATGATGAGGCGTGAGCGAGGTGATCATGATGGAATATACATCGCAAGCGCCATGCCAGCGCCGAAACGCCGGGTTCTCTCGCCAGACCATAAATTGTGCATCGCACCCTAATGGACGAAATATAATTACGGTAAACCGGGTAGGCAGAATAATTTTCGTTCAAATCGCTAAGTTTCTTAGACAGCGCTTGTTTGTGCGTGTGCGAAGACAATATGTTGCACTGCGGTATCGTACTGCGGTGCCGATTTAAAGCGTTTCCTCCCTAGACTTCGGGCCGTGGTTGATCCACGGCCCTTTTTTCTTGTCGGTTAGGTGGTTGTGGCGCGGTGGGCGCCTGTTCAGCCTTCGTCCGGGTGATCGTCGGGCGGTACGCTGGCGCCGGGTCCCAGCGGGCGTTGCATGCGCACGGAATCAACCCAGCGTCCAAGTTTGAACCCGACCGCTGGCATGGAGCCGGTTTCGATAAAGCCGTGATGCGCGTGCAGGCCGATCGAGGCGGTATTGGCCGTGTCGCCGATCACAGCGACCATCTGTCGATACCCCAGCGCGGCGCAGCGCGAGACGAGTTCCCCGAGTAGCGCAGTGCCCAGGCCTCGACCGAGAGCATCACTCGCCACATAGACGGAATCCTCGATCGTATAGCGGTAGGCTGATCGCGTGCGGAACGGGCTTGCATAGGCAAACCCAATTACCTGTTGGATACCGTTTTCGTTCGCGATCGTCGCCACCAGAAACGGCAGCCCATGGGTTTGCGTTTCGCGCAGACGGCGGGTTATCTCGGCGATGTCGGGAGGAGTCTCTTCGAAGGAGGCAAGCCCGGTCAGCACATGTTCAGCATAGATTGCCTGGAGCGCGGCGATGTCGCTGGGCTGAGCGTCGCGGACATTCTTGCCAGCCTCGGGACCGGTTTGCTTTTCTAAATCAGACAAGGCCGCTGTCTCAGGCCGCGAGTGAGGCGGGTTCGAGTTCGGCAAGGCGGGCGGCCAGAAGTTTCATATTGGCGGCGACCTCGGCCAGTCCGGGTGTGCGCTCGAAGGTCGTCTCGTTCATGTAGAGCGCGCGGTTGATTTCGATTTGAAGCGCGTGAACGCCGCGCTGGGGGCGGCCATAATTGCGGGTGATAAAGCCTCCGGCATAGGGGGTGTTACGAACCACCGAATAGCCCATTTCCCGCAAGGTGTCCTCGACCAGCCGGGTGAGGGGACGGGCGCAGGACCGGCCATGGGCGTCGCCGAGAATAAAGTCGACCTGACGGCGACGGCCGGCATCATTTTCCATCGGGCCCCCGATTGACGGCATCGAATGGCAGTCGATCAGAATACAGCTCGCAAACCGTGTCCGCGTCGCGGTGATCAGGTCCTCAAGGGCGTCGTGATAGGGGCGATAGTAGTGTTCGATGCGGGCATGGGCTTCGTCAAAGTCGAGCTTGCAGGAATAGATTTCGGCACCATTGGCCACGACCCGCGCGATGGTGCCCAGCCCGGCCGCAACCCGGGGGGAGCGGCGGTTGACGAAACTGGGCAGCGGGCCGGTGAACATGGTCGGGTCGAGCTCATAGGGCTCGCGATTGGGATCGACAAACGCGCGCGGGAACAGCGCCTTGAGCAGTGGCGCGCCAAGATGGGGGACGTCGGCGAACAACTCGTCGACAAAGCAGTCCTCGGATCGCCGGATCGCCGTGGCGTCCAGCTTGGAGGCCGCCAGAAAATCCTTCGAGTAATCTCGTCCGCTATGGGGTGAAGAAAACACAAGGGGTGCTCGCTGTTCCGCCGGCGCGAGAATCTCGATTGCAGCGTCCGAATCGTTGACGGTTTCGCGGTCCATAACCCCATGGATGTAACGAAATAGGGACACCCTGTCACCCCTGACCATTGCCTCTTTCGTGCGGCCGGATCGTTCACGTTTTGGCAATCAGGCCGGTTTAGTATTTGATGATGTGCGGCGATGATGCCGCATGGAACGGTTCACGCCGCTGGACCAAATGTAGGGTTGTAATGCCATGGCGCGAGTTTCTTTCGCGGGCGCTCGAGCGCAGTGGTCATGAGGTGACCGCCGTCCCCGACGGGCTATCCGCGCTCAATGCGGTGAGCGAGCGCGGCTATGATCTGTTGATCGCCGATATCGTGATGCCGCGCATCGACGGGATTGAAGTGTCTCGCCAGGCCAATAAGGTGAATGCGGATCTCAAGGTGTTGTTCATTACCCGATTTGCCGCGGTCGCGATGAGCGCGCGCGCCGAGATGGGAGACACCAAAGTGCTCTCGAAACCCTCCCATCTGCGCGATTTGGTGGATCAGGTCGATTCGATCCTGTTCCAGGACGTCGCCTGACGCGGCGTTCGAAGGCGCTGTCATTCGTGGTCGCGCTGCCTCTGATGTTTCCGCTATAGTTTTAGCGAATGGGCACGTTTCAGGCTGCCAGAAACAACAAAACAGGGGGGCGCCATGCCCGATACAGCACCAACTTCGATAGATTACACACCCGAGGCGGCGGACCGCACGGCGGCGCCGAGCATCGTCGTGCACGAGGACGAACGCTCACGGATCATCAGGTACTGCCTCAAGCCCGGTGAGCAGACCGGCTGGCACCGCCACGAACTCGATTATGTGGTGATCTACGAATCCGAGGGGACGCTGACGTCCCACTTTGCCGATGGCTCGACAAAGGAATTCGCCTACGCGCCAGGTAAGTCCGCCTCGATCAAGGCGCCGGTCGAGCACAACGCCGTCAACACCGGCACGACTGACATTATGGGCTACGAGATCGAGTACAAAAGTTAGCCATTTTGTACCCGGGTGGTCCCGCGCTCTTGCCAAGGAAAGAGGTGCGGTGTATCACCCGGCCCTGCTGCGGTTTGGGCAGCAAGCATACCCGTACCAGGTGGGGCGCGTAGCTCAGCGGGAGAGCACTTCGGTGACATCGAAGGGGTCGTAGGTTCAATCCCTACCGCGCCCACCATTTTTTCTACATTTTCTTTAACCGTTGCTGACAGCAGACCGCATCTGCCCAGCGCTTTGGGCTCGTCCCATAACAGCTTTGGCCTAGTCTGCGACTTGCGCCCCGGCGCCCGGCGCTGTTTCCAGCACTACCCGTCCCAAGACTTCCCGCCGGGCGAGAAGCCGCATCGCCTCTGCCGCCTGTTCGAGCGGCAAGATTTTGTCGATGCGGGGGGTGAGTTTGCCGGATGCGATCCACTGCATAACCTCGTCAGCCGCCGCCGCGGCCTCCGCCGGAAATTGCTCGACCCAGGCGCCGGAAAAGACGCCCACCGCCGAGTAGCCTTTGAGCAAAGGCAGGTTCATGGGAAGTGCGGGGATGTCGCCACCCACAAAGCCGATCGGAGAGAGCCGGCCGCCCCAGGCCATCAGCCGGGCCATGGTCAGGAATGTCTCGCCACCTATCATCTCGAAGCAGACATCCACGCCGCGCCCTGACGTCAAATCCTTGATCTGTGCCCGAAGGTCACCGTTCTGGTAATCCACAATTTCCGAAGCGCCCGCCTCCAGCGCCGCAGGACCCTTTGCCATGTCACCGACACCCGCAATAACGCGGGCGCCCAGCATCCGGCCCATGTCGACGGCGGCCATCCCGACGCCGCCCGTTGCCCCGGTCACAAAGAGAGTTTCCCCCGCTTTGAGAGCGCACCGATCGATAAGAGCGCTGTAGGCGGTCAGATAGTTGTGCAGCACCGTGGAAGCCGTGGCGTAATCGACTTCCGCAGGTATTGGGGCGCATTTCCAGTGTTTGACGACGGCGCGTTCCGCATAGCCACCATACCAGAGCTGTCCCGCGACCCGGTCGCCGGGTTTGAAGCGTGCAGCGTCCACGCCGGCCTCTATCACCACACCTGCGACCTCGGTTCCCGGTGAATAGGGCAGGTCCGGTCGGAGCTGATAGCCGCCTTCCGCCATCAATTTGTCCATAAAGCTGACAGACGCCGCCCGCACCTCGATCAGGACTTCGTCCCTGGCGGGTTCGGGGGTCGCGGCTTCACCGATTTCCAGCGCTTCTGCGCCGTAGAACGCCTTGCATAATACCGCACGCATCAAACCGATGCTCCCGGCTGTCGCGCGGCATGTGTCTTGGTGATGTCCTTACTCATCCGCCCGATGAACGTCATGTGCAGTCCTTTAGACCTAGGTTTTGGTTTATCGGACTTGACCGATATCGAGCCAACTTCCAGCCGTGCCTATTTCATGTGTGGCTGCTGCAACAATGCCACGAGAACACTCGTGAGAGCTCTGAGCTCAGGGTCAACAAGCTGCCGATAAGATGTGTCGGATCTATTCTACAGTGACCCCCGAATTTAGAAAGCAGGTATGGATGCCGAACAGCAGGCCAATGATTTGCGGCGAGCTGCCGCGTACCGTGGTTTCCCATTGTGTGGCCAGAAAGTATTTGCAATAAAATGCATAGGTATGGATGTATTGGCATATAGATGCATTTTGATGCTTGTGTGCGAGCTTTGGCCGGGTATGTTGGTCCACCAATTTACTGAGGCGCCAGACCATTCATGATCATCGATTTCCAGACCGATCCTGACCGTTATCGGCACTGGCGGCTTGCCACGCACGGTAACACCGCAACGCTGACCCTGGATGTTGATGAGGCGGGCGGACTGTTTGACGGCTATGAGCTGAAACTTAATTCCTATGATCTTGGCGTCGATATTGAGCTGGCTGATGCGATCCAACGGCTGCGTTTCGAGCACCCTGAGGTGAAGGTCGTGATTGTGCGTTCGGGCAAGGAACGGGTGTTCTGCGCCGGGGCCAATATCCGCATGCTGGCCGGCGCCAGCCACGCCCATAAGGTCAATTTCTGCAAATTCACCAACGAGACCCGCAACGCGCTCGAGGATGCCGCCGCGCATTCCGGCCAGCGTTATATGACAGCGGTGACCGGTGCGTGTGCGGGCGGCGGCTATGAGCTCGCGCTGGCCACCGACCATATCCTGCTCGTCGATGACGGCACCACGACGGTCTCCCTACCCGAAGTGCCGTTGCTCGCCGTGCTGCCGGGAACAGGGGGGCTCACCCGTATCGTCGACAAACGCCATGTCCGGCGTGATCTGGCCGATCTGTTTTCGACCACCGAGGAGGGTGTGCGCGGACAGCGTGCGGTCGACTGGAAACTGGTCGATGAAATTGCGCCATCCTCGCGCATGGAAGATGCGATCGCGTCACGCGCAGTTGCTATGGCCGCGACCTCGTCGCGTCCGGACGCGGCCACGGGCGTCCTGCTTGGCCCCCTCGAGCGGAGCCTCAATGAGAATGGCGTGGACTATTCGACGGTCGCGGTCGACATCGACCGCGCCGCCCTGCTGGCGACGGTCACAATCACTGGCCCGGAGGGCGGGCCGCCGGCCAGTCCAGATGGCCTGACCGCCGCGGGGGATCACTTCTGGCCGTTGCGCGCCGCGCGGGAACTCGACGACGCGCTGCTGCATTTGCGATTCAACGAACGCGATGTTGCCGTGGTGCAGTTTCGTACCGCGGGCGATGCCACAACCATGCTCGCCCATGACGCCTTCCTCGAGGCTCATGGCGATCACTGGCTGGTGAACGAAATTCTCCTGTTCTGGAAACGTGTCCTCACGCGGGTTGATCTGACCTCGCGTTCGCTGGTGACCCTGATCGAGCCCGGTAGCTGTTTTGCCGGGACGCTCGCCGAACTCGCCTTTGCTGCGGACCGCAGCTACATGGCGCTGGGCCAGTTCGAGGGCGATAACCGACCAGAAGCGGAGATCACCCTGTCGGCGATGAATTTCGGTCCATATCTGATGTCGAACGGTCTGACCCGATTGCAGACCCGGTTTCTGGGGGACGATGGGGCGCTTGAAAATGTTTCAAAGACGCAGGCCGGACCGCAGTTGGCCGAGGCCGCCATGGCGCTCGGATTGGTCACTATTATCCTCGACGATATCGACTGGGATGACGAAATCCGTATCTTCCTTGAAGAGCGCGCCAGCTTCTCGCCGGACGCGATGACCGCGATGGAGGCCAATTTGCGCTTCGCCGGTCCCGAAACAATGGAAACCAAGATTTTTGGGCGCCTCACTGCCTGGCAGAACTGGCTGTTCCAGCGCCCCAACGCGGTTGGCGAGGACGGCGCATTGCGACGCTACGGCACCGGCCGGCAACCTGATTTCACCACCGAACGCGTCTGAAGCTAATCAAGTCTTCCACAGCACCTCCAAAGGAGCCCGACATGATCGACATCGACACTGTCAGCTACGACACCCAAATCCCCAACAATGTAAGCCTGTCGGAAGACCGCCGGGTGCTCAAGGCCCTCGAGCGCTGGCACCCGGGTTATATCGACTGGTGGAAGGAAATGGGCCCGGAAGGGTTTCAGGATTCCCTGGTCTATCTGCGAACGGCGGTGAATGTCGGTGCCGATGGCTGGGCCAAATTCGACTATGTCCGGATGCCGGAATATCGCTGGGGCGTGTTGCTAGCACCCCAGGAAGAAGACCGTGTGGTGCCGTTCGGTGAGCATTATGGCGAGCCGGTCTGGCAGGAAATTCCCGGCGAACACCGCGCGCTGGTGCGCCGGATGTTGGTCATCCAGGGGGATACCGAGCCGGGCTCGGTCGAGCAGCAGCGTCATCTCGGCGCCACCGCACCGTCCCTCTATGACCTGCGCAATCTGTTTCAGGTCAATGTGGAGGAGGGGCGTCATCTCTGGGCGATGGTCTACCTCCTCCAGAAATATCTCGGTCGCGATGGTCGCGAGGAGGCCAATGATCTGTTGATGCGGCGCTCGGGAGACCCTGACAAACCCCGCATGCTGGGGGCCTTCAACGAAGCCACGCCGGACTGGCTGTCCTTTTTCATGTTCACCTTCTTTACCGACCGGGACGGCAAGATGCAGCTTGAAAGCCTGGCCCAGTCCGGCTTCGATCCGCTGTCGCGGACCTGTCGGTTCATGCTGACCGAGGAAGCCCACCACATGTTTGTCGGCGAGACTGGGGTCGGACGCGCCATTCAGCGCACTTGTGAAGCGATGAAGGCAGCGGGCATCGACGACCCCTACGACATCGACCGGATCCGCGCGCTCGGGGTGATCGATCTGCCGACCATGCAGAAGAAGGCCAATTTGCACTATGCGCTGTCCCTCGATCTGTTCGGCTCGGAGGTCTCGACCAACGCCGCCAATGCCTTCAATTCAGGCATCAAGGGGCGTTATCACGAGACCCGCATTGACGATGATCACCGGCTGGTCGACGCAACCTACCCGGTCGTCAGGCTGGTCGAAGGGGTGCCCACTTTGGTCGAGACGCCCGCGCTGACGGCACTCAACATGCGCCTGCGCGATGACTACACCACTGATTGTACCCGGGGCATTGCGCGCTGGAACCGTATTCCCGCCCGTATTGGTATCGACTTCGAAATGCAGCTGCCCCACCAGGCTTTCTATCGGCAGATTGGCGAATTCGCCAACGTCCCAGTCTCGCCCGACGGGGTTGTTCTCGACGAGGCGAGTTGGGCCGCCCGTAAAAGCGATTGGTTACCCTCCCACGATGACGGAGCGTTTATTGCGTCATTGATGTATGCGGAAACCGAGCCGGGCAGCTATGCTGGCTGGATCGCGCCGCCGCGTCAGGGCATCGATAAATTGCCCGGGGATTTTGAATACGTGAAGATCGAGAACTGAGATCGGGCGAATAAGGGCGTTGTAACCGTTTAGATAACACCGAGGGGAGGCATCCATGGCAGAACGGAAAGCCATCGTCACAATCGCGCCGACAGGCGGGATGGCGAGCAAGAAACAGAATCCCAATATTCCGACCCAGCCCGAGGAAATCGCCGAGGACGTTTATCGCTGCTACGAAGCTGGAGCGTCCGTCGTCGCGGTGCATGCACGTCGGCCCGATGACGAGGCGACGTGCAACCCGGCGATCTACAGCGATATCAACGAACGCATCCGGTCCAAATGCGACATCATCATCAACAATTCCACCGGCGGCGGCATCAACGGCGACATGCTGAAGGAAGCCAGTGATGGCTTCATGGAAATTTCCTGGGAAGAGCGTCTGAAGGGGCTCGAGGGCGGTGCGGAAATGTGCACCCTCGATCCGACGACCATCGTGGCGAATTTCGAAGGCCGTGAGATTCTGATGAACACCTCGCCGGAGCGTTGCCGCGAACTGGCAAGCAAGATGCAGAACAAGGGGATCAAACCGGAGTGGGAAGTGTTCAGTCCGACCCACTTGCTCCAGGACGTTACCAACCTGCTCAAGGCCGGGCTCGACGAGCCACCATATTTCATTAATTTCGTGCTCGGCGCCGATCGGGGTTTCCAGGGTGCGATGCCCTATTCGCCTAAGATTTTGCAGGACATGGTCGATCTGATGCCCGAGGGCGCGAACTTCAATGTGAGTGCGATCGGCCCGTCCCAGCTGAACGCGGCGCTCCAATCCCTGTTGTTGGGCGGTCATGTGCGCGTGGGGCTCGAGGATAACCTCTATTATGAGCGCGGCGTGCTGGCGAACAACGTCCAGCTGGTCGAGCGAATCGTGCGGATCATCCGGGAGTTGGGCATGGAGCCCGCCACACCGGAGGAAGCCCGGGAGATCATGGGTTTGAAGCCGCTGGCCGCATGACGTTGATTGCCGGATCGTCGTGTTCTTCGATCAGGCACGGAAGACGTAACGGCGATCTTCTTTGATAAATGACTTGCGAAACCAAGGCTGCCGATCGCACCGAGGAGAATAATTCTGCCTGAACCCATGGTTACCATCGAAGAGGTTGGCACCGAGACAGCCATTGTGCGCCTCAACCGGCCGGACAAGCGTAACGCCCTGTCGGCAGAACTCAAGCGCGAGCTGACCAGGGCGGCGCGTCAGCTTGCTGAACGCACGGATATTGGTGCGGTGATCCTGACCGGTGCCGGGGGTGCGTTCTGTGCGGGCAATGACCTGAGCGAACCGGATTCCTTTGCCCAGGATATGCCCCTGCCCGAAGCGCGGCGGCATATTCGCCCGGGCCTGGAAATGTGCCGGGCCTGGGAGGCCTTGCCGCAGCTGACGATTGCAGCCGTCGACCGGTTCGCGATCGGTGGCGGCGTGTCCCTGGCGATTTCCTGCGACTTTCGAATTCTGCAAACCGGTGCCTGGCTGCGGGCGCCGGAGGTGGAACTCGGGGTCACCTATTCCTGGTGGACTTTGCCCCGCCTGCTGCGCCTTGTGGGACCGGCACGAACCAAGATGATTGCGGGATTTTGCCGTCGGGTTGATGCGCGGACAGCGCTCGCCTGGGGGCTTTGCGAGGAGGTGAGCGACGACACGTTGGTCGTCGCGCTTGGTATGGCCGAAGAGATTGTCAGCAAGCCCCGGGTGGCGCAGCAGATAGTCAAGGAATCGATTCACCGTCAGACCGCAGGGCCGGATATAGGCACGCTGGAACAGGATCAAGTGCTGTTGAACATGACTAGCGAGGAAACCCGTGCCTTGCAGGCTACCGCGATCGCGAGAATGAGCCGCGGGTAGTCCTGCCAAAACCGGCAAGTGCGTGCGTTCAGGCTGTATTGGTATTCGGCGCGGTCACGGAAATCCGGGATGCAATAAATGTGCGTTCACTAATATTTTCGCTCAGGCCATACGCAGTGTGATAATCCACATGGGCGCCTGCCCTGTCACCGGCGCGACGCAACATGTCGGCTCGCGCCATGTGAAACGGCTGGTAGGCTGTCAGTGTCTCGGCGCCCGCGAGCGCGTCGAGAGCGGTCAGGCCGGCGGTGGGGCCTTTGGCGAAGGATCGTGCAACCGCGGCATTCAGTGCCACGATGGGCGAGGGCTGCAGGTCATAGAGCTTCGCGTAGCGCAGGCAAATTTCGCCCCAGTTGGTGCGGGCACAATCTGGCGCATCCCCGTGGACGGCGCTGATCGCCGCCTGCACCTGGTAGGGACGGACCGACCCGCGCGCCAGAACGCTGACCAGCAAGGTCTGGCCGCGGTTGATCTGTGTCCGTTCCCACAGGCGGCGATCCTGCATTTCCAGGTTTAGCAATCCGCCGCTTAGATCGCGTCGCGCTGGGCGGCGTTCGTCATGCAAGAACATGAGCGCCAGCAGACCCTGAATTTCGGGTTCATCGGGCAACAGAACCTGCATGATTTAGGCCAGCCGAATGGCTTCCCGACAAAGTTCGTCCCGAACCAGCCGCTGCGCCATGGTTTGCTCGGTCACGAGAAAGACGCGCGCGATCTCGGGTGTGGAAATTCCGGTACCGGTTCTCAGGGTTAGTGCGACCTGGGCATCAGCGGACAGGGCCGGGTGGCAGCAGGTGAAGATGAGGGTCAACCGTTCGTCGGCGATCACCGCGTCTTGCAGGGTATCTTCGGCGACGTCGAAATCCCGACACACGGACATAAGGGCGGATGTGACCCGCCCCCATTCCTCACGTACGATCCCGTCGATAACCGATTGTGCATTCTGTGCGACCAATTTGGTCATCGCGGTTCCGAGGTGTTCCTACATTTCCAGGACGGGCCGAACCTCAATCGAGCCAAACGCGGCTGTCGGGATTTTGGCGGCATAGGTGAGGGCTTCATCCAGATTTTCGTATTGGAGGATGTAGTAGCCGCCGAGCACTTCATTGGTTTCGGCAAAGGGGCCGTCATGAATTTCGGGCTTGCCGCCGTGCACCCGCATCGTGGTCGCTGTGTCGACGCTCTGCAGTGGCGCGCCCTCTTTCATGATTTCGGCTTCGCGAATTTCCTGGGTAAAGGCACCGTAGCCGGCCATTATTTCCTGGAATTCAGGTGAACCCCGTACCGGGTCGGAACCTTCGCCGCTATAGAATAAGAAACATGTACTGCATGATTGAACCTCCGTTGCGGACCGTAGAAGCCCTCTGTACTAAAGACTATTGGCGCCTCTGGGGATCGACATTGTCCGGGAAATTCTATTAAATTATTGGGTAGCGCGATTTTGAACCATGGCATTGCCACTTTCGCGCCTTCAGCTATCGATTGAATTGGTGTTTTCGCCAATTTGTTCAAAATCTCGCTATTTGAGCGTTTGCACTGTCTATAAAATTCGATTAAACCGAAAAGAAAAAAAAGTCGCAGTTTCGTGAACACAGGGAGAAAAATTAATGAATTCACATTTAAAAATAGCTATGGCGGGTGCCGTTTCGGCATTGGCCATTCTTGCATTTGGTTCAGCGGCGTTTGCCGGCGGCCATCTCAACGCTACGGAAAAGGCACTTGCGCCCAAGGCCAAGGCTGAAGGCTCCGTTACTATTATTCATCCGCTGTTTTCGGATCGTACCGCTCGACGTATGGGCGATGCTTTCAAGAAGCGTTATAACCTCGGTGGTGATTTCGAATTCAACAGCCTTCGTAAGGGCACTGGCGCAACGGTTGCTCAGGTTAAGCAGGAAATTAAGGCAGGAAAGTTCACCGTTGACGTGATCACTGTTCATTCCCCGGCGTTCTTCGAAGCTGGTGCCAGCCGCGGCGCATTTCTTGAGTTGGATTCTCTGAACTGGAATGACAGCAAGGACGTTGTTAAGGCAGCTGGTCAGTACTCACGCTATCCGCATGTTGTTACCCCGCTGGCATATACCTTCCAGCCGGTTTGGAACTCTGCATGCCCAGGCATGGCGAACTTCAACGTCACGTCCTATGCAGATACGACTAAAGCTGCCCTGAAGGGTAAGACGATTTCGTCGGATATTACGAAGTCCTTTACCTACACCAACTCCGTCATCGCGCTGCAGCGCGCGGGTGCTGTTGATTTCAAAGCGTTCTGGCCGGCTCTGGCGAAAACCGATCCGCTCGTCGAGTTCCGTACGGAACCGAAGATGCAGATGGTGATTTCGTGTCAGCGTCCGTTCGACATGTGGAACCTTTCAGGCCGAGTGTACCAGAACGTGCTCAAATCACCGGGTCTGAAAGATAAGATCAAAATTGGTTCTTATAAAGAAGGCCAGGCAATGCTGGGCAACCAGATGGCCGTACTGAAAGGCGCCAAGAACCCGAACGCAGCAAAGCTCTTCGTTGAGTTCCTGCTGTCGAAAGAAGGTGCTGATATCTACGTCGAGGGTGAGGCTGTTTACTCCTTCCGCGCAGGTTACAAGCCCCCGGCTGCCGTGGCTGATTATCTGATGGATCTGTCCAAGCAAAAGCTGATCGGCATGGATGATTGGGTTGGTGCTGCTAACGAGTACAAGACCTATCGCGAAGATTGGCAGAAAAACTTCCGATAGTACTTTCGGGACTGCTTTTGTTTTGGGGTGTCGTCACTGGCGGCACCCCAAAATACTTACAAAATGGTAGTGCCAATAAATGGCAAGAATTTGTAGATGTATCGTCTTATTTGATAGACGTTCCACGCTCTCTTGCAAATCTATAGTTTAATCTATTCCTGACCGGGCGATATCGTGATGACCGCGGAAACCTACTCATCGAAAGCTGTCGATCGTTCACGGCTGAACAACCGCCTGCGCGCCATGGTAACGCAGGAGAACTTGATTACCATAGTTGTGGCCCTGATTGTGGCCGGCGCGGTGCTTGTGCCCCTGATGGTGCTGTTCGTCAGTAGCTTCAAGGTTCTTGACCCGTCGGGCTGGGATACGACCTGGGGCTTTGGCAATTATGTGACCATGTTCACGGATCGGATTATTCCGAAAGCCTTCGTCAACACACTGATCATTTCATCAGGTTCCACTATTTTAGCTACGGCGTTAGGAGTTTCTCTAGCTTGGATCAACGCGAGGACCAATTGCCCGGGGCGCAGCTACCTAGAGCCTTACAACCTGATCCCGTTCTTCCTCAGCCCGTTCGTGGGCGCGATCGCTTGGCACAATCTGGGTGAACCGCAGACTGGACTGCTGAACAATTTGGCCCGGTCGGTCTTCGGCATTGAAGGCGCGATTATCAACATTGATAATATCTGGGGTGTGATCTGGGTCACCGGTATTTTCTTTGCCCCACTCGTTTATCTTTTTGTGGTCGGTTCGCTGCGTCGCATGGATCCCTCACTGGAAGACAGCGCGCGGACCACGGGTGCCGGACTGATCCGCACGACTATGACTGTGACGCTGCCACTGGTGATGCCTGGTATTCTCTCGGGAGCGATCATCGTGTTTGTGACCAGCGCCGGTGAGTTTGGTGTCCCCTTCAAGCTTTCAGCTCCTTATGGCTGGGAAACACTTACAACTCAGATCTTCTCCAAAGCCGTGGGTGATGATGCAAATCATTACATGGGTGCGGCAATGAGTATGGCGCTGGGTGTCATCACGGTGTTCCTGATCTGGGTGCAGCAGCGCTATATCGCGCCGCGTTCCTTCACCACGGTGACTGGCAAGGGCTTCCGCCCGAACGTGCTCGATCTGGGTCCGTGGCGCTGGGTGGCTTTTGGCTACAACATTTTCTTCATCCTGGTGGCCGTTGTTTTGCCGATCGTCTGCCTGATCATCGTCAGTCTGCATCCGGTTTGGACCGGTAAGATCGTCGTCGCAGACATGACCACCATTAACTACGTGAAGACGCTCATGTGGTGGCATCCGGAAGCAATTTCGGCGGCAACTAATGGCATCGGAAACAGCCTGATCCTTGCCTTCGGTGGTGCATCCATCTCGATGGTTCTGGCGCTGGTGATTAGCTACATGATCCATCGCACCAAGGGTTTCGGTGTGAGGATGCTCGACTTCCTCTCGATGGTTCCGATCGGATTCCCGGGCATTGTGCTTGCGATGGGTGTGCTGGTGACTTACATCCAGACCCCGATCTACGCTACGCTCTGGATCTTGATGCTGGCCTATATCACGCGGTTCTTCCCTTATGGGCAGCGCAACATTTCCTCGATCATGCTGGCTATTTCCGAGGAGCTCGATCAGAGCTCCCGGATGGCTGGCGCTTCCTGGTTCACGACCTTGCGGCGGATAACGATCCCGCTGTTGAAGCCGGGTCTGTTTGCCGGTTGGATTTTGTTGTTCATCATCTTCCTGCGTGAGCTTTCGATCTCGATCATTCTGTTCACCACGGGCACAGAGACCTTGTCAGTCGGTGTGTATTATCTGACGAACTTCGAGAACGAACCTCTGACATCGGCATTGTCGATGGCGCAGACGGTGATGTTGTTGATCGCGATCTATGCGTTCCGGCGTTTGGCCGGTCGCGAAGCGCTTACGGCTTAAGGGAGGACCGGAGCATGAATACGCAAGAGGATACCGGCGCTTACCTGGAAGTCCAGAATCTGGTGAAGTATTTTGGGAACGACCGTGCGGTGGACGATATTTCTTTCGCCGTTCCCAAGGGAGCTTTTCTGACCCTGCTGGGACCATCGGGCTGTGGCAAGACCACAACCCTGATGAGTGTCGCCGGACTGCACAGCATTGATGGCGGACGTATCCGTGTCGGTGATGTGGTCTATACCTCGCCTTCCGAAGGCTTGTTCCTGCCGCCGGAGCAGCGCGACATTGGTATGGTGTTCCAGAGTTACGCTATTTGGCCCCATATGACGGTGGCCAAGAACGTCTCTTATCCGCTGGAAATCCGGAAAGTCAACCAGTCCGAGATCGACGACCGGGTGAACGAAGTTCTCGCGCTCGTGGGCCTGACCGCAGAAACGGACAAGCTGGCGACCAATCTTTCGGGGGGGCAGCAGCAGCGTGCCTCTCTGGCCCGCGCGATTGTCGCCAAGCCGCGTCTCCTGCTTTTTGATGAGCCGCTTTCGAACCTCGATCTTAAGCTGCGTGAGCAGATGCGGGTCGAGCTCAAGCGGATTCAGAACGAGGTGGGTATCACAGCGATCTACGTGACCCACGATCAGTCTGAAGCGCTGGTGATGAGCGATGAAATCATCGTCATGAGCAAGGGCAAGATCGAACAGCGCGGTGGCCCTCTTGAAATCTACTCCCGCCCCGTCAATGAGTATGTCAGTAACTTCATCGGCGTTGCGAACCTGCTCAAGGCCAAGGTGACCGATACGAACGGGTCTGGTCAGGGTACGGTCGAGGTTACCGAGGATGGTCAATCGATGCAGGTTCCTTGTCAGATTGGCCCGGGGATTGGTGAGGGGGATGACGCGGTGTTGTCCTTGCGTCCAGAAAACGTCCACGCGGTGCGCGAAAGTGACAGCACCACAAATATTGAAGGCGAAGTAACCCACGCCATATTCCTGGGAAATTATGTTGATTGCCGGGTGAAATGGGGTGGGTTCGAGTGGAAGGTCATTTCCCATCCACGCGCCCGATTGAAGGCCGGTGAAAAGGTCTTTCTGAAATTTGATCCAGAGCACACACTGGCGGTGCAGCCATGAGTACGAACAAGAACGTGATGGTCTCAATCGACCATCTTCACAAAAGCTATGGCCCCGAAAAGGCGGTCAAGAATTTCAATATAGAGATCGAGCAAGGCGAGTTTGTGACCCTGCTGGGGCCGTCGGGCTGCGGCAAGACCACGACCTTGCGCTGCGTCGCCGGTCTGGAGCGCCCGGAAACTGGTGAGATACGGATTGGTAACACCACAGTTGTGGCGCCGGAGAAGGAAATTTTCCTTTATCCCGAGCATCGCAATATAGGAATGGTGTTTCAAAGCTATGCCGTCTGGCCGCATATGACGGTGTTCGACAACGTCGCCTACGGCCTGCGCGTTCGCCGGGCTTCAAGCAACGAAATCAAGACCAAGACCATGCAAACGCTCGAGCTTGTGGGTCTTGATCACCTGGCCGATCGTTTCGCGACCAAATTGTCGGGTGGTCAGCGTCAGCGCGTCGCGCTGGCACGGGCCATTTGCTATCAGCCCGAAGTGATCCTGTTCGACGAACCGCTGTCGAACCTGGATGCCAAGCTGCGTGAGCAGATGCGCGACGAGATTGTTCGTCTCCAGAAAGAGGTGGGTATTACCTCGATCTTCGTGACCCATGACCAGTCCGAAGCCTTGGTCATGAGTGATCGCGTGGTGGTGATGGATAAGGCTGTGATCCAGCAAGTCGGTGATCCGCAGGAAATCTATGCCAACCCGACGAATTCCTTTGTCGCCAACTTTATCGGTGTGACCAGTCTGCTCGAAGGCAAGCTGGAGGCGCGCGACGGCGAAGTTTGCAGTGTTGATGTGTCGATGGGGCAGGGGGCAGAGCCGCTGCGTCTTCGCGCGGTCGGTGCGGCGGGAGCCAACCTGGGTGACAGCATCAATGTCAGCCTGCGCCCCGAGGATGTCACGCTGCATCTTACCCGGCCGGAAGGCACGTCCCACGGAAACCTGATCGAAGGCAAAATGATTGATACGATCTATCTGGGTAGCTTCCTTGAGGGTCGTGTTCGGGTTGGACCGCACGAGATTGGAATTCAGATCGACCATTTCGAAAATCTTGTTCCTGATCAGCCGGTCTATCTCAGCTTTCAGCCTGAGCATGGCCTCTGCCTCGCCAGCTAAACTAGGGTAAAATCCATGAGCCAACGTATTCTCGTCCTCGGCGCCGGTGGTGTCGGGGGGTATT
This sequence comes from uncultured Alphaproteobacteria bacterium, assembly GCA_964276015.1. Lineage (GTDB taxonomy): Bacteria > Pseudomonadota > Alphaproteobacteria > UBA6615 > UBA6615 > JABJAG01. The sequence goes on along the minus strand of CAXYDO010000007.1, from coordinate 259,737 downwards.
TCGGTGGCCGTTTGGCTGAGGGCGGTGCGGACGTAACTTTCGCGCTGCGTCCCGCGCGTCGTAAGCAGATCGATGCCCGCGGGATCGTTATTCACAGCGACTTTTTCGATGACGCCTCGGTGTCGGTGAACACCGTTGCTGCGGAGGCTATCGAAGGCCCCTACGATCTGGTGATTTTGGCGTGCAAGGCCTACCAGCTTGGCGACGTCATGGAGACGATTGCGCCAGCTGTTGGCGACAACACCGCCATCCTCCCTTTGCTCAATGGTATCAAGCAGATTGATCTGCTGCAGGATCGCTTCGGGGCCGACAAGGTTCTGGGTGGGACCTGCTATATCGGCGCTCGGGTGGATGCTGAAACCGGTGATATCGTTCATTTTGGTGACTTTCACCGCATCGCCTGCGGTGAAATGGACGCAAGTCTTTCGCCGCGTGTCGAGGCTTTTGCTGCCCTGAATGATGCCATGAAATTTGACATCGATCTGCGCGACAACATCGAACAGGCCCTTTGGGACAAGTTCGCCATGCTGTGCGCGATGTCATCAGTGAATACGATTTCGCGCGCGACGGTGGGCGAAATTCTGGCAACGCCATCTGGGCATGAATTTCTGATCGCCGCACTGATCGAGTGCCGCGACACGGCTGCCGCGCTGGGACATATAGTGTCCCCGGCGACGATCGCGACCTATGAGAAGATGTTCTCGACCCAGGGGTCGAAGTTTGCCTCCTCCATGCTCCGTGACGTCCAGGCCAATAAGCCGAGTGAGGGTGATCACATCATCGGTGACATGGTGGACCGTGCACAAGCTGCCGGGCTGCACACACCGATCATGCTGGCCGCCCGCGCCGGGCTGGCCGTCCATGAAAGCCGGGTCGCGGACTAAACCGGCGACCGCCGTTCAACGACTGATTGAGGAGAACTCTGATGGACACGAACAATATTTCGGTCACGGAGATGGAGCAGTTTGTTGCCCGTTTCGCGACCCTGCACGGCTCGGAAGAGGCCTTTGTCGATAGCCGCCTGCCGGGTCACCGTCGCTTCAAGGTGAACCTTGTTGGCATGGGTGTGGTCGAGGCCGCCGATAACCCCGACCTGCGACCGAATATTCCGCTTCCTGCCAAAGGCTTCAATTTGGGCATGATCCAGGCCGAAAAAGGCAATGGGGCTGCGTTGCACGCTCATGAGACCGAAGAAGTGTTCCTGCCGCTGGTCGGGCCGTGGGAAGTTTACTGGTCGACCGAAGACGGCGAGAAGTCGATCACGTTGGAACCCTTTGATTCGATTAGTGTGCCGCAGGGCGTGTATCGTGGTTTCCGCCATGTGGGCGAAGGCAAGGGGACACTCCTGACCATCATTGGGGGACCGGAGGCCGGACGTGTCGATTGGCACCCGGATGTAACCTCGGCGGCTACGGAGTCTGGATTGGTGCGCGACGAAGCCGGTGACCTGAAGGTGTCCAGATGAGTTCGGAAGCGCGTCGTAAGGCGCTTGTTACAGGTACATCGACGGGCCTGGGCCGCGAAATCGCGCTGGGCTTTGCTCAGAACGGCTATGACGTGGCGTTTGCAGACCGCGACGCCGCGATGCTCGACGAAGTCATGGCACTCCCGGAACTGGCCGACGTCAATGCTGTACCGGTGACACTTGAACTGACGTCCGAAGCCAGTATCAACGATGGCCTGAACGCAGCCATCGAGGGGCTTGGCGGGCTCGACGTGGTCGTCAACAACGCCGCGCTGGCCCTGATCCGGCCGGTGGTCGATGTGACCTGGGATGACTGGGACCGCCTGGTCGATGTGAACCTCAAAGGCGCCTATTTTCTCTCCGCTCGTTTCGCAGCCCATTGCATGGCCGCGGGTCAGCCCGGTTCGATCGTCAACATCGCCTCAACCCACGGCCTGACCGGGATCGCCGGTCGCTCGGTCTACGGTATTACCAAAGGCGGGTTGATCCAGATGACCCGCATGCTGGCCATCGAATGGGTCGAGCAAGGCATTCGCGTAAATGCTGTGGCCCCCACCACGGTGATGACAGAAAGCCGCGCAGAAATGCTGAAGGATCCCGAAACACGGAAGCGTATGCTTTCGCGTATTCCGGTCGGGCATTTCCCGGAACCTTCAGAAATTGCGGGTGCTGTGCGCTATCTGGCCGGCGCCGAACAGGTTTCGGTCACCGGCCAGGTGTTAGCAGTCGATGGTGGCCTGACGGCCGCCTAGTGCGGCTTACAAGCCCTCGTCGAGGACGGCGACCGGGCGGATCGGGCTTCCGGTGCCGCCACGGATTTTCAGCGGAAAACCGATGAAGCGGAACCGACCCTTGCCGACCAGCTTGTCGAGATTGGTCAGGCCTTCCATATGGGTGTAGCCCATATCGCGGCAAACCAGGTGGACCTCAAAATTGTCCTTGCCGGGTCGCCCGGGGCTGGCCGCTTCGACGCCAAACATGACAATACCTTTGGCCCCCAGCCATTCCGCGGCTTCCTTGGTGAGGCCGGGAAAGTCCGTCATGAAGGCGGGTGTCCCAAAGGTCCGGTCATAATGGGCCATGTAGAGTAGAACCGTGTCGCGCGGTCGGATGTCGATCCCGGCGGCTTTCTCGGCGGCTTCAAGCTCCGCGACATCGATACGGCTTTTGAGTTCCACATGGGAGAGGTCGAGACACACGGCTTCCGTGTAGAAATCCTCCAGCGGCATCTGATCTACCGAAAGCGCGTTCGGGTCTGCATCGAAATGCACCGGCGCATCAACATGGCTGCCCGTGTGTTCGCCGAAGGACATGTATTTTGACGCGATAGAGAATTTCACCCCGTCGGCTTCCCGGAAGGTGTCATGGGTATTCCAGTCGGTGATGACCGCTGGCGGGTGGTTGGGCAGAGTTGGGCATTTGTGAAAAATCTCACCGCCTAAATCGATCAGCTGCATAGTTTAAGTTCCTTCCGAACGTCCTGTTGGATTCTAGTTTTCGTTTTCGTAAGTCTCGACGCCGCTAATGGCGGATAGGTCTTCTTCCCGACCGCGGAATTCCAGCGTGTTGCGGTCCGGGTCGCGAACGAACACGGAGACATGACCGCCGCGGCCGAATTTTACCGGGCCCTGGGTTATTTCAATGTTGTTGGCGTTCAGAATCCCGACGGTCTCCAAGATCGAGTTCACCCGAAACGCCACATGGGTGAAGCCGGCATATTTAGTCGGGATATCCATCAGGATATTGTCGCCGTTATTGTCATCATTGGCGTTGAACACCAGGTTCAACTCGACATCGTCGGCGTTCTTCACCACTGCAACGGGGTCGTTGCCAGATTTGTGGGCGACCGTGAAGCCGAACAATTCATAGAACGCCATGGCCCGGTCCAGATCCGCCACGCGGATGCCGATATGATCGATGGTTTCAATATTCATGAATTCCTCCTGCCTGCCGTTTTTTCTGATCACGCAGTCTACCCGGCGCGCGCAGGCAGGCCAATCACGCTCCGGCGAAGATTGCCATCATTGCCGGGACGGTCACGATCGCGATCAAGGTCTGGCAGGTCAGGGTGGCGGCCATCAGTTCGTGATCCCCGCCCATCTGACGGGCCAGCACGTAAGAGGTAACCGCGGTGGGCTGGCTGTGAAACAGCACCAGCATGGCCAGAACCGAGGCCTCCAGCCCCAGCAGCATGCCCAACCCCACGGCGATCATCGGCATCGCGATTAGCTTGGCCGCGCTTGCCACCAGGATGCCCGGAAGATGGACCCCGATGGAGGCGATCCGTAGCCCGGCTCCGGCGGTAACCAGGGTCAGGGGAACGCCGGCACCAGCAAGCATGGCGAAGCTGGTGTCGATGACCTGTGGCACGGACAACCCGCTGAGATTGATAGCCAGGCCGAGAAGGGTGGCAGCAACGAACGGGTTGGTTGTCAGCCTTTTGGCCAGGGTGCCCAACGCGGCATCACCCTGAGTGCCCCAACGTGCCAGCACTAGGACGCTCAGCACATTGGCGAGGACGGTGAAGAATGCGACCGCAATAATGACCAGCGCCGCACCATCGGCCGGCAACAGGATCGGGGCCGCGGCCAGGGTGATAAAGAAATTGGCACGGATAGAACCCTGAAAAACCGAGGTAAAACCGGCATCGTTCTGCACCAGAAACCATGACAGGACAGGTCGCAGTACGAGCATCACGGCGGCGACGATCAGCACCGCACCGAGCAGGGCAATGGTCATCCGCGCAAAGGGCAGGGATTGTAGATCGGCGTTGTAGAGGTCGTGGATCACCAGAGCGGGGATCAACAAGAAGTAGGCCAGCCGTTCGATCGGACGCCACAGGCCATCCTCGCACAGCCAGTACTGCTTGGCCGCCCAACCGATGGCGATCAGCACAAATATGGGGGCAAGCGCCAGGAAGGTTTGAAACATGGTGGGCTCTGAATTTATAGCTGCCCGCGCCGTGCGCGGCCGAGGCAGGGCGGCAGACTAGTGACTGAGTATTTGGCTGAGGAAAAGCTTGGTGCGTTCGGATTGCGCGTTGTTGAAGAATTCGTCCGGCGTGTTCTGCTCCACGACCTGGCCTTCGTCCATGAATATCACCCGGTCGGCGACTTGCGAGGCGAAGCCCATTTCATGGGTGACGACCAGCATGGTCATGCCGGTTTCGACCAGGTCGACCATGACGTCGAGCACTTCTTTGATCATTTCCGGGTCGAGCGCGGATGTCGGCTCGTCAAAAAGCAGGATTTTGGGGCGCATGCAAAGCGAACGGGCGATGGCGACGCGCTGCTGCTGTCCGCCGGAGAGCTGTCCGGGGAATTTCTCGGCCTGCTCGGGGATCTTGACCCGCTCGAGATACTCCATGGCGATCGCTTCGGCTTCGACCTTTGGAGTTTTGCGCACCCAGATTGGCGCCAGGGTGCAATTCTCGAGAACGGTGAGGTGGGGGAAGAGGTTGAAGGACTGGAAAACCATGCCGACTTCGCGACGCACCGCATCGATATTCTTGAGGTCATTAGTCAGGCGGGTGCCGTTGACTACGATCCGGCCTTCCTGATGTTCCTCAAGCCGGTTGATGCAGCGGATCAGGGTCGACTTGCCGCTACCTGACGGACCGCAAATAACGATCCGCTCGCCTTCGTTCACGTTCAGATTGATATCCCGCAGGACGTGGAAGGCGCCGTACCACTTGTTCAAACCCTCGACTTCAATAACGGGTTGGGAAGGGGTGGCGGTTTCGGTAACAGACATCTGGATCTCCCGTCAGCGACGGTCGGTGTCAAGTTTGCGTTCCAGTCCGATTGAGTAGCGGGACATGGAGAAGCAAACGGCGAAGAAGAAAAGCGAAACGAAGACATAGGTTTCGGTCGACAGGCCCAGCCAGTCCGGGTTGGAGACCATGGCGTTGGCGATGCCGAGAATGTCGAACAGGCCGATCACGATGACCAGCGTGGTGTCCTTGAACAACCCGATGAAGGTGTTGACGATACCCGGGATCGAAATCTTGAGGGCCTGGGGCAAAATAATCAGGCGCATCGATTGCCAGTAACTCAGCCCCATAGCCTGGGCCGCCTCATATTGGCCCTGGGGGATGGCCTGCAATCCCCCGCGAATGACTTCGGCCATATAGGCCGCCGCAAAAGCTGTGACCATAACAATCACGCGGATGACTGAATCCAGCGCCATGTCCGGCGGCAGGAAGATCGGCAGAATGATGTTCGAGACAAACAGCAGGGTGATCAGGGGCACCCCACGCACCACCTCGATGAAGATGATCGAAAACCAGCGGATCAGAGGTAGACGGGACTGGCGACCAAGAGCGAGAACGATACCGACGGGCAACGAGAGCACGATCCCGGCGAGCCCGACGATGAGGTTGAGGCTGAAGCCGCCCAGCTTATCCGTGGTGACCGTCTCAAGACCGAGGCCGCCGACCAGCAGAAACGCGACCAGAAACGGATACGCGATTGAGAACCAGCGCAGGTAACGCGCGCCGGGCACGTTTTCCATCAGCCAGGGTGCCAGAGCGGGAAACAGCAACACGAAGGCGATATTGATGCGCCAGGTCTCTTCCGACGGATAGAAGCCGTAAAGGAACTGGCCGATGCGCTGATCGAGCCAGGCCCAACATGCACCTTCCCCGGTGCAGCCAAACCGGTCATCCCCGGTGATCGTGGCATCGATAAACGCCCATTCGATTGAGGCGGGAATGATGAGCCAAAGCAGGTAGATCGACACAAGTGTCAGAACCGTGTTCGGAATGCCTGCAAATAAATTGGCGCGCATCCACCCGATTACCCCACGTGCGACAACGGGCGGGGGACGCTGGCGGATCATATCGGTCTGATTGCGGAAGAATGAATCCGACATCACCGTTCCACCAGCCGGATGCGCTTGTTGTACCAGTTCATGAAGCCCGAAGTTGCCAGGCTAAGGCTCAGATAGACCACCATCCAGATCGCGACCACTTCGAGGGAGCGTCCGGCCTGGTTGAGGATCGATCCGCCGATCGAGACCAAATCCTGGAAGCCAATGACAATGGCGAGAGAGGAGTTTTTCGTCAGGTTGAGATACTGGCTTGTCAGCGGCGGGATGATCACCCGGAGCGCCTGCGGCAGGATAATCTTGCGCGTGGTCAGGTTGGGGCGCAGGCCAAGCGCGAATGCGGCCTCGCTCTGACCGCGGCTTACGGACAGGATGCCGGACCGCACGATTTCCGAGATGAATGCCCCGGTATAGGTCGACAGGGCGAGCCAGAGGGCGATGAGTTCGGGTGTGATATTGAAGCCGCCGCGAAAATTGAAGCGAGAGCGTTCGGGAATGTCCCAGGTCAGGGGTTGGCCAAGGGCGAGATAGACCAGCACCGGAATACCGATGATCAGCGCCACAGCGCACGAGCCCGACGGGAAGGTTTGTCCGGTCAGTTCCTGGCGGCGGCGAGCCCATCGATGGATAAAGAATGCAGCGATGATGCCGAGGATGAGGGCGATCCCCACCCACATCATGCCCGGTTCGGGGATCGGGGCCGGCATGCGGATGCCGCGATTGTTGATGAACGCCGCGTCCCCGATCGAAATGCTGTCACGCACTTTGGGCAGGGATGTCAGGGTCGCCCACCAGAAGATGATCTGGAGCAGCACCGGAACGTTGCGGGTGAATTCCACATACGCCGTCACCAGATGGCTCACAAGCCAGTTGTTGGAGAGTCGCAGGACACCGGCGGTGAAGCCGATGACGGTCGCGGCAATGATGCCGAGTGCCGAGACCATCATGGTATTCAACAGACCGACAAGCAGGGCGCGGGCGAAGGATGATTGTGAGTTGTATTCGATCAGCGGCTGGTTGATGTCGAAGAAGGCCGGATCGGCCAGAAATCCGAAACCGGAGGCCAGTCCGGCCCGTTGCATATTGCTGATCGTGTTGAAGGTGATGAAGCCAATGAAGGCAAGGATGCCCGCGAGAACGAGAAACTGCAGGACGATCCCACGTCCGCGCTCGTCTCTCCAGAACCGGGTGAGGCTAAAGCCCCCCGAGGGCTCATGCGCGTTCTGATGGGCCAAAGCGGGCTGCTTGAATTCGTTTGGTCAGAAAGGACGAAGGCCCGCGGAGGGTGAGCTCCGCGGGCCAGTCGAACTTGCTTAGCGCATCGGCGGTGCGTAGAGAATGCCGCCGTCTTTCCACAGGGCATTCAGGCCACGGTCGAGGGCCAGCGCGGTGTTCTTTCCGAGATAACGCTCGAAGATTTCGCTGTAATTGCCTTCGGCCTTGATGGCGTTGACCGCCCAATCCTTGGACAGTCCCAGCATAGCGCCGAGCGAGCCTTCAGAACCGAGCATCCGGTTGATTTCCGGGTTGTCGCCGCCCTTGGCGAGTTCTTCAACATTGGCTGCCGTGATGCCGAACTCTTCGGCATTGATCAGCGCGTTGAGGGTCCAGCGGGCAACATCGGCCCACTGATCATCACCCTGGCGTACCAGCGGTCCAAGAGGTTCCTTGGAAATGATTTCCGGAAAAATCATGTGTGACTTCGGATCCGGGAAAGTCGAACGGGTTGCCGCGAGACCTGAAGCATCGGTTGTGTAGGCATCGCAACGTTCGGCTTCATAAGCCTTACGAGCTTCCTCGTTGGTCTCGATCGGAACCGGCTCATACTTGATGCCGTTGACCCGGAAGAAGTCCGCGAGGTTCAGCTGGGTGGTTGTGCCGGTCTGGATGCAGATCGACGCCCCATCAAGTTCCTTCAGGTTCTTGGCGCCCAACGCGGTCCGGCCGATGAAGCCCTGACCGTCATAGTAGTTCACGCCGACAAAGGTGAAGCCCAGATCGACATCGCGCGAGAGGGTCCAGGTCGTGTTTCGCGACAGCACATCGATTTCACCGGAGGTCAGTGCCGGAAACCGGTTCTTGCCGGTCAGGTTGACCCATTTGACCTTGTCCGGGTCACCGAGGACGGCACCCGCGAGCGCGCGACAATAGGCGACGTCAAAGCCGGTCCAGTTACCCTTGTCATCGGTGAAGGCAAAGCCGGGCAGCCCGGTGTTGATGCCGCATTTGAGTTCGCCGGCCGCGCGCACGTCGTCCAGTGTGGCAGCGTGGGCAGGCGCCGGGACGCCGTTGATGGCCAGAACGCCCGCAACAGCAGCGATCCCGGTGAGCAGTTTGATTTTCATGATTTTTTCTCCCTGATGTGGTTCCACGGGGGTATTCCCCGTTTACTCGTCGTCTTATTTTTTATTGAAGGAATACTGCCCTTACTGGGGCAAAACAGACAACAGGGTTATAAAAAATTCTCATCCCAACTGATATGCATCGAAAGTCGTAATCGGTTTTTCGGAATACGGAAGTTTCATACACTAAGCTGAATCCCGGGGGCGAGAATGCCTCCCAACGGACGCAAACTGAAATTGCGGGGGAAGAGCGTGTGGCCTGGAAAGTTAAACCGGCGGTTCTTGATATTGAGGCTAGGTGCTTCGATGATTTTGTTCGTGTGCAGCCTGACGATTGTACCGATGGGGCACGCGATCGGGGAGGCACGTGCGCCAGTGACCCTGCTGGCATTCGGAGACATGCCCTACGGTCCGGCGGATCTGCCCGTGTTTGAAGCCTTGTTGCAGGCGTTTAATGACACCCCGCATGACATCACCCTCTATGTGAGAGATATCAAGGGTGGCGGAAGTCCCTGTATTGATGAGGTCTTCACGCAACAGTGGGACTACCTCAATACGGTTGCGGGTCCTTTGGTTTACGTGCCGGGTGACAATGAGTGGACTGATTGTCACCGCAAGTCGGCCGGGCAGTACGATCCGCTGGAACGCCTGGCGTTTCTCCGGCAGACATTTTTCGTCCCCGGGCGGAGCCTGGGGCAAACCCCTCTGACGATCGAACAGCAGGCACAGGCCGGGCCGCCGTTCGAGATGATGATTGAAAATGCACGCTGGCAGCAGGGCGGAGTGCGCTTTGTGACCGCCCATGTTGTCGGATCAAACAACGGATTAAACCCCAAGGACCCGGCCGCGGTTGCCGAATACCATGTGCGTGATGACGCCAATATTGTGTGGATTGGCAATTCATTTGCGATGGCGCGTGATGAACAGGCAATGGCTGTGGTGCTCGTCATCCACGGTGACCTATTTTTGCAATATGGAATTGGCGGCGGATTTATTCGAACCATAAACGCGATTGCAGAGGGTGCGGCGGCCTTTGGCGGACCGGTTTTATTGATTCATGGTGACGTCCATGGATACACATTCGACACACCTTTTCAGACGCAGCAGGGTCAGGTTCTGGAAAACGTGTTTTGGCTAGAAGTACTGGGGGCAGCCGATATGCGCGCATTCCGTGTGCGGATCGATCCGGATGAGCCAACGATGTTTGCGTTCGAGGCGTTCGGGCCTAATTTAAGCGTGGCTTGCGCAGGAAATCACCGCGGGCGGCACTTTCAACCGTTACGGAAATGACCTGACTATCGCGGTGCAACGTCAGAGGCACCGATACGCCGGCGTCCCCGAGAGACCATATTTTACGAAATAGCTTTGACAGTCCTGAGATTCTCTCGCCATCGATGCCGAGCACCATGTCGCCAGGTTCTACCCCGGCACGCATCGCCGGTCCGCCCTCGGCGATCCCCGCCACAACAAGATAGTCTTCGGCTTCTGCTGTGGTCATGCCGAGCCAGGGCCGCGGCGGTTGAGCACGGGCGCTACGTTCGACAAGGTCGGCGAGAATTGGTTTGAGCAGGTCGATGGGCACAATCATGTTGCCATCGATTTCGTCGTCGTCACCGGCGGCCTGCTGGATATACAGCGAGCCAATCCCCGCCAGGCGGCCTGACCAGTCGATCACGGCAGCGCCACTCCAGCGCGGATGAGCTGGGACGGTAAAGATTGCCTGATCGAGGACGTATTCCCACGAGCCGGCGAATTCGCGGACAGAAATGACCTGGGTGTTGATCGCGGCATCCCGGCCGCCCTGTCCCGCAACAATCAGGGAATCCCCTGCGGTGATCGGCGCGGAGTCTGCAAATTCGATAGGTGGGAGATCGAGCGCACCGAGCGATTGCACGAGGCCGAACCCGGTTTCCTGGTCGTATCCGACAATATGGGCCGGCCGCGCGATGCCGTTATTGCCGATCAGCCAGACTTCCTCGGCTTCGGTGACCAGATAGCCGATGGTCAGCACGAGCCCGTCGTCACTGATGACGACACCCTGGCCTTCGCGTTCGGTACCCAAAATCGGGGCGGTGAATGCGTCGTCGGGCACATTCGAACGTAGCGACACCACGGATGACAGAGTGCGTTCGAGATCGAAGGTCACTTCATCAGGGTTGGGGTGTCGACCCAGGCTCAAATTCCACGGATGGGGTTCGGTCACGCGATAAACTCCGAGGGCGATCGTTTAGTTCGTCGCGGCCGTGGCGGCGAACTTTGCCTGATGGAGGTAGTTCCCCTCGGCATAGGCGGTCAAGTACTCAAGATAACTCATTGTTATGTGCGGGAGCGGAAAATTGGGCGTGCTGTGGGTGGGGTCGGGGGAGTCCAAGCCTGTTTTCTTATTCCGAAGTGCCTTGTTGCCCGCCGCCATCCTTGTTGAAGTTCTTGTTGATGTACCAATCAAGGTAGTCGTGGATGTTGATCGGGTCGAACTTCGCGGGATTGTCTTCGCTGATGCAAGTTTCCAAGGGGACGGCTTCGGCATCCCAGGTCGGGTTGAAAAACAGCGCTATTGAATAGCGATCGTTGCGCGGTGGAATCACGCGATGCGGGGTCGCGATGAACCGGCCGTTGGTCCAGCGGTTCATGAACTCGCCGGTGTTCACGATGATTGCGTCTTTGACCTGTTCAGCTGCGATCCACTCACCTGCCGGGGTTTGGATTTGCAGGCCCGGTTCTTGGGATAACGGCAGGAAGGTGATGAACCCGTGGTCCCGGTGGGGGGATATCCCGAATTGGTTTTCTTCTGCCTGCGGCGAGCCGGGATAGAACGCATTACGGGTCGTCCACATTGGGTCCTTGAAGAAAGGATCGAAATAGTCAGCGGGCAGATCAAGCGCGCGGGCATAGACCGCGAGCATCTTGAAGCCGAGCCGTTCGATCGAATCGTAATAGGCCGTCAGGTCAGCCTTAAAGTCCGGTAGAATTTTGCTGTCAGGCCAGGGGTTGGGGCCGTGGAAGCTTCGGCCGCCTGCCACCTCCGGGTGGTCGGCCGCGCGTTCCCGGACATAAAGGAGCACCTCGTTCAGGTCCGGTTTTGTGTTCTCGTTTACGTTTGAGGTGACATAGACCGAGGATTTGGCCGGGACGTAGCCCATTCGTCCGGCGTTCAGTTTGACCTTTTTCTTTTCGTCGTCCGGAAGTGCGAAAAACCCGCGTAGCGCGTCATAGGCCCGGGTAATCAGAGGCTTTGGCACACCGTGATTGATAATGAAGTAGAAACCGACATTTTCCTGAGCGTGGCGCAGCTGCTGCGCGAGCACCTCGAGCGCGCCTTCCGTCCCGGCAAGATACGGCCCCATATCGAGGACCGGGATGTCTAATTCGGGTTGGAATTCGTTTTGTGCGCTCATGGTTTTGTCCCAGGCACGGGTTGCAGGTGATTTCTGGAATATCGGGCGGCAATCCGGATATCAATGACCAAGGATGCGACCCTGACTGTCCGAGTGTCAAACCACCGATATTTATTTTTCGGCATGTTTTTTGCCTTAATAATTCATGAACAAGTTCGAGCGTCACGTGGGTATAGCTTATCTGGTGAGACGCGGAGAAAGAGGAAATTATATAATCTTTGTTTAACAACGCCTTGTCGTGGTTTGGCTCAATTAGAAACACAGAGGTTCGACGGCAAAAACGGTATCAGAATATGCGAAATGAGATTCAAATCTGCATTTCGAGACACATTTTGAGAGTCCGGGCGGTCGAAAAATTAGAAGGTAGAGATCATGGCGACGATTAACGGCGATAACGATGACAACACCCTCGACGGTACATTGGGTGGCGATACCATTCGCGCTTATGACGGCGACGACGTCCTCAACGGGCTAAACGGCAATGACACCCTGAACGGCGGTAACAACAACGACCGTCTTTATGGTGATGCCGGGAACGTCATGCTGAACGGTGATGCCGGCAATGACAAGCTCTACGGCGGCAACGGCAACGACACGTTGAATGGTGGCACGGGATCGGATCGGCTTTACGGCCAGGACGGTCGTGACATCCTCAATGGCGATGACGGCAATGACTGCCTCTACGGCGGCAGTGGCAACGACGCTCTCCAGGCGGGGTTGGGCCCGATGTTCTGTCCGGCCAGAACGGCGCTGACACGCTCGATGGTGGCGATCGCAACGACACGCTCGATGGCGGCAACGGCAATGACATTCTGCTCGGCGGTGCTGGCAACGACACCATTCGCGGTCGTAATGACGATGATGAGTTGCAGGGCGGCACCGGCGAAGACAAGCTTTACGGCGATGGCGGCAATGACGTCCTGTTTGGTGGCGACGATTACGATCGGCTCTGGGGCGGGGCCGGCAATGACACGCTGAACGGCGGCACCGGAAATGACTATGTCGATGGCGACAGCGGGAACGACATCCTCGACGGTGGGGACCGCGCTGACACGATCAAGGGTGATAGCGGCAACGACAGGATCTTCTTCGATGCGGGTACGCTGGCGACTATCAGTGGCCTCGACGTCTATGCGATTGCCGATACGCTGGTTGATGGCGGCAGCAATTTTGACACTCTTGTGGGCACCAGCGGCGGCGGCTATTTTGACATGGCTGACGCGGCGTTCGCCGGAGGGCAGGGTAATTTCGAGAATTTTGAGCTCGGCGGCCGCAATGACGTTTTTGTCGGTGAGCGGGGCGTTTCGGTTAACGCGTTCTATGTCGATGGTGGTGATGGCGGCGATCGAATTTCCGCCTTTGGCGTGAACACGACGGATAAGAGCCTGGCGCATATCGATCCGTCCTACGATGTGGGAACCGGATCGTGGACCCTGAATTTTACCGGCCAAAGCGGTACCCAGACGGTCGTGCTCACCCAGGCTCAGGTTCAGGACACGGCAACCTGGGATCCGTTGCAGAACTCAAAGGCGATTTTTGACAACGCGAACTTCACCTCCAGCAGTTTCTTTGATGGCGGTGCGGGCGCCAATATCCGCGTCGAGGATTCGAACGGTACCGATGTGATTTTTGGTGGCGAGAACGATGGTGTGACTCATGCCAGAGGATATGACGACCATATCTATGCCAGTCACGGTAACGATATCCTCGTCGGTGGTGCTGATTACGACGTCTATTATTTTGGGCGCGGTGACGGCAATGATTTGATCATTGACGGTAATGGTGCCGATAGGGCGGGTTATTCCAATGGCCTGGTCATCTTTGAAGGTTTTGACAGTAACGGCTGCCGGCGCACAGACGGCGTCGAAACCACTGATGTGACGTTCACCAATCACGGTGACGGCACCTGGACCATCGGCTTCGTCGATCCGCTGACCCAGAACCCGAATGGCGATGGCAACATCACTTTCGCCGCTGGCGAGGTCAGTGAGATTGCCCTGCACGATGGCGTATCCCGTGTGAATTATGCCTACAACGATCTCACCGACAATTACGACATTTTCTGATTTTTCGTATTTTCCACTCTCCAAGTAACTTGCGCGTTGGCACCGATCTTCGGCACCAGCGCACTTTTCTTTTTTGGACACGGCTGTAATTGTGGATTCGAACCCGCAAACCAGCATGAGCGAATGATGAGCGCACAGCCCGACCACATCCACGCCCTTGATCTGCCGATCCCCGAGACCGCCGCGCTCGATGAGGATATACAAAAATACTTCGCCATTTGCCAGGACAAGCTGGGCATGGTGCCCAATGTGTTGCGCAGCTACGCGATCGCGCCTGAGCGCTTGCGGGCCTTCATCGCCATGTACAACGATCTCATGCTGTCGGAATCGGGACTGTCACGCCTCGAGCGCGAAATGATCGCGACGGTCGTCTCCAGTGAGAACAAGTGTTTTTACTGCGTCGTTGCACACGGGGCGGGGGTGCGTGAATTATCCGGCGATCCAGCGCTTGGTGAATTGATGGCCATCAACTATCGGGCCGCCGGGCTTTCCGCGCGCCAGCGCGCGATGCTCGATTTTGCCGTGAAGGCGACCGATCGTCCCGCTGAACTGGCAGAATCGGACCGACAGGCTCTGCGCGAGGTCGGATTCGACGAGCGGGATATCATGGATATCGCCTGCATTTCGGGGTTTTTCAATATGACAAACCGGGTCTCGACTGCCCTCGACCGGATGCCGAACCCAGAATATCACACCAAGGCACGATAATCGACGGTTTACGGCGTGAACGCCGTTGACAGTGCCGCACCTGCTGGGTAGTTTCCGTTCGTCTCCGCCCTGATAGGCGGTGTTTTTTATGACGGGAGCGGTCCAATGAAGGTCGCAAGTTCACTAAAGACTCTCAAGAAGCGCGGTCGCGGTTGCCAGGTCGTTCGTCGGCGTGGGCGCATCTATGTTATCAATAAGCTGAACCCTCGCTTCAAGGCGCGTCAGGGCTAACGGTTCTGACGACAATGCCGGAGTAGCAAAACCGCGCTATTATGCGCGGTTTTTTGTTGCCCGTATCTCGCTATACTCGACACCGTAATCATGGAGTGACCTCATGAAGATGCCCGATCCGGATGCTGATGTTCTGGCCCGCCGCGATGAGATTCTGGCGGCGATGCACGCGATGGTGCCCGGCGAAGGGGTGATCGCGGATGCAACCGGAATGGCGGTGTATGAATCTGACGGGCTGACAGCCTATCGCCAGTTGCCGCTGATCGTCGTGTTGCCGGAAACCGTCGCGCAGGTCAGCGAAGTGATGCGTTACTGCAACGACCACGCCGTGAAAATCGTGCCGCGGGGGGCCGGAACTTCGCTTTCGGGGGGCGCGTTGCCCGCTGCTGATGCCATCACCCTTGGTCTCGGCAAGTTCAACCGGGTGCTGGAAGTGGATTACGAGAATCGCTGTGCCCGGGTGCAGCCTGGTGTGACCAATCTGGGAATCACCCAGGCGGTCGAAGCTGATGGTTTCTATTATGCGCCCGACCCCTCCAGCCAGATCGCCTGCACCATTGGCGGCAATGTGGCGGAGAATTCCGGCGGTGTGCACAGCCTGAAATACGGACTGACCACCAACAACATTCTCGGTATCGAGATGGTGCTGCCCGATGGCGAAGTTCTGCGCCTTGGTGGCAAGCATATGGATTCGGAAGGCTATGACCTGCTCGGCCTGATGACCGGGTCCGAAGGCCTGCTGGGTGTGATCACCGAAGTGATAGTGCGGATCCTGCCGAAGCCGACGACGGCGCGGGCGCTGATGATCGGATTCGATTCGAGCGAGGCCGGCGGCCAGTGCGTCGCCGATATTATTGGCGCGGGCATTATCCCCGGCGGCATGGAGATGATGGATCGTCCGGCGATCAAGGCGGCCGAAGCGTTTGTGCAGGTGGGTTATCCGCTCAATGTGGAAGCGTTGCTGCTGGTGGAGCTTGATGGGGCCGCCGGTAGAGGTCGACTACCTGATCGAACGGGTGCGCGAAATCGCTGAGGCGCTGGGCTATGTCTCGATGCGGGTCAGCGAGAACGAAGAAGAACGTCTCCAGTTCTGGGCCGGCCGCAAGGCAGCGTTCCCGGCGATCGGGCGTTTGTCACCGGATTATTACTGTATGGATGGAACCATCCCGCGCCACAAGCTGCCTGAAGTGCTGGCGCGTATGTCCAAGCTTTCGGACAAGTACGAGCTCGGTGTGGCCAATGTGTTCCATGCCGGGGATGGCAATTTGCACCCCCTGATCATGTACGACGCCAATATCCCCGGTCAGCTGGAACGGGCCGAAGATTTCGGTTCGGACATTCTGCGGCTTTGTGTCGAAGTGGGCGGGGTTCTGACCGGCGAGCACGGTGTCGGGGTCGAGAAACGCGACCTGATGACTGAGGTCTTCACCGAGGATGATCTGAAGCAGCAGCAGCGGGTCAAATGCGCGTTTGATCCCAATCAGCTGCTGAATCCCGGCAAGGTCTTCCCGACCCTGCATCGCTGCGCCGAGCTGGGCCGCATGCATATTCAACGCGGCAAGCTGCCGTTTCCCGACATTCCCCGTTTCTGAGTACGCCGTTCATGGTCGAAACTTTCAAACCAGAGACCTCCGCGCAGGTTGTTGAGGCGATTGCCTGGGCCAGCGGCGAGGAAGCTCCGATCGAGATTCGGGGCACCGGCACCAAGCGCGGTTTTGGGCGTCCGATGGGCGACGGCAACCGTACCGTCGGGCATGTGGTGGATCTGTCGGGACTGAGCGGCATCACGCTTTATGAGCCCGAAGAGCTGGTGCTCTCGGCCTGGGCCAGTACGCCCCTGGCTGAGATTGAGGCCGCGGTGGCTGAGCAGGGCCAGATGCTGGCCTTTGAGCCGCCTCGATTCTCCCGGCTTTACGGCGAAGAGGGTGGCACGCTGGGTGGCATGATCGCGTGTAATCTGGCCGGCCCCCGTCGGATCAAGGCGGGTGCGGCACGGGATCATATCCTGGGGATCGAGGCTGTCACCGGCCGCGGCGAGCTGGTCAAAAGCGGTGGCCGGGTGGTCAAGAATGTGACCGGCTACGATATCTCGAAATTGCTCACCGGTTCGTTCGGCACACTTGCAGCGCTGACCCAAATCACAATCAAGGTGCTGCCAGCGCCCGAGACGGTGGAAACCATCATCGTGCCGGGGCTCGACCCTGCCGACGCAGTGCGCGCCATGTCTCTGGCCCTCAATTCGAGCCATGAGGTCTCGGCAGCCGTTCATATTCCAGCGGAATTGGTGGAGGCGGTGCCGGGTGCGGATGGTGCCGCTGTGACCGCGATCCGCGTGGAGGGCTTCGTGCCTTCCGTGGGTGCACGATCCGAATCTCTACAAAAATTGCTGCGCGATGTCGGGGCGGTCGCGACCCTCGACAAGGCGGCGTCAGCTGCATTCTGGAATGCGGTGCGCGATGTGGAACCCTTTGTCGGGTCCAAGGCGCCGCTATGGCGCTTGTCGGTCACGCCGTCGGAAGCGCCCGGGATTGCTGCGTCAATGGGAGGTCCCGCGATGCTGGACTGGGGTGGTGGCCTGATCTGGTCTGCATCGCCGGCGCAGAATACCACCGCGATCCGCGAAACGATGGCCTCCTTTGGGGGCGGTCACGCGACCCTGATCCGTGCAGCAGACAGTGATCGTCGTACGGTTCCTGTGTTCCAGCCCCAGCCTGCCTCGTTGGCAGCGCTGTCGCAGCGGGTGAAGGAAAGCTTCGACCCGCGGCATATTTTGAACCCCGGCCGTATGTACGAAGGGGTCTAGGCGATGCAAACCCATTTCACGCTGGCGCAACTTTCCGATCCGGATATGTGTGCCACCAACGATATCCTGCGCGCCTGCGTCCATTGCGGGTTTTGTACGGCGACGTGTCCGACCTATGTGACCCTGGGCGACGAGCTTGACAGCCCGCGCGGGCGCATCTACCTGATGAAACAGATGTTCGAGGCCGACGCCCCGGCTACCAAAGAGGTGGTCACCCATATCGACCGTTGCCTGTCCTGCCTGTCTTGCATGACGACCTGTCCGTCCGGGGTGCATTACCAGCATCTGGTCGATCACGGGCGTAAGCATATCGAAGAGACCTATACCCGGCCGTTCATGGACCGGATGCTGCGTAAATTGCTGGCCTGGTCGATCCCCCATCCGGGCCGTTTCCGGGTGATGCTGGCCGGGGCTTTGCTCGCCCGTCCGTTCCGCGGCCTGTTCCGGGGCCGGATGCGCGCCATGCTCGATCTCGCACCAACGGATCTGGGGCCGCCGTCACCGGTCGACAAGCCGCAGATCTTTGCTGCCGAGGGCGTGCGCAAGGGAAGGGTGGCGCTGCTCAATGGCTGCGCCCAGACGGTGATTGCACCACAGATCAATGAATCCACCATCCGCCTGCTGACACGGCTTGGGGTTGAGGTCGTTGTGGCTGAGGGTATGGGCTGTTGCGGGTCCCTGGTCCACCATATGGGCCGGACCGACGAATCCCACGCCCAGGCGGCCGCCAATATCGATGCCTGGCTTGCCGAGGCGGATCGCGGTGGCCTTGATGCGATTGTCATCAACACCAGCGGCTGCGGCACCCAGGTAAAGGATTACGGTTACATGTTCCGCGAGGACACGGCCTATTCGGGGAAGGCCGCGCGGGTTTCCGCCCTGGCCCGGGATGTTAGCGAGTATCTGTGTGAACTCGATCCCGAGATCACCGCGTTTGCGGATGCGGCGGATGTTCGCGTGACCTATCACGCCGCCTGTTCGATGCAGCACGGCCAGCAGATCCGGACCGAGCCGAAGGCGCTTCTGGCGGCCGCGGGCTTTGCGGTTCAGGAGCCGCTGGAGGGGCATCTCTGCTGTGGGTCGGCTGGCACCTACAATATCCTGCAGCCCGCGCTGGCGACCCAGCTGCGCGACCGTAAGGCGGGTCATATCGCCAAGACGACCCCGGATGTGGTCTCAACCGGTAATATCGGCTGCATGACCCAGCTCGCCGGCGCCCTCGACGCCCCGGTGGTGCACACGGTCGAACTGCTCGACTGGGCAACCGGCGGGCCGAAACCCAAACACCTGGACGGGTGACCGGGGCCGCTAGGCCTTCTTTTCCCAGATGATAATCGCGTTCGACACACCGTCGGATCCGAGACCTGAGAACACCATGCGATCGCCCTGATGGTCGATCGTGCGGTCGCGTGAGTTACCGACGAAGTTCGGATTGAGGGCATGCTCGATATGGTGGGTGACCGTGTTGCCCTCCAGAGACCAGCGACCGGCGTAGTTCAAATAAGTATCAAACATACGCTCCTTGTCGGCGGCGGTGGCGTCACCAAGATCGCGATCGCGCCAGCGGGTGATGGCGCTCATATAACCGTCAGCGGTGTACATGATCAGGCCTGTCGGATGGGGTCCCCGGGTTGGGGTGCGGGTGCCGTCGGGGTTTTCGACGTAATTATCGACGAGGTGCCAGGCACCGATCAGGTCTTCGGGGCGAAGGGACATAGGTTGGGCTTTCGTAATGAAATGGAAGAAGGCTGTGGCGTCCACATTCCATGAAAACCCTAATCCGAACAAGTTTCACAACGGTGTGCAGACCAAATGACCGGTCTTGAGCGGGGGACGTGGATTGGTGCATAATTTGGCCATGCGATTGCTACTGTTAGTTTTGCTGGTGTCTGCGGGAATATGGAGTGTGTCTCCGGTTCTGGCTGACCAGACCGACCCTCGTCTCGACAATCTTTTCAGGATCCTGTAACCGAGCGATCAGCAGATCGAGCTTCACGCCGCGGAGAACCTGATCTGGGCGACCTGGCTGCAGCACGACAACACCGAATATGAGCGTCTGATGCGTAGGGGCGCCCAGGCCACGGGGGAGCGCGCTATGATCAGGCGATCGGGACATTCTCAAGTCTTATCCTGAAAGCCCCGGACTACACGGAAGCCTGGAACAAGCGGGCCACTGTCTATTTTCTAATCGGTGATCTGTCCCTGTCGGTCAAGGACGTGGATCGGACTCTTGAGCTGGAGCCCCGGCATTTCGGGGCCCTGAGCGGCCTCGGGCAGATTGAATTGCTGCTCGGCAAGGGGGACGCCGCACTCAAGGCGTTCGAGGGCGCCCTGAGGGTGCACCCGGGAATGTCGGGCATTCAGGCCCTGATCGACAAGCTCGAAGACGAAGTTCGCGGACGCCCCCTATAGGTCTCTGTGGGGTCTTTGCCCCTACATCACCATGACAATGGACCCGGTGGTGTCGCGTGATGAAATCGCGCGATGGGCTTCGGCAATGTCATCGAGGGTATATTCAGCCGTTATCCGGGGGTCGAGCACGCCGGCGCCGAGCAACTCGAACACTTCGTCGAGCATCGCCTTGGCGGCTTCCGGTTCGCGCATATAGTCCTTCAGAGAAGCTTTGGTGAAGCGCAGGGATTTCTGGTTCAGCACCATCGCGTCGATCGGCGGCAGGAAGCCCGATGAGTGACCGTAATTCACGTAGAACCCGCGCGGCGACAGGCATTCCACGGTGCCGTCATAGACTTGGGCCCCGACCCCGTCGTAACAGACTGGGACACCCTGGCCATCGGTGCTCTCCAGCACCCGTGCTGCGAAATCCTCCGCGCGATAGTCGATCACATGGTCGCAGCCGTTTTCGCGGGCGAACGCGGATTTTTCTGGACTGCCGACGGTGCCGATCACAGTGGCGCCGAGATGCTTGGCCCATTGGGTAAGAAGCGTTCCCATGCCGCCGGCCGCTGCGTGGATCAGAACGGTTTCGCCGGGCTCGGGCTGATAAATCTGACGAACCAGATACTGGGCCGTCATCCCCCGCACGGTGGCTGCCACGGCCGTGCGGGCGTCGACTGTATCGGGCAGGTGGTGCAACTGGTCGGCTGCGATTAGGCGGGCTTCAGAATGCGCCCCGAGATTGAAGCGATAGGCCGCGCGGTCACCCGGCGCGTAATCGCTCACCCCGTCACCCACAGCCTCAACAATACCCGCACCTTCCAGGCCTAGCGCCGAGGGAAGTTCAGGCTTCAGAAAATAGATGCCTTCGCGAACAAGGGTTTCGGCGAAATGAACAGCAGCGGCTTCGTGGCGCAGGCGAACCTGTCCGGGGCCGGGCTCGCCGATATCAACATCCTCGATCTTGAGTTTGTCGGTGCCGCCAAATTCGTGAATCCGTACTGTCTTTGTCATCATATTTCTCCGAGAAGCCTGCATGCGTGATGTATGCGGTGTGCATGCCATGATCGTGCGGGTCCCGTGATATAGAGATTCTGCACACATATTCTTTTATTGTGATGCTATCGAAACATGCAATCCGGGTTTAATACACCCGAGATACTGATAAGGAATTCCCATGGGACAGGTTTTAGGCCGGAAGCAGCTGATGGTGATGGGTGCTGGCGCAGGTTTGCTGGCAATTGCGCTTGGCGTGCGACAGGGCATGGGTTTTTTCCTTGTGCCGATGACCATCGACCTGGAGTGGAGCCGCGAGCTGTTTGGCCTCGCCATGGCGCTACAAAACCTGATCTGGGGTGCGTTCCAGCCGATCGCTGGTGGCCTGGCGGATCGCTACGGATCCGGTCGCGTCATCATGGGCGGGGGGCTGCTCTATGCGATCGGCGTCATCGGAATGGCCAGCGCGGTCACCCCGACCGAACTTCTGATTAGCGGCGGCGTTCTGATCGGTCTGGGCATGAGCGGCGCAGGCATTTCCGTGGTCTATGGCGCGGTCGCGCGGTTGGTCGTGCCTGAGCGCCGGACTTATGCTCTGGCCATTGTCAGCACGATCGGCGCGTTGGGGCCGTTCGTGTTGCCGAAGGTGACCCAGGTGGTGATTGGCGACTTTGGCTGGTACGGCGCGCTGATCGCGACGGCGGTCATCGTGACACTGATGATTCCGCTCGGCGGGATGATGCGCGGCAAGGCCGAGGACGATGGGGCCGAGGCCCCGCAAAGCTGGACCGAGGCGCTAAGCGAAGCCCGCAAAAACCGTGGCTATCTGTTGCTCGTTGCCGGGTTCTTCGTGTGTGGTTTCCATGTGACGTTTATTGGCACCCATCTGCCAGGCTTTGTCGCCTGGTGTGGCCTCGGCGTCGGTGTGGCGGGTACTGCGCTGACGATCATCGGCGGCGGTAATATTATGGGCACCTATCTGGCGGGCGTTCTCAGCAACAGGTTCCGGCAAAAAAATCTGCTCAGTTTGATTTATCTGGCCCGCGCGGCGTTGATCGCCTGGCTGATGCTGATGCCCAAGACCGAGCTGACGATCCTCATCTTCTCAGGCGTGTTTGGTTTCCTTTGGTTATCCACAGTGCCGCTGACCAGCGGGCTGGTCGCCAAATTATTCGGCGCCCGTCATCTCGGCATGCTGTTCGGACTGGTGTTCTTCAGCCACCAGATCGGCGCGTTCCTGGGTGCTTGGCTCGGGGGTCTGAATTTCGATGTTACCGGTAATTATAACGCTGTTTGGTACACCTCGATCCTGCTCGGACTGCTCGCCGCGGCCCTGCACTGGCCGATCCGTGATCAGCCTGTCGAACGGCTTTTAAACCCGCAAACCGTCTGATTTTCCCCGCGTAACACCGCAAAAGGAGAGTTATTCCGTTTGCCGGTTTTTAACGAGGCGTGACTTGTAATCCTGTCTGCGCGGTCCCACCGTATGGACGCCGAGAGACAAATGGAGGTCAGCATGCTGATCAAGGTAAAACGCGGATGGGAATTGCCCGAGAGTGCGGTGACACCCGAAGATTTATTTCTGAATCGCCGTGAGATCGTGAAAGCGCTGGGTATCGTGCCCGTCATCGCCGCGACCGCAAGTGTGCTGCCCGCCGGCATGGCCTTTGCGGCAAAGGGCGATCAGCCTTCAGCCGATCTCTACCCGGTACCGCGCAACGAGAAATACACCGTTGAGCGGGCAATCACGGCTCCGCACGACGCTACCACCTATAACAATTTCTTTGAATTTGGCTCCCACAAGCAGATATCCAAGGCCGCCCAGCGCCTGGAGATCCGGCCGTGGAACATCGTTATCGATGGCATGGTCGAAAAGGAATTCGAGATCGGCATCGACGATCTGCTCAAGCAGGTGACCCTAGAAGAGCGGGTATACCGCCATCGCTGTGTCGAAGCCTGGGCGATGACCGTGCCGTGGTCAGGTTTCCCGATGAAGCAGCTTGTCGAACTGGCCAAGCCCATGTCGGGTGCAAAATATGTGGTCATGAACACGATCGCCGAGAGCAAGGCCCAGATGCCAGGCCTGCGGCAGTTCTGGAACCCCTGGCCCTATCAGGAAGGCCTGACGATGGAGGAAGCCACCAACGAGATGGCGTTCATGGTCACCGGTCTCTATGGCAAGCCGGTGCCCAAACAGAACGGCGCGCCGCTACGCCTCGCCGCTCCGTGGAAGTTCGGCTTCAAGTCGATCAAGTCGATCATCAAGTTCACCTTCACCGATCAGAAGCCAAAGACATTCTGGGAGTCACTCCAAGCCAAGGAATATGGCTTTTGGGCCAATGTGAACCCGGAGGTGCCCCATCCGCGCTGGAGCCAAGCCACGGAATGGCAGCTCGGCGGTCGCCAGAGCGAACGGGTTCCGACCCGGCTGTTTAACGGCTACGGCGAGCAGGTCGCGCATATGTACCCCAAGGATGCGGGCGAAGTTTACTTCCGCTAGGTCGGACCCCTTTGATGACTGATGTCGCACTAGAGTCTGAAATCACTTGTCCTGAATGCGGGCATCGCAAGCTTGAGACAATGCCCGACAATGCCTGCCAGTTCTTCTATGAATGCGAGGGCTGCACGACGTTGCTACGCCCCCTCAAGGGCGATTGCTGCGTCTTCTTCTCCTACGGCACGGTTGCCTGCCCGCCAATCCAGCAGTCCCAGGCCTAAAACAAACCCGCAAAAATAAAGCCGGACCGCGAAGGGTCCGGCAGGTGGAACAGGGAGGTTTTGCCTTGGGAGGCGTCGAGGCCTTGTTCAGGGACCTCTATATGTATCGTCCACGGTATTGGGAGGGTTCCGGAGACGATTTAGAGCACGTAAAACCTCGTGCAAACGATAAATAGGGATCGCACTGCGTCGCGAGCAGTCCGCTAAACCGATAATCAGGCATGCGATAACTGCATGCCTCGCCATGATTTCGTCGTTATTGCCTTGTTTTGAAACCCGGATCAGAACCGGGTTTCGGCGACCTTGCGCAGCAGGAAGTCGCGGAAAACCCCGATTCTCTGGGAGTTTCGGAGTTCCTCGGGATAGACGAAATAGGCGTCGTTGCCGGGTCCCTCGAGTTCGGGCAGAACGCGGACCAGGGTTTGGGTTTCCCGGGCGAGAAAGTCGGGAAGCCCGGCCATGCCGACCCCGGCTTCAACCGCACGCAGGATGCCGTAGAGATTGTTGAGGGTCAGAACCTTGATCGGCTCTTCGTTGGTCGCGTCCCGTATCGCGTTCACCAGCCAGTTCAGATTCGGCACCGGCATGGTCCGCTCTTCGTCATAGGCGATGATGTTGTGGTTCGCGAGATCGCGGACCTTTTCGGGCATGCCCTTGTTCTGCAAATACGCGGGAGAGGCAAACACATGGGTGTGGACCCGGGTCAGGCGACGCTGGATCAGGTCACCCTGTGTCGGTGGTGTTAGCCGGATCGCACAATCGGCCTCGCGCATCGAAACGTCGAGTTCCTCGTCCGAGGTGACCAGGGTCACTTCGATATCTGGAAACAGCTCGATGAATTCCTTGATGCGCGGCGTCAGCCACAGCGAACCGAGCCCTACCGTGGTCGCGATCTTGAGCGGGCCCTTGGGTTGCTCGTGGGAATCCGATAGCCGGGCTTCGACCATGGTCAGTTTGGCGAATACATCGTGGACCGTGCGGTAGAGCAGCTCCCCCTGTTCGGTCAGGATCAGGCCGCGCGCATGCCGGTGAAACAGGCGCACACTCAGGCTGTCTTCCAGGGAACTGATCTGGCGACTGACAGCCGACTGGCTCAGATGGAGCGTCTCACCCGCACGGGTAAAGCTGCCAGCATCTGCGACGGCGTGAAAAATTCTGAGCTTGTCCCAGTCCATGGCCATGCAGCCGGCCCCCCAAAAGGCGTTGGTGCTTGTGCGGCGTATCGGTACAGGCTACTCGGCGGCGTTGCGAGTCTCCGAATCCTCGGCAGAGGCGACGAATTTCTCGGCTTCGAGGGCAGCCATACAGCCCATGCCCGCTGCGGTGACCGCCTGGCGGTAGATTTTGTCTTTTACATCGCCGGCAGCAAACACGCCGGGAATGTTGGTCGCTGTGCTGTCCGGTGCGGTGATCAGGTAGCCCTCATCATCCATGTCCAACTTGCCCTGGAAAATATTGGTGTTGGGATCGTGCCCGATGGCGATGAAGACACCGTCAGCCTCGAGATCCTGAGTTTCGCCGGTCTTGAGGTTCTTCATCCGCAACCCGGTCACCCCCGGGGGGTCCAGGGTGCCAACAACCTCGTCGAGCACCGTGTCCCAGACCACATCGACCTTCTCGTGGCGGAACAGGCGGTCTTGCATGATCTTCTCGGCGCGGAGCTCGTCGCGGCGATGGATCAGGGTCACCTTGGAGGCGAAATTGGTGAGGAACAGGGCTTCCTCCACCGCGGTGTTACCGCCGCCGATGACGGCAACCGGCTTCTCCCGGTAGAAAAACCCGTCGCAGGTGGCGCAGGCTGACACGCCAAAGCCGGAGAATTTCTGCTCGCTTTCCAGGCCCAGCCAGCGGGCCGAAGCGCCCGTCGCCACGATGACCGTGTCCCCGGTGTAGATATCACCGGAATCACCGGTGCATTTGAAGGGCCGCGAGCTGAAATCCACGTCGACAATCAAATCGCTGAAAATTACCGTCCCGACATTCTTGGCCTGCTTGACCATTTGCTCCATCAGCCAGGGGCCCTGGATCGGCTCGGCAAAGCCCGGATAGTTCTCCACATCCGTGGTGATGGTCAGCTGACCGCCGGGCTGCATGCCCTCCACCATGATCGGTTTCATATTGGCGCGTGCGGCGTAAACCGCCGCGGTGCATCCGGCAGCACCGGAGCCGAGAATGAGGACCTTGGAATGATGGATTTCGGGCATGGGATTTTCCTTTGGCGTGGGTCCCCGCGGGGGACACGTCGTCAGAGTTAGATAGTCGGCAGCTACCGTGGAGGCAAGCAACCTCCGCTCACAGCTGTTGAGAGCTTTGTTATCAGTAAGTGACGACGCTGCGGATCGATTCACCCTTGTGCATTAACTCGAAGCCATCGTTGATTTCGTCGAGGGGCAGTACATGGGTGATCAGATCGTCAATGTTGATCTTGCCGTCCATATACCAGTCGACGATCTTGGGCACGTCAGTCCGGCCCTTGGCGCCGCCAAACGCTGAGCCCTGCCAGACACGGCCGGTAACCAGCTGGAACGGCCGGGTGGCGATCTCCGCGCCTGCCGAGGCCACGCCGATGATCGTCGATTTGCCCCAGCCCTTGTGACAGCATTCCAGCGCCTGACGCATCAAATCCACGTTGCCGATGCATTCGAAGGAATGATCCGCACCGCCATCAGTCAGACCGACCAGGTAGGGCACCAGATCTTCCTCGACTTCGAGGGGGTTAACGAAATGGGTCATGCCGAATTTCTCGGCGATCTCGCGGCGGGCCGGGTTGATATCGACACCGATAATCTTGTCGGCACCGACGAGCCGCGCGCCCTGAAGGACGTTCAGGCCGATCCCGCCGAGGCCGAACACGACCACATTGTCACCGGGCTCGACCTTGGCGGTGTTGATCACCGCGCCGATGCCGGTGGTGACGCCACAGCCAATGTAGCAAATCTTCTCGAACGGGGCGTCTTCGCGCACTTTCGCCACCGCGATTTCGGGCAGCACGGTGTGGTTGGCGAAAGTTGAGGTCCCCATATAGTGGAACAGTTTCTCGCCGTTCAGGGAGAAGCGCGATGAGCCGTCAGGCATGACGCCCTGGCCCTGGGTCTCTCGGATCGCCTGACATAGATTTGTGCGCCCTGAAGTGCAGTAGCTGCACTCGCGACACTCGGGCGTGTAAAGCGGGATCACGTGATCGCCCTTCTTCACAGACGTCACGCCTTTGCCCACATCTACGACCACGCCCGCGCCTTCGTGGCCCAGAATGGCCGGGAACAGGCCTTCGGGATCGGCACCAGAAAGCGTGAATTGATCGGTGTGGCAAATGCCGGTCGCCTTGATCTCGACCAGCACCTCGCTCTCCCGCGGGCCTTCAAGGTCTACGGTTTTAATCGAAAGCGGCTTTCCGGCCTCAAGGGCAACGGCAGCGCGGGTTTGCATGGTGAGTTCTCCGGAGCAGGCGAAATATAGTGATTCGTATGCCACAGAGTGTCCCAAGCCGAAGCGGGGAGTGCAAGCGTGCGAAGTGCAATATTGGCGGTTCCGTACTCTCACACTTCGTCAGGCTCAGCGTGAGGGCACTTTCTGATGCCTCATCCTGAGCCTGACGAAGGATCGGGTTTATTCAGCATCAGCTTCTCGTGAATTCGCTACCCCAGCACCCGCGCATAGAGCTCGAACATCTTCTCCCAAACCACCTCGGCTGAGGGCTCGTGATAAACTTCCCGCTCGGGGAAGGCGAAGCCGTGTTCGGTGCCCGGGAAGGTCTCGATCAAATGGGGGACGTTGTTCTCGCTCAGAGTGGCGGCCAGTGCCTCGGTCAGCCCGTCGGGGACCCAGCGGTCATGTTCGGCGAACGCAAAGTACATCTCGCCCTCGATCTGCGGCGCGAGCAAATGCGGAGAGTCTTCCTTGTCCGTGACGATCCAGACGCCGTAAAGCGAAACATTGGCCGCAAAGCGATCCGGGAAGGTGCCGGCCACCGCTGTGATGAAGGCCCCGCTCATGCAGTAGCCCACGCAACCCATGGGCCCGTCTGAGGCTACATCATCCTCGCCCAGGGCTTCGAGCAGCGCGCCCGTGTCGCTGACCACGTCCGCATTGGCCAGGCTGTGCCAGGCCGCGAAGATAATCTCGGTCATCTTCTCGGTGCGGTTGGACAGATTGAAGCGGTGGGTGCCGAGCCGGTAGTAGAGATCGGGCAGGATGGCGTAGTAGCCCTGCGCTGCGATCCGGCGGGCGAAATTGTACAATTCTTCCCGGATACCCGGCGCGTCCATATACATCACGATCACCGGATGCGGGCCGTCCGCATCCGGCCATGCCGCGAAACACGGCATGGTGCCGTCGGGTGTGGTGACGTCGAATTCACGTTCCATGGAGTTACTTCGCTGGCAGTGTCCGTAGATACGCCACTATAGCATCAAGGTCTTCAGGCTTGATATTCGCGCAGTAGGAGTAGGCCATCGGCGGCAGCATCCTCGAACCATCCGGGCGAATACCCTTGGTGATCATCTCCTTGATCTCATCATTGGTTCGATCGCCAAGTCCGGTGGGCGTGATATTCGACGAAACGCTGACACCCCAAGGGCCGTGGAATTCGAAACCGCCTGCACCCAGATTATTTGTAATGTCCGGGCCTTTCTTGGTCAGGGGTGAATGGCATTCGATGCAATGCCCGGCTGGTCCGGCGAGATAGGCTCCATAGGCGACCTTGTCGCTGTGATCTGTCTCGGGAACGCTGACCACGGGGGGCCATAAGCTGGCGGAAGCGGAATGCGATAGACCGAAGGCGGAATTTTGTTTCGGATCGGCTTGACCTGCCGCAGATAGGCGACGATGGCATTCGCGTCGTCATTCGACATGTCATGATACAAACCGATGGGCATTGGTGGTCCGATGATCGTGCCATCCGGACGTTTGCCTTCGCGGATTGAGGCGATGATCTGTGCATCGGTCCAGTTGCCGATGCCGGTTTCCTTGTCAGGTGTGATGTTTGGCGCATTGGCGTCAAATCCCGGAGTTTTTCTCGAACGGCGCCATGCCCGCGAGTTCCATGCCGGGGACATCCCCGGTCGGGCCCTTGGGTGTGTGGCAGTTGCCGCAGGCAACGATGGACGTCATCAAATAGGCGCCACGTTCGAGCGGTGTTTCGGCTGCGGCGGTGCCGTGCAAAGCAAGTGACGCGACAACAGCAAGAGCTGGCGCGAAAAATTTCGAAATCATGATGACCCCACAAGACCAGATTCGGAATGGACCCAAGCTACAGCCTAACATTGAGGGCAGGGTTGCTTGGGTTCCTATTGTATTAGAACCCAAACATATGGTCGAGGGAGAACGCTGAGCCGTCATGGGTGATGATGCCGTGATAACCAAACAGGCGACAGGTCGTGTCGCGGATCACCACATAGCCGGTACCCGCGGCCCCGGCCCGGGCGGCGGCGGTACGGGCGTCGGTGTCGAACATCTCGCTCAGGCGGAAATAGCACGATCCCCCGCAATCAATCGCAATGCTGTGCTCGGCGATGACGTTGCCTGACCCGTCATGGAGAATCAGCTGGGTTTCGGATTTGGGGTGCCAGGGTGTCGAGGCAGGATAGATCAGGTGACAGAACGTGTCGTGATCTTCTCGGCCTAGAGCCATCGCCGGATCGGTACGTAGAAACAGCCGCGTCGAGAGGCCGGGCGGGCCACCGGAATAGGATTGCGGTTCGCCTTCCCAGGTCAGCGCCGTGTTGAAAATATGCGCCCCGAAGCTGGTCTCCGCAGCATGGCCTGAACTCCGGGATTCGTAACGGAAAAGCGCGTGCAGCCATCCATCGACACCGCGTGAGGCGACGGCGAAATCATAGACCAACTCCATATGCCCGGCGTCGCTGTTTAGGGCATCGGTCCCATTGAGTACGTCGTCCATATCGAGAGCGACACTGTCGGATCGGGAGAGTTCACCATAATCGTGGCGGGCGATCTCGCGGCCGGTCTTGTCGAACACAAGCGCGGCGACCGGCAAAGTTTCCTGACTTGTCGCCATCGGCGTGGGTAAGGCGACCGAGCGGAACTGGTCGCGGGGCAGCACTGGGGCGGGTAGCAGGAAGCCCTTGCCCATCAGATTGCCGATCTCGGCGATCTTCGGGTTGGGCTGCAAATCCGTGCGTTCCACATTCACATGGGCGGTGCGGCGGCGGTCGACCTGGCCGTCGCGGCGCTGTTCGACTTCGTAACGGGGCCGCACGAAATGCTTGCCGGCGTGGATTTCGATCTGCGCAGGCCAGGCTGCATCGGGAAGCAGATCGGCAGCATCGAGGGCGTACGTCGCGAAGGCGGGGATTTCGTGATCTAGCCAGGCGGCTTTGTCGTCGCCCATCAGGTTCAGGCCGACAATGCCCGCCGGGATCGGGCAGGGATGGCTGTTCTGAATCCAGAGCAGCACCCGTTCGCGGTCGCGCGGTGCGGGCAAGCCGCCATAGAAGTCGGCGGGCCAGGCATTGGCGTCATGGGTGCAGGAAAGATCGCGCGGATCGTCGCCGTATGTGTCGAGCGCGTATTTGACGATGTCGTGGCCCTTCACGCCGATCGCGTGAATGAAGAGCTGACCGATGAATTCCTCGAGCCCGAACCGGGCGCAGACCTCTGCGCTGTCGATGGTGATCCCGCCCGGCGTTTCGGGAAGGTCGAGATTCCATTGGCCAATGGTCACCCCGGAGGTGTCGATCAGGCTCAGCCATAAGGTGACATTGGTGGCGCCATAGCGGTGCCAGTAATTTGCTGTCGCGATCCGTGTGTGGAGCTGCCCGTCGCGGCCATCGGGGGCCTCGCGGAAAAAGGCGAAATTGGTCGCGAAATTCACCGGGTCGAGATAGCGCTTCGGGTTGGTCAGCCGGTCATCGGGCAGGCGAATTTCATCCAGCGTGACGATTTCCGTGCCCGCCGGAACCAGATGGGCGATGTCGCGCACGGTTTTTTCCGCGTCGAAAGCCATCACCAGCAAGGCCGAGACCTTTGCTGCGGCGAGGTCAGTTACCGGCTGGGTGTTTTGGCCCAGCACGGTTTCGCCGAGTGCGGAGATGTCCTGGACAAAAACATGGGAAATCGACATGGCGTCGAACGGATAAAGTTGGGCAAAGGCCGGGGCAAATCCCGAGGGGTCATAGATCGCGATCGACGGCATACCGGCCAGCCGGGCCACCATCGCCTGCGCCATGGGTGCTACCGCCGGATGCCCGGCAGCCTTGAAGAACGGGAAGCCGCCTTGGACGTTGGAAAAGGTGTTGATGTCGAGCGCCATGCGCTTCGCCTGCCTATGCCTTGAGCTTCTTGAAGAACGCCGAAATCGAGTGACGTATCTGTTCACGCTTCTTGTAAGCATGGCTGTTGACCCAGTTCAACTGGATCGTGCGCCGCTCACCGTCAAACGGATGGTGTCCGTGCCAAGCGTTCTCGATGCACGGGAAGGCAACCAGGGTGCCTTCATCGGGAGGCACTTCGACGGCGTAATCCTCAAGATCGGTGGGGCTGCGCAAAAGGCGCAGCTGGCCGCCGGATTCTTCCCAGGACGGGTTCATGTACAGCAGGACGGTGACCAGTTTGCCGGAAGAATCAGTATGGATCTGTCCGTCGGTCGGCCGCGCGCGCCCGCGCACGGTGACCATGGTGGGCTTGCCGGTAAGCTCAATTCCCAACTTCGCGCCCAGTGCCGCGGCGAGTTCGGGGCCTTCCAGGGCGTCGACCAGCGCGGCAAAGCCGGGGCCGTATTTCAGATGTCCGGTCGGGAAACTGCCGGGCCGGTCGATCACGGGGAAATCCGCGTTTGCGGCGTCCAGCGCATTCTTGGTGATAACGCCGGGCACGAGCACGTGATTGTAGGGGTCGCGCGCGAGCTGTGCGGCCTCAAGCGCCTGGGAGTTTATAACGGGCATAATCGTCTCATAAATCGCGGTTCAGGCAATTGCAATCCGCTGTTGGATTTCGGCGGCCACCTTGGCCGTGTCATCCGGAGGGTCGTAGTCCCATTGGGCAAGGCTACCGTCGAAGGGCCGGGTCCATCCGCGCGCTTCCATATTCTGGTGGAAGCGGGTGAATTTGGCCGACCCCCCTTCCAGATGGGCCACATGGACCGGTTTGCCCGTGGCCGTCGCCTCGCAGACCATATTCACCGAATCCCCGGTCACCACGATGGCGTCCGCATGGGCGAGGAACCCGAGATAGGGGTTGGCACCGATTTCATCCCAGAACGCGGCGTCCGTGTCCTGCAGCGCCCTGGAGATGGCTGCGCGCGCATGATCCGGAGTACGACGCGACGGGGTGATCGCCAGTCCCCAGCCGTGTTCCTGTGCGAGCACCCGCAATTGTTCGGCGAGCTGATCACTAAAGGCCTGGGTCATACGGTAGACCGCGTTGTCACCGCCGAGCAGCACGGAGAGCAGGGGGCGCGGCAAGCCCGCGACCTGATCGGAAAATTGCGCTCGTGCCGCGTCCAACGCTGCCGCGTTCACACCGTGCAGCGATCCTGTGGTCGAGATCACATTCGCGCCCAATAGTCCGTCATGGGCCGGCGCCACGACGAGGTCGAAGGCCGATGGCGACACGCCGGGATCCTGTATCTGAACGCAGAAGGTGGCGCCCCGGCTGGCGCGTCGAATGGCACGTGCAGGCGCTACGGATTTACGCCCGGTCGCGATCAGCAGGTGTGGCCAGGGCGGCGCGAGCGGATCAGACAATGCGCTGGTCACGCCGAGTGAGGCCGGGGTCAGCACCGGTGGCAGCCAGCGCCAGGGTGCGCGCTGGTCAATGACTTTGGAAACCGGGGTGACCTCCAACACTTCCGCCAGCCCGCGACACTGGTTGACCATCCCGATTTTTCCATCGGTCAGGATCCAGCAGGATGTGATGTTCTGTTCGGCGGCTTGGTTCACAGATATACGACCATGGAATGAGGCAAACACCGGTGGTGTTCGTTTGAAATATAATTTCAATCTGCTAGCATCGCCATCCGGCGACGATGACAACTATAGGGGCGCGCCCAGCTGATTCCCACGGGCCCCTGAACGCGATGCAATGTGCATCGACCTGGAGATGACCCAAGCATGAAGGATCGTAATTCCGAGGACGTGGGTGGCGCGCAGCCGCCCGAAAAACGTCCCGAGCGCCTCAAGGTAAAGCTCGACGCCATTGATCGACGGATCCTCCGAAATCTGCGTGACGAAGGGCGGATCACAAATGTTGAGCTCGCCCGGCGGGCCGGCATTTCAGCGCCGCCTTGTCTACGTCGGGTGCGGGCCCTGGAAAAGGCCGGATACATCAAGGATTATCACGCTGAGCTCGATGCCGAATTACTTGGCTACGAAGTCGCGTTCCACGCGCTGGTGGGACTGAACAGTCAGTCCGAAGCCGTACTTTCCGGATTCGAGGACCATATGACCGCCTGGCCGGAAGTGCGGCGTTGCGACATGATCCGCGGCGGTGGTGATTTCATGCTGCGCATTGTTGCACGCAACACCGCGCACGAAAACGAATTGACCGCGCGGCTGACCGCAGCCCCGCATGTCTCAACGGTGCAAACGTTCCAGGTGATCCGGAGTTCGAAATACGCTTCGAGCGTGCCAGTCGACGATCCTGGCGTATAGGCGGCCGCGAATAAGCCACCCGTAAGCTACGTGGTCGCTACTTGAAGCGAACCCCGATAACTTCGAAATATCGCACACCGTTCGGCGTGGTCACTTCGGCATTATCACCGGCTTCACGGCCGATCAGCGCCCGGCCGAGCGGAGATCCAATTGAAATCTTGCCCTGCTTAATATCCGCCTCAAGCTCACCGACGAGCTGATAGGTGATTTCCTCATCGGTTTCTTCATCGATGACCTTGACCGTCGCGCCAAAGCGCACCGTCTTGCCCTTGAGTTTCGATGTGTCGATAACTTCGGCGCGTTTGGCTGCGTCCTCGAGTTCACCGATACGTCCTTCGATAAAGCTCTGGCGTTCACGCGCCGCGTGATACTCGGCATTCTCCGAGAGGTCGCCATGCTCGCGCGCTGCAGCAATCGCTTTCACAATATTCGGCCGTTCGACCGATTTGAGATTGCGCAACTCTTCCTTCAGGGCAACATGGCCCTCGGTAGTCATCGGGAGCTTATCCATGGGTCAGACTGCTCATTCAATCGCCGCCCCGGAGGACTGGCTGGTTGGGGTATTATGGCTTGCACAGACTAAAATACCCGCCGCTGGTCGTCTCAGGTCAGTATTTCCGGCCTGTGGCGAACGTTCGGTGGGTTAAACCGTTCAAAATTCTTATTTAAAATAGGACTGTAACGGCGCGACTTCAAGGCCACCACTTTGCATGGCTGAAATTGCCAGTATTGAGGCACGCGCGCCGGCGACTGTTGTGTAGTAGGGAATCTTCTGCGTGAGGGCCGATCGGCGAAGGCTGTAGCTGTCCGCGATCGAGTTTGTACCCTCTGTCGTGTTAAAGATGAGCTGGATATCACCGCTCTGGATGGCGTCCACGATATGCGGGCGACCTTCAAGAACCTTGTTGACGGTATCGACGGCAACGCCCTGTTCTGCGAGATGCCGGGCTGTGCCGCTGGTGGCCACAATCTCGAATCCCATCTCGATCAGTCGCTGTGATACCTCGACCATGGCGGGTTTGTCGCGATCCCGGACCGAGACGAACACCTTGCCCGCGACCGGCACGGAAGTTCCGCTGCCGATTTGAGACTTGGCAAAGGCATGACCAAAATCACGGTCGAGGCCCATGACCTCGCCAGTTGATTTCATTTCCGGGCCGAGGATGGTGTCGATGCCGGGGAACCGTGCGAACGGGAAGACCGCTTCCTTGACCGCCACATGACCGAGCGTAAGGGAGGCCTGGTCAAGCGGGAAGTCCGCAAGCATCTCACCGGCCATAATCCGGGCAGCGATTTTGGCGATCGGCACGCCGGTCGCTTTGGCCACAAAGGGGACGGTGCGGCTGGCGCGCGGGTTCACTTCGATCAGATAAACGTCGCCATCCTTGACTGCGTACTGGATGTTCATCAGGCCAAGCACGTTGAGCGCGCGCGCGAGAATTTCGGTCTGGCGCCGGATTTCCTCGATCACGTCGCTACTCAGCGAATAAGGCGGCAGGGAGCATGCGCTGTCGCCGGAATGGATTCCGGCTTCCTCGATATGCTCCATGATGCCGGCGATATGAACGTTGCCGTCCTTGTCACACAGGGCATCCACATCGACCTCGATTGCATCCTGCAGATAGCGGTCGAGCAGAACCGGGCTGGTGCCCGATACGCGCACGGCTTCGTTAATGTAGCGCGTTAGCTGATCCATCCCGTGAACCAGTTCCATCGCGCGACCGCCCAGCACATAAGACGGCCGGATCAGTAGCGGGAAGCCCAGATCTTCGGCCGCAGCCAGGGCTTCTTCAGCGCTTTCGGCAATCGCGTTTTCGGGCTGACGCAGTCCCAGATCGTGCAGCAGGGTCTGGAAGCGCTTGCGGTCTTCGGCCAGATCGATCGCGTCGGGGGATGTGCCAAGAATTGGAATGCCGGCGGCCTGCAGACCATCGGCCAGCTTCAGCGGGGTTTGACCGCCGAACTGTACGATCACACCCTTCAGATTGCCCACACTCATTTCCAGGCGGCAAATCTCGACGACGTCTTCTGCGGTCAGAGGTTCGAAATACAGCCGATCCGATGTGTCGTAATCGGTTGAAACGGTTTCCGGATTGCAGTTGACCATAATCGTTTCGTAGCCCGCCTCGCGCAGGGCAAAGACGGCGTGGACACAGCAATAATCAAACTCGATACCCTGGCCGATCCGGTTTGGACCGCCGCCGAGAATCATGATTTTCTCGCGGTCGGTCGGCTCGGCCTCGCATTCGCCGCGCAGGGTAGAATCCCCTTCATAAGTCGAATACATATAGGGGGTCTGGCTCGGGAATTCGGCCGCGCAGGTGTCGATCCGCTTGAACACCGGGTGCAGGTCGAGCTTACGCCGCAGCGCCACGACATCGGCCTCGTTCACGCTGGTCAGCTCGGCGAGGCGCTCGTCGGAAAAGCCCATCTTCTTGAGCTTCATGAGCTTGTCATAGTCTTCCGGTAGGCCCTGATCGCGGATCCGGGCCTCGGTCTGTACGATCGCGGAAATCTGTTCGAGGAACCACGGGTCGTATTTTGTCACCCGATGAATTTCCTCGGCCGACAGGCCAAGTCGGAAGGCTTGGGCAATAACCAGAATGCGTTCCGGCGTGGGCTGGCCGAGGGCGGCGAACACCGTATCCGTGTCGATGCTCTGGCCCTCGCCGCGCGACCGCGCGCCGGGGATCGTGACTTCGTTCAGACCGGTGAGCCCGGTTTCCATCGACCGGAAGGCCTTCTGCAGGCTTTCGGCAAAAGTCCGTCCGATCGACATCACTTCGCCGACCGATTTCATCGATGTGTTGAGAGTCGCGTCTGTGCCCGGGAACTTCTCGAAGGTGAAGCGCGGCATCTTGGTGACGACATAGTCGATGGTGGGTTCGAAGCTCGCCGGGGTCACGCCGGTGATCTCGTTGTCGAGCTCGTTCAGTGTGTAGCCAACGGCAAGCTTGGCCGCGACTTTAGCAATCGGGAACCCGGTGGCTTTGGAGGCCAGTGCGGAGGAACGGCTGACCCGGGGGTTCATCTCGATCACAACCATGCGGCCATTTTTCGGGTTGATGGCGAACTGAACATTCGACCCGCCGGTCTCGACCCCGATCTCGCGCAGACACGCGATCGAGGCGTTGCGCATGATCTGGTATTCCTTGTCCGTCAGGGTCAGTGCTGGTGCCACGGTGATGGAATCACCGGTGTGCACGCCCATCGGGTCAATGTTTTCGATCGCGCAGATGATGATGCAGTTGTCGGCTTTGTCGCGGACAACCTCCATCTCGTATTCCTTCCAGCCGAGGACGGATTCTTCGACCAGCACCTCGCCCACTGGGGAGGTATCGATGCCGCCGTCGACGATGTCGAAGAACTCTTCCCGGTTATAGGCAATTCCTGCGCCCAACCCGCCCAGCGTAAAGGACGGGCGAATAATGGCGGGCAGGCGCACGGCCTCGAGTGCTTTCTCGGCTTCTGCCCGGTTGTTTACCGCCATGGAGCGGGGTGATTCCAGCCCGATCGCATCCATCGCTTCGCGGAACTTCAGCCGGTCTTCGGCCTTGTCGATGACATCGGCCTTGGCGCCGATCATCTCGATTCCAAGCCGGTCCAGTGTGCCGTCCCGGGCCAAGGTCAGGCAGGTGTTTAGCGCGGTCTGGCCACCCATGGTCGGCAGGATCGCATCCGGGCGCTCGGCCTCCAGGATCTTGGTCACTATTTCCGGTGTGATCGGCTCGACATAGGTCGCATCGGCAAAGGCCGGGTCGGTCATGATGGTGGCAGGATTGGAGTTTACCAGGACAACCCGGTAGCCCTCATCCTTTAGCGCCTTGACCGCCTGGGTGCCTGAATAATCGAACTCGCAGGCCTGACCGATGATGATCGGCCCCGCGCCGACGATCATGATGGACTTGATGTCTGTGCGTTTGGGCATCTCAGCGTTGTCCGTCGATCATTTCGACGAACCGCTCGAACAAATAGTGGCTGTCATGGGGGCCCGGGGAAGCTTCGGGGTGGTACTGGACGGAGAAGACCGGCGCGTCTTTGACACGGATGCCTTCGAGGGAGCCGTCGAACAGGGATTGATGGCTCATCTCCACATTGGCAGGGAGAGATTTTTCGAGCACCACAAAGCCATGGTTCTGGCTGGTGATCTCCACCTTGTCGGTGGCCAGATCCTTGACCGGATGGTTCGCACCACGATGGCCGTGATGCATTTTCTCTGTGGTCGCGCCCAGCGCGAGACAAAGCATCTGGTGACCGAGGCAAATGCCGAAGGTTGGCGTGCCGGATTTGAGAATTTCGCGGATCATAGGGACGGCATATTCGCCGGTCGCTGCCGGATCGCCCGGGCCGTTCGACAGGAACACCCCGTCGGGCTTGTGGCGCATGATCTCTGCCGCCGTCGTGGAGGCGGGGACCACTGTCATCTTGCAATCCATCCCGGCCAGCGCGCGCAGGATGTTGCGCTTGGCGCCGAAATCAACCGCGACCACGTGGCGCTTGGGTTTTTTGAGACTGCCATAGCCGCGCCCCAGGGCCCAGTCGGTCTCGGTCCAGTCATAGGTTTGGGTGCAGGAAACGTCCTTGGCGAGGTCGGTGCCTTCGAGCCCGCGCCAGTCGCTGGCAGCAGCCTGCAGGGTGGCGGTGTTGATGGGGGTGTCGGCCTGATGGACGATCGCGCCATTGGGGGCGCCGCTGTCCCGGATGAGCCGTGTGAGGCGCCGCGTGTCGACGCCGGCAATCCCGACCAGATCCATTGATTTCAGCCAGGCGTCGAGATGTTGCACGGCCCGCCAGTTCGACGGGTTGGTGATATCGGCGCGCAGCACACAACCGCGCGCGGCTGGGTTTGTCGTCTCGACGTCTTCGGCATTGGCGCCGACATTGCCAATATGGGGGAAGGTGAAATTGATGATCTGCCCGGCATAGGACGGGTCGGTCATGATTTCCTGGTAGCCGGTCAGCGACGTGTTGAAGCAAACTTCACCGACAGCTGCGCCGGTGGCGCCAATGCCACGTCCCCAGAACACTGTTCCGTCGGGCAGTACTAATGCGCCGGTCGCCCATTCAGGCTGGTTCCCGTCTTCTGGTACGGTAGCGGCCATATCGCGCCGATCCTCAGGTTGGTGGCCGAAACGCAGGGTGGACCACCGGGGAAAGATTTAGGTTTTGAGCCGACTGTTGCGCAGCCGGCGCACGCTAGCGGGGGCGTGCAAATTGGGGGGTACTTAAGCCACAGGGTCAGAGTCGTCAAGCAAGACTGGCGATGAAAAGTATACATAAAAACAATTGCTTAACGGTTTTGTGGTTTCGTTGCGCTCAATCGGCAAATCCGTTACCGTCCTGCGCTTCTCAATAAGGCAAGAAATCATGATCCGCGAAGAACTCCCCGATGCGTTAAAGGCTGCGTTGAAAGAGAAAGACGCCCGTGCCGTTTCGACGTTTCGCCTGATCATGGCGGCGCTGAAGGATCGCGATATTGCCGCGCGTGGCAAAGGCAATCCGGATGGCATTCCCGATGATGAAATTCTCGCGATGCTGCAAACCATGGTGAAGCAGCGTCGGGAATCGATTTCGATGTATGAGAAGGGCGGGCGGCTTGAGCTGGCCGAGCAGGAAGCTGAGGAAATCGTCATCATTCAGCGTTTTCTGCCCGAACAGCTCGATGAAACTACGACTGAAGCCGCTGTCGAAAAAACCATCGCTGATCTGGGGGCGACCGGCCTCAAGGATATGGGTGGGGTAATGGGCGCACTGCGCGAAAACTATGCCGGCCAGATGGATTTCGGCCGGGCGAGCGGCTTTGTGAAGTCGCGGCTGGGCGGCTAGCCCCAACCCAGTTTTATCCCCGTTATTCAGTGATCGTCGGCGACTCCGAGACGGGGTAGTGTGCTCATCACATTCGGTCCACAAAAAGAAGCAACATGGCCTTTCCACCGCAATTTCTTGATGAGTTGCGTGCGCGGCTTCCGGTATCGGAGGTTGTGGGGAGAAAGGTGCGCCTGACGCGCAAGGGACGCGAGTTTTCGGGCCTGTGCCCCTTCCACAATGAAAAGACGCCTTCCTTCACCGTGAACGACGACAAGGCGTTCTATCATTGCTTCGGGTGCGGTCAGCATGGCGACGTCATTACGTTCGTGATGGAGACCGAAGGCCAGAGCTTTCCCGAGGCGGTCGAACGGCTCGCGACCCAGGCCGGATTGCAGGTGCCACAGTCTTCGCCGGAAGAACGCGAGCGAACGAAGGTTCGAAACACCCTCTATGACGTCGTGGAGCAGGTTTGCGCCTGGTACCAGGATCATCTGCGCCAATCCGGTGGGCGCCAAGCTTATGACTATTTGCGCGGGCGCGGGTTCACCGACGACACTATTGCCCGGTTCCGTTTGGGCTACGCGCCAGATGGTCGTGGTCGTCTGCTGCAAGCCATGGAGGCCAAGGGCATCCGTCGCGACCAGCTGGTGGAGGCCGGGTTGATCAAGATGCCTGAGGGCGGCGGCGATCCCCGGGACTATTTTTTCAAT
Source organism: uncultured Alphaproteobacteria bacterium (assembly GCA_964276015.1). GTDB lineage: Bacteria > Pseudomonadota > Alphaproteobacteria > UBA6615 > UBA6615 > JABJAG01. Next base: position 219,666 of record CAXYDO010000007.1, on the reverse strand, counting down.
CGGGTGATGTTCCCGATCACCGACAGCCGCGACCGGGTGATCGCATTTGGCGGGCGTATCCTCGGCGATGGTCAGCCGAAATATCTGAACTCGCCGGAAACCCCGCTCTTCCACAAGGGCAGCAACCTGTACAATTTTGCCCAGGCCCGCGAAGCCTCGCGAACCACGGGCACGGTCATCGTGGCCGAAGGCTACACGGACGTTATTGCGCTGGCGCAGGCAGGCCTGCCCCACGCAGTTGCGCCCCTGGGCACCGCGGTGACCGAAGAGCAGATCGCTTTGCTCTGGCGGGTCGCCGATGAACCGGTGTTGTGCTTTGACGGCGACACGGCGGGGGAACGCGCTGCCCTTCGGGCCGCGGAACGGGCACTGCCGCTGCTCAAACCTGGCAAGACCCTGCGCTTCATGGGGCTGCCCTCGGGCGAGGATCCGGACTCCCTGGTGCAGTCGCGCGGCGCTGAAGGCTTCAGCCATTTGATGGCCAGCGCCCGCCAGCTTGGTGACGTTATCTGGCAGACCGAAGTCGCAGCCGGACGCCATGACACCCCCGAACGGCGCGCCGATCTGGAGCGCCGGGTCAACGGGCGTCTCTCGGCGATCGGGGATGAAGGTGTAAAATATCACTATCAGCAAAACTTCCGACAACGTCTGCGGGATCTGTTTTTCCAGCCTCGCACCGGTGGTAAGGGTAAAAAAAGTTCCGATTTCGGACGAAAATCGCCGGTTTTGGCGCCTGGACTGGGCCCGCGGGGCGATATCGGAGCCATGACGGCGCTTAATGAGCGGATTTTGATCGCCACATTGGTCAATCATCCTGACCTGATTCATGATTCCATTGAGGCCCTTAATGAAATCGCCCTGCAAAGCAGGGAACTTGACAGTTTGCTTCAGGTAATTTTAAACCACGCTTTCACCGCCCCGGTGCTTGACACGCGGGACTTGCAACGCCATTTGAACGACTGTGGCCATCAGAGGCTGCTTGAGATGTTATTGCATGTGCAGGTGTATCGTCAGGCGTCGTTCGCGGCGCCGGATGCAACAGTTGCAGATGCGCGCTTGGCGTTGGACGAAATGTTACTGCGTTACGGCCGCCCACGAATGGTCGCCGACCGCGCGGAAGCGAAGAAGGAACTGGCAGACGATATGCGCGAATCACAAAGCAATAAATTGCTAAATCTGGTCCGCGAAGAATCGGGTGCAGGCGGTCTGTAACTTTCAGAATTTTGATCGGGCGATGCGCGCCGCATAGCGGGCGCCGCAGCAAGGGATACTTATGGCACGAAACGAATCCCAGGAAGACACGACCGAGGACCGGGAGGAAAGCTCCGACGGTCCGCTGATGGATGGCTCGGTTCAGGGCGTCAAGAAGATGATCGCGCGCGGCAAAGAGCGTGGGTTCATCACCTATGACGAACTCAACGAGACGCTGCCTCAGGAACAGGTCTCTTCCGAACAGATCGAGGACGTCCTCGCCCAGCTTTCGGAAATGGGCATCAACGTCGTCGAAGAAGAAGAGAAAGAAGACGCCGGCGAGAAGACGGGCAAGGGATCGACCGACGCCAAGGCGGATGCCGCGAGCACGTCCAGGGAAGCGACCACGGTCCCGACCAAGACCCGCACCACGCGCGAAGAGGATCTCGGGCGTACCGATGATCCGGTCCGGATGTATCTCCGTGAGATGGGTTCGGTCGAACTGCTCTCGCGTGAAGGTGAAATCGCGATTGCCAAGCGGATCGAAGCTGGCCGCGAGAAGATGATCAGCTCGATCTGTGAATCCCCGCTGACCATCCGCGCGATCATCGCGTGGCGGGATGCGCTGGAGAAGGAACAGATTCTGCTCCGCGACGTCATCGATCTCGATGCGACCCATAGCGGTGGCCCAGGTGAAGACAACTCCGCCAATGGCGGGGCGAACGCGAAAAAGGCTGAAGAAGAAAAGAAAAAGGCCGAAGAAGCCAAGAACAAGACCGCCGCGGACAATGACAACGCGGATGATGACGACGACGACGAAGATGAAGGCGCGAACCTCTCGCTCGCCGCGATGGAGGCCAAGCTCAAGCCGGAAGTTCTTGAACTCTTCGACACGATCGATAAAACCTACAAGAAGCTCCGCAAGCTCCAAGAACAGCGCCTGGCCGGCCTCAAGAACAAGTCGGATCAGCTTTCCAGCCCGCAGGAGAAGCGCTACGCCAAGCTGCAGTTTGAGCTGGTTGAGTATATGGAGCAGGTGCGGCTCAATAATGGCCGGATCGAAGCTCTGGTGGATGAGCTCTACGGGCTCAACCGTCGCCTCACCAGCTTCGAAGGCAAGCTGTTGCGCATGGCACTCGATGCCAGTGTGACCCGCGCTGATTTCCTTGAAGAATATATGGACAACGAGCTAGACCCGCGTTGGGCCAGCCGCGTTGGCCGCCTCAAGCGCAAGGGCTGGAAGAAATTCGTCGAAAAGAACGGTGACGAAATTCGCGCCATTCGCAAAGAGATCATGGAGATCTCCGTGCGTGTTGGCCTGCCGATTACCGAGCTGCGCCGTATCGTCCAGACCGTCCAGCAGGGCGAGAAGGAAGCCAGCCGCGCGAAGAAGGAAATGGTCGAGGCCAATCTGCGCCTCGTGATTTCGATTGCCAAGAAATACACCAATCGTGGCCTGCAATTCCTCGATCTCATTCAGGAAGGCAATATCGGCCTGATGAAGGCGGTCGATAAGTTTGAATATCGTCGCGGTTACAAGTTCTCGACTTACGCCACCTGGTGGATCCGTCAGGCGATCACCCGCTCGATCGCCGATCAGGCACGTACGATCCGTATCCCGGTGCATATGATCGAAACGATAAACAAGCTGGTGCGGACCTCGCGCCAGATGTTGCACGAGATCGGTCGCGAGCCGACCCCCGAAGAGCTTTCCGGGCGTTTGCACATGCCGCTGGAGAAGGTTCGCAAGGTCCTCAAGATCGCCAAGGAGCCGATTTCCCTGGAAACGCCAATTGGCGACGAGGAAGATTCTCATCTCGGGGACTTCATCGAGGACAAGAACGCAGTCCTGCCGGTTGATTCAGCGATCCAGTCGAATTTGCGCGAAACTACAACCCGGGTTTTGGCCTCGCTCACCCCGCGTGAGGAACGTGTCCTGCGGATGCGCTTTGGTATCGGTATGAACACCGATCACACGCTCGAAGAGGTTGGTCAGCAATTCTCGGTCACTCGCGAACGTATCCGCCAGATCGAAGCGAAGGCATTGCGTAAGCTCAAACATCCTTCGCGCTCGCGCAAACTGCGCAGTTTCCTCGACCATTAGGCCGGGGTTTCCAAGGCAAATTATTCAGAGGTCGGTTTTCGAACCGGCCTCTTTTTTCTGCCGCGTTGTGGTATAGGAAATTTACGAAGCTTGGTACGAAGGGCCCGTAGTTCAGTTGGTTAGAACGAACCGCTCATAACGGTTATGTCGCAGGTTCGAGTCCTGCCGGGCCTACCATTCTTTTCAAGGACTTAGCATACCTCAACATCCGAAGTACCGAAACGTAAGTGCATATTAAGTGCAAGGGACCCTCTTTTCGGTGAAATCAAAAGGGGCCGGAGCAGCTTTTCAGCCTGTCAGGCTCATAACCTGAAGGTCGTAGGTTCAAACCCTACCTCCGCAACCACTTTTACCGAACTCCTATGGTTTCTAAGACATGCCGCTTCTTCGGAGGCGGGAAGGGGCGATGTCGAAATTCATGGACGTAAAGACCCTGAAGAAATTTGCCTCGATACACGCTTCAATCTACGATCATTTCAACTTCGACCGTCATCTCAACGGCCGCGAAACTTTCAAGCAGAACCGCTCCGCCGCGCTGGCTGAGAACAAAAATTACGGACCAAAGATAGTGTTTAAGTTTTTTGGGATTGGAAAAAAAGACGCCAACGGTCGCCAGGTTCGTGTAGAGCACCGTGGAAGATTTTTGCGTATTAGTAGAACAGGCCTGGTAGCCGTACGACACTCGGTGAAAGTAGGCTGTGTAAATTTAACTGTAAATACTCGACGCGGTTTCAGAGCATCGACGAAAATAGCAAAGGGCACACGTGTCGCTCTCCAGAATCGGAGTTTCCGTCTTATTGGAAGATATGGAAAAGGTCCTGCAAATATTAATCTTTCAAAGTCTGGTGTAAGTGCTTCCTATAAAAATAAATTAGGGTCTTTTAATTTTTTTAAACCAAATTATTCTTCATTTAAATTTGCCGGCATTCAATTGCGTGGGAAGAACGCTGCTAATCTACAAATAATCTATATTATAATTTGTGGACTAAGTCTTATAATCCAACTGTGTGTATACGCATTGAAAAAAATCATATGTTTTCCGGTCCGAATTATTTTTTATTTTATAAAATGATCAGACCATCTACATGACGAACGCAGTGCATTCAGATGTCCTGGGGAGGGTTGGAGGAGGGCATTGTCACATTAACATGACCACCTCATACTGAGGTGGTCCCAGAACATCGGACATTTAATTAATGTGTATTCCGCCATTTAATGGAGGAATACGAAATGACGCCCCGACGACGGTTTACAGCAGATTTCAAGGCTCGAGTTGCTCTTGATGCGCTGCGTGGCGATAAGACGATCCAGGAGATAGCGACCAGGCACAAGGTGCACCCGAACCAGGTGAGCACATGGAAGCGCCAGGCGATGGACGGTTTAGGTGCGGTGTTTTCCAATGGCGCCGACAAAGGTCGGATGGACCACGATGATGAGGTCCACGATCTCCATGCCAAGATCGGTCAGTTGACGTTGGGGCGGGATTTTTTGGCCAAAGGGCTCAAACGATGAGCCGGGGGAATCGCAAGGCGATGATCAGACGCGATCACCCCGACCTGAGTTTGACCCAACAGTGCCAAGTACTGGCGATCAGCCGTTCGTCGTTCTATTATCAGCCGTTCGTCGTTCTATTACACGTCGGAGGGCGAAAGCGCCGAGAACCTGGCGTTGATGCGTCGCATCGACGAGCTGTTTCTGAAGTATCCGTTTTACGGTTCCCGTCAGATGGTGTGCCAGTTACGGCGCGAGGGTATTTGCGTCGGGCGTCACCGGGTCCGTCGTCTGGTGCACCTCATGGGGCTGGAGGCGATCTATCAAGCGCCAAAGACCAGTACACCCCATCTGGCGCACCGGATTTATCCCTGTCTTCTCAAGGGACTGGTAATCGACCGGCCCAGTCAAGTTTGGTGTGCCGACATCACGTATATCCCCGTTCAGCGCGGCTTTTTGTACCTGGTTGCGATCATGGACTGGGCCACGCGTCATGTACTCGCCTGGCGATTGTCGAACACCATGGATGTCCGGTTCTACCTTGAGGCGTTAAACGAGGCGCTGGCCCGATATGGAAAACCGGAGATTTTCAACACCGACCAGGGCAGCCAGTTCAACAGCTTTGACTTAACCGGTTTGCTCATGGCGGCTGAGGTTACGATCTCCATGGATGGCCAGGGCCGCTGCATGGACAACATCTTCATCGAGCGGCTGTGGCGCTCTCTCAAATACGAGGCGGTCTACCTATGGCGCGCCGTGGGTCATGAAGGTGAGGTACTCGAGGTTTTGCGACAAAACGGCGGGATCGCCGGGCTGTACTCCGGTTTCTCAAAGGTACGATGAAGCGGTATGGACAACCGAAAGTGATTGTTACCGGCCGGCTTCGGTCATACTGGGCAGCGATGAATGTGATCGGCAATAGCGCCAATCAGGAAGTCGGACGATGGCTGAACAACCGGGCGGAAAATTTACACCAGCCGTTTCGAAGGCGGGAAGGGGCGGTGTCGAAATTCAGAGACGTGAAGACCCTTCAAAAGTCTGTTGAATACACGATTCGATCCACAATCATTTCAATCTCGACCGCCATCTCAACAGTCGTTCCGTCTACAAGAAGAACCGCTCGGCAGCGCTGGCCGAGTGGCGTCAACTGGCGGCATGAACCCGTCGTTTTCCGAGACATTGGAGATTGGTTCGCTTTAGATTGACAGCACCCTTGTGCGCCTTTTTGGATGGTTTTGGGGGCGGCCTACTAGCTGCCGCAATATCGACGCTCGCGCATGCCGCTTCCAGCTCTTGGGCTAACTTTTCCGCATCCGCCTGATCTACACCCTGCATCACCGGCCCCGGCGCGCTTTCGACCAGATCCTTGCCGTCCTTCAAGCCACGGCCCGTGGCGCCACGAATCACCGTAATGACGCTGATCTTTCTAGTGCTGATATCGGTGAGAATGACGTCGAACTGGCCCACCCCGCCTGAAGTGTTCCGGTTTTTCGGATTTTTGCCATGGTGCACTCGCCTCCCTATTCGCAAAAAAAAAGCATACCGTCGGGTTTTAGCCAAGGGAGCGGTTATTGGCTTGCGAATGAAACCCTTAGGAAATAACGTGAAGTAATGAGCGGTCTGGAATTCACCTGTGTTTTGATTTGCCTGGGCTGGGCCTCTTTCGAAGCTCGGATGTTCCAATACCGGCGCTATGAGATGTCTGACGACTTCAACCTTTCCACCGCGGAGCGAAACGACGTGACGAAAGCCACGGCCGATCTGGCGGCGGCCCGCAAGGATTTTACCGCTGCCGAGGCAGAGGTTTCCCGATTGGTACAAATGGGGGTCGGTTTACGGCGCAGGAAAAGCGGTGACTTCGACGAACGGAACAGTTTGGGCAAACGGCTTAACCTGTTGCTGCCGCCAGCCCGTTCGAAATCGTATCTTTGCGAGCGGCAGGTAAGCGTCACCGAAGCCACGGAGAGAGAAATTGTGGAAAGACCGAAAACAAGGGCGCTTGGGTGGGTACGATGGGAGGCGGGGCGTAATGCTAGCCGCGCGGCCGTAATCGGCAGCGCCTGCCTAGTCCTTCTGATGATGATCCTAGGGTGGGCGCCCGCGGACAACTGGTTCTATATCGGCCTTGCTTGGTTTGCGGCGCTCCATATCCTGACCCATAGTTTTCGCGTAGAGTTAAAAAATCGACTATTCGTTTAAGAAAGCGGCATTCTCTTAGCAAAATCCGATTCCGAACTGACGAAGATCAATAGATATTGGAGAGAGCTATGAGCGGACCAATCATTCCAGATGTAGTGTTAACGGATAATACAAGCCAGCGCTTACCCTGCGTGCTCGTGCTCGACGGTTCCGGCTCCATGGGCGGGCAACCGATTGACGAACTCAATGCCGGGCTAAAAATCCTCGAGAACGAACTGAAGAACGATGATACGGCATCCCAAAGGGTGCAATTGCTCGTCATTTGCTTTGGTGGGGACGATGAGATCGAAGTCGTCGATGATTGGAAGGATGCCTTGGATTTCACCGCCCCCACAATTGAGGCGAGCGGCCGCACGCCCTTGGGCGCTGCCATGCAGACGGCGCTGGAAAAGATCGAGGCGCAAAAAGAAAATTATCGCGCCCATGACATTCCCTATAACCGTCCTTGGATATTCCTGATTACGGATGGAGAACCGACCGACCTGGACTGGGAGGATGCTGCCGCAAATTGCCGTCGAGCGGAGGACGACAATAAAGTCGTTATATTTGCGATCGGGACCGAAGACGCGGATTTTGATGCGCTCAAACAATTCTCCAATAGGGCGCCGGTGAAACTGGACGGGCTCAAGTTCAAGGAATTGTTCTTGTGGCTCAGCCGCAGCGCCTCGTCGGGTTCGAAGGCGTCGCAAGACACGGACGTACAGCTACCCGCCGTGGATTGGGGTACTGTGCCCACCTGAGACGCCCCAGCGATTTTGCTAACTCAAGAACGGTACTACCCATGTCTGATCCTGTGACCCCTGTAACCCAAGCGGATTGTTGGAAAATAGGCGGCGTTTCGGTTGTCGGATTCTCCCATATAGATGAGGATATTCTCTGCCAGGATGCGCTGGCTTTTGAGGTCAAGGATAACGGGCAACTGATCGCTGCGGTCGCCGATGGCGCCGGTAGCGCCCGGCTCAGTCATATTGGCGCGCAAGCGTTTGTCGATGGGGCCGTGTCGAAAATTTATGCCTTGTCCGGCTCCGAAGAATTCGATCCCGAAAACATTGCCGCTGAATTAACCATTGCGATCAACGAAACCAGTGAGCGTTTATTGGTCGAGCACGGCAATGAAGAGAGCGATAGGCCGTTGTCACTTAGGGATTTTGCGGCAACATTTTTGATGGTGGTTGCCGATGCGGACGGAGGAGCCTTTTTCCATGTGGGCGATGGTGCGGGCACGCGCTTTGCCGTCGACGACATCGCTAGTGCCGTCGTCTCCAAGCCGAAGAACGGTGAATACGCCAACGAGACTTACTTCGTGACCAGGGAGAATTGGGAGAGCCACCTGAGGGTTACACGGTTTGATGGGGCATTCGACACGATTTTGCTGATGAGCGACGGCGTGACCCCAATGGCGATGACCAAGGGGTGCGCGGGACCGTTCGAGAATTTCGTGACGCCGGTCGTCGGATATTTAAAAAACGCCGATGGGGCTACCGGCGAAGCGGCGGTGGTAAATACATTGTCGGCGGAGAATGTTCGCGCCGTCACCGGCGACGACAAAACGCTTTTTTGGGCAATTAGGACACCGAGCTAGGCATGGCGGCGCCGAGCAGGGTTTATCTTCGAACGCTATCCTCCTCGAACCGTAAACTGGCAAAGCTTGGGGAGCGCATCGCTGGCGGCGGCGCGGGCAACATATATCGCTTGCCGGACCGGGCGGGCGAAGTCCTTAAAATTTATAAAACTGAGAAGGACCGGGGTTTATACGCCCCAAAACTCGAGGCCATGTTGGCCTGCAAACCGGCCTTATCGAACGACAATCCCAAATTTCGCCAACTGGCATGGCCCACCAGTATCGCCGAGGCCAAAGACGGCCAGTTTTTGGGATTCTCGATGCCGGAAATCGATTTCGACGGCTCGGTTTCATTGGAACGCATGCTGCAAAAAAGAATGCGTCAGGTAACCGGCCTTCCGGAATTCTACGGCTACCGTGTAACCGCTACGTATAATCTGGCCTTATCCGTCGCAGCTCTGCATAAGCGCGGCCACCACGTCATCGATTTAAAACCGGCCAATTGCCGGCTCCATGCGGAAGAGATGATGATTTCGATTCTGGATTGCGATGGGTTTAGTGTCGATGGAGGGGCCGCCGGACGCTATCCCGCGCACCAATTTACGCCGGAATACATTGCACCGGAGGCTTTCGGGGAGGACCCCCATAATTTGGGTGAGGCGCAAGACCTCTTCGCCTTAGCGGTCATCATATTCAGATTGTTGAATAACGGCATACATCCTTTTCAAGCACGCCTGGGCAAAGGTCTTAAAAGTGGCACTCTTCAGGACATGATCAATGCAGGTTATTATGCTTATGGCTTGAAATCCTCGCCAAAATACAAACCAGCAGGACAAAGTGTTCACGCATATTTTCCCGATGATATCCGGGGCCTTTTCGACCGTGCATTTAAATCGTCCGCCCGTCCATCGGCGGAAAGTTGGCGCGATGCGCTCAGGAACTACGCCGATCCGTCGAGCGGCAAGTTAAGCCGGTGCGATAAACATCCCGAAGAACACGGCCATTTCGGCAAGGGCTGCGGCTGGTGCAAATTAGACGAAATCAATTTGTCCCCCATGCCGCTGAAGGGCCGAACTAAGAGGCAGGCTAATCGGGGAGGCGGGGCAGCAAGCGCGCGCCAAGCGACAGCGGCGCCAATGCTAGCTGGGATAATCCCGTCAGTTTCTTTGGGCTCCCTCAGCATCATGCGCAATCGTTGGGCGTTGATTTTTACAATTGTGGCGGCAATTGTCCTCATCGGTGTTAGCGGTGTCTCACCCGATGGCGCACCACCGCCTCCCCCCCGGTAAAGTTCGGCAAGATTAGGGTGCAGGACGGGTGCCGGCGGAGGTGTCGGGAAATCTGCTGTTCCATCTCTTCCTTGCGCTGTTCCAGCTCTTCAGCTTCACCTTTCTTGCCATTTCGGAGACTGGTTCACTTTAGACTCACAGTACCCGTTACCGAGGTCACTTGTTCGCCTCAAGCCCATTTTATTTGACATGTATATTTTTTATTTGTACTTATAAATAAAGTTAACGTTAATTGTTTTAAAAATTCAATTAGACGAAATGGGGGAGAGGATGGCCGAAGGATTATTACAAGAAAAACCGCTAGAAATTAGCACGGCACTTCAGAAAACAGATAAAGACGAGATTGATAAAGACCAACTTAATTTGCTGCCTTATGCAAGGGCTCTGAAGACGTTCATAGAGGATTGTCCAACTCCAATGACCATAGGCATTCAGGGAGACTGGGGGACCGGAAAAACCAGCTTGCTAAATATGTTGCGTGGTGACGAAAAGAATACAAAGTCAGGTCTACTGATGTCGACTAGGTGCCTTGTCGTAAATTTTGAGACCTGGTCTTACTCCATGTTCAACGACAGAAAATCCCTTCCAACGGCCTGTCTTTACGCCTTAACAGAACGGCTTGGTGCTGCTCTCAAACGTGAAGGGTTGTTAAATGAAGAAAAAGGAAAAGCGGCATTTGAAAAGGCTTCGAGCCGGCTGAAGAACGTTATCAAAAATGTAAACATCGGCGTACCTGGAATTAATATTCCGATTGGGAAAGTGTTAGAAGGTGAGAAAACGGCGCCCCCCGCCGATGATCTTTCGCAAGAGATGATCCATTTTAAGAAAAGTTTTCAAGATTTGGCACTGGTTTGGGCTGACGATGGAAAAAAGAGAGTTGTGATTTGTGTGGACGACCTTGACCGGGTCCAGCCGGTCATTGCTCTCGAGATGCTAGAGGCAATTAAGAATTTTCTCGATGTGGACGGTTGTGTCTTTATTTTGGCTGTCGATTTCGAAGTGATCCAGGCTGGAATGAAAGAGAAACTCGGGATTGACGTTCAAAAAACAAGTGGTAAGTCATTTTTCGATAAAATAATTCAATTGCCGTTCAATATGCCGAAAGACAGCTACGATCTTAAAGCATACCTTGGCAAGCTCATTTCGGAGACAGATTTACCATATGCGGAGAAAATGGATAAAGACTATATTCGCGAGGTTACTTCTTCATCCGTTGGCAGCAATCCTAGAAGTATCAAGCGGGTTATGAATTATGCGCGTCTTATAAACTTAATCCGTAATGAAAATAAGTCTAGGGAGGAATCGTTCTCCACAAGGGATTCGGAAGTTCTATATACAATCATCTGCCTGCAGATTGCATGGCCGGAATTATTCGCACACTTCCTGTCCGATCCGACCTCTGACATGATGCTGAATATGGAAAATTGGGATTACTTGGATCGAACGCCCCAGCTGAAACCGTTATTTGATCGAGCGCCGGATGAAGAAAGGTTAAAAAATAATATATCTACTTTTTTTGATACTCTATTTAGTAAGGTGGATGAAGACGGTGATGGCCAGATCTCAGACAAGGAATTTGAGACGGTTATGAAGGTCATGAGGATGGCACAATTTACTTCAGTCGATATGAAACCACGCCCGAGAGATCAACTCATGCAGATGATCAAAGATAATAGCAAGGGCAATCAAGAGATTATAAGTTTTCTGGAAAATGTCTACAAGCACTCATCGATTTATCTGAATACTGAATTTGTCTACCGGTTGTCGGGAACCCGCTACGTTACCCTGGCGTATAAGAGAAAACAGTTAGGTTCTCTCGTAACACTAAAGACAAATCCGCTTGTCATTCGTCTGAACTCTAATCCAGAGTCTTTAAAATCATATATTAAGGAGATCTCGAGTATTATCCCTTCCGAAAGTTGGGAAAATATTATAGTCAGCTTAGACGCTGTTGTTCGCGGGGCAGGGGAAAAGGAATCTTCGCTTACTGGCTTTGGTGACGCAATATTAAATATAAAACATCTTATGGAAATAGAACCTAGTGAGGCAATTAAGATCCTCAATCTCGTTACCGATGCCACTTCGGCTTTATTATTCAGAAAAGAGTGATTGTTTTAAGTCTGCAATAGCTAAGTCAAATACTGAATAAGGGATTGAAAAATTGGCTGTGATTTGATTTAAGCTTCCAAATAGTGAGGGTTTTCATTTGGGCGGACGTTGAGATTTAAAGGTTTTAGAATATATGGTCATCAAACCCCTTGCTTCTGTACAAAGCGTGTGACGTTTTGCGGGTTGAAGAGCGACTGCTATCGAATAGGGGAGATATGAAATGGGCCTTATGGATTTTCTTGCCGCTGGGTACTTAGCAAAGCGAGCCAGTAATGTAGTCGGGCGACCCAATATAACTGTACCTGACGGTTATGAAATTAGGGGAATGAAAGCATCAGGAATGAACGAATGGGCCATAAAATACGCAAAAAAAGGCAGTTCTTACACCGCCCAATTTAAAGTTAGCAGAAACACTAAAAAATATTACATGGGAGGGGACACTTGGTATATTTGGTGGCCTTAGCAATAAAGCCTGCAAGAAAAGGGAAATTATCATGAAATTTGACGGAAAAAGTTTAAAGGACGGCAGCAAAACCATTGCTAATGTTCGAGGAGACAAGATATATGAGGGTTCATCAAATTCGAAATGTCTGGTCAACGTAAGAGGAGACAAAATATACGAGGGTTCATCAAATTCGAATTGTCTGGCCAACATAAGAAGTGGAAAACTTTATGAAGGCTCCAGCAATTCAAGAACGCTAACAACCATGAAAGATATAGATAAAGCGATCGACGGGACGGGTGGCACTACTAAAGCCGCGCTCTGGATTGCAAAAGTTCGATAGTCACCCCAGAAACCCATAATACTGTCCCAGAGATCTCCTGTCCCTGCACTGCAGTCGATAACCGGTTGAAGTGTATCTGTTAAAACGGGCCAGACGTTCGAGGAAACCTTCTGTGCCTGTGCCCAAATCATCACAAAAGCTTCGATAATGGCGGGCTATTTATTCGTGACGATCTGAGCATCGAGGGGACTGGTGATCAACTCCTGAGAGGGAAGAGGCATCTGATTTCCGTCGAACACCTTCGGTATCACCGGCAATTATGGGATCGCGACTAGCCAAGTGAATTTTACTGTGATGCAGGGTTCGCTCACCCCGACCACCTACCCGTCTGAGACTATCATAGTGGTTTACGACGAGTGCGGTTGTGACGGTAAGTAAGGTAGAAACGCCCTCATCGAACGCTATGGTGCTGATACGCCAATGCCCGATATCTTGATCGGATCACGGACTGCACAAGGAACCGGCGGCTATCGGTGTAAGGCGGTGTTTGGTGAGCTGCGACGCTAGTAGTTAACGATGCCCTCGATGCGCCGCAAATCCGATCTGCCTCCTTCTGCTAATATTGCGCTATTCGATGGATTCCTCTCCTTGCGCAAGATATTCAAGTAGTTGTGGCGCGCCACTAACCAAGAAGGGATCGCCCTCGTCATCGAAATCCTCGACAAAAAGCCCGTCAATTCTGCCGTCGCGAACGATCATGGCATAGCGCCAAGAGCGCTCACCAAACCCAAGGTGGCGTTTATCTACAAGCAATCCCATGCCTTCAGTAAAATCGGCATTTCCATCGGCAAGTAATGTCACCTCTTTGGTAATACCGAGGCTCTCGCGCCAAGCATTCATTACGAAGCAGTCGTTAACAGAAAGGCAAAATATCTCGTCTATCCCGTAATCTTTAAACCGATCGATATTGCTTGCGAAACCCGGTAGGTGACTGGTAGTACACGTCGGAGTAAACGCCCCCGGAAGTGCAAATAAAATGACTGTACGTCCGCCGAAGATCTCTGTACCGGAAATCTCACTCCATTCACTATTAGTACAAATCTTAAATACTGTATCCGGAACTAGGTCGCCAACGTGGCGATGTTGTGGGTGTTGCATATTCGCCTTGCCTTTCCTTTGTTGTATTATTGGGATTACTTAGGCGCTCATCGGATCCGGCGCTATGCCACCAGCATCGGCACGGTTTAGCTCTCTGGCCCCGGAATCGCAGCTGAGCTGAAGCCCAGCATGTCGAAATTTACGGCCTAATTCTGCGATGTGTGGCTCGATAAGTCGGCGTGCTGCAGGCGGCAACCAGAGCGTAAAAAGTTTGCTCGCATCGGCTACTGGAAGCCCTGCTTGGCAAATAGCAACAGCTCTCATAAAGGCCTGCTCGTCGAAACTTACCGTTGTACATTTAGTACAACGAACGTCGATATTGCCTGTAGCGCTAGTCGCCACGATCGTCATCAAACTATCGAGATCGAGATAAGCATCGCTGGCTCCGGCTAGCCGATAAGCGTGGCGCAACAATTCAGATACTCCACATCCACGGTTTAGTCCGTCGGCCCAAAGCCGAATGCTCCAGAGTAGCAATTGGTCCGCAAATAGAAGCGTGGAAACCCGATCTTCAGGATACAGCGATAAATGATAGTTCATCGGAGACCTCATATGAGAGTAATTCTTATTTGCAATTATAGTGACACATTTTTTCGCATGCAACTAATAATTATTCGCATTAAAAAATTTATAAGATATCCATTAATACGCTCCGTTTGAGGGGGCACATGTGCCAAATAGTTAAAATTATTTGAGGAACCGTAAAAATAACGATTAGGAACTGCTTTCCCCGAGTAGGGGTGTCTACCGCATGAAAGTAAGTTTTTTACTATATATTATTTTTACTTTCAGTGATTAGATCAATTGTTTCGTGCTGGCATTGGCCGCACTTCGGCCCATAACCATGCGATTTATGAACTGCCCGCCTCGCCTTCAAGACTGCTCGCATCACCAGTAAGGAAATCAAGCTTGGCCTGCGCATCCGGCGCGCGCGCCGTGGGAATTGTCGGTGACCCAGCCATGCAGCGGACCGAGGAAGAACCCAAGTAGAAGATTGAGGACTAGTAGGTTGCCGGGAGGTTGAACAATCAGCTGATGTGTTCTTCAAATCTACTATTGTCGCGCCATCAACCGGGTAGTGAATCCCGCTCCATTCAACGCAGTCATGTATAATGAGTTCAAAGACAAAACGACGGCCATCAACCAATTATGGCAGACCGACTTCACCTATCTAAAAGTTATTGGATGGGGCTGGATGTACCTGTCGACGATCCTCGATGATTGCTCGCGTTATATCATCGCCTGGAAGCTGTGCACGACAATGAAGACGAGTGATGTGACTGAGACGCTGGAGCGTGCCTTGCAGGCATCAGGCTGTGATCAGGCCCATGTCTTCCATAAGGCGAGACTGCTGTCGGATAACGGATCTAGCTACGTCTCTGGAGAGCGGGCTGAATGGCTGGGTGATAAGAAAATGGAACACGTCAGGGGAGCGCCATATCACCCGCAAACACAGGGCAAGATCGAGCGTTGGCACCAGACCCTGAAAAACCGCATCCTACTGGAGAACTACTTTTTTCCAGCAGACCTAGAGACGCGAATCGAAGCGTTTGTCGATCATTACAACCTTCAACGCTATCACGAGAGCATCCAAAACCTCACGCCTGCAGACGTCTACTTCGGGCGTGGCCAGACCATTTTAAAACAGCGCGAAAGAATCAAACTCAAAACGATGGAGACACGGCGATTGCTGTACCGCAAACACGCCGCCTAATATCTTGAACCAGATGAGCCAGATCCTCCTTTAGATCAGGCCGCAGATTGTTCCAATTTATATGACGACGGACAGTCTTCGGCGTCGACGGGGTAGAAGCTAGAATTTTCGACGTAGTTCCACGCGCATGCCTGCAATGTCTTCGCTGTCACGTAACAGCCCGTACATGGCATCCGTGCGCATCAGCCAGCGGTCGCGACCGTTCAGGTTGAACTGATAGCGCAGACCCAGTGCGTACTGGTCGCCGGGGGCCGCTGAGGCATTGGACATCGGCTGCACGGTCGCGAGTTCGACGACCAGCTGTCGTGAAAGATCGAACAGATAGCTGACACCGACCGCGCCACCCCAGGCGTCGCGCGCCGTATCGTCGATTTTCGGGAACCCGGTCAGCGCATCCGTCTCGAAGTTGATGCCGGTATTCTTAAGCAGCCCATCACCGCCGCGGGCAAGCGGCGTCGGCCGGTCGAGACCCAGGAAGGCGTTGAAGTACGGTACGAGGGTTGTTGGCAGGGAGGTGACCAGGGAGTTCTCAAACAGTAACGCGACACCGTCAGCGGTCTGAGTTCGGCCTCCTGAAGGGTCCTGCCCCACATTCCACACCGCGCGCGTGCTGTTGGAGATTTTGCCGCCATAGCGCTTGGTCCAGCCGGCCATCAGATTGTGGTAGCTGAACCCGCCCTGGGGGTCGTCGCGGGTATCATCGATATAGCCCCAGCCGGCCTCAAGATGTCCCTCTCGCATATCGGCGAATGTGGCAATGCCAAACAGATTTCCGGCATGGTCCGCGAGAGCGCCGTCCGGATCCTGCAACCCAGCATTGGACACTTTGTCGAAGCCGGTAAAGAAGGTGACGTCGTAGTTTGAGATATCAAGTTCGGGCGAATTTCGCGCGGTCAGGGCTATGGCACCCCCGACAAAGGCATCATCGACCCAGATGCCGTTCTGGAAAAACATCGGAACGAGTCCGAAGGTGATCGGCAGGTCGTATTCTACGTTCCGGTCGGCTAATCCGCTGTGGATCGCGCCAATATCACCCTCGAAAAAGAAGTTTTCGATATTGGCGTCCTTCACGAGATCGCCCTGGTTGCGGTCATTTCCAGCGAATTCGTAGCGCGAGAAATTGCCGCCCTGATCAAGCGGCCGGAAGAAGGCGTGGATACGCTCGGTCGCGGTCAGTTTGAGGTCGACGTCGAGATTGAGGCGGGTGGCAACGAGGCCCGTCTCTGTGGCGCCATTGTCATTGAACGCCACGGCGGTACGCCAATCGCCATAGACCAGGAATTGCGGGCGCACCAGGTTTTTGCCGCCGATCAGATCATGACCGGCGCCAATCGGGCCTACCTGGTATTGCGGGAACCCGAGTTCGAGAAGCGGTCGGGGCGTGACGACGGCGCGTTTACCGCCATAAATCTCGAGTTGGGCTTCGGCGTCATAGGGTTTGTCGGGATATGAGGGGTCGGGACTGTAATCATCAGCGTTGTGCTCTGCACGCCGGACGGCAGAGTCGATGGACGGCGGAGCCTGATGGGCCTTGTGTTTCGGGCTGCCGGTGCGTTCTTCAAGTACCTCAGCGGGAGGGGCTTCGCGACGGGGGGCCTGTGCCAGTTGCGGATCGTCTGCCAGAACAGTGTTCGACGTGAACCCGGCCGAGGCCAATAGCACTGCTACGGGAATAATATTTCGGGTAAATAGCCGCATTATTTGATCTCGAATTCAACAGCATAGGGGTGGATATCGATCATCCAGTCGTTGATCCGTTGCTCCATCTCACGGGTCGCGCCGACAAAACGCATGAAATAGATCGGCTCTGCACGTGACCGCATGCGGGCCTGCAAACGATAGATGCCCGGCTTGGTCAGGACCTCGCCGGGGATTGAATATTCGGCATCACGCCACCCCAGAGGAGGAATGGAGCGACCTTCCATGCGCACGAAAGGCGGATGATTGAGCACCGAGGTCGGTAGATTTGCCGGCCGCAGGAAGGGCAACTGGTCGATGTCGAATTGCACCGGGAGATACATCTCGCGATCGGTGCCTTTGACATTGGTGGTCAGGAACTTGGTCTGCAGGTTGAACAGCTGGTCGTCATGTTCGACGGTCCCCGCCGCAACGTCGAGGGAGTGAAGGTCGGCCATATCCCCGTTGCCGTCCACATAACCCGATTCCCAGACATTCTCTCCGTCCGGGTCGATCAGCGCGACGTTCAGCCAGATTTCCGGCTGCGCCCCAAGTGAGCCTGAGGGAAAGTTATGGCCCCTATCGACATTTGTGACGCGATAGCGAAGGTCCAGATCCTTGCCCCGGGCGGGTTTGCCATCGTCGAAGAAAGGGCCGTCCAAGCGGCTGCCATTTTCCATCACCGCGAGCCGGTCACGACGTTTGTCTTCGAGCAGTTTTTCGTTCTGCTGGATGACGAAACGGGCACGCTTCCGGTCTTCAGGCTTTGTCCATTCCGGGGGAAACTCCGGCGTGGTGACGTCACCTGCGGTGAGTTTTGCTTCCCAGTCAGGTAATCCCCAGCCGGCGCGGTAATCGAAAGTCAGCCATTCCTTGATGGTCCATTTCAGGCCGCGCGGGTTGAACGGGAAAAGGCCAGGATGGGAAATCGGATAACCGGGTCCGAAGAAAGAATGATTGGAGTGGCGCGCTTTGGGGTCGCCGACCACCCGGCCATTGACGATCGCGATGGGCCATTCGCTGTAGCCCGCTGCTTCACCGGGGACGCGCCCCATATGGCATTCCTGACAGGTGGTGCCTTCCTTGGCGGCGGGGCTATCGCGGTATTGTTCCCAGACGACTTCCAGCTTGATCCCAAGATTCACCGCCACCTGATGACAGGACACACAAAACTGAGACTCGCCGATTTGATCGAATTTGACCGCCCCGAGATGGATCGGACTGCCCGCTTCGTCGGGTCCGGTGGAGATTTTGTATTCGTCCGAGTTCTGGATCACATCGCCCAGATTATCGGCCCGCCCGATACCATATACAGGCGCGGAGATGGGGCCGGGTTCGATATGGCGTTCACCGTTGACCTTGCCGAATTCGGCGTTAACCCGATGGCAGGTCACACAGGTAATTCCCTCCCGGGCCACAACGGAGCGGTCCCAGAGGGGAAGCTCGCGCGGTTCGCCGAGCTGGGTACCGACTTGCTGGTGGCAGCGCACACAGAAGCTGCCGACGGTGCCCGACGAAAGGTCGTTGAGGGCCTGCTCGAATTTGTGAAACATCGGTGAGATCGAAGCGTAGGCATGGTTCGAGGCGGCCCACTCGGTGAAGATTTTCTTATGACAGCGTCCGCAGGTCACCGCTGACGGAAATTCCGTTTCCTCGAAAAGCCCTCTATGGGGGTCCTTGCCTTCGGTCTGGACCGCAGCAAACTGCTGATAGGATTCGGGCAGGTCGCTGCCATCGGCTGCTGGCGCGAACCAGATATTGGAAGGGGGCAGGGAGTCGATAACGCCTGCGGCAAGAGCGTTGCCGGAAACAAAAACAGGAAGTGCGAGAACTGCAACGCAAAGCGCGTGGCGTAGGTTACGGAAATGGAACACAGATTTTCCCTATTTCAGAGTTTCGCGAAGTTTCGTGAGCGCCTGCGCAAATCCGCGCGAACTGAATCGGGCCGGGTTATCGGCTGCCGTATAGACACGCTCGAGCGTGTCGCCGCCACGTGAATCATCCAGGGTTTCGAGGATCGAAGCGATCGCCATCGTGACCTGCTCGGCGGAACCGAAATCCACGTATTCCGCGGCGTGCCGGCGAGACATGAGGGTGGTGAGGGTGGTCCGCAACGCATTGGCGTCGAGTGGGCTGACAGCCAGTCTTTGCGCCAGACCTTCGGCGGTGTCAGCGAGACTGTTTGCGGCCCGCGCCACATTGCCTGCGCCGTTCCGGGTGGCTTGATGAAGCGCACGGGTTTGACTTTTCAGCCGGCCCGCAATGGTGGGATCAATCGCAGCAGCGATCCCCCGCAGCATCACCAGATTTGCATCATGGAGCTGTGGCTCGCCCGGTCCGAGCCCAACACCGGGCTGCGTCTGCCATTGGGCGTTGTCATAGGGATGATGGCAACTGCCGCATTCGAAGAAGGCGAGTTCGGGGAACAAATGCGTCGTTGATTGCATTGATTTAGCAAGCGCGTGCATTTGCTCGCGCGCGCTGACGGCCTGACCGATGGCCCAAAGATTAGCGTGGTCATGGACGGTCTTGCGCTGACGGTAGTCGTCGTCAAACCGTACGTGGGAAGGCTGGTTGACGCTAAAAGTATCAAGCTCGAAGGTTAGGCGTGGATGGCCAGCACTGACGAGCTTGTGGCTGACGAGCCGTTCCGGGTTGGGTTGGTGGCAGCTAACACATAATTCAGCGCGCGCAACAGGATCGGCTGTTTGGTACATGCCGGCGGCGGCCAGATCTTCCCGCGAGCCGACCCCACTCACATGAATGCCCAACCAGTTCTCAGCACCTCCATGGCAGGTTTCGCAGCCGACGCCTTCGGTAACATTGAAATTCTTACCGCGCAGTTCTGCGGCCACATTATCTGTATGACAATCGAGGCAGACCGAAGCCTTTTCGGCAGCGCCAATGCCAAGCTTCGCCGCGATCTGCTTGCCGTGATCGGACAACAGCGCCGCGTAGGCCCGGGAGTGGGAATCGTGGTTCGACCAGATGATGAATTCGTTCTGCATAACCGTTGAATTCTGCCAAGGCTGGGCCGCGCCATGGCATGTGGATGCGGCGCAGGTCTGAACACCCAGATGAACTGCTTCGGCCCCCTGTGCGTGAACCGTGGCAGTTCCCGCAAAGGTCAGGAATAAACACAATGCCGTTGCAACGCGTAGCAGATTGCTTGCCGTGCTTCTTATCATTTTGTCCCCAAGCCGCTAAAACAGCAGTCTTCTTCAAACGCCCTAATAGGCAGTCTTCTTCAAACGCCCTAATAGATAGTATGGTTCTATTTTAACCACGAATCCCGCTATGGTCACTGTGAGAATACCACTTGGTAGTATGGTACCGCTTAACCACAACTCCCGCTATGGTCACAGTGACGAATATCACTTGGTTTGTTGAAAAGAATTGCTAGCGTTTGTGAGTTTTTAGAGGGGTTGGTTACAAGGTGTGACCGAGTTTCAGATTGCAATAATTGGTTCCGGTCCTGCAGGACTGAGCGCGGGCGCGCGTGCGGCGGCCCGGGGGCTTTCGCATGTGGTGCTCGAGCGCGCAGAGGGGCCTTGCAACACGATCTTCCGCTTCCAGAAAGGCAAGCACGTGATGGCGCAGCCGGCCCACGCGCCGCTGCGCAGCGAAATTCCGTTCGACGATGGACGTCGCGAGGAAGTTCTGGCGGCGTGGCAGGGTCGCGCGGAAGAGCTCGGTGTAAATTTCAGATACGAGGCCGAAGTAACCGGGATCACGGGCGGCGCTGGGAATTTCTCCATATCGCTGGCTGATGGCTCCGAAGTTGCGGCCGAATCGGTGGTCCTTGCGGTTGGCTTGCAGGGGAATTTGAACACTTTGCGGGTGCCCGGCGCAGATTTTCCGCATGTTGGATATCAGCTCGATGATCCTGATGAATTCGAGCACGAACGAATCTCGGTGATCGGGGCCGGTGATGCGGCGATCGAAAATGCCCTCGCCCTGTCAACCCATAACAATGTCACCATCATCAACCGTTCGGGGGAGTTCGCCCGCGCGAAAGCCGCCAATGAGAGCGCCATCATGGCTGCGATCGAGTCCGGGCGGATTGATGTGGCCTACAACGCCAACACCCAAGCCGTCGAACCCGACACCCTGGTGCTGGAAACGCCGGACGGTGAAGCCCGGATACCCTGTGAACGCCTGATCGCCCGGCTTGGCGCAGCTCCGCCGCGAAAACTTGTCGAGGCGTGCGGGGTGAGCTTCCCTAATGAAGCCCGCAACGCCCTTCCTGAGGTGACCGAGAAATACGAGTCGAATGTCCCCGGGCTTTATGTGGTGGGTGCGCTCGGTGGATTCCCCCTGATCAAGCAAGCCCTTAATCAGGGCTACGAAGTTATCGAGCACATTGTCGGCGAGCCTGTGGAGCCCGCAGACGCCCCGTTGTTGCGTGAGAAACTCGCAGGAGCTCCGGCCTGGACGGTAGAGAGTTTTCTCGAAGCGGTGCGCGAACGGGTGCCGGTCTTTGCCGGACTCAACGCGCTTGTGTTGCGCGACACCATGCTCGAATCCGAGGTTCATAGCCTCTCGGACGGCGACATTATCTTCCGGCGGAACGATTACACCAATTCGCTCTATGTCGTTGTCGCGGGGGCGGTGCGCATTCATTTTGATGACGAAGAGCCGCCAAAGGCCAGTGTTGTGCTGGAACAGGGTGCTTTCTTCGGCGAAATGGGGCTGATTTCTGGTCGACGGCGGAGCGCGACAGTTTCGGCGGTGGGCGACGCTGTACTGCTGGAAGTACCCCGCCGACGCATGATTACTCTGTGCGCGAGCGTGACTTCTGTGCGGGAGAGCATGGACCGTGAGGCGGTCGCCCGGGCTATCCAGGCGCGTCTGGCACCAGGGCTCGACCGCGAAAGTATCGATGATATTGCCGCCTCGGCAACGATCCACAACTGGCCCAAAGGCAAGGTGCTGTTTCGCGAAGGCGAGGAGGGCGACAGCCTGCACCTGATCCGTCGTGGCTCGGTGCTGGTGCGCAAGGACATTGGTGGGCGCGATGTGGTGCTGAACTATGTTGCAGCAGGCAATTATGTGGGCGAGATGGCGCTAGTCAGTGGCGACCCCCGTAGCGCCACGGTGGCCGCGGCTGCTGATTGCGAAACCATCCGGATCGAACGCGATGATTTCGAGCGCCTGATGCAGCGTCATCCCGATTTGCGCACCGAAATCGAGGGCGTCCGAACCGCACGCGCGGAAATCACCGCGCGGATGGCCGAGACCCCGGATCAGGGCAGCCTGATCGAGTTCCTGGTCGATGCAGGGGGCAAGGAAGCAACCGATATTCTGCTGATCGACGAGGTGCTTTGTGTCGGTTGTGACAATTGCGAACACGCCTGTGCGAAGACCCATGACGGGATCACCCGGCTAGACCGGGAAGCAGGCCCTAGTTTTGCCAACATGCATGTGCCGACCTCGTGCCGGCATTGCGAGCATCCCCACTGCATGAGTGATTGCCCGCCCGACGCGATCAAACGCGCGGCTGAGGGGGAGGTCTACATCACTGATGCCTGTATTGGCTGCGGCAACTGCCAGCGAAACTGCCCGTATGGCGTGATCCAGATGGCCAATCCGCAAATCGGTGAAAAGGGCTGGCTGGCCAGTCTCGTGGGCGGGATGGGTCTTTCCCACGCCGAAATTTCGGACGGCCCCAAGCAGGCCGTGAAATGCGATATGTGCATGGACCTCGCCGAGGGGCCGGCCTGTGTGCGCGCCTGTCCGACCGGGGCCGCCATTCGAGTGCACCCGGTTGAAGTCATCGATTTGCTTACCGGTACGGTGAATGAGTGATGGCTACCGCACCGCTGCATGACGGATTTCTCGTTCACAAACGGTACCGGTACGCCTGGCTGGCGCTGCTGCTGGTTGTTGCGGTCGGCGGTGCATTTGCGTATCGCGAAAACCTGCCTTCGAACACCGCCGATCTTGCATTCGGGTACGGGCTGGGTGGGCTGGCCCTGATCATCATGCTGTTGCTGGCCTGGTTCGGGGTGCGCAAACGCAGCCATGCCAAAGGTGCCGGGCGCCTCAAAGGATGGCTCTCGGCGCATGTTTATCTCGGAATCGCGCTGATTTTTCTCGTCCCGTTGCATGGCGGCTTTGTGATCAAGCCCGATATTCATGGTCTGGCTTATGTCCTTGTGCTCGTCACCGTGTTCACAGGGCTGTTCGGGGTGGCGTTTTATGGATTCTATCCGCGCCGTGTATCCGCGAACCGCGACGGGCTGACCTTCGATGCCATGATCAAGCGGATCGCCGATATCGACAGTGAAATTCGTGGTCTGGCGACACAACTCGGCGAGGAGGCCAACGATATTGTCCGCGCGGAATCAGCCGAACTTCGAATCGGCGGCGGCGTCCGTTTGTTGTTCCTGCGACCCCGCAGTCGTTCTCGTCGTGCGGCGCGCCGTCTCGAACGTCTCGGTCTTGCCGATGAGACGACGAAGCGGGCGGAGATGCTGCTGGACCGCAAAGCCTCGGTCGTGGCGCAGGTGCAGCGCGATATCCAGATGCGCAGCCGCTTGCGTGCCTGGCTGCTGCTGCATGTGCCGTTGTCGCTGGGTGCCCTCGCGCTGGTGATCGCGCATGCGACCGGCATGCTTGTCTTTGGTCTTGGTGGAATCTGAACGTCCATGCGCTTGCTTGTTCGTCATCGTCTGCGCCGCACACGTCGTGAAGGTTATGTAGATCGCTCGGAAATCCTCGATGCCGATGAGATACGGCTTGGGCGGGGATCCGATACGGAACTGCATCTGACTGATGGGCGCGTCCTGCTACACCACGCGACGATCACGCTGCGCGATGGGGTGCTGGAAATCGCGCCGGACGCGAATGGTGAAATTCAACAGGATGGAATTCCGGTTCCGCTTGCCGCGTTCGACACCGCTCACACCATATCGGTCGGGCCTTATGACCTCACACGGCTCGACGATGAAGAGGGCTGTGATGCCGCAATAGGGATCGAACTGACCCGCCCGATGGGGGATGCGGAGACCGATCTGCGCGAACGGCTGAGCACTCCGCTACTGAGCCGACGCCGCACCGGCTGGAAGCTGGGTGGTGCGGTTGCGCTGGTCCTGCTCCTCCTCGGCGTGGGGGTGCCCCTGAGCACGTTTTTTATTTCCGATGACGTCGCGGCGCCTGTGAGCGAAGCGGGGACCGCCGAACTTCTCCGGCTCGCCGAGAACTTATGGGTTACTGACGGCGTGTCGCGGGTTCATGGGAATCTCGATAGAGGCTGTCAGGCTTGCCATACGGCGCCGTTTGCGGCAGTGACAAATGCGACATGTATGGATTGTCACAACACACTTACAACTCATGTTGATCCGCACGCGAAGTACAATAACAAGACAAAAAAGAACGACTGCTCTGCCTGTCATCAGGAGCACACTGGTCCTGATGGTATGTTGCCGGGTGTAGAGATTACCGAGGCAGGCTGTGTTACCTGTCATAATGGTGCGATTAATTATGCCGATGGCAGTCCGCTCTTAAAGGTTGCCTCGATCGCAGCTCATCCGCCAATGACTCTGCCAACGCCGCCGGCCAGCGGCCTTATATTTTCCCATGCCTCCCATTTGGTGTCCGAGGGTATGCGCAGTCCGGCGGGTGGGCGTAAGAAGCTCGGATGTGTTGATTGCCATCAATCGGTTAATGCGGGCGCAGATATGACGCTCCCCGGTTTTGAAAGCGGTTGCCGGTCCTGCCACACACTAGAATTTTCTCCCGAAGACCCAACACGGAGATTACCACATGGCTCGGTCTGGAAAGTGCAGGCCGAAGTCGATGAATTCTATGCGGCCTTGGAAGCCGGTGACATCAAGGTGACGCCGCTGGCGGCCCCGGAACGCCGTCGACGCCCAGGTGCCCGCCCCCGTGCGATCGTAAAGCCGGCGCCGCTACCGGCTGCTGCGCGCGCTGAAGCCGCACTTTTAGGCCCGGCGGTCAAAGGGCAATGCCAGACCTGCCATGTTCTCGACGAGGGCACGAATGCCGCCGAGTGGGACATCGTGCCCGTCGATGCAATCCATGACTGGTTGTCGAGCGCGCGCTTCGATCATGGTGATCACGAGGGCGAGGCCAGCTGCAGCTCGTGCCACGCCGTCGCCACAAGCCAGTCCGTCGAAGATGTGGCGATGCCGTCAATAGGGACGTGTCTGGAATGTCATGGCAGCGCCAGTGACTTCCCCGACGTGGACAGCACATGTGCGTCCTGTCACGAATTTCACGGAGAACCCGAACAGGGCGCTTCTCTTGAAGGTCACAACGGGTTTGCAACGGCAACAACCGACACAACGCCTTTGGCGCGGCTTGCAGAGATCCTAAGCGACGGCAAGAACTAGCCGGCTTTTACTTCGGCAGCAGGTCGAACATGGTCTCGCCGAACTGCGCGCGGGCTTCGTCATAAATTGGTGCCACCGCGGCGCGGAACGCGTCTCGTTCGGCACCCGTTAGTTCGTTAATCTCGCAGTTCTCTGCCACCAGCGCCTGCTGGGAGATGTCTTCCTCCGCGACCGCGAGACCGCGCTGATAGACGGTTGCCTCCTGCACTGCGGCACGCACCGCAGTGCGGAAGTCCTTTGGCCAGTCATCGACGCTCTCGCGATGGCCATAGACCCCGCGTGACAGATAGAAATGGCCGCTCAACGTGTGGAAATGGTGATGCTTGTGCACCCCGTAGGTGACCGTGTTGGCCAGGGGGTTCTCCTGGGCATCCAGGGTGCCGTCGACGACTTGTTCGATGGCCTCGGTCAGATCCATGGCGAGGGGCTCTGCGTCAAGCAGCGCAAAAGTGCGCACATGGGTGTCGCTGGGCAGCATGCGGATTTTCATGTCTGCGAGGTCTGCCGGGGTGTGGATCGCGCGCAGCTTGTTGGAGATGTGGCGGAACCCGTTCTCGAAATAGCCCAGCATCCGGTAGTTGAACTGCTCTTCGATGCGGGCGTCGAGATAGCGGCCCAACTCTCCGTCAAACGCCGCGCGGGCGTTGTCGAGATCAGGAAACAGGAACGGCAGATCGACAAAGCCCAGCTCGGGCACCCGGTCGGTTAGGTAACTCGTGGATTGGTAGGACATGGTCAGCATACCGCATTCGGTCATCCAGAGAATCTCATCGGCGCGATAGCCAAAATCCATGATGTTCCAGATATATTTGATATCGACCCCGTCGCCGAACTGGGCTTCCAGCTTGTCGCCGATGAATTTCAGCGCGCGGCTGTGGGTTGTGGTGGCCGGGCCATAGCCCCCCATGCGAATCTGGATCGGGTCGGTCATCTGAGGTCCTCTGGAATAAAACTCGGCACTTAAGGTACCTTTGAAAGCGGGGAAGATAGAACAATCACATGCCGTCGCAAAACCTCGTTTGGGCTATATTATTGATCTGTGGAATTGATATTGGCCCGACTGGTTTCCGGCGTGGAACGGGCGCAAGAGGTGAGAACCTGAAATGACCCATACGCAAAGCTATGTTCACGGGGCTTCAGACGTACCCCTGCTCGGCGACACGATCGGTCAGCATTTTGATGCGGCCTGTGCGCGCTGGGGGGAATGCGACGCGCTGATCGCGTGCCATCAGGGGATATCCTGGAGCTGGGCCGATCTCAAACAACGGGTCGATGACTTTGCCGCCGGCCTGATCGCACTCGGTCTGGAACCGGGATCGCGGATTGGTATCTGGTCCCCCAACAATGCGGAGTGGACCGTCACCCAGTTCGCCACCGCCAAGGCGGGGCTGGTGCTGGTCAACATTAACCCCGCTTATCGTCTTTCGGAGCTCGAATATGCCCTGAACAAGGTCGAGTGTTCGGCGTTGGTGACGGCGGTACGGTTCAAGACCAGCGACTATCTCGGCATGCTGCGTGAGCTGGCCCCGGAGCTTGACAGCGCCACACCTGGCGAACTCTCAGCGAAAATCCTGCCGCATCTGAAAACCGTGATTCAAATCGGTGAAGCCGACGTGCCGGGCACTTATGCCTTTGTTGATGTGATGGCCATGGGCGCCAAGGCCGGTTCGGCGGCGTTGGAATCGCTGGCGTCAACGCTCCAGTTCGACGACCCCATCAACATCCAGTTCACCTCGGGCACCACCGGCTCGCCCAAAGGCGCGACCCTGACCCACCACAACATCCTCAATAACGGGTTCTTCCTAGGGGAAACGCTGGAATACAGCGAGACCGACCGCATCTGCATTCCGGTGCCACTTTATCATTGTTTCGGCATGGTGATCGGTAACCTCGCCGCCGTGACCCACGGTGCGGCGATGGTCTACCCGTCTGACGCGTTCGATCCACTGGCCACGCTCCAGACCATCGCCGCAGAACGCTGCACCTCACTTTACGGGGTGCCGACCATGTTCATCGCCCAGCTCGATCATCCCGAGTTCGACAGTTTCGATCTGACCAGCCTGCGCACCGGCGTGATGGCGGGCTCACCCTGCCCGGTCGAAGTGATGCGCCGGGTGATCGACAAGATGCATATGAATGAGGTCACGATTGCCTACGGCATGACCGAGACCAGTCCCGGCTCAACCCAAACCAGCGTTAGGGACGAGCTCGAGCGCAAAGTGTCGACCGTGGGGCGGGCGCTGCCCCATGTGGAGGTCAAAATCGTTGATGATTCCGGGCGCATCGTGGCCCCGGGGGAGACCGGCGAGTTCTGCACCCGAGGTTATCTGGTCATGCGCGGCTACTGGAACGACGAAGAGAAGACAGCCGAAGCCATCGACGATGCAGGCTGGATGCACACCGGCGATCTCGCGACCATGGATGCAGACGGCTATTTCAACATCGTCGGCCGGATCAAGGATATGGTGATCCGGGGCGGGGAGAACCTCTACCCGCGCGAGATCGAGGAGTATCTCTATCGTCACCCCAAGATCGCTGATGTACAGGTGATCGGCGTGCCGGATTCAAAATACGGCGAAGAACTCTGCGCCTGGGTCAAACTCGTGGACGGCGAAAGCGCCACCGAGGACGATATCCGAGACTTCTGCCAGGGCCAGATCGCCCACCAGAAAATCCCGCGCTACGTAAAGTTCGTCGACGGCTTCCCGATGACGGTCACCGGCAAGACCCAGAAATTCGAGATGCGCAAGGTGATGATCTCGGAGCTGGGTCTGGCGGAAGCTGAGCCAGTTTAGGGCTTTACTGGTTGAGTCTCAATTTCGTCATGGCCGGACTTGATCCGGCTATCCACGTGGACGTCTCACGGGTCTTCTCTGGATTGCTTCGGCCGTTGGCCTCGCAATGACGGTGCATGTTTGGGGCAGGTGAGGATTTTCACTCGTCCGCCGTCATTGCGAGGAGCGGAGCGACGACGTAATCCAGTCTTTCACTGGATCGCCGGGGGCTCGCGATGACGGTGGAACAAGCGGGCCTAGTTCTTCTCGCCTGTATTGGGGTGGGCCACGTCCGGCTGCACGTAAGGCGCCTGCATTTCGAAGATGTCGTCGGTGCGGCAGTAGCGCGGGCCACCGAGGCGGCCGACGGGCTTGAGCAGATGCGGATTGACGTATTTGTCGTCGAGCATCAGGTCTTCACGCACATGCCAGCGCAGCACCTTGCCGATCACCACATAGGTCTTCCAGTCGTCGCCGAAATCGAGTGTCTGCTGGTATTCGCATTCCATGGCCACCGGGCAACCCTTGATGCGGGGAGCGTCCACCAAGTCTGACGGTTCGGTCTCGATTCCGATGGTCGCGAACTCGTCGACGTTGCGCGGCAGGCTTGCGGCGCTCTCGTTCATCTGGTGCTCCCAGCCATCTGTCACCGTGTGGATGACATAGCCTTTCGTGGCGGCGATGTTGGCTGAGGTGTCCTTGTGCCCTTTCTGCTTCTCCCCGACGGTGATCGAGACCAGGGGCGGGAAGTGGGAAACGATGGAGAAGAAGCTGAACGGGGCGAGATTGGGCACCCCGTCTTCGTCCAGAGAACTCACCCACGCGATCGGCCGGGGCACGATCGTTCCGATCAGCAGGCGATAGCATTGCTGATGATCGATCTCGTCACTGTTGAAAATCCGATAATCCATGGTCGTTCCTCAAAATAAAATCGCCGGTGAGTGTGTCGAATGACGTGATGCCCTGCAACAGGTGCGAGCGACCTCCCGCCTCACCCCGAGCCTCTCCTCCCAGGAGGAGAGGGAGTGGAGCGTTAGCGAACCGGGTGAGGTGGGCGCGCGCTCCGGCGCTTTGCATCCCGCTCACCTTGGTGTATCCCGGCCCCATCATGTCTGACACCGTTCCCGCCGAACTCGCCCTTGATGTGCGTACTGCCCTGCCGGAAGACTATGCCTTCCTGCTGATGACGCATCCGCGTCCGACCTGGGAAGGGCATCCCAATAACGGCCAGTGGTGTCAGTTCTGGCTCGCCCGCCACAAGATGTTCCGGGATTTTGGCGCGGGGCTGACCGATGCGTGCGAGAAACTCGCCAATGGGGAGGTTGATCCCAAGGGGTTTCACGACTGGTTCATGCCTCGGGCGAGCTTTTTTCTCGGCGAACTCGATACCCACCACAAGATCGAGGAATATCACTACTTTCCGCTGCTCGCCCAAGCCGATCCGCGTATGGGGCAGGGCGTCGAGCTGCTCGAAGGGGATCATGAGTCGATCCACGCCCTGCTGGCAGGCGCCTATGACACAATCGTTGCCCTCGACAAGGCGATCACCGAGAAGCCGGCCGAGACCCCGGAAATGGTGCCGCGCATGCGCGACGACCTCGCCGCTCTCGATAAGGGCTTGCAGCACCATCTTGACGATGAAGAAGACCTGATCGTTCCGCTGATCCTCGAACGGTCAGAGGCCGGTCTGGGGATGCACTAGCGTATCTCGCCATCCTTCGAGACGGACCATCGGTCCTCCACAGGATGAGGTTTTTTTGTAGACACCCGCACCCTGAGGAGACCGTATTCCGGTCGTCTCGAAGGGAGTTTGGTCGCTCTATTCCAGCCGGTTCAAGCCGTCGAAGGCGGCCGTCTTGTAGTATTCGGCCAGGGTCGGGTAGTTGAACACTGTGTCCACGAAGTAGTCGATCGTACCCTTATGGGCCATCACGGCCTGGCCGAAACGGATTTCGACATTCGGAGGGTCCGCGAGCGCAGCATAAAGCGCGTGGTTGAGTTCCATCTGCTCACACTGAACACGATAGGGGTATTTGGTCCCGTTCTTCAGGGCCGCGAGATCGAACTCGGCGATCACGCCTTCCTGTCGGTCGCGAAACTGCCAGATTGGTGTGACCCGACCATCGTCGAGCACTTTGTCGACCATCCCGAGAGCATCGAGATATTCCAGGGTTGGGGGGGGGAACGTCGTCGCACGGCGGTGATCTTGTGGCGATTTCTGTTGTTCGAGTAGCAGGACCGGAATGTCCTGTTTGGCGAGCGATAAGGCTGTGATGAGGCCGGTGAGCCCGCCGCCGGCGATAATGATGCGATCGTGCTCGTTCAAAGCCATGTTCTTTTTTATTAGAGATATTCGTCTCAGCACTATCGCAAAAACCAAGCAAAACATGCGCCATCGTATTTCAAAGGCCGAAATTTCGCTTCTGGACTGTCATGATCTGGTTGACCCCGTAGTTTCACCATTCCAAAATAGTTTTCATGGGTATGAATGGTGGCGTTAAGACGGCGGTTCGAACTGTCAATCTCTTCGAGGCTTTTTCCCGCCGAAAAGGCCCGATGACGCTCACCCAGATCGCGGAAAGCCTGTCGGCGCCGATCAGCAGTTGCCACGGGTTGGTGCGCACGCTGAGTGCTAAGGGTTATCTCTATACATCCGAGCAAACGCGAGAGATCTATCCAACTAAACGTCTGCTGGAGATCGCCACGGTCATTGCGGCTCACGACCCGGTGCTCGAAAGCGTTGTGCCCGAACTCGAAGACTTGCGGGACGAAACCAATGAAACGGTGATCCTGGGCCGCCGCCAGGGCGACGCGATCATCTATCTCGATGTTATCGAAGGCGGCCAAACCGTGCGTTACTCGGCTGGTGCGGGAGAAATCAAGCCGCTGCATTCGAGTGCCATCGGCAAGGCCTATCTCGGGCGGCTCGATCCGTCGGAACGGGCAGCCCAGATTGCGCGAATACCCCTCAATGAAATGACTGCCAACACCATTGTCGAACGTCAAGCGTTGGAAGACGACCTCGCCGCCTCATTGAGCAAAGGCTACTTCGTGACCCGGGGGGAGAACGTTGCTGATGTTATGGCCGTGGCCTGCACTGTCGAGGTCTATGGCGATGTCTTCGGGATTGCTGTGGCGGCACCGCTATCGCGGATGCACACCGATCAGAAATCCCAGGCCGAGCGGTTGCTGGCGACGATCGACCGGCTCCGGGCCCTCGGAGATGGCGGGTGAGCGCGCAAGAAACTCAGCGCTGGCCTGATGCTCTCTACGATGTGCTGGTGCGCCAGCAGGTGCGCCAGATTGTCTATGTTCCCGATGCGGGGCACGCCCGGTTGATCGAACGATGCACTGTAAACCCCGATATGGAAGCCACTGTCCTCACGACCGAAGGGGAAGGCGTAGCCCAGCTCGCGGGTGCCTGGCTCGGCGGCGATCGCGGGATATTACTGATGCAGTCTTCCGGGGTGGGGAATTGCGTGAATATGTTCTCTCTGATCGAGAATTGCCGGATGCCTTTCGTGACTCTGATCACGATGCGCGGCGAATGGGCAGAGTTCAATCCGTGGCAAGCCCCGATGGGGCTCGCGACCCCGGATGTGTTGGCACGCATGAATGTGCAGGTTCACCGGGTGGATGAACCCGACTGCGCGGGTGAGACCCTCGAAGCGGCGATCGCGCAATCCTATGATGGTATGCTTGCCTCAGCGGTGCTGCTGTCCCAGCGCCTGATCGGGCGTAAGGATTTTGAGGCGGAGGACTGAGATGGCTGCTGGGCTTCCCGTGCTCGACCGTCGTGAAACCGTCGCCCGATTGTTGCAGGATCGTGGTGCGTTGCTGGTCGTTACGGGCCTCGGATCGGCCACGTATGACGTGGCGGCGGCCGGAGACGATCCGCGGAACTTCTATCTCTGGGGCGCCATGGGAGGTACAGCGGCAATGGCGCTGGGGTTGGCACTCGCGCAGCCAGATCGCCCCGTGCTGGCACTCACAGGCGACGGCGACATGCTCATGGGCATGGGCTCGCTGGCCACAATAGGCGCCAAGCAACCCCAAAACCTGTCTGTGGTTGTGCTGGACAATGAAAGCTATGGCGAAACCGGTGCGCAACCGACCGCGATTGCCCAGGGCGTAGATTTGGGCGGCGTTGCGCGGGCTTGTGGTTTGATGACAGATGATGACATTCGCGACATGCACGGCGTTGCTGGGCTCGCAGAACAGTTACAGCGCTGTGATAGCCCGCGCTTTGCGAATATCAAGATTGATGCAACCGAACACGCACGGGTGCTGCCCGCGCGGGACGGCGCCTGGCTGCGCTCGCGGTTTCGCGAGGCGGTTCTGGGCATTGCCCCCTAACGAAGGAGAACGAGATGGCAGATAAAATTGGAATTCTCGGTTTGGGTCTGATCGGACGGGTGGCGGCCGAGAAGCTGATGCCCGCGGGCTATGAATGTTATGCGGTGCGCCGCCCGAGCACTGAAGATTTCCCCGATGATGGTGGCAAGCTGGTCGACACGGCGCGTGAACTGGCTGAAGTCTCGGATATCGTGATTTCGGCGCTGCCCAGTGTGGAAGCGTCGCGAGCGGCACTCGAGGGCCCTGATGGATTGCTCGCAGGCGCACATGCCGGGCTGACGATCATCGAGATGAACACTTTTCCCGTGGCGGTGAAGGAAGAAATCGAGGCTTTGGTTGGCTCGACGCCGGCCGCCATTATTGATTGCCCGGTCAGCGGGACCCAGCCGGTTATTCGTGCCGGCAAGGGCGTGATCATGATGAGCGGGGACGAAGCACGCTGCGAAGCGGTCAAGTTGATGCTGGAAAAAATATGCCCCAAGACCTTCTATGTGGGCGCGTTTGGGACCGGCATTAAACTCAAGTTGATGATCAATTTCATGGTCGGTGCCAACACCGTCGCGTTGGCCGAGGGAATGTTGTTTGGCGCCGAAATGGGGCTCGACCCGCAGTTGATGATCGACATCGTTGGTCCCAGCGCTGCAGGGTCGACGGTGTTTGGTATGCGCTCGGGCCTGATTAAGGATCGTGCGTGGCAACCCTGTGCCGGCCCGAGCAAGCTGCTTTGGAAAGATCTCGATATCGTCGAGGAACAGGCCGATGCGCTGGGTCTTTCAGCGCCGCTGCTACGCATCTGCAACGAGTACTACAAGAAAATCGCAAAGGCCGGACGCCTCGAAGATGAATGCGCAGTGGTCTACGAGATCCTGGAGGCCGAAACCAAGGCCGTCGCGAAATAGCTGCTGAGCCTACATGTGTGAGTAGAGCGGGTGCCCGGGCGTCGGCAGTTCTGCCGTCAGGACACAGCCGCTCGCTGATTCTGTGATGTAGAGCGTGCGGTTGTCGGGCCCGCCAAAGGCGCAATTGCTGACCGCGGCGCCGTTGCAGGAATTTATGCGATAGAGCGGTTCGCCTGTGGGACTGAATATCCAAATCGCACCGAACCCCACATGGCAGACAAGGATGTTTCCGTCGTCATCCAGAGCCATGCCGTCTGGACCGGTGCCGCCCGACAGGCGAATGAGACGCCCCACCTGGTCTGCGCGTCCACCGTCGTTAAGCCGCATCCGCCAAATAGCGTTGTCGCGGGTCAGGCTCACGAACAGAATATTTTCTTCCAAGTTGAGGACCAGACCGTTGGGGCTGGGGAGATGCTCGCAAATAAGATCGAGTGCGCCATCTGCGCGCAGGCAGAAGACCCTGCCGGATCGATCGATTAGGTCCGAAGTGCCCTGATCGGTGAAATAGAGATCGCCGTTTGACGCATAAGTCAGGTCGTTGGTGCCCCGAAATCGCTCATTGGCGTTGCGGACCAAAAGTGGCTCGACGTGCCCGTCAGCAGGGTCCAGTCGCATCAGGCCATGATAATGATCTGCGATAACCCCGAAACCGTCCCGATGGAAAACCAGTCCGTTGGGTTCGCCGTCGTACTGGCATGCGACTTCGATGTCACCCGTCGGAGACACGCGAAACAATCGACCCCAGGCTACATCTACAAGCCACAGATTGCCGTCTTTGTCGAAGGAGGGCCCTTCGAGAAAACTCGGCGTATTGGGACGCCCAAACAGGAGTTTTGCCCACTCGGATTCACAGTCTTGAATGCCGAACGCGGCATTTATATCGACAAGGACTTTGGTTTCGATCACAGGCGGAGCGGCAAACATGTTTCAGTCTTCGCGATTTGGTTTGAGTTTGGCATGTAGGGCGTCAAACAGCGTTCGGGGATCGAGATCTAGAAGCCCGCTTTCGTCACCTTCGAGAATTTCATCGACGCGCCGGGCGATCAACCCCTGGGCCTGATAGCGCGCCCGGGCACGCCGTATATTATCGACATTCGTGTGCGTCACGCGCCATTCGGCATGGCTGGCAATTGCAGCATCCAGTTCGGCAAAACCGTCAGGGTCATTTCGTGTTGTTCTGATCACAGGCGGGGTCCAGCCATCGGCGCTTTGCCGCTGTGCGACCATTTCGATCTCGGCGGCCATCAGCTCGGCGCCTGGTAAATCGGCCTTGTTGACCACGTAGATGTCCGCCATCTCCAGAATTCCCGCCTTCATGGCCTGGATGGCGTCGCCGGATTCCGGAAGCAACACGAGCACCACTGTGTCGACGAGGGTGCGGATGCTGTACTCTGCCTGGCCCACCCCGACGCTTTCGAGAATGACCTCGTCGAACCCGTGCCCCTCCATGGCGTTGAGGAGATCGGCGGTGTTGTCGGTCAACCCGTCATGGGCGCATCGACTGGGAATGGAGCGGATGAAAATATCCGGATCATCCGCGATCGAGTCCATGCGGATGCGATCGCCGAGAATGGAGCCTTGTGAAACCGGACTGGTGGGGTCGATCGCCAGGACCGCGATCTTTCGACGGGAACCCTTTCGCAGTTTTGCCAGCCGCGCGATGAGGGTGCTTTTGCCTGCGCCGGGGGGGCCGGTAACGCCGATACGGATGAGCGCAGAACCTGTCGCTGGAGTTGCCTGGGCAAGAGTTTCTCCGACATCGGCATTGGCGATGCGGGACAGGGCCCGGCTCAGCGCACGACGCGGATTACACGACATCTCGGTCATGTTAGGTGCGGCCTTTTTGGGGTCCCAAAACAGACTCTGTGTGCTCGCCGAGTAACGGGGGTGCCTGGTATCGCGGCGTATGTCCGGACATCTTGATCGGATTACCAACCACCCGGAGCGCCCCGTCGGGGGTGGGGATGACCGCGATCATGTCGCGCGACGCGGCCATATCACCATCAAGGGCTGCTTCCAGGGTTTCGATCCCGGAAATCACGATGCCTTCGCTGCCGAGAAGGTCCACCCATTCAGCTGTGGTGCGGGTTTGCAAAAGTTCGGTCACCGCATCAATGATCTGTTCACGGTTGGCCGTGCGGGCCTCCATGGTCGCGAAGAGTGGGTTGTCGGCGTGTTCGGTCCAGCCGACAACATCACAAAATTTGCGCCAGAACTTGTCAGTGGAAACGAACAACATCACGAACCCGTCCTGCGACGGAAAGACCTGGGCGGGAACCATGTAGGGGTGCGCGCTGTTGGCCATGCGCTGCGACGCGATTCCATGGTTCAGATAGCCCGAAGCCAGGTAATTGAGTTGCGACAGCATGGTATCGAAGAGGGACACATCGACCTGGCCGCCCTTGCCTTCGATGATTCGAGCGAGCAACCCAATCGTGCCCATCATGCCAGTAGAATTATCGACCGCCGAATAGCCGGCCTTGGTCGGAAGCCCGCCGGGGTCGCCGGTCAGGGACATGACGCCGGTCAGGGCCTGGACGATGTAGTCATAGGCAGGCTTGTCGGAATAGGGACCGTCGAGGCCGAACCCGGTCAGCGCCACGCAGACGAGTTTGGGGTTGCAGGATTTGAGGTGATCATAGGTCAGGCCGAACTGGCGAATCGTGGCGGGACGCAGATTACTGATCAGGCCATGGGAATCTCGCGTCAGTTCGCCGAGCTGCGCCTGTCCGGCATCGGTTTTCAGGTCAAGCACGATCGAACGCTTGTTACGGTTCAGGCTGGTGAAATAGTCGTTGTAGGGGCCGGTGAACTGCTTGGTGATGTTGCGGGCCATGTCGCCGTCCGGCGGCTCAATTTTGACGACGTCCGCGCCCAGATCGGCCAAAATCATGCCGCTGAACGGGCCCGCGAGGACGTGACAGACTTCCAGAATTCGAAGGCCGGAGAGGGGCCCCTCAGTCATGAGGCTAAATCCGCATCGACAGCCGCGACAACGTCGTCGATCGTCATTTCGGCGGTGAAGATGCCGCGCGCACCGGCCGCACGGAGTTCGGCCTGGTCTGAGAGCGGGATCGTGCCCCCGACAAACACGTGAATGTCACCGGCGTCCAGGTCTGCCAGACAGCGCACGGTCTCTTCGACAAGTTCCTTGTGGCTCCCCGACAGGATCGAGAGGCCGACAGCGTCCACGTCCTCATCCACTGCAACCCGGGCGATATAGTCCGGGCTACGACGAAGGCCAGTATAGATCACATCGGCGCCCGCATCGCGCAAGGCCAGCGCAATGATCTTGGCACCGACATCGTGTCCGTCGAGGCCAGGTTTGGCGATGAGGATGCGTTTTCCCTTGAGGCTCATTGAAACTTCCTACAACCGAACCGGTTCTTCGAATTCACCCCATTGAGACTTCAGGGTCGTGACCATCTCGCCGACTGTTGCATAGGCGTGGCAACAATCTATCAGATAAGGCATCAGATTTTCCGTGTCACCGGAGGCGGCGTTCTCCAACGCTGCGAGGGTTTTGGACACAGCGTCATCGTCGCGGGAATCGCGCACGCGTTCGAACTTTTCGAGAACGCGGGCCGAGGCCTGGGGATCGAGCTTGAACAGCTCGGCCACACCTTCGTTCTGGTCCTCGCGCCGAAAATAATTCTGTCCCACAATCACAGTCTCGCCGCTGTCGACTTTGCGTTTCCGCTCTGCGGCACGATGGGCGATTTTGAGCTGGAGCCAGCCGTCTTCGACCGCTTTGGTGACGCCGCCATAGACTTCGATTTCGTCGATGACCTTTATGACCTCGTCTTCCATCTGGTCCGTGAGCCATTCCACATAATAGCTTCCCCCCAGCGGATCGACGGTACGTGCGATACCGGATTCATGCGCCACGATCTGTTGGGTGCGCACGGCCAGCTCTGCCGAATGCTCCGTCGGTATCTGATAGGCCTCATCGAAGGCGGCTGTGAAGATCGACTGGGCTCCGCCCATCACGGCGGCCATGTTCTCGATCCCGACCCGGACGACATTGTTGTCGGGCTGAGAGCCTACCAGCGATGAGCCACCGCAAACCACACCGAACCGGAACATCAGGGCTTTGGGAT
Organism: uncultured Alphaproteobacteria bacterium; assembly: GCA_964276015.1. GTDB lineage: Bacteria > Pseudomonadota > Alphaproteobacteria > UBA6615 > UBA6615 > JABJAG01. The sequence goes on along the minus strand of CAXYDO010000007.1, from coordinate 181,962 downwards.
CCTTGACGCCATAGCGTTCCTTTAGAAGCTTTGCCCAGAGGCGGCGACCTGCCCGGAATTTGCAGACTTCCTCGAAGAAATCCATGTGCACGTAGAAGAAGAAACTCAGGCGGCGGGCGAATTTCTCGACATCACCACCGCGGCGGATCAATTCATCGATATAGGCTAGGCCATTGGCCAAGGTGTAGCCCATCTCCTCGACCGCGGTGCAGCCGGCGTCACGAACATGAGCGCCAGCGATGCTGATCGGATTGAAACGCGGCGTCTGCTGGTTTGAAAACAGGATCGTGTCGGCGATCAGGCGAAGAGACGGGCGCACAGGGAAAATCCAGGTTCCGCGGGCCACATACTCCTTGAGAACATCGTTCTGAATGGTGCCGGTGAGTTTCTCGCGGGGCACCCCCTGCTTGTCGGCCACCGCGCAGTACATCGCGTAGACGATTGATGCTGTACCGTTGATAGTGAAGGACGTCGAAATGCCGGACACATCAATTCCGTCGAAAAGAATTTCGGCTTCAGCGAGGTTCGACAGCGAGACGCCAACCTTGCCGACTTCGGTTTTGGCGATCGGGTCGACCGGGTCGTAACCACACTGGGTCGGCAGGTCGAGAGCCACAGACAGGCCGGTTTGTCCCTTATCGAGCAGGAAGCGGTAGCGTTCGTTGGATTCTTCTGCCGTGCCGAACCCGGAATACTGACGGATCGTCCACAGGCGGCCGCGGAACCCGTCGGGGAAAATGCCCCGGGTGAACGGATATTCGCCGGGCAGGCCCTGGTCAGGTTCGCGCACCATGTCAGCTGTGACGACAGGCGGCACCTCGATCCCGGACGGGGTTGCTGTTGACGGTTTGGTTGGTGCCACGCGTTTTGCGCGGTCTTCCGCCGTCTTGGGCGCTGTGGAATCACTCATCGGATCATCCCTTTTTCGATGGGAAGGCTTTTTCGGCGGCCTCCCAATGGTCGTCGTGAACCCAGGCTTTTACGAACATTTCGGTCTCTATCTTCTGCATTGAGTCGCGGCTGTCACCCCGACGGTGGGCATCGGCCACGGCCTTGAACGCGCGCATGGACTGGGGAACCTGTTTGCGCATGGGTTCGAGAAAGCCCTCGACCGTATCACTGAACTCTTGGTCTTCGGTACCAATCACATCGTAAAGCCCGAGATCGAGAGCTTGCGTCGGTGTCAGCATCTCGCCGGTCGCCATCAGGCGCAGGCCACGCGCCCGGCCAACGAGTTGCAATAAATCCGGTCCGCCACCCCAGGCCGTGGAGATCGCAAGTTTGCCCTGGATGAAACCAATCCGGGCATGGGCGGCTGCGACCCTGAAATCACAGGCAACCGAGAGTTCGGCGCCGCCACCAAAGGCGTTTCCGTTCAGCGCGGCGATAACCGGGACGGGGAAGGTGCGAATGGCGTTCAGGGTGGCTTTGGCATCAGTGGACATTTTCTCGGCCTCTGCGGCGGTGCGCAGTTCAGCCAGTTCGCGCAAATCCCCCCCGGCAGCGAAGGTTTTCTCACCGGCCCCGCGCAGCACGGCGGCGATCAACGTTTCGTCCGACGCGGCGGCGTCAAAGAGCGCGCGCAGCGATGCGAGAATTGAGAGGCTCAGCGCGTTGTGTTTTTCCGCCCTGTCGATGGTGACGTAGAGAACACGGTCCCGCGTTTCTTTGAGAATTTGTTCAGCACTCATGACACTTGCCCGTCCGGCTACATACTGGAGATTGACGGTCCCGCGACGCGGGGTTCAGTCCTCGTCCATTTCTGCGGTTCGATAAATATAGTTGCCGTCCATATAGGTCACGAAAAAGTCGTGAAACGACATCGGGTCGTATTTTGGTGTCTCGCCCGGGTTGATGCAGGACGGGAAAGGGTCGGCGATGGTTTCGTCGTTGCAATTGTAGAAGAAAGTCAGCGCATACCGGTCTTTCACGGGCGGTACGACGCGATGGGGCGTGGCGATGAACCGACCATTGGTCCACCGGTTGAAGAATTCACCGATGTTGACGACGATGGCGCCACGCAGGGGTTCAATTTCCATCCATTTGCCTGACGGGGCCATGACCTGCAGGCCGGCCACATCCATCAGCGGCAAATAAGTCATCGAACTGTGATCGGAGTGCGGTGACAGCGAAAACTGCCCTTCCTCAGGCTCGACCGGCGGATACCATGCACAGCGGATATAGTATTCGGGGTGTGAGAACTTATCGTCGAAGTAATCCGATGGGAGGTCGAGGGCTCTCGCATAGGCCGGCAGCATGCGGCCAGCCAAAATGGCCATGTTTTTCTGATACTCCAGCAGCGTGTTGCGGAATTCGGGCAACTCGTCGGGCCATTGGTTGAGGTTGCGGTGGCGCATATTCGCGGTGACCTTCGGGTCGTCCGCAGCGCGTTCGCGCATGATCGCCCAAGCCTCGTTCAGGTCCTTCTTTTCATTTTTGGCTATCTTGGACCAGCGTAGGATCAGGGATTTGTTGGGGATGAAGCCCTGGTGATGAAAATCGACCCGGTATTTCATCTTGGCCTCGTCCTCGAGGGCAAACAGCTCGGCGATCCGATCGAAGCTGTCGTCGATCAATCCCTGATCAACGCCATGATTGACGATGCAATAGAAGCCAAGGCTCTCCTGGATGGCCCGTAGATCGACGGCAAATTGTTCGAGGGCGCCGACGTCCCCGGACAGAAAATCGCCCACATCGATCACGGGAATCCGTTCCTCAGCGATGCATTGAGCGATGTCGCTGGAAACCTGCAATTCTGAATTAATGGCAACGGACATGACGAATCTCCATCGTTTCTCGAGAGGCCGGGCCACTTCGTCTAGGACGAAATGGCCCGGCAGAGCTCGTGATTATTACACCGTTTCTATTGCGCGGCTGCGGCCACGTCGTCATCCGGAACAAGGTCGGCGAGGTTCGGCATGACCTCTTTTGCGAACAAATCCATGTTCGAAAGCCAATCATTGAAAGGCTCGTAAACATACTGGACCTGGAGCACCGTTCCGAACCCGCCTGTGTCGTTATAGAGCTTGCGCAGCTTCTCGGTTACAGTGTCGGGGCTGCCGACAATCCAGATGTTGTCACAGACATATTCCGCCGTGAGGTCTTCATCCTTGATGTCGTCGTTCTCCTTGTAGAGATCAACCACGCCGAGGGACTTCAAGACGTTGTACATGTAGTCGTTATAGGCCCTGGCCATGCCGCCGTTCAGGGCGTGATCGCGTGCTTCGGCGTCGGTCTTGCCAACATAGATTTCACGCGCCACACGCCAGTCGCTGCGCTTCGGGGTGCGCCCGGTATCCCTGGCCCCTTTTAGAACAGCATCCCAATGCGTGTTGAGATTAGCGGCGGGAAGGTAGTTCACGCTCATCGGGATCCAGCCCTCACGACCCGCTGTTTCCAGGGATTCCGAGTATTTATGCAGGCCCGCAACCGCGATCGGCGGATGGGGGTCCTGGTAAGGTCGAATATGATGGTAGAGCGGAATTTGGGGCATCGGCTCGGGCACTTTGAACTGCCAGAATTTGCCGTTGTGTTCGAACGGGTCTTCTTCTGTCCAAAGCCGGGTGATGACGTCGATCGCTTCGCGCATGCGCTCGCGATGTTCGCCTTCCTGATAATTGATATCGAAGAATTGGAAATCCGTCGGCGCACCACCGGCCCCGATGCCGAAATTCAACCGGCCTTTCGAGAGATGGTCGAGATAGGCGATCCGCAAAGCCACCAGCCGAGGGTCGTGCATCGGCAGAAGCACAACGCCCGTACCCACACGGATTTGCTCAGTCTGGGCAAAGACGGTTGCCGCGAATATATCGGTTGCCGGGATCGGCTCCCAGGGAATGGTGTAATGCTCACCCATCCAGCCTTCTGAATAGCCGAGCTTGTCGGCATGGACAAAAGTTTGGATATCGCGATGATAATTGCCGGTTACGTCGCCGCCGGGCGGACGGAGCGGCATGCTGAACATTCCGTATTTCATGGCTTTGTCTCCCACAGACTTCGGGCGAGAGCGGCTTTGGTGCCGCTTTGGTTCGCTTGGTATTTCGATTGTAGAGGGTGGGGGGTAAGAGGTGTCAACTCTGTTCAGGGCCGCGAATAATGTTTTACATATGAGAAACGTTGTCCGGCTTCAAAAGACCCCCTATCGTCGCGGAATATCCGGGGGAGAAACGAATGTTGATTGGTAAAAAAGGCGAGGCGAAAAGCGCGATTGAAACCGCGGACTCGTCTTCAATTACGGTGCGGGGCAAAGATCTTTGCAACGAAGTAATGGGCCACGCAACGATGGCCGAGTTCTTCTATTTTCATCTCACAGGGCGTGAACCGACCAAGGATCAGGCGTTCTTCCTCGATTTGCTTGTGGTCGCTCTGGCCGAACACGGTCTGACACCAAGCGTGCAGGCCGCACGTATGACGCTGGCGGCCGCACCTGAGGCGTTTCATGGCGCGGTGGCTGCCGGTATTCTGGGGGTAGGTTCGGTGATCCTCGGGAGCGCAGATGTCGCGGGGGACATGCTCGACGATGCGGCCACCCGAATCGAGAGTGGCGCGTCACCGGAAGACGCAGCTCTTGAAATTGCTCGGGAACATAAGTCAGCGGGCAAGTTTATTCCGAGCTTTGGTCACCCGATTCATCACCCGGTTGATCCCCGCGCAGTGCGTATTCTGGAACTGGCAGATGAGCGCCAGGTCTCAGGCCGGCACGTGAACGCGCTTCGGGCCTTTCCAGCGGCCATTGAGGAAGTCTGGGGCAAACCATTGCCGATGAACCTCCAGGGACCCATGGCGGCCGTTTTGCTCGATCTTGATTTCCCGAAAGCCGCGATCCGCGGGATACCGATTCTGGCGCGCACGATTGGGCTGATTGGTCATCTGAATGAGGAGATTGAGCGGCCCATCGGCTTCCTGCTGGCCCATCATGGCGAAGAAGCCATTGAATATGACGGGGAGTGACGGAATGGAAACGCCTGCACTGTTCGATCCCGAGGCGGAAACCCGCTCGCTCGAAGACCAGAGACTGAAAGACGAGCCGGTTTATCGAAAACAGGTCGAGTACCTGTTCGCGCATTCCGAATTTTATCGTGAGAAACTCGCCGAAGCGGGGTTCAAAACGCCGGAATCTGTTGGCGGACTGGATGATCTGCACCATCTGCCCTTCACGGTGAAGGATGATTTGCGTGCGAGCCAGGCCGAGCATCTGCCGTTGGGCAAACAACTTGCAGCCCCGCTCGAGGACATCGTGCGAATTTATTCGACCAGCGGCACATCGGGCTCCCCACTATATATCCCGGTGACACTGGGTGATCTGAAACGCTGGGTTCATACGTCCAACCGCAGCTATTACGCAGCAGGCATCCGTCCGCATCATCGGGTCGTTACGACCTATAATTCGGGTCCGTTTGCGGCCGGTGCTGTGCATGAATCCATGATCGCATTGGGGGTGCGCATGGTGCCGGTCGGCAGCGGAAATACCGACCGCCTGCTGACGGCGCTCGAGCGCTTTCAGGTCCAGGCGATGCCGGGCACCCCGTCCTATTTTCTTTATATCGCCGAAGCCGCGCGCGCGCGGGGAATCGATCCGACGGCCTGCGGCCTGGAGACACTCGTCGCCGGAGGCGAGCCGGGGGGCGGCGAACCCACGGTCCGCGCGCAAATCGAGGCTGCCTTTAATGCGAAGGTCCACGAAGTGCTTGGCCTGGGTGAACTCTCGATCTCGATGTTTGGTGAGGGGCCGGAGCAGGATGGGATGAACTTTCTCGCCCGTGACTATATCCATATGGAGCTGATCGATCCGGTGAGCGAAGAGCCAATCCCCTTCGAAGCCGGGGTCGAAGGCGAGCCGGTCTACACGCATCTCATGCAAGAGGGCGCGCCGTTACTGCGCTTCCGTTCGCGAGACCGGGTTACAGTGAGCATGGGGCCGGTGGCGAGCGGGCGGACGGGTCCGCGCATCCGTTGCATCGGGCGGACGGACGACATGCTGATTGTGCGCGGGGTGAACGTGTTCCCGAGCGCGATCCGCGAGGTGATCAACGATTTTCAGCCCGATGTCAGCGGCGTCATGATGATCCGTCCTCTCAAGAAAGGCGTCCAGCAATTGCCGCCCTTGCCGATCCAGGTCGAGGTCGCGGAAGGCACGTCGTCGGGAGAGGGGCTCTCCGAGGCCATCGAAAAATCTATCCGCTCAAAGCTCGTCTTGACCACGAAGGTCGAGATCGTCCCGTTCGGGACTTTGCCGCGGTCCGACTACAAGACCCGTTTCGTTGACGAGTCTGACGCTGCCGACTGATTTTCAGAAAGTGAAGTCATCGGCGACCAGGTCTCCGGTTGCGACCCCGATCAAGGTGATCGAATCTCCCGACCCGTAGCTAATTGTTGCGGTGCCGCCACTATCACTCGTGCTCGCGAGCAGATCTTGGAAATCACTAAAGCCAAGTGCGGAGACATCAAGCTTGTCGGCGCCGGTTCCGCCGAATAGCCGGTCGTCGCCGGCCTCGCCAAATAGCCGGTCTTCGCCTGCGTTTCCGAAGAGCCAATCGTCGTCATCACTGCCTCCCAACCGTGTGCGATAGAGCAACGTTACCACGCCGGTCTGGCGGGGAAAGAGCGATAGATGCCTAGAACGGAATCGACAGACTGACCGAACCGAATCGATCAGCCTGACGCTGGCCCTCAAACTCCCGGGTCCGGAAAACCTGGGTGATCGCCAATCGGGCGCCGTGGTAAATGATCGCCGCCCCGAGCTAAAAATCACCCACGAGGCGTTTCTTGTCGACGCTGTGACTGCTGGAAAACGTATTGCCGTCGAGGAAAATATCATGCGCGACGCCCCGGGCCTGGGCGCCGGCAAACACATACCAGGCGAAGTCCGCCGTGCGTTCGACGGAAGCCAAACCGCTCAGCGACGGTCGGATGAGCGGAGGTCCGTAGTCGATATTGAGATCTTGACCTATCCGAAACATCGCCCCGGCGCTGGCAAAGGACATGACATTGCCCAGGCTGCCTCCGATATGGGGAATCACATCGAGTTCCAGACCGAGGGCGCGCCAGGGGGAGGGCCGCCAGCGACGTTCGCCGATCAGCATGACACCAGGCTCATTGTCGAGTTGATGACCCCAACCGTTTGATGCGGCGACGCCGATCAGCTCGTGAACGCCGTTTTGAACCTGACGGCCAAGCGCATAGGGACCGACAATTCCGATATTGAGCTCGACCGTATCAAGAGTGTCGGGCGATGGATTTGACCCGGTGCGGCGGGTTTCGGCGTGGGCCGAGATACCCCCATAGACCCAGCCGGCATAGGGGCGGACGTTGCGCACCAGATCGCTCGACGACGTATCCTCCGGGGTGAAGATGCTCTGACCGAACGCCCCGCCCACCCGGCCTTTGCGCAGATCGGCAAAGGGGTAAATCGTTTCCAGAAGGTCCTTCGCCCATTGCGGGTCGTCATCCTTCGCTTCGGACACCCAGGACAGCCGGAACCCGTTGGTGAAGTGCCGGTCGGTGCTGGCGATCCGGTCATTTTCCCACTGGATTGTGTAGGTGTCGCCGGACGGGCCAGCCAGCGCTCCCCCGGCGCAGAGAAGTGTAAACGCGGCAGCGGGTATGAATGTCCCGCGCCGCATTAGTCCTGGGATTTTGTGATGGCGAAGGGGTTAAAATTGGTCGCGCGATCGAAATGCTCCACGCCTTCGGCCTTTTTCAACCAGTTCACGACCGCATAGGTCACCGGTGTGGCCAGCACTTCGTAGCCGAGTTTAAAGACGATCTGGGTGGCGATCAGCGTGACCAGGACGTCGTTGGGGAACAGACCCCAGAACGCGATGGTGATGAACACCGTTGAATCGAGAGTTTGACCTACCACCGAAGAGCCGAGGGTTCGCATCCAAAGGTGCCGGCCTGCGGTCGCGACTTTCAGGCGAGCCAGGATGTAGGAGTTTGCGAACTCGCCCAGTAGATAAGCCACGAAGGAGGCGGCCAAAATCCGGGGCGTAGCACCAAGGATCGCAGAATAGGCGTCCCCGCCTTCCCAGAACCCGGCTGCGGGAAGAATGCCAACCAAAGCAAATGTACCTATAGCGCAAAGGTTCGCGCCAAATCCGAGCCAGATCACCGTTCGGGCCTTGGCGAAACCATAAACTTCCGTCAAAACGTCGCCGATAATGTAGCTGATCGGAAAGATCACGATGGCGCCGGGAATCACATAGCCCCAGACATCGATCAGTTTGACCGCGGTGATATTCGACACCAGCAAACAGGTGACGAATAGAACGGTGATGATCAGAAATCGGGGCGTGATGTTGGACATGAAGTTCAACTTGGTTGAGAGACACGGTGAATTTGGAGTGCTAATGGCAGCCCGGTGGCAGACCTGTCAATCGACCGAAAGAGAATTGCGAGACTTGAAGTGAAAACCGCTGACTTTGATTTTGACCTCCCGGGGGAGTTGATCGCGCAACATCCGGCTGATCCTCGGGATTCGGCGCGTTTGCTCGATCTGCGGCGCGGGGTTGGTGATCGGTTTATCCGCGATCTGCCAACGCTTTTTGAACCGGGCAGCCTACTGGTGGTCAATGACACTCGTGTGATCCCCGCACAGCTGGATGGCCGCCGGCGCGATGCCAAGATTGGCGTAACCCTGCACAAGGACGAAGGGGCAGGCGAATGGCTGGCCTTCGCCAAGAATGCTCGGCGCCTCAAGCCCGGCAATATCGTCACATTTGGGGGCAATTTCGCGGCCGAGGTGCTTGCCCGGGATGGCGCGGAAGTACGCCTGCGTTTCAACGTTGCTGCCAAGGAGTTTAGGACGGCGCTGGAAGAACACGGCCGCCCGCCTCTGCCGCCCTATATCAAGCGGTCTGGTGAAATTGATTTGGATGATGTTGCGGATTATCAAACGATGTTCGCCTCCCGGGAAGGCGCCGTCGCGGCACCTACGGCCGGGTTGCACTTCACGCCGGACCTGGTCGAACGGCTCGAGGCTGAAACGCTCGAGCTCGTTGCGCTGACCCTGCATGTGGGGGCAGGGACTTTCCTGCCGGTCACCGCTGAGGCGGTCCGGGATCACAAGATGCATTTTGAATATGGTGAGATTTCCGAGACCGCTGCAGCCCGGATCAACACGGCGCGCGAAGAAGGTCGAAAGATCGTCGCGGTCGGGACCACAGCTCTGCGGTTGCTGGAATCCGCCGCCCAGCCTGACGGGCACCTCCCGGCGTTTCACGGAGACACTGATCTGTTCATCACCCCGGGCTATGAATTCCGGATCGTCGATCAAATTTTGACCAATTTTCATCTCCCGCGCTCGACGCTCTTCATGCTGGTCTGCGCGTTCGCGGGGATGGAGAAGATGCAATCGGCCTATGCCCATGCGGTCGAAAACCGCTACAGGTTCTTTTCCTACGGCGATGCAACCCTGCTGGAACGGGCCACCTGAAGGTGCCGGGTTTGTGGGAAGATAGTGCGCGGAGAAATGCGACATGAGTGAAGATATCTACGAGGGGCTTACCCAGTTAGGGGGCAATAGCGAATTGCCGGCGTCACCGGAGGAGGCAACCCTGGAACGGGTGCCAAATCCGAAGCCGGAATCGATCTATCTGGTGCGCTTTACTGTCCCGGAATTCACCTCGCTCTGTCCGATCACCGGGCAACCGGATTTTGCCCATCTGGTGATCGACTATGTGCCTCGGGATTGGCTGGTCGAAAGCAAGTCACTGAAGCTTTTTCTAGGCTCCTACCGCAACCACGGCGCGTTCCACGAAGCCTGCACGGTTGATATCGCGAACCGGCTGGAGGCGCTTCTCGAGCCTGTGTGGATTCGCATTGGTGGTTATTGGTTCCCCCGCGGCGGGATGCCGATCGATGTGTTTTACCAGTCCGGACTGCCGCCCGAAGGGCTCTGGCTGCCCGACCAGGGTGTCGCGCCTTATCGCGGGCGTGGCTAGGTCTGCATGAACGAACCGTCTCCACGCGATCGTATCCGGGAGAAGGCACTCGAACTCGGGTTTGACCTGGTGGGGTTTGCGCCTGTGTCTTTGAGCGATGAAGTTCAGAACAATCTGGATGGCTATCTTGCCAAGGGCATGCATGGTGACATGGACTGGATGGTCGCTAAGGCCGAACGCCGGCGCCAGCCCTCCGCCCTGTGGCCCGAGGCCAACTCAGTAATTGCACTGGCGATGAACTACACCCCGGCAGATGGGGCGCTCGACAGTATCGACCAGCCCGGGATTGGACATCTTTCGGTCTATGCGCGCGGTCGCGATTACCACGATGTGGTCAAAAAGCAGCTCAAAGTGCTTGGGCGCTGGATTTGTGAAACCTTTCCTGGCGATGTGAAGGTCTTTGTCGACACCGCACCAGTCATGGAAAAGCCCGTAGCCCAGCAGGCAGGGCTGGGCTGGCAGGGCAAGCACACCAATCTGGTGTCGCGTGAACACGGCTCCTGGTTGTTTCTGGGGGAAGTCTTCACCACTCTCGAACTGGCCGAAAGCCCGCCTGAAGAAGACCATTGCGGAAGTTGTCAGGCCTGCCTGGATGCGTGCCCCACGAATGCTTTCCCGTCGCCCTACAAAATCGATGCGCGGCGCTGTATCTCCTATCTCACGATCGAACATAGCGGGCCGATTGATCGGGAGTTACGCCCGCTGATCGGCAATCGCATCTATGGTTGCGATGATTGCCTGGCGGCCTGTCCCTGGAACAAGTTCGCGCAAGCCGCCCCGGTCACCGAGCTTCGCGCCCGTCCGGAGCTGGCTTTCCCGAAGCTGGCAGAGCTAGCCCGACTGGATGACGGGGCGTTTCGTACATTATTTTCACGCACCGCGATCAAGCGGATCGGGCGCGACCGCTTTGTGCGCAATGTCATGATTGCGTTGGGCAATGTTGGCGGGAACAACGCCGTCGAAGTGGCGTTGGAGCGGCTCACGGACGAATCCCCGTTGGTACGAGGTGCCGCCGTCTGGGCGTTGTCCCGATTGTTGAAAGCCAAGGATTTTAATCAACACCGCGCAGCTCAAATTTCAGAAGAGCAACACCCCGAAGTCCTCGCGGAGTGGGAGGCCGAAGCCAGCGGTGTTTCCGCCCCGGGCACGGTCGGCTAGAGTTTCGTTCTATCTCGTCGGAGCAGGAGTGAGCATGTCCCCCTATTTTATTTGTTGCCGGAACAAGCCCGACATGGATGTACTGCGCGCAGAACATCTCGAAGCCCATTGGGCCTTCATGGACCAGTATGATTCCCGCATGGTCGCCCGCGGTCCGACGCTTGCCACAGATGGCACGACCCCCACGGGCTCGATGCATATTGTCGAGCTGGAAAACGAAGATGAGGCAAGGGCGTTTGCCCATGACGAACCTTACGCTCGTGCCGGCGTCTTTGCGGATATCACCATCCGCCGCTGGACCAACGCCCTCAAACGCACCATGTGGGATTTTGAGGGAGACGACACGAGCCCCCGTTTCCTGTGCATCGGCTATGGCCCTGAAGGCGGGGACAAGACGGTGCGGCGCAACGAGCTCCTGCAGGCCCATCGGGACTATTTAAACGCCCCGGGTCGCGTAGAGCGCGGCATCCTGCGTGGCCCGCTTTGGAATGTGTCGGGAACGGAATGGATTGGGAGTATCTTCCTGCTGCAGGCTCCGGACCCGGCCTTTATCGAGGCCTTTTTCGCCGCAGAGCCATACACAAAAGACGGGCTCTACGCGCGGTTTGAGATCCTGCCCTGGCGTTTCGGCGGGCGGCACTGACGCTTTCTTTTCCGGGATGCTGCACAGCCCGTTTTCGAACCGACGCAAATACTCTATACACGCCCGCGTACCCGAACCTACGGACACGCGATATGGCAAATCCCCAATACGTTTATGTAATGAAGGCCCTGACGAAGGCTTATCCAGGCGGCCGCAAGGTTGTCGAAGATGTCTGGTTGAGTTTCATGCCTGGCGCCAAGATTGGTGTGCTGGGCCTGAACGGCTCGGGTAAATCGACCCTGCTGCGGATCATGGCCGGGCTCGACACGGAGTTTCAGGGGGAAGCCTGGGCGGCAGACGGAATCCAGATCGGGTTCCTGCAGCAGGAGCCTGAACTCAATGCCGACAAGGATGTGCTCGGTAACGTCATGGAAGGGGTTGCGGGCACCAAGGCGCTCCTCGACCGCTTTAACGAGGTCAGCATGCGGTTTGGCGAGGACATCACGCCAGACGAAATGGACGCGCTGATCAACGAGCAGGCCGAGCTTCAGAATCAGATTGATGCCGCAGATGCCTGGGAACTCGATCGTCAGATCGAGATTGCCATGGATGCTCTGCGGTGCCCTGCAGGCGATGCCGATGTCAGTAAGTTATCGGGGGGCGAGCGTCGTCGTGTGGCCCTGTGCCGCTTGTTGCTGTCGCGGCCCGATATGCTGTTGCTGGATGAGCCCACCAACCATTTGGATGCAGAATCCGTGGCCTGGCTGGAGCAGTTCCTTGAGGGGTACCCGGGGACGGTTGTGGCCGTGACCCATGATCGCTACTTCCTGGACAATGTTGCGGGCTGGATTTTGGAACTCGACCGCGGCAAGGGGCTTCCGTTCGAGGGCAACTATACCGGCTGGCTGGAGGCCAAGGAGAAGCGTCTCGGACAGGAAGAGCGCGAAGAGAGCGCCCGGCAGCGGACCATCAAGGAAGAGCTTGAATGGGTACGGTCAAGTCCACGGGCTCGCCAGTCCAAAAGCAAGGCGCGTGTTTCGGCGTATGAGAAACTGGTCGCCGATAGTCAGGATATGGCGCCCGAACGGCAGCAAATTACCATCCCCGCAGGACAGCGACTGGGCGACCTCGTTATGGAAGCTGAAAACCTGGGCAAGGGATTTGGTAATCAGCTGCTGATCGACGATTTGAGCTTCCGGATGCCCCAGGGCGCAATTGTCGGTGTGATCGGTCCGAATGGCGCCGGTAAAACAACCTTCTGCAAGATGGTCACGTCGCAGGAAGAGGTCGATTCAGGATCACTCCGGATCGGTGAAACCGTACAGCTTGGCTATGTTGATCAGAGCCGCGATGCCTTGAGCGAAGACAAGACGGTTTGGGAGGAAATTTCTGGCGGCGCTGATGTCATCGAGCTCGGCAAGCGTTCGGTGCAAAGCCGCGCTTATGTGGCCGGGTTCAACTTTCGCGGGACCGACCAGCAGAAACGGGTCGGGCAGTTGTCAGGCGGTGAACGCAATCGTGTGCATTTGGCCAAAGTGCTCAAATCAGGCTCAAACGTGCTGCTGCTCGATGAACCGACCAATGACCTGGATGTCGACACGTTGCGGGCGCTCGAGGAAGCATTGCTTGGATTTCCAGGCAGCGCGATTGTGGTTAGCCATGACCGTTGGTTCCTGGATCGCATTGCAACCCATATTCTCGCCTTTGAAGGGAATAGCGAAGTGGTGTGGTTCGAGGGCAATTACGACGCCTATGCCGAGGATCTGAAGCGTCGCAAGGGTGCTGATGCGGACCGCCCGCATCGGATCAAGTTCAAGCCACTGGCGCGTTAGCTCGTCGATATTCAGCCGTCGCGGCGGCGTCGGAGTTCCGCGATCAGAGCGGCTAGCGTGCGGCCCTTCTTGCTGATAACAGATTTGAATTCGTCGCGTTGTGTGGTCGCAATACTGATGCCTTCCAGCTTCACGTCGACAATCTTGAACAGATCACCTTTGCTGGCGACCCGCCATTCAATGCGAACCGGGGCCGTGGGGCTGGTGAAAAACAGACTTTCAACGAGAGCCACATTCTCCTTTGATTTCGGAGGTGTCACATCCGTGGTGGCCCTGACTTCAAACTTCTGGCCGGAATACTGGGAGAAACGGTCTGCCCAGGTGTTCACGATTACATCTTCGAAAAGTACCAGATACTCGTCCCGGTCGGCTTTCGGAGCTTTGAGCCAAGGACGTCCAGCAACAAAGCGCGCGATCCCGTTAACGGCAAATCCATCGCGGAACAAACTACGAAATTCCGTTCGTCGCGTATCGGCGTCTATGGTCTTGTCTGTGAGAGTTTCAATCGCCCTGTCGGCCAGGTCGCTAATAAATTTCGACGACGCCTCAATATGGGAATCCGCGTGCGCCGTAGGTACGGCGAAAACCAGAACGAGGACGAATGCTGCTACAATGCGCACAGGCGATCTCCCCTCCGCTAGTTGGTGGCCGCGGTTTCTTTCTTCGCGCCGCCAGAGTTCGGGTCATCCAGATCCAGCCCGATATTCGGTGCGGAATTGGCTGGCTTCGAAACTCCGTTGCCAATCTGCGCCGCTCGTCGCTGCCTGTAAAGGCTTCGAACAGCGGCATAATAGTCGAGGGAGTCGCGTTGCAACTCGCGGACCTGATCAATATTTCTTGATCGCGTTACAACCGCACTGCCCGCTGCACGTCCGACTGTCGCTTCGCTACCCGCAACAATTCTAACTGGATCGATAAAGAAATCGCCGACGATACCGATTGTGTCTCGCAAGGAAGACGGCCCGAGAAGCGGCAACATAATATATGGGCCTTCCGCAAAGCCCCAAGTGGCCAACGTCTGCCCACCGTCTTCGAAAACTGGTTCTTCATCTGGCATCATGTCTGCCAGGAGGAAGGTCGGGAGCGCTGTGAAGAATCTCGCAGCGGCGCGTTCGGCGCGCTCAAGATCGCCCTGCAGCAGAGCGTGCAGGAAACTAAGCGGCTGAAAGAGGTTCGTGATGAAGTTTTTCACCGGCGGCTTCAGTGCGTCGGGAAACAGGTCGCTATAGACAACCGCCACGGGCTGCAACACCAGCTGATCCGCCATCACATTGGCGGAGAACATAATACGGTTTGCCGGCTCGAAGGGGTCATTGGTTTCCGCATAGGCCGCGCGCGCGTCCGCGTCACCCGAGGGCGGCGTTGCGCAAGCGGTTAACGCACCGACCAGAGTCAGGGCAGCAGCGAAGCGAAATAATTTAGTACCAGAAACTGAATTCGACATTAGCTCTCATCCACATCACAGGTTCGGCTCCCTTACCCAGAAAACACCATCCCTGTGATCTGTCTAACCGCGAAAATCCAAACTTGCCAGATCGCAATTGAAGAAATGTTAACGCCTTCCCCCTTGCGACCAACATGGCTTATTTGACTAGCGGGTTAGTTACCACACGAAAAACCCCAAAGCCAACTTGCACAGGACTTAGAATGCTTAGTTCGAACTCACTGTTGTAAAAATGATACAGTTTCTGGTTTCGAATCGCACGCAAGCGGGAGTTTCGATATTATTAACATAACTATATGCATATATGTTTATGTCTTCATCCCGTACGGTGGGGCCTCGGGTTCTCGAGTCGTCTGAATGTGCGCCTGTCATTTAAGTGGAAACGCCCTTTGGATCAGATGTTGTCAGTCTTACGCGCCGCAGGAGAGCCTAACAGGCTTCGAATCCTGGCGCTTTGTGCCGGGGGTGATCTCACGGTTCGCGAATTGACGAGTGTGCTTGGGCAAAGCCAGCCCGGAGTGTCTCGTCATTTGAAATTATTGTGTGATGCTCGTCTCCTGGAACGTTATCAGGAGGGTAGCTGGGCGTATTTTCATCTTCCGACGAGTGGTGTTCCCGCGGATATCGTACGTTTTCTTCTCGGTCAGGTCCGACATGACGACCCGACGATCACCCGTGATCTCCAGCGTTTCGAGAATGTCAAACAGGAACGCGCCGTGCGTTCGGACACCTATTTTAGGGAGAACGCTGCGCGTTGGGACAGCATTCGTGCGCTGCATGTGGACGAAGCCGAGGTTGAACAAGCACTTACAGTGATGTTGGGCGCTGCGCCGGTCGAATCGATCCTGGATATTGGGACCGGAACCGGGCGCATGCTCCAACTAATGGGCGACCGCGCTCGTGAAGCGATCGGTGTGGATCTGTCACGCGACATGCTTGCTGTTGCCCGAACCAACCTCTCCACCTCGAATTATCAAAATTGCAGCGTTCGCCAGGCCGACATGTACGACCTTCCTTTTAAAGACGGCGGGTTCGATCTTGTGGTGTCACATATGGTTTTGCATTTTGCCGACCGGCCGCAGGACGTATTTCGCGAAGCGTCACGAGTACTCAAGCCCGGCGGCCAGTTCGTTATCGTTGATTTTGCGCCTCACGAGATGGAAGCGCTGCGGGATGAGCATGCCCATCGGCGTCTCGGATTTCGCGCAGCCGATATTGAAGAGTGGGGAGCTCTAGTGGGGCTCGAAACTGTTGAGTCGCGAACTCTGCCCGGGGACCAACTCACAGTGTGTATTTGGCAGACCCGTCTTTCTGCGGAAATTCACGAACTGAAACCTGCCTCTGCGCCGTTTGGGAGTATTTCCCAATGAACGCGGCAGCAGAAATCCGGCTATCGGTGAGTTTCGAATTCTTCCCTCCCAAGACACCCGCAATGGAAGAAAAGCTTTGGGACTCGATTTGTACGCTGGCCCCGTTGGCCCCGGCTTTTGTATCCGTGACCTATGGGGCCGGAGGGTCAACCCGCGAGCGAACCCATGCGACAGTGTCACGGATCGTGGAAGAGGTCGGCCTCGACGCGGCGGCCCATCTGACCTGTGTCAGCGCGAGCCGCTCGGAAATCAACGACGTCGCCCAGGAATACTGGAATGCCGGCGTAAGGCACATCGTAGCGCTGCGCGGCGATCCGCCCGAGGGGGAAGAGACCTATGTTCCCCAGGTGGAGGGCTATGCCTATGCGACGGATCTGGTCGCAGGTCTGCGCGACGTGGCTGATTTTAAAATTTCCGTCGCGGCCTATCCCGAGACCCACCCGCAAGCGAAAAGTGCGGAATTCGATCTCGACAACCTGAAGCGAAAAATTGACGCCGGTGCGACCCAGGCGATCACCCAGTTCTTTTTCGACAATGATTTGTTTCTGCGCTTCCGCGACCGGGTCGCCGATGCGGGAATATCTGCACCGCTGGTGCCCGGAATCATGCCGGTTGGAAATTTTATCAGCATGTGCCGCTTTTCGGCCATGTGTGGCGCCAGCGTGCCGAAATCTCTGGCCGATGCGTTTGCCGGGATGGAGGACAACCCCTTTGATCGTCGCCAGGTGGCGATCGATATCGCCAGTCAGCAATGCATCGACCTGCAGGCTGATGGGGTGACAGATTTTCATTTTTACACGCTCAACCGTGCCGCGCTTACCCAGGCCGTTTGCGAGAATTTGGGTATTCGTTCGACCCAGAGCGAATTTCAGGCGGCGGAGGACGTGCGATGACCACGGTACAAAACCTTGAAACGGCTCTGGCGGAACGTATCCTTGTTCTCGACGGCGCGATGGGGACGGAGATCCAGGCTCTCAAGCTGTCGTCCCGGGATTATCAGGGTGCGCGTTTCAAGGGACAGAGCAATGATCTGACCGGCAATAATGACATTCTCAATCTGACCGCCCCGGAAATTATCCGTAACATTCACGGGAGTTTTCTGGCGGCGGGTGCAGATATTGTTGCCACCAACACGTTCAACGCGACAACCATCTCCCAGGCCGATTACGGCATGGAGGAGCATGTCGAGGCGATTAACTTCGAAGGTGCGAGGCTGGCTCGGGCCGCCTGCGATGATCTCATGTCAGGTGAGCCCGGACGAACGTGCTGGGTCGCTGGTGCCATTGGCCCGACCAACCGGACCACATCGATATCACCTGATGTAAATGACCCGGGATATCGGGCCATTGATTTTGACACCTTGAAGGACGCCTACAAGCAGGCCGCACGTTCGTTGCTATCTGGCGGCGTCGACCTGTTTTTGATCGAGACCATATTCGACACCTTGAACGCCAAGTCGTGCATTTTCGGCTTGGAGGAATTGTTTGAGGAGACCGGCGAACGACGGCCGATCATGATATCGGGCACGATCACTGATTTGTCGGGCCGGACCCTGACCGGGCAGACGCCTGAAGCGTTTTGGAACTCGGTCCGCCACGCCCAGCCGCTAACGATTGGATTAAACTGCTCGTTGGGGGCGCAAGAGATGCGCCCTTATCTCGCGGAACTCGCGCGGGTGGCCGACACTTATATCTGTGCCTATCCGAATGCCGGCTTGCCCAATGAGTTTGGCGAATATGACGAGCAGGCGGAGGCAACGGCGGGTTTCGTGCGTGAGTGGGCCGAAGAAGGCCTGGTCAATATCGTTGGGGGGTGCTGTGGGACGACCCCAGCGCATATTGCAGCTCTGCACGAGGCGGTTGAGGGATTGTCATCTCGTGGGCAGGTCGAACACCCGCCGGCAATGCGCCTGTCCGGTCTCGAGCCGTTTACGGTGCAGACATGAACACCGCGTTGGGCAGCCAGTTCGTCAATATTGGCGAACGCACGAACGTCACGGGATCGGCGCGCTTTCGGGATCTGATTAAGGGTAATGATTTCGACACGGCGCTGAATGTGGCTCGTCAGCAGGTCGAGAACGGGGCCCAGGTCATCGACATCAACATGGATGAGGGGATGCTCGATTCTGAGGCCGCGATGGTTCGCTTCCTTAACCTGATCGCTGCAGAACCGGATATCTCACGGGTTCCCGTGATGATCGATTCCTCCAAATGGTCGGTGATCGAGGCCGGATTGAAATGCGTGCAGGGCAAGGCCATCGTGAACTCGATTAGCCTGAAAGAGGGTGAGGGGCCTTTCCTGGAGCAAGCCCGAAAAATTCGTCGCTATGGCGCGGCCACTGTGGTGATGGCGTTCGACGAAGACGGTCAGGCCGATACGGCCGACCGCAAGTTCGAGATCTGCAAACGCTCCTATGATTTGCTGACCGGCTCAGGGTTTCCGGCCGAAGACATCATCTTCGATCCCAACATCTTCGCGGTTGCCACGGGGATTGAAGAGCATAATGGCTATGCAATGGCCTTTATCGAGGCGACCAAGCGCATCCGCGCCGAATTGCCTTACGCACATGTCTCCGGGGGCGTCTCTAATCTGTCGTTTTCGTTCCGCGGCAACAATGCCGTGCGCGAGGCCATGCATTCCGCCTTCCTGCTTCACGCCATTCGTGCGGGCATGGATATGGGCATCGTTAATGCCGGTCAGATGATGGTCTATGATGATATTCCCGCTGACCTACTGGAGCGTATTGAGGATGTGCTTTTTAACCGTCGCCCGGATTCGACCGACCGGCTGCTGGAAGTCGCCGACGATTATCGTGACGCGGGGACGGCGGCTCAGGAAAAGAACCTGAAATGGCGCGACGGCAATGTCACCGAACGGCTGGAATACGCGCTGATCCATGGCATCACCGATTTTATTCTCGATGATACCGAGGAGGCCCGTCTGGCCGCCGAGCGCCCGCTCTATGTGATCGAAGGCCCGTTGATGGACGGGATGAATGTCGTCGGAGATCTGTTCGGCGCGGGCAAGATGTTTTTACCGCAGGTAGTGAAGAGCGCCCGGGTTATGAAACAGGCTGTCGCCCATCTGACACCGTTCATGGAGGCCGAGCGCGAGGCAAGCGGAGTTGCGGCCAAGCCCAACGGGAAAATCCTGATGGCGACTGTAAAAGGTGACGTCCACGACATCGGCAAGAACATCGTTGGGGTGGTGCTTCAGTGCAACAATTATGACGTGGTCGATCTGGGCGTGATGGTTCCCGCCGAAAAGATCCTCGCAACCGCGCGCGAGGAGAAGGTTGATATCATCGGGGTCTCCGGTCTGATCACCCCGAGCCTGGACGAGATGGTCAATCTCGCACGGGAAATGAAACGTCAGAATTTCGACCTGCCGCTGCTGATCGGCGGTGCGACCACCAGTCGCCTGCACACCGCCGTGAAGATCGCGCCGGGCTACGAGAACCCCGTCATCCATGTGAATGATGCCTCAAAAGCGGTTGGCGTGATGAGTAACTTGCTCTCGGATACCGCGCGAGACGCGTATGTCGCTGAAATTCGCGAAACCTATGCCGAAGCCAGAGCCAAGCATGCGGGCAGTGGTCGCCAGTCGAAACGCCAGACGATTGCAGGCGCCCGGGCGAACAAGGCGCCGATCGACTGGGCTGATTTCGAAGCACCCGTGCCGTCCTTCCTCGGGACCCGCAGTTTCCAGGCCTATGACCTTGCTGAACTGCGCGCCTGTATCGACTGGACACCGTTCTTCCGAACGTGGGAGTTGGCGGGCAAGTATCCTGATATCCTCGAAGATAAAATTGTCGGCGAGAGCGCGCATGATTTGTTTTCAGATGCGCAAAACATGCTCGATCGCATGGTCGATGAGCGCTGGTTGGTGCCGCGTGCGGTGGTCGGCTTCTGGCCGGCGAATGCCGTCGGGGATGACATCGCGATCCAGGGTGATCCTGAGTCCGGCGCGGATGCGACCATGGTTCACACCCTGCGCCAGCAGATGATGCGCAGTAACACCCGGCCAAACTTTGCGCTGTCGGATTACATTTGTCCGGACGAGGCGGGTCACACCGACTATATCGGCGGCTTTGTGGTGACGGCGGGTGCTGAAATTGATGCGATCGGCGAGCGCTTCGCGAGCGAGAATGACGATTACAATTCGATCCTCGCCAAGGCGCTGGCCGACCGGTTGGCCGAGGCCTTTGCTGAGCGGATGCACCAGCGTGTGCGCGAGGAATTCTGGGGTTATGCGCCTGATGAGGGGCTGACCAACGCACAACTGATCGGCGAAGAATACCAGGGTATCCGTCCGGCACCAGGCTATCCGGCTTCCCCCGATCACACTGAGAAACGCGCCCTGTTTGATTTGCTCGACGCCGAGGCCGCAACCGGGGTGACCCTGACCGAGAGTTTCGCTATGTGGCCGCCCTCATCAGTGAGCGGGTTCTATTTCGCCCATCCGGAGACACGCTATTTCGGCGTCGGCAAGATCGAACGCGACCAAGTCGAGGATTATGCGCTTCGTAAGGGTATGGAGCTCTCCGTCGCCGAACGCTGGCTGTCCCCCAACCTGAACTACGATCCGGCAGACTACGAAAACCGCGACGCGGCGGCGTAAGCAGGCAGTCGAAGCTTTCGTAAATATAAGGGCCTGACCATGGAACTGAATGCAGATTTCACCCGACGAGTGGTCATGCATGGCGATGATATCGAGTGGCTGGATTCGCCTATGGCCGGCGTCAGTCGTCGGATGCTTGACCGGATCGGCGATGAGGTGGCCCGGGCGACCTCGATCGTTTGCTATGCGCCGGGCAGTGCGTTTTCGTCTCACGTTCATACGGGCGGTGAAGTGTTCGTTGTGCTCGAGGGTTTGTTCCAGGACGAAGCTGTGGATTTCCCCGCCGGGTCCTATATCCGAAACCCACCAGAATCCAGTCACACGCCGCGCTCCGCGCCGGGCTGCATTATTATGGTCAAGCTCTGGCAGTTTGATCCGGCCGACCGCACCCATGTGCGGATCGACACGAACAAGATCGGCGCGGTTGCTGATGCCACCCGTCCCGGTGTGTCGGTGACACCATTGTTTCTCGATCCACGCGAGGGTGTGCGGATCGAGCACTGGGCCGCGAATACTGAGGTGCTTCTTGGCGCAGAAGGCGGGGCCGAATACTTTGTGCTTTCGGGTGGGTTTTCCGAAGGTGTGGACACGCTTCGCACCAATTCATGGCTGCGCATGCCCGAAGGTTTGTCGGCCTCTGCTTTAAGCGGATCGGAAGGCACACGGGTCTGGGTGAAAACCCGCAACCTGCGCTACGCGAAGCCGCCAGTTACATCATAGCCAGGTATCACTGTTTCTTGATCATGTGCCACCGTTGGGCTGCTCTATCGAGTTTGTATGATGCAAAAACTCTGTAGTTTCCTATCGATCTGTTTTGCCGTTTTTCTGGCGATGGCAGCTGTCGGACCATAGGCATTGGCCGAGGACGCCCGTTTCTTGCGCGGTCAGATTGCGGCCAATGACGGCAATTATGTGGCGGCGATGGAAGCTTGGCTGCCCCTTGCCCGTGAAGGGCAATTCGGGGTCGGGCAGCTCCACGCAGAAGGCCAGGGCACTCCTCTGGATATGACCGAGGCGCTCGTTTGGTGGCGTCTGGCAGCCGAACAAGGGGATGACCGCGCGCAGTTCAACATTGCGGCCATGTACAAGGTAGGCCTTGGTGCTGAACGCGATGACGTTCAGGCATTTTCGTGGATGGAACGGGCTGCAGAGCGGGGTAATCGCAGTGCCCAGGCCCGCCTCAGCAAATTTTATACCGAAGGTTACGGCGTGGGGCGTGACCCCAAGTCGGCGTTTATCTGGTTTGAAATCGCCAGATTGGCGGGCCGCACGATCGGGGCGTCAAATCGCGCAGGCCTTCTGGCTCAATTGAATGAACAGTACCGTGAAGATGCTATTCGGCGCGCCGCAGCATGGCGCGCGAAGTCCGACTAGTGCGCTGACATAAAAATTTGGCATCGCATGCTGTCTGGGTAGCTATAGTGCGGGCATGCCGTTTAAGGTTCTTGGGGAGGGAAGCTAGGTGTCAGAATCCATTGTCCTGAAGTTTGACGAAGTCGAGAAACTCGAACGCGGGGGCGGGGTTGTCTCCGCGCCACTGGTTGTGCCGAGCGTGCGACCGAATGCGGCGTTCACGACCGGTATCAGCTCGTTCCCGGCAGGCAGCTCGGCCCCGATGCACAAACACAATTGCGACGAGCAAGTCACCTTGCTTTCGGGCGAAGCCGAAGTGGATATCGAGGGCGAGCGCACGCGGCTCAGGGCCTATGATTCAACCTATGTTGCGGCCGGCAAGGAGCACTATTTCCTTAATGTCGGTGACGAGCCGATGGTGATCCTCTGGATCTACGGCTCGGATCATGTGACCCGCACATTTGCGGGATCCGACGTGGAAGTGGCGCATCTGACCGCCGAGGACAGCCTCGCGCCGCGCGACTAGCCGAAACGCTAGCCCGCATTGTAATCCATTTTCCGCCCACCCCAGTTCCGACCAGGCGTGTGCATCATTTTGCTTTCGGCCTGTCCGCCATCCACTTTGAGCATCGCGGCATTTACATAGCTGGCCCTGTCGGACAGCAGGAATACGCAAGTCTGTGCGATTTCCTCGGGCTGGCCAACACGTCCCATGGGGACGACAGCCGCGCGTCCCGCCGCGATTTCCGGATCGACGAACATAGCCTCGGTCATCGGGGTGTGAACCTGACCGGGCAGAACTGTGTTCGCGCGAACCCCGCGTCCGCCCCATTCCACGCCAAACAGATTGCCGAGCATGACATTGCCGGCCTTGGCGATGGAGTAGGCCCCCGCGCCGTTATAGGCCTGGACGCCGCCAATCGAAGAGACGAACACAATTGATCCAGAGCCCTTGGCGAGCATGACCCGGCCCGCCGCCTGGGCACAGAGGAAGTAGCCCTTGAGGCCGGTGTCGATGACCATGTCCCAGTCTTCCTCGCTGAGATCTTCCAGCTTGGAGGGTTTGAGCTTGATTGCGCCGCACACGATTCCGTCGATGGTGCCGAGGGCCTCGACGGTTTCGCGGGCGAGCCGTTCTGCATCCGCAGCCTTGGAGGTGTCGAGCTCGACAACATGAGCCTTCCGGCCAACGGCTTCGACCAGTTCTGCAGTGATTTCAGCTTGGGGTCGGTTGATATCGCCGATCACGATATCCGCGCCCTCATTGGCGGCGAGCAAAGCGGTCGCGCGCCCGATACCGCTGGCCCCGCCAGTGATGATAATTTTCTTGCCCTCGAGCATCATGGTTGGTTCCTCCGGTTCGTGTTTTCACGCTTTTTCGTTTCTGAATGCACACCAACAACCCCGCCGGCAATCAGAGCCCCTGTTCGAACATGTGCTCAACCGGGCGACCGCTGATCTTGATCGCCCGTTCCGGGGGCAGGTTAAAATTGGGGTCATCCTCGGGATGGTCGAGACCGCGTTCGATGAATGACCCCAAATCCCGCCCATGCCAGACGGCTTGTTGACCGGGTCGCAGCCTTTCAGCTTCGTAACGGGCCATGGCCTCCGGGATCGTCGCGCATTCGCCCAGCGCGGTCGCGAGTGAAAAGGCATCTTGTCCGGCTTTCAGAACGCCGACGCCAACATGGGGTCGCGCGACGAACGCGGCGTCGCCGATCAGGGCGACATTGCCGATAGCGATCCGCTGGGACAGCACGTCATAAATCGGCTGAACGATGTTGCTGTTGGCCAGATTGATTACGTCGTGAAAGCTCTCCGGCATCTCCCGCTTGGCATTTTCCCTCACGCGGTCCACATGTTCCGGGCGTATCATCGGTGGCGGGATGCCGTATTCGTACACCCGGCCATTCGCGTCGGTCAGGATATCGGTCAGTTCCTGCCCAGGTGCCGGGTAATACCAGAGATAGTTGTAGCGTCGCCCGCCGGGTGTGATGGCGCCGTCTTCGCCAGCCATCGGGTAACCGATCAGCAGGCTCGAGCGCATGAACAGAAAGGCATAATGGTGGAAGATCTTGGCGCAAAAGGCCTTCGATAGATTGGCCTCTCGGCTGACCCCGCGCCATGCCACATAGCCGCTATATGTCGGATCGATCTCTGGCGCGATGGCTTTGCGAACAGCCGAACGAAACCCGTCGGCGCCGATCACGATATCGGCGTCGAAACGGCGGCCATCGGATGCTGTCACTGTGGAAACGCCGTTGGTGGTCACAAGCGATTCCATCCGGGCGCCGTTGTGATAACGCGCCTTCGGAAAGGCTTCATAGAGCGGCAGGAACACCCGGTTCCAGGCCCCCAGGCGCTGGGTCAGTGCGAAGCTTGCGGTGATCGAGCCTGTTCGGTCGAATGCGGTGCGTCCGGTCACATCGACGCCGACAGTGTCGTCTGGCGGGATGTTGAGCGCGCGCATGATCACTTCAAGCTCGTCGTGCCACGCAATTCCGGTGCCGCGCGACGCAAGACTCTCCTGCGCCTGTTCGAGAATATTGACCGTCCAGCCCTGTTGGATCAGGAAATTACCTGCGAACAGCCCCCCTACCGAGCCGCCGACAATTATTGCGCGTTTTTTGTTCATGGATGCGAGGGCCTGCAGTGAAATCGGACCTGCGGAAAGACTGTCCTACGTCTGACGACAAGGCAAGCCAAGCCAAGCACTGCCGGCTGGGCTAGGTGAGTAGCTTCCGTGCCCGGCGACATCCTGCAAATCCTTCCGGGAAAATGTCCGGCCCTATGGAGGCCTATTCGCCCAGATCTACGATGGCAATCACGGGACCTCCGCCCTGGGGCCCCTGATGCATGGCATCAACCGAAACGAAGACAGCCGGATCACCAATAGCTGCCGCAGCCAGGCCGCCGACAGCGGCCTTGGAGTGGCGATGATGATGCACATCGGAATCGTCCAGCATGATCTGGCGGCGACCGCGCAACCGGGCACGGGGATCGGCTTCTGATTTCATGAAGCAGTTGACCAGCTTGCCGTTCAGGTCTTCGGCGCGAGCGCGTTCGGGCAGGTCGAGGCCGGCATCGCGAATCGAGTCGTAAATGCCGTCGATATCGAGCGCGTCTTTCATGACCGAATGTCCGATCCGATAACGCCCGCCTGCGCCGGCCTTGTTGCCGAACAGAACGATTTGGGCCCGGTCGAGTTCTACGCCCGAAGAGCAGGAGGAGACCGCGGAATAGATATCCAGGCTGTTGCAGATATCCTCGGCCGCAGGCATTTCAAACTCGCCTAGTGCCACACCAATACCCAGTGCGGTGGTGCCGTTGGAGACCCCCATGGAATCGTGCACTTCACAAACGACCGACTGGCCGCGTGCGTGGGCGTCCTTGGCCGTTTCCACGGTCAGAAGCGGGGTCTTGGTCTGGACATAGTGGACGTCCTTCGGATCGTCGATGCCCGCATCTGCCATTGCGGCCCGGACTGCGTCAGCGACTTTTTCGATCATCGCCGGGCGACCAATATCCTCAGGCAGGAGTTCTGCGCTCATGGCGGTGCCCATGACGATCCGGTCCTGATCGGCCGGCCCGGTCTTGTCGTTGCGGGCAAAGGCCACAGCATGGGGGGTGATGACCCCGTCGCAGCCGCCGGACCAGACCATGGGGATTTCCTTGATTTCCGCTTCGCCACGGGACCCATGGTTCGTCAACACCGCGCGAAAGGCCTGGTCGGAAAGAATACGGGTGAAGTCATTTACCCCGCCATTGCCTTCGGTTTTGCCGATGACGGCAACGATTTGGTCGGCGGCAACCTCTCCGGATTGGACCCATTCGTCGAGGCCGGATGCATCGGACACGCTCTTGATTTCGATCTTTCGGACTTCAATGGCCATGATGTCTTTCCCTGATATTGCTCGAGCTGACGGCGGACCTTCAGCGACCCGGCTTTTGCGCATCATGCCGGTCGAAGGGCGGAAACAAAAGTCTGAACTGGTGACGAAGCAGGACGGTTCTGATGAGCGCCATTTTAATCCGGATACGGGCACCCGGACAGGGCTATGAGCTCCAAAACGGCCTGGCGGCTTCCCGGGCGGCACGTTCGGGCTCGATCCCTATATCCCGCTATCAGCGCGAGGGTAAGTCCTGCGTACCGCCATCCTGACTGCGCGTGTTTCGTGAACCAGTTGAGCGCATTTGCCATATCGGTTCCGATCAGTTTGGGGGTGTGATGATAGCACTGGGTTCGTCGTGCGGACTGTGATCACGGGAATTTCAACCGGCTGCTGCTGCGTACGACTCATCGTTGGGCCGTGATACAGTCAGTTCTTCCCATGAGCGATCCATTTCATATTGAAGAGTCCGAGATTTCCGGTGTTTCCGAGGCCGCCCCCGCGCCCTATCTGACCCAGCTCAACGCCCCTCAGCGTGAGGCTGTCGAAACACTCGACGGCCCAGTGCTTGTATTGGCAGGTGCGGGTACGGGCAAAACTCGTGTTTTGACCACGCGGCTGGCTCATCTCCTGCGCCTGGGCCATGCGCGGCCCTATCAGGTGCTATCAGTCACGTTTACCAACCGCGCGGCGCGGGAAATGCGCGAACGGGTCGGTGATCTGGTTGGTGGGCCAGCTGAAGCAATCTGGCTGGGCACTTTTCATGCGCTTGGCGCACGAATATTACGCCGCCATGCTGAGCTGGTCGGCTTACGCACTAATTTCACCATTCTCGATGCGGACGACCAGGTGCGTTTGCTCAAGCAGCTGATTGAAGCCGAAAACCTTGATGACAAGCGCTGGCCAGCGCGGGTGCTGATGGCGGTGATCCAGCGCTGGAAGGATCGGGCTCTCACGCCGGAAAAGGTGTCCGCATCGGATGCTGGCGATCTTGCCGGCGGCAAGCTGATTGATCTCTACCGCGACTACCAGGACCGGTTGCGAACGCTCAACGCAGCCGATTTCGGCGATTTGTTGCTCCACAACCTGACGATCTTTGCTAAACACCCTGAAGTGCTCGAGGAATATCAGGACCGGTTCCAGTACCTCCTCGTCGATGAATATCAGGACACGAATGTATCCCAGTATCTCTGGCTCCGGCTGCTGGCCCAGAAACACCGTAACATCGCCTGCGTGGGAGATGATGATCAATCGATCTACGCGTGGCGTGGCGCCGAAGTGGGCAATATCCTGCGCTTCGAAGAGGATTTCCCCGGCGCGAAGATTGTTCGGCTGGAACAGAATTACCGCTCCACGGGCCCGATCCTTGGGGCAGCGTCGGGGCTAATCTCCAAGAACGAAGGTCGGCTTGGCAAAACACTCTGGACCGAATCCGAAGGCGGTGAACGGATCAAGATACGAGGTGTTTGGGATGGGGAAGAGGAAGCCCGCGTTGTCTCCGACCGGATTGAGGACATTCAGCGGAAGGGAAATGACGGTACGCCCATTCCACTGAATCAAATTGCGATTCTTGTGCGCGCCGGCTTCCAGACCCGGGAGTTCGAGGAGCGTTTCCTGACTCTGGGTCTGCCGTACCGCGTGGTTGGCGGACCTCGTTTCTACGAACGTCAGGAATTGCGCGACGCGTTGGCGTATTTACGCATCATCCAACAGCCGGACGACGACCTCGCCTTTGAGCGCATTGTTAACAAGCCCAAACGCGGCATTGGCAATACGACGATCCAGATGCTGCATGTCACCGCGCGGGCGGCGGGAACTAGCATGTACCGGGCTGCAGCCGAACTCGTGACCACGGATGAGTTGCGCCCCAATACCCGCAGATCGCTGGCCGGGGTGATCTCGGATTTTGAACGGTGGCGGGCTTTGTCCGGCGATGGCCGCGACGGGCTCGCGCATTCCGAGCTCGCCGAGATGGTTCTCGATGAGAGCGGCTACACCGAAATGCTGATGAATGACAAAGCACCCGAGGCGCCGGGGCGGCTGGAAAACCTAAAGGAACTGATCGTCGCGATGGAGGAGTTTGAGAACCTGGCCGGGTTCCTCGAGCATGTCTCGCTGGTGATGGAAAATACAGAGGCCGCGGGCAGCGATCTGGTCAATATCATGACCCTACATTCTGCCAAGGGGCTGGAATTCGACACTGTGTTCCTGCCGGGCTGGGAAGAAGGGTTGTTCCCTCATCAGCGCAATATGGATGAGAACGGTCTGGCGGGTCTCGAAGAGGAGCGGCGGCTGGCCTATGTCGGCCTGACGCGCGCAAAACGGGATGCGACGATCCTGTTTGCCGCCAATCGGCGGGTGCACGGGCAGTGGCAGTCCGCCATCCCCTCGCGTTTTGTAGATGAACTGCCACCTGAATTCGTCGATCTGAACAGCGAGCAAGGGGTGTATTCCGGGAACTCCGGTTTCGAAAGTGGACGCTCGCTCGGTTATGGCGGGGGCGGCTATGGCGGTGGTTATCGCAGCGGACGTGTGCGCACGCCGGGTCGGGATACGGAATCATCGCTGATCCATGCCGATCCGCAGGGATTCAATGTGGGTGAACGGGTTTTCCACCAAAAATTTGGCTACGGACAGATCACCAGCATTGATGCCAACAAGCTTGCTATCGCTTTCGAAAAGGCCGGCGACAAAAAGGTTCTCGACAGTTTTGTCGTGGCCGCCGACGCGGTCTGAAATTTATGTCCTCGGGGCCCGTCTGGAAAATCGAATTCTATGTGCCAACCGCGCAAGGTGAGGTCTTTGCCGGTGCGCTCGACCCCTTCGTCGGCGCGTTGAGTTTCTTTGCGGTCGAGGGGACCGGGGAGACCAAGATCATGGCCTATGGCGCGGAAACCCCGGATGAAGCGGCGATTGGCGCTGCGGTGAAACAGACGGCTGAGGCGGCCGGGGTGCCCGCCCCATCTGCACCGGTGGAATGGCTGCCCGAGACGGACTGGGTGGCCGAAAATCAGGCCCACTTTGTCCCGGTGCGGGCGGGCCGGTTTTATGTGCACGATTCCTACCATCTCGATCCTCCCCCGGCAGGCGCCACACCTATTCTGGTCGACGCGGCGACAGCCTTTGGAACGGGTCACCATGGCACCACACGGGGTTGTCTCGAGGCGCTCGACCAGTTGGCCTGTAGAGGAGCTGTTTCGGCGCCAATTCTCGATCTGGGGTGCGGCACTGGTATTCTGGGCATTGCGGCTGCAAAAGCCCTCCGCTTGCCCGTTATCGCATCGGATATTGACCCGGTTGCGGTGTCTATGGCGCAGACAAATATACGCCTCAACGGCGTGTCGCCCTACATGCGGGCTTTTGAAAGCCGCGGCCTGGAAGCCGCTGAGCTCCGTCGCCATGGGCCTTACGGGTTGATTTTTGCCAATATTCTGGCGCGCCCTCTGCAGCGCCTTGCGCCGGCGATCGCCGCAAGTCTCGCGCCCGGCGCTTCGGTCATTCTGTCGGGGCTGTTGCATGCGCAGGAACGCACGGTCCTGTCGGCGTATCAAACCCAGGGACTATTTCTGCGGGCCCGCATTCGCCTGGACGAGTGGTCCACGCTGATCTGCAGTTAGGCAGCTTTGGCGGTCGCGCGGCGGTCTTCGCGGATTATGTCGGCGGCTTTCTCGGCGATCATGATCACCGGAGAATTGGTGTTGCCGCTGGTGATGGTCGGCATCACCGAAGCATCCACCACCCGCAATCCCTGAATGCCGTGCACGCGAAGGCGATCATCGACCACTGACGTGTCGTCGCTGCCCATCTTGGCCGTGCCCACCGGGTGGAAAATTGTGGTCGCGATGTCACCGGCAGCGCTTGCCAAATCGTCATCGCTTACGATGCTCGGACCGGGTTTGAACTCTTCGGGAGAAAACTGCGCCATGGCTGGTTGGTTGACGATGCGCCGGGTCAGGCGGATCGCTTCTACGGCGACCCGACGGTCAGCCGGGGCCGAGAGGTAATTTGGGCGAATTGAAGGTTTCTCGCCGGGGGTTCCGCTTTTGATATGTACGCTGCCTCGGCTTTCGGGCCGGAGGTTGCACACGCTCGCGGTGATGGCGGGGAAGGGGTGTAGTGGCTCGCCGAACTTTTCAAGGGTCAGCGGCTGCACATGATATTGCAGGTTCGGAAATTCCATCGACGGGTCGGATTTGGCGAAGGCCCCGAGCTGGGACGGTGCCATCGACATGGGCCCTGACCGCTTAAGGAAATATTCCAGCGCGATGCCGGCTTTGCCGATCAGGCTGTTGGCCCGTTCGTTCAGAGTGCCCACGCCGTGAACCCTGTACGCGCAGCGGACCTGCAGGTGATCCTGGAGATTTTCACCCACGCCTTTCAGGTTGTGAATAACATCCACGCCGTGATTTGTCAGGATTTCGGCCTGACCGATTCCCGAGAGTTCAAGGATTTGCGGGCTACCGATAGAGCCGGCGCAAAGAATAACTTCTCCCGCCGCACGAACCCTGGCGGGTGCGCCTTTCAGGCGTAGAGTCAGCCCGGTCACCTTTTTGCCGTCGAAGTCGATGTGATTGGCTTCTGCGTGGGTCAGGACGGTCAGGTTGGTTCGGTTCTTGGCTGGCTTGAGAAAGGCTCGCGACGTGTTCCAGCGCAAACCGGATCGCTGATTGACGTGGAAATAGCCGCAGCCGTGATTGTCGCCGCGGTTGAAGTCGTTGGTCGGCGGAATGCCTTCCTGGGCTGCGGCTTCTTGGAACGCGTCGAGCACATCCCAGGAGAGGCGCTGGTTCTCCACGCGCCACTCGCCACCTTCGGCATGCATATCGTCTGGGGGGACCGCGGCCTGATCTTCGGATTTCAGAAAATACGGCACCACGTCATCCCAGCCCCAGCCGGTGTTCCCCAATTGGCGCCATTGGTCGTAGTCACGGCTCTGGCCGCGCATATAAATCATGCCATTGATGGACGAACACCCGCCGAGCACCCGGCCGCGCGGATAATCGAGCACACGCCCGTTCAGGCCAGGCTCGGCCTCGGTCTTGAACAGCCAGTCGGTTCGCGGGTTGTTCATACAGTAGAGATAGCCGACCGGGATGTGGATCCAGTGGTAGTTGTCCTTGCCACCAGCCTCTAACAGCAGAACCGACACGTCAGGATCCGCCGACAACCGGTTGGCGACAACGCAGCCGGCTGAACCGGCGCCGACAATCACATAATCAAACGTGCCAAGATCCTGCATGAGGTTTTGTCCGTATTTATTCAGCCGCAATTTCGACGAGCAGGCCGTTGTCGTCTACGGCCAGGCCCGTTTCGCGCGCCGCATCGATGACCGAAGGATGCCAGTGCACCTTGCCCGTGTCTGGTCCGCCAACGATGAAATGCAGGGTTGCGGGGGTGTCTCCGACATTTTTGAAGCCGCGATAGATGCCGACCGGCACAGAGACTGTGTCCCCGGCTTCCAGAATGACTTCGCGTTCTTCATCGCCATCGCGCCAGTAGATCGACCACTTGCCGTCCAGAGGCATGAAGACTTCTTCCGTCTCGTGCCAGTGCAATGCGGCACCGCGGCCCGGTTCACATTTGGCGAAACCGTTAGCAAAACCGTGTGCGGAGCCAATCTTCGGTGTCAGGTCGGGGTCGTTCTCGTTCTCGGTGACGCCGAGGCCGAGCAGGTTGATCATTTCGCGTTCGTGGCCGGGAATGCGCTGGTCCATAAAACACAGGTCGCTGCCTTTGAGCTCTTTGAAGCGCGCGGTCCGTACTTCCATGTCGGCGACGCTGACGCTGTGGCCTGGCGGGGGGTCAATTCGGGACATGTTGTTTGCTCCATTGTTTGCATCCGCATAACACAAATACTGTGCGCGCATCATAACGAGGAGGCCTGCAATTGTCTTGCGGCGGGACCTCGCGTAGCCTCGTCCTTATGACTGATTTGTCCCATTCCCAGCGTCTCAGGGCGTTGCGCACCGTGTTGGCCGAACAAGATTTCGACGGTTTCATCATTCCTCATGCGGATGCCCACCAAAACGAGTTCCTGCCGCCAAATGCAGAACGTTTGGCCTGGCTGACCGGGTTTGCGGGCTCGGCCGGGTCCGCGGCCGTGCTGGCAGAGCCGGCGGCGATCTTTGTCGACGGTCGCTATACCTTGCAGGTACGTGATCAGGTGGATGGCGCGGACTACGCCTATCGTCATTCGGTCACGGCACCCATGGATGACTGGTTGCGTGAAAACCTGTTGCCAAAGGCGCGACTGGCCTTTGATCCGTGGCTGCACACTCAGACCCAGCGGGAGCGCCTCGAGCGCGCCGTGAAGGACGTTGGTGCGGCCCTGGTGCCGGTCACGGACAATCCGGTTGATACTGTCTGGGAAAACCGTCCGGGCGAACCACTGACGCCAATTGTGCCTCATCCAGAGCAGTTTTCAGGCCGAAGCAGCGCGGCCAAGCGTGCTGATTTGGCCGCGTCACTGGGAGCTAACTCCCTTGATGCGGTGGTTCTGACCCAGCCAGACTCAATCGCCTGGCTGCTTAACGTGCGCGGCAATGATGTCGACTACACGCCATTGCCGCTGAGCTTCGCGATCGCACATGCAGATGGCCGCTTTGACTGGTTTGTGGCGCCGGAAAAGCTTTCCGATGCACTCGTACAACATCTTGGCTCGGAAATATCAATTCACGGGCCCGATGCTTTGGGCGGGGAGTTGGGTGGACTGGCGCAGAAGCGTGTCTGGGTCTGCCCGGATTCAGCCGCTGCGTGGATTTTTGACCGCCTCACGGCCGCAGAAGCAACGATTGCGCGCGGACCGGACCCGACCACCCTTTCCAAGGCAATCAAGAACGAGACCGAGCTGGCCGGTACACGGGCAGCACATCTGCGTGACGGGGTCGCATTGGTGGGGTTTCTACACTGGCTCTCCGAAGCCGCATCGGGTGGAGGCGTCGATGAGTTGGGGGCGGCCGCAAAACTCGCTGCGTTTCGTGCGCCCGGTGAACATTTCAGGGGTTTGAGCTTCGGCACGATTTCGGGATCAGGCCCGAACGGCGCGATTGTCCATTATCGCGTCACTGAAGAAAGCAACCGGGTGCTCGGCGCGGGTGAGCTCTACCTGGTGGATTCCGGGGCGCAATATCTCGATGGCACCACCGATGTGACACGTACCGTTGCGATCGGCGCGCCGAGTGCTGAGATGCAGGACCGTTTCACCCGGGTGCTCAAGGGCCATATCGGGCTCGCCACGTTGCGGTTTCCAGAGGGGACTACCGGAACCCAGATTGATGCCTTGGCGCGTCAGTCACTGTGGCAGGCAGGGCTCGACTATGATCACGGCACCGGGCATGGGGTCGGCAGTTATCTTGGAGTTCACGAAGGCCCACAGCGCATATCGAAGGTCGGGGCGGGGACCGCGCTGCAGCCCGGCATGATCGTTTCCAACGAGCCGGGCTACTACAAGGAAGGCGTGTTTGGCATCCGGATTGAAAATCTCATTGCCGTGTCGCCGGCGACCGACATTGCAGGTGGTGAGCGCGCGATGCTGAGGTTTGAGACCCTCACCCTGGCACCGATCGACCGCGGTTTGATTGTGACGTCATTGCTGAACCCGGACGAGCGCGATTGGCTGGATGCCTATCACGCGCGGGTACGCGAAGAAGTTGGCGGATTGCTCACAGGTGCAGCCCATGACTGGCTGGTCGCGGCAACGGCACCCTTCGAAAACGATTGAGTGAACACGGATTATGGAATCACGTATCTCGACGACCCGCATGCAGGTGGCTTTTGGCGACTGTGATCCGGCGCAGATTGTCTATTACCCGAATTATTTCACCTGGTTTGATAACGGGACCCAC
The DNA here is from genome assembly GCA_964276015.1 of uncultured Alphaproteobacteria bacterium. Taxonomy (GTDB): domain Bacteria; phylum Pseudomonadota; class Alphaproteobacteria; order UBA6615; family UBA6615; genus JABJAG01. Next base: position 147,927 of record CAXYDO010000007.1, on the reverse strand, counting down.
CGCCTGTTCGAGGAAGCCGGTGTGCCCTGGCGAGAAATCGATGTGCGGCTCGGCGTGAACGCTCCGATCGTTGACGTTCAGAGTCGTTTTTCCAGTCCGGCCAGCTGGGGCGATGAGATCGAGATCCAAAGCGAGGTCACGTGCTGGGGTTCGCGCTCCTTTACTGTGACCCATCGGATTGTCCACGCGGAAGGTGGTGTCGCGATTGCCGAGGGAAGTGAAGCGCGGGTTTGCGTGCGTCGCGATCCGAGTATCCCGGGCAAAATCACGGCATGCGAAATTCCAGCTGAAATCCGGACCGCTTTTGGGGTCGATTGAGCCTTAGGCAGTCGCCAATTCGATCCACGCGTCTTCGTCGATGGTTTCGATGCCGAGTTCCAAGGCTTTTTTGCCTTTCGAACCTGCCCCAGGGCCCGCAACCACCAGATCAGTGTTCGCGGAGACCGATCCGGAGACTTTGGCCCCGAGGGCCTCGGCCCTTGCCTTGGCTTCAGAACGGGTCATTTTTTCCAGCGTCCCGGTGAACACGATGGTCTTGCCGGCTAGGGTGGAATCCGTATCGGGCTGTTCGAAGGCCGCGATATCGAGCAAGGCATCCAGATCATCGAGGACGTCCCGGTTGTGATCCTCATGTACGAAGGCCAGCACATCCTCGGCGACCGAAGCTCCTATCCCGTCAATGTTCAGGAGGTCCTGATAAGCCTCCCCATTATGGTCCTGGGCTAGCGCGAGCGCCGTGCGCCAGGCTTCCAGTGTGCCGTAGGTGCGGGCAAGGAGCCGTGCCGTCGCCTGGCCGACCTGGCGGATACCCAGCGCGTAGATAAAGCGATCCAGGCCGATCTGACGTCGCTCGTCGATCGCTACGAGCAGTTTGTCGGCAGATTGTTCGCCCCAGCCCTCGCGTTCGCGAAGAAGTTCACGTTTCTCGGCCAGTCGGAAGATATCCGCGGGGCCGTTGATCAGCCCGTCCGCGTGGAACGCTGAGATGTTTTTGGCACCGAGCCCCTCGATATCGAAGGCATTGCGCGAGACAAAGTGCTTGAGCCGTTCGACAGCCTGGGCCGAGCAGATCAAGCCGCCGGTACAGCGGCGGACGGCTTCGTCGATGTCCCGCACGGCTTCGGAGCCGCAAACCGGGCAGATCGTGGGGAACACATAGGGAGTGGCGTCTCCGGGCCGCTTGTCGAGGAGCGCGTGTACGACCTGGGGGATGACATCCCCGGCGCGCTGGATGATCACCGTATCGCCGACGCGGACATCTTTGCGGGCGATTTCGTCTTCATTGTGCAGAGTTGCGTTGGAGACAACGACACCGCCGACGGTCACGGGTTCAAGTCGGGCAACAGGAGTGAGGGAACCGGTACGTCCGACCTGGATATCGATCCCGTTGAGGCGTGTTGTGGCTTGTTCGGCGGGGAATTTGTGGGCGATTGCCCAGCGCGGCGCGCGACTGACAAACCCCAGTCGGCGTTGCAGGTCGATCCGGTTCACCTTGTAGACGGCGCCGTCGATATCGTAATCGAGCCCGGTGCGCTGTTCGCCGATTTCGCGGTACAGGGTCAAAACCTCATCGAGGTCGTGGCATAGGCGGGAGACCGGATTGACCTGGAATCCCCAGGCCGAAACGGTTTCGAGGAAGCCCCATTGGCTCTCGGCCACATCGGCGCTGAGTTCACCCCAGGCATAAGCAAACATGCTGAGGGGACGCTGCGCGGTGATCGATGGATCCAGCTGTCGCAAGCTGCCAGCCGCAGCATTTCGCGGATTGGCAAAAATCTTGTTGCCGGCCGATTCCTGGGCCTGATTGAGTTGCGCAAAGGCGGTTTTTGGCAGGTAGACCTCGCCGCGTATCTCGACGATCTCGGGCGCGTCGCCGATCAGAACATCAGGGATGTCCTTGATGGTACGCAGGTTCGCGGTGATGTCTTCGCCCTCAGCTCCATCGCCGCGGGTGGCCCCTCGAACGAATTTACCGTTCTCGTAGTGCAACGAAACCGACAGGCCATCGATTTTTGGTTCGCCGACGATTTCAAGATCATCTTCGTCGGTGAGGTTCAAAAATCGTCGGATTCGGGTTAGAAACTCACCGACATCCTCGTCATCAAACGCGTTGCCGAGAGACAGCATGGGAACGTTGTGCGGGACTTTGGCAAAGCCCTGCGACGGAGCCGCCCCAACCCGCTGGGTGGGACTGTCTTCCGTAGCCAGCGGGGGAAAGGCGACTTCGAGTGCCAGCAGGCGCTGAAACAGCATGTCGTACTCGCCGTCTGAGACCACCGGGGCATCGTTCTGATAGTAGGCGGCATTATGGGCCCGCACCTCGTCGGCAAGTTGTGCGTGCGCAGCCCTGGCCTCGTCTTCGGACATGGTCTTGGGAGATTGTGTAGTGTCGTCAGTCATTGTTTGAAATCTAGGCCCAATGGCCGAGTCTTTCACTCTTGGGGTGCAGCGGTCGATTTGCGGAGCTTTAAACCACCGGATAGCATGCCGGCGATCACCAGCGTTACGCCGCCAATAGCGATCGCACTAAGCGCCTCCCCGAGCCAAATCCAGGCGACGAGAGTGACCGTGGCGGGGACCAGAGCTACGGCCATGGACGTTGGCGTTGCGCCTAGCGCAGCGACCGCACGGGGATAACCAAATGTCGAACCGGCAAACATGATCACGCCCTGATAGAACCACTGGATGGTGATTTCCTGCCACGGCGCCACCAGGAGCCCGGACGGCAGGAACAGGATATGAATCGGTGTAAAGGTGGCGAAGGTGAAGGTCGAGACGATGGCGGCACTGCGAATAGGAGATACCCGCCATTTCCCGGCCAGGACTCCGAACAGGGACCAGGACGCCGCGCCGACGAAGAACAGCAAATCGCCGATCCATTCATTGGGAGAGCCGCTTCCCGTCGAATCGAGGAGCAGAAACAACACGCCGGCGAAAATCAGGTAGACCGAAAGAATTCGCGGTGTGCTCAGGCGTTCGCTAGCCAGCCACCATGCCAGAGGAACGGTAAACAGAGGCAAGGCCCCCGCGAGGATCGACGCGCCATGGGCGGCGGGCGCAAAGTGGTACCCCCCAAAGGCAAACACCGAAAAACCGGGCCCCGCTGTCATGGCCAACAGCAAGGCCTGCCAGTAGGACAGGCCGCCCAGGCCGTATTTCAAAAGCCAGGGGAAGAACAGTGTTCCCGCCACGCAAAACCGTAACGTGGTCAGATCATAGGGGGTGAGGTTCAACTCGGCGCCCAAACGCGCGGACAGGTGAAACCCGGTCCAGATGACCACCATGGCGGCAATCCAAGCCCAGCCGATGGTTTGTTCTCGGGTCAATGAGCTCATGAGGAGGCCTGAACATCTGTGCCGGCTTTGCCGCGCATCAGACGGTCTGCTGCAGCACGGGCTTCGTCGGTGATCTGCGCTCCGGCGAGCATGCGGGCAATTTCTTCACGCCGTTGCTCTACGTCCAGTAGCAGCACATCGGTTTTGGTTGGATCGCCCTTTTTGCCGCCTGCTGAAGATTTTTCGACCCGCAAATGGGCGCGTGCAGACGCTGCCACCTGGGGGCTGTGGGTCACAACGAGAATTTGCTGGTCGGGGCGTGCATTGGCCAGCTCGGCCAGACGGGTGCCGACCGCCGCTGCGGTGGCACCCCCGATTCCCGTGTCGACTTCGTCAAACACGATGGTGCGGGTCCCCGAGGTTCCGGCCAGGACAACCTTGAGGGCCAGCATGAAGCGGCTCAATTCACCGCCCGATGCAATCTTTCTCAACGGACCCGGGGTGGCGCCGGGATTGGTCGAGACTTCGAACGACACGGCGTCCAGTCCGTATTCGGCCCAGGAATTTTCATCCAAACGGTCAAGCCGGGTAATCAATGAGGCGTTCTCAAGCTTGAGCGGCGGCAGCTCTGCGGCAATTTTCTTGTCCAGCGCACCGGCGGCCTTCTTGCGCGCGCGGGAGAGGCTTTCGCCAGCTTCACAATAGGCTCGGCGTGCCTCTTCGACTGCTTGTGACAGGCCTTCGAGATGGCCATCGCGATCATCGATTGCTGAAAGTCGTTCGATGATATCATCGCGAATTCGGGGCAGGTCATCGCAGGATACTCTGTGGCGCCGTGCCGCGGCGAGAAGCGCGAAGAGCCGCTCATCGACGGTTTCGAGCTCGCCGGGATTGGCGTCCATGGCGTGGGCTACCGAGTTGAGCTCCTGAATAGCCTCTGCGAGTTCGGCACTGGCCTTGTCGAGAGCCGCGACGACGGGAGCCAGGCGGCCACCGGCGATTTCGTTGTCCCGTTCGAGCAGGCGTGCAGCGCGTTGCAGGAGCGTCTCAGCGCCCGGATCACCCACCAGGGCGTCGGATGCTCCATTGAGGGTCTCGACCAGTCTTGTTGCGTTCTGGAGTAGCGTGCGGCGGGAGGTAAGCTCGGCCTCCTCGCCCTCGATGGGGGCCAGTCCGTCAAGCTCCTCACGCGCATTGCGAAGCTCTTCGGCCTCTGTCTGGGATGCGCTGAGGGCGCCGATCGCCGCGTCGCGTTCGCCTATGGTCTCACGCCAAACCTTGTGTAGCTTTGCGACCTTGCCACGGGCGGGTTTCAGATTTCCGAAGGCGTCGAGGGCGTCTCGTTGGACTAATGGATCTGCAAGAGAAAATCGTTCGAACTGACCGTGGATTTCAACCAGCGCATCACCGATTTGGCGCAGCAGGCCAATGCTGACGGACTGGTCGTTCACGAACGCCCGGCTGCGGCCGTCCAGGCCCACCATCCGACGCAGGATAAGGTCGTCGCCGGCCTCGATCTCGATGGCGTGTTCGTCGAGGAGTTCGGCGAGCTCAGTAACCATGGGAGAGTTAAAAGTTGCAGTGACTGATGCGCGTTCGGCACCGTTGCGCACCAAGCCTGAATCAGAACGTGCGCCCAGGGTGAGGCCAAAGGAATCCAGAAGTATGGATTTGCCGGCACCGGTCTCGCCCGTCAGTGCGCTAAGCCCAGGTCCGAATGTTAGATCGACCCGGTCGATCAGGACGACGTCCCGGATCGACAGCTGGAGCAGCATTTGGAGCTAGAACGGCCAGATGCGCGAGAAGAACCCGTCGGGTTCTGCAGGCGGGTCGGGCAGGCCGTCACCGTCGAGGTCCAGGTTTTCAGCTCCTTCAACCAGCTCGTAGCTGTCGATGTACCATTCGCTGCCCGGGAAATTATGCCCGAGCACAGCAGCATTGGAGCGCGCCTCAGGTTCGATCCCGAGGGCAGAATAGGCTTCGGACAGGCGATGCAGGGCTTCGGGTACATGGGTCGTTGTCTGGTATTCCTCGATCACAAGTTTGTACCGGTTGATCGCGGCGAGATAATGATTCCGTTCGTGATAGTAGCGCCCGACCTCCATTTCCTTGCCGGCAAGATGGTCGCGCGTCAGGTCAAGCTTGAGGCGCGCATCGCGGGCATAGGTGGAATCAGGAAATCGGCGGAGTATCTCGTCGAGCGAAGAGAGCGCCTGTTCGGTGTTGCGTTGATCGCGGCCCACATCGGTGATTTGCAAGTAATAGCTCAACGCCTTGAGATAATAGGCGTAGGCGATGTCCCGGTTACCCGGGTGAAGTTGAATAAACCGGTCGCTTGCCAGGATTGCATCATCATACTGGCCGTCTGAGTAGTAACTATAGGCAGACATGAGCTGCGCTTTGGTCGCCCAGATGGAATAGGGATGCTGGCGTTCGACTTCGAGGAACAGGTCCGCTGCCACATTGAACTGATCGACTTCGACGGCGTCGACCGCCTCGTTGTAAAGTTCCTCGACCGGGCGCTCGACATATTGGGGGTCGTCGGTGGCACAGCCAGCCAGAATCATGACGGCCACAAACGCCGTAGTGATGCCTGTACGGGGTCGATATTTGGAGCGGATGCGTTTCGTCATTGAACTCGTCCGGAATTCCGTTTCCACCAGAAGATTAGCCGTTGGGCCCGGCAGGAGCCAGCCCTGCAGACCATACCACGTCAATATATCACGGCTTGGTCGGATTCACATAAAAACGGGCCGGTAAAACCGACCCGCTATGTATTCAATTTTTAGGGGGTGCTCAGGCCGAGACGGCCATACGTTCCGGCTCCAAACCAGCATCTTCGGCGTTGATGAAACGCCAGGCGCTTGGATCGGCAAATAACGCCCGAACAATGGCGTGGTTCATGGCGTGACCGGAACGAAAACCCTGGAAGTGCCCCTCTATCTGCGCGCCGGCCAAATAGAGGTCGCCAACGCTGTCGAGAATTTTGTGGCGCACGAATTCATCGTCGTAGCGAAGACCTTCGTCATTGAGGATTGTGTCGCCGCTGACAACAACTGCATTGTCGAGGCTGCCACCGCGGGCAAGGCCCATCTTGCGGAGCTGATCGACTTCTTCGGCGAACCCAAAGGTACGGGCGCGAGAAATTTCGCCCTTGAACGTGCCGTTGACCAAGTGAACGCTCTTGTTCTGTTTGCCAATGGCGTGGGTATCGAAATCGATTTCAAAGCCGACCGAGAAACCGTCGCCGGGGGAAAGAGAGACTTCGCGGCCGTCTTCGACGACTTCAACGCGCTTGAGAACTTCAATCAGGCGGCGCGGTTTGTCCTGCGCCACGAGCCCGGCGCACTCAATCAAAAATACGAAAGGTGCAGAGCTACCATCCATGATGGGCATCTCGGGGCCATCGACATCGACATAAACGTTGTCGATACGGCAGCCGGACAAAGCCGCGAGAAGATGTTCGACGGTCGCGACCTTGATACCCTTGTCGTTGCCCAAGGTCGTGCAGAGGGTCGCTTCGACGACATTGTCGATCAAGGCTTTGATAACGGCGTTGTCGCCAGCTCCATCGGTGCGGCGAAAAACGACGCCCGTGTCGACCGGTGCCGGCTTGAGGAGGATCGAAACGGTGTTGCCTGTGTGCAGGCCCGTGCCGCTGCAGCCAATTTCGCTTTTGAGCGTTTGCTGGAGGCTTTCGCTGTATTCGAGATCGTCAGTCATTGGTTTGTTTTTATTCCGTTCAGTCGCCGGATCCGGCGCGCAGTTACCAATTCATCTGAGGATGGGTGTAACAACTCGGAGTGTGTCTCTACAAATCACTCTTTGTTACAGAATGTTGCGGTAAGAAAGCCGCGGAATTCCGGAGAATTCCGCGGCTTTTCACCTAAGCTTTCTTAGTTGGCCTGGCGGCGCAGAAATGCCGGAATTTCCAGCATGTCTTCTTCGGCTCGGGCCGTGTCACGCGGCGCGGCCGGCTTGATGTCAGCCAGGTTCTGCTGGGTCGAAGCGGCGGGCTTGGCGACAACCGGTTCCGGGGCCCGGGGAGCCTCGGCAACGGGGGCCGGCGTGGACTCGACGGGAGTCTCGATCACGACAGGTTCCGCCGGGGTTGCTGTGGCAACGGGGGCGGGAGCCGCCGGTGCCGCCGTCACTTCCGGTTTGGCTGCCGTTTCAGCCTTCGGTATCGGCTTTGCTGCAACGGGTTCACGACGTTCTACGGCCTGTGGCTTCTCTGGGACCTGCTCTTCGGTCATTGCGCGGTTAACCGCACCGGTGACCTTCTGAAACAAGCTTCGTCCGCGTTTGCGGTCGGCCTGAGCGCCGGCATTCGTGATGGCGGCTTCGGCGAATGCGTCGGCCTTGCGTGGTCGAGCCGGTGCAGGAGCCTGGCGTTCAGCGGCCGCCGGTTTTGGCGGAATGAACGCAGGCACCGAGCTTTGTACAGCGACGGTAGGCTCTTCAGGCCATTTCATTGTCGTCGTTTCGGGCGTTGCGACCTTGGGCTCGGGTTCTGCCGTTTCGACCTTTGCTGCCACCGGGGCTTCGGTTACCTCTGCTACAGTCTCGGGTGCGAGGTTTTCAATTTTTTCCTCAGTCTCGACTGTCTTGGCCTTCGACTGGTCGGTGTCGTGCACGAGCGAGATCATCGGTGAACGTGGCAATGCGCTGACATTGGCATCGATCCCGGTGGCCACGATCGACACCCGCATATTGCCTTCCATGTTCTGATCGAAGGTCGACCCGAAGATGATGTTCGCATCTGCGTCGACTTCCTCACGAATGCGATTGGCGGCTTCGTCGACCTCGAACAGGGTCATATCGGGACCGCCGGTGATGTTGATCAGCACGCCGCGTGCGCCGCGCATCGATACATCGTCGAGGAGCGGGTTGGCGATGGCTGCTTCAGCGGATTCGATGGCTCGACTGTCGCCGGTTCCTTCACCGGTACCCATCATGGCCTTGCCCATTTCGCTCATCACGGTCCGGATGTCAGCAAAGTCAAGATTGATCAGGCCCGGCATGATCATCAGATCGGTGACGCCACGAACACCCGAGTGGAGCACGTTATCGGCCATGCAGAAGGCATCGGCGAAGGTCGTGTTCTCGTTGCAGATACGGAACAGGTTCTGGTTCGGGATCACGATCAGCGTGTCGACGAAGTGTTGGAGCTCTTCGATGCCTTCTTCGGCGAGCGTGGCGCGATGGCGACCTTCGAACTGGAACGGCTTGGTCACAACACCGACCGTCAGAATGCCCTGTTCGCGTGCAGCGCGTGCGATAACCGGTGCGGCACCTGTGCCCGTGCCACCGCCCATACCTGCGGCGATAAAGGCCATGTGGCTGCCCTGGAGATGATCGATGATCTCGTCAAGGGCTTCTTCGGCCGCGGCGCGTCCGATATCAGGACGGGCACCAGCGCCCAGACCGTTGGTGATGTTGGCACCGAGCTGGATACGACGTTCTGAGGAATTCATCGCCAGGGATTGCGCATCCGTGTTGGCGACGACGAACTCAACGCCTTCAAGGTTTGACGCGATCATGTTGTTGACCGCGTTGGATCCGGCACCACCGACACCGAACACGACAATGCGCGGCTTCAGTTGGGATTCCGGGGGGGGAGCTGTGAGATTTAGCGTCATTTGATCCTCCAATTGATCACGTCGGGAGACAGGGGAAGAGAGGCCATACATGGCCGGAACGGTGACCCACCGTTCCGGCACATGCCGAAACTTCGGGTCAGGGGAGCGGGGTGCGGAGTTCTAGAAATGTTCACGGAACCACTGACCGAGCCGCCCGGTAAGGCGTCCCGGCTCCCCATTGTGCAAGGGTGACGGCATCGTCAGAGACGACGGGTTTTTGATCGCATGCGCGATCAGTCCGGCACCGGTTGCGAACGCGGGACCGGCAATGGCTTCCGCGAGACCGCGAACGCGCAGGGGCCGACCCATACGAACCTGTTTGTCGAGAATGCGCACCGCGAGGTCGCGCACGCCTTGAAGCTGGCTTGCACCACCGGTCAACACCACACGGCGGCCGGCATAGGGTCCGAACCTGCTATCGTCGAGGCGCGAGCGGACCAGCTCGAAAGTTTCTTCAATGCGCGGCTGGATAATGCCGTTGAGCAGAGAACGCGGCAGCTGGTGAGACGAATTTTGTTCGTCTTCTCCCACCTGGGGAACATCGAGCATTTCGTGCTCGTCAGATTCCGCAGCTATGGCATTGCCGTAAAGCGTCTTGAGACGTTCTGCATGGGCGATGGGGGTCGAAAGGCCCCGCGCCACGTCGGAAGTGACATGGTTACCGCCCACCGGAATCGTGTCGGCAAAGACCATCTCACCGCCATAGAAAATGGAGAGACTGGTTGTGCCGCCCCCCATGTCGACCACGGTCACGCCGAGATCGGATTCATCTTCAACAAGCGTCGACAGACCGGCGGCATAGGGTGAAAGCACAAATCCATCGATTTCGAGATGACAACGATCGACCGCCGCTCGGATTGTGCGCACGGCATTGGAAGAGGCGGACACCAGATGCATGTTCACGGACAGCTTTTGTCCGAACATGCCACGGGGGTCGGCGATACCCTGTTGCCCATCGATCGAAAATCCGACCGGGATCGAGTGTATGAGTTCACGCTCACTGACCGACCCCGAACCATTCGATGGATCGTTGGCGGTCTCACGCAAGGTGTGGGTCTGTTGAAAAATTCTATGCAAATCAGATTCATCGATCTGCTGACCGCCGATATCGACATCAACGCCCAGAATTTCCGACTGGGGGGCACCGGCGCTGAGATTTACGGTAACAGAGCTGATGGTTTCCTGGGCGATCTGTTCGGCCATGTAGACCGCTTTGCGGATGGCATCTTCGGCGGCGTCCACATCGACAATCGTACCGTTGCGAACACCGCGGCTGACCTGATGACCGGCGCCAATGATGCGCGGCTGTCCGGCCGTACTGTTGGTGCCGTCGGGTGCGGCCCGTCCAGTCCGTGCAATCAGGCAACAAACCTTGCTGGTGCCGATGTCGAGCACCGCAACCGTTCCTGACCTTGGTTTGGTCAGTTTTCGAGTCACGCTGCCTGTCCCCCAATCCAGACTCATGTCTCTTTGCCTCCGGATTTGACCTTCACGGGCTTGGCCGCGCCGGGGTTCACACGAACGATCAGACGATCGGGGACGCGCAGATCAACGGCAATCACATCGCGGTCGAACAGCGCGTGTTCACGTTGGAATTCCTCGAGCCGGTCAAGCGCAGTTGAGATGTTCTTCTCCGGCAGGCGTACATCAATCCCGGTGCGCAGACGCAGGTTCCATCGCCGGTCCGAGACCCGTATAGCGGCTTCGGTGGCGTCGGCTACGGCAGGGTAGGCCCGGAGCAAATCAATAAGCTGGGCGGCCCGCTCGGGTGCACCTTCTCCAACGATCAACGGGAAAGCAGCGAAGGCATCGAGGCCGGATTTTTGAATGATCTTGCCCTGGCGATCTACAAGGGCGGTCTCACCATTATGCTGCCAGATCGCGAGAGGCTTACGTTCGACGACGCGCACAAAGATAACGTCGGGGAGACGCCGGGCGATCTCTGCGGAGGCGATCCAGCCGATCGCTTCGATGCGAGTGCGAGCGGCGGCGACATCGACGCTCAAAATGGGACTGCCCCGTTTCAGATCGAGGGCTGCGAGAATTTCGTTGGCATCGGCCCGCGCCCGGCCGCTGACCAAAACGTCTGCGACCCGCAATCCAGCGTCCGCGGTGGCGTTCATAAACCCGTTGCCCAGGGCCGTCATGCGCTGAGTAACCCAGCCGCTCTCGGTCAGATACCAGCCGCCCGCGCCCATTACACCCAGCATGGTTGTGAGCGATCCGGTCTTGATCAACGCTCTGCGCAGTTTCCCGGAGGGGGTGCGTCGCGCGGAACGATCCGTCTTTTTGAACATACGCGGCATCAATCGCATCGCGCCGTCTCCACCATCCAACGAACCAGTTCTGTGAAGGCGATTCCGCAATGGTCCGCCTGTTCGGGCACGAGCGAGAGCTGCGTCATGCCCGGTTGTGTGTTGAGTTCCAGAATCACCAGCGCATCACGCGTGTCGTCGTATCGGAAATCCGACCGGGTCACGCCGCGGCAATCGAGTGCCTTGTGGGCCAATGCGGCCCAGGCCATGGCCTGGGCACCGAGATCATCCGGGACCGGGGCGGGAACGAGATGTTCGGTCGCGCCTTCAGTGTATTTTGCTTCGTAGTCGTAAAAGCCTTTGGTCGGGCGCAATTCCGTCACCGCGAGCGGTTTGGGTTCCTCGCCCGGTGCGCCCATGACGGCGACCGTCAGTTCGCGACCAGGAATGAATTCCTCGACGAGGAGCATCTCGGCATTGAGCGCGTCGGGATCGGGACCGTTCGCGCCTTCCTCGATGATCTGAATGCCGACTGAGGAGCCTTCGTTGTTTGGCTTGATGACATACGGGCGCGGCATGACGTCGCCGGCAAGAATTTCGTCGCGTTCGGCAAGCCGTCCCTTGGCGATGTTCATGCCTTGTTTCTCGAAGATCGCCCGGGCGACGGCTTTGTCCATGGCGAGTGCTGAAGCCAGCAGGCCTGAATGGGTGTAGGGAATTTCGAGCAGGTTGAGCAGGCCCTGGATGTTGCCGTCTTCTCCGGCTCGTCCGTGTAGCGCGTTGAACACCACATCGGGGCGCGGAGAGAGGGATGCGAGCAACGCGTCCACATCGGCACTCACGTTGATTTCGTAAACATCGTACCCGTTGTCCCGCAACGCGTTGGCACACTGGCGACCGGATTCGAGCGAAACCTCACGTTCTGCCGAAGTGCCCCCCATCAGGACGGCAACCTGTTTTTTCGGAGTGATTCTCATGCGTCCCCCCCGGATGGAACGCCGATGCGTTCGAGTTCCCAGACCAGTTCGATGCCACTGCATTCGCGAACCCGTCGGCGAACTTCTTCGCCCAGACCCTCGATATCGGCGGCGGTGGCGCCCCCGGTGTTGACCAGGAAGTTGCAGTGTTTTTCTGAGACCTGTGCGCCGCCTAATTGCAGGCCACGGCAGCCGGCCTTGTCGACGAGTTCCCAGGCTTTGTGACCGTTCGGGTTCTTGAAGGTGCTACCGCCGGTCCGGGTGCGGATCGGTTGGGTTTCCTCGCGGGATTCCTTTACTAGCTCCATGGCCTTGGCGATTTCGTTCGGATTACCCCAGACACCATCCATGGTGCAGCCAACGAAAATCCAGTCGGAAGGAACCGCCGAACCCCGATAGCTGGGCCCCCAGTCTTCAGGGCTTAAAACCCGGGTTTCGCCGTGCCGCGTCAGCGCGGTGGCCTCGCGGACGACATCTTTGAACTCGCGACCATAGGCGCCCGCATTCATGCGCAATCCGCCGCCCACGGTGCCGGGAATGCCAGCCATGAATTCGAAGCCTGCCACACCGGCGTCGCGCGCGACTTTCGCAACGTTGTAGTCGAGGGCCATGGCGCCGGCCTGGAGCGTGGTGCCACCACAATGCACCTTGGAGAAAGGGCGGCCCAGGCGGATCACCACACCGGCGACCCCGCCATCACGGATCAGCAGGTTGGAACCGGCGCCCAGGATGGTCACGGGCACATCGTCGGGTTTGTCGCCCAGAAAATTCGCCAGATCAGCGACATCGGCCGGGCAAAAAAGTACCTCGGCCGGTCCGCCGACGCGAAACCAGGTATAGCGAGCGATGGCGCCATCGGGCTCGTAGCGGCCGCGTACCTGCGGCAATCGGTCAAGCAGGGAGGGAGGGGTTGAGAGGGCCACCATGGTCATCCTTCCGTCCCCGTGCTGCGCGACAACAGGTCGGCAAGATCAACAGGTAGTTTCTGCGCCCAGGCGGTGACAGTGCCGGCGCCCAGACAGACCACCATGTCGCCCTCGGCGGCAGCTGCCGCAATCAGTTCAGCCAAACGGTCCGGATCGGGGAGGGGACGGACGTCCCGGTGACCGCGGGCGCGAAGCCCGTCCACCAGAGCGCCACGGTCCACTCCCTCGGTCGGAGCCTCGCCGGCCGGGTATATATCCGACACGAAGACAATGTCCGCGTCGTTGAAACAGGTGCAGAAGTCGTCGAACAGGCTTTCGACGCGCGAATAGCGATGGGGCTGGAAGACGCCGATCACCCGTCCATCGGTGGCTGACCGGGCCGCATCAAGGACGGCTTCAATTTCCACCGGGTGATGTCCATAATCGTCAATCACCGTGATGCCGCCGGCTTCGCCGGTTTTGGTAAAGCGGCGGTTCACACCTTTGAAGCCGGTAAAGCCATCCCGGATGACGTCGTCGGTGATGGCCATCTCCAGCGCGATGGTAACTGCGGCCAACGCGTTCTGGGCGTTGTGAGCACCGTACATCGGCAAGTGCAGGCCCCGGATGGTGCGTTCCGCCCCCGTGCCGCGGGGCGCGATTGTGACGTCGAAGGACAGCCCATCCTTGTTGGTAACCATGTTGATTCCGCGCACATCGGCCTGGCGCGAGAAGCCATAGGTCACGATCCGGCGATCCTCGAGCTGTGGGATCAGCGCCTGTACTTCGGGATGATCGATGCACATGGCTGCAAAGCCGTAGAAGGGGATGTTCGAAACGAAAGTTTTGAACGCTTCGCGGACGGCGTCGAAAGTGCCGTAGAAGTCGAGATGCTCGGGATCGATATTGGTCACGACTGCGATCGCGGCGGGCAGCTTGACGAACGTGCCGTCCGACTCATCGGCCTCGACGACCATCCATTCGCCGTCGCCCAGTCGGGCATTGGTGCCGTAGGCGTTGATGATGCCGCCATTGATCACCGTCGGGTCGCGATCAGCCGCGTCGAGCATACAGGCAATCAATGACGTGGTTGTGGTCTTGCCATGGGTGCCCCCGACAGCGATTGACCACTTCAGGCGCATCAACTCGGCCAGCATCTCCGCCCGTCGTACCACCGGGACCAGTCGCGCTCGGGCGGCGACGACTTCGGGATTGTCGGCTTTGACCGCAGTGGAGACGACCAGAACAGAAGAGTTTTCAATATTCTCGCCGCGATGGCCGATTTCGACACCTATGCCGAGTTCACGCAAGCGTTTTACATTTGCGTTGTCGGAAATGTCACTGCCCTGAACCTGGTAGTTAAGCGCGTGCAGCGTCTCCGCGATGCCGCTCATTCCTATGCCACCAATGCCGACGAAATGAATCATTCCGATATCAAGCGGGAGGGTTCTCATTCGGCGGCCTCCCGCAGATCGTCGAGGTCATGGCCGTTGCCATTGGCCGGAATCAAATGCTCGACCAGATCGGCCAACCGTTCGGCGGCGTCCGGATGGCCCATGGCACGCGCCGCAGAAGCAACCCGGGCCAGCGCTTCGGAGCTTTCGAGAGCCGCTTCGAGCCAGCCAGCCATGGCGGCTGGAGTAAATTCGCTTTGGGCCATGACCCAACCGGCGCCGGCGGCCTCGACCGCGCGGGCATTGGCCATTTGGTGGTCGTCGGCGGCGTGGGGATAGGGGACATAAAGTGCCGGACGCCCCGCGGTTGTCAGCTCGGCAACTGTCGATGCCCCGGCGCGGCCGACGACAAGATGTGCGGCAGCCAGGCGTGAGGGCACGTCCTCGAAGAAAGTTTGCAGTTCGACGGGCATTTTCAACTCGGCATAAATGGCCCGCACAGCTTCGATATCTTCGGCCCGGCACTGTTGTGCAATCCGGAACCGGGCGCGCTGCGGCGGCGTCAGTACTTTGAAAGCGTCGGGGACGATTTTCGAGAACACCTGAGCGCCCTGACTGCCGCCGACCACGAACAGGTCGATGACGCTGCTGGGTGGGGTGTAGGGACGGGCGGCAAGCGCCGCGATGTTGGCGCGCACGGGATTGCCGACGACCGAGACTCTGGCCTGTCCAGCTGATTTGAGGCGCTGGGTCTGCGCAAAGCTCAGCGCGAAAGCGCGCGCGCCGCGTGCGAGCCGGCGATTGGCGCGGCCGAGAAGGGCGTTCTGTTCGTGGATGACCGTCGGTATTCCGGCCAGTCCCGCTGCAAGAATAGGGGGCACGCTCGGATAGCCACCGAATCCGACCGCGATGACAGGGCGCTGCGCGCGGATCAACCGGCGAGACTCTAGGAACCCTCGCAGCAATGCGTTGAGCCCTGCGACAATACCCTTCGCACCGCCCGACAGGCTGCGGGATGAAATTGTATGGCGCGCCACGGCCGACTCCAGGCCCAACACATCCGTCGAGATCGCCGCGCCGCGGGGGTCGGTCGCGAAGATGACGCTATGGCCCCGGGCGACGAGCACATTGGCCAGAGAGACGGCCGGGAACATATGTCCGCCAGTGCCACCGGCAGCGATCAGAATCGGAGCGGTGCTCATGACCGACCCTCCACGCCTGTTCGACGTCGGGTCAGGGCCAGAGTCATGCCCAGTCCCAGGCCGATGCCGAGAAGCGATGACCCGCCATAAGAGATGAACGGGAGTGTCATGCCCTTTGTCGGGATCAGCTGCAGGCTCGAACCCATATTGATCAGGGCCTGGATCCCGAACTGCACCAGAAGTCCGGAGACCGCGAGCAGCACAAAGAGATTTTGCTCCGACATGGCGCGCGCCAGACCGCGTAGCACGATGAAGGCGAACAGACTGACGATGATCAGTGTCACGAGGAGACCAAGTTCCTCGCCGGCGACCGCGAATACAAAATCTGCATGGGCGTCGGGCAGGACGGTTTTGACCTGGCCTTCGCCCGGGCCACGACCAAAGAGCCCGCCGCTCGAAAACGCTTCGATGCTGCGTTCGATCTGATACGTGTCGCCAGAATCCGGATCGAGGAACCGATCGATCCGGCTGGTGACATGGGACAGGGTGAAGTAGGAGCCAACGATACCGGAGACGCCGAGGACGACCAGTCCTGCCACGAGCCACATGGGCAGCCCGGCCAGGAAGAATTGCGCCATCCAGACGGCGGTGATCACGACGGCCTGTCCCAGATCGGGTTGGGCAATAACAAGGCCCAGCACGAGCGCGAAGATGCCCGTGCAGATCAGGCGTCCGGGAAACCGGGGGTCATGGGCAGCTTCGCTGAACAGCCAGGCCGCCACGACCGCGAATGTGGGTTTGACGAATTCGGTCACCTGTAGGGAAAACCCGGCCAGAGATAACCAGCGCCGTGCGCCCTTGATTTCAACGCCGAGCATCAGCGTGGCTGCGAGCAGCACAACGCAGCCGAGAAATGCGATGACCGCCAAACGGCGAACCTGAACTGGGGTCAGTGCTGAAATCCCGAGGATCAGGATCACAGAGACGGGCAACAGCATGAAATGCCGTTTGATGAAATACAGCGCATCCAGGCCAATTCGTTCGGCAACAGCCGGGCTGGACGCGGTGGCCAGCAACGCACCGAAAGCCATCAACGCCGCGATCGCGACGAGGCTCCAGCGATCAACCGTCCACCACCAATTGCCCATGATTGACGTGTCGGCGCGGGTAAACGGGGTCATGCCGTGCCTCCCGCGCGTTGGGGTGTAAATCCATCGAGCGCCTGAACTCTGGCGCGGAATGCATCACCGCGGGCTTCGAAACTGTCGAACTGATCGAACGAGGCGCAGGCAGGGGACAGCAGAATTGTGGCGCTGCTTTGACCGTCGTGCGACGCCAGGCGTGCGGCGTCGGTGACGGCGGCGGCCAGATCGCCGGAAATTTCCGTCGGGATCCGGCCCTGCAGGGTTTCATCGAAATTGTCAGCGGCCTCGCCGATCAGAAAGGCGTGGCGGACCCGTTCGAACAGCGGCACCAGCGAAGTGATGCCCCCGTCTTTGGCCACGCCGCCGAGGATCCAGTAGATGTTGTCATAGGCTGAAAGGGCATGTGCGGCGGCTTCCGCGTTGGTTGCTTTGGAATCGTTGATGAAGCGAACCGTGCCCCTATAGCCGACAAGTTCCTGACGGTGCGCGAGCCCTGGGAAGGTTCCAATTGCGGCGACAATCGCATCGTGATTTTCGGGTCCCGCAATTACGCTGCTCGCGGCAAAGGCGGCCGCCACGTTTTGTGCGTTGTGGGTGCCGGGCAGGGTTTCGAGGCCCGCGAGTTCCAGCACCTGGATGGCCGACCCGTTGCGATCATCGACCAACCAGCCGTTTTGGACATACACCCCTCCGGCGCAGGTTGCGCGGGTGGAAATGGGCACGATCGCGGCATCGCTCGAGGCTTTCAGGGTGTCGAAGATAGCTTTCGAGGGATCGTCATCGATACCGACGATGGCCGTTTGTCCGGCAGCTTGACCGTCGAAGATGCGCTGCTTGGCCGCGACATAGCCGTCCATCCCGCCATGACGATCCAGATGGTCTGGCGTGATGTTGAGCAGAATTGCGACGTCAAAGATGGCTGTCGGCAGCAGTTCGAGCTGGTAGGACGAGAGCTCAAGAACATAGGTGCCCGTCGCGTCCAGGGCTGGGAGGCCAAGCCCCGGCGCCCCGATATTGCCGCCCATAGCGTTGGCGGCACCGATTTCCGACAGGATGTGCGCGATCAGGGCCGTAGTCGTTGATTTCCCGTTGGTGCCCGTAATGCCGAGGTAACGCGCATCGGGCGCCGCACGGGTAAGTAATTCGAGATCGCAGACAATCTCGTATCCGGCAGCACGGGCGCGATCGATCATCGGATGAGAATGCGGGTGACCGTGCGGGATTCCCGGACTGAGAACCAGTGTGTCGACCCCTGCGAGGTCGGCTTCGGCGGACTCAGCCGTTGCAAGGCCAAGCCCGGCAGCCTTTGTGCGACGATCCTCATTGTCGTCCCAGGTCAGGACATGGGCGCCGGCATTTTTCAGCGCCGTGGCCGCACTCAAACCCGAGACACCAAGGCCGAGCACGGCAAAGCCGTGACCCGCGAAGGTTAAGAGGTCGAGATTGTTTGCGGTTGCCGCGCTATTCATCGGATCACCGCAGCTTCAGGGTTGCGAGACCCAGCAGGGCGAGAACGATGGCGATGATCCAGAACCGAATCACGATTGTCGGCTCCGCCCAACCCTTCTGCTCAAAATGGTGGTGGAGCGGGGCCATTTTGAATACGCGCCGGCCGGTCATTTTAAACGATGCAACCTGGACGATGACCGAAACTGTTTCGAGGACGAACAGCCCGCCGATAATGGCCAGAACAAGCTCGTGTTTCGTGACGACGGCGATCCCGCCCAGAGCACCGCCCATGGCCAGTGATCCCGTGTCGCCCATAAAGACCATCGCGGGCGGGGCGTTGAACCAGAGGAAGCCCAGACTGGCGCCGATCAGGGCACCGCAGAAAATTGTCAGTTCCCCGGCGCCGGGGACTCCGAAGATCAGCAGGTAATTGGCGAAGACCGCGTTCCCGGCGACGTAGGAAATCAAACCAAAACAGCCGGCCGCGATCATCACCGGGACGATGGCCAGGCCGTCGAGCCCGTCGGTCAGATTTACCGAGTTTGAGGCCCCGACGACGACAAAAATGGCAAACGGAATGAAGAACCAACTGAGATCAATCAGGAAGTTTTTCACGAATGGCAGCGCAAGGCTGGTCGAAATTGGGTCCGGGGTTAGGCGCATGATCCAGAAAGTCGCGACGCCTGCGACCGTGATTTCAGCCAGCATCCGAACACGCGCGGGGATACCGCGAGCGTGGGAGCGGGTGAGTTTGCGGTAGTCGTCGGCAAACCCGATGGCACCGAAACCGACGGTGATCAGCAGCAGGGCCCAGACATACCCGTTGCGGAGATCGGCCCAGAGCAGGGTGCTGACCAGAATAGCCAGAAGGATCAGGAAGCCGCCCATGGTTGGGGTACCGGCTTTTTTGAAATGGCTTTGCGGCCCGTCTTCACGAATAGGCTGGCCGTCGGGCTGCTGCTGTTTGAGCCAGCCGATGATCATGGGGCCGAAAAGGAAGGAGACGATCAATGCCGTTACCACCGCACCTCCGGCACGGAAGGTCAGCGAATTGAACAGATTGAAGAGGATGAACTCGTCGGCGAGGGGGGTGAGAAAATTATACAGCATGGGTCACCCGTCCCGTGTTTGTGGCGCTTACGTCCAACGCCGTTAATGTCTCGACGAGAATTTTCATTCGGCTTCCCAAGGAGCCCTTCACCATTACGATGTCGCCGCTGTGCACGCTGTCTGTGAGGGTTGCGGCGAGGGCGTCTGAATCAAATGCATGGGCGCCACGCATGGCGGCAGGGAGTGCTGCGTCCAGGGAGGCCATGTTCGGCCCGGCGGAGAAGACGAGGTCGATATTGCTGGCCTCCAGGTCACGCGCCAGCGCCGCGTGGAGCCGCGGGGCCGTCTCTCCGAGCTCCAGCATGTCGCCCAGTACGGCAATGCGTCGGCCACCGGCTTTCGGCGGCATTCCCGCGAGTACAGCGATCGCCGCGCGCATTGAGGCCGGACTGGCGTTGTAGCTGTCGTCGATCACCGTCAGCGTACCGCCATCAATCAGAATATCGATCCGGGCGCCGCGGCCTTTGGGTGCTTCGAGTTTACGCAGCGCTGCAGCAGCGCAGTCGATGTCACCGCCCAGTGCGTGAACGCTGGCGAGCACCGCAAGCGTATTGTGAATCCAGTGGCGCCCGGGGACGCTGAGGCTGTAGCGCACGATCCGATCATCAATGCGCGCGGTGACGTCACTGCCGTCCCCGTTCAGGGTGTAGGCTAATAGTTGTGAATCGGCTTCGGGATGAGCGCCGAAACCGACGACATGCTCAAGCCCGTGGGCCCAGGCACGTGAAGCGAGGATCGCGAAGTAGACATTGTCGCGATTGAGGATGGCGGTGCCACCCGGGCTCATGCCGTCGAAAATTTCGGCCTTGGCATCTGCGATTTCGGCGACGCTGTCAAAGAATTCCAGATGCACGGCAGCGATGGTGGTGATGATTGCAACGTCTGGTCGTGCGAGCTTGGAAAGCTCGGTTATCTCGCCGGGATGGTTCATGCCCATCTCAATGATGGCAAAATCCGTATCGCGGGGCAGTCGAGCCAAGGTCAGCGGGACCCCAATGTGATTGTTGAGGTTGCCCTGGGTGGCGTGGGTCGTGCCGAGGACTCCGAAAGCCAGGTTCAGAGCGTCCTTGGTGCCGGTTTTGCCGACGGAACCAGTGACCGCGATAACAGCGGCCCGTGTCCTGTCACGTGCGGCGCGTCCCAGGGCCTCGAGCGCTTCCATGCAGTCGCCGACGATCACCAACGGTGCATTCGCGTCGATGCCGTCAGGCGTGCGTGACACGAGCGCGCTACTGGCGCCGGCGTCGAACGCCTGGGCGATGAAATCATGACCGTCAAACTGATCACCGGAAACCGCCACGAACAGATCTCCGGGCTTGCAGGTCCGGCTGTCGATGGACACGCCGGATGCATGCCAGGTTGAGATATCCGGCGTGAGACGCCCATGCGTGGCGACGGCAACTTCTTCGGAAGTCCAGAGCGGGGTTTGTGTCGTCATGTGACGATCTCCCCGCCGAGATCGCGAATGATGTCGCGGGAAATAAGAGTGTCGTCGAAGGGGTGTGCGGTGCTCCCGACGATCTGACCGGTCTCGTGACCCTTTCCGGCAATGACCAGAATGTCACCGGCTTGCAGCGCGCTGATGCCCGCAGCTATGGCTTCTGCACGATCGGCGATTTCTACTGCGCCCGGGCAATCGGCCAGAACCTGTTGGCGAATGGTGGACGGGTCCTCGTGACGGGAGTTGTCATCAGTCACGATCATCTGATCTGCCAGATTGGCTGCGACCCGGCCCATCAACGGGCGCTTGCCGGCATCACGATCTCCGCCGGCCCCGAATACAACATGGAGCCGTCCGCTTGCATGCGGGCGGATTGCCGAAAGTGCTGTTTTGAGCGCGTCGGGTGTATGCGCGTAGTCGACGTAAACTTGCGCGGTGTTTTCCAGGACGCCAATCCGCTCCATACGGCCGCGAACCCCTCGGAGATGGGCAAGTGTGCCGAACGCGTCACATAGATCCGCGCCCGTTTCCACGGCCAGACCAAGGGCGGCCAGAACGTTGTGGGCCTGGAAGCTTCCGACCAGATTGAGGCGGGTTTCGAAACTCTGATTGCGCATTGTGACGCTTAGCCGCAACCCGTCGGGAAGGGCGGCGATGTCGGCGATGTGTATGTCGCTGGTTTGCACACCAAAACTGCGGACCCGGTGTCCGGATGCGCGGCATACTTCGGCAACGGCATCGAAATACGCTGAATCCGCATTCAGGATTGCAGCTCCCTCGGCGGGGAGCAGAAAACGAAACAAGCGCAGCTTGGCGTCAAGATAGGCCGCTTCGCTCTTGTGATAATCGAGATGGTCTCGGCTCAGATTGGTGAAAGCCGCGGCAGAAAATTTCACGCCATCGAGGCGATATTGGTCAAGCCCGTGGGATGATGCTTCCAGGGCCAGATGATCCACGCCCGCATCGGCGAGGTCAGACAACGTGGCGTGCAGCGACACCGGATCAGGGGTCGTCTGGCTGGGCCCCGCGTCGAACCCGTCGGCGTCGAGGCCGAGCGTGCCCATGCTGCCGGACTTGTAGTCCAGGCACGCCCAAATCTGCCGCGTGAAACCGGCCACCGATGATTTTCCGTTCGTGCCGGTCACGCCGACAATGGTGTCAGGCTGATGGGCATAGAAACGGGAGGCGAACTGCGCCAGGCGCCAACGTGGATTTTCGTCTGTGATCAGCCGCGTGACGTCACCTTCGGGTGCATCGATTGTCGTCCCGTCGGGAGCCAGGATGGCGGTCGCGCCACGGGCGAGTGCTTCGTTGATGAAATTGCGGCCATCGGTGTCAGAATTCTCGGTGGCGCTCGGCAACGCGGCAAACAGGAAGCCGGGTTTAACCTGACGACTGTCCGCAGTGATGCCGGATATTTCCGTGTCGCGCATGATCGGGTCGAGGCTCATCATGTCCGGTGCCAGCTCAGTTAGTCGCATGGGGCCGGGTCCTTGCGGTGGCCCCGGCGCTGGCGTTGACGTTCAGAGCGCGGACAATGTCGGGTGCGGTTTCGTTGAGGGGTGCAATGCCGAAAAGTGGCGCCATGCGCTGGATGATGCCGCCGACCACAGGGGCGGCAGTCCAGCCGCCGGTCGCGTAGCCAAAGCTCTCGCGTATGCCCTTGGGTTCGTCGAGCATCACATAAACAACAAAGCGGGGCTCGGTGGACGGGAACACGCCGGCGAAGGAAGAAATCAGGGCGTTGCGTTTGTAGCGGCCATTGACCTGCTTCTCGGCTGTGCCCGTTTTCCCACCCACCAGATACCCCGGCGCGCTGGCGTTACGGCCAGTGCCGTTTTCGACGACCAGTCTCAGCAAGCGCCGCATGTTGTCCGAAGTTTCTGCGGAGAACACCTGCACGCCACCGGTTTCGGTGGATTTTGCCCGCACCAAAGTGGCCGGGCGGAGGATGCCGCCATTCACGGTGGCCGCAACGGCGCTGACCAGATGCAGGGGGCTGACGGCGATGCCATGTCCGTAGGAGATGGTCATGGTGTTGATGTCGCGCCACCGGGCCGGGTACATCGGCAAGGCCTGTTCGGGCAGCTCGATGCTGGTGCGTCGTAACAGGCCGAGATGGCCGAGATATTTGCGCTGGTTCTCCGAACCGATATCGAGGGCCATCTTGGCGGAACCGATATTCGACGAAAGCTTGAAGATCTCGGGAACTGTCAGCCAGCGGTTCTCCGGGTGGTAGTCCGAGATGCGAAACCGTGAAATCTTGATGGGCTTGGTCGCGTCGTAGCTTTTAGCCATGTTCGCCGCACCGGTTTCAAGTGCGATCGCGTGGTTGAAGATTTTGAATACGGAGCCAAGCTCGTAGACGCCGAGGGTGTTGCGGTTGAAGCGGGTTTCGTCGGGCGTGCGTGCGGGATCGTTGGGGTCGAAATCGGGCAGGGACACCATCGATACGACTTCGCCGGTGCGCGCATCGAGAACAATTGCGCCGCCACCGATCGCCTTGAACTTGTCGATCTGATTGGACAATTCCTGACGCGCGATCTGCTGCACCCGGATGTCGATCGATAATTTTAGCGGTCCGACATTTCCGGTGATTGCAGAGTCCATACTCTGCTCAATGCCGGCCAGACCGGCATTGTCGATATTGGTAAAGCCGACAATGTGTCCGGCCAGTCGCCCATGCGGGTAGACACGGCGTTCTTCCGCTTTAAAATCGAACCCCGGAATCCCGAGCCGATTGATTTCGAACTGCTGAGTCGGCGTGAGATTGCGACGAAGCCAGACAAAACCCTTATCTGCGACCAGACGAGCGGCAATCACTTCCTCGCTGAGATCGGGCAGAATTTCGACGAGCCGTGCGGCGGCACTGGCGGGATCACTGATCTTGCGCGTGTTGGCAAACAACGACGCGGTCGAAAGGCTGGTTGCGAGAAGCACGCCGTTGCGATCGACGATGTCGGCGCGCGACATGGTGGCCGGGCGCACGATTTCCCGCGAAGCAGCCCGCCGTTGGTTTTCGTTCTCGTTGAAGACGACCAGGTCAAACAGACGTACGCCGACCACAAAGAATGCGGCCGCCATTAGTGCGCCGCCGATGAGGAGGCGCGTGCGGGCGGTTTCGATCGCCTGTTTTTTCGTGCTCTCGATTTCGATGCGCCGGGTCATTGTGTGCCTGCCGGGGATGCGGAGGCGACGACGTCGCGCAGAATATCGTCTAGCGAACGGGCTTGTGGGAAGTCGCGGATATCGTGGGTCGCGGTGGTCGCCACGTTCACGACTTTTGGCTGTGAAGGGGCGGTGGGTTTTGCCTTGGGGGCACCGGCATGCAACGCGATGGCTGTGTTCAGTCCGCTCGGATCATCTTGGGCTTTGAGGCTCGGTGCGACCGAATCTGGGCGGATCGGGAGCGTTTCGGCCCCGGTAACCTGCGCACCGGATACGGGCTGCAGGTCGAGATGCCGCCGGGCGAGCTCTTCGAGACGTTCGGGCTGGTTGAGAAAGCTCCATTCCGCACGCAGCACGTGAATGGCTTCCCGGTCGGTCCGGATGCCCCGGTTCAGGGTCGAGAGTCGATCATCAAGCGCGGTCACTTCGAACGACACGTGGAACAGCGCGCCGCCCGCTGCCGCGGCAAGCAACATAAGAACGAGGGAGGTGGGCCGCATCATGCCGCGTCCCCCTCTGGTGGCGATCCCCAGGAAAGTGCGTCCGTGCGTTCTCCAACCCGCAATCGCGCCGACCGGGCGCGGGGATTGGCGTTGCATTCAGCATCACTGGGGCGAATGGCTCGTCGCGAAGGCAGGCGCCAGGCTGGCGTGCGCCGTGCGGCTTCTTCGGGCATGTGCCGCGAACCGCGACCATCCCCGCCGCTGCGCGTGCGCAGGAAGGCCTTAACGGGTCGGTCCTCGAGTGAATGGAACGCGACCACGGCCAGACGGCCGTTGGGACGAAGAATTTGTTCGGCACCGACCAGGCCGCGTTCAAGCTCGCCGATCTCATCATTTACGTGAATGCGGATCGCCTGAAATGTGCGTGTGGCCGGATCGGTATGGGTCTTGCGGGATTTCGGCACGACACTGCGGACAATGTCGGCGAGCTGTTCGGTCGTCTCGATGGGATGATCCTGTCGAACCCGGACGATGGCACGAGCCACCCGGCGCGCATGACGTTCTTCACCGAGGCGGAAGACGATATTCGAGAGGTCGGTCTCGCTGGCGGTGTTCACCACATCAGCAGCGCTTTCACCGGCGCGCTCCATACGCATATCCAGAGGGCCGTCCTTGGCGAAGGAAAAACCGCGTTCGGCAACGTCGATCTGCGGGGAGGAAACCCCAAGATCAAGAGTCACGCCGTCAACGCCATCGATTCCCAGGCCGCGAACCAGGCTGTCCATGTCGCCGAAACGCCCGGGGGTCAGCTTCAGTCGGGCCCCGTAGATCTCGAGCAGTGGTTCGTTGCGGGCGATGGCGTCCGGGTCACGGTCGATACCGAGTACGGTGCAATCTGCGGCGTCAAGGATCGCGCGCGCATACCCGCCGCCACCCAGAGTGCCGTCGACATAGATGCCCCCGTCACGCGGATTGAGAGCGTCGATTACTTCGTTGAGGAGTACAGGTGTGTGTCCGGGAGTCATCTCGACTCCGGAGTTGGCGGGCTGACGCGGGGAACGCGTCGCCATCATGGCTGGCCACCGGTGCCGCCAGGTGGTGTGCCCGGTCGGAGGGTCAGACCTTTTTCGGCAGCCTGCCGCACAGCGTCGGCCTGGTAGGCGTTGAAGGCTTCGGGGTTCCAGACTTCGAAAAGCGGCCCGCGTCCGACGAAGGCAGCCCGTTCGGAAAGGTCCGCATGGGCCACCAGGGCTTCGGGGAGCATAATCCGGCCCTCGCCATCGAAGGCCAGTTGTTGGGCGTTGGCAAACAAGGCCGCGGTCAGGGTGTCGTGTTCGTCGGAGAACATGTCGAAGGCATCGACGCCGGCGCCGAGCTTCTCTATCCAGTCCATGCCGCCGCACTGGACAGCCGGGTGCTTGAAAGACGGAAACGCGACAATGCCATGGAACGCCTGCCCCGATAGGACAGCACGAAACGCCGCAGGAACGGATACCCGCCCCTTGCGGTCGACCTTGTTAATGGTGGTCGAGAGGAACAACGCCATTGTTTCCGCACACCGCCGGTTTTGAGTCGACGGCTCCAGCCCTTCCGTTTGAATTGGCACAAGCACCAAAATGGGATTGTTTGGGATATCATGGGATAAAATGGGTCGTCAATGATAAAACTAGTAAAACAATAAGAAAATCAGGGTTCGTATGGAGCTGTGTTTGTATCTCGAAGTACCCCGGCCAGTTGTTAACGACTGTTTCTCCATCACCCCAATAATTGTCCGTCGGCATTATGGCTGGATTATGTTCACTATATGTTCTTTTGCCGGGAACGTGCGGCTTTGCGGTCAACTGGGACTCAAGTAACGATCTTTTCGATTACTCAAATCGATTTTTTGGCGCGTTTTGGCGCCCCGGTTTCTATGTGCTGATCAGTCGAAACGCGCGCGAAACCGCCGTTGGCAGCGGCCAACGCGGGTTTCGTCTGTTGTGGGCTATGTAAATTAAGCGCCAGGCGGTCTGTAAGCCGGGTTCTGTCTCCGCTTACGCGGAAGATGGCCATTCATCTGGGACGCCCGTTACCGGACGCCTCGCGCGACCCACCCGGGCTACGGCGCGGAAGTGCACCATATGTAGCCCCTATTCGGTCTTGCTCCCGGTGGGGTTTGCCCTGCCACCCCCGTCGCCGGGGGTGCGGTGCGCTCTTACCGCACCCTTTCACCCTTACCTGTCATCACCGAGGCGAGACAGGCGGTTTTCTTTCTGTGGCACTTTCCCTGGGGTTGCCCCCGCCGGCCGTTAACCGGCACCGTACTTCCGTGGAGCCCGGACTTTCCTCACATGGACGGGTTTCCCCATTGCCCACGCGCGGCCATCCGACCGCCTGGCGAGCCCGTTCCTTAGGCCGAAGGAGCCAGCTCCGCAACAACTCTGTGAAGGGCAGCGATCCGCTCGCGGGTCTCGGTATCGGGTTGGCCGGAGAAGTCGCTGGGTCGAAAGCGGCGCTGAAATGCGGAGACCACACTTTCGAGATCGGTTTCCACGATATCGTAGCCGATTGTCTGGAGCTGCGATCCGACGTCACCAGGGTCACAGGGGTCGGTGTTCTCGTCGTTCCAGAAACCGATACCTGCTTGCGCCAGGTGTGCCCATGGAAACCGTTCACCCGGGTCGATCTTGCGCGAAGGTGCAATGTCGGAATGGGCCACCACGTTGCGCGCCGGGATCGGATGTCGATCGAGAATGTCCAGCCCCAAAGCGATCAGGGCTTCGATCTGGGCGTCGGGGAAATCGCGGTATCCGCAGTCATGCCCCGGGTTGGACAGCTCGATCCCGATGGAACGTGAGTTAATATCGTGCCAGCCCCGCCAGGCGCCGACCCCGGCATGCCATGCACGCTGCGCTTCGTCGACGAGCTGCCAGCTCGTGCCGTCCTCGTCGATCAGGTAATGGGCGCTGACCTTGGAAGCCGGGTCGCACAGCCAGTCCCGTGCGCGGGTAGTCGGCACCATGCCGGTGTAGTGGATCACCAGCGTGTCGATGACCGGGTCGTGGTCGCGTTCGGGCCTGCGCGGGCCGTGGTTGGGAGAGCGGTAGTCCGTGATCATGACTTGGCCCGGCCCTGCAATTCCTCCTGCCGCGCATCAAGTTTAAGCCAGCGATCCTCCGCCCCGGATATCGCCTTTTCAACCTGGGCCAGCTTTTCGGCCGCGCCCTCATAGGCGCTGCGGTCACGTGCGAATAGGTTGGGGTCCGCGAGGGCTTTTTCGAGTTCGGCCTTGGCGGTCTCCAGATTGGCAATGCGGTCGGGTAAAATGTCGAGTTCGTGCTGCTCCTTGAAGGTCAGCCTCTTCGGGGGGGCACCTTGGGCTTTCGAATTCTGGGAATTTGCGGTCCGGCGCGCGGCTGCGGGCTTGTCCTTCGCGGCCTTGTTTTTGCGCTGGCGTAGATAATCCGCGTAGCCGCCGGGATATTCCTCTACCACGCCGTCCCCCTCAACCGCGATCGTGCTGTTCACCACCCGGTTGAGGAAATCACGATCATGGCTGACCAGCAGGACGGTGCCGTCATAGCTGTCGAGCATATCGAGCAATACATCGAGCGTGTCTGCATCGAGATCATTGGTCGGTTCGTCGAGCACCAGAAGGTTGGAAGGCTGGGCCAGGATCTTGGCCAGCAACAGCCGGTTACGTTCGCCGCCCGAGAGGGTGGCGACGGGCGCGCGAGCCTGTTTTTCGTCGAACAGAAAATCGCGTAGATAAGCCACCACATGGCGTTGCGATCCACGCACATTGATGGAATCTCCGCCCTTGGGGGCGAGGGTTTGCCAGAGCGTGTCTTTGGGGTCGAGCTGGCTGCGGGTCTGATCGAAGAAGGATGTTGTCAGGTTCTTTGCCCGTCGCAGACGGCCACTGTCTTTCTCTTCCTCACCGATCAGCATCTTCAACAGGGTGGTCTTGCCCGCGCCGTTGGGGCCGATGAAGCCCACCCGGTCACCGCGCAGGATGCGGGTCGAGAACCCGTCGGTGATTTTTATATCGCCGAACGACTTCGTCAGGTTCTCACACTCGATCACCATGCGGCTGCTCAAGGTGCCGCTTTCGATTTCGAACTGGGCGATATTCTGTCCGGTGAGCAGAGCCTTGCGCTGAGCGCGTAACAGGTCGAGCCGCTGGAGCCGCCCCTGGTTGCGCTTGCGCCGCGCGGTGACACCGTACATGAGCCAGCGCGCTTCGGCCTTGAGCTTCTGATCAAGCTTCTGGGCGGCCTTGGCTTCGGCTTCGGCGACCTGTTCGGTCCAGGCCTCGAAATGGGCATAGCCCTTGGTGTTGTGCCGCAGCTTGTTCCGGCTCATCCAGAGTGTGTCTGTGGTGACAGCTTCGAGAAATGCCCGGTCATGGCTGATGACGACCAGCGTTTTCTTGCGCTCCACGAGGTCGCGCTCAAGCCATTCAATGGTGGTCAGGTCGAGATGGTTCGTCGGCTCGTCGAGCAGCAGCACATCCGGATCCCCGAGCATGGCGCGCGCCATCGCCGCGCGGCGGGATTCACCCCCCGACAGCGTATTGGCCAACCGGGCGCCGTCGATCTCGACCCGGGACAGGGCGGCATCAACTTCGTACCGTGGCCCCCCCAGCTTCGCCGGCCACGAATTCGGCCACGGTCTGCCTGGTGATGAACGGGACATCCTGCGGCAGGTAGCCGATCGTCAGGCCGGGCTGGATATAAAGCTCGCCGCTATCAGGGGTGATGGTCCCGGCCAGCACTTTCATAATGGTCGATTTTCCCGACCCATTCCGGCCGACCAGGCAGACACGCATTCCCGGCACGATCGAAAGTTCGGCACCGGTGAACAACGGATCACCACCAAAGCCGACAGCAGCGTTCTTGAGCGAGATAACAGGGGGGGTCGGTGGCCATCGTGGCAGCGGGGTCTATTTGATCCCGCGCTGGGCGCAAATCTTGTCATAGGCCGCATTGATCGCCGCGAGTTTGTCGTTGGCGACCTCGATGAATTCCTCGGGCATGCCTTGGGCGATTAGCATGTCGGGATGGTTTTCCCGAGCCAGTTTACGGTAGGTGGCTTTGATGGTGGCTTCGTCTACGGCGTGGGCCACGCCGAGCACCGTGTAGGGGTCGGCCTGATCGGGGCCCATATTTTGTTCGCGGATACGGGCAAAATCCGCCTCGGTGAACCCGAAGATTTCCGCTACACTACGCATATAGGCCAGCTCATCCTCATGCACAGAGCCATCTGCCCGGGCGATATGGAACAGGCAGTTGAGCAACTCTTCCAACACCGCCGGATTGTCCTGGAACATACCGCCGACCTGGTGGGCATAGGCTTCAAAGCCCGCGGTGGATTTTCGCGCCTGGTTGAATATTTTGGCGACGTTCTGGGTTTCCTCAGGGGCGACCTTGAACACGCGTCGGAAGGCCTGAATTTCGTCCGGGGGTGACAACGCCGTCTGCCTTGGCCAGTTTTGCACCCAGCGCGATCACGGCGATGGTGAATCCGACCTGTTTGGTCGGATCATTGCCCGCGATTCCGGAAACATTGCCCCGGGCTTTGTCGTACAGATGTCCGGCGCCAGCGCCGATCAGTGCACCCAGCGGGCCGCCAATCGCGAACCCTGCCGCGCCACCAAGAACTTTACCCCATATGCTCATGGGAAGACGTTTACCGGAAAGCGGGCGGCGAGGGAACGGGGGTGATCGATGGGAAGGCGGGTGTTTGCGTCTATAACCGGATGCGAACGCGTTATATGCATATCTTTTGTAGGCGAATACTGGTTTGTGTTCTTAGCAATATTAGTATTGATTCATATAATTGTGCGCCTACGTCCAGACGTATTTTGTAACTTGAGAGGATTAGATCCATGAGGGCCCGTCTGTTTGCCAGTGCATTACTCATCGCCGGCTCTGCAACGCTTGCGCCGAGTGCGCACGCGGAAGATTTTTCCTTCACCTTCAATTGGGGCGACATTCCGAGTTGCACGACGGGGTATCCTAATCGTGTTGCGAACCCGATTTTTGAACTGAAGAATGTGCCCGAAGGCGCCGCCGAGATTCGCTTCTCGCTGTCCGACAATGATGCGCCGGGGTTCAATCACGGCGGCGGAAGTGCGGACTAGAAGGGTGAAAACACGATCCAGCCCGGGGCGTTCAAATATCAGAGCCCCTGTCCGCCCAGCGGCCGCCATACCTATGAGTGGAGTGCGCGAGTGCGTGATGCCGACGGTGACACGCTGGCCCGCGCTAAATCGAGCCAGAAATATCCCTGAGCGGAATTGTAAATAGAGGCGTAACGGCCGAAATCTGAGGATGGGCATAACCGCAGGGTTGTGCCCATCTTGCTTCCCGCCAGGGGGCGTAGGAAACTTTGACTTTCACCAAGCGATGAACCAGTCTTCCGGACGGTGAAACAGGGTATTTCGATGAGTGATGCGACCGAAAACAGCAGCGACGGCCTTTGGCATTTTTGAATAGATTGAGGTAATACAAAAAAGATATTTAAAACAACGTACCAACGATCCTGTAATAATCAGTGTATCATTAGTGTATCAAAATATGTAAGTTTCTCTCATAGAATGCAGTTTAGAGTTCGACTATGCAGGTAGTCATCACTTTTGACCTGCAAGTTGCAATTTTGGATGCATGAGATACATAGAAGAGAAGGTCAAAACATTACAGAGTGATGATAACGGCAACATCATCTTGGAACTCTGTTTGCGAACTTTTGAGAATGACCGACAGGTTTATTATCATAAGTCCCGTATCATCAAGCCAGAACTCGCAAACAAACAACGGCGTGTAGTTGGTTCTCTGCGAACAGATGACTACGAAAAGGCTATATCCCTCGCATACAAAAGACATGCAGAAATAGAACTGTGGCAAAGTCAGGGTCTAAATGTAGAACCTGTGAGCGTCGCAGCTGCGTTAGATAAGTTCCTCAAAAATTATGAGGAAAACTTACAGCGAGGTATGGGCGGATACTCAAAAAATATTCTACGCAATTTCCGTAAAAGCATAGACATCTACTGGCGAGAATATGTCGGGTCTAAAGATTTGGAAGACATCAACGACAGAGATATGGAAGGATATGAGGAGTTTAGGCGGGACTATACGAAGAACACCAAACGCATCAAAAATAAATACAAACAACATTACAAAGATAGTATTTTGGCATCTACTCTCAAAGGAGAGATAAACTATTTTCGGCAGTTCCTTCGTTGGTGCGTCACCAGATATTGTTACAAAGGTGGCGCACACGAATGGAGATACAGAACCAGAGAAAACATTACCAATCGTAGAGAAGCATTCTCAATAGATCAGTACCGTCAACTGGTGCGGTATATGCGAACCAACGAATTTCTCAACAAAGGCAAACACAGCGAAAACGGCTCACCAGATAAGAGGGTCGTGCGTCATAGGCAAATGTTGAGATGTTAAATTCTGTTCCTCTGCAATACCGCGCTGCGTGTGGGCGAAAATAGACATCTTCGCTAGGGTGATGTGTCTTCTACGGAGAATAAGTTGGGAGAAAAGGTCTGTGTGATTGAGTTAGACCAAACCCTCTCAAAAGTTAGTAGAGGTTCCACTCGTTCTGCGAAGGTGATTGGAAGATATACTGCATGGAGGGCGTTAGAGAGGTTTAAGGAATTCCTAATCTCAATCGGTGAGGAACCGACTGATGATAGATTTATTTTCTGCAACCCAAAGAGAAAAGTAATATAAGATTTCCGTGAGGGTTTTTCATCTGTGATCAAAGAGGCGGGAGTGGAGACAGACAAGTTTTGGATGAAGTTTGTTTCATACACCTGTCGTCACACACATCTCACTTTTCGTCTAAAATATTCGAGGAACTTGTCTATCCATAGTTTGGCGAAGAACGCTAGAACATCCGTTGAGATGATACAGAAGCAGTATGATGATACTGAAACATTAGATTTCGTATATGAACTGACCTTATAGACCTTTCTGGTCGTTTATTTTACCGGATGACCTATCACATCAGTAATCGGGGCATTACCTATGTGGGACGATCTATGGTCGTTTATGAGGGTGATTTGGATGGGATTTAGGGTCAGTCACCAAAAAAATATCCGGGAAAATTTTTCACTCAGTTAGGACACTAAAATTCGTCCAGTTTCGGTGGTGGATCTTCCATATTTTCCACAGGGAAACTATTGCAGGTATAGCTTGGATTTCATCTCCCAGTTTTGCTTACCCCTTCCGTCTCACAGAATTATCAATTCTGGCTAAAATCCTTCATTTCTTGATACGCTGAACGTGCTATTCCGCTGGATAACAGCCTTACGGATTCAGTTTTATGGCCTACCTATTCTTTCTACGCGAAAACTGGCGTTTTGTTGGTTTTGGGCTATTTATGACGATGGTTTCGAGCTTCGGACAGACCTTCTATGTGGCGCTATACGGTGCTGACATTCGAGCCGATTTTAACCTTAGTAATGGTGAATTTGGACTAGTTTTCACCGCCGGTAGTATTCTCGCGGCAGCGGCCCTCATGTGGTTTGGAAAGTTTATAGACCGTGTGGATCTGCGGCTCTATACAGCCGCGACTCTGGCCGCACTGTTTGCCGGTATGCTGCTGCTCTCCCAGGCGAGATCGCTATGGTTGTTCGCGCTCGCTATCTTAGTGGTACGGTTTTGCGGGCAGGGCCTGTGCTACCATATCGCGAGTACCAGCATGGCGCGTTATTTCCCCCAAGATCGAGGTAAAGCGCTGAGCTTGTCAGGCCTTGGTTCGGCGAGCGGGGAGGCCGTTCTTCCGGCTGTGACGCTGATGCTGATCGTAAGCATCGGGTGGCGTGAGGCGTGGCTCTGGACAATGCTGGTGGCGGTATCGCTGGCGATGTTGCTGCTGCCACAATTCCTTAAAGGGCATCACGAACGTCACCGGAGCTATAGCGAACTGTTGCGCAAAAATGCGTCGGATGAGCCGGTGGAGAAAAGTTGGACTCGTATTCAGGTCCTCAATGACCGCGGGTTTCAGGCGACCATGCTGTTGCTGCTGGCGTTCCCCTACATGACTACGGGTGTGCTGTTCCATCAGGCATTCATTGTTGCGGCCAAGGGATGGTCCATCGAACTTCTGGGCCTTGGCTTTGTGGGTTTTGCCGTCGCACAAGTACTGACGTCGCTGGTAGTTGGTTCGCTGGTTGATCGGGCGGGTGCCGTGATGCTGGTGCCGTTGACCTGTTTGCCTTGGATCAGCGCGTTTGTGGCTTTGCTGGTGTCCGACAGCAGTAGAGTTGTATTTGTTTATCTAGCGTTGTTCGGCATGGGTATTGGGATGCTACAGCCGATTCTCTCGGCGATGCTCGCAGAACGCTATGGCGTGGCCAATCTTGGCTCTATCCGCTCTATGACTACTGCAGCCGTGGTGTTCTCTGCAGCCGCAGCGCCAGCGACGGTTGGTTGGCTGCTCGATGCTGGTGTCAGTATCGAATGGTTGGTTGTCGGTTTCCTTGGCTACCTCTTTCCCGCGGGCGCGGTCGCGCACCTAGTTCTTAAGCGCGAGCGCGTTTTCTCTTCAGTTTGCCTCGCAACCGAAGCGCCCAAATCAGCACTGGTGGTGACGCAAAAATCGTCTCATTTGAAAGCGCCGTGCACGGTTTTGATGACTGGAATCTGCCGGTGGGTCCGCAAAACTATTTGACTGTCCGGTCATCTTCTGACGACTGCATTCTCAAGATTGATCCGACCAATCTAGAAGTCGCAAGCGTAAACAGAAAGTTCTCAGTCGGTTCTTACAGCGCCCGTTAAGAGTTTCTTTCAAATTGTGCAGAGGGTGGTGTTCAATATGGTGGCGCCAAACAGCACCAAGACCAAACCGAAATTATAGTATTGGACTTCCTGTCTTGAGCATACATCGGAAAACGCTGACAGAGAATGTGGTTAGAGAAAAATTGTGAGTGGGTGGTTCAGCACTCATACCCCGCAGACTTAGACTCCCTCGACAGAGCACTCAGGCACCTTTCCCTGACCCTTTCTGACCCCAACACAAAAAGACCCCTCAGCATGGTGACTGAGAGGTCTATATGGGTCGGTAGTGGGTATTGGTTGGTCTGTGTGAGGTCTAATCAGGCAACCTTCTGAGCAACGAACCCTGACGCACCCTTACCCTTAGACCTCTTGACGACATATCCCTTGGTGCCCAGACGAAAGGTCTTGTCGTCCTTGAACTGACCCAGTGCGGCGACGAGTGCGTCTGCAACAGGGTCACGAACTTCCTTAGGGGTCTTGGACTGGGTTTTCATCCACTTACCGAATGCGTTTTCTGCGATTTCGTCACCGACACTCTTGCGGAGAGCATTGAGTTTACGAACCTGACCTTTGGTCAGTGT
Organism: uncultured Alphaproteobacteria bacterium; assembly: GCA_964276015.1. Lineage (GTDB taxonomy): Bacteria > Pseudomonadota > Alphaproteobacteria > UBA6615 > UBA6615 > JABJAG01. The sequence goes on along the minus strand of CAXYDO010000007.1, from coordinate 113,221 downwards.
GGAATGGTCGATGGTCATTGGAAGTTCCTTATAGTGATGGTTGGGAGGTTCTGGATGGAGTTCTGGGTAATAGACCGAGCGAGTGTCTATCGGGCACTCGGTTAAGTTCTACTCAACACCCTTTGCATTATGAAGTAATCCTGTTCCAGAGTGATTCAATAAAATAAAATATGGGTCCAAAAAATACGTCCTTATCTATAAAATAAGAAGTAGTTCCTATAACAATTGTTGTAATTAGTAAACCACCTCTAGGACCTACTGCATTATCTTTGTTTCCTGATGAAAATCTACCATCCGATGTTGGAAGAAGAGCACATCACAACGAAACGGTTAGGATTGAAAGACATCCTAAACCGACTGCGATCCATTCAATGGTTCCACATTCCTTAGAAGAAAAACAAAAAATAGTTTCCATTATAATTCCTTTCTAAAATGCTAGAATACAACAGTTATCATTACCCGAACTTCCAAGAAGAACGGCTATCGTCAGGTAGGCGGTGGCGGTGAGGTTTCTCATACGGAAAGTCTGATAGAGAATATTCGGAATGTGTAGCGAGAATGGGGTGTGGGCGGAGTTCTTACCCCATGCCCCGCAGACTTCGACCCACTCGACAGAGCACTCAGGCACCTTTCCCTGACCCTTCTCCACCCCAACGCAAAAGACCTCTCAGCATGGTGACTGAGAGGTCTGTACGGGTCTCTTATGGGTGCGTGTCAGTCTGCGTGCAGTCTACTCAGGTAACCTTCTGAGCAATGAACCCTGACGCACGCTTACCCTCAGACCGCTTAACGACATATCCTTTCGTACCCAGACGGAAGGTCTTTTTATCCTTGAACTGCTCCAATGCGGTCACCAGTGCGTCTGCAACAGGGTCACGGACATCCTTGGGTGTCTTGGACTAGGCGGCCATCCACTTTGAGAATGCATTCTCTGCGATGTCGTCACCCCCACAGAGCATCGGTTTGGGAATGAGATGGAATAACCCAATCAAGGAACAACAGAACACCAACCCCATTCGTTCTTTTTATGGGTGGGGTCTGGGAAGGGTTTATCGGTGAGAGGAAATCGTATCCTCTAACCTATAAATTTGTTCTCGTTCATCGTCTGTTGGATAGTGATTCGAGTAGCAATCAAACCAATCTCTTAGATCATCGTATCTATGGAAATGGTTGATTGGTAAGTTGGTGATAAACATTAGAACCCTTTAACTACTGGCTCTTATCAAACCTATACAAAAACATAATAACATAAGGTCAAGGTATTGTAAGGGAAACTTTGTAAAAAAATCTATAAGTTAATTATAAGTCAAACTATACTCTATTGTCTTATGCCCGAACTACTACAAGGGTATTTAGAAATTTCAGGTTTTTCACCTGTAATACACCCGTTATTAACTATTTTTGATAAACTCATACGGCACCTGACTGCGATGCGTTTTGTATATTCCTCAACAAAAAACCTGCTGGATTGTTTGTTGATCGGGTCTTGTGTGTCTCATAAGTGTATCAAAAGTGTATTTGGTGGTATAACTAACCAACTGAAAAATAACGATTTTCATATTTAGTGTATCAAAAGTGTGGTGGTAAGTGAGTAAAAATAATGTAACAGAATCAAGGACTTGTGAAAAGAAATGGCATTTCTGGATCGACCGTGGAGGCACGTTTACCGATATTGTCGGTCGTGCGCCCGATGGCGAATTGCGCACCCATAAACTGCTTTCCGACAATCCTGATCATTATGCGGACGCCGCGGTGCAGGGCATTCGCGAGCTGCTTGGCCTGACAGCAGGAGACCCCATTCCCGCGGACCGTATCGGCGTGGTGAAAATGGGAACCACGGTCGCGACCAATGCCCTTTTGGAACGCAAGGGCGACCGGACCGTGTTGGCGGTGACGCGAGGTTTTCGCGACGCATTGCGGATCGGCTATCAGGCCCGCCCGCGCCTTTTCGACCGCAACATTGTTCTGCCGGAATTGCTTTACGAGCGGGTTGTCGAAATCGACGAGCGGGTGAACGCGAAGGACGAGATCGTCATGCCGTTCGATCCTGAAACCGCCCGGGCCGCGTTGCAGGCTGCTTTTGACGACGGCATTCACGCCGTGGCGATCGCTTTCATGCACGGCTATCGCGTGCCCGATCACGAAAAGGTCTGCGCGGTGATAGCCCGAGAGATCGGGTTCACCCAGATATCCGTCAGCCATGAAACCAGCCCGCTCATCAAGCTCGTCGGGCGCGGGGACACCGCGGTCGTTGACGCCTATTTGTCACCGATCCTGCGCCGCTATGTGGATCGGGTGGCCAATGATCTGGGGGATGCGAACCTGATGTTCATGCAGTCCAATGGCGGGCTGACCGATGCACATATGTTCCAGGGCAAGGATGCCATCCTGTCGGGCCCTGCGGGCGGTGTCGTCGGGGCGGTGGCCGTAAGCGAGGCAGCCGGCTTTGCGCAGATGATCGGTTTCGACATGGGGGGCACCTCGACCGATGTCACCCATTACACCGGCGAATACGAACGGGCCTTCGAGACCCTGGTCGCCGGAGTACGGATGCGCGCACCGATGATGCAGATTCATACCGTGGCGGCCGGCGGCGGATCGATCTGTTCCTTCGATGGTGCGCGCTACCGTGTCGGGCCGGAAAGTGCGGGGGCCAATCCGGGTCCGGCGAGTTACGGCAAGGGCGGTCCGCTGACCGTCACAGATTGCAATGTGATGCTCGGCAAGTTGCAGCCCGAGCATTTCCCGGCGGTGTTTGGGCCGGCACAAGATTCGCCCCTGGATGCAAAAGTCGTGGCAGGGAAATTCGCCGCGCTGACCGAAGAAATTCATGCCGCGACCGGCGACACGCGAAGCCCGGCCGAAGTCGCTGAAGGGTTCCTGAAGATTGCCGTTGAGAATATGGCGAACGCGATCAAGAAAATCTCCATCCAGCGTGGTTACGACGTCACGAAGTACACGCTGTGCGCATTTGGTGGTGCTGCGGGACAGCACGCCTGCCTGGTGGCCGATGCGCTGGGGATAACGAAGGTCCTGTTGCATCCTCTGGCCGGAGTGCTGTCAGCCTATGGGATGGGGCTTGCCGATATTCGTGCCCTGCGCGAGCAATCTGTCGAAGTGGCGTTGGGTGAAAAAGTGGACGACCATGTGACCGGATTACTCGACCGACTGGGCTCGACGGCGCAGGCGGAGGTCGCGGGACAGGGGATTGATGCCGCGCGCATCGAAATCCGACGCCGGCTGCATCTGCGCTACGAGGGCACGGATACTTCGCTGGAAGTGAATTTTGCTGCGGCGTCGGTGATGGCCAGCCAGTTCGCCGAACTACACCACCAGCGGTACGGCTTTACCATGCCGGAAAAACGCCTGATCGTTGAAACAGCAGCGGTAGAAGCGGTCGGCGTGTCGGACGAAAATGTCGCCCATAGCCAGCTCACGGCGACGGGTTCGGGGGATGCAGTCCCGGTTGCGTTTGTGTCGTCACACATGGATGGGGCAACTCATGCTGTCCCGGTTTTTGTTCGGATGGCCCTGCCTCCCGGCGCGGAAATCGACGGTCCGGCGATCATCAGTGAGTCGGTGGCGACCACTATCGTTGAACCGGGCTGGCGTGCGCAGATGAACGAGCGCGGCGATTTGGTGCTTGAGCGCATGGTGGCGGCTCAGCGGGTCGCGGCTATCGGCACGGAAGTCGATCCGGTGATGCTGGAAGTCTTCAACAATCTCTATATGTCGATCGCTGAACAGATGGGGGTGACCCTGCAGAACACCGCCTACTCGGTGAACATCAAGGAACGGCTCGACTTTTCCTGCGCGATTTTTGATCCGGGTGGAAATCTCGTCGCCAACGCGCCGCACATGCCGGTGCATCTGGGTTCCATGGCCGAAAGTATTCGTGCGGTGATCCGTGAGAATGCCGGCCGGATGGTGCCCGGCGATGTCTATGTCCTGAACGCGCCCTATAACGGCGGAACCCATCTACCTGATGTCACGGTGATCACGCCGGTCTTCGATGATGCGGGCGAGGACATCCTGTTCTATCTGGGCAGCCGGGGGCATCACGCAGATATCGGGGGCATCTCGCCGGGCTCCATGCCGCCGGACTCGAAAACAATCGAGGATGAAGGCGTTCTGATCGACAATTTCAAGGCGGTCGATGCCGGACAATTCCGCGAAGATGATTTCCGCACGATGCTGGCCTCGGGCGCCCATCCGGCGCGCAATGCGGACCAGAATGTGGCGGATCTGAAAGCCCAGATCGCAGCTAATGAAAAAGGCGTCTCGGAACTGCATCGGATGGTGGAACAGCTCGGGCTGGAAACCGTCCACGCTTATATGCGGCATGTGCAGGACAACGCCGAAGAATCCGTGCGCCGTGTGATCGACGTCCTGAAGGATGGCGCGTTTACCTATCCCCTCGACAATGGTGCAGAGATCGTTGTCACGGTCTCCATCGACCGGGCGTCACGCAGCGCAAAGGTGGATTTCACGGGAACAAGCGCCCAGCTCGGAAGCAATTTCAACGCCCCGACCGCGATCGCACGCGCCGCCGTGCTGTATGTGTTTCGCACCCTGGTGGATGACGACATTCCCATGAACGAGGGCTGCCTGAAGCCCATCGATATTGTCATTCCCCCTGGTTCAATGCTGGCCCCGGAATACCCGGCGGCCGTCGTAGCGGGCAATGTGGAAACCAGTCAGGCGATCACGGATGCGCTGTACGGGGCGCTGGGTGTGATGGCGGCCTCTCAGGGCACCATGAACAACTTCACCTTCGGCAATGCGACCTATCAATATTACGAGACGATCTGTGGCGGCTCGGGCGCGGGACCTGATTTCGACGGGACGTCGGCGGTGCACACCCATATGACGAATTCGCGGCTCACCGATCCAGAAATTTTGGAATGGCGTTTTCCGGTGTTGCTCGAGAGTTTTGAAATTCGCGAGAATTCAGGCGGTGACGGTCGCTTTAGCGGCGGTGATGGTGCGCGCCGCCGGGTGCGGTTCCTCGAGGATATGGATGTCATGATCCTCGCCAACCGCCGAACCGTTCCGCCCTATGGACTGGCGGGCGGCGGCGCTGGGGCCCCGGGTCGAAACTGGCTCGAACGCGCCGACGGGTCTGTTGTCGAGATGTCAGGCACCGACCGCGCACATGCAACACCGGGCGATACATTCGTGATTGAAACGCCTGGCGGTGGTGGATTTGGTGCGCCCGGGGAGCCGACAAAAACAGCGGAGTAGGACGATGCCAGATACTGATATTCGGGACGTCCCGGATTCCTCGGGCACCCCCCAATTCCTCGCGCGGTACGGCAAAGCGCTCGCGCTGCTGAATAGCTATTTTCTCGATCCCCTCGAAGAAATCGAAGCCGCACTGTCGGAGGATCCGGGCTTTGTGATGGGTCATTCCGGGCTTTGTGATGGGTCATTGTCTGTGCGGCGGCATGATGGCGGTGGCGACGGAAAAGGCCGTCGCGCCCTTTTTGCGCGAAAGCGTGACCGCTGCTGAAGCGCTCGCGCGGCACGCCAATGAACGCGAACGGGGGCACATCACGGCGTTGCGGCTTTGGCTGGACGGCGATTTTGAAAGTGCCTCGGATACCTGGGGCGCCGTCGCCGATGATTATCCGCGCGATCTGCTGGCCATTCAGTTGGCCCGTCTGGGGGATTTCTATCTGGGCCGTTCGCTCATGTTGCGCGATCGGATCGCGGCGCTGCGCCCGCACTGGGACTCCGATGTGCCCGGATATGGCTATGTGCTCGGCATGCACGCTTTTGGGCTGGAGGAAATGAACGAGTTTGCGGAGGCTGAAAATACCGGACGCGCAGCGTTGGCCGCCCAGCCGCGCGACCCCTGGGCGATTCACGCTGTGGCCCATGTGATGGAAATGCAGGGCCGTCTGGACGATGGTGTGGCCTGGTACAATGATCGTCGTGAAGATTGAGCGCGCGTTAACATGTTCACCGTCCACAATCGGTGGCATCTGGCGCTTTATCATCTGGATCGTGGCGAGAATGGCCGGGTGCTGGAAATCTACGATACGGGGATCCGCCCAAAACCTTCAGACGTGGTGCTGGAGATGCTCGATGCGTCGGCGCTGCTGTGGCGTTCGCATCTCGACGAATTCGATGTCGGAACACGCTGGGACGAACTTGCGGACACCTGGGAAGGCACGATTGCGGACGGCTATTACGCTTTCAACGATGTCCACGCGATGATGGCATTGGTAGGGGCAGGACGTGAGAGTGCCGCAGATCAGCTTGTGGCCACTATGGAGCAGGCGGCGGGGGAAACCGGCACCAATGCGGTGATGACCCGCGATGTTGGCTTGCCGGTTGCGAAGGCATTGCGGGCGTTCGGACGCGGTGATTACGGCGCGGCCATAGAGTTGATTGAACCGGCGGCACCGGTGGCTCAGCGTTTCGGCGGGTCGAACGCCCAGTGTGATGTGGTCCAGCGGACATTTGTTGAGGCCGCCATTCGCGCGGGGCGCCACGAATTGGCTGGGGAGCTGATTGCGGCTCGGGTGGAGGTAAAACCTGAAGCTTTGTTTAATCAGCGCGGTCTGGCGCGGCTCGGCCAGCAGCGCGCCTGACGCGGTGCCGGGTTGCATTCGTCAAACGCGCTTTTACTTTACCTGCGTGTGAATTGGGCCTATCGCGCCGATGACGAAACCCCGTCTGCCGGAAAATGGAATGAACAGACTACCTGCCAACACGTGGAGCCTGATTGCGGTCCTCGCGATTATTACCGCGCTGGGGCCCATGGCCATGCAAATCATCCTACCGGTGCTGCCGGTTCTCCAGGATGCGTTTGTCGTGCCCCCGGCCTCGGTGCAGTACGCGCTGTCCCTGGCTCTGTTTACCATCGCCTTTGCGACCCTCGTCTATGGGCCTGCTTCCGACCGCTATGGGCGGCGACCTGTTCTTGTCATCGGTCTGGTGATTTTCGTGATCGGCAGCATCATTGCCGCGCTGGCACCAACCATCGAAATCGTGATCGTCGGTCGCATTGTGCAGGCGGTCGGCGGGGCAGCCGGAATGGTCCTGAGCCGGGCGATCGTCCGCGATCTCTATGATCGGGAAACTGCGGCAAAATTGATGGCTTATATGATCACGGCGCTGGTGGTGGCGCCGATGATTTCTCCCCTGATTGGCGGCTTGCTAAACGACGCCTTCGGCTGGCGTGCGATTTTTATTTTTGCCGGAATGGTCGGGGCGCTGATTCTGATTTTGGCCCTCCCAAAAGTGCCCGAGACCTTACAGCCCGGCACGGACGTTCAGACCCTTCGCGGCATGCTTAGCGGTTTTGCCGTCCTGCTCCGGGTCACGGCGTTTCTGGGCTATGCCGGACAAGTCGGGTTCGGGATGGGGATGTTTATGGCCTTCCTCGGGGCCGCACCGTTTGTGGTGATCAATGTTCTGGAGCGTCCGCCAACCGAGTTTGGAATGTTCTTCGTGCTGATCTCCGCCGGGTTCATGGCCGGGTCATTTCTGACCGGGCGCTATGGCCAACGGATCGGGGTGGACCGGATGATGCAGTTTGGTGCCGCCCTGGCTGTGGTCTTCGGGGTGATCATGCTGGGTCTGGTTCTCGCCGGTGTCTGGACAACCTGGTCGATCTTTCTGCCCGGTGCCGGTATGGCCATGGCGAATGGGTTGGCCATGCCCAATGCACAGGCCGCAGCGGTCAGCATCAGTCCGCGCTTTGCTGGCACCGCATCGGGCTTGCTGGCCTTCCTGCAAATGTTGGCGGGTGCCGGGTTCGCGCAATTGGCCGGTATCGTTCAGGACGACACACCGATCCCGATGGCAATCGTGATGTTGTCGGCCTCGGTACTGGCGTTCCTGAGTTCGATGTTTCTGACCCGTGCGGGCAGGACCCCGACCTAGTCGCCTCTGGCCACGCCCTCGCGTCGGGGATCCGCGCCGCCACGTAGTTTTCCATCCACGATCTCGATTCCGTGTAGTCCACTGTTGAGGTCACGAAGTTTCACCTGGTTGCCGAGCGCTTCAAGCGGTGCTTGCAGATCTTGGGCTAACGTGCCGGCTTCGAGATCGGTAAACCGGTTCCGATTTACCAGATGGCCGAGATCAATCGCGGCCTGGATGTCCAGCTTCCAGTCCAGAACCCCGACCAGTGTTTTGGCGACATAGCCGATGATTCGGCTGCCGCCCGGAGACCCGACAACCAGACGCAGCCCGCCGTCACGGTTGTAGACGATTGTTGGTGCCATGGAACTCCGGGGGCGCTTGACCGGCTCGACCCGATTGGCGACCGGGAGACCGTCCTGCACTGGGACGAATGCAAAATCCGTCAGTTCGTTGTTGAGCAGAAACCCGCCCACCATGATCTGGGAGCCGAACGCGCCTTCGATGGTTGTGGTCATCGAGACCGCGTTACCGTCGCCGTCCACAATCGAAATATGGCTAGTGCCCGGTCGCTCATTTTGCGTATCGGGTGCGGCGGAGTTCGCCGGGACGCCCGGCGGCGTGCCGTGGTGCACCGGCGGGGTGATCGATGTTTGACGTCGGATGAGACCCGCTCGCGCTGTCAGATAGGCAGGGGCCAAAAGGCCTTCGCTCGGAACAGGCACGAAATCGGAATCGGCGATGTACTTGTTGCGGTCGGCGAAAGCGAGCTTCGAAGCTTCGTTCAGCAAGTGCCAGCTTTGGGGGTCGTCGGAGCCGTTTTCGGGGATTTCGAAGTTGGCAAGAATGCCAAGTATTTGGCCGACGGTTAGTCCACCGGAGGAGGGCGGCCCCATGCCGCAGACACGGTAATCTCGATAGGGCAGACAGACCGGGTCGCGTTGGATGATCCGATAGGCCTGCAGGTCGGACAAGGTTAGTTGTCCGGGGTTGGGTGTGGCGTTGCGCACCGCATCGACGATCGCTTCGGCGATTTCACCCTCGTAGAAGGCCTTTGAGCCGTGCTCGGCGATGTTTTTGAGAGTTCGGGAGAAGGCCGGGTTTGTGCGGCGGTCTCCCGCTTTCAGAGACACGCCGCCGGGAAAGAAATACGCCCGGGCCTCGGGAAAACTTCGCAGGATTTCGGCCCGGGGCCCGGCGAGCATCGCGGCCAGGCGCGGCCCGACTGTAAAACCCTCCTCAGCCAATTTGATTGCCGGGGCGAAGAGGTCAGCCCAGGGAAGTCTGCCATGGATGTTGTGTAATTCGGCGAGCAGCGCAACGGTGCCTGGCGTGCCAACCGCGCGGCCGCCGACGACCGCGTCGCGAAAGCCCATGGCGGTGCCGTCAGCCTTCAGGAACAGGTTCTGGTCGGCTTTGGTAGGTGCGGTTTCACGGCCGTCATAAGTGATAAGATTGCGGGAATTGGCGTCGTGATAAAGCAGGAACGCGCCGCCACCGATGCCCGAACTTTGCGGCTCGACCAGGTTCAGGACCAGCTGGATGGCAATCGCGGCATCTGCGGCACTGCCGCCTCGACGCAGCATTTTCAAACCCGCTTCGACCGCTCTGGGGTGGGCCGCGGCCACCATATGAGTGTTGGCCAATACAAGTTCGTGTGTGCCGCGCCCGGTTGAATCTTCCGGTTGGGGGGCCTGGGCCAGTGCCTGTCCGGCGAATAAAAATGCACTGATCACGGCAATCAGGCTGTTTTGAGGTGTGACTCGGGTGGTCATGGCTGCAGGCTGCCATGGATTCCAGTGTCACCCAACTGTGCGTGTCGTCACATCTTCGCCAACATTTTTTCGTATATATGTCGTAATCAGTCAATTGCGTTGGCCGGGCGCGTTAAACTAGCCGGCAAGAGTTAGTTTAATCAGAAACCGTTGTCGGTTTCATGGGGTCCGATCAGATCGGAACGCCGCATTTATCTGGAGTAAGACGCACGTGCGAAAGTTACTGATCGGCCTTGGGGTCCTTGTTGTTGTTTTGGTGGGTGCGGCACTCGCCGGGCCGCTTTTTGTACCTACGGATTCGATCAAGGCGGATATCGCGACAAAAGTTCGCGAGGCGACCGGGCGGACGCTTTCGATTGACGGTGATCTGAACTTCAAGCTGCTGCCAACACCGGGCGTTTCTGCTTCCGGGGTCAGGTTTTCCAATGCCGCTTTGGGCGGCGATGCGGCCATGGTCCATCTCGAGGGCGTGACCGTTCGAGTTGCGCTCCTGCCACTGTTGTCGGGCAATGTGCAGGTGAAACAGATCGTTTTGCGCGCGCCTCAGATTCTGCTTGAAACCTACGCCGATGGATCCAACAATTGGACGTTTAAGCCCGAACCAGATGCTGCAAGCACAAACGTAGCCGCAAGCGGGACCGATGAAGCATCAGCATCATCGCCGACGCCGCCAATCCGGTTCGACGATGTGGTGATCGTCGATGGGACCGTTACTTACAAGACACCAGACCAGTCCCAGCGCATTGAGAATCTCGAAATGTCATTGGGAGCCGGCAGCCTGCTCGGACCGTTCCGGGCCGAAGGCACAATGATGGCCAAGAGGTTTGATATTGCGCTGAGTGCGGGTATCGGCGAGTTGGTGGATGACAAGGCCACGCCGGTCAATCTGCGAGTCGAAACAGCGGGGGCAAAACTGTCCTATTCGGGTGTCTTTTCCGGTGCGAGTGGATCCCCGCGCGTCTCCGGGCAGGTTGAAGTGCGCGCTGAAGACCTTTCGGCGCTGATCGCCAGCATGAGTGACGGGCCCGCACCATCTGCGTTGCGCGGTAGGCCGCTGGAGCTCGACGGCACGGTGACGGCGACCCAGGAGGCGGTCACGATCAACGATCTTGCGCTGCGCCTCGGGGATGATTCTGCCACGGGGGCCATCGACGTCACTTTCGGTGACGCCACTGTGGCGAATGCCGTGCTCAACATGTCGCAGCTTGACTTCGACCGATTGCTTGCCAAAACCAATGGCTCTGAAGCACCGAAAGCCACATCTGGCGCTGCACAGAAGGCGGCCCCGAAAGGGTCTGATGCCGCTGCGCCGTCGGCTAGTTTTGTAATTCCGGACGGAATTTCGGCCAGCCTGGAAACCAAAATTGATGCGGTGGTCTATCGCGGCGGTATCGTTCGTCAGGTGTTCCTGAACGCGGAACTGGCCCAGGGCACGGTGAACATCTCGCGCGCTTCCGCGCAGCTCCCCGGGGGCTCCTCGACGTCACTTGTCGGGCTCCTTTCGCCATCGGATGCGGGCCCCAGCTTTGACGGGCAAGCCGAGGTTTCATCGGATAATTTCCGCGCGCTGCTGCAATGGGCGGGCGTGGATGTATCGACGGTTCCCGCAGAACGGTTGCGCAAAATGGCGGGCTCGGTATCCGTCGCGGCAACACCCGAGAACGTCACCCTGACGGATATCGACGTGACCGTTGATGTTTCACGCTTGCGCGGTGGGGTTGCGATCGCGGTTCGCGAACGCCCCGGATTTGGGGTTGGCCTGTCCCTCGATAAACTCAATCTGGATGCTTATCTGCCCGAGGGTACATCGGCACTGTCGGCAGATTCGGCATCGGCGCCCGCCACAGATGGTTCGGCCACCGCTCCAGCGAGCAAGCCAAAGGGCGCATCGTCCGGGTTGGCGGCGCTTAACGCTTTTGATGCGATCTTGCAGCTGAAAGTCGGCGAGCTTGTTTACCGCGACCAGAAATTGCGTGGGATCAATCTCGACAGCACGCTTCGGGGCGGGACCCTTGAACTGCGCGACGCCTCGGTGGCCAATCTCGAAGGGGCGAAAGTTTCGGCCCAGGGTCAAATTGAAGGTCTCGATGACGCGCCTTCAGCTGATCTGACCATCAACGTGGATGCCCCGAATACAGACCGATTGTTGGCGTTGGTGAATGTTGATACGCCGACGAAAATTGGGCCCGGAAAACTGAACGGAACGTTTCGTGGCGATCTTAAAAATCTCGCCGTCAATACGACGGTTCAGGCACTGGGTGCCATCCTCAAAGCCACCGGAACCGTGGCCGCCCTCGCCACGCCGCCCGGATATGATCTGACGCTGGAGTTGCGCCATGCGGATGCCTCGGCATTTATCGCGCGCTTGGGGGGCGACAGCGGGGCCAAGGGGGTCAAGACCGGTGCTCTGGCGGCTGGGGTCAAGCTGCGCGGCGATTTCGACTCCTCTGAGATTGATGCAAATATTGGCGTTGGTGATGGAAAGATTGTCGCCAAGGGACGAGTTGAAAACCTGGTGGCCGGGCAGCCGACCGGGGCTTTGACCCTCTATGCGGCCCATCCGGATATGGTTTCGTTCGTCCGGACTTTCATGAATGACTATCGCCCTGCCCTGGCGGATGCGGGACCATTTTCCCTGAAGGCGAATGTCGATATGCAACCCGACGTCGTCGCGCTTTCGAAGCTCGAGGGTCGCGCTGGGCCGGTCACCTATGCGGGGACCGCGCGTCTGGGACTTGCCGGTGAACGCCCTGACCTCACGGCCGAACTTAAGACCAGTGAGATCATCGTCGACTGGTTCCTGCCGGCGCCGTCAAAGAACAAGGCCAGTCGCGGCAAGGGAAGTGGTGCGAAGTCCACCGGAGGCGCTGCAGCGCCCGCATCTGGCAGTACGCGCTGGTCGCGCGAGCCGCTTGATGTGTCGGCGTTGCAAGCCGCGAATGCCGATATCAAACTTTCGGCCCCCGCCATAACCTATACCGATATCCGTGTGGACCAACCCAAGCTCGGCGTGACCGTGAAGAACGGTGTGCTCGATCTGACCCAGTTGTCGGGTCAGGCATTTGGCGGCGGGTTCAACATGACCGCCCAAATCGCTGATCGCGATGTACCGACCATGAGCTATGCGCTCGATGTTGATGGTGCGGATGCCGCTAAATTTCTGGGCGGTACGGCCACAGGCGAGGACAAGGGCGTGATGTCTGCGCTCGAATTGTTGTTCCCGATTTCAAGTGTGAAGCTGGTGTCGGGAACTTTGGGGGCGGATTTGAATGTCACGTCCCGGGGCCGCAGTGAGTTCGAAATGATTTCTAATCTGACGGGCGACGGGGCGGTGAAATTTACCAATGCGGTCGTCGACAGTGTTGATGTCTGCCGGATCAGCAATCAATTGGATAATCTCGACGGGCTGGAAGGTTTCCTGGGGCTCGCGTCTTCGGCGCAGGGCGGGCAAACAAAAATTGCCAGTTTCGATGGCCGTTTCGATATAGCCAACGGCGTCGGGACCCTGCCGCAACAACAACTCAATGCTGAATGTGCGGCCGTGGCGTTTTCGGGCACCACCGATCTGCCGAAATGGCTGGTTAATATTCGCGCGCGCGCCGGGTTTCCAGCGCACCCTGAATTCCCGGGATTGGTCGTTGAGCAGAAAGGCTCGCTGGATGCCCCCAGTACGCGCCTCGTGAACCTGAATCAGATCAACGCGTATGTCGCGAGCAAGGCGGTTGGCTCGGTGCTGCGGAAATTATTGCCCGGCGACAACCAGACGCAGCAGCCCGCCGCCGGTGGGACGACCAGCAGCCAGCCTCAACCGGCACAGCCTGCTGATCAGTTCAAAAATTTGCTCGAAGGTCTGCTCAAGCGACGTTAGTGCGTCGCCGTTCGGGGGTCAGCCCCGCAGATTTTTCAGGACGAATACACGGATGGCACTCGACAGGCTGCCGTCGCGTGACTGGTCAATTTCGGTGACGAGTTCGTTGACGGAAATGCGTCGGCCCTTGGCCAGCTTTCGCAGATGGTCCCAGAATACATTCTCGAGTGAAACGCTTGTCCGATGACCTGCCACGACCACCGAACGTTTCTTGTTCGCTGATTGGTGTGGAAGGGTCTCGATAATGTTCTGCATTACGCGGGCTCGATCATGTTCTCCGGTTTGACCCACTCATCATACTGCTCAGCGGTCAGCACACCCAAGTCAATTGCGGCCTCTTTCAAGGTACTCCCATCTGCAAATGCCTTTTTTGCGACCTTTGCGGCGTTGTCGTAGCCGATATGAGGGTTTAGCGCGGTCACCAGCATTAGTGACTGGGCCATCAATTCGGCGATCCGATCCCGATTGGCTTCGATTCCGGTGACACACCGATCGGTGAAACTGCGCGCCGCGTCGCCGAGCAATCCGGCAGAGCGGAGCACGTTGAAAATAATCACTGGCTTGAAAACGTTTAGCTCAAAATGGCCATTGCTGCCGGCGACGGTCACGGCCACATGGTTGCCGATGAGTTCTGCTGCCACCATGGTCAGCGCCTCGCACTGGGTCGGGTTGATCTTACCGGGCATGATCGATGAACCAGGCTCGTTGGCGGGCAGGCTCAGTTCACCGATACCGCTGCGGGGACCGGAGCCGAGGAAGCGGACGTCGTTAGCAATTTTCATGGCTGCCGCTGCACCGACATTCAGGGCACCCGACGCGGCAACCATCGCGTCATGGGCCGCTAGACCGGCGAACTTGTTTGGCATTGTCTCGAACGGCTTGCCGGTAATCTTGGCGACCTCCGCGGCGAACTGCTCGGCAAACCCTTTCGGCGTGTTCAGTCCTGTGCCCACCGCAGTACCGCCCTGGGCGAGTTGCAGCAGGTCGGGCATCGAGCGCTCTACACCGGCAATCACGCCAACGATCTGAGCCGCATAACCGGAAAATTCCTGGCCCAGTGTGAGCGGGGTTGCATCCTGGGTGTGGGTGCGTCCGATCTTGATGATGTCGGAAAACTCGGAGGCCTTGGCGTCCAGGGCGTCCTTCAGATGGTTAAGGGACGGGATCAGGCGATTTTCGAATTCGAGCACGGCGGCAATATGCATCGCGGCCGGAAAGGTGTCATTCGACGACTGGCTGCGGTTGACGTGATCGTTCGGGTGGACCGGGGATTTGTCGCCCGGCTTGCCGCCCATCATTTCATTGGCCCGGTTCGCGATCACCTCATTGGCGTTCATGTTTGACTGGGTGCCGGACCCGGTCTGCCAGACGACCAGCGGGAAGTTATCATCGAACTTGCCGTCGATCACTTCCTGGGCCGCAGCGACAATGCCGTTGGCGACGTCTTCTTCGAGTTGGCCCAGCTCCAGATTGGCCTTCGCGGCGGCTTGCTTCTGGATGCCGAGAGCGCGAACGAGGGCGATCGGCATACGGTCGTTGCCGATCGGGAAATTCTCGATGCTGCGCTGGGTCTGCGCGCCCCAATACTTGTCAGCAGGGACTTCGACTTCGCCCATCGTGTCGGATTCGGTGCGGGTGTTGTTTGTCATAATATTCTCCAGTGTCGGCGCGCATTATCCTCGCCGCCGCGTGCAGGTAAAGGTCTATTGCGAAGATTGGTGTTCAGGATTTTTTAGGCCGCTTTTTGGCTTGCGCCCGATTGGCAGCGGCCAGCGACATATGCGCCCAGCGGTGAAGTTCGTCGACGTCCTCGCTGGCTTCGTCGGGGACGGTCCAATATGTCAGCTCAACGTTTCGGTTGGCCTTTGCATAGGTGAATGGCTGCGACCCTGCATCCATAAACGCCGTTTTGGTCTCGGCATCGATTTTCAGAAAGAGCACGTCATCAGAGATCAATGCGAACATGACGCCATCACAGAATATACCATGTCCGCCAAACATGCGGCGCAATCGCGCATCCGTATCAAAGGGGGGACCGACCTGGGTGAGGAGGTCAAGGGCATGATTGGCGAAAGCAGTATCCGGCGCCATCGGAGCAGGGTGACCTACTTTTTCCGGAACTGGTCGAGATTGACGACCTCGGCACCGTCCTTTTCGTCATCTTCGTTTGCTGTCTCTTCGGCGGAATCGGAGGCCACATTTTCGGGCACCGGAATCAAATCACCTTCCTGACGCAGGGCCGGGACGGACACGGGGCCGGAGGATTGGGCGTTGAACTGGAGTCCAAATTTCACCGAGGGATCCACGAAAGCGGTCAGCGCGTCATAGGGAATCCGCAATTCGGCGGGCCGATTCTTGAAGCTGAGGGTCACCGTGAACTGATCTTCTTCGAGGACCATGTCCCAGAACTGGTGCTGGAGAACAATTGTCATCTCCTCGGGATATTGATCCTGAAGGTAGTCAGGTATCGCAACCCCGGGCGCCGTGGTCCGGAAGGTCAGATAGAAATGGTGGTCACCGGGCAAACCCTCTTCAAGGGCATGCTGCAGGGCCTTGCGCACAACACCGCGCAACGCGTCTTCCACCATCTGGTCGTATTTCATCAGGTCATCGGTCATGTCGGGATGATGGAAGCCTTCTCAGGCCCTTCGGTCAACGGTCGCACAGAATAAATGTGGGTACAGTTTTACGCGGGCCGGCGATTCGCCTTGAGAGGCAGTTAGTTCAGACCGTGATGCTGTGCCAATAAAGTGGGGGGCTTCTGTTGCCCGGTGCCCCCCGAACCGCGCTTTTTACCGGTTATTAAGCGGCAATAGCGGAGGTTTCAACATTGTCGTTGGCACCTATGAATATGGCCCGATATCGGTGGTACCATGCCGAACGAAAGTTCAACCTTTACGCGCCCGTCGATCCTGTTTCGCCCCCATTGCGATCATGAACTAGCCATGAATGCCAAAAAATTGGTGGAGGCGCCGGGTACTGCCCCCGGGTCCGAACGTTTATTACGAAAAACGTTTATCGTCATAGTCGGGCGAGCCCGACACCCTAAATATAGGGCCGGAAGGGCAATTGTGAAAGGTGTGAGGCAGGTTATCCCCGTTGGATCGGCTTTCCAAAGGCAAAGCCCGATACCTTCGACTCGCATTGGCGACTAGTTTGCATGTCGAAATCGGCTGTCTGGCAGCCGTTCTGTGGAGTTGGGTATGCAGCAATATCTCGATCTGATGCGCCATGTGCGCGAGAACGGCACCGAACGCGCCGACCGGACCGGAACCGGGACGTTGTCCGTGTTCGGGCATCAGATACGCTTCGACCTCGCCGAGGGTTTCCCGGTGGTGACCACTAAGAAAATCCACATGCCCTCGGTGATCCACGAGCTGCTGTGGTTCCTCAAGGGCGACACCAACATTGGTTATTTGAACGACAATGGTGTTTCGATCTGGAATGCGTGGGCCGACGAAGATGGTGATCTCGGCCCGGTCTATGGTCACCAGTGGCGGTCCTGGCCTACTCCTGACGGGAAAAAGGTCGACCAGATCACCAACCTGATCGAGCAGATCAACACCCGACCGGAATCCCGGCGCCTAATTGTCAGTGCCTGGAATGTTGCCGATGTCGACAGCATGGCGCTGCCGCCCTGCCATTGCCTGTTCCAGTTCTATGTGGCCGACGGCAAACTCACCTGTCAGCTGTATCAACGCAGCGCGGACATCTTTCTTGGCGTGCCGTTCAATATCGCCTCCTATGCCCTGTTGACGATGATGGTAGCGCAGGTGACCGGTCTCGAACCTGGGGACTTCGTCCACACCTTTGGCGACGCCCATCTCTACCTCAATCATCTCGAGCAGGCGGACGTGCAGCTCGCGCGGGAACCCTATGAGCTGCCACGGATGACCCTGAACCCGAACGTGAAGGACGTGTTTGGTTTTACCTATGAAGATTTCACCCTCGATGGATACCAGTTCCACCCGCATATCCCCGCCAAGGTCGCGGTCTGATCCCATGATGCTGTCGCTGATCGTCGCGGTAGCCGAAAACGGCGTGATCGGAAATGCAGGCGATCTGCCTTGGCGTATTCCTGCCGATCTCAAATTCTTCAAGGCAACCACGATGGGTAAACCCATCATCATGGGGCGCAAGACCTGGGATTCAATCGGCCGGGTATTGCCTGGCCGCACCAATATCGTGATTACCCGCGATCCGAATTTCGTGGCGCCCGATGCGGTGGTCGTCGACAGTCTGGACGCTGCGCTTGCCGCTACCGGCGAGGCCGGCGAGGTCATGATCATCGGCGGCGCGCAGATCTATGCCATGGCGATGACAAGGGCGGCCCGAATCTACCTGACCGAAGTTCAGATTGCGCCGGACGGGGATGTCTTCTTCTCCGATCTGGATCGCGATGATTGGCTCGAGGTGGCTCGCCTCGATCACGAGGCCGATGGCGAAGTCCCCGCGTTCAGCTTCGTAACGCTCGAACGCGCGGTTTAGGCCTTAGCTTCCGTCGCGCAGGTCGGACCAGTTCTGGTCTCCCGTTGCGATGTTGCCGCTTTTGTCGAGGGCCCAGCGGGCGTGCACGAATTTCGAAAAATTCAAATAGAGCTTCCCATCCCGGCTGGTCCGGGCGTTCGGGTCGATCGTTGCCGTGTAATTACTGGCGACCGCCCAGGCGCAATAGCCGCCATAAGCCGGTGCGTATTTCGCAGGGTCACCGATAAATTTTTGTCGGTTCTCTACCGACGCGAACTGCCACGTGGCGCCTTGACACGCATAGGTGTGACCGGGCGAGCCTTTGACGGGTTTTTCTTCGGTGAAATAGGCGACCGGGTCGGAGCCACGGATTGCCTTGCCGTCGATATTGAACACCGGGTCGATGGCGTGGGCCGCGGAGACAAGCAAAAACACGGCAAACAGGAAATTGGCGGCTTGGGTAAACGGACGCATTTGGAATTCTCTCATCGTGAGGGTTCTGTTGGGGAAATAAACACCCGCGCGAACCACTCTATTCCGAGCTTCCGGGATCATTTTATTTGGGAGGATGAGAACCGCCAGGACGGAAGTTTAGGTGCCGGCCGTTTGGGGGGGCAAAGCGGGCCGGCGGCCGGCGGGACGCGGCCAACTCCGGCTCGTCGGTCTCACGATACGGGCATGTATTGGGGCCCGCGTCTACCATTCAACATGGGTGCGGGTGCGTACCCCGACAAGGTGGCGTGTCGGGGCTGTCGTTCAACAAAGCGCGACTGATTATCGCGCGGCTGTGATTGGGCCCGAACGCTTACTCCATCACAATCTCAGGCGCGGCCCTTGTGCTGCCATCACCCACCTTGGCGAGGACGGCCTCGGCGATGGCTCGATAAGCCTTTGCGTGCGGCCCGTCGGGTTCGGATGCGGTAATCGGTTGTCCGGAATCTGAAGTTATCCGGATTGCGATGTCGAGCGGGATCTCACCGAGGAAATCGCAGCCCAGTCGTTTGGCTTCTTCGCGGGCACCACCATGCCCGAAGATATAGGTTTCTTCGCCGCATTTGGGGCAGACAAAGGTGCTCATGTTTTCGACGATCCCGAGAACCGGCACGTTTACCTTTGCGAACATGTTGAGTCCCTTGCGGGCATCGATCAGGGCGATGTCCTGCGGGGTTGAAACAACCACGGCGCCGGCGAGGGGGACGCGTTGCGCCATCGTGAGTTGGGCATCGCCGGTGCCCGGCGGCATATCGACCACCAGGACGTCGAGAGGCCCCCAATCGACTTCGCGCATCATTTGTTCGAGCGCGCCCATGACCATCGGACCGCGCCAGATCATGGCGGTGTCTTCGGCTACCATAAATCCCATCGACATGATTTTCACACCGAAGGCTTCCAGCGGTGCGATTCGCTTGTCCGGCATCGGCGTGGGTTTGTCAGTTATACCGAACATGCGCGGTAACGAGGGGCCGTAAACGTCAGCGTCCAGGATCCCGACCCGCTTGCCCATGGAGGCCAGCGCGACCGCCAAATTAACTGCTGTTGTTGATTTCCCGACACCGCCCTTTCCGCTGGCCACCGCGACAATTGCGGCGACATCAGGGAGGAGAGTATCGGGTTTGGCTGGCGCCGGGGCACCGCGCGGTGCGGTGTTGGTCTGGCGCTGTTCGGGGGCCTGGTTATGGGCTGTAAGTACCGCTGACACTGACGAAACGCCGTTCAGCCCCATCACCGCGTGCTCGGCGGCTTTGCGCAAAGGCTCCATGCGTTCGGCGTCAGCCGGGTCAATTTCAATGGCAAAGCCGACATTGCGGTCTTTGATGACCAGACCCGAAATCTGGCCGCCGGAGACGAGGTCTTCGCCGCTTACCGGATCGACAACGGTGGCCAGTGCGGCTTGTATATCTTCCTGTGTAATCGCGGACATGCTTGAAAACTCCGTAGGGGCAGACAATATCGAGGAAACGGGTCGCCATGGCGTGATCACGCCTTGCAACAAGTTGTGATATAAGCCCCGACGAACAATTTAGAAACCCGGCGCAGTTGCGGTTCGCCTGAAGAAGAGGGCACTCTGATCGTGGACGCGTTGGACGAACAGGTGAGGAATTCCGAATATGGCTTGGAACGGACAGGGAGGCGGCGGCGGTGGTGGCCCATGGGGCGGCAGCGGCAGCGGCAGCGGCGGCGGTGGCGGTGGCGGTGGTCCTTGGGGCGGACAACGCCCGACAGGCGGCGGCGGACTCGGCGGTGGGGGACAACAGCCCAACGTAGAAGAAATGCTGCGACGCAGTCAGGATCGGCTTCGACGCCTGATTCCCGGCGGCATGGGTAGCCCCAAAGCAATTATTCTTATTCTGGCCATTCTCATTGGTGTCTGGCTTGTCAACGGTCTTTACCGGGTTCAGGAAACCGAACGTGGCGTCGAGCTGCTGTTCGGAAAATGGAACGGCAATGTGACGGAGTCGGGGCTGCACTGGTGGCCAGCGGCGCCAATCGGTGAAGTTCTCACGCCAGCAGTGACGCAGATCAACCGAATGAATATCGGGTTCCGGGATTCAACGGACCTTGGTAGTCGTGGTGGTGCGAGCCGGGACGTTGAGAATGAGTCTCTGATGCTCACGAGCGATCAGAATATCGCGGATGTCGATTTTACCGTGCAATGGCGTATTTCTAACGCTGGCGAGTATCTTTTCAACATTCGTGACCCGCAGGAAACCGTTAAAGCGGCAGCGGAAAGCGCGATGCGAGAAGTTGTGGGACAGACCGCACTCGATGATTTGCTGACCACGGCACGTGAAGGTGTGCAGGGAAAAACGCAGACACTGCTCCAATCCATACTTGATGGGTATGGAGCTGGCATCGCGATCGAGCGTGTGCAGCTGCAAAAGACTGAAGCTCCTGCACCCGTTATCGATGCTTTCAACGATGTGCAGCGTGCCCGTCAGGATAAAGAAAAGCTTCAGAACGAAGCCGAATCCTATCGGAACCGTATCGTTCCGACAGCGCGAGGTGAAGCGGCTGGCGTCCTCGAAGAAGCCAGTGCTTATCGTGAGCGGGTGATCAAGGAAGGCCAGGGTGAAGCATCCCGGTTTGATCAGATCTATGAATCGTTCAAGGCGGCTCCTGAAGTTACCCGTCGACGTCTTTACATTGAGACGTTGCGCGATGTTCTGGAGAAGGCCGACAAGGTCATCATCGACAACAATGCACAAGGTGGACAGGGTGTTGTGCCATATCTGCCGCTCAATGAACTCGGTCGGAACCGTCGTTCTTCAGGAGACGCACAATGAGTCGCGCTAAACTCGCAATTTTCGGCGGCCTGATCATCCTGATTGGGATCTTGCTGAATTCAGCCTTGTTCACCGTGCGCCAGACCGAGCAGGTTCTGGTGCTACAGTTCGGCGAGCATAAGAGGACGATCCGGAACCCGGGTCTGCACTTCAAACTGCCGCTGGTCCAGAACATCAAGGCCTATGACAGACGGGTCCTGAGCGTCGATCCGAATGCCGAGGAAATGCTGCTAAGTGATCAGAAGCGTATCTTTGTTGATGCGTTTGCCCGCTACAAGGTCACCGATCCGCTGCAGTTCTTTCAGACGGTGAATGACGAAGGCATCTTCGGAAACCGTTTCGGCAACATCCTGACCTCAACGGTCAAGGAGTTTGTGGCGCAGCGGAATCTGGAGGATCTGCTGTCGGAACAGCGTAACGACATCATGGAATCCATCCGCGACAGTGTCGCGAATGACACCCAGGGTTTCGGGATCGAAGTTGTCGATATCCGCATCGGTCGTTCGGAACTGCCTGAAGGCGTGACCCAGACCGTGTACAACCGGATGGTGACCGAACGTGCGCGCCAGGCCAGCCTACTGCGTGCCGAGGGTGAGGAGAACGCCCGGCGTATTCGCGCCGAGGCCGATCGTCAGCAGGTCGTGATCGTTGCCGAGGCGCAGCGTGAAGCCCAAACCCTGAAGGGTGATGGCGACGCCACGCGGAACGCCATTCTGGGCGAATCCTACGGCAAGGACCCGGACTTCTTCGAGTTCTTCCGTTCGCTTGAAGCCTACAAGGAAACCTTCGCGCGGGAAGGCACCACCATGGTGCTGTCGCCCAATAGTGATTTCTTCAAGTATTTCGGAAATCTCGAAGGCGGACGCGACCGGGTCACAGGGCGCGGCGGCGAATAAGGGAAATCAAAGATGGCACAGATTGGGCTGTGGTTAAGTTTCGCGCTGATCGGTTTCGGACTGATCCTGATCGTCGAAGGCCTAATCTATGCCATCTTTCCCGAGGGTATGAAGAAGTTGCTGACCCGCATGATCGACATGCCCGTTTCCGCCCTGCGTTCGGGCGGGCTTGTTGCAGCGGTTATTGGACTGGCGCTGTTATGGGCGATGAAGGCGGTTTAGCGCTTTAAACAGGCGGCACACGCAATTGTCATCGCGGGCGCGTAGATTGCCTCAAATGTGCCGGGACAGCGCCCCATTCCGAACATTTTTGGCGCCCATATCAACGGTCAGAGGCAATTTCATGTCCGCACTCGGCAAAGTCCTTGGTGAGCATCCCTTGAACTGAATTTCTCCACGGCTCATATCTTTGTAGAGTTTCAGTGGAGAGGCATCACCAGGGCCAATGCCCGAAACGGGAGAGACCGCAAAATGAATTCGAAACGAAACACCAGAACCATCGCGCTATCCGGCTGGACCGCGGGACGGGTGAATACGACGGGGGCATTCTTGCTGGGGCTGCTCGTTGCATTTGCGCTGGTATTGAGCGCTTTGCCGGCGGCTGCGAAATCAGCTCCGGAATCCTTCGCAGATCTGGCTGAGAAGTTGTTGCCGTCAGTGGTGAATATCTCGAGCACGCAGGTTGTGCGCGAAGACCGGGGACCCCAGGCGCCGCAGCTTCCTGAAGGATCGCCGTTCGGAGATTCGTTCCGTGAGTTCTTCAACCGCAACCAGGGCGCGCCCCGTCGTGCCACCTCGCTCGGTTCGGGCTTTATCATCAGCACCGATGGTTTGGTGGTGACCAACAATCACGTCATCGACGGCGCGGATGAAATCACCGTGACCTTGTCGGACGATACCCAGCACAGGGCAGAACTTGTGGGGCGTGACCCGAAGACCGATCTGGCGCTGCTGCGCATCGATGCTGATCGGGTTCTCCCGGCAGTCCCGTTCGGCGATTCGACCAAGTCTCGCGTCGGCGACTGGGTGGTGGCCATTGGTAACCCGTTTGGCCTGGGTGGCACGGTGACAGCCGGTATCATTTCGGCCCGTCAGCGCGACATCAATCAGGGTCCGTATGACAGCTTCATTCAGACCGACGCCTCGATCAATCGTGGTAATTCCGGCGGTCCAATGTTCAACATGGATGGCGAGGTCATCGGGGTGAACACCGCGATCTTCTCGCCGACCGGCGGTAGCGTTGGCGTGGGCTTCTCTGTCCCGTCCTCGATTGTCTCGCGGGTGATCTCGCAGCTTCAGCAATTCGGTCAGACCCGACGCGGATGGCTGGGCGTTCGTATCCAGACTGTGACCGATGAGATTGCCGAGAGTATCGGTCTCGATGGTACGCGG
Source organism: uncultured Alphaproteobacteria bacterium (assembly GCA_964276015.1). Lineage (GTDB taxonomy): Bacteria > Pseudomonadota > Alphaproteobacteria > UBA6615 > UBA6615 > JABJAG01. Next base: position 89,664 of record CAXYDO010000007.1, on the reverse strand, counting down.
GGCGCCCTGGTGTCTTCCGTCACCGATAAGGGCCCGGCCGAAGCCGGCGGCATCAAGGCGGGCGACGTCATCCTGTCTTTTGACAGCAAACCAGTAGACAGCATGCGTGAGCTGCCGCGGATCGTTGCCGAGACCGATATCGGTAAGAGCGTGCCGGTTGAAGTTTGGCGTGACGAACGTCAGCAGACCGTGGCGATCAAGATTGGTGAGCTCGCAGAAGAAGTTCCGGTACTGGCATCGACCGGTCCCCGCGGCAACGCGGTGGAGCCGGAAGAGGCTGCGATCGATGATCTGGGGGTGTCCGTTACCAGCATCACCGATGAAATGCGTCAGCAGTTCAATCTGCCCAACGAACTTCAGGGTGTGGTGATTACCGCTGTTGAACCGAATAGTGCGGCGGCCGAGAAAAGCCTTCGCCCGGGCGACGTCATCGTTGAAGTGAGCCAGGAAGAAGTGAAAACCCCCGGTCAGATCGCCGAGAAAATTCGCGAAGCACGTGACGCGGGTCGCAGCTCGGTTCTGTTGAAGATCAACCGGAACGGGGATCGTCGCTTCGTCGCGGTGCGCATCAACAAGTCGTAATTTGATCTGCAAAGTCTCTGCTATTTGCGGAGTGACGGCGGCATCTTCGGGTGCCGCCGTTTTTCTTTGTCTGCGGCCGTGCTTTTCTGTGCGGGCGCGATATGCGAAGAGGGCGCTATCCGCTTAGACATTACGCGCACCGTCCCTATCCGAAAGTTTCGATATGACCGAAAGCCTGCTTCATCCCTTTACCGGATTGCGTCCGGCCACCGCATCCGCAGTGGATGTCGCCGCACCGCCTTACGATGTGATGTCCTTCGCCGAAGCCAAGGTCATGGCCGAGGGACGGCCGTGGAGCTTCCTGCACGTCTCGCGCCCCGAGATTGATTTGCCCGATGGGACCAATCCCTATTCCGATGATGTCTACGCCAAGGGTGCTGAAAACCTCGCCGGGATGATCGATGCCGGGGTGCTGATTCGCGATCCGGCACCCAGTTACTATGTTTATCGGATCATCATGGGAGACCACATCCAAACGGGTCTGGTCGCGGCCACGCCGGTCGCCGCCTATAATGAAAACCGGGTGCGCAAGCACGAATTCACCCGCCCCGATAAGGAAGACGATCGCGTCCGCCAGATTGATTCCGTGGACGCCCAGACCGGCCCGGTTCTGGTCGTGCACGAGGCGCTGGGCTCGGTCAGTAGGGTGCTCGCTGATGTCACGGCGGGAGCACCCACCTACGACGTCACCCAGCCCGATGGGGTGCGGCATATGATCTGGGCCGTTACCGATCCGGATGGTGTGTCCGCCATCGCGGCTGCATATGCACCAGTTGATGTCCTCTACATCGCCGATGGGCATCATCGCTCTGCCGCCGGCGCGCGGGTGTCGGCGATGCGCGATGGCCGCGACGGGTCAGGCACAGCCCACCAGCGTTTCCTGATCGTGGCCTTCCCGGCCAATGAGCTGAATATCCTCGACTACAACCGGGTGGTAAAAGATCTGAATGGTCCTAGTGCCGAGGCCTTCCTCGAGAAGGTTGCCGAAGAGTTTGCCGTAACGCGAGTAGAGAGCGAGGCACGACCAGGTTTGCCGCACAGTTTCGGCATGTACCTCGACGGCAGTTGGTACGCTCTGGAAACAAAGTCACCGCCGACCGGCGATGCCGAGCCTCTCGATCGCCTGGATGTGAAACTGCTCTCCGATCGTCTGCTGGAACCGGTTCTGGGGATTGCTGATCCGCGGACCGACAAGCGCATTGATTTTATTGGCGGAATTCGCGGGCTTAGCGCCCTGCAGGCACGTGTCGATAGCGGTGACTGGGCTGTTGCATTCGCCTTGTTCCCCACCAGCATCGAAGACCTGATGGCGGTCGCTGATGCAAACGAAGTGATGCCGCCGAAATCGACCTGGTTTGAGCCCAAGCTGGCCGATGGTCTTGTTTCCTATCCGCTAAGCGACTGACCTTTTGGCGATGGGGGACGCACCGGTCATTGTCCTTGCGGGCCCCACGGCAAGTGGAAAATCGAGCCTGGCGATGGATGTCGCCGATGCCCTGGACGGAACCGTAATCAACGCGGATTCTATGCAGGTTTATGCCGATCTATGCGTTCTGACCGCCCGGCCAGGCGAAACGGACGAGGCGCGGGTCCCCCATCGCCTATATGGATATCGGGACGCGACTGAGATGGCATCGGCCGCGGATTGGGCTGACGATGCTAAACTGGCAATTGCGGAGACCCGCGCTGCCGGGCGGCGACCCGTTCTGGTCGGCGGTACCGGGCTTTACCTGAAAGCGCTGATGGAGGGCATTGCGCCGATCCCCGCTGTGCCAACCGAGATACGTACGATTGCGCGGGCGCGGCATCGGGAAATCGGCAGTGACGCATTTCATGCTGAACTGGTGCAACGCGATCCTGTTATCGCCGTGCGTCTGAATGTGGGGGACAGCCAGCGGGTGATCCGCGCCTGGGAGGTCTTCGAGGCTACCGGGCGCCCGCTTTCGGATTGGCAGAATGATCCGGTGCCGCCTGTGGGCCTCGATTTTCGGGTCGTGGCGCTGATGCCCGAGCGCGAGGGGCTTTACGCAAACTGTGAAACCCGCTTTCAGCAGATGCTCGATCAGGGGGCGCTGGAGGAAGTGGCGACGTTGTCCGATCGCGCCAAGCGAGAGGGATTGGATCCTACTTTACCGATCTTCAAGGCATTGGGGTACCCGGCACTTGCGGCACATCTGAAGGGAGAAATGTCTCTCGATGCTGCCGTTGCCAAATCCCAGCAACAAACCCGCAACTACGCCAAGCGACAAATGACCTGGTTGCAGCATCAGCTGCCCGACGCAAATGCGGGAACCCCCATATTGAAACAATCTTACCTAAATCAGGATAAAATATTTTCGTTTCTTAGTTGACGAGGCTAAAATATTTACATAAATTACGTATGCGCTTTTGTTGATACGTGCCCTTTGGCGTGTGCGCAGGGTGATTTTGTGCCTGGCAAAGCACGACATCGGTAGGTCCGCAGCGGAGACGGTTTGTCACTGGTCTCGCGTTACGGCTCCGACGGACTGGCAATTGATCGAGGTTTCGGTTAAGCCGCCGGTCCGAACGTGAGTTGTCGGGTTGAATCTGATCCGGGAAACCGGATTTGATCGTATGGAATGAAAGGCTTGAGTATGATGTCCGAAAATCGAATGACCGGTGCGGAAATGGTGATCAAAGCTCTGGCAGACCAGGGTGTTGAGGTCGTTTTTGGCTATCCCGGCGGGGCCGTGCTCCCGATGTATGATGCGATATTCAAGCAAAATTTCGTACGCCATGTGCTGTGCCGACATGAGCAGGGCGCGGTGCATATGGCCGAAGGGTATGCCCGTTCAACCGGCAAGACCGGCGTTGTTCTCGTGACGTCCGGACCCGGTGCCACGAACGCCGTGACGGGCCTGACTGACGCGCTGATGGACAGCATTCCGCTGGTTTGTCTGACCGGTCAGGTGCCGACCCATTTGATTGGTAATGATGCTTTCCAGGAAGCCGATACCACCGGTATCACGCGCCCCTGCACCAAGCACAATTATCTCGTGAAGGATGTTGACGATCTTAGCCGGACGATGCATGAGGCCTTTTATGTGGCGTCGGCCGGTCGGCCGGGTCCCGTCGTTATTGATCTGCCCAAGGATGTGCAATTCGCCGAAGGTGAATATCTTTCACCCGAGAATGTTACTCATCGCCACTACAACCCGCAGCGTACCGGCGCTGATGCGGCGATTGAGCAGGCGGTTGAACTGATCGCCAACGCCAAAAAGCCAATGTTCTATATCGGCGGCGGCTGCATCAATTCCGGGCCGCGGGCCTGTGAGCTGGTAACCGAGCTGGTGAACGCGACCGGCTATCCGGCCACGACGACCATTATGGGTCTGGGCGCGTTCCCGGCCTCGTCACCGCAATGGCTCGGTATGCTGGGCATGCATGGAACCTATGAGGCCAATCTGGCGATGCACGGTTGCGATGTGATGATCGCGATCGGCGCACGATTTGACGACCGGGTTACCGGACGCACGGATGCCTTTTCACCGGGATCGAAAAAAATCCATATCGATATCGACCCGAGTTCGATCAATAAGAACATTCAAGTCGACGTTCCGATCATTGGTGATGTGAAGAATGTCGTCGAGCAGATGCTCGGCAAGTGGAAAGAGCGTAAAGCCACACCGGATGGTAAGGCTCTGGACGCCTGGTGGAAAACCATTAAGGGATGGCAGGCTGTCGACTGTCTGAAATTCGACCAGACCTTCGGAGCGAAGGACGACATCAAGCCGCAATACGCCATAAAGCGTCTGTATGAGCTGACCAAGGACCGTGACCCTTATGTAACGACCGAGGTCGGACAGCATCAGATGTGGGCGGCCCAGTATTATCATTTCGACAAGCCCAACCACTGGATGACGTCCGGCGGGCTCGGCACGATGGGCTATGGCCTGCCTGCTGCGGTGGGGGTCCAGGTGGCGCATCCGGACTCGCTGGTGATCGATATCGCCGGTGAAGCGTCGACGATGATGAACATTCAGGAGCTCGGCACCATCGCGCAGTACAAATTACCGGTGAAGATTTTCATCCTGAACAATTACTGGCTTGGCATGGTGCGTCAGTGGCAGGAGCTGCTGCACGGCGCACGTTATTCGGAATCCTATTCGGACGGTTTGCCGGATTTTATCAAGTTGGCCGAGAGTTACGGAATTACAGGGTTGCGCGCGACCGACCCGAATGACGTGGATGATGTCATCACGCAGATGATCAAAACGCCGGGTCCGGTAATCGTCGACATGGTGGTCACCAAGGAAGAAAACTGCTTCCCGATGATCCCGGGTGGTGCTGCGCATAATGAAATTATGCTTGGCCTCGAAGATCAGCAGGAACAGAAGCAATCCGAAGACGGCATGGTCCTCGTTTAGGCGGCGTACGTGTTTCGGGCCGTATTTCAAACAATCAATAAGACTGTTTAAGAGAAAGTGATCGCGTGATGGCGAACAAGAACGATCCCATCGAACGGCATGTCATGACCGTCCTTGTCGACAACGAACCAGGTGTGCTGGCACGTGTTGTTGGTCTGTTTTCGGGTCGGGGGTTCAATATTGAGACCCTCACCGTGGCTGTCATCGACGAAAATGAGAGCTCTTCACGGATTAACCTGGTCACGTCGGGTACGCCCAATATTATCGAGCAGATCAAGGCGCAGCTCGAACGGCTGGTGCCGGTGCGCGAGGTGCATGACCTCACAGCCGAGGGCCCGCATGTGGAGCATGAAGTCGCGCTTGTGAAGATTGCCAATGAAGGTGCAGCGCGGCGCGAGGCTTTACGTATCGCTGATATTTTCCGCGCGCGGGTGGTGGATACCGGGGTTGATTCCTTCGTGTTCTCGCTGACCGGTGCGTCCGAGAAAGTGGATAGTTTTCTTGAGCTGATGCGCAATCTTGGCACGACCGAAATCGCCCGTTCCGGGGTGGTCGCGATCCAACGTGGCGGCAAACAGGGCAAGCCGAATTTGCACGCGGATGTCGACGCTGACTAGACAAGCATGAACAGCGGCATTGCCCGATGAGCATTGGGCCTGTAAAACCGCCGCGCATCCGGGATTTATGCGTGCCGAGCGTGGACACGCAACGACTTCAAAACCCATCTAGAATTGACGCTAAAACAGGGAAATAGAGCTATGCGCGTTTATTATGACCGCGACGCGGACGTAAATCTGATCAAAGGCAAGAACGTGGCCGTTGTTGGCTATGGTAGCCAGGGCCATGCCCATGCGATGAACCTGCGCGACAGCGGCGCGACCAATGTGGCCGTCGCTTTGCGTGACGGCTCGGCCAGCGTGGCCAAGGCCGAAGGCGCCGGTTTCAAGGTGATGAACGCGGCCGATGCCGCAGCCTGGGCCGATGTGGTCATGGTTCTCGTCCCCGACGAATTGCAGGGCGATCTTTATCGCGATCACCTGCATGACAATATGCGTGAGAACACCGCGCTCGCCTTTGCCCATGGTCTGAACATTCATTTCAGCCTGATCGAGCCGCGTACAGATCTCGATATTTTCATGATCGCGCCGAAGGGCCCGGGCCACACCGTGCGGTCTGAATATGAGCGTGGCGCGGGTGTCCCGTGTCTGCTCGCCGTGCATCAGGACGCCAGCGGCAATTGCCACGATCTGGGTCTGAGTTACGCTTCCGCAATTGGCGGCGGCCGCGCGGGCATTATCGAGACCACCTTCCAGGAAGAGTGCGAAACCGATCTCTTCGGTGAGCAGGCGGTTCTCTGTGGTGGTCTGTCAGCGCTGATCCAGGCGGGTTTTGAGACCCTCGTGGAAGCCGGTTATGCCCCGGAAATGGCGTATTTTGAATGCGTGCATGAGGTGAAGCTCATCGTCGACCTGATCTATGAGGGTGGCCTGGCCAACATGCGGTACTCGGTCTCCAACACTGCGGAATACGGCGATTACACGCGCGGCCCGCGGATCGTGACCAGCGAGACCAAGAAGGTGATGAAGGAGATCCTCACGGAGATTCAGACCGGTTCGTTCTCCCGCGAATGGATGCTCGAAAATCAGGTCGGTCAGACCGGGTTCAAGACCACCCGTCGGATGCAGGCTTTGCATCAGCTTGAGGAAACCGGCGCGACCCTGCGTGGCATGATGCCGTGGATCGCCGAGAACGCCATGGTCGACAAGTCGAAGAACTAGTTCGACGTCTTAGTTTCACTCCCGCGGGCGCTAAATGGCGTCTGCGGGACGAAACTATCCGGCAAGGTTAATAAAATCGTTGCAGTGCGCTGCAATATCGCTCTAAAACAAGGCCCTATAGGTACTTTCTTTCATATTGGTGAACTAATAGTTCATCATTTGTTAACGCTCCAGAGCCGATTCTTCACGTGTGAAGGAATTAAAATCGGTTGGAGCCTTTGAGGAGACCAGGGGCGTGACCATTGTCCGCACAGTTGAAGGCCCGTCGCGTCGTTTCCGTTTGGAAACGGCTGCTGGCGATCTGTGCCCGATTCTGCTTGGTCTCGACGCGCTTCTTATTGGCGGCGCAGCCCTGCGACTTAGGTGCCTCTGAACAAAGTCAGCGCCATATGGCCTGCGTGTTCAGGGGAATGAAACCGAACCTAAGTCAACCAATACGATTTTGAGGCAGGACCAATGACCGCCAACGAGAAAAATACACAGACCAAGGATTTGCCGGTCGATACCGGCGCCGAGAATTACGTCCGCGTTTTTGACACCACATTGCGTGACGGTGAACAGTCACCCGGCTGCTCGATGAACCTCGAGGAGAAGGTGCGGGTCGCTATCGCGCTGGAAGAACTCGGCGTCGACATTATCGAAGCCGGTTTTCCGATCGCATCCAATGGTGATTTCGAGGCCGTTCGCGAAGTCGCGAACACGGTCAAGAATTCGAGCGTGGCCGGATTGGCCCGCGCGGCACATCCGGATATCGACCGTGCCTGGGATGCCGTGAAGGGCGCGGCGCGTCCGCGGATTCATACATTCCTGTCGACCAGTCCGCTGCACATGAAATTCAAGCTCCAGATGGAGCCTGAGGATGTACACGCTGCGGTCATCGACAGCGTCAGCTATGCGCGCAATTTGTGTGACGATGTCGAATGGTCTCCTGAGGACGGCTCGCGAACCGAGCATGACTTCCTGTGTCAGACCGTCGAAAGCGCAATCCGGGCGGGTGCTTCGACCATCAACATTCCCGATACGGTCGGTTATGCGGTTCCCCAGGAGTTCGCGGCATTGATCGAAATGCTGTTCAATCGGGTCCCGAATATCGACCAGGCCATCATCTCGGTGCATTGCCACAATGATCTGGGGCTCGCGGTTGCGAATTCCCTGGCCGCTGTGGGCGCCGGGGCACGACAGGTCGAATGCACCATCAATGGCATTGGTGAGCGGGCGGGCAATTGCGCGCTCGAGGAAATTGTCATGGCTTTGCGGACGCGCCAGGACGCAATCCCCTATATCATCGGGGTCGATTCCACTGTGATCACCCGGGCCAGTCATCTGGTTTCGACGATCACCGGTTTCAACGTTCAGCCCAACAAGGCGATCGTCGGGGCCAACGCCTTTGCGCATGAGTCCGGAATTCATCAGGACGGTGTTCTCAAGAACGCCGAGACCTATGAAATCATGACGCCAGAATCCGTTGGTCTGACCGAATCAAACCTGGTGATGGGCAAGCATTCGGGGAGCCACGCGTTCCGCGAGAAGCTGCGTGATCTGGGCTATGGCGATTTGGGCGATAACGCGATCCGTGATGCGTTCATCCGCTTCAAGGACCTGGCGGATAAGAAGAAAGAGCTCTTCGACGAAGATATCGTCGCCCTGGTCGATGACACGATTCAGAACGACGATGCGCAGATCAAATTTGTCTCCTTGCAGGTTCGTGCGGGTTCCAAGGGACCCCAGGAAGCTGATCTGGAGCTGGAGATCGATGGCGAAGTGGTGGCGACAACGGCACGGGGCAATGGCCCGGTTGATGCTGTTTTCAATGCCATCGGAGAGCTGTTCCCTCATTCTGCCTCATTGGAGCTGTATCAGGTGCACGCCGTGACCGGCGGAACCGATGCCCAGGCCGAGGTTACTGTTCGGCTCGATGAGAATGGCAAGACGGTAAATGGACAAGGTGCGGACGCAGACACGCTGGTGGCGTCTGCACGTGCGTATCTCCACGGGCTGAACAAGTTGCTCGTGAAACGAGAAAAGACAGCGCCGGCAGCTTTGTCGGCATAGATGAGAACCCGGGTGGCGCATCATGCGCTGCCTGGGCCCCGAAATCGGGGTGAAACCAACGGGACGGGCAGCGAGATATGTTTTCGCGAATTATGGGTGCGCTTTCGGCCGATATGGCTATCGACCTGGGAACAGCGAACACGCTGGTCTATGTGAAGGGCCGTGACATCGTTCTGAACGAGCCCTCGGTCGTTGCGATCATTGAAACCAAGGGCAAGAAAAAGGTCCTCGCCGTCGGCAACGAAGCCAAGCAGATGCTGGGCCGTACGCCGGGAAACATCCAGGCGATCCGCCCCTTGCGCGACGGCGTCATTGCCGACTTCGAAGTCGCTAATGAAATGATCAAGGAATTCATTCGCAAGGTGCACAACCGGCGGGGTTTCTCCAGTCCGTTGATCGTCGTCTGCGTGCCGTCAGGTTCGACAGCGGTAGAGCGCCGCGCGATCCAGGAATCTGCAGAGAGCGCGGGTGCCCGCAAGGTTTACCTGATTGAAGAACCCATGGCGGCGGCCATCGGTGCCGGTCTGCCGGTCACCGAACCCACCGGGTCCATGGTCGTTGATATTGGCGGTGGGACCACGGAGGTGGCGGTGTTGTCCCTGGGCGGCATCGTGTATTCGCGCAGCGTGCGCGTGGGCGGCGACAAGATGGATGAGGCGATCATTGGCTATATCCGCCGTGGTCATAATCTCCTTGTGGGTGAATCCAGCGCCGAGCGGATCAAGAAGGAAATTGGGTCAGCCTGCCCACCGGAAGACGGCGAAGGCCGTACCATGGCGATCAAGGGGCGCGACCTGATGGACGGTGTGCCCAAGGAGATCATTATCTCCGAGCGGGAAATTGCCGAAAGTCTGGCCGAGCCGATCAGCGCGATCATCGATGCAGTGAAAGTTGCGCTCGAGCACACAGAGCCGGAACTGGCGGCCGATATTGTGGATAAGGGCATCGTGCTTACAGGGGGCGGTGCGCTGCTCGGTAATATTGATTATGTGCTCCGCCACGCGACCGGGTTGCCTGTGTCGATTGCAGATGACCCGCTCACATGTGTGGCCCGGGGCACGGGGCGTTCCCTCGAAGAGTTCAGGAAACTAAAGGGCGTACTGGGCAATATGTACTGACCCGTACTGGGTAACGGCGAGAACCCGGAAGACAGGATAGTCTGGTGGCGAAACGAAACGCGAGCATGTCAGTTGCAGGACTGGCCATCCCGGTCAGGATCTGGGCGCAGCGTTTTGCGTTTCTCGCCCTGCTGGCCCTGACGTTTGCCCTGATGCTTCTGAGCAAGGCCGAGACCGGTGCCTTGGAGCGAGCCCGCATCGTGATCGTTGATGGGGTGTCCCCGATCCTGGCCACGCTGTCGCGACCGGTCGAGGCTGCGCAGAATGTTTCGCAATCGGTGAAGAGTTTTTTCATCGTCCATGCTGAGAACGATCGCCTGCGCGTGGAAAACGAACGCCTCATGCGCTGGATGCAGAGTGCGCGCCAGCTGGAAGTCGAAAACGCGACATTGCGCGCGCAACTCGAATATGTGCCTGAGCTTGGGCCCCGTGCCGTGACCGCACGGGTAATCGCGGATGCCGGCGGTGCTTTCTTTCACAGCCTTCTGATCAATGCCGGTGCGCGTCATTTTGTACAGCGCGGCCAGGCGGTGGTTTCGGGTGCTGGTGTGGTGGGTCGTGTTGCCGAAGTTGGCGATCGGTCGGCCCGTGTCTTGTTGCTAACGGATCTAAACTCCCGCATTCCTGCAATTGTGGAATCGACCGGCGATCGGGTGATCGTGACCGGCAACAATACTTCCTGGCCCAAGGTGAACTATGTCGCATCGAACTCTCCGGTTTCGGTGGGGGATCGGGTCGTGACATCCGGGCATGGGGGTGTATTCCCGCCGGGATTGGCCATTGGCACTATTTCAGAGGCCAGTGAAACACAGATCAGCCTTCAGCCTACAGTCGCCCTGGCGCGGCTCAGTGAGGCCCGTATTCTGGACTATGGCGTCGACGGCATTCTGCCGCCGCCCGAACAAGTGCCCGCCGTCGGTCAGGCCACGCCCGCGACGCGGGTTGGGCCGTCACGATGAACCCGTCCGGTTTCGGTACTTTCGGCAATATTGTGCGCCGGGTTGTGCCAGGAGTTACAACATTGTTGCTGGTGTTTCTGGCGCATATTCATTTGCCATTGCCGTTTTTCGCCGAGATCGCACCAGCCTTGCCGCTCATGGGAATCTACTACTGGGTGGTGTTTCGCCCGGATTTGATGCCGCGAGTTCTCGTATTTGCCCTGGGGCTGTTGCAGGACGCGCTGATCGGTGCGCCGTTCGGTCTCTCCGCGCTGGTGTATCTGCTGGCGCAGGCTTTTGTGCTTAGTCAGCGGCGCTTCCTCGTGGTTAAACCGTTCTGGATATTCTGGAGTGGTTTCGGAATCGTGGCGCCGACCGCAGAAGCCCTGACTTGGCTCTTGGCTTCGGTGATGCGCGGGGCGGTGCTGCCCAGCGATGTGGTCCTTGTCGGGATCGGCCTGACCGTCGTGACCTTCCCGATTGTCGCGTGGTTTTTGCTCCACAGCCAGCGTTGGCTGGTTGGTGCTGCGGAGCCGTCTTGAACAGCCGAGATAATGACCGTCAGCGCTTCTTCACGAGGCGCGCGGCATTGCTGGCTGGAGGGCAGTTTGGCCTGCTGACCGCGCTGGTCGGACGGATGTACTACCTGCAGGTTGTCGAGTCTGAGCGCTATCAGATGCTGGCCGAGGAAAATCGCATCAACATGCGGTTGCTGCCGCCATCCCGGGGACGGATTCTGGACCGTTTTGGGGTGCCCATAGCTATCAATCAACAAAATTACAGGGTCCTGATCAAGTCAGAGCATACCCCTGACGTGCCGGCGGTACTCGACCGTCTGGCAATGATCATCTCGATTGGTCCGGAAGAGAAGGCGAGCATCCTCAAGGAGGTGCGTCGCAAGAAGAAATTCGTCCCGGTGACCGTGCGTGAATATCTCGAATGGGAGGATGTCGCGCGGCTCGAAGTTAATGCGCCTGATCTTCCCGGCGTCACGATCGATGTTGGTGAGCGGCGGTTCTATCCCAACGGCGTGTCGGCCGCGCATGTTCTGGGCTATGTGGGCGCGCCCCGCCGCGAGGATTTAACTGGTGATCCACTGTTGGAACTACCCGGGTTTCGCATCGGCCGGAGCGGCATCGAGCGTGCCTTCGATAAACCGCTGCGCGGGAGTGCGGGGGCGAGCCAGTTGGAGGTCAATTCGGCTGGACGGGTGATCCGCGAACTCAATCGACAGGATGGTGATCCGGGGCGCGACGTGGTGTTGACCATCGACATGGCGTTGCAGCGTGCCGCGACCAGCCGCCTGAAAGAGGAATCAGGTGCCATCGTCGTCATAGATGTGGAAACCGGTGGCTTGATCGTGCAGGCGTCGACCCCGAGCTTTGATCCAAACGACTTCACCGAGGGGCTGAGCTCTGCCCAATGGCGTAATCTGGCTGACAATAAGCGCTCACCCCTTCGCAACAAGGCGATCGCCGGCGAGTACGCCCCGGGTTCGACCTTTAAGATGATCGTTGCCCTGGCCGGGCTCGAAGAAGGCGTGATCACGGCGCAAAGCAGCTTTTTCTGTCCCGGGTTTCTGGAAGTCGGTGACGGCAGGTTCCATTGCTGGCGCCGTCACGGGCATGGACATGTGAACCTGACGCGGGGGATCGCGGAATCCTGCGATGTGTATTTTTATAAGATCGCCCGCAAGGTAGGGATCGACAAGATCGCAAAGATGGCCGCGCGGTTTGGCCTGGGAGAGAGTCTCGCACTTGATATTCCCGGTTCCCGTTCGGGATTGGTACCGACAAAGGCCTGGAAGCGCGCTGTAATCGGACAGCCCTGGGTGTTGGGGGAAACATTGCTCGCCGGGATCGGCCAGGGTTTTGTCCTCACGACCCCCCTGCAGCTCGCCACGATGACCGCGCAGATGGTCAATGGCGGCAAGCATGTTGTCCCGCATTTGGCACGCGATGTGGTCACGCGGGGTGAATTGACCTCGCGGGATGGTGACGCGCGTGGCTCGCTGGACGTCAACCCCAAGCACTTGCAAGTAATCATGAATGCCATGAACCAGGTCACCCATGATCCGCGTGGGACAGCTTTTGCCGCGCGAATCACCCAGGCAGGGAAGTCCATGGGCGGCAAGACCGGTACTGCTCAGGTGCGTCGCATCACCCAGCGGGAGCGCGATGGGGGCGTGATCAAGAACAAGGATCTGCAGTGGAAGTATCGCGATCATGCGTTGTTCGTGGGCTATGGGCCGATTGAGAAGCCGCGCTATGCGATTTCAGTTGTGATTGAGCATGGCGGTGGCGGGTCATCCGTTGCTGCGCCGATCGCTCGTGATGTGATGGCCGCGACCCTGGATCGTGATCCGGCCCGTCTTGCCCCCGGCGCCGATGTGGCGGGGCTTAAGGGTCCCGGCAAACAGGGCTCATAGGGGCGCAGGGACGAGCTATGTCGGAATTCGGAACCGCAGCACCAACCTTCCGCCAGAAGCTCATGCGTTTGAATTGGGAGCTGGTGTTGCTGATCGTGCTCACCGCGTCGATCGGGTTTGCGATGCTGTACTCGGCGGCGGATGGCAGCTTCGATCCCTGGGCTTCGCGCCAGATTTCAAGGTTTTCGGTGGGACTGGCGATGATGCTCGTTGTCGCGTTGATCGATATTCGATTTTGGCTGCGCGCGGCCTATCCGATCTACGGGGCCTGCCTGGCCTTGCTGGCTGCCGTTGAAATCATGGGATCGATCGGCATGGGCGCCCAGCGCTGGCTCGATCTCGGGTTTTTCCAGTTGCAGCCCTCCGAGGTGGTGAAGGTCACCGTCGTTCTGGCGCTGGCGCGCTACTTCCACGGCTTTGATGTGGATGAAGCCGGACGTCTGCGGAATTTGTGGGTCCCGGTACTGATTGTCGCGGCGCCGATCGCCCTGGTGTTGCGCCAGCCCGATCTCGGGACGGCGGCTGTGGTCGCCATGGTCGGGGCCTCGATGTTCTGGCTCGGTGGCGCCCGGCTCTGGCAATTCGGGGTGATTGCGGCCGGCGTGGCCGCAGCTATCCCGGTTGGCTGGCAATTCCTGCACGCCTATCAAAAACAGCGCATTTTCACGTTTCTCAGCCCGGAGACCGACCCGCTGGGCGCAGGTTATCACATCCTGCAATCCAAGATCGCGCTCGGGTCCGGAGGCATGTTCGGAAAGGGTTTCCTTGAGGGAACCCAGAGTCATCTGAATTTTCTGCCCGAAAAGCAGACAGATTTTATCTTCACCATGCTGGCCGAGGAATTTGGCCTGATCGGCGGGCTTGGCCTGATCGCGCTATACGCGCTACTGGTCGGCTATGGGGTGTTCATCGCGTTCCGCTGCCGCAGCCAGTTCGCCCGGCTGCTGGCGATGGGCCTGTCGGTTAATTTCTTCCTTTATGTCTTTATCAACATCGCCATGGTGATGGGGATTCTGCCTGTTGTCGGCGTGCCCTTGCCGCTGATTTCCTATGGCGGCACGGCGATGCTCACAGTGCTGATCGGCTTTGGCCTGATTATGAGCTGCTGGCTGCATCGCGACATGTACATCAACCGCCGCGGCGGATTGGCCTGACGGGTCAATTTCACGCTTGCGCGTATCGACAAGGCCGGGCCCGGATGGTATATCCGCGCCGCGTCTAAGCGCACGGTGGGCGCATAGCTCAGTTGGTAGAGCAGCTGACTCTTAATCAGCGGGTCCACGGTTCGAGTCCGTGTGCGCCCACCAATATTTTCAAGGGGCTAGCGGTTTTTCGCTAACCCCTTCTTATTTCTAGGTACCACGGAGGTACCACAATTGCGGGTTTGGGCGCTTTGAGCATATACACCTGCGCGGTAAAAACGCAGTCTTAGAAGCTACACCACCCTCAGCCCCCTGTGGTTCATCTAATTCTAGCGCGCACACACGTAATTCAGCCAGATTGGCACCCTTATCTCCGGCAATTACCATTTAATAACAATAGCTTAGATATGGGATGTCGATTTTATCCATAAATCTACCCATGGTTTGACCCGCGCTAGGCGTGGGCTCGCGCCGCGTTCACTATCTGACGCTCTGGTTTGATCTGACGCCAAATTCAGTTAAATCAGCGTTGGGGATAGCGTCGTCGGAGGGGGCTTCTAACAGTGCTGGCCGTCGAAAGTTACAGGATGCAATAATCTGGCGTATGAACTGTTGATCCAAGGATGAGAGGCACGATGTCAACAAACAACGGTAACGATGTCGAGAAGCGCCTGTGGGCGGTGGCTGATCAGCTGTGGGCCAACTCGGGTCTACGCCCAGCTGACTTCTCCGCGCCTGTCCTCGGGTTGATCTTCCTGCGATACGCAGAGAAGCGTTTCGCTGAGGTCGAGGCGCGCATAGGCCGCGTGGGGTTTGGAGACCGGCGCAAAATCAGCAAGGCAGACTATCAGGCGGAGGGCGTCATCTTTCTACCGCCTGAGGCGCGTTTCTCGCATCTCCAGTCCTTGCCCGAGGGCGATAACATTGGACGTGCCATTAATGAAGCCATGCAGGCGATTGAAGCGGAAAACGTCGACCTGTCCGGCGTCCTGCCAAACACATACACCCAGATCGAGAACTCCATCCTTGTCGAGCTGATCAAGCTCCTCGGGCCTGTCGAGGTCGATGGTGATGTGTTCGGGAAAGTCTACGAGTTCTTCCTTGGCAATTTTGCCATGAAGGAGGGACAGAAGGGCGGGGTATTCTACACGCCGACTAGCATCGTCCGCCTGATCGTCGAGATCATCGAGCCCTATCACGGTCGCATCTACGATCCCGCATGTGGTTCAGGGGGCATGTTCGTCCAGTCGGGTGAGTTTGTGAAGGCGCACGCGGACAGGGCGGGTGACCTGAGTGTGTTTGGCATTGAGAAGGATGCCACTACCGTTAAGCTCGCCAAGATGAACCTCGCCGTTCACGGGTTAGGCGGCAACATCATCGAGGGTAACAGCTACTATACAGACCCCCACGAGGCGACGAGCAAGGCTGGCGGGAAGTACGACTTCGTAATGGCTAATCCTCCGTTCAACGTGTCTGGTGTAGACAAGGAACGGCTCAAGTACGACCCACGCTTCGGCTTTGGTATGCCGACAACTGACAACGCGAACTATCTCTGGATACAGACCTTCTACTCCGCGCTGAACGAGAAGGGTCGTGCAGGGTTCGTCATGGCGAACTCAGCAGGGGACGCACGGAGCACGGAGATGGAGATAAGGAAGAAGCTGATCCAGTCCGGTGGCGTCGATGTCGTCGTGTCCATCGGCTCAAATTTCTTCTACACGGTGACGCTGCCCTGCACCCTCTGGTTCTTCGACAAGGGTAAGCCCGACGAGCGCAAGAACACCGTATTGTTCATCGGCGCACAACCCATCTTTAACCAGATCGACCGGGCGCACCGGGACTTCACACCGCAGCAGCTGGAGTTTCTCGCCAATGTCGTGCGGATGTACCGAGGCGAAGCGCCGGAGTTGAACCACGGCAGCGAGGAGATGCTGCAAGAGCACTTCGAGAGCACCAGCTACGCCGATGTGCCGGGGCTGTCCCGTGTCGCCACCATTGAGGAGATCGAGGCGCAGGGCTGGAGCCTCAACCCGGGACGTTATGTCGGGGTGGCTGATCGAGCGCCGGATGACTTTGACTTCGCTGTGAGGCTGGGGGAACTGAACGAGGCGCTGGAGCAGCTCAACGCCGAGGCGGCGGCGTTGGAGGAGGCAATCGCCGAGAACGTCGCAGGGTTGCTTGGAGCTAGGCTTTGACAAAAGCTCCGTCTAACGATTGGCGAGAGGTTTCGGTGGGTGACCTTGGTCGCGTTGTTACAGGTCGTACCCCGCCGTCGAAACAGCCCGAACTCTTTGGTGACATTTACCCTTTTATCACGCCAACTGACATCTCTGAAGGCGAACGGGGAGTAGTGACTGAACGGCATATCTCCCCACAGGGAGCTGAGCATTTCACAAATATCATGCTTCCTGCTGATGCCGTTGCGTTCGTGTGCATTGGATCTATAGGTAAGATGGCGCTTACCAGCCAACCAAGTTTCAGCAATCAGCAAATCAACAGCGTCATTGTTGATCGAGATCAGCATGACCCTCGGTTCGTCTTCTACGCCCTAAGAAACAATACCTCTCAGATCAAGGGGCTTGCAGGGGGAGTAGCTACTCCCATCATAAACAAGACCTCCTTTTCTAATGTTACGCTGCAAGTACCGCCCCTCTCCACCCAACGCCGCATCGCCTCCATCCTGTCCGCCTATGACGACCTGATCGAGAACAACGCGCGCCGCATCGCGATACTGGAGGGGATGGCGAGGCGGTTGTACGACGAGTGGTTCGTCCAGTTTTGCTTCCCGGGGCACGAAGGCGTGCCCATGGTGGACAGCAAAATTGGGAAGGTGCCCGAGGGGTGGGAACTGACGACGGTAGCTTCAGCAGTCAAGCGGTTCACTACAGGGAAGAAGTATAATCAGAAGACGGTGGAACCTGACGGAAACGTTCCTGTATTGGATCAAGGACAGTCCGGAGTTATTGGCTTCCATAATGGCGAGCCGGGCTTTGCTGCCTCAACCGATGATCCTGTGATCGTGTTCGCGAACCATACCTGTTACCAGAGGCTTGTCTTCTTTCCGTTTTCCACTATACAAAATGTGATCCCGTACAAAAGCAATGAGGCTTTTGAAAGAGACATATTTTGGTTACATCACACGACTTACGGACTGGTCGAACTGAACGATTATAAAGGCCACTGGCCGCAGTTCGCTGCGCGACCAGTACTCGTTCCAACACTGACTTTAGCGGCTAGCTTTGGCCTGCTCGTCAGGCCATTTCATATTCTCACTTACAACTTATCTCGCAAGAATTCCAACCTCCGTACCCAACGTGATCTCCTGCTCCCCAAGCTAATCTCGGGGGAGATCGACGTGTCTGAGATCGGTGAACTTACAGAGGAGGCAGCGGCATGACGGACCGTGGGCGTCTTGAAAAGGTAGAGCTTGGGGACATTTGGATCACCGAAGACCAAGACTTCACGCCTTGGTTGGCGCAAGAAGAAAACCTCAATGTTCTCGCTGATACCATTGGCGTCGATCTGGAACTCGAAGCACAAGAGAAGAACGTCGGTCCGTTTCGTGCTGATATCCTATGCAGGGATACGGGCACTGGTGATTGGGTTCTGATCGAGAATCAGCTGGAGCGTACCGACCACACACACATGGGTCAGCTAATGACCTATGCCGCTGGTTTGCAGGCTGTCACGGTCGTGTGGGTATCTTCGAGGTTCACTGATGAACATCGGGCGGCTCTTGATTGGCTGAACGACATCACCGACGAGAGCTTCCGTTTCTTTGGTCTGGAGGTCGAACTCTGGCGCATCGGCGATAGCCCGCCCGCGCCAAAGTTTAATGTCATCTCGAAGACGAACGATTGGTCACGTTCCATTGGTCAGGCTGCCAAGCAGATTTCTCAGGCGGATTTGACCGACACCAAAGTGCAGCAGCAGGCTTACTGGACAAAGCTACGAGACTTGCTGGCAGCACATGGTGCAAGCGTACGCCCACAAAAGCCACGGCCACAGCATTGGCTTGTATTCAGTATCGGACGTTCGGGCTTTATGCTTAGTACCACTGTGAACACGAGCAAGAACAGAATTGGCGTTGAGCTTTGCCTCAACAACGAACAAGCCAAACCGTACTTCCACCTCCTTCGGGACGAGAAGACGGAGATAGAGGCGGAGATTGGGGCGGTGCTGGACTGGCAGGAGCTGCCAAACAGGCAGGCCAGCAGGGTAGCGCTGTTTAAAGACGACGTTGACACCACCAACGAAGCCGACTGGCCCAGCCAGCACGCATGGACTGCTGATTATCTCGAGAAGTTCGACAAGACTTTCCGGCAACGCGTTAAGAATTTCGACGCATCTGACTTGGTGTCAGACGAACAAGAGGCTGAACCAGAGTGACACCCGGACCGTCCCACTCCGCCGAATACAGTGAGAACCAGCTGATCCAGCAGCCGGCAATAGAGCTGTTTGGTGAGCTGAAGTGGGAGACCGCTGATCTCTACAGCGAGTGGGCGAGCAGCAAATCGACCGAGGGACGAGAGACTGAGCACGAGGTCGTCCTCGTACCCCGGCTCAGAGCGGCGCTGGAAAGCCTGAACCCCGACCTGCCAGCCGAGGCACTAGCACAAGCAATCGACGAGCTGACCCGTGATCGCTCCAAGATGGTCAAGGAAGAAGCCAGTCGAGAGGTCTACAGGCTCCTCAAGGACGGGGTGAAGGTTGATGTTAAGCGCGATGACGGAGGCTGGGACAAAGAGGTCGTCAAGGTCATCGACTGGCGCACAGCCGCCAACAACAAGTTCTTCCTTGCCTCTGAGTTCTGGGTCGCTGGTGATATGTATCGCAGGCGCTGCGATCTTGTCGGGTTCGTCAACGGCATCCCGCTATTGATGGTGGAGCTGAAGGCAGTCCACAAGAACCTCAAGAACGCCTTCAGCGAAAATCTCACAGACTACCGCACCACCATCCCGCAGCTGTTCACGATGAACGGTTTTGTCATGCTGTCGAACGGCAGTGCCACCCGCATCGGGAGCAGTTTTGCGCCTTGGGAACACTTCTTCGAGTGGAAGCGCATCAACGACGAGGGAGAGACCGGCGTCGTTTCGCTGGATACCGCGATTAGAGGTGTGTGCGAGCCCGAACGCTTCCTTGACCTGATCGAGAATTTCACGGTCTATCAGGAGGTGCGTGGTGGACTGGTCAAAATTGTCGCCAAGAACCACCAGTTTCTCGGGGTAAACAAGGCGATCGCTGAGATCGACAACCTCGGAGCCAACAAGGGCAAGCTTGGTGTCTTTTGGCACACGCAAGGCAGCGGCAAGAGCCTGTCCATGGTGTTCTTCTCGCAGAAGATACTGCGAACAGTGCCGGGCAATTGGACATTCGTTATCGTCACCGACCGTGACGAACTTGATAGCCAGATATACAAGACGTTTGCTGCTACGGGAGCGGTCACAGAGGCGCAGGCTCAGGCAACGAGTGGGGAGAACTTGAGGCAGCTGCTCACCGAGGATCACCGTTATGTCTTCACGCTGATCCAGAAGTTCCACACCGAGCAGGGGGCGATATACGACAAGATTTCCGACCGCCACGATGTGATCGTGATTACCGACGAGGCACATCGCAGCCAGTACGACGTGTTCGCACTGAACATGCGCAATGCTTTGCCCAATGCTGCCTTCCTCGGGTTTACCGGCACTCCTCTAATGGCAGGTGAAGAGCGGACCAAGGAAGTCTTTGGCGACTACGTCAGCATCTACAACTTCACTCAGTCCATCGAGGATGGAGCGACAGTTCCGCTCTACTACGAGAACCGCACACCCGAACTTCAACTTACGAACCAGAACCTCAACGAAGACATGGAGCGTCTGCTTGAGGAGGCCGAGCTGAGTGAGGAGCAGGAGAAGAAGCTGGAGCGGGAGTTTGCCCGCGAGTACCAACTGATCACGCGCGATGAGCGGCTTGATGCAGTAGCAGAGGACGTCGTTAATCACTTCATGGGGCGAGGCTACCGAGGCAAGGCGATGTTTATCTGCATCGACAAGGCCACAGCTGTCCGCATGTACGACAAGGTCTCGGTTCACTGGCAGCAACATTTGGCGCAGCTAAAGGAATATCTGCCGCAGACTGTCGGGGAAGAGCACCAAGGGCTGGTCGAGAAGATCGCCTTTATGGAAACCACCGACATGGCTGTCGTGGTCTCTCAGTCCCAGAACGAAGTCGAGGAGATGAAGAAGAAGGACCTCGACATTGCGCCTCACCGTAAGCGCTTGGTGAGCGAGAACCTCGACGAGAAGTTCAAGAACCCTGACGATCCCTTCCGCCTCGTGTTTGTCTGCGCAATGTGGATGACGGGCTTCGACGTACCTTCATGCTCCACTATCTATCTCGACAAGCCCATGCGGAGCCACACGCTCATGCAAACCATTGCACGCGCGAACAGGGTGGTTCCCGGCAAGGTCGCCGGTCTGATTGTGGACTACGTTGGTGTCTTCAAGAATTTACAGCAGGCACTTGCCATATATGCTCAGCCCGGTGACGGCGGTGGCGACCCAATCAAGGACAAGGCTGAGCTAGTCGAAGCTCTGATGGAGTTTGTCGACGAGCTGACGGCATGGTGCAAGACGCAAGGCGTTGATCCCGAAGCCATCAAAGATGCGAGCGGCTTTGAACGAGTGAAGCTGCTTGATGATGCCGTTGAAGAGATCCTGAAGGATGAAGACACCAAGAAAGCCTTCCTGCAACAGGCAACCCGCATCACTCGCATCTTTAGGGCGATCCTACCTGACCCCGCAGCCACGGATCTGGCTCCCGACGCCGTGTTGTTTTCGGTTCTTGCTGAGAAAATAAGGTCGCTGACGCCAGCACCTGACATATCGGAGGTCATGGTGCAGGTAGAGGAGTTGCTAGACCAGTCCATCGCAGCTGAGGGCTACATCATCCATGATGTATCGGCGGAAGATGAGCCGCTGATCGACCTAAGCCAGATCGACTTTGAAAAGCTGCAGGAGAAGTTCGAGGGCGCTCGCAAGCGGACCGAGGCGGAGAAGCTGAGGTCGCTGATTGAGGGAAAGCTGCAGGGTATGATGATGCGCAATAAGGCACGCATCGACTTCCTTGAGAAGTTCCAGAAATTAATCGCGGAGTACAATGCGGGCAGCAAAAATATTGAGGAACTGTTCGCCGAGTTGGTCGAGTTCGCGCAGAGCCTCAATGAGGAAGAGCGTCGGGGCGTGGGTGAGGGGCTGACGGAGGAGGAGTTGGCACTGTTCGATATCCTGACGAGGCCCGAGCCTACGTTGACTAAAGCTCAGGAAGCAGAGGTTAAGCTGGTCGCCAAGGCACTGCTTGAAATTCTCAAGAAGGAGAAGTTGGTGCTCGACTGGAGAGCCCGCCAGCAGTCCCGCGCCGCCGTTCGGCAGTTCATTGAAATCGAGCTCGACAAGTTACCTGAGGTCTACACCCCAGATATTTTCGAGACCAAGTGCGACCTCGCCTACCGACATGTGTTTGATCACTACGTTGGGCCGAGTGAGAGTGTTTATCATCCGGTTTGATGAGGATTTGCAGGGAAGATTATGAGCGGTGCTGAGGGCGAACCGAAAGACCTCTTGGTCGAGGTCCAGAATTGGCTGGCCGAAAATGAGCGCGTCATTAGGCACGCCAACGAGCTTACGCTTTGCGACTTCGCCTATAACCTTAAAAACCATAGCGGGAAGTTTTCTGTTTCGGTCGATGGCGAGGCCAGCATGCTGATTGCGAGAAATCCTGCGAGTGGGGGGCAGGTGACGATATGCGGCATCGGAAGCGTCCTTTGAGAGTGTCAGACAAGGCTTTGTTTCTGGTGCGCAAGCGTTTTACGATACGCCACCATTGACTACCGATTATGCGTCATGATCCGCTTCGCACCCAACTTGTATCACCTGTTTCTCGAACTCCCGGTCCGGGAGCGCTTTGCCGCCGCCGCCAAAATCGGCTGTGCGGCGGTCGAATGGCATTTCCCTTATGAGCTCCCGAAAGATGAGCTGAAATCCCTGCTCGGTGATCTCGGGTTGGAATTCACCTATTGCGTGGTGCCCGCAGACTGGGCGGGCGGTGTGCGGGGGCTTGGGGCTCAGCCGGGAAAGCAGGACGAGTTTCGCCGCGCGGCCGACCAGGCGCTCGACTACATCACCCATTGCGATTTCTACTCGATCAATGTGGGTGCGGGTCCCGTGCCCGAAGGGGAGAGTCGGGAGCGCTGCGTTGAGACATATATTGAAAACCTGACCTATATCGCGGACGCCGCGGGTGACCACCGCTGCAAGTTCCTACTCGAGCCGGTGACCTCGCAACGGATTCCGAACTGGGCGATGCAGACGATGGCCCAGGCGCGGGACATTGTGGAGGCGGTGGATCGACCCAATGTCGGGATGGTCTATGACACCTTCCACATGCGCTACGAAGAGACCGGCACACTGTCGGATATTATGGACGAATACTGGCCGCTGATCGGCTATGTGCAGATTGGCAATCCGCCCGGTCGCCACGAGCCGGGGGTCGGCGAGCTGGATCTTATCTGGATCGCGAAGCGGGCTATCGAGAAGGGATATGGCGGCGCCATCGGGATGGAACTCGACCCTTCCATGGACAGCTGGTCCAGCCTCCTGTGGATGAACGATTACGGTTATACGGTTGATCCCGACAATCGCCTCTAGGGGCCAAACAACGCCGGACGGAGTGGGATCCATGGTTCGTATCAAAATCCTCTTTAGTTTTGTGGTGATCAGCCTCTTGGCGGCTGGACCGGTCATGGACGATCTGGCCAAACCTGCTGGTCCGGTGATCCTGACCATTGGTGGCGTTGTGTCAGGGAACAACCGCGGCCCGTCGGATACGTTTGATGATGCCTTCCTGGCCGCTCATGAGTACAGCTGTACCCGGTCGGCGGCTTTCGATGTCGCCATGCTCGAGGGGCTCGGGATGGTCCGGACCGTGATGAAGGCCAAACCCTGGCCGCATGCGATCACTCTGGAGAGGCCGCGCCTGCGCGATGTGCTCGCGGCGGCCGGCTGGAACGGGTCCAAAATCACCACCGTCGCGCTCGATGGGTTTGCGGTAGAGATCTCAGCTGCCGATATCGCCGCTCATGACTGGATTCTCGCCCGTAAGGCGGATGGGGCCTATCTCGGAATTGGCGGGCACGGGCCGGCCGGTCTATGAAGTGGCTGGCGGCACGGCTACTGCGGATGACGAGTCTCGCTGGCCTTGGGCGGTGTTCTATATCGCTGCGGAGTAGGACAATGCGTCCACAGCATTGCGGCTATGAAAGTGCATTGTGGCACTTCCACTAAACGACCTTTTTCCACTATTCTATAATTATGTGAATTGGCCCCGCGCGCACGAAGCGACGGGGCTTCACTAAAACCGACCGTTCCGGCGGTGAGGATAAACTTGTATTTAGGAGAGTACGAATGGCGACGAAAAAGCGAGCATATATGGATGATCAGTCTCGCAGCGATGTGCGTGATGGCATGCAGATCGATTGGGATGTCCCCATCGAAATGGATGACGGTGTTGTCCTGCGCTGTGACGTCTATCGGCCGATCAAGAAGGGCAAATACGGCGTAATCATGACCTACGGTCCGTACGGCAAGCTCCTGCATTTCGGAGATGCCTATCACGATCAGTATGAGCGGATGGTTGAGGATTTCCCGGGGATCGCTGCCGGCACGAGTGAGAAATATCAGAACTGGGAGGTCGTCGATCCGGAACGTTGGGTGCCCGACGACTTTATCTGCATCCGCGTGGATGGGCGCGGCACGGGGCGTTCCCCTGGTGTCATCGATATTTGGTCTCTGCGCGAAGCACAGGATCTCGCGATTTGTATTGACTGGGCCGGTGTCCAGTCCTGGTCGAACGGCAAAGTTGGCCTGAACGGCATCTCCTACTACGCCGAAAATCAGTGGCAGGCTGCAGCACTGCAGCCCAAGCATCTTACGGCGATCTGCCCTTGGGAAGGTGCAGCTGATTTTTACCGCGACATGGCCCATCACGGCGGGATCATGTGCAACGGCTTCGTCAAGGATTGGTCAGAAGCCCAAGTGTATAACGTTCAGCACGGTAAGGGCTCAAACGGTCCGCGCTCGCGCATGAATGCTGAATGGGTTGCCGGTCCGGACACTCTGACCGAGGAAGAACTCGGCGCGAACCGGAACAACTTCTACGAAGATTGTCTCGCCCGGAAGCTCGACACCGACGAATTCTGGCAGTCGCGCATGCCCGACTGGGACAAGGTCAAAGTGCCAATGCTCTCAACCGCCAACTGGGGCGGGCAGGGGCTACATCCGCGCGGCAACTTTGAAGGCTTCGTGCAGTCCAAGTCGAAGGACAAGTGGCTCGAAGTGCATGGCATTGAGCATTGGACCCATTTCTACACCGATTACGGGATGGACCTGCAGAAGCGCTTCTTCGGCTATTACCTGAAGGGCGAGAAGAACGGCTGGAACAAGCAGCCGAAGGTCCAGCTGCAGGTGCGGCATCCGGGTGAGGTCTTCGTCGAGCGTCACGAAGAAGAGTGGCCGCTCAAGCGGACCGAATGGACGAAGTTCTATATCAATCCTGAGGATATGAGCCTCTCGGCCACGCCGCAGAAGAAGAAGAGTGAAGCGACCTATGGTGGCTTCTCCGACGGCCTGACCTTCATGACTCCGCCGCTCGAAGAGGCGATGGAGATCACCGGTCCGATCGCGTCCAAGCTTTTCGTGTCTTCTAAGACCGAAGATGCGGACATGTTCCTGGTCCTGCGGGTCTTTGCACCGGATATGAAGGAAGTGACCTTCCAGGGTGCTTTGGATCCGCACACGCCGATCGCCCAGGGTTGGTTGCGTGCCTCCCATCGCAAGCTCGACACCAAGAAGAGCCTGCCTTACCGGCCGTACCATGCTCATGATGAAGAGCAGCCGCTGAAGCCGGGTAAGGCTTATGAGCTGGATGTCGAAGTCTGGCCGACCTGCATCACCGTGCCCAAGGGGTATCGGGTGGCCCTGTCGGTTCGCGGACGTGACTATGTCTATCCGGGCGATTCCAATGTGCAGCTGGGTGAATATGCCAACTGGACCGGCTGCGCGATCTTCCGCCATGACGATCCGCGTGATCGTCCGGCGCATATCTTTGGCGGGGATGTCACCCTGCACACCGGGCCCAAAGAGCAGGCCTATGTGATGCTGCCGATCATCCCGGAGAAGAAGCCGGCACGGAAGCCAGCCAAGAAAAAGAAATAGGACAAACGTAACGGGCGGCCTTCAGATACAGGCCGCCCGAATTGTTTCAAAGGACGTACAGACAAAAAGCTCACTCTCGGGAGGAGAAGACCTTGGACGACATCAATTATCCGGGTGATCCGCTTTTCAAAAGCGAGCACCGCGAGGGCATGCGCGTTGACTGGGATGTGCCGATCGAGATGGATGACGGTCTTGTTTTGCGCGCCAATGTCTATCGTCCCGATGATGACAGAGCCTATCCTGTCGTCATGTCCCATGGCCCGTACGGGAAGGATCTCCACTTCGAGGAGATCTATAAAACCTGTTGGGACCTGATGTGCGAGAACCATCCCGACGTGCCAGCGGGATCGACGAACATCCATCAGAGCTGGGAGGTCTGTGACCCTGAAAAATGGGTGCCGAAAGGCTTTGTCATCATTCGTGTGGATTCCCGCGGCGCGGGGCGCTCACCGGGTTATCTGGAGCACTGGAGCCCGCGCGAGACGCAGGATTTCGCTGCGTGCATCGAGTGGGCCGGCGTTCAGTCCTGGTCAAATGGCAAGGTTGGTTTGTCGGGTATTTCCTATTATGCGGTCAACCAGTGGCAGGTCGCGGCGTTGCAGCCCAAGCACCTGGCAGCAATTTGCCCCTGGGAAGGCTTCAACGATTTCTACCGTGAGCTCGCCTATCAGGGGGGCATCTACGACTCCTTTGCGCGCCACTGGTACGACATGCAGATATTGAAGATTCAACACGGCTATGGTGATCGTGGCTGGGCCTCGCGCGCCAATGGTGAACTCTCTGCGGGTCCGGTGACGCTGTCGGACGAGGAACTGGCCGCCAACCGTTACGATCTCTACCAGAGTTATATTTCTCATCCGCTTGATGATGACTGGTACGCGACGCTGACAGCGGATCTGTCGAAGATCGAGGTGCCGGTGCTGAGCTGCGCCAACTGGGGCGGTGCGCCGCTGCATCCGCGCGGGAACTTCAATGGCTTCACGCAAGTATCCTCGAAAGACAAATGGCTGGAGGTCCACGGCCTGGAGCATTGGTCGCTCTACTACACCAACTACGGCAACGATCTGCAGATGCGGTTTTTCGAGCGTTTTCTGCGGGGCGACGAATCGGCCTGGCCGGACGACCCGCGCGTGCAGCTTCTCGTGCGCCACCCCGGTGAGAAGTTCGTGCCGCGCAGCGAGGAGAACTGGCCGATCCCGCGCACCGAATGGACGAAGTTCCATTTTGAGCCGGAAGGCCAGATTCTGGCCGACGGACCGACCGCGAATACGGGTGAGATTACCTATGCTGCGATGGGCGATGGCGTGACCTTCCTGTCCAGCCCGGTTGAAGAAGACTTTGAGATTTGCGGCCCGATGGCGGTGAAACTGAATGTCTCTTCCGACACGAAGGATGCGGACTTGTTCGTGATCTTGCGGGTGTTCCAGTCGGACATGAAGGAAGTCACGTTCCGCGGGGCGCTCGATCCGCACACGCCGGTCGCGTCGGGCTGGCTGCGCGCATCCCACCGCAAACTCGACCCGGACCGGTCGACGGCTGCCGCGCCGTTTCACAGCAATGATGAAGTGCAGGAACTCACGCCGGGCGACGTCTACGAAGTCGAAGTTGAAATCCATTCCAGCGGGATCGTGGTGCCAAAGGGGTACCGCTTCGCGCTGTCAATCAAGGGGTGCGACTATGTTTATCCCGGCGAGACGAACGCGGGTCTGTCCAACATGAAGAACACCTTTACCGGTGTTGGCCCGTTCCTGCATGACGACCCGGACAACCGTCCGCCGGAAGTATTCGATAACAACGTGACGGTGCATCTGGGCGGCGACAATGCCGGTTATCTGCTGCTGCCGATTATCCCGGCCAAATAGAGCGGAATGAAATAGCCGTGCGCGTGTAAACGGCCGACCGTGATATCCGGGCGGCGCAAAAGTTCCTGACAAAAGGCTGGTACAAAGCCGCAATAGGGGAGAAGAGACCATGGACGACATCAAATATATCGGCGATCCGCTATTTAAGACGGAAGTCCGCGAGGGTATGCGCGTTGACTGGGATGTGCCGATCGAAATGGATGATGGCCTGATTTTGCGAGCCAACGTCTATCGACCGGATGACGATGGCCAGTACCCGGTCATCATGTCCCATGGACCCTATGGCAAGGACCTCCACTTCGAGGAGATTTACCAAACCTGCTGGGATTTGATGTGTGCGAACCATCCCGATGTGCCTGCGGGTTCGACCAATATCCATCAGGCCTGGGAAGTGGCCGACCCGGAGAAATGGGTGCCGAAAGGCTATGTGATGGTGCGGGTGGATTCCCGTGGTGCCGGGCGCTCACCGGGCTATCTCGAGCATTTCAACTCCCGTGAGACCAAGGATTTCTACGATTGCATCGAATGGGGTGGTGTTCAGCCCTGGTCGAACGGCAAGGTCGGCCTGAGCGGCATCTCCTATTACGCGATTAACCAGTGGCAGGTCGCCGCGATGCAGCCGCCGCATCTCGCTGCGATTTGCCCGTGGGAAGGTTCCACGGATTACTATCGCGAAGGCAGCTATCACGGCGGGATCTATTCGTCTTTCGCACGTCATTGGTATGACATGCAGATCAAGCAGCTTCAGCATGGCTATGGTGACCGGGGCTACCGCTCGCGGGCCAATGGCGAATGGTCCGCCGGACCGGAGACAATGTCCGATAACGAATTGGGGGCCAGCCGCTTCGATCTGCACGAGACGATGCGCGCCCATCCGCTCGATGATGAGTTTTATGGGGATCGCGCGGTCGACTATTCCAAGATCGAAGTGCCAGTTCTCAGTTGTGGCAACTGGGGCGGTGCGCCGTTGCATCCGCGCGGCAACTTCAACGGCTTTATGCATTCCGGCTCGAAAGACAAATACCTCGAAGTGCATGGTCTGGAGCACTGGTCGCTCTACTACACCGATTATGGGAACGACCTGCAGATGCGATTCTTCGATTGTTATCTTAAGGGCGATGATTCTGGCTGGAAGGATCAGCCGCGGGTATCCCTGAATGTTCGTCATCCGGGGGAAAAATTCGTGCCGCGGGCCGAGGAAGACTGGCCCCTGGCGCGCACCCAATGGACCAAGTTCCATTTTGAGCCTGTCGGGCAAGTTTTGTCTAACAATCCGGCCAGCGAGAGCGCAGCGATCACCTATTCAGCGATGGGCGACGGGCTGACCTTCCTGTCGAACCCAGCTGCCGAAGACACCGAAATCTGCGGTCCCATGGCCGTCAAACTGAATGTTTCTTCGGATACAAAGGATGCGGACATGTTCGTGGTCCTACGGGTGTTCCAGTCGGATATGAAGGAAGTCACGTTCCGGGGTGCGCTCGATCCGCACACGCCGGTTGGGTCTGGCTGGCTGCGGGCTTCCCATCGCAAACTCGATGAAGCCAAGTCCGAGGAATATGCACCCCAGCACACCCATGATGAGGTGCAGCCGCTCACGCCGGGTGAGGTGTATGAACTCGATATCGAGATTCATGGCACGGGCATCGTGGTGCCGAAGGGCTATCGGTTCGGGCTGTCGATCCGGGGCTGTGACTATGTCTATCCCGGCGAGCCGAATGCAGGCCTGTCGAACATGAAGAACACTTTCACCGGTGTCGGGCCGTTCCTCCATGACGACGAGACGGACCGCCCTCCCGAAGTGTTCGACAACAACGTGACCGTGCATCTCGGTCGAGACCATCCCGGTTACGTGGTGTTGCCGATCATTCCCGCCAAGTAAGCGGGGAGCAGGGGCCATGGCGAAGGACAGTCAGTATCGCACTGAGGTTCGTGATGGTATGCGGATCGAGTGGGACGTGCCGATCGAGATGGATGACGGCAACGTCCTGCGTGCGGATGTTTTCCGCCCGAAGGGAAAAGGTCAGTATCCGGTCATCATGAGCCATGGCCCTTATGCCAAGGGCTTGTCGTTTCAGGAAGGGTACGAGACCGCCTGGGACATTATGATCGACAACTTCCCCGAAGTGGCCCAGGGCACAACCAACAAATATGCCAATTGGGAAGTGGTCGACCCGGAAAAATGGGTGCCGGATGGCTATGTGGTGATCCGGGTAGATTCGCGCGGGTCCGGTCGATCACCGGGCGTTGTCGATGTACGTTCCCCGCGCGAGACCCAGGATTTCTACAACTGCATCGAATGGGCCGGCGTCCAGCCCTGGTCGACTGGAAAAGTCGGTCTGAACGGGATTTCCTATTACGCCATCAATCAGTGGCATGTGGCCCGCCTGAAGCCGCCCCGTCTGGCCGCGATGTGCGTCTGGGAAGGGGCCGGAGACTACTACCGGGATTCCAATTATCACGGCGGTATCCTCTCGACCTTCGTGACCAATTGGTACGATAAGCAGGTTGAATCCGTGCAGCACGGCCTGGGCAAGAACGGCCCGCGCTCGGTGGTGCATGGAGATCTCGTTTGCGGCCCGCCGACCTTTACGCGGGCGCAACTCAAGAAGAACCGTGAAGATTTGCCCAGGGAATTGCGGACCCGCACGCTAGACGATGACTGGTATCGGGGTCGGTCGGCCGATTGGTCGAAGGTCGATGTGCCGTTTCTCTCGGCTGGCAACTGGGGCGGGCAGGGACTACATCCGCGCGGCAATATCGACGGATTTGTGAATGCGGCGAGCCAACACAAATGGCTCGAGATGCATGGTCGCGAGCATTGGACCGAGTTCTATACCGATTACGGCCTTGATCTGCAGAAGCGGTTCTTTGGTCATTTCCTGAAAGGGGAAGAAACCGGCTGGAAGAAGCAGCCCAAGGTGCTGCTTAATATCCGCCATCCTGGCGAAGTCTTCGTGCCCCGAACCGAAAAAGAATGGCCGCTTAAACGAACCAAGTGGACCAAGGCCTTCCTGGAACCTGGCACTGGCGCGTTGGCGACCAAGGCCCCTGCCAAGAAGCAAAAGAGCATTTATGCCGGGCTGGGGGATGGTGTCACGTTCCTGACTCCCGCGCGGGAAACCGCGGTGGAGCTCACCGGCCCGCTGGCGGCGAAGTTGTTCGTGTCGTCTGAGACAAAGGATGCGGATCTGTTTTTGGTGGTGCGCCTGTTTGCGCCGGACCTCAAGGAAGTCACCTTCAAGGGTGCGCTCGATCCGCACACGCCGGTGGCGCAAGGCTGGCTGCGGGCCTCTCACCGCAAGCTCGATGCGAAGAAATCCCGTCGCCACAAGCCTTATCACAGCCATGACGAGGAACAGCTCCTCAAGCCGGGCCAGGTCTATGAGCTGGATATTGAAGTCTGGCCCACATCGATCGTGGTGCCGCCAGGCTACCGGCTGGGACTGACCGTTCGCGGGACTGACTATGTCTATCCCGGCGGCTCGGGCGGAAAACTTTCGAACATGAAGAACGAATTCACCGGCGTCGGGCCGTTTATTCACGATGGCCGGGACGCGCGCGTCTACGGCGGTAACGTGACGATCCATTGCGGACCAATTCACCCGTCCCATCTTCTCTTACCTGTTGTTCCCCC
Source organism: uncultured Alphaproteobacteria bacterium (assembly GCA_964276015.1). Lineage (GTDB taxonomy): Bacteria > Pseudomonadota > Alphaproteobacteria > UBA6615 > UBA6615 > JABJAG01. The sequence continues at coordinate 58,490 of CAXYDO010000007.1, read as the reverse complement.
CAAGGGTGGTGGCCGGAAGCGAAGCTAGGGCGAAACAACACACAGAATTCCGGGGAGCGGAACATGGGTAAAATACAGACACCTGGCGACAGCCAGATGACCTCGAAGGTCAATGACGGCATGCGCATCGACTGGGATGTGCCCCTCACAATGGATGACGGGATCGTGCTGCGCGCCGATATCTATCGCCCTGATGATGACGGCCAGTATCCGGTGATCATCAGCTACGGGCCGTATTGCAAATGGCTTGCCTGGGAAGATGGCTATTCCTATCAGTGGCAGCAGATGCTCGACGATTATCCCGACTGCCTGGTCGGTTCGTCGAACCGCTACCAGAACTGGGAATTGGTCGACCCGGAGAAATGGGTGCCCGATGGCTATATCTGCATGCGGGTAGATTCTCGTGGCGCCGGGCGTTCGGAAGGTTTTCTCGATGTGTGGTCTGCGCGTGAAGCGCAGGACTATCACGACTGCATCAACTGGGCCGGTACTCAGGCCTGGTCGAACGGCAAGGTCGGGACCAGCGGTATCTCCTATTACGGCATGAACCAGTGGCAGGTGGCCTCCTTGCAGCCCAAGCACCTCGCGGCGATGTGTGTCTGGGAAGGGGCGGCGGATTACTACCGCGATCTCGGCCATCATGGTGGCATCGCCTGTCGGTTCCCGTCGATCTGGTACAACAGCGCCGTGGTCCCGCGTCAGCACGGCAAGGGCGCCTATGGCGAGAAAAGCCGGCTCAATGGCGAGTGGATTTCAGGGCCTGAAACCCTGTCCGAGGAAGAGCTGGCGGACAATCGCACCGACTTCGGCCGCGATATCCTCAACCATCCCCTGGTCGATGATTATTGGAAGGCCCGGATGCCGGACTATTCCAAGATCAACGTGCCGTTGCTGTCTTCGGGCAACTGGGGCGGCGTTGGGTTGCACCCACGCGGCAACACGGAGGGCTATGTCAACGCGGCGAGCGAGCAGAAATGGCTCGAAATGCACGGGCTCGAGCATTTCACCCACTACTACACCGATTACGGCATGGACTTGCAGCGGCGTTTCCTGGGGCATTTCCTGAAAGGCGAAGACAACGGCTGGGGCGAACGGCCAAAAGTGCAGTTGCTGGTCCGGCATCCCGGCGAGGTCTTCGTCGAACGGGCCGAAGACGCCTGGCCGATTCCGCGCACCGAATGGACGGAGATGTATCTCGATCCCGCAGGCAAGACCCTGTCTGACGCTCCGATGACCGAAGCGACGGCGTTTACCTATGAGGCAATGGGTGACGGGGCGACCTTCCTGGCGCCGCCGGTGGAGACGGAAACCGAGATCACCGGCCCCGTGGCCGCAAAGCTGTTCATCTCTTCAGAGACCGAAGATGCGGATTTGTTCCTAGTCTTGCGCGTGTTTAAGCCGGATATGAAAGAGGTTGTCTACAAGGGCGCCAACGATCCTCACACCCCGGTGGGTCTTGGCTGGTTGCGGGCTTCGCATCGCAAGCTCGATCCCGACCAGACATTGCCGTATCGCCCGTATCACACCCATGACGAGCTTCAGCCGCTTACGCCGGGTGAGATTTATGAACTCGATATCGAGATTTGGCCAACATCGATCGTACTGCCCGAAGGATATCGACTGGCACTTAGCGTGCGGGGCCGGGATTACGTCTACCCGGGCTGGACACCAGGCGATCCGATGATCGCGAACCGCGTCCAGTATGGCGTCGGGCCGTTCAAGCATGAGATGCCGTCAAACCGGCCTCTCGACGTCTATGGCAAGAAGGTCACCCTGCACACCGGCCCGGATCACCCGTCCCATGTGTTGCTGCCGGTGATCCCGGAGAAATAGCCCGGGATCAGGGCCGGTTGGGGTCGAAGCGATCCTGGAGGCCGGCCCAGCAATCCTGATAGTCGGCCTGGCGCAACGGGGTCTCCCGGGCAAACTCGCTCGGGGCGATCACGTATCGGGTCTCGAACATGAAGGCCAGCGTGTTGTCGACCTTCTCGGGCTTCAGCTCTGCCTTTGAGGCTTTCTCGAAGGTCGCGGCGTCCGGACCGTGTCCGGCCATGCAGTTGTGCAGGCTGGCACCCCCCGGCGCTAACCCGTCGGCCCTGGAATCATAGACGCCGGTGATCAGTCCCATGAACTCGTTCATCACGTTGCGGTGGAACCAGGGGGGGCGGAACGTGTGTTCGGCGACCAGCCAGCGCGGCGGGAAGATCACGAAATCCAAATTCGCTATTCCCGGATCGCTTGATGGTGAGGTCAGGACCGTAAAGATCGACGGGTCTGGATGGTCGAAACTGATGCTGCCGATGGTCATGAAATTGGCGAGATCGTATTTGTAGGGCACGTGGGTGCCGTGCCACGCAACGACGTCCAAAGGGGAGCGGTCGATTTCCGTGTGCCAGAGATGGCCCCGGAACTTGAAGACCAACTCGAAGGCACCGGTGCGATCCTCGAAAGCCGCGACCGGGGTCAGGAAGTCCCGAGGACTGGCCAGTCCGTTGGTGCCGATCGGGCCGAGTTCGGGGAGGCGCAGGGGCGCGCCGTAATTTTCGCAAAGATAGCCCCGCGACGGTCCATCGGGCAGTTCGGCGCGAAACTTGATGCCGCGCGGAATTACGGCAATCTCGCCCGGTGCCACATCGAGAACGCCCAACTCTGTATGCAAAATTACGCGGCCCTGTTGGGGCACAAACACATACTCACCATCAGCGTTGTGCAGGAACCGGTCGACCATCGAGGCATTGGCTGCATAGAGATGAATGGCGATTCCGGTCTGGGTATGGGCATCACCGCAGCTGCCATAGGTCACGATGCCGTCGATTAGGTCGGTGGGCGCGTCAGGGATCGTCAACGGATCCCAGCGCTCCTGGTTGGGAGAAACCGGCTCTGCGAAGTCGGGGGCCGTCCGCAACAATTGGTTCTGTAGTTGTTGATAGGGCGGGTTTTTGGCTGTGGGACGGATGCGGTAGCACCAGGTTTGTCGGGATTCGGATCGCAGCACGGTGAACGCTGCGCCACTTATTCCCTCTGCATAAAGCCCATAAGGCACCTGTTGGGGTGAATTCTGACCCTGCGGGAGTGCGCCGGGCAATGCCTCGGTCGAGAAATAGTTTCCCAACCCACGTTGATAGACAGGGGTCGTCAGGGGCGAATTTCTATTCATGTTCGGGGCTCCGTCGTTGCGGAACGATATTAGTTTCATTTGTAACTAAATCAACAGTCGAAGACGACGAATCGCGCGGTGCTGTAACCGTAGGGACGTCATCCGGGGGCTTTGATGGCAGCGTATGCACAACCGATTTTGGGACTGATCGTACTGATCACGTTGGCATGGGCGCTGAGCGAAAACCGTTCGTGTGGGTCGATCCGTTTGGTGGTGGTCGGGGTCGCCATACAGCTCGCGCTCGCGGCGATCACTCTATCGGTCCCGGTGGTTCGCGAGACAATCGGGGCCGTGAATGGTGTCGTATTGGCGCTTGATAAAGCGACCCGTGCGGGAACCAGCCTTGTGTTTGGGTTTATCGGGGGCGGCGACCTGCCGTTTGAGGAGAGCTATCCCGGCGCCAGCTTTGTGCTGGCCTTTCGCGCTCTGCCGATTGTTCTGGTGATGTCTGCCGTGTCCGCCGTGTTGTGGCACTGGGGAATTATGCCGCGCATCGTGCACGGATTTGCCCGGGCGCTCCGCGCGACGCTACGTATCGATGGCCCGGTTGCGGTGGGGGCCGCAGCCAATATTTTCGTCGGGATGGTCGAGGCAGCGATCCTGATTCGCCCACATTTATCCCGCATAAGTCGCGCGGATCTGTTTATGACCATGACCTGCGGCCTGACGACAATCGCAGGAACGGTGCTCGTTCTTTACGCCACATTCCTGAACGGCGTGATCGAGAACGTCGCGGGGCATTTGCTGGTTGCGTCCTTAATCAGCGCGCCGGCCGCAATTGTGATCGCCCGTTTGATGATTCCGGCCGCTGACGCAGGGGATGTGCCGCTGGTCACAGAACAGGATGAAGCCGGGTCGATCGACCGCGAAACCTATGACGGCACCATGGATGCGCTGGTGCAGGGTACCCAGGACGGGTTGCGACTGCTGCTCAACATCATTGCGATGCTGATCGTGTTTGTTGCTGTTGTCGCGCTGCTGAACCAGTTTTTGGGGCTGGTTCCCGATGTCTGGGGCGCCCCGCTGACCCTGCAACGGGTGCTGGGTTGGGGACTGGCTCCGGTCGCCTGGCTGATCGGCATTCCCTGGGCCGAGGCCACCACGGCCGGGGGGCTGATTGGGACCAAGATCGTCCTGAATGAATTGATCGCCTATCTCGACCTGGCTGCGATTCCGGCCAGCGAGCTGTCCGATCGTTCACGAATCATACTTCTCTATGCGCTATGTAGTTTTGCGAACTTCGGTAGCGTGGGGATTATGCTGGCGGGGATGGTGGCCATGGCACCCGAACGGAAGGCCGAGTTGGTCGCGTTGGGCCTCAAGTCACTCGTCGCTGCAACGATCGCCACGTTTATGACTGGCGCGGTCGTCGCGCTAATAGTTTGAATTTATGTTGCAGTGCACTATAACCAAACAATCCTGCGACGTGATATAGATAGAGCAATGCAAGCAACCAAAACCAAGGGTTCTCCCATCGAAGATCCAAGACCATTCGACGAAGCGGAACGTAAGCGCTTTCATAACCTGCTGACACTGGCGAACGAGAGCCCCTATGAGGGTGAACGTACGGCAGCGCTGGCTGCTGCCGAACGGATGGCGAAAGCCCGCGGCATGGATCTGGAAGAGGCTGCAAGTGGCGGTCCCTCACCGGCGCGCCCAAAACCTGTGCGCAAGCGGAAGTCTTCCGGTCCGTCCAAGGAGATGGATCGCTCTTCCCGGATGATGGATGGCTGGCTGGATGCGGATAAGGCCCGTCGCGACACCGCATTGGAAGAAGCGCGTGAGCGTGGTCTGGATGCCGAGGAACGCCGCCGTCAGGCTGCTGCGGCCAACCGGGTGCAACGGCGCAACAGCCGCAAGCGGGACCCCCAAAGTCACGCCCATGTCCTGCTGTCAGAGACGTCGTTGCCGCTGGAAGAAATCGCGTCGATGACCGGGCTCAATATGTATGAGCTCGTCAGCATGAAGCTGAAACTGCGCGCCGCGGGCTGAAGAGTTCACATCCACGAAATTAGTGCTATTGACCTCGCCCCGCCTTCGCCGTTGACTCCGTGACATACGGCAGTCATGCCGAACATGAAGAGCCATAACCGGCCTGCGAAGGGGAATGCGTTGAACTACGACAGCTATGAAGCGATCAAGGCCGAGCGAAACGGCCGTATTCTGACATTGACCATGTCACGTCCCGGAACTCTGAACGCCGTTGATGCGGTGTTGCACGAAGAACTCTCGCGTATTTTCTATGACGTCAACGCCGATAGCGATGTCGATGTGGTGGTGCTCACGGGCGAGGGGAATGCCTTCTGCGCCGGTGGCGACCTGCAATGGCTCAATGACATGCATGGAGATCCCGCCGCGTTCGCGGTTACGGTCTGGGAGGGCAAGCGGCTGATCAATGGCCTGCTTGATCTGGAGAAACCGATCATCGCGCGGCTTCCCGGCCACGCCATCGGCCTGGGCTGCACCATCGCGCTGTTTTGCGACATCATCTATGCCGTCGAAGAAACCAAGCTCGGCGATCCCCATGTGTTGGTCGGCCTTGTTGCTGGCGATGGGGGGGCGGTGATCTGGCCCCAGCTGATCGGTTATGCGCGCGCCAAGGAATATCTGATGACCGGCGACACGCTGAGCGCCACCAAGGCGGCCGAAATCGGGCTGATCAATCACGTGGTCGCCGCCGATGAACTGGATGGGGCTGTTGACGCCATGGCCGCGCGGTTGGCCGGCGGCGCGATCAACGCCATCAAGTGGACCAAGGCTTCGGTCAATGCCGGGCTCAAGCAGACCGCCAATGCGGTGCTCGACACCGCCTTTAATTTCGAAGCGATGTCGCAGATGACCGACGACCACCGGATCGCGACCCAGGCCTTCCTGAACAAGGAGAAGCCGAAGTTCACCGGCAAATAGACGGACCCCCACGATGGAACATTTCCAGGAAGCCGAACACGTCACCATGCTGCGCGACACGATGCGCCGCTTCGTCGAAAAAGAGATGCCTCGTGAGCTCGCCCAGAAATGGGATCGGGAGAACGAGTATCCCCGCGAGATTTTCGAGCAACTTTCCGCGTTGGGCGTCAACGCGCTGACCGTGCCTGAAGAATATGGCGGGGCCGGGCGAGACATTACCGCGACCATGGTGGTGATTGAGGAACTGGCCCGTCGTTCAATGGCAGTTGCAGTGCCGTTCATCATGTGTGCCTGCTACGGGGCCATGAACATCGAAGAGGTCGGCAGCGACGAGCAGAAGGCAGAACTTCTGCCCAAGCTGGCCGAGGGGAAGCTGCTCTTTGCCTACGGAATTTCCGAGCCGGATGTGGGTGCGGATGTGGCGAGTGTGCGTACAACCGCGGTTCGCAAAGGTAATGGCGCGACGGTGACAATCAATGGTTCGAAACGGTTTTGTTCCGGCGCCAATATCGCCGACTACATCTATACGGTCGTGAAAAGTGACCCGGAAGCCGGCCGCTACAAGAACCTTTCCATTGTCATGATTCCACCGGACGCGCCGGGGGTAACCATCGAGCTGCAAAACTCCATGGGAATGAAGGGTGCATCCACCTGCGACGTGACCTTCGAAGATGTGGAAATTCCAGCTGAAAATATCGTCGGCGGGGAAGCCGGTTGGAATGACGGCTGGAGCCGGATCGTCGGCCCGGGGCTTGATGTCGAAAAGATCGAGGTCGCCGCGCTGGCGCTCGGCAATGCGGCGGCCGCCGTCGATGATGCCTGGGAATATGCCCAGGAGCGAAAGCAGTTCGGCAAGCCGGTTTCCGCCTACCAGTCGGTGCGACACATGCTGGTGGACGCCAAAACAAAGCTGCATGCCTGCCGCCTGATGACCTATCACGCCGCCTGGCTGCTCGATGAGAAGAAGCCGGCGTCCGTCGAGACCTCGATGGCGAAGCTTTATGTCAGTGATACGGCCAAGGATATCGTCCTCTCCTGTCAGCAGGTGATGGGCGCCTACGGTTACATCAAGGAGTTCGATATGGAGCGCTATGTGCGTGAAGCGCTGCTGATGCCGATCATCGGGGGGTCGTCGGCGATCCAGAAGAACAATATTGCCAACCGTCTACGGCTGGCCCGCGAATAGGATTGCGATCATGCGCCAGGATGTGAGCGGGTGGACCACCCGGTTGAATGATGAATTGATTGCCGAGAACATGGCAAGCGGCATCTGGCGTAATCTGACACTGGCTGACCAGCTCGCCGCGGTGTTGGCGGAAAACCCGGACAAGGTTCTGTTGGTGGAAGGCGAACACCAGTTCAGCGTTGCAGAAATCCATCGACAGACCCGCGACCTGGCCAGTGCGTTGCAGAAACGCGGGCTGGAATCCGGGGATGTGGTCAGTTTCGAGCTGCCGAACTGGCCCGAGACAGTCGTGATCGACCTGGCGTGCGCGATGCTGGGTCTGGTCTGCAATCCGATCATCCCGATTTACCGCGATGCAGAAGTTTCCTACATCCTGCGCGATGCGGGCAGCAAAGCCGTGTTCATCCCGACCAGTTTCCGGAATTTCGATTACGCTGACATGATCGCCCGTCATCGGGCGGAGCTTCCCGATCTTGAACACGTCATCACCGTGCGTGGCACGGCCGATGGTGAGACGACGGCGTTCGAGGCGTTGCTCGCAGAAGGAGAGCCGGAGAGCCTGCGCTGCCCTGCGGTAGACCCGAACGCGGTCAAACTGATCATGTACACGTCGGGTACGACCGGTCGGCCGAAAGGGGTACTGCACAGCCACAACACCATCGACACGGAAATTCAGGCGATCTCGAAATTTCTCTCGCTCGATTCCAGCGATGTCATTCTGATGCCGTCCCCGGTCTCTCACATCACCGGGTATCTCTATGGCATTCAGATGCCGTTCACGCTGAATGCGCCCGCTGTATTTATGGAAAAGTGGGATGCAGCTGGTGCGGCCGATTTGATTGATTCCCATAACGTGACCTTCACCATTGCGGCGACGGTGTTTCTGCAGGAACTCACGGATTTTGCGGTAACGCAGGCGCGTCCACTTCCCAGCCTGCGTTATTTCCCCTCCGGTGGGGCCCCTGTGCCACCCGAGGTGATCTACAGCGCCCACAAAGCCTTTGCGCAATGCGTCTGCTCCCGGGTCTACGGCTCGACCGAAGCACCAACGGTGACCCTCGGCGTTAACAGCCGGGACGAAGAACAGCTCGGCGCGACCACGGAGGGCTATATCGTCGGTCACGAGGTCAAAATCATCGACCCGGAGACAGGCGAAGAAGCGCCCACCGGCGTTGAAGGGGAAATCCTCTCCCGCGGGCCGGAAATGTGCCTCGGCTATGCCGCAGCTGAGCACAACGCCGACGCGTTTGAGGCAGATGGGTATTTTCACACTGGCGATCTGGCGATGATGACATCGGAAGGTGCAGTGGTAATCACCGGGCGTTCGAAGGATTTGATCATTCGCGGCGGGGAAAATATCAGCCCTCGGGAAATCGAAGACGCGCTCCACGAACACCCCGTGATCCACGAAGCCGCGGTGGTGGCGATGCCCCATCCGCGGATGGGGGAAACCGGCTGTGCCTTTTTGGTGCTGAAAGAGGGCGCCACGCTCGGTTTTGAGGAATTGATCGCGTTTCTCGGAGAGACGGGGATGGCGAAACAGAAATACCCGGAGCGGGTCGAGATCATCGACGTCTTTCCGCGCACAGCGGCCGGGAAAATTCGAAAGAATGTTCTGCGTGACCAGGTGGTGGAAAAACTGGCAGCTGAGGCGGTGGACTGAGCCAATCCGGGAGTCGGTGATTTCGGCTCAACGCTTGACAGAATTTGGTTCTGCCGACACGCTCGTGAACAGGAAAAACCTATTTCATATAGGTGAAAATCAAGAAAACTTGGGAGGAATCGATGGAACGCAAAGTCGAATTTAACAGCTGTGGCGATACGATCCGCGGCGTCTTGCACATCCCTGACGGGGTTGAAAATCCGCCTTTGGTCGTTATGGCCGGCGGCTGGTGCTACGTGAAAGAAATCGTCATGCCGTATTACGCAGACGATTTCATGGAGATCGGCTGCGCTTGCCTGATATTCGACTATCGTCGGTTTGGGGATAGCGACGGCCTGCCGCGCCAGCACATCAACCCCTGGGATCAGATCGAGGATTATCGCAACGCAATCAGCTACGCCATGACCCTTGATGAGGTCGATACGGACCGAATTGGTGTTTGGGGTATCTCTTATTCTGGTGGTCACGCGGTCTGCGTTGCTGCGCTCGACACGCGGGTGAAGTTTGCGCTTTCAGTGGTGCCGGTGGTGGACGGTTTCCCGACCATGCGCCGCTGCCATGGCGAGCGGAAGTTTGGTGCTCTGCAGAAGATGATCCTGGAGGATCGCGAACGTCGTCAGAAGGGCGAGCCCAGTCAGATGATCGCCATGTCGACGACGGATCCCGACAATGTGGTCAGCGCCTGGCCGTTCCCCCATGTCTGCACGATCTTCAACGACATCAAGGAACGTGAAGCGCCCAACCATGTGCATGAGAACACGCTCGAATCAGTTGAGCTGCTGATGCAATACGATGTCATGCCTTACGCCAAACGCATCTATGAGACGCCGTACATGATGGCCATCGCCAAGGGAGACAACATCACCTCTGCCGATCTGGAAATCGATGTCTATAATGCGATTCCGTGCCCCAACAAGGAGCTCGCGATTGTCGAAGGCGTTGACCATATGAGCCTGTACTCGAACAACGAGCATCTCGAGAAGGTCTCGGGTGCACAGGCCAAGTGGCTGCATAAAATGCTGTTCGCCCCGGACGCACTGCTCGGCCGGGCTGCCAAGTAGGGAACGCATCCAACGCGCGCCTTCGTTCGAGGAGGCATCATCAAAGTGTGTCATGGCCGGACTTGTTCCGGCCATGACGCGTTTTACAGGGCAAGTTTTAGAGTTTCAGGTGCATCTCGGGCATGCGCGGGTCGTCGGTACGCAGCTGTAAATCCGCAGAAAAAAGGCTCGCACAGTTCGGGCAGGCGAATTCACGCAGCACAACGTCGCTTTCGGCCCGGTAGGCGTTGACCGGCGATAATTCCTCGATCTCGCGCTCGATAACGAGGGCGTGGGCCCTTGGGTCTTCGGCGGCGGGGCCAAATGGATGGTCACAGACCCGGCAGCCGAGGACCGGCCCGCTTGCGCTTTCACGGACGGCCAGAATTTCCCCGACCCGGAACCGTTCGGGTCCGCCGAAATCCAAACCTGCATTGGCCGTTGTTGTCGCGTGACCTCGTTCACGACGGCTTTCGACTGCCGTGGCCCGGGCCGCTTCCGTTGCGGCCGCGTCGACCGCGCCGTCGTCGGTCAGGGTGACCCCGTAGAGCCTTATGGCTTCCCCGGTCGTGCAAAGTCCGCGACGGACATCGCGGGCCACGGATTCGGGATTGCGGTCCAGCGGGTCGCCGTAGCCACCACCGCCGGTGCACAGGCAAAGCCAGGCATCATCGGGGGTCAGCCAGCGGACATCTTTAGCGTCTGCGATATCGATCCGATCGGCGCCCGCGGTTTCAAGGCTGGTGGGAATTTCGCCACGGGCCAACGCGTCTTTCACCCCCGCACCGTGCAGCACGATGTTGCGCTGGATCGATCCGGGCAGGCCGCCGGCCACACCCTTGCTTTCCATATGCGCGCAGCCGGTCGAGAACAGAACAGCTTCCATATCGTGTTCGGTTTCATAGGGAATCATCATGTACTCGATTCCGACACCACCACGATGGATTCCGGCGCCGGCGGTTTCTTCGCGTTCGCGGCGATAGACATAAAGCATCGGGATCAGGCTTTCGATCCGCTCTACATTGGGGATGCCATAGGCCGGGGCGATGAAATTGCCACACGTGTCGATGCCGTCGCCGAAAGACCGCGCGCCACCGCCACCCACGGAATCGGTGAACATGTTCACAAACGGTCGGCCGTCCTGATGTTTGCCAGCGATGACGGACATGTTGACCCCGCCATAGCCGATCCCAATCACTTCTTCACGCAACGTGTCGCTGCCGCAGCCATACATCTTGGCCATCGCTTCCCAGACCAGATTGCCGGTCGATTGGCAGGCATTCACGGTGGCCATGCTCGTGCCGGCAGGAAACAGCGCGTTGTTGATGGTGCCTTCTTCGGAAATGATATCGATACAGCGCATCACCGCGCCATGGGACCAGGGCAGGTCGTGGCAAAGCAACGGAAAGGCCACCTGCAGGATGCCGCCGACCAGTCCTGCCCAGGCACAGTTGATGGTGCCCGGTGCCTGCGGGTCGGTGCCGGTAAAGTCGAAGGTCAGGTGATTGCCACTCTTGGTGAGGGCCAGACGCAGGCGGTACATCCGATTTTCCAGGCCGTCGTGATCCAGGAACGCGTTGGCGTACCAGGTGCCGTCGGGGAGTTCGGAAATTCGCTGCCGGATCGAGCGTTCGACATAGTCGAGGATTTTCTGCTGCACGGCCAGGAAGGTGTCCCGGCCATATTCGTCGATGATTTCACGCAGCCGGTCGCCGGTCATGTTCTGGGAGGCGATCTTGGCGCGCAGATTGAGCGCGTTCATTTCTGGTGTGCGGGAGTTGCGCAGGAAGGTCACCTCCACGTCATGGCGCACCTCTCCGGCTTCGACGATCTTGACCGGCGGCATGAGCGGGACTTCTTGATAGGCATCCCGGGCGCCCACACACCAGCTGCCGGGCCGCGCACCTCCCATATCGAGCTCGTGCACGACCACGCCAGTCCAGGCGACCCGAACACCGTCGTGGAAAACCGGCATGACCACGGCGGCGTCCATCGCATGGAGGGCGCCGTACCAGGGGTCGCTGGTCATGAATGCGTCGCCGTCGTGAATATTGTCGCCGAAGACCTCGATTACTTTCTGGACCACAATATCCAGCGCGGAGGCCTGACGGACGACGAACACCCCGGCGTAGAGACCCTGGCCGTCCGAGGTCAGGATCGCGACATTGAAGTCACCGGATTCATAAACTGAAGGAGAACCCGAAATCCGCCCCATCATGAGGGCCATCTCGTCGTTCAGTTCCCAGAGCCGGTGACGCAAAACCTCGAAGGTGATGACGTCGACATGGGGGTCGGTTGTGCTCAAGCGCGACCCTCCTGATGGATGATGGTCAGGCCGCCATACTGATCGACATCGATCCGTGTGTCGGGGGGAACCACCACGGTGTCGCCAAACCGTTGGACAATCGCTGGTCCCTGCAGGGTCTGACCCGGAACCAGCCGGTCACCTGTATGAATTTCTGTAGGCACAAAGTCGTCGGCGTCGGAGAAGTGGACGTCTCGGGATCCGATCCGGGACGTGGTCGGATCTTCATCTGCCACACTTTGAATAAGGTTGGGGCGGTCCAGCGCGAAAGTACCGACAACCCGAAAATTGACCATTTCCAAGCCCGCTTCCGGATAGGCGCTGTTCTCACCATAAGTCTGTTCGTATTTTTCCAGAAAACCGGCGCAGATCGACGCGACATCGCTTGATCCGACCGGTGTGTCGGGCAGGTCGATCTCAAGCTGGTGGACTTGCATCCGAAACCGCATATCGACGACCCGGTGCAGTATGACCCGGGACATCTCGACGCCTTCAGCATCGAATTGTGTGATGACCTGCTGCGCCAGCCGATCAAGCAAGGCGTTGATCGCTTCGAGATCACGCGAAACCAAGGGCGGCTGCATACTCAAAGAGCGTTCCTCGGAAAACACCATATCCGTGGTCAGCATGCCCATCGCGGAGAACATGCCGGAATCAGCGGGAACATAAGCTTTTCTGGCACCGATCTGCCGCGCGATGAACGGCGCGAAGACTGGTCCTGCACCCCCATAGGCAAAGACGGTAAATCCCCGGGGGTCGAGCCCGCGTTCCACGGTCACCTTGCGCATCAGGTCCGCCATCTGGGCGCTGGATATTTCGACAATTCCGGCCGCGAGCTCGGTGACGCCGAGGCCAAGCGGTCCAGCCACGCGGGCCAGCGCAGTTTCCGCAGCGGTCTTATCGAGGGCAACCGTGCCCCCGAGAGGATGGTCGGGGTCGAGATAGCCCAGTACGACATGGGCGTCGGTCACGGTCGGTTCGGTTCCGCCGCGGCCATAGCAGGCCGGTCCGGGGAAGGCACCCGCGCTGCGAGGGCCGACACGTAAGGTGCCACCGGGGTCGATCCAGGCGACTGAGCCACCACCGGCGCCAATCGATTTCACGTAGATCTTCGGCGTCAGATACGAATAGCGGTCGATCACCGGCGCCGGATCCATCTGGACACGCCCCTTGAATACCAGTCCGACATCAAATGTGGTGCCACCGACATCGGCGCAGACGATGTTCTGATCCGCCATCAGTTCGGTGAAATAGAGCCCGCCAAGAACACCGCCGGCCGGGCCCGAATCCACCGTGAGGAGCGGGCGGTTTCGTACTGCTTCGACGGTGCTAAGCCCGCCATGGGTCAACATGACCAGCAGGGAGCACGCCATGCCACTGGCTTTGAGTTCGGTTTCGAGCCGATAGAGATAATCGCCAACCGTGGGTCCGATATAGGAATTGAAGACCGTGGACACGCTGCGCTCATATTCGCCGATCAGCGGGGCGACCTCACTGGAAAGCGACAAATAGATATCCGGATGCCGATCGCGCATATATGCGGCGATCTGTTCTTCGTGATCCGGATTAACGAAGGACCAGAGCAGGCAGATGGCCAATGCTTCGATCCCGTCGGCGATCAGCGCATCGATCGTCTGCGCAACAACTTCCATGTCGAGGTCGACAATCACTTTGCCATGAGAATCCACGCGCTCGGTGACGGCACGGATGTCTTCCGGCGCGACGATCGGCGGGTCGGCCTTTGAAAGATGGGTGATGTGGGTTTTTTGTCGCTCCGACAATCCCATGATCTTCTGCTTCACGCGCCCGATGGTGATCGTTTGTTCATGCCCTTGGGTCATCAGCAACCCGGTGCGGGCACCGCGGCGTTGCGCCAGTGTGTTGGTGCCGACCGTCGTGCCGTGCACAAAGGTGGTGGTGCGTCCGAGAATTGCGGGCAGGGGTGTGGCGAGGCGTTCCGCAACCAAATTCAGGCAGTCGATCACACCGGCTGCAGGGTTCTCGGGTGTGGTCAATGATTTGACGGTCAAACGCGCACCGGAGTCCCCGAGCACGACGCAATCGGTGAAGGTGCCGCCGATATCGACGCCAATACGAAGTTTGTCCTGTTCGGGTATTGCAACCATCTTCCGTCATTTACGCAACTGCGTTCGCCGAAATCAAACCCATTCGGTATTTCGGAGTCATGGTGTTCACATGATTGCAAGACCTGGAATTGTCAGTTTCTCACGAATCAATGGGGGGAAGGTCCTGTGTCATTCGACCCGTTTTGCTGTTGGGAGAGGTTTCAGCGAAATAATTCGTGAGCCAATCACATGACTGTCATGTGGCGTCCTCTGTTGGCGGATCGGTGTATGCGCCTCCCCGCACACAGCGGTGTAGCGACCAGCGCAGCGCAGTGACCCCGAGATTTTGCAATGTTGACCGACTATGGAACCGTTGAATGCTGCCGCAGCGCAGATTTTGGACCCGGTTCGGGTTTTACATCTGTGAATTGGTTTACGAATTCGTGATGGACAAAGGGGTCGGGTTTGGTGGAACCTGTCTGTCGAGCTAAAAAAAGTTCGTGACGTTCAAAAAATCAAACAGGGAGGGGCCCGTGCCCAATAACGTTTCAAAGACCACAATGCTGGCCATTGCCGCTGCGGCGACTGCAACTGTTGCTGCAACCGCCCCGGCTAGCGCTCAGGAAACCATTAACCTCACCGCAATTTCCGGCTATCCGCCGCCCGCAACTTGGATTGGTTCGCTGGTTGACGCATACTTGCCTGCCGTTGATGCGATCCTTGCCAAGACCGGCACGTACAAGATCAACTGGAACAAGGGTATTAGTGGTCAGATCGTCAAGCCGCGTGGCGAGCTTGAAGGTGTCGAGAGTGGCATTGGTGACCTCGGTGTCATCGTGACCGCGTTCCACGCTGATAAGGTTCCGTTGTACGATGTCTCGTTCAAGACACCGTTCTCGACCTTGGATGTTGGCCTTGTTAGTGCCGTGACCCAGAAGATGATCGCCACTTTCCCGCAGTACAACGAGACATGGTTGAAGGAGTTCAACCAGGTGCCGTTGCAATCGACGGGTGCGGTCGACAACTACATGCTTTGGTCGAAAAAGCCGATCACCAGCATCACCCAGGTTAAGGGTCTCAAGGTTGGCGCGGCTGGTCCGAACCTTCCGTGGGTTCTCGCGATCGGGGCGGCTGGCGTTCAGACCAATCTGGCCGATGCCTATAACAGCCTGAGCACAGGTATCTATGAAGCCATGATCGTGTGGCGTCAGGGTGCGGGTGCTTTCAAGCTTTGTGAGCCGGCTCCGTTCGCTTTTGATGCCAGCCTGGGTGCCGTGAACGGCTTCTCGCTGAACTTCAACCGCGACGTCTGGGAAGGCCTTCCCGAGGAAGTACAGAGCGCTATGGCTGCTGCTTCCCCGGCTTGGACGACCGAAAACGTCAAGCGCGTGAATGGTGGCGCTCAGTGGGGCCTCGCACGTTGTGAGAAGGAATTCGGTACTAAGGTGACGAAGGCCAGCAACGAAGAGCGTCTGGCATGGGCCAAGGCATTGCCGCCGTTGGGCAAGCAGTGGGCCGAGCAGCGTAACAATGCCGGTCAGCCGGGCACGGAAATTTTGTCCGCCTGGATGACTGAGATGCGGGCGGCCAATCAGCCGATCGCGCGCCATTGGGATCGCGACTAAACGCTCCGTATCGTTTTTCGTGAACTCAAATCTGAAATAGGGAGGGGAGCCGTCGCAAGACGGCTCCCCGACTAACATTGAGCGCAATACTGAGAATTCTGGATCTGCTCCGTTATGGTTTTGACCGAGTCGTCCTAGTAAGCAACGCGGTGGCGTCGGGCTGGATATTTGTCCTGATGCTGCTCATCACAACGGATATCGTTCTGCGATTTGTCTTTAACTCGCCACTCAGCGGGACGACAGAGATCGTTGAGATTTCGATTGTGACCATCCTTTATCTGCAGCTGGCACATACGCTGAAAGTCGGTCGTATTACCCGCTCTGATGCCCTTTACGGCGCCATTCTTCGGAAGTGGCCGCCGATCGGGAACATCATGGGGATACTCTTTCATCTCGCCGGTGTCGGTCTGATGGTGGCGATCGTGTATGGGGGCTGGCCGAAATGGCTGCAAGCCTATAGCGGCGGCCATTTCATCGGAAATGTCGGTGTCTTTACGTTCCCTGAATGGCCACAGCGCCTTGTGTTGGTGATCGGTTGCACCATGTTGGGCATCCAGTTTGCCCTCGCGGTAGTTGATAATATTAGGGGCATGATGGGCAAACCGCCTCTTGAGCATGAAGAAGCCGTTGATGTCCAAGTGGCTGCCGCCGAGGAGTCAACGAAATGACCGGCTTTGAAATTGGACTTATTTCCATCGTCGCGATGTTGCTGCTGATCTATATCGGCATGCATGTTCCCGTGGTGCTGGCGTTGATCTCGTTTGTTGGCGTTTGGGTCATCAAGGGCAATATCAAAATTGCTGTGGCCTTACTCTGGATATCATCGGCAAAAACTGTCGGTGATTTCCTGTTCGGGGTCATTCCTCTCTTCGTCCTGATGGGGCTGCTTGTTAGTGTTGCCGGAATGGGGCGCGACACTTACGACATCGCTTCGAGTATGCTGCGCAAGGTGCGCGGTGGTCTGGGGATGGCAACGGTTATCGCGAACGCGATTTTTGCGGCCATTACCGGAGTGTCGATCGCCTCGGCGACCGTGTTCACACGGATTTCCGTCCCGGAAATGCTGCGCCATGGCTACAAGGGCCGCTTTGCGGTGGGCACCGTGGCTGGGTCTTCGGTTCTCGGTATGCTGATCCCGCCTTCGATCCTGCTTATTATCTTTGCGCTGATCGCCGAGGAATCGGTTGGTGATCTGTTCATCGCCGGGATCGGGCCGGGCATTCTGCTCACTTTCTCTTTCTGTGTGTTGATTGCCATCATGGCCTATGGCTTCCCCAATATGGTCGCCGAACCAGGTGCGCTTGATACCCAACGGGAACGAGAGAAAATGCCGGCCAAGGAGTTCTGGGCCAAGCTTGCTCCTATCGGGATTCTGATCTTTGTGGTGCTGGGTGGCATCTACATGGGATTGTACACGCCGACCGAAGCGGGTGCGGCAGGTGCCTTTGTGGCCTTCCTGTTCGCCCTGATGCGTAGACAACTCACGGTGCGAAAGCTCTGGGATGTGCTGGTTGAAACCGGACACATTACGGCAACGCTGCTCTTCCTGATTATCGCGGCGAGTATGTACAGCCGGATGCTTGGGATTTCTGGCCTGCCGACGGAACTCGGCAAAGCCATTGGCGATATGAATGCCAGCTTTGTTCAACTGATGATCATGTATGTCGTCGTCCTGATTATCCTGGGTACGATCATCGATTCTGTTTCGATCATGTTGATCACGGTGCCGCTCTTCCTGGTGGTGCTGAAACCGTTCGAGTTCGACCTTGTCTGGTTCGGTGTTGTCACGGTGATTGCGACCGAGATTGGTTTACTCACACCGCCGCTGGGTCTTGCGGTCTACGTGATCAAGTCGACGTTGGTGCAAAAAGATATCTCACTGGCAGACATCTTCATTGGAGCTGCGCCCTTCGCGCTGACCATGCTCGTGGTGCTGATCCTCGTCATGATTTTCCCTGAAATTCCGCTGTTTCTGGTCGATCTCAAGCGTTCGTTGAATTGACGATCGGGACCATAAAAATCCATTAGAGATAGGGCGGTGGCGTAATCCACCGCCCTTTTTCATGGTCGTATGGCCCGATAGCAGGATAAGATTTGATCAATTGCGGTAACGCACACACAGGGGGAAATCATGGCTTCAAACGGAACTATCGCGATCGACATGCACGCCCATGTCTTTTCACCATCGGCAAAAGCGCTGATGGACAAGCACTATGAGCCGAATGAGATCCTGACCCCTGACCGGGACCCCTACATGTTCTTCGCCCATCCGTCCTCCATGGCGGTCGACAATGAGGCGATCCCCAGCCTGGTGCCCAAGATGATCAGCCTTGAGCCTCGCGCGGCGGATATGGACAAGACCCGGGTGGATATGCAGATCGTCAGCCCGGTGCCGATCCAGTTTTACTATTGGACCGACCCGGAGCTGGGCAATGAGCTGGCGCGGGTCCAGAACGACGATGTTTCGAACCTGGTCAAGGGTGATCCGGACCGCTTCGTGGCGATGGGGGCTTTGCCCATGCAGGACGCTGCAGCTTCGGTCGTGGAGATGCGCCGCGCGGTCAAGGAACTGGATATCCGGGCCTTTATCATCTCATCGAACATCGATGGCGTGGAGCTCTCTGACCGGCGGTTCGATCCGATTTATGCCGAGGCGGTGGCGCTGGATGTGCCGCTGTTCCTGCATCCATTCGGATTCACCGATGGCGCGCGGCTTCGCCCGTTCTTCCTACACAATTGCGTCGGCCAGCCATTGGAAGAGCAAATTGCGATTTCCCATCTAATCTTTGGTGGGGTGCTCGACCGACACCCGGGCATCAAAATCTGTGTCGCCCATGGGGGCGGGTATTTCCCCTATTATGCTGGCCGGATGGACCACAGCTGGGAATATCGCCCCGAGCTGCGTGCGACCATCGAGAAGCCGCCGAGCGAGTATCTCCGTGATCTCTATTACGACACGGTCGTGTTCCGGCCCGACCAGCTCGAATATCTCGTGGATATCGTGGGTGTGGACCGGGTGATGATGGGGACCGATTACCCCTTCGATATGCAGGAGTTCAAGCCGGTTACGTTTGTTGAGAGCGCCACCAAGCTGAGCGCAGGTGAGCGGAAGAAGATCCTTGGCGGGACAGCCGCTGAACTGATGCGGATCAGCTAGGCCGCACCCAAAAGCGTCCAGGTGGTCTGAATTAGGGCCACCGGTTCACCGGTATCTGCGGTTTCCACATCGATGCGGCCAAAGACCATCCGCTTGCCGCGTTTGATGACCGTGCCCCGGGCGATCACGTCCGTATTGTAGGCGGGGGCCAGGAAGCTGGTGGTCATGTCGATGGTCGCCATCTTCTGGAATCCGCCGATCGCCGCCGAGATCACCACGACCATGGCCGCATCAGCGAAAGACATCAGAGCCTGCCCGGTGATCAGACCGCCATCCCGGGCAATGCACACATCCCAGGGTAGGCGAAGCACTGCGCCTGTCTCGGAAACTTCCTCGACAATCATTCCCAGATCATCGAGCCACGGCACCATGACCGTATCGATGATTTTCTGTCCGTCTGCGACGGTTAAACTCGACATCGGGATGCCTTAGGAACCCTTGAAGTCCGGTTTGCGCTTCTCAACAAAGGCCGCAACGCCCTCTTTGAAGTCCGCAGTACCCGCGGAGCTCAGGAACGCATCCCGTTCGGCGGCGAGCTGGTCGGAGAAGCTTGCGGCTTCAAAGCTTTGATTGATGAGGGCCTTAGTCTGGGCAAATGCCTTGGTCGGTCCTGCCGCGAGACGGGTGGCGAGCTTCATCGCCTCGGCCTCGAGGTCAGCGGCGGGAACCACGCGATTTACGATTCCCATACCCAATGCCTTCTCTGCATCCAGGGTTTCACTCAGCATGGCGAGTTCCAGCGCTTTACGGCGCCCGACCAGACGCGGCAGAAGGTATGTCGATCCGCCATCAGGATTTGTGCCCAGCCAGATGTAGGCCATCGTGAACTTCGCATCGTCTGCGGCAATCGTATAATCGGCATTCAGGGACATGCTGACCCCGGCACCGGCAACCGGTCCGTGAACGGCCGCGATGACCGGTTTTGGCATGGCCGCGATGCCCTCGACGCTCTTGTGGAAGATGCCAATCAGGTCCCTGATTACCTCATCGATCGTATCAATGTTGTGGTGCATGGTGGCAACATCACCGCCCGCCATGAATCCGCGTCCGGCCCCCCTTATGATGACTGCGCGAATGCTGTCGTCATTGGTGAGGTCCGTCACAGCCTCGTCGAGGTCCAGGGCCATCTGCCTGTCGAGTGCGTTCAGCACGTCCGGACGATTAAGCGTCAGGGTGGCGACGGCACCTTGCTTGTCGAGTATTGTGGTTTCCATGGGATTTGGTTCCGTGTTTGAGGAATGAGCGGCAGTTTAGTGGCCGCGATGGGCATCGGCAATCACCCGGAGCCATGTGAATTAGGGGAAAAGAATGACATCGTTTGATCTCAAAGGGCAGGTGGCCTTTGTCACGGGCGCCTCAAGCGGGCTGGGCGCGCATTTCGCACAAACCCTTGCTGACGCCGGGGCGAAGGTGGTCGTTGGGGCCCGCCGGGCTGACCGGCTGGCGGATTTGTCTGCGGCGATCAACGCCAGCGGCGGCACAGCGGTGGCGGTTGATCTGGATGTCACGGATGCGGATTCCGTTGCAGCTGCAGTCGCGTTTGCGGAAAGCGAGGCTGGTCCGGTCTCGATTCTCGTCAACAACGCCGGCATCCCGCCGCGCGCTCTTTCGTTGGAGATGGATGAAGACGAATGGGACAGCGTGATGGACACCAATCTGAAGGGCGCCTGGCTGATGGCGCGGGCGGTCGGACAGCAGATGGTGGCTCATGGCCAGGGTGGCCGGATTATCAACATCGCTTCGGTGCTTGGCTGGCGGACGGTGGCCAAGCGGGTGCAGTCCTACGCGGTTTCCAAAGCGGGCATGATCTCTCTGACTGAGACCCTCGCGCTCGAACTCGGTCGTTACGGCATCCTGGTGAATGCCATCGGACCGGGATACATCAAGACCGAACTCAATTCCCGGTTTCTTGAGAGCGAGTCCGGTCAGCGGATTCAGAAACGAACTACGCTGGGCCGCTTCGGAGATCCTGCTGATCTCGATGGCGCCCTGCTTTTGCTGGCGGGTCCCGCTGGCGCCTATATCACGGGCTCAGTGATCGCCGTTGATGGCGGCCTGACCCTTTCGACCCTTTAGCCTGAACAACCGGGAGACCTGAACGTGGATTTTTCACTTTCTGCCGAACTTGAAGACCTACGCCTGCGGGTAAAAGCCTTTGTTACAGACGAGATCATGCCGGTGGATGCCGATCCGGTAAATCTCGACGAGCACGAGATGATCGATGAAACCGTGCTGGAGACTCTGCGGGAAAAAGCCCGAAGCGTTGGCCTCTGGGCACCCCAGATGCCGGTGGATCGCGGGGGATTAGGCCTCAATACTGTCGGCATGGCGGTGTTCTACGAAGAAGCCGCGCAGTCGCGTTTCGGACCGTTGGCTTTCAACTGTTCGGCCCCGGATGACGGCAATATGATCCTGCTCGATCGGGTCGGTCGTGAGGATCAGAAGGATCAGTGGCTGCAGCCGATCATCGATGGCAAAATCCGTTCTTCCATCGTGATGACCGAACCGGCCCCCGGATCGGGTTCAGACCCAACCATGATGCTCACCCGGGCCGAACCCCAGGGCAATGACAAATGGGTTATCAATGGTCGGAAATGGTTCATCACCGGAGCAGAGGGCGCCGAGCATTTCATCCTTCTGGCAAGGACCTCCGAGGATAAGCGCCGCAGTCTGACAACCTTCCTGTTCCACAAGGATCAGCCGGGCTGGCGAATTATCCGCCGGATTCCGATCATGGGCCCCGAAGAACATGGCGGCCATTGCGAGATCGAGTTCGACGGTCTCGAAATCGATGATTCGAACCGCCTGATGGAGGTTGGTGAGGGTATGAAGGCCGTGCAAATCCGCCTTGGCGTCGCACGGCTCACTCATTGCATGCGCTGGCTGGGGATGTCGAAGCGTGCGCTTGAGATCTGCCTCGATTACGTGAAAACCCGCGAGAATTTTGGGTCGGTCCTGGCGGACCACGAAGGCGTCCAGTGGATGATCGGCGATGCGGCGATGGATATCGAGATCGGACGTCTGCTGACCATGAAGGCGGCCACGAAAATTGACAGCGGCGACCGGGCACAGAAAGAGGTCTCGATGGCCAAGATCTGGGTGTCCGAGATACTGCATAAGACGATTGCGACCGCGATCCAGCTCAACGGCGCGCGCGGGTATTCCAAGGATTTACCCCTCGAGTGGATGTACCGCTACGCCCCGCAGGCCAAGCTGGTGGATGGCGCCTCGGAAGTGCACAAGATGGTGGTGGCAAAGCATCTGTTGTCCGACGGTATGGATTTCTGGGGCTGGGATTGACCGCTGATGCGCGATGGCCATGCCCGCCGGGAAGAACCCAGCCTTGCGCCATATTTTGAGCCGCTGACCGAATGGTTGCGGATACAGAACAGTGATACCCGTGATTTGACGCTGGTCGCGGCCGAGCTTTTGCCCGGTGGTGCCGTGCAGCGCAACTGGCGGCTCGATCTTGAGGTCAACGGGTTGGCGCAGTCGTTTGTCTTGCGGGCGGGGCCGGATATCCCGCTTTTTGAAAGCTCTGCCAAAGTCGTTGAGTTCGTTGTTTTGCAGCATGTCCACCGGGCGGGGGTCCCTGTGGCCAGACCGCTATGGCTGGAGCCAACCGGTTCTGTGATGGACCGCGAATTCATCGTGTCGGAATTCTTGCCCGGGAATGCCGAAAGATCGGAGCTGTTCGCACGGTCGGATAACACGGTGCTCCTTGATATTCTAGCGAGGACATTGGCGACCGTCCACGGTTCAGGGGTTCCGCGCGGGATTGCGCCGGAAATGCCTATCGATCGGGTTCAGACGCTGCAGCAATGGGCGAGTGACCTGAATGATACGCTGCCAGGTCTAGAGAACAGTCTCGACTGGTTGCGGGTGAACGCTCCGGAGCCAGGCCCGGCGACGCTGGTACATCGCGATTTCAGGACCGGGAACTTTCTGATCGATAATCATCAGCTCTCTGCCCTGCTCGATTGGGAATTCGCCGGAGCGGGTGACCTGCACGAAGATATCGGCTGGTTCTGTGCCCAGTGCTGGCGCGGGGAGAACCTGTCTCGCGAAGCCGGCGGGCTCGGGGGGCGTGAGGACTTTTACAGCGCGTATGTTGCCGGCGGAGGGGCGGCCCCTGATCTGGCACGGGTGCATTTCTGGGAGGTGTTTGCCCATATACGCTGGATTTTGATCGCGATTCAGCAGGGCGCCCGTGCGGAAGCGGGGGAGTACCCGATCTGGGAGCTCGAAGAGGCCGCTGGGCGGGTGCCGGGGCTGATGCACGATGTCATGCGGATGACCAGGCATCCAAACGGCATGCCTGTGCGGAAAATTGGACGCTGGTCCTAGACGCCGTCGGGTACCACCACAATACGGCCGATGATGCGGCCGTCCTCAAGATCCTGAAGTGTTTCGGTGACCCGGGACATGGGCCGTGAAGCCACTGGGATGGGATCGACTTTACCGGCTTTCACCAGCGCCATCAGCTCGTGCATCTCTCCCAGATTTCCAACATAGGATCCGCGCAACGCGATATCCCTTGTGGGCAGCGCGAGGGTGGGAATATCGATCCGACCGCCATAGAGGCCA
Organism: uncultured Alphaproteobacteria bacterium; assembly: GCA_964276015.1. Taxonomy (GTDB): domain Bacteria; phylum Pseudomonadota; class Alphaproteobacteria; order UBA6615; family UBA6615; genus JABJAG01. Next base: position 34,797 of record CAXYDO010000007.1, on the reverse strand, counting down.
ACGAGGACATAGGACCCGCCACGTCGCAGGATTTCCAGGCCGAATGTCACGGTCTCGGTCGAGCCGACGAAATCCACCACGGCCCCGGCTCCGGCAATGGTCAGCTCGGCGACCCTCGCAACAGCATCTTCCCGTTTGGGGTTGATGGTGTGATCCGCTCCGGCTTCGCGGGCGGCCGCAAGTTTCTCTTCGTCCAGATCGACGACGATTTTTTCGTTCATGATGTAATTAGCAGCAATACCGACCCCCGTCAGCCCAACTCCACCGGCACCAATGATCACCAGCTTGTCGTCTGCCGCGAGAGCCTTGGCTTTCTTGAGAGCGCTGAAGGCTGTGACACCGGCGCAGGCCAGCGTGCAGGCGTAATGCGGATCGACGCCCTCGATATCTACAAGGTAGCGCGGATGGGGGACCATAATATGGTCGGCATAGCCACCGGGGCGACGCACCCCCAGCGGTGCGACATCGGCGCAATCCTGCTCGTTACCTTCATCGCATCGCGCGCAGTCGCCACAGCCTGTCCACGGGAAAACCATGCGGGTTTCACCGATTTTTACGTCGGTATCAACATCCGGTCCGAAGGACACGACCTCACCCACCGGCTCGTGGCCCATGGTGAAGGGCAAAGAGATTTTGCGGTCTGCGAGAGTCATCTTGGTGCCGTCGCCCAGATCGTAGAAGCCGTGCCAGAAATGCAGATCCGAATGGCAGACGCCGCAGGCAGTCACCTTCACCAGCACTTCGGTACCCTGGGGTTCCGGGGTTTCGGTCTCGACGAGTTCAAGGGGGGCGTTGGCGGCGACGAGTTGATAGCTTTTCATAACGTATCCTCTGCAGGTGTCTGCGATTTTGATTTCAGGACAGTGTAATCGAGATCGATCCGAGGCCGGGAATAGTATGGTCGATTCGATCACCTTTTGAGACCCAGTGGGTGGGAATGACCGACCCCAGGGTGACGAACTCACCGGCTCTCAAGAAACGGTCCCGCTCGGCCAAACGGTTGGCGAGCCAGGACAGCGCTTCAAGGGGGTGCCCCATGATCAGGGAGCCGAGGCCCTTGCCCAGCGGCGCATTGTTCAGATTGACCGTGGCTTCCGCGTTCACAAGGTCGAAACCGTGCCAATCGGTCAACGGGTCGCCCAGAACCACAGCGGCGTTGAAGAAGTTATCCGCGGCCATGGTCGGGGTATCGAGGTCCCGATAGTCACGATAGCGGGCATCGACGAGCTCGATGGAGATCATCACCGCGCCGACCGCGTCACGCACGCTCTCTCGCGTATAAGGCGCGCCGGATTTTGGAATATCGGCGGCAAGCATCACCGCTATTTCGGTCTCCACGCCCGGATTGACGAAGTCGGCATGATGCAACTCGGCATGACTTTGGTGTACCGTGCTGTCGAATACTTCGCCGAATGACGGCTCGTGGATGTTCATGTATTCCTGCATCACCGGCGTGGTGCAGCCGACCTTGTAACCCACGAGTTTCCCCAGGCCGCGTTCGGCTAGGATTTCGTTGTGGCGCTCCTGCACGGCATAGGCGTCATGCAAATCCGCGGGCCGGATCGCTTCGTCGAGATAATCCAGCTTTGTGCCGTTCAGGCGGTTTTCCGCGATGATGGTGGCGGCCTGATTGATGGCGTCCGGGTTCATACTGATCTCCCTCATGTTTTCGCGGCAAAAGCGCGTTTTAGTGCATCGATGTTGAGCGCGAGCGCGTTCGTCGCGGCATCAATCAGTTTTCCATAGTGCCAGTAGCCGTGGATCATGCCCGCCATACAGGTGTACTCGACAGGTACCCCGGCTTCGGTCAGCCGCTCGCCGTAGCGCTTGCCATCGTCACGAAGCGGATCAAACTCGGCGGTGATGATCTGGGTTGGGGGAAGGTTCGAGAGATCGGCGGCCTTGCTCGGAGACAGCATGATGTCGTTAGTCTGAGTAACCCCCGGCGCGTAGCAACCGTAGTACCAGTTCATTTGCTCACGGGTCAGGAAGTAATCCTCGTCCAGGAACTGATAGGACGGCAAATCCTGCTCGAAATACATGTCCGTGAGCGGGTAGACCAGAATTTGCGCGGTGAGCATCGGACCGCCTTTAGCGCGGGCCCGCAGCGCCAGACCGGCTGCGAGGTTCCCACCGGCGCTTTCACCGCCAACGGCGATCCGCTGCGGGTCACCACCAAGCGCGTCGGCGTTGCCTGCGACCCAATTCAGAGCCGCCCAGCAATCGTCCGGGGCGGCCGGGTAGGTGTGCTCGGGAGCCAACCGGTAGTCGACGGAGACCACGATGCAGCCAACGTCACGGCAGATCAGGCGACATTGGGGCTCGCGGCTCTCAATACTGCCGATAACGAACCCGCCGCCATGGATGAACAAGAAAACCGGCAGGGCCGTCTCGTTGCTCTCAGGCGTGTAGATGCGGATGCGAAAATCGCCGCCGGGGCCAGTGATCATCCGGTCTTCAACTTTTCCAACCGGTGCCGGGTCGAAGTTTCGAGGTCCGATGAAGGCGTCATAGGCCGCGCGTGCTTCGGCAGGCGGCAATTCCTTGAGCGGTGTCGGGGCGGCGTTCAACAGATCGAGCACGCACTGTGCCTGCGGGTGTAGCGGCATTTATCTCCCCAAACTAAGACGAGCGTTGCGTTGTGAGCTGTCACGATCAATGAACGAGGCGCGCAGATCAAGTACACCCAGGGCGAATGTTTCGGCATCGAATCATCCAGCCCGATCGCATATCGCACTTAGATGCGCGTCAACCCCAGATTCTTCTTGAACCCTGCGCCCGGCGTGCTTGTATTCGACTGGGAATCGAGAGGAAAGTTTTGATGCGTTTTGCTTGTGATACCGGAGGCACGTTCACCGATCTGATTGTCGAGGACGATGATGGCGCCCTGACCATGTACAAGGCGTCGACAACGCCTTCGGACCCCGTAAAAGGGGTGCTCGATGCGTTATCATTGGCGGCGGAGGATCGCGGAGAAGCACTGTCCGACCTGCTGGGACGGGGGGAGATGCTGATTCACGGCACGACTCACGCGATCAACGCGATCATCACCGGCAATACCGCGCGTACGGCTTTCCTGACGACAGCGGGTCACCCGGACATTCTGGTGTTGCGCGAAGGCGGGCGGATCGAGCCGTTTAACTTCGTCGCGCCTTATCCCGAGCCCTACATACCGCGCGCGCTTACTTTTGAGGTGCCCGAGCGAATCAACAGCGCGGGTGCAGCCCACACGCCGCTCGATGAAGCTGTGACGATTGAAATCATCGCGAAACTCAAGGCCGCTGAAGTTGAGGCCGTGGCCGTGTGTTTCTTGTGGTCGATCTCTAACCCGATGCATGAATTGCGGGTGGGGGAGCTGCTCGACGAACATCTTCCCGGCACGCCCTATACGCTTTCCCATCAGATCAACCCGGCTCTGCGCGAGTATCGGCGCGCGTCGGCCACAGCGATTGATGCTTCTCTCAAACCATTGATGGGCAAGTATCTCGGTGGGCTGACAGAACGTTTGACGGCGGCCGGGTTTGATGGCCGCACGCTGGTCCTAACCTCTCAGGGCGGGATGCTTGATGCCACCGATCTGGCACAGAGGCCGATCCACGCGATTAATTCAGGGCCCTCAATGGCACCGATCGCGGGTCGCAACTATGCGGAGATTGATTCTGCGTCCTCCAATGTGATCATCGCGGATACCGGCGGGACGACTTATGATGTCAGCCTGGTGCGGGACGGACGTATCCCCTTGACCAAGGAAACCTGGATCGGCCAGCCCTTTCGCGGGCACATGACCGGATTTCCCTCGATCGATATCAAGAGCGTGGGTGCCGGTGGCGGCTCGATTGCCTGGGTCGATGCCGGGGGATTGCTGCATGTGGGCCCGCAAAGTGCGGGCGCGGTGCCCGGACCTGTCTGTTACGGCGCGGGTGGAGTTGAGCCGACCGTAACCGATGCCTGCGTCACGCTGGGCTATCTCGATCCGGATTACTTTCTTGGCGGCACCATGGCATTGAATGCGGATGGTGCGCGTCTGGCGGTGGAGGAATATGTCGCCAAGCCGCTTGGGTTATCTGTCGAAGAGGCTGCGGCCTCGATCCTCAGTGTCGCAACGGAAAACATGGTTCAGGCGATTTCCGATATTACGGTCGATCAGGGGATCGATCCCGCCGAAGCGGTGCTGATTGGCGGCGGGGGGGCAGCTGGCCTCAATTCGATCTATATCGCCCGGCGACTGGGTTGCCCGACGCTGCTTATTCCTGAAACCGGTGCGGGGTTGAGCGCGGCAGGTGCGTTGATGTCTGACCTCTCAAATGAATACAGGGCGACCTTCTTCACGACTTCGGATGCTTTCGACCGGGACGGCGTGAACCGCACGCTCGGAGGGCTTCGCGCCGAAGCACAGGCGTTCATCGATGGTCCGGGGTCCACTGCCCAATCCTCGAATATCGAGTTCGCGGTGGAGGCGCGCTACGCCTCTCAGGTCTGGGAGATTGAAGTGCCGCTAACTATGGATCAGTTCGACAATGACGATCAGCTGGCTGCACTCGATGAAGCATTCCACGCCATGCATGAACGCATTTTTGCCATTCGCGATCCTGGTTCAGCGATCGAGTATGTGGGCTGGACCGCGACCGCACGTTGCGGACTGCGCGAAGGGGCCCCTGGCCGCCTGGCCGCCGGTAAAGGGCATGATGTGTCCGGAACCCGGGAGGTCTACTTCGCGGGTGACGGGGCCGTCGAAGCGATCCTGCATGATTTCGAAACCATGCCGGCGGGTCAGCAATTTGCCGGCCCGGCGATCATCGAATCACCCTTTACGACGGTCATTGCCGATGGGGCGACCACGTTCGAACGCACGGCGTCCGGCAGCCTTTTGATGCGGCCATAGGGGAGTTGAAGATATGACGGCAAAACAACTCGACGGCGCCCAGCTCGCCATTCTGGCCAACCGATTTGAGGGGGTTTCGTCCAAAATGGGCAATACCCTGCTCCGCACCGGGCGATCAGGGGTGCTCAATCGGGCCAAGGACTTTTCCTGCTGCATCCTGACCGCGGATTGCGATTTGCTCGCGGTCGCTGAAAGCCTGCCGATCCATGTGCTTTCGGGCCCGGATATCATGGCGCGGTCGATGAAGGAGTCTCACCCGGAACTGAAAAAGGGCGATGCCTTCCTGCACAACTCGCCCTATCACGGCTGCTCGCACCCCGCCGATCACACGATCATCATGCCGGTGATCGATGATGACGGCGTGCATCATTTCACGGTGCTGGCAAAGGCCCATCAGGCCGATATCGGGAATTCGATCCCGACGACCTATCACGGCACGGCACGCGATGTTTACGAAGAAGGTGCGCTTATCTTTCCCGCCGTTAAGGTCCTGAATAATTACGAGACGGTCGAGGACATCGTCCGGATGTGCCAGCTGCGCATTCGGGTACCCGAGCAGTGGCATGGTGATTTTCTGGCGATGCTGGGCTCGGCCCTGATCGGCGAGCGGGAGATTCTGACCCTGGGCAAGGAGGTGGGCTGGGAGACGCTGCACGCCTTTACCGGCCAGTGGTTTGAATATTCCGAAAAACGTATGGCTGACGCCATCGGGGATATCCCGAAGGGTGAGGCCTCCGCGCAATCGACCCATGACGCGATCCCCGGAACTCCCGAGGAAGGGATCAAGGTAACCTCGAAGGTCTCCGTCGACCCGGCAGCAGGGCGGATCGAAGTCGATTTGCTCGACAATGCCGACCAGATGAATTGCGGGCTGAATGTCTCGGAATCATGCACCCGCACGGCGGCCTATATCGGCGTGTTTAACTCGATTGACCACACGGTGCCCAAAAATGCGGGCTCCCTGCGGCGCATTGGGCTGAAACTCAAGGATGCGGGCGTTGTTGGCATTCCACGTCATCCGATCAGCTGTTCGGCCTCGACCACCAATCTGGCGGACCGCATCACCTCGGCGACCCAGCGCGCTATGGCCGACCTTGGCGAAGGTTTTGGCATGGGTGAGGTGGGGTGTTTCTGTCCGCCCTCCACGGCCGTGGTCTCGGGCAATGATCCGCGCAATGGCAAACCCTATGTGAACCAGCTTTTCCTGGGGCATACGGCGGGTGCGGGGGCGCCTCATGAGGATGCCTGGCTGACGATGCTACATGTGGGCAATGGCGGGATGTGTTTCATCGATTCCGTTGAGCTCGATGAGGTCTACACGCCGATCCATGTGCAGACGCGCCGCCTGATCCCGGACAGCGAAGGCGCCGGGCGTCATCGCGGGGCGCCGGGTATCGAGGTTGAGTTCGGCCCGGTCGGCTGTCAGATGGAGGCAGGGTTCGTTCATGATGGCAATATCCACGTGCCCCAGGGCGCGCGGTCCGGACATGCTTCGGCGCGCTCAAACCAGTTCAAACGAACGCGGAACCGGAACCTGGAAACCCTCGATCAGTGTTCGATTGTCTGGATCGAGGATGGTGAGGCACTTGTGTCGATCGCCCAAGGTGGTGGCGGCTATGGTGATCCCAGAACACGCGATCCCCAACGGGTCGCCAAGGACGTGCGCGAGGGGCTGGTCAGCCGGGCGCGGGCAGAAGAAACCTATGGGGTGGCGATCGCCGACGATATGTCCGTCGACGAGACGCGCACTACCGAATTGAGAAATTAGAACCAAAATCAAAAAGGGAGACGGGATATGAAGCTCGAAGGCAAGGTAGCGATCGTGACAGGCGGATCTGTCGGTATTGGGGCAGCAATTGCGAAACGCTTTGCGTCTGAAGGTGCCACAGTGGCCACTGTCTACAAGAGCAACGATGAAGGTGCTGCCGGCATCATCAAGGAGATTGAGAACGCTGGCGGGAAGGGGAAGACCTTCAAGTCGGACGTTTCTAAGGTTGAAATCATCGAAAATCTTATCGCCGACGTTATCGCCGAATTCGGCCGGGTCGATATTCTCGTGAACAATGCCGGTGTGTTCCGGACTGTCCCCGTGATGGAAACGACAGAGGAAATCTGGGACGAGCAGCTCGACCTCAACCTGAAGGGCTATTTCTTCATGGTGAAGACGCTGGTTCCGCATTTCCGCGAGAACGGCGGCGGCAAGGTTGTGAATATCTCTTCGATTGCGGGCACCGGCGCGTTTCCGAACTGTCCGGGCTACTGCGCGTCAAAGGGTGGCGTGGTCAACATGACCCGTGCACTGGCCGCCGAACTGGGAAAAGAGAAAATCAACGTGAACTCCATCGCCCCGGGGAATGTGGCCACCCCGCTCAACGCTCATCTGCGTGGACCGGGCAATGAGGAATACATGCAGCTGATGCGCACCATGACGCCGACGGGGATCGATTTCATCGACCCTGATGATATGACCGGCACAGCTGTATTCCTCGCGACGGAAGATTCCCGAATGATCCACGGCGAGACGATCATCGTCGATGCGGGCTGGAGCGTCTGGTAGGGGAAGTTCGGTCAAGCCTGTCGCGCACACTCAGGTTCGCGGTCTAAATATTTCGAGAAACCTCATGCTGAGCTTGTCGAAGTATGGGATTTTCGGCCTCGTCCTTCGTCAGGCTCAGGATGAGGCCTTAGTTAGCAATTGTGCCTTCAATAGATGCTGACTTTTGGGAGTACACCGGCTGATCAGTCCAGTTTGAAGCCCTTTGCCCGGATATAGGCGCCGAAATCCGTGCGCTGGGGCTCAGCGTATTGCCGGGCCTTGTCTTCGGACCAGGTGTAGATGTCACGGGTCCCGAAGCGTTCCGGGTCGCGCTGGGACCCGTAAGGGCGTAGCTCCGCACGGCGCAGATCGTAGGCCTCGATGGCGCTTTGCTGGGTGGCCTCGTTATAGGTGTCGGTGTGCACCGTGGTGGCGAGCGGCAGGCGCAAGTTGATGCGTGGGGTGCGTGCGGGCCAGCCCAGGGTCATGCCGGCCACCGGGAAGACCCAGTCCGGCAGGTCGAGGAGCTCGTTTACGACGTCCAGATGATCCCGGATGGTGCTGATCGGGCAGGTGGCCATGCCCGCCGCGTCGGCGGCCAGCGCAAAGGCCGACAGGGCGATCCCCGCATCGACAGCCGCATTGAAGAACGCGTCGAGGTGGTCGTTCTCAAATGGGTGCCCTGCGCGTTCATGTATTTGCCGCATCCGCCGGTTGTTACCGCAGAAAATTAGGAAAACCGGCGCACCGGCTATCCACGGGCTGTCGGGGAACAGCGCGTTGATGGTCGTGCGCTTGTCCGGGTCATCGACAATGATGATGTCGCGCTGCTGCAGGTCGCTTTTGGTCGGTGAACTCAGCGCTAGTGCGCTCAGCTGTAGAACCAGATCGTGCGGAACCGCCTGGTCGGTGTAGAGCCGGCAGGATTGGTGGTTGGCGATCGAGTGCAAATGCGTGGTGTCTGCATCGCCGGCGACATTTTGCGGCGCGTCATCAAAGCGAAGCTGCAGCAGTTCGTCGATTGTGTCTGAACCGGTCATGGCTCTGTTCCTCAGTAATTAGCGGCGTCAGGCCGTGGGCAGCTTGTGGTCGCCGAATTGTGTGCGCAATTCGGATTTCAGCACCTTGCCGGTTGCGCCCAGAGGGAGCGCGTCGGCCAGTACTGTATCGTTGGGCATCCACCATTTGGCGATCTTGCCGTTGAGATAGGTGGTCAACTCGGCATGGGTTGGGGTTTTCCCGGCGACGGGCACGATAATGAGCAAGGGGCGTTCGTCCCATTTCGGGTGGGGCACGCCGATCACGGCGGCCATGGCCACATCAGGATGACCCATGGCGTGGTTTTCGATTTCGATCGTCCCGATCCATTCACCACCTGATTTGATCACGTCCTTGGCCCGGTCGGTGATCTCCATGTATCCATCTTCGTCGATGGTCGCGACGTCACCGGTGGCGAACCAGCCATCCGCACCATGGGCTTCAGACTTTTCGACCTTGAAATACCCGCTGGTGATCCAGGGGCCGCGCACCTGAAGTTCGCCGAATACCGTCCCGTCATGGGGAAGCTGCTCGCCTTCGTCGTTGACGATCCGCATTTCGACGCCAAAGACCGGGCGGCCCTGCTTCATCTGTTTACTTATGGAATCCACTTCGTCGGTCATCCGCGGTTTGGGGATGGAGACGCTGCCGAGCGGGCTCATTTCGGTCATGCCCCAGGCGTGGCGCACTTCCGCATCGAACTCTTCCTGAAACGCACGCACCATGGATTCCGGACAGGCCGAACCGCCGATGATCACCCGTTTGAGGCTTGGGACCCGGGTTTTTGCTTCGCGCCAGTAATTCAGCAGGTTGAGCCAGACGGTTGGCACTCCTGCTGTCATGGTCACGCCTTCGGCAAGCAGCAATTCATGAATGCTTTCACCGTCGAGTTTGGCGCCGGGGAAGACCAGCTTGGCACCGACCATGGTCGCGCCATAGGGGATGCCCCAGGCGTTCACGTGAAACATCGGCACTACGGGCAGAATGACTTCGCTTTCACCCATATGCAGCACGTCGGGCAGGGCGGAAGCATAGGCATGGATGATGGTGGAGCGGTGGGTATAAAGCGCGCCTTTGGGGTTTCCGGTCGTCCCGGAGGTGTAACAAAGTGACGACGCGGTGTTTTCGTCGAACCGGGGCCATTCGAGGGCGTCGGACTGGCTGTCGATCAGCTCCTCATAGCAAATGGCGTTGGCCAGAGATGTCTCAGGCATGTTGGCCCGGTCGGTCATGACCACCACGCCCTTGAGGCTCGGCAGATCGCCTTCGATGGCCTCGATCAGATCCACCAGGTTCAGATCGACGAAGATGCAGGAATCCTCGGCATGGTTGATGATGTAGGTCATCTGGGAGGGATGCAGGCGCGGGTTCAACGTATGGGTGATCGCCCCGATGCCGGAGACCGCATAGTAGATTTCGAAATGGCGGTGGGTGTTCCACGCCAGGGTCCCGATCCGGTCCCCCAGGGCCACGCCGAGGGATTGCAGGCCATTGGCCAGTTGACGGGAGCGGCGATGGGCGTCCGTATAGGTGTAGCGGTGGATCGGCCCTTCGACCGTTTGGGTCACTATCTCACGGTCGCCGGAATTGAATTCCGCGTGGCACAGCAGGTCTGAAATCAGCTGGGACCGGTCCATGATAAGTCCGCGCATTCTGTCTCTCCCTTGAACCCGGGCTTGGCGTCCGGTTGGTGTTGATTATCAGGCCAGCAGCGCAGGTCCTCAAGGGGACATGACGGCTGGTTTTGCTTTCTGTCTAGTCGCGGACCCGGTTGAGGAACTCCAGACAGATTTCTGCGAACAAATCCGGGTCTTCCATTAACGCCACATGCCCGGTGCCCTTCAGGATTCGCAGCTCGGAACCCGCAATTTGTGTATGGATTTCATCGGACAAATGCGGCGAAGCGATCAGGTCTAGATCCGAACAGGTAACGAGAGTCGGGACTTTTATCGACGGCAGGCGATCATAGGTGTCGCCGACAATGCAGGCCTCCAGCTGACCGATCCAGCCAGCGTTAACCGGGGAGTTCTTCAGGAGAAACGCCCGATGTGCGTCCATCTCCGCCACATGGGTGTCGTAGTAGGCGCTCGCGTGGAGGGCCATCATGCTGATTTCGGCGAGGGCGACCCGCTGGTCGTGAGCTGCCAGATAGCGCCTCGTTTCCTGAAACTTCTTCAGCCGGGCGCCGTTTCGGGTCCAGCTGTGATGGATTCCGAGGCTGAGCACCCGCTCTGCATGGTTCAACGTAAGCTCCTGGGCGATGTGGCCGCCCATCGAAAACCCCATCACATGGGCCTTCTCAATTCCGGCGTCATCTAGAACATGGGCCGCGTCATCGGCCATGTTGGCCAGGCTATAACCCGGTTCTGGGACGCTGGATTTACCGACACCGCGATTATCGAACACGATCGTGCGGAAGGATTTCGAAAAATGCGGTACTTGACCGGCCCAGAATTCGAGATCGTGACCGGTGCCACTGATCAGGATCAGTGGTGGTCCGTCGCCATGAATCTCATAATTAATCGCAACATCATTGCGCGGTGAGGTGAGCGGCATCGTTGAACTCCGGTGATTCGTGGACCGACAGAATGCCAAGTTTGCCGCCCGTGCACGAGTACTGATCCGCCGAAGCGGTTGCATTGAACCGTTCGGGAACGCTAAACACATTTAACAGCAAAGCCCGCTTGGTTAGCGACGGGCTGGGGGAAATGAGGTCAAGCGCATGTCTGAAATATCGTCCGAAACACGCGAATTCCGTAACGCTTTGGGGAATTTTGCAACCGGCGTCACAATCATCACCGCCAGGGGGGCCAACGGCGATCTGGTGGGGGTCACCGCGAATTCTTTCAACTCGGTCTCGCTTGACCCACCGCTGGTGCTCTGGAGCCTCGATAAGGGTTCGCCCAGCCTGCCGATCCTGGAAGATTCCGACTATTTCTGCGTTCACATCCTCAGCGACAAGCAGGGAGAGGAATGCATGGCCTTTGCCAAGTCCGGCACCGATAAGTTCGGTGCGGTCGCGCATAGCGAAGGCCTTGGCGGTGCCCCGCTGCTCGAGGGTTGCCTCGCGCATTTCGAGTGCAAAAACGTTGTTCACCACGATGGTGGCGATCACGTCATTATCGTCGGCGAAGTCGAGAAATACGAAGTCAACGGCGGCGACCCGCTGATCTTCTTCCGCGGTCAGTTGCGCAATCTGGTCGAGGTCGAAGCGAAGTAGCTGCCAACTTTGGTCAGGCGGGAAACTTTGTTTGTCAGCCGCGCTGTTTTGATGGCTTCGGCCCTTCCAACCTTCTCCCATAGACGGGTATAGTGCGGCCAAATTATGCCCGGCGAACCCATCGTCGTGGCCTTTCGCTTGTGAGGAGACTTAGCGGCATGAAGACCCTGAATCATTGGATTAACGGCGCTGCAACGGCTGGTACATCCGGTCGCACTAGCCAGGTTTTTAATCCTGCAATCGGCGAGCAAGTTGCCGAAGTAAATATGGCCAACAATGCCGACGTGGACGCAGCCGTTGCTGCGGCCCAGGCAGCTTTGCCGGCATGGTCGGCGATGCCGCCGCTGCGCCGCGCACGGGTCATGTTCCGCTTCAACGAGCTGATCCTGGCAAATGAGCAGGAACTCGCCGAGATGATCACCACCGAACACGGCAAGACGATTGAGGACGCCAAGGGTGATATCCTGCGCGGTCGCGAAGTCGTCGAGTTCGCTTGTGGCATTCCGCATCTGCTGCGTGGTGATTTCACCGAGGATGTCGGCACGGGTGTTGATGCCTATACGATCCGTCAGCCGGTTGGCGTTTGTGCGGGAATTACACCGTTCAACTTCCCGGCGATGATCCCGCTCTGGATGTTCCCGCTGTCAATTGCCTGCGGCAACACCTTCATCCTGAAGCCGTCCGAGCGTGCTCCCTCTTGTCCGATCCGCCTGGTTGAGCTGGCCCACGAAGCCGGCATGCCCGATGGAGTTATCAATCTGGTCAATGGTGATAAGGAAGCCGTCGACGCGATCCTGACCCATGACGGGGTCGACGCGGTGTCCTTTGTTGGCTCGACGCCGGTTGCCTCATACATCTATTCAACCGCTGCCGAGCACGGCAAGCGTGTGCAGGCACTGGGCGGGGCCAAGAACCACATGGTGGTGATGCCTGATGCGGATATGGATCAGGCGACAGACGCCCTGATCAGCGCTGGTTACGGCTCGGCCGGACAGCGTTGCATGGCCGTTTCAGTGGCCGTAGCGGTTGGCGACGAGACTGGAGACGCGCTTGTGTCCCGGCTCAAGCCGAAGATCGAAGAGCTGAAGATCGGCCCCGGTCATGCTGACGATATCGAAATGGGCCCTGTGATCACCAAGCAGGCCCATGAGCGCATCCTGAACCTGATCGACAAGGGCGTGGACGAAGGTGCCACCCTCTTGGTCGATGGGCGCGGGCTTAAACTTCAGGGCTATGAGAACGGTTACTTCATGGGCGGCTCACTGTTCGATCACGTCACCGAGGAGATGGCGGTCTACAAGGAAGAGGTCTTCGGGCCGGTTCTGGTTGTGGTCCGTGCCGATGACTACGAAACCGCCGTCGATATGGTGAACCGCAACGAATACGGCAACGGCACCGCGATCTTCACCAAGGATGGTGACGCCGCGCGTGACTTCGCCGAGCGGATCCAGATTGGCATGGTTGGCATCAACGTGCCGATCCCGGTGCCGGTGGCCTATCACAGCTTCGGCGGCTGGAAGCGTTCGCTCTTCGGCGATATGCACATGCATGGCATGGAAGGTGTGCGGTTCTACACCCGTCAGAAGGCAGTCACTTCACGCTGGCCCAAATCCGGCGTACGCGAAGGCCACAGCCTGACCATGCCGACAATGCAGTAGCCGTTTCGGCACTATGACCGGCGCGGAACAGCAAAAAATTCACCTTTCCGGCGTGACCCGGGCATTCGATAATGCCCGGGCGCTGGATGCGGTGGATTTAACGTTGATGCCACGCCAGTCACTGGTGTTGATCGGTGGCTCGGGCAGCGGCAAGTCCCTGCTTCTCAAATGTATCCTTGGTCTGGTCATACCGGCGTCGGGCAGCATCGAAGTTGATGGTGCCGAGACGGTGGGCATGGCCGAGAATGAGCGGATGGTCTGGATGAAGCGCTTTGGCGTGTTGTTCCAGCGTCAGGGCCTGTTCGACAGCATGTCGATCTGGGAAAATATCTCCTTCCGCCTGATCAACGAAGACAAAATCAGCCCGGCTGTAGCACGGGACAAGGCGATTGTCCGTTTGGGACAGGTTGGTCTTCCCCCGGAAACCGCGAATCTGTTTCCCTCGGAAGTTTCCGGCGGGATGCAAAAACGTGTCGGCCTGGCCCGGGCGATTGCGACGGACCCGGATATTCTGCTGCTTGATGAACCCACCGCGGGTCTCGATCCGATCATGAGCAATGTCATTGGCGATCTGATCAAGGAACGTGTCGGGGATCTCGGTGCGAGCGTGATTTCGATTGTCAGCGATCTGGCCGTTGTCCGGAACATCGCGGACAGCGTGATGATGCTGCACGAGGGCCAGGTGGTCTGGAGTGGCGATGTTGGAGAACTCGACGAGACGGATAACCCCTATGTTCGTCAGTTCGTGACCCAATCCATCGAAGGCCCGATCAAGATGCCGAAACTGGCGGGTTAGAGCGAATCGTCAGATCACGCAGCCGTTTCGTTCGCTAGTTTTTTCCAAACCTCTGCCCGTGACGGGATCGCGTCGCGTCCGTTGCTTTGAGCGCACTTCAAACCGGCAGCGACATTGGCGAAGCGTCCGGCCTCGGCGACATCCTTGCCTTCTCCGATGGCCAGCGCGAAAGCCCCGTGAAAGACATCACCAGCACCCAAAGTGTCCACGGCCACCACGTCCAGCCCGGGGATTTGGTTTACGTCTTTATCTTTCTCCGAAAGCCATTAGAAGCCCGCGGCACCTGCGGTGACACGATCACTGCTTCGGAGCTGTCGCGGGCCTTGTAGAGCGCTGTCGGGATGCCTGATGTACCGGTGAACTGGGTCAAGCCGGCGTGTGAAAATATGGCGTGGGTGGCGAGCTCAACCAGCTCGCGGGGGACCGGGTCTGGTCCCACATCGGCATCGAGGATGGCTGGAATATGATGCGCGCGTTCGCGTTCGAGGGTCGCCATGGCCGCTTCTGGCCACCTTGGATCGACCAGCACGGCATTCACCTCGGAAATTCGATCAAGGGGCAGCCAATCGGCGTTGTTGTCCAGGTCGCACCCCAGAAAGACAATTGCCTGACGCTCTCCATCACGCCCGGCCACCGAGTTGGACGATGGCAACGGCGGCCGTAGCCGCCATGCCAACGCCGAATTACTTGTGCCCTCTGGCGAAGGTTTTAATGTCTTCTGAAGCGGGAAAATCTGCTTCGAAGACATTGTCGAGAAAGGCAACACCGATGCTGATAATCTCGGCCATCGTTGGCCTCAGACGGCCTGCGCGCCGTAATAGAGCATGGCAGCGTGCTCAGCCTCGGCGAAGAACAGCCAGCGCTCGACCAGGACACCGATGCCCATGCCGACAACGCCCAGGAGCGCGGCCACCACCATGGTCAGTCCGGTGGTTAGTCCGGCGCCGGCAAACGCCACGATCGGTAGCAGGCCGCCCACGAGTAAAGCCATTCGGCGCAGCCGCGCGGCGTGTTTGCGGGCAATCTGAAAGCCCATCTCGCGCATGATGTAGTTCTCGCCCGTGTGGGGGGCTTCAAACATCGTGACCTTGCCAATATAACCCAGTCCGGTGGCGGATTCCGCTGTTGCCACAGGTGCTGCGTTATCGATCCGATTCCAGTAGAGAAGTTTGAGCCCCCAGCTGATCGCGATCGTCACAACGACGCCCCAGGCCCAAATGCTTGCGATGGGCGCAAGTAACGCTATGATCGCATAAGCCAATGCGCCACCACTGGCGAGTGCAAAGGCCAGATAGACCGGCACGACGGTGGCATCCGTCCAGCGCGGGATCGTCCGCAGGCTGGCATAGACCATGCCGGTACACCCGATGGTCACAAGCGCCAACAGGGCTGCGACCAGGCCGGCCAGCAGCCAGATCCCGCTATGAGTGGTGTAGACGATCCAGCCAAGGCCAAACAGAAGGGCGGGCGGGTAGGTAAGGATCGCAGCAATACCCTCGCGCGACAGCCAGGAAGATCGCCATTGGGTCAGGGCGCGCAAGGCTCGTTCGGGGTGACCCAGATGGAAGGTCGAGGACAGCAGGCCGAGCGTGATCAGGCCCAGTGCGATCACGAATCCGGTGATTCCGACGGCCGGGCTCGGCGCGACAGCACCGGTGGCAGCCAGCAAGGCCATCCAGATGAGCACGCCGTAGCCGGCGCCGGAGGCGGTGGTGAAGAAGATGACGGAATAGGCTGGATGCATGGGATCGAGGCTTCTGAAGGACTAACGGGACAGGGTTTGATCGACCCAGTCGAGGAACCGGCTACCAGTGCCGCCGCTTGCGACCGCGGCGGAGGGATTGGCGGTGGGGGTGTTCGAGGTTGGACGCGGACGTGGCGGTAGATATTTATTGGTCGGTTTCATATCCATTTCCGGCATCAGATCATAGCCACCCCGGGCATCAACCATCTGGCTGACCTCGGAGTTTGGATCGCCCAGATCGCCAAAGTGACGGGCCGAGGCCGGGCAGGTCGACACGCAGGCGGGGACCCGTTCTGCTTCGGGCAAGTTCTGGTTCTCGATTCGGTCGATGCACATCGTGCATTTTTTCATCACGCCGTCGGACTGGTCGTATTCCCGGGCGCCATAGGGACAAGCCCAGGAGCATAGCTTGCAGCCGATGCAGCTATCCGCATTGACCAGCACGATGCCGTCGGATTCCCGCTTGTAGCTGGCGCCTGTCGGGCACACGGTCACACAGGCAGGCTCTTCACAATGCAGGCAGCTGCGCGGGAAATGGACGGTTCGGCCGCTGGCCCCTTCGCCGGCTTCATAGGTGTGAATGCGGTTGAACCAGACTCCGAGCGGGTCGGCACCGTAAGGGTCTTCATCGGTCAGGGGTGCAGAATGCCCCCCGGTGTTCCATTCCTTGCAGTTTACAGCGCAAGCATGGCACCCGACGCAAATATCCAGGTCGATCACCAGACCGAGTTTTTTCGTACTGGCTTGTTGAGGAAGACTGGTCATGAGGTTTCTCCCCCTCGTGTGCGTCGCCAATTGCCCTTCGGCAGAAACTGGCGACCATAGCGTGAGCGGGTCGGGGCCGGTTCAACGCCGGGTGCCCGCGGGGTCGCGTCCGTCTGGCCGTCCCCCAGCTCGATAGAGTCATCTTTGGTGATCTTCACGCGCAGGTCGAACCAGGCAGCCTGACCGGTGATCGGATCGGTATTGGCAAAACGGTAGCCGTCTTTGGGCGGCAACAAGTCGGTGATCAGATGGTTGAGCAGGAAGCCCTTGTTGGATTCCGGCGCGTCCTTATCCAGGTTCCACGCCCCTTTACGCTTGCCGATGGCGTTCCAGGTCCAGACCGTGTCGACGTTGCAGCCTTCCATCAGGGCAATCACCGCACCGATAGATCCATACGGGCTCTCGACGCGGACCTTGTCACCATCCACCAGGTCGTATTCTACGGCGGTTTGGCTGTTCATGTAGAGCTTGTTCCAGCCGTGGATTTGCCGCAGCCAGGCGTTCTGTGAGCCCCAGGAATGATACATCGCCATCGGGCGCTGGGTGAGCGCATGGATGGGGTATTCGTCCGGATCGCTGTGGCTGTCTTCGAAGGGCGCGTACCAGATCGGCAGCGGGTCGAAGGTCTTGCTAATACGATCACGATATTGAGCCGGCGGGACGACCTCACCATGGCCCTGAGCAGCGAGTTTGAAGCGTTGCAGGGGTTCGCTGTAGAGCTGCAATACGATCTGGTCGGGGGTGCCGATCCAGCCCATTTCGGTGGCGTGTTCCAGATAGTCCCGGTTTGCGTGCTTGTAGTAGCGCTGGCTCGGTTCGAACTTGCCCTTCCAGAAGGCCCCGTTCTCGATATAGCGCTCAAGCTGGTTCGGATTGGCCGCGCCGCGGCCGTGGGAATCCTCGTTCTCGCCACGCCAGCCGGCCAGCGGGCCGATGCCCGGGGTGCGTTCGTGATTGGCCAGATAGTCGGGATAGCCGCCTGGGAATTTGGCGTTGCCGTCGTCATCGGTGAAGGCGGGCAAGCTGAGGCGAACCCCGAGTTCGATCAGCATGTCCTGGAACGGTCGCACATCCCGGTCGGGAGCGACCACGGGCTGGCGGATCGCATCGGCGGGGCCGTCGGCGTCGCTGATTGGCCGATCGAGCAGGCTGATACAGTCCCAACGTTCCAGATATGTGGTGTCGGGGAGGATCAAATCCGCATACGCGACCATCTCGGACTGGAAGGCATCGGAATAGATGATCTTCGGGATTTTATACTCGCCGGTCTCGGAATCTGTGTCCGTGAGCATCTTGATGGTTTCGGTCGTGTTCATCGACGAGTTCCAACTCATATTCGCCATGAACATGAACAGGACATCGATGGTGTAGGGATCACCCGCCCAGGCGTTGCGGATGACCGTGTGCATCATGCCATGGGCCGAAAGCGGCGCATCCCACGAAAACGCCTTGTCGATACGCAGTGGGGTGCCGGCGTCGTCGACCAGCAGGTCTTCGGGGGCGGTCAAGAAGCCCAGCGGCGGTCCTGCCATCGGCGTGTTGGGGGCCACCTGGTGCGGTTTGCCCGCTGGCTTGGGTCCGGGAGGTGCAGGACGCGGGAAGGGCGGCTTGTAACGGAAGCCTCCGGGGCAATCGATGCTGCCGAGCAGCATTTGCAAAACATGGATTGCGCGGCAGGTCTGGAAACCGTTGGAATGGGCTGAAATTCCGCGCATCGCGTGCATGGAAACCGGACGACCGATCATCTTGTCGTGCTTGCGACCGGCCCAGTCCGTCCAGGGGATATCAAGCGAGATTTCCTGTTCGAAGGCCGCGTGGGCTAGCTCTCCGGCGATCCGACGGATATCTTCGGCGGCAATGCCGGTTTCGGATGCGACATTATCGGGGCTGTAGCGTTCATCGAGATAGCGGTCGAGCAGCAGCTGGAAGGCTGGAACGGCTTCGCCACCGTCTTCAAGTGCAAATACGCCGCGCATCGCCGGATCGATATTGGTTCGCGATGCATCGACAATTTCGTTGCTGGTACGGTCATAGGAAAGAGGCAGATCATTGTCGTCCCGCACAAACAGGCCGTCTTCGGCGCTGCCCGGGGCCCGGCGTACCAGCCAATGGGAATTGGTGTAGCGGACCAGAAATTCGAGATCGACCTTGCCTTGGTGCAGCAATTCGTGGATCAGCGCCATGACGAACAGCCCGTCGCTGCCCGGGCGAATGCCGACCCATTCATCGGCGATTGCGGAATAGCCTGTCCGCACCGGGTTTACCGATACGAACTTGGCATCACCTTTGGTTTTGAGTTTGCCGAGGCCCATTTTGATGGGGTTGGAGTCGTGATCTTCCGCAACCCCGAACATCAGAAAATAGCGCGTGTTTTCCCAATCCGGCTCACCGAATTCCCAGAACGAGCCGCCGATCGTGTAGATGCCCGCCGCGGCCATGTTGACCGAGCAAAAGCCGCCATGGGCGGCGTGGTTCGGGGTGCCAAACTGGCTTGCCCAGAATCCTGTCAGGGACTGGCTTTGATCGCGACCGGTGAAGAAGGCCAGTTTACGCGGGTCGGTACTGCGAATATGCGAAAGCCAGTCAGTGGCAGTCGACAGTGCTTCTTCCCACGAGATCGGCTCGAACTCACCCGATCCACGAGGGCCAACGCGGCGCAGTGGCTGTGAAAGCCGGGCTGGCGAGTAATGCTGCATGATTCCGGCCGAACCCTTGGCGCAGAGCACGCCCTTGTTCACCGGGTGGTCACGGTTGCCTTCGATATAGCGGATTGCGCCGTCCTTGAGGTGGACGTCGATGCCGCAGCGGCAGGCGCACATATAACAGGTGGTCTTTTTGACCTCGTCCGAAATGACCGGCGAAGTGTCGACTTTTTCATAGCGGTCATCCGACCGAATATCGTCAGGCATAAATCCTCATCAAACCAGGCGGTCAATCTGCTCATTACTCAGGCCACCGGGAACGATGGTCACGGGAATACGCAAGAGCCCAATGGCTTTCTTGGTCAAATAGGTGATCAGTGGCCCAGGGCCACGGCGGCCGGTAGAGGCTGCCAGTACGAGAATACGAATGTCATTGTCTTCGTCGATCAGATCGATCACGGCAGATTTCATGTCGCCTTCGCGGAGATACAGAACCGGCATGTCGCCATAAAGCCGGAACACTTCGGCCGCGTGTTCCTGCAGCAGTTGCTCAGCTTCGTCGCGGGCTTCTTCCTTCATCAGATTGCCAACGGCAGCCCAATACTGAAAATCAGACGGCCGGATCACGCGGACAAGGCCCACGCGGCCGCCGGTGCGACGCGCCCGCAGGCTGGCCCAGCGCAGGGCGACGCGCATCTCGGGCGTGTTGTCTACAACCACAAGGAAGACCGCCGGGCGACCTCTTGTGTTGTCGGTGTGCCCCAGCGTCGAATCGGGTGTGTGTTGATCAGACATCGTACTTAAACCTTACGAAACACGAAGCCGGCAAACCAGCCAGCAATCAGGGCAATAAACACAGCAAGAATGCCGTAGAGCGGCGCATGCTCGAAAGCAAACTCCGTCACCTTGGCTTCGATACCGACTTTTCGGACCGACAATTCGGTTGTCGTGCGTTCCACGATGTCCTGGTTGCGTACCAGCAAAACGGTCACGGAATACTGGCCTGTCGGTACACTGGAGGGTAATTCAACCCTGGTCCTGAACAGACTGGTACCCTGAAACGCTACAGTGCCGTTGGCTTCGGGGTAGAGACCGCTGCGCTGTTTGTTGCGCACCAGCGCATCGCGAAAGGCCTGTTCCTCGCCGGGAGTCAGAAACTCGTGCGGTCGGAAAATGATGTTCTCGACCCCGACCTGGTTGGTTTCGAGCAACCGGAGCGGCAGCAGATCGGCCACCGGGGCTGACGATGCGACATGGTAGAAGCCCGGTGCATCGTCGAAAGTAAGCTCGTCGGAATTGATCCAGATGCCGGCCACCCGGGCCTTGCGGCGCACCACCACCCGGCTGTCGGGGGAACGGATCAGCACGATCACATCGCCTTCGCCCGATGTGGCACCGAACAGCAATACGTTCGCGCCGGTAAAGCCGGTACTGATCCCAATCAACTCTTCGCTGAGGTCGATCGCCAGCGCACTGTCCTTCGCGGCGTCAGCGGGAATCTGCAGGATGGCAAAGACCGCGAGCGCAAATAGGGGCAGCCGTATCCAGGAGGCCGAGAGTCGGGATATGAGGTGGTTCGCGATCAAAGTCCGAACCCGTCGATTTCATTGATCGAGTAGATGTCGTCCGGCTTGGCGACCAGTTCGATGCCAATCTTTGCGCACACACCGAGCACCATGAGGGCTAGCAATCCGCGCAATTCCTCACCCCGCAGCTTGCCGCTGGCCTTGGTGCCCAGCTGGGCGCCAATCACGGCCCCCGTGAGCAGCAACAGCGCGAGCACCACATCGACGGTCTGATTGTTGACCGCTTGCAGGAAGGTCACATTCGCGGTGACGAAGATGATCTGAAACAGGGAGGTTCCGACCACGACCGATGTGGGCATGCCGAGCAGATAGATCATTGCCGGGACCATCAAAAACCCGCCGCCAACCCCCATGATGGCTGCGAGGATACCTACAAAGAATCCGATCCCGATGGGGAGCAGGGCGCTGATATAGAGCCGGGAGCGGCGGAACCGCATTTTGAAGGGGAGCCCGTGAAACCAGGTGTGCTGGTGAAGCTTGCCGCGCGAGGCGGTTCCCTTCTGGCGACGCAGGATGGCACGCCCGCTTTCGAATAACATCAACGAGCCGACAATGCCGAGAAAAAGCACATAGCAGAGCTGAACCAGCAGATCGACCTGGCCGATTTCGCGCAGGAAGGTAAAAATCAGGACGCCAACACTGGAGCCGGCAAAGCCGCCTATGGTGAGGACGATGCCCATTTTGAAATCAACGTTGCGCCGGCGGGTGTGGGCCAGGACACCGGAGACCGAAGCGGCGACGATTTGGTTGGCTTCGGTTGCAACAGCAACGGCCGGGGAGATGCCGATAAAAATGAGCAGCGGGGTCATGAGAAATCCGCCGCCGACACCAAATAGCCCAGATAGAAATCCCACGCCCCCGCCCATAAGCAGGATCAGGAAGACGTCGACCGACATCTCGGCAATGGGGAGGTAAATACTCATGGTGCTCCGGCGCAGCGAAAGCGGAGGTCAAATGCTCTGACCTTGGTTATACGCTCAATTTGCGGAGCCTGTCTCCATTGGTAAGTCATCTTCTGCCCAGGCGAGCATACCGCCAGCCATGCGGTGGATTTTCCCGCCATATCCCGTTGCACTGAGGTGTTCGGCAGCGATGCCGCAGCGTCGGGCACTGCGGCAGTGAAGAATGAGTTCGGTGCCTTCAGGGGGGGATATTTTGGTCGCATCGAACGTCGACAGCGGATTTAGGGTGGCACCGGCGATTCGGGCCTCGGCATGCTCGTTCGCTTCGCGGACATCAACGACATAGGCCGAGCCTGCGTCGATGCGTTGCTGGACTTCCTGAGGCGTTAACATCAGAACCTCCACGCCATTTTGATCGATGGGTTCCATGCTCGTCCTTGTGCTGTTCGGTCAGGCTAGGCGACTGCAGTCTTTTCTTCGAGGAAAAGTTTGTACAGGAGCTCCATCACGGCCTCAACTTCGGTACTCGAGATCGAGTAGAAAATGTTTTGTGCCTGCCGCCGTGTTGAGACAAGAGAATCACGCCGGAGACGTGCCAGATGCTGGGATAGGGCGGATTGACTCAAGCCGACCATGCGTTCGAGTTCGCCCACCGACTTTTCACCTTCGGACAAATAGCACAAGATCATCAGGCGACGTTTATTCGCCATGGATTTCAGAAGTGTGCTTGCATCTTTAGCGAATTTTTCTTCGGCAGATATGTCCATACAAATTACTGTATTCACGTTCATGAATTAGTCCATACAAATATAATTTTTCACGAATAAATTGAAACTGTTCATGAATTCCAAAGCTGGAAACGTAAATTGATGACCCTTCCCCCTACAAATGCTCCTGAAACGACATTGGATACGAGCGGATTGAAATGTCCGCTGCCCGTGTTGAAAGCGAAAAAGGCCCTCAAGACTATGATGCCGGGTGCGATGCTCACGGTGATCGCGACGGACCCTGGTGCGGTCGGCGATTTTGCCCATTTCTGTGATGCCAGCGGGGACGAGCTGCTCCGTTCGGAAAATCTCGAGGGGATTTTGACCTTTGTCATCCGGAAGGGAGCACCGTCATGAATGTGGATGGACAACCTCAGCGCACGATCTGGTTAGGTGCGGATGCGTGGTCAGTCGAAATTATTGACCAGACACGGCTCCCGCACCGATTTGAGACCGTTACCTTGTGCACGCTGTCCGAAGCGGCCCATGCGATCCGGGCAATGCTGGTGCGCGGCGCGCCGCTCATCGGGGCCACGGCGGCTTACGGCATGGCGCTCGCCATGCGTGAGGATTCATCCGATGGCGGCCTGGAAAATGCTCACAAAGTTCTGCAGGCGACCCGCCCGACCGCCGTCAATTTGCGCTGGGCTCTGGACGACATGCGTGACCGGTTGCGCCCGCAGCCCGAGGATATTCGTGGTGAGCTTGCTTATGCGCGCGCCGCAGAAGTCTGTGACGAGGATGTCGCGATCAACAGCGCGATCGGCGATCACGGGCTCGAAGTGATCCGCGCCATTCATGATTCATCATCCGGGGATGGACCGGTCAATATTCTTACCCATTGCAATGCGGGGTGGCTCGCAACTGTAGATTGGGGCACCGCGCTGGCACCGATCTACAAGGCGCATGATCTGGGTATCCCGATTCACGTCTGGGCCGATGAAACCCGCCCGCGCAACCAGGGTGCCGCGCTGACCGCCTGGGAACTTGGCCAGCACGGTGTTTCTCATGCGGTGATCGCTGATAATGCCGGGGGGCATTTAATGCAGCACGGCATGGTCGATTTATGCATCACCGGGACCGATCGAACTGTGGCGTCGGGCGACGTGGCGAATAAGATCGGGACCTATCTGAAGGCGCTGGCCGCTCACGACAATAATGTGCCGTTCTATGTGGGTCTGCCGTCACCGACTATCGACTGGTCGATTTCTGACGGGGTGGGCGAAATACCGATCGAGGAACGCGACCAGGAAGAAGTCACGCATATCTCGGGTAAGGCCGCCGATGGAGAAATGGTGTCAGTACAGCTGACTCCCGATGGGACGGCCGCCAGAAATTTTGCCTTCGACGTGACGCCGGCCCGGCTTGTGACTGGGCTCATCACCGAGCGGGGCGTCTGTCCGGCGAGCCCTGAGGGTCTCGCCGGTCTGTTTCCAGAGCGCGTCTAGCGCGGGGTGGCATCGCCACCTTCGATAATCACCAGTTCATTGGTGGCCACGCCGGCGACCCGACGGTGGGCAGCGGCCTCAACATATTCAGGTGAATTGAAGCAAGTTTCGGCGTCGGCCATGGAGTCGAATTCGACCACGATGAAACGCTCGTAGGGGGTGTCCCCCTCTAAAACCTTGAAATCACCACCGCGAGCGAACGGCCGGCCGCCATGCTTTTTCAGGATACCGGGAACTTCGTCGGTGTATTTCTTGTAGGCGACAGGATCATTGATCTTTGAACGGGCAAGCCAGTAAGCGGGCATCTTTTTCTCTCTGAACGGGTTGGAATCAGGCGGCGAAATGGTCGCGTATTAGTCGTTGCTAGCGATTGGCTCGAGCGAGGTCAAATAGGTTGCGATAGCGTTCAGGTCTTCGGCTGTGAGCTTGCTGGTGTTGTCTTCGATCACGTCGGTCATGGCGCCGCCGAGAAAATCCTCGTCGGGCAACAGACCTATTTCCAAGGCGCTGATGATGTCGTCATGCTCCCAGTCCCCAATCCCGCCTTCGCCGGGCGTGATATTAGGAACCGAATCCCCTTCGGGGCCGTTTTTGTTGCCGGAAAGTGCGAGGTTGTTATTCACGACGCCCAGAAGATTGCGCGGGGTGTGGCATTCGCCGCAATGGCCGGGGGCGTTTACGAGATAGGCGCCACGATTCCAGGTGACTGATTTGCTGGGATCGGGTTCGAACGGGTCCGTGTCAAAGAACAGTAATTTCCAGCCGATCATGCTCAGCCGGATGCTGAACGGGAAGGGCAGATCGTGGTCGCGAACCGCGTTCCGGACGGGGGGGACTGTGTCGAGATAGGCCTTGAGGTCAAGGATGTCGGTCTGCGTCATCCGAACATAAGAGGTATAGGGGAAGGTGGGGTAGTACTGATCACCGTCTGGCGAGACCCCTTTTTGCACGGCGCGCGCGAAGTCCTCGTCGCTCCACCCGCCAATGCCCGTCTCTTTGTCGGGTGTGATGTTGGGGGTGAAGAAGGAGCCGAAATTGGTTTTAAGTTCACGCCCGCCGGCCAGGAAAGCGCCGCCCTTTTCGGCGGTATGGCAGGTTCCGCACCCCGCAGTCGCGAACACGTATTTCCCGCGTTCGGCATTTCCGGACTGGGCCATGGCATTCGACGCGGCGGAAACGGCCACGACGGCGAGCAGGATTCGAATTAGGTTTTGCATAGGGACATCCTAACGAAAAATCGCCCGGCAATGCCGGGCGATTTCACAATGAAATGTGGGTCGGTTATCTAGACTTTAGGGCCTCGATAAACCTTGTGGCAGGAGCCACAGGTCTTGCCGATGCTACCGACAACGGACTTGGGATCGCTACCCAGCGTTCCTGCTGCGGCACCAGCTGCAACCTTGTCAGCGGCAGCACCCATAGCTGCGACCTTGGCGTTGAAGTCAGTCATGTTGTCCCAAATGCCCGGCTTGGCACGTGAGGCCGTCGGGATTTCCTTATGTTCGAACAATGCGGGCATTTTAGCCGCGATTGCGCTGATGGCCTTTGCGGCGGCTGCCGCGTCAGCTTTGTTGCCGCCGGCGACTGCGCCGCCGAGCTTTTTCATATTGCCGCCGAGCAACTTCATCGCTGCGTTGCGGTCTTTGTAGTGATGCCCGTCAGCTGATGCTTCATCGCTGCTAAAGGAACTGACGGCCGCGACGACAGCAAACGTCGTTGCTGCAAAAAGGCCAATTCTAAGAGTCTTGCGAACCGAAAACATTTTGATCTTCCTATTCCCCGCCATATCGGGTTGGATCAACATCCCGCTGCATTGCAAGACCAATGGACCTTATTAAGCTGCTGGATTTCCATCGAAAAACGGGCTGGTTCACGGGAACGTGAACAAAACCAAAGAAATTTCTCAATCGTCCGTGAGATCGGGAATAAAGCCGCGATGAGACTGTTAACGTGCACGTGTGGTTCTTTTCGGATAGCAGCGGAGACGGTCCATGAAAGCTTTTCGAGTCGCCTTTGCCAGTATGGGCTTTGTTGGCCTTTTTAGTTTACATGCGCATGCCGAGCCAGGTGGCAAGCCGATCACGGTGATTGAGCTGTTTACCTCCCAGAGTTGCTAATCTTACCCCCCCGCTGACGCCTATTTGGGCGAACTGGCCGGTGAGAAAGATATCATCGCGGTTGAATACCACGTTTATTAGTGGAACTGGATTAATTATGTCCGCCATGGTCGCTGGGTTGATGAATTCTCCACCCCGGAAATGACTCAGCGCCAGCGCTCCTACAATGTCGCAATCCGGGATGCGGGCAGTGCCTACACACCACAAATGGTGATCGACGGCCGGGCCGAGACGGTGGGCTCCCGGCGCCGGGAAGTCAGCAATCTTGTGAAGCAGGCCCGCAAGGGCGAGCAGACACGCATCGCGGTCGACGTCGCAGCTCGCGACGGCGGCGGCATTCGCGTTTCGTTGCCCGATGTTGCCAAGGATGGTGCAGATGTCTGGCTGGTGACTTTCATTCGTGAACGGACCACCCAGGTCGTGCGAGGCGAGAACCATGGCAAGACCCTGACCAGCCAAAACATCGTGCGGATGGTTCGTCACATCGGCGAGTGGGATGGGTCGGCGAAGACGTTTGATGTCGCTGATTTAGGACTCGAGGCCGGACAGGGCTGCGCAATTCTGGTGCAGGATGAACGCCCCGGACCCGTGCTGGGCGCATCGTACTGCCCGGTCAGTGTTACGGATGCCGCGTCCTAGCCGGATTTGTTAGCAAAGCTTTCGGCCGTGAGGGTGCGCAGACTGTCTTCGTTCTCCAGGAACCACGCATAGGTTCGCTCGACGCCCTCGCGCAGGGAAATCTGTGACGTCCAGCCCAGCCCGGTGAGGCGGGTGACATCGACCAGCTTGCGCGGCGTCCCGTCGGGTTTGGAGGTGTCATAGGTAAACCGGCCCTCAAAGCCGACAACTTCGGCGATCATCTCCGCGAAGTCCTTGATTGAGATATCGTCGCCGGCGCCGATATTGACGAAATCCTCGCCTGAGTAGTTCTGCATAAGGAAGATGCAGGCATTGGCCATGTCGTCGACATACATGATTTCCCGCCGCGGGGTTCCCGTGCCCCAGATGACGGCTTCTTCGTCCCCGTTCGTCTTGGCGTCGTGCATCTTGCGGATCAGAGCCGCAGGCATGTGGGAGGTCTCGTAGTCGAAATTGTCACCGATCCCGAAAAGGTTGGTCGGCTGCACACTGATCGCATCGAAACCGTATTGACGACGATAGGCCTGGCACATTTTGATTCCGGCGATCTTGGCGACGGCGTACCACTGGTTGGTTTCCTCCAGCGGCCCCGTGAGCATGTACTCTTCCTTCATCGGCTGCGGGGCGTCGCGCGGCATAATGCAGGTCGACCCGAGGAACAGGAGCTTTTTGGCTCCCGACCGGTAGGCGGTGTCGATCAGATTGGTCTGGATCATCAGATTGCCGCCAATAAAATCGGCGGGATACTGATCGTTGGCCTGAATGCCACCGACAACCGCAGCAGCGTCAAAGACGTATTCAGGTTTTTCGGCAGCGAAAAAGGCGCGCACGGCAGTCTGGTCGGTGAGGTTGACCTGGTCGCGGGCGCTGGTCAAAATATTCTCGTAGCCCTGGGCATTGAGCTGGCGCATCAGT
Organism: uncultured Alphaproteobacteria bacterium; assembly: GCA_964276015.1. Lineage (GTDB taxonomy): Bacteria > Pseudomonadota > Alphaproteobacteria > UBA6615 > UBA6615 > JABJAG01. The sequence goes on along the minus strand of CAXYDO010000007.1, from coordinate 7,142 downwards.
GCACGCCCGACCAGCCCGCGATGGCCTGCGATATATATCTTTGCGTTTTTGTCCATAATTTCGTCCTGCGCGACCGTAGGTTCTAGACTTGGTGTTTCCGGAATTCCGGTTTCCGGCGTTCCTGGAACGCGCGGCCACCTTCTTTCGATTCTTCCGTGGCGTAATACAATTTCAGCGCTTCAAAGCCCATCGCCCCGATTCCCTTGATGTGGTCCGTGTCGATGTTGAACGAGCGTTTTGCGATGGCCAACGCTGTCGGGCTTCGATCCATCAGATCGGCACACCAGCGTGCGACCTCCGCATCCAGTTCGCTATCCAGGACGACCGCGTTGGCCAGGCCCATATCGAGGGCTTCGCGTGCGGTGTACTGGCGGCACATGTACCAGATCTCACGCGCCTTCTTTTCGCCGACGATGCGGGCGAGATAGGTCGTGCCATATCCGGGATCGACGGATCCCATGCTGGGGCCGACCTGGCCGAATAACGCGCTTTCGCCGGCAATGGTGAGATCGCAGACGGTCGCGATGACATTGCCACCGCCAATGGCATAGCCGCGGACCTTGGCGACCACCGGTTTGGGGATGTCGCGCATGAGCCCCTGCAGTTCCTCGATCGGGATGCCGATCGTGCCGCGGCGGCTGCCGTAACCTTCGGTCGATTTGTTGTCGAGGGACTGGTCGCCGCCCGAGGAGAAGGCCCGGGCTCCTGCCCCTGTGATGACCACGACGCCGATGTCTTTGTCCCAGCCAGCAATCTGCAGGGCATCGATCATTTCCTCGATGGTCTGGCCCCGGAAGGCGTTGAGTTTCTCGGGTCGGTTAATCGTGATCGTCGCGACACCGTTTTCCACGTCGTAGAGAATGTCTTCATAGGCCATTGTCGCGTCTCCCCAATCGGTCTCAATTTTGTATTTTCGGTTGAGCCGAGTGTATTGTTTATTAATTCAAGCTGCACGCCCCCCGTAAAATAAGAAATATCATGGCCAAGAAAACAGACAAACGCCCGCCCGTCGCCGTCGGACATGGATCGATGCATGTGAAGGATGTGCCGAACGCCAGCGAGTTCATGCAGGTGCTCGGACTCCGGATGTTTCGAGACCGAGAAATTCGCCGTGCTGGAACTGCGGGGCGGGACCCATTTGATTCTCAATACCTCGCGCAGGAAGATCAAGCCGGGGGAGGTGTCTCGGGTCGACCTGATGGTCTATGACGTTAAGAGCATGCGCGACTCCTGCAAGACGAAAAAGCTCAAGCCGTCAAAAATCACCACCGGATCGGTTCACAGCTCATTCTATGTGCCGGGGCCCGATGGCTGGTCGATCAAGATCACCTCGTCCCATGCCGGCGACCGGCCGGTTTGATCGGGCTATTCACGCCGGTCACATCCGTCATGCCCACGGGGTGCCTTCTGGGGGAAATGGAAGCGGGTTACGGTCCGTGTTGATTTATCGTTTCGTTCAAAAGGATTTTCCCCATGCCTGATAGGTTTGGTCCCCGCGGCGTCGTTGCCGTGCTTATTCCGGCGCAGAACTCCAATATGCAGCCGGAATACGAAATGATGCGCCCCGAGGGCATCAGCAACCAGATGTACCGGTTCAACATCACCAGTCCCGACACGGTCGGTGAGGCGGTGCTGGATTTGGTGCCGCACACGCTAAAATGCTGGCCCGACATGATCGTTGGCGGCAATTCGCTGGAGATGCGCGACTGGTCGGTCGAAAAACAGGCCCGGTATACGGGTGACTTTGCCGAACGCGCCGAGGGCAAAACCTTTGTGCTGGCGCGACCGACGCGGTGATCGCGGCATTGCGTACCGTCGGCGCCAAGCGGGTGGGGATGATGTCGCCGCTTTCGGTGGAGAATTTGAAAAGCGCTGTCGATTACTACACCGCGATGGGGTTCGACATTGCGGCTGCGACCGCGCTGCTGTTGGATCACCCGGTCAATGCGGTGAACGTGCCTATGGAGCGTGTTGTCGAAGCCTTCGAGGAAGTCGACCGCCCGGATATCGATAGCCTACTCCGTGTCGGAGGCTCGCTGGGCATCGTGCCGCTGGTTCAGGAGCTTGAGGACAAGTTCGGCAAGCCGGTCCTGTCGGTCAATGCTGCGACCTACTGGTATGCGTTGCGCAAAATGGGCATCAACGACCCGATCCCCGGCTACGGACGTTTGTTGCTGGAGACCGGGATCGTCGAATAAGCCGCGTTATTCGGCGGCCTGGAGCCGGTCGGCGAAGCGGAACCCGACCTTGTCCATGGCGACAAGCGTTTCCTCACCGAATTTTTCGAGGATTTCCTGCCCCACATGCGGGTGGAAAATCACCTCGTCCTTCGTGTCGCCCTCAACGTTCTGGATCATAACCAGCAAACGTGCGGTCTCGTCCGAGATGTTGTGGAAATCGCGATATACCCCGGCCGGCACCGAGACGAAATCCAACGGATCAAGTTCGACGGAGTTTTCGCCATCCTCGCCCCAGGACACCCGGAACTTTCCGTTCAGGCAGAAGAAATTCTCCACTGTGTGGGAATGGCTGTGCAGGCCCGGATGGTTGCCGGGCGGGCATTCGGCGATGGTCACGGTCAGCCCGTTCATACCCTTTACAGGGGCGACAGCCGAGCGGCCTTCCCAGCCTTCCGGGGACATGATCGGATAGACCGATTTCGCAGAGACGATTTCTACGGCTTCGGCCGGAATGCCGGTGCCGTCCATGATCGATTGCTTGTAGGGCACCAGTTCACGAAAACGCGCCACGCGGTTGGCGACATTGGTGATCTTCAGTTCAACGGCTTTCATCGTATTCCTCCCGAGAATTATTTTATTCAGCCTAGCCCATCGGGCACTTATTGCGCACGGATTTCCTGCTTTTGGTGTTCTGGTCGTTCAGTGATATTGAAAAGCCAACGGCTCGTTTTCCGGAAAAAAATTCAATGATAGGAGATATAATGACCAAGTATCTCAAGACATTCGTTGCTGCTGTGGGGCTTATGGGATTGTCATTCGTGCCGTCTTTTGCGGACGACGCGGCAGACACCAAGGCGACAGTCGAACATCATCTCGCGGCTTTTGGTGCCGGTAACATGAAAGAAATGATGGCGGATTACACGGAGACGTCGGTAATCCACGTTCCCGGCGCCGAGTTTCGCGGCAAGGCAGCAATTTAGCAATTGTTCACCGGGCTGTTTGCGGAATTTGCCAAGCCGGCTGCCAGCTTCAATCTTTTGAATATGGAGGTCGAAGGCGAGATCGGATACATCGTCTGGAACGCGGAAACGGCAGGCAATGTGTATGAGCTAGCTACCGATACTTTCGTAATTGACCACGGTAAAGTCGAAGTTCATACCTTTGCTGCCAAGGTTGCGCCGAAAAAGTAAGCCCGCTTAAGGAGTATTTGCATGCCCGATTTTTACACACCCGATCTGGGCATGAATCCTGATGATGCGTTCGCACGAGATGTCGATGGCAAGCTCGTGCGGCGCTCATTCTGGCTCGATATGAGTGATCGTACCGTGGTCCAGGCGATGACCATGGGGCTCGGGGTAAACCTGGCCAATGAACACAAAAGGGCGCATCTCGATGATATCGGACGCGCCCATCTTGTGGATCAGGTTTGCGTGCAGGAGATTCTCCCGCCCGAGGGTTGATCGCGTCTACTTCAGCGGCGAGAAGCTCGCCGGCATGATCATCGTTGAGTGCATTTCTTCCATATGAACCCCGGCGGATTTGGCAAATTCCTGCCAGGCCGGTTCCTGGGCGACGCCGGCACGTGCGGCCGTGCGTTCCTCAAGACTCTGATAAGCCCATAAATGGCAGACCTCGTTCGGGTTCGGGCCTTCCGTGATCCACGCGGCCACGTTCTTCGAATATTTCTCGCGTGTTGGCATGACACTGAGGAAGTGGTCCATCCAGGCTTTGCCTGTGCCTGGCTTCAACAGGTAATTGCGGAACTCGTAGAAATTTCCATCTTTTTCCGGCGCGGTGATCGGCTTGGTGTTGATTAGGAAACGCGTTGACTGCGCGGTCAGCAGCGGGCGCAGGCGCGGGACGTATTCCTGGGTCCAGCCCTCGACCTTGCCGAGCTCGCCGCGCAGACGCGCACGCTCTTCAAAGCTGTCATAGCGCCACAGATGCATCACCTGGTTGAGAGGGCCCATCTCCGTGAACCAATAGCCCTCGAGAACGCCATAATCATCGCCGCGAACCTTGCGACCGACCTCTTCATTGGCCTTGAGAACCTCGGGAATGGCGCCGGGGCGGGTGGTGTAGGTGCGTAATTCGTGAAGCATGTTTTTCCTCTGAAAATTGTTGTTTCGTTGTCAGCAGGTTGCTGTTTTCCAACCCGGGACGCAAGCGTCTGAAGTCGGGCAGTTGTCGGGTTGAAAGCGTGCGGGCAATATCAGGCGGTAATGGAATTTACGAGCAGGAGAAGATGGTGGCGTATTGGGTCAGATATGAAACAGACGGACAGGTCGGCTTTGGCACGCTTGAGGGCACGGAGATCACCGTGCATGACGGCGACATGTTCGCGGGGGCGCGTTCGACCGGCGCAACCGTGAGCGTGGATGACGTTGCGCTTCTGACGCCCTGCGTTCCTGGCAAAATGATTGCGCTCTGGAACAATTCGAAATCCTCGGCGGAAAAACAGGGCCTGGAGTGCCCGGAATACCCGCTGTTTTTTCTCAAACCGTCTTCGAGCTATCTCGCGCCGGGCGGCGTAATTCGCAAACCAGCGGCCTATGACGGTCGGGTGATCTACGAGGCCGAGCTGGGCATCGTGATAGGGAAAGTCTGTGCCAATGTGGACGAAGCCACCGCAGCCGCAGCGATCTTTGGTTACACCTGCGTCAATGATGTGACCGCGATGCAGTTACTCGACGCCGATCCGTCGTTTCCCCAATGGGCGCGGGCCAAGGGCTTCGACACTTTTGGGGCTTTTGGGCCTTCGATTGTCACGGATTTAGATGTTTCAGGCAGCGCCATTCGGGCCGAACTGAACGGTCGCGAGCGCCAGAATTATGCCGTCGGTGATCTGTTCATGCAGCCCGCCGAAATTGTTGCGCGTCTGTCGGAATCCATGACCCTCCAGCCGGGTGATCTGATCGCCTGCGGCACCGGGCCCGGCGCACTGCCGATGAAGCCGGGCGCGACCATCGATGTCATCATTGATGGCATCGGAACCCTGTCGAACACCTATGAGGATGCGAGCTGATGTCAGCGCGATTTGCGTCTTTTGATCCGAACAATCTGAGCCCGGAAGCGCGGGCAGTTTATGACCGGATTTTGAACGACCGCGGATATGTCCCCGGGCCGTATCAGTTCTGGCTGGCATCGCCTGGGTTTTCGGACCGAATCGAGCCTGTTGAGGAATTTCTGCGCCACGGGGTCTCGCTGGAAGAACGACTGGTCGAGATCGTTGTGCTCGTTGTCGCCAAGCACTGGCGTGCCCAGTATGTCTGGACGTCCCATGGGCCGTCAGCCGAAAAGGTGAGTGTGGACCCGGCGATTGTCGAGGCGATACGGGCCGGCGAGAAGCCGTCCTTCGAAAAGGATGATGAAGCTCTTTGCTACGATGTCTCGTCAGCACTGGTAAACGGGCAGGGCATCAACGATGCGCTCTGGGCACGGGCAGACAGCATCATCGGTGACGTCGGCATCAACGAGGTGCTCGGCCTGATAGGCCTCTACACCTCGGTCTGCCTGACCATGGTTGCGTACCGGATGCCGACGAAGAACGGCGAGCCGGACCCTTTACCCTAGCGCTGTGATCCTGGCGCCGGGTCAGATAGATTCAGGCAGCGTGCTTTCTTCGACACTCGGCGGTTCCGCGCGGGTCTCACCATCTTCCGTCAGATAGTTCTGGGTCAGGTACCAGTCACGGTAGTCCTGGAAGCGCACCGGCTTGAATTGGGCCGGGTTGCTCGCACTGACGCAGGTCGGGAGCGGATCGGCCACTGTGTTCCAGGTCGGATTGTAGAAGAAGGCGAGCGAGTAGCGATCGTTCTTCGGCGGAATTACACGATGCGGGGTCGCCATGAAGCGGCCATTGGTCCAGCGGTTCAGGAACTCACCGGTGTTGACGATTATCGCCCCTTCGATGTTGGAGACCGGGATCCACTGACCTGACGCGGTGCCAATCTGAAGCCCGGCTTCGGCCGCCACAGGTAGCAGCGTGAGGAACCCGTGATCGCGATGCGGCGCGATTCCGAACTGGTTCTCCTCGGCATCCACCGGCGCATAGTGCTGGTTGCGGGTGGTCCAGACGGGGTCGTCGAACAAGCCGTCGAAATAGTCGGCGGGCATGTCCAGCGCGCGGGCATAAAGCGGCAGCATCCGGGATCCGAGGTTTTCCATCGTCTGGTAATATTCGAGCATCTCGGCCCGCCAGCCGGGAACCAAATTCTCATCGGGCCAGTAGTTCGGGCCGTGATTGCCCAGTCCCGCCTTGATCGCCGGATGGTCGGCGGGGCGTTCGCGCACGATCCGCAGCATCTCGTTGAGATCGGGCTTGGTATTCTCGTTGACCGTCGAGGAAACGTAGATCGTGGATAGCGGCGGCACGTAGTTCGGCATGCCGCGCTTGGTCTCGTCGGGCAGTTTGAAGAACCGGATGAGGTTGTTAGTCGTCCGCGTGAGCAATTCCTTGGGAACGCCGTGGTTGACGATGAAATAGAAGCCGACATTTTCCTGGGCATAGCGCAGCTCAGAGGCAAGGCTCTCCAGCGCGCCGTCTTCGCCGGCCAGAAACGGGCCGAGATCGAGAATGGGGATTTCTTCGTCAGACAATTCGTCGGGCAGGATGACTTCGGCTGTGGACATGGTCTTGCTCGCTCTCAGGCTGTGAAGTTGTCGGATCGTAACCCAGATTCTGTTTGGGGGAAAAGCATCCTGTTCAGACGCTCATATGTTGATCATGCATAAAAAAAAGCCATGTTATTATATGCGCTTAAAAAATAGGCAATATTATGTCGGTAAACGCATCATATCGACCGCCTGAATTCCAGTATATTTCGTTATAACAATACCTTACTTCATCTTCTCCCGACTGGCACGCTCCTTGCGATAGTTCTTGCAGTGCAATAACGCTCACACGGAGACTTTCAAATGAAGTCAGCAATCAAAACTGCCGCAGCGGTATCGGTTCTCGCC
>CAXYDO010000006.1:0-37312 GCA_964276015.1 uncultured Alphaproteobacteria bacterium | reverse complement strand
GGGATTCTCGTGAGCCACCCGCGGGCGTTCATGCATACGTTGCTAAAGACCCTCGACCGGGAAAAAGTGAAAGGGAAAGCGGCCCCAGACAAAATACTGGTCCAATTTATTAGGGCTGCATGATCACCAAGTGTTTGGAATTGCGCAGATAACCAATCGTTTCAAGGCCAGCGGTAATTCGCTGGCCTTTGATTTTGCGCGGTGGGTCACACGCGGTTTATATTGCGGCGCAACATAGCCTTCCTATATGTACAGGCTCAGTAACCGGCTCCGATGTGATCCGGATTCACTCACGGGTCCGACACATGGCCGGCACCCCCCTGGATAATTTCTCGAATTCCCTTCCGGCCTTTCGGTTCGGGGGGTGTTTTTTATTCAATTTTTGGATGTTGCATGATTTCCCTCTCAGCCTATCGCGAACAATGGTTTGGAAATATTCGTGGCGATTTGCTCGCCGGACTAGTCGTGGCTCTGGCGTTGATCCCTGAAGCGATCGCGTTTTCGATCATTGCCGGGGTTGATCCCAAGGTCGGACTGTATGCGTCCTTCTCGATTGCGGTGATCTGCGCCTTTACTGGCGGACGTCCGGGGATGATTTCGGCGGCCACGGCGGCGACCGCGGTTCTGATGGTGACCCTGGTCAGGGAATACGGCTTGGAATATCTGTTGGCCGCGACCGTCCTGGCTGGCTTGATCCAGATCGTGGCCGGGTTGCTGCGCCTGAGTTATGTCATGCGGTTCGTTTCCCGTTCGGTGATGACGGGCTTTGTGAACGCGCTGGCAATTCTGATTTTCATGGCCCAGCTGCCCGAGCTGATCGGCGTGCCCTGGCTGACCTATGTGATGGTCGCCGCCGGGTTGGCCATTATCTATCTGTTTCCCTATGTGACCCGCTCGATCCCGTCACCGCTGGTCTGCATTCTCGCGCTGACCGCAGTGGCGATCGGCTTTGGGTTCGACATCCGAACCGTCGGCGATATGGGGGAGCTACCCTCAACCCCCTGCCGATTTTCCTGCTGCCGGATATCCCGTTTAACCTCGAAACCCTGATGATTATCCTGCCATTCTCGGCTGCCGTGGCCGCAGTTGGGCTGCTGGAATCCCTGATGACCGCCTCGATCGTCGATGATCTGACCGATCGGCCCAGCAACAAGAGCCAGGAATGCATCGGCCAGGGTCTGGCCAACACGGCGACCGGGTTCATTGGCGGTATGGCCGGTTGCGCGATGATTGGTCAGTCGATGATCAACGTGAAATCCGGCGGGCGCGGGCGCTTGTCCACGTTCACCGCCGGCGTGGTGCTGCTGTTTTTGATTGTTGTGCTGGGAGACTGGGTCAAGCAGATCCCGATGGCCGCCCTGGTGGCGATCATGATCATGGTTTCGGTGGGCACGTTCAGCTGGTCCTCGATCAAGAACTTGCGCGATCACCCGCGCAGTTCCTCGATGGTCATGATTGCAACCGTGATCGCCGTGGTCCTCACTCATAATTTGGCGATCGGTGTCCTCGTCGGCGTGCTGCTGTCGGGTATTTTCTTCACATGGAAGATATCACAGATTTTTCGCATCACCTCGGTGCTGTCCCCCGACGGCAAAGCCCGGACCTACACGGTCGAAGGGCAGGTCTTCTTTGCCTCGGCCGGGGCCTTCAACAACGCCTTCGATTTTCGTGAAGCCCTGGAAACCGTCACGATCGATGTTAGCCAGGCTCATATCTGGGATATTTCCAGTGTCGCGGCGTTGGACATGGTTGTGCTGAAATTCCGCCGGGAAGGGGCTACTGTCGACATCATCGGGTTGAACGCCGCCAGCGAGACCATCGTCGACAAACTGGCCATACATGATCGGCCCGGCGCGCTCGCGAAGCTGATGGGGCATTAGGGGGAATACGATGAACAAGCTCATCGCACTGATTGATGGTTCAGTTTATTCGCAAAGCGTTTGCGACCATGCGGCGTGGATTGCCACGCGTAATAACGCCGAAGTCGAGCTGATGCATGTGCTCGGTCGACGTGAAGTCGGATCCTCCCCGAGCAATCTAAGCGGCAATATCACCCTTGGCGCGCGCACGTCGTTGCTCAACGAGCTCAGCGAACTCGACGCCCAGCGAGCGCAACTGGCCCAGAAAATCGGGCGAGAAATTCTCGATGGCGCCCAGGCGCGGATCGAAGCCGTTGGGGTGGCAAACGTTACCACAAGACTACGCAGTGGCGACATCGTCGAAACCGTGGCTGAACTCGAATCCGATGCGGACATGATAGTCATCGGCAAACGCGGGGAGGCGGCAGATTTCGCCAAATTGCATCTGGGGTCAAACCTGGAGCGTATCGCCCGGTCGAGCCAGCGCCCTGTCTTTGTCTCGTCACGGGCCTTTCAGCCGATTAATCGATTCATGATTGCCTTTGACGGCGGCGCGAGCTCCCTGAAGGCCGTTGAGCACGTTTCCGGATCGAAGCTTTTCGCCGGACTGGAATGCTGCCTGCTGATGGTCGGGGATGACAGCGACGAAAACCAAAAACGGATGGCCGACGCCCAGGACGTACTCGAAGCTCGCAGCTTCGTCGTTGATTCAAAAGTTGTCCCGGGTCAGGCCGATCAGGTGATTGCAAAGGCGGTTGAGGAACACGATATCGACCTGCTGGTCATGGGCGCATATGGCCATTCACGGATCCGAAATCTGATCATTGGCTCGACAACGAGCGAGATGGTTCGGTCCTGCAAAATCCCTATCGTTCTGGTTCGATAGGCGGTGCGGGCGACACCGCGACGACAACTAAATTTTTGATTTCCTTGACAAATCAGCGGCGTGCGCCCATTGGTTCAATATTGATTGTCTCGCGATTGCGCGAAGCGCTGCTCATTTGCAGCGCGTGTTTCGAGAATAATAAACAAGAATCAGCCCGCACCGGCCGCGCCCGGAACAGGGTGAACGCCGGGGCCGGACGGGCATTAAACCTACAGAGCCCTCCCGCAATCGGCGTACAAGGATATTCCTAAGTGACTGAAAGTTCTTTCTCGGATCTCGGCCTCGCCGAGCCGATCCTCCGTGCTTTGATAGCACGTGACTATGTGACTCCGACGCCGATCCAGGCGCAGGCCATTCCCAAAATCATGGACGGTCGAGATATTCTTGGCGTCGCCCAGACCGGCACTGGCAAGACCGCAGCTTTCGCACTGCCTATCCTGCAAGCGCTGAACAAGGACCAGGCCCGCAGCAAGTATCGGGACCCACGTGCGCTTATTCTGGCGCCAACCCGCGAGCTGGCAATCCAGATCGGCGATGAAATCCGTTCCTACGGCAAGCATCTAGCCTTGCGCCATGCGGTCATCTTCGGCGGCGTTTCTCAGCACGGTCAGGTCAAGAACCTGCGCCGGGGTGTCGACATTGTTGTCGCCACGCCGGGCCGGCTCCTCGATCTGATGGAGCAGGGCCATGTAATCCTCGAAGAGGTCGAACATCTCGTCCTAGATGAGGCCGACCGCATGCTCGATATGGGTTTTGTCCGCGATGTTCGTAAGATCATCGCCGAACTGCCACGCAAGCGTCAGTCGCAGCTTTTCTCGGCCACCATGCCGGGGGAAATTGTCAAACTGTCGAAAGAGATTCTCAACGACCCGGTTCGGGTCGACATCGCGCCGAAAGAAATCGCGGTCGAGGTCATTCGCCAGGGCGTCCATTTTGCCGAACCGGGTGAGAAGCTTGATCTGCTCTGCAGCCTGCTCGATGACAAGAATCTGGCCCGGGTGATCGTCTTCACCCGCACCAAGCATCGGGCCAACAAGGTCGCCGAACGGCTCGAACGAAGCGGCATTCGCTCTGATGCGATCCACGGTAACAAATCCCAGGGTGCGCGCCAGCGTGCGTTGGAGCAATTCCGCAACGGTCGGGTTCGGGTGCTCGTCGCCACGGACATCGCGGCCCGCGGCATCGATGTTGTCGGTGTGACCCATGTGATCAATTTCGAAATGCCGGTTGAGGCGGAAAGCTACGTCCATCGGATCGGCCGTACGGCACGCGCCGGGGCCGAAGGGGCCGCACTTTCTATGTGCGCCACCGAAGAAGCCGGATTGCTGACCGACATTGAAAATTTGATCGGGAAGAACATTCCAGTTGAAAGTGGGACCCGTCCCGCTGGCAATGCCCGTCCCAAGCAGGGCGGACAGGGTCGACAGGGTGGTGGCGGCGGTCGTCAAAACAACCGCTCGAGCCAGGGTGGTCACGGTGGCGGTCAAGGCGGAGGGCACGGTGCCAAACGCCGTCGCCCGCAACGTCGGAACACCACATCCCGGCGCGCTGCCTAACAAACGTCATGGTCCGTCGGCACGACCGGCGGATCGAACTGACCCAGGAGACCGAACGCATGGCCCGCAAAACGAACTACAATTTCGAAAAGCGCCAACGCGAAATGCAGAAGGCAGAGAAAAAGGCAGCCAAGGCCGAGGCCAAAAAAGAAGCCACGGCACGACGCAAGGCCGAAGAAGAGGGTGTTCCTTATGTGCCCGCAGGCACAGACGAAGATTCCCCGGCCGGATAACGGTATTCAGAACAACTCAAGCCAGGGTCGCCTTCAGGGGTGCTCTGCCTTGAAGTCTCTTCCCATTACTCCGTACGACGAGCAAAACCGTAGTACCTCTATCTCGCATACGGTTTGCGCCCCTTCATGAGTTCATCACACCCTTCTGACAAACCGAACCCCAGAGTTCGCTTGGTTCTGGCGATGATTCCGGCTCTGGCGTTGGCGTTTGTCCTAAGCCAGTTTCTGCGTTCGGTGCCCGCGGTGATTGCCCCGGATCTGCGTGCAGATATGGGGCTTAGCGCGGGGGAACTCAGCGCGCTGCCTGCCGCGTTGTTCTTTGGCACGACCATGATGCAATTGCCCTGCGGCATTCTGCTGGACCGCTACGGCCCGCGACGGGTTATCGCAGCCTTTCTTATTCTCACAGCCATCGGCGTTTACGGATTTACCGTCGCGACCACGACACTCGGGCTCTCGCTGTCACTTTTGGTCGCCGGGTGGGGTATTGCGCCGGTGTTCATGGGGGTGATTGTGCTGATTTCCCGTTGGGCCCCCCGCGACCGGCTGGCCACGGCGAGTGCGCTTGCCGTCGGTCTTGGTGGAACCGGCATGTTGCTGTCTTCCTCGCCCTTCGCCCAAGCCACAGCTGCGTTTGGATGGCGTCCGACACTTACCGTTGTGGTGGGCGTCGCCATGCTGCTGGCCCTCGCCGTTGTTTTCACTGTGCGGGACAAGGTGCCGGGTGCGGCTGTCCGAGCCGGGTCACCTGAAACGCTGTTCGAAATCGCCCGGGGACTGGGTGTCGTATTGCGAGAACCCAAGCTTTACGCATTGGGGGCCATATCGGCCACGGTTGTCGGCTCGTTCCTAACCTTTCGGGCGCTGTGGGTCGGGCCCTATCTGAACGACACTTTCGGGTCGGGGCTGCTCGAGCGCGGCAACATCATTTTCATGATGTCACTGGCCTGGCTGCTCAGCGCTATATTTATCGGGCCGCTGGACCGGGTGTTCGATACCCGTCGGGGCATTGTCACGATTGGCGCCATATCTATGGCCTTGTGGTTTGCAGCCCTGGCCTTGGGCGGCGATAGCTCTATCCTCATAGCAACGGTCACGATGGTCTTGCTGGGCCTGTCTTCGGGGCTTTCCTCTCCGATCTTTGCTCACGCACGAAGCTTGTTTCCAGACAGCTATGTCGGCCGGGTTGTAACCGCGATCAACACTTTCATCTGGGGTGGGGTCTTCCTCGTGCAGCTCGGCACCGGATTTCTCATTGATGCCTTTCCCGCCGATGAGTTCGGGCAAAGCCCAGTTCTGGCATATCGCATCATGTTTGTGGTGCTGGCAGTACTACTGATCGCGTCGATGCTGATCTATCGCCGGATCGAGGACGTACCGCCCTCCCGCGATACCGCGGAGCCGGGATCCGATTGACGCGGCCACTGTTGGCACGTCAAAATCGCGACATTACTATTAAGCTCGCTCTTCCGATCGCGGCGGTAATTCTGACAGCCTGTGCCGTAACTGCCGATGCGCTCATCGTCGACAAGCTCAGCGGATGCGCTGTCCACAACCCGAACCCCAAATCCGGTGAGAGCATCACCTGGCCGGGGGAATGTGCAAACGGCGCCGCACATGGTTTGGGAACGGTCAGCTGGTTTCTGGACGGGAAGCCCAATGGGCAATTTGAAGGTGATCTGCTCAACGGCCGCATCATCGTTACGGGTTCTGCCCGGTATCCAAGCGGAAATCGCTATTCCGGTACGTTTCGCCGCGGCGTTCCGCACGGAGAAGGGACCTTCTTTTTCAAGGATGGTCGACGCCTTACCGAGGACTGGATTGACGGTAAACTCGATGGTCGTATCATCGTGGCGGCCCGGGATGGACAAGTCATTCCCCAGAACTGGAAGAACGGCGTTCGCGCCAGCTAGCGTTTGCCGATTTTGGCTTTGCCGGCCGGTTCCGGTTTACAGAAGACGAACAGAATTATTGCCGCGGCAACAAGCCCCAGCGCAGCACCGTCCGTGTTCGTAATCGCATCGCCGTTTGCCCCTTTTGATTCCATCATACGGGCGAAAACATCGTTCACGCTTTTGCGGGTCAGCAGCCAGGCACGGTCGTGATGACGACCGTCATCGGTGCCCATGATGCGGGCGGCATAATCTTTGAGATCCTGACGGGCCGGCTTGTCGATCGCGTCATTGATACGAATGACGAAGGCCGTAATCACCGGGCACGCAGTCGAGGGCCGGTCGGAGTGCTGTTCCCCCGCGAGCAGAGCCACGAGCGACATGACACGTAATTAACCATCACGTCGTTCGCCGAATCCGGTGACAAGGTCGACACCGTCGAAGTAGCTTTGCGCTTCAGTTCGCATGGTCATAATGGAAACCGCACCCTAGGAATCGAAAACCGTCTATCTGGGAAACATTCACGACTTCTTGCGGCCATCTCCGCCAGCCAGGGAATTTTCATGATCGAGATCGAACGCCATATAGTCAAAGCCAACGGAATCAAGCAGCATTACCGGATTTGCGGCAACGGCCCGCCGTTGGTTCTGCTCCACGGCTGGCCACAAACTTCTTATGCCTGGCGCAAGGTCATGCCGCTTCTCGCGCGCCATTATAAGTGTTTCGCGCCGGATTTGCGCGGCATGGGAGATACCGACAAGCCGGTCTCCGGGTACGATATCCGGACGATCGCAACGGATATCAGGGCATTTGTCGCCGAGCTGGGTCTGGAGAATGTCTATCTTGTAGGCACCGATTGGGGCGGGCTTGCCGCACGGCGCTACGCCCTGGACTGGCCCGGTGAGCTTGAGCGGCTGTTCATCGTCGACATCGTGCCCCACGACCAGATGATGGCGAACCTGAACCCGCTTACGGCGCGGGGCGCCTGGCATTTCTTCTGGAATGCGGTGCCCGATTTGCCCGAACAGCTGGTGGCCCACGATGTCCGCCTTTTCCTGCAGACCCTGTTTCGCTCGAAATATCACAACCCCGCCCATATGGACGAAGCCATCGACGAGTATGTCCGCGCCTATTCGAAACCCAGCGCTCTGCGGGGTGGGTTTGCGTATTACGCGGCGTTGTTCGACGAAAACCCCGCTATCGACGCGGAAAACCCAAAAGAGAAGATCCAGGAAAAAGTGCGGATGCTCTGGGGCAACAGCGGCGGCATGGGCGGGTTTGACGTGCTCGACATGTGGAAGAAATGCGCCCCGCATGCCACCGGGCGGGGACTCGATGACTGCGGGCATTATATCCACGAGGAACAACCTGAAATCCTGGCCGCGGAGATCCTTGCATTCGGTCAGGAGTAACCGGCCAGACCACGTGAAAGCCCGAATTGATGACCGACGCGACGATAGATGGTCTTTCTGCTGGCGAGCTCGCGACCGTCGTCGAACTCCAGCGCGTCGAACTCGATCGTTTGCTCAGTGACCAGCGCCGCCTGAACGACCGGATCGATCTGATGCTGCGCCTGCAGGAACGCGAGCAGGTTCTGCGTCAGCAAATGCAGGCCGCATTGGACCGTCTGGCGGAAGGAACATCGATTCCGGGCCCAGTTGAACAGGCCGACACTCTGCAGATCACCGATCGATTGCAGAAAACCGAACGCAAATTCTCTGCGCTGCAATCTGCAGTCGGGCAATTGGTGTTGTTGATCGATCGGACACAGCGCCCCAAATCTACTGGGAGCTGACTTGAGACGACAGACGCGAAGGCGCTAATGCGCCATCAGCACCGGGATTTCAGCATTGGCGAGAATTTCTGCCGTCGCGCCGCCAAAGATCATCTGCCGCAAGCGACTCTGGGTATAGCCACCCTTGATCACCAGATCAGCGCCAAGTTCAGCGGCTTCCTTCAAGATTATCTTGCCGGCTTCTGCCGCAGACCGGCGCCCAGTTACGATTTTGATCTCGGCCGTTACCGCGTCGCGACGCAAGTTCGTGACGACGTCCTCGGCCGTGGGGCCCGGCACCATGCCACCGTCAACCGCGAGCAAAGTGACCTTGTCGGCTTCGCGCAGCATGAATTTTGCCAGCGCGATGGCGCGGGCGGTTTCCGTGCTGCCATTCCAGCCGATCACGATATTCCGGCCGATATCTGCCGGTGGGGTCGGGGGCGCGATCAGGATCGGACGGCCCGACTCGAACAGCACTGTTTCCAGGGTGTTCATGGCCGGGGTCATGGAGCCCAGCATGGGGCGACCGACGACCGTCAGGTCAAACACCCGGGCGCGTTGGCCAAAGACGCCAATGCCTGAAGCTTCATCCTCGACCCAGTTCGCACAGAGTTTCGGAACGCCGAATTCGGGATCGGGAATGTTGTTATCTGCCTTGAAGGTATCAAATTGCTGGTGAAGGCGGTCCGCGCGCGAACGCTGCTCCTGCTCGAACTGCTCTTCAGTCCCGGAAAGGGCGGCGGCACCACCTTCGAATCCGACCGCGACAGCGCCGGCGAGGGTGGGGCGGATGCACAAGCCTTCGATATAGCTTTCGTAGCGTTTCGCAAACACCAGAGCGGTGTGCAACACGGATGGAAGAATGTCGCTTTCTTCAAGCGGCACAAGGATCGAACGAAACGGCATGGAGCATCCCTCCCATGATGGAACCGGTAACATACTGCGCTGAGGAAACGCTTCGGGGCAACCCGCAGCGTGGATAACCACAGGCAGTTGCTTCGCTGGAATTGTTCGGGTAGAAACCGCGCTTCCGAACCGGCGCGGCAGTGGCGGAATTGGTAGACGCGCATCGTTGAGGTCGATGTCCTCGAAAGGGGGTGGAGGTTCAAGTCCTCTCTGCCGCACCATCAGTTCGGAACGAAATATCGGGTCACGCGGCAGTGGCGGAATTGGTAGACGCGCTAGCTTCAGGTGCTAGTTCTCGCAAGGGAGTGGAGGTTCAAGTCCTCTCTGCCGCACCACCCGATAACCTCACAGAAAAAGGGCGTCTCCACAGGAGGTGCCCTTTTCTGTATTCACCGTTCGATTTCGCCGATAGTTCGGCGTTTGCCACATTCCTGTCGGGAATTGATGTGCTTTATATCCCCTGGATTTTTGATGTCGGCAGAGCGGGTGGTTCAAACATTATCAATTCCTTTGCTCCAGAAATTGAAGCCTTCATTAACGCAGGCGGCGACATTGCCGCCGAGTCTAGCTATACGACGACCACTTTTTATGATTTCCTACCTCCTGCAGTTGCAGCATCGGGGCCTGCCATTAACGGCAGCAGCGGGTTTACGCCAACCGCAGAAGGGACTGCGATTGGTATTACCAGCGACATGGTCAATGGGGCTGCAACCCATAACCAATTCATTGGCTTCGATGACGTCGTCACGGTCTTCGAAACATGTGGCAGCGAAGCCATTTCAATTGGTGTTCAGAATGCGACCATCACGGATGGTGGCATCACGACCACGGTCTCCGACTTCTCGCTTACGCGTTACCAGTTGCTGCGCAACGTCGATGATGTCGACAATGGCGACATAATTGACGTTTCGTCGACCTCGAACGATCATGGACTGACTTCGACCCTGAACGCCGGTGGCTCAGTTGGCATTCTGATCAGTGAATCAACGAGCAACGGTTCTCCAATCCACAATCCAACGGGTGACGGAACACTGGTCAACGGGCTTGGCGAGAACCTCGTGGCACGCAACGATGATAGAAACTCCAGATTTGTTGATCTGAGCACCGTCTTCGGAGATGGCCTGAATTTCTTTGGGACAACCTTCTCGGGCATTTGCATCAACACGAACGGTAATACCTCGTTCGGGGATGCGGTTACACAGTTCACCCCAAACCAAATCGGTTCGGGTATCTCAACGCCGATTATCTCGCCGTACTGGGCTGATGTGGACACCCGCGGCGGGACCACGACGGCCACGCCAGGCGGAACATCAACCGGTCAAAACCAGATCTGGTACGATCTCGGCGACACCATCGGTGTTCTTACGTTGACCTGGGACGATGTGGGCTATTTCTCGAATGCCACAAACCCGGTGAACGCATTTCAGCTGCAATTGTTAGATCGTGGCAACGGCGATTTTGATGTTGTCTTCCGTTACGAGGACATCGCCTGAACTTCGGGCGGCGCCAGTGGCCGCTCGGGTGGCCTTGCTAGTACCCTGGCGCGTGCAGGCTACTCTGCGGGCAATGGCACGGACTTCTTCGAACTGCCCACATCGGGCAACCTAAGCAAGATGCTCGGTCTGAAAAATTCCGAGGGCAACTTCGATACCGGCATCTTGGCATTTCAGGTCCGTGACGGTGGTGTGAGTGAAATTACTGCCGGGTTCGACTTCACGGTCACCGAATCCTCCGGTGCCACAGACACCGCCGCAGTCCTCGTCAATGCCCAGAAAGGCACGACTGTCACAGGTACTGCCACCGATGACATCTTGATCAGCGATACGACCGATGATTTGCTGACCGGTGCGGGCGGGGATGACCTGTTTGTCTTCTCTGACGGTCATGGGGCCGACACGGTTGCCGACTTCCAGGCGGGAGCCGGGACCGACGACGCGCTTGATCTGTCGGGTGTCGCCGCGATAACCGATCTGGCCGATCTGCTGGCGAATCATGCCACTGACGTTGGGGCAAATATGGAGATCGACACCGGTAACGGAAATTCCGTGACACTGATTGGTGTCAATGCCACTGACCTTCATCAGAATGACTTCCTGTTCTAGATCAGCCGTCAGAAAGCTAACTGAAAAAGGGCCCGAAAGGGCCCTTTTGTTTGCCTTGTATCCCACTAGGAATGGGATAATTTTGATCCGAATACTCGTTGATCAAAACCAAGGTGGTAATATGAACTCGTATTCATACAATCCCGGAATTCAGTAATTTCTTAAACCGGTTGGTGATTCGGCCATATTGCCATGGCACCCAAGGCCCGTCGGCACTATATAAAGTGGATAACAACGGCGGATCTATGGCGAATATACTCAAAAAACGAAAACGCAGTGTGGGGTTGGGCGGTCGACGGCCGTTTGGAATTATCGCGAAACTGCGCAGCTATTTTTTCGCCGGGCTGCTTGCTGTCACGCCGATCGGGATCACGATCTGGCTGTGCTGGGTGCTGCTGCACTTTGTAGATTCCCGCGTCACCCCGCTGGTGCCTCAGGCCTATAATCCGAATACCTATCTGAACTCTTATTTGCCGTTCGGCATCCCCGGTGTGGGCCTAATCGCGCTGATTATCGTGCTGATCATTGTCGGCGCCCTGACCCGAATTTTTCTCGGGCGCTATCTGGTCCGAATCAGCGAGCGGGTCCTGAACCGCATGCCGGTGGTACGCAGTATCTACAGCGCCACCAAGCAGATCGCCGAAACCGTCCTCAAGCGTCAATCTGAGGCCTTTCGTCAGGTGGTGCTGTTTGAATATCCCCGCCGCGGCAGCTGGGCCATCGGCTTTGTTACCGGCTCGACACAAGGTGAAGTGCAGAACCTAACCAATGATGATGTGGTCAATGTGTTCCTGCCCACCACCCCTAACCCGACGTCGGGCTATTTGCTGTTTCTGCCCCGGCGCGAGCTGGTGCCACTTTCCATGACCGTCGAGGAGGGGATCAAGATGATCATCTCCGGCGGCATTGTGACCCCGCCAGACCGGCGCAGTCCCGAGCAGCAGAAAATCAAGCTGATCGCGTCGGCAGATGGAGACACCCAGACAATCGGCGCCGTTCCGCCCACGACACCGCTGGACTTCGACCCTTCCTGATCCGGTCTGATCCGGTTAGCCGGTCCGTGCGTAGCGCACCGCAGCATCCCGTTCGAACAGATACAACAGCGTCCGCAGGGCATTTCCGCGTGCTGATTTAAGCTCCGGGTCTCGGTTTACGATCAGCCTGGCGTCGTCCCGCGCAATCGCAAGCAAATCCGCATGGGCTTCGAGATCAACAAGCCGGAACTCCGGTAAACCCGACTGGCGCGTGCCGAGCACATCGCCGGCCCCGCGCAGGCGCAAATCCTGTTCGGCAATTTCAAATCCGTCATCCGTATCGCGCAGCACCCGTAACCGTTCCCGGGCGGTTTTGCCGGTGTCGCGCCCAAACATCAGCAAACAGGTCGCGTCCCGGGTGCCCCGGCCAATGCGGCCGCGCAGCTGGTGGAGCTGGGCAAGCCCGAACCGTTCGGCGTGTTCGATGATCATCACGGTGGCGTCGGGCACATCGACCCCGACTTCGATCACGGTTGTCGCCACCAGAATATCGAACGCCGGTTCGGCTTTTCCTGTGAACCGGGCCATGACCGCGTCTTTTTCCTTGCCGCTCATACGTCCGTGGACCAGCCCGACCCGGTCCCCGAACCGTTGCTGCAGGGCGGCGTGGCGGGCCGTTGCGGCGGCGACATCGATGGTTTCGGATTCCTCCACCAGCGGGCAGACCCAGAACACCTTGCCGCCGCGGTCGATCTGGCGTCGCACCCCCTCGATCGCGTCATCGAGGCGATCCACCGATGCGGTGCTGGTGACGACCGGCTTGCGGCCGGCGGGCTTGTCGCGTAGCTGGGATTCATCGAGGTCGCCATAGGCGGCCAGCATCAGGGTTCGCGGGATCGGCGTGGCGGTCATCAGCAGCATATCGACCGCGTCGCCCTTATCGGCCAGCAACATGCGCTGATGGACCCCAAACCGGTGCTGCTCATCAACGACGGCAAGCGCGAGATCATGGAACGCAATATCATCCTGAAACAACGCATGGGTACCCACGGCGAGGGGTACATCCCCCGAGGCCATCCGTTCGAGCAAAGCGGTGCGGGATTTGCCCTTGTCCCGACCTGTGAGCATCACGCATTCGATCCCGGCTTTTTCAGCCAGGGGCGCGATCGTTGCAAAATGCTGCTGCGCCAAAATTTCTGTCGGCGCCATCAGAACAGCCTGCCGTCCGGCCTCGACCGCGTTCAGCATCGACATCAGGGCGACGACCGTCTTGCCGCTGCCTACATCCCCCTGCAACAGGCGCAGCATGCGGTGCTCAGCACTCATATCGCCGGTGATATCCGTGATCGCGGTTTCCTGGCTGCCGGTAAGCGCGAAGGGCAGGGCGTCGCGCACCTGCTGTTGCGAAGCCCCGGTGCCCGACGTGATCCGGCCGGGCTGACGGCGCACATGAGCACGGATCAGGGTAATCGCGAGCTGACTGGCGAGCATTTCATCGAAGGCGAGACGGCTCCGCGCCAAGGTGCCCCCATAAAGATCGGTCTTTTCCAGCGGGGCATGGGCGGTTTGCAGAGCGTCGCGCCAGCTTTCCCAGCCGCGTTCCTTCATAAACGCCGGATCGAGCCACTCCGGCAGCTCCGGGGCCCGCTCCAGGGCACCGGTAATCGACTTGCCGAGAACGTTTTGTGACAGCCCTTCGGTCAGCGGATAGACCGGCTGGACCCGCATGATGTTGTTGCGCTCGTCCAGACGGCCCACCATGTCGGGATGGGTCATTTGCAGGCGGCCGTCATAAAGCTCAGCCGTGCCGCTGACCAGACGTTGCTCACCTTCGGGCAAGGCCGAGGTCAGATAGTCTTTCCGCCCGTGAAAATAGATCAGGGTGATCTCGCCGGTGGCGTCCGAACAATCGATCCGATAGGGAATGCGACGATTGGCGGCCGGCGGCGGGTGATGCTTGTCGACCGTCAGTTCGAGGGTCACGACCCGACTGGCTTCGAGATCGGCCAAATTCGGGCTGTAGCCGCGGTCGATGGTCCCAATGGGCAAGTGCCACAACAGATTGACCACCTGTTCGCCGAGCAGTCGTTCCATATTCTTGCCAATCCGCGGTCCGACCCCTTTGAGGGCCGTTACGGGGGCGAAAATCGGAAACAGGACTTCTGGTCGGGAGCGCGGAGGCACGGCGGGAACGATTTCCTGGTTGGCACGGCTGACAGCAGTGGTTCGTATCGCTATATCCTACGGCAGCGCCAACGCCCGAGTCTTTAGTTGGCAGGATCGGAACCATGACCGAAGAATCCCGTGACATTCGTATCAAACGGCTGATCTATCGCAGCCGGTATACCGGCACGAAAGAAACAGACCTTTTGCTGGGCAATTTTGCCACGCGTTTTCTCGACGGTCTCGACGATTCGGGACTGAGCGAATACGAAGCTCTGATCGAAAACAGCGACCCGGATCTCTACATGTGGATCAGTGGGCGGAAACCGACCCCGTCGGAATGGGACGGTCCAGTCATGCAGCAACTCAAATCTTTTAAGATCGAACTCTAACTTGTTGTTGAATACGAATTTTGACTGGGAGAAGGTCGAGCCGCATACGCGGTTCACCGGCGTGCCCGATGGCTGCGATTCGCTGCTGCTCGCCGAGCTTCTGGAGCCCGGATCGCAGACGATCCTGCACATTTCCAGTGATGACGTCCGGATGAACCAGGTCGCAGATTTGGTTGGCTTCTTCCTGCCCGACATCGAGGTCCTGAAATTCCCGGCCTGGGACTGTCTGCCCTATGACCGGGTGCCGCCGCGCGGCGATGTGGTCGCCGAGCGGATGGCGACCCTCGCAGCCCTGACCGAAGGCGGCTCCACGTCCGGCCGGGTTCTCGTGGTTACGACCGTGGCCGCGGTTTTGCAGCGGGTCCCGCCAAAGTCGGTGCTGGCCAAGTCGCGCTACCAGCTGAGCCCCGGTGACCGGGTTGATCTGGGTGCAATTGTCGCGTTTCTAGCCTCCAATGGCTATCAGCGTACCGAAACCGTGCGCGAACCCGGCGAGTTCGCCGTTCGCGGCGATATCGTTGATGTTTTCGCGCCGGGGTTTGAAGAGCCCGTCCGGATCGATCTTTTCGGCGATGAAATCGAAAAAATGCGGTGCTTCGATGCGTTGAGCCAGCTCACGACCCAGCCGATCGAAACACTGACGTTGCTGCCGTCGAGTGAAATC
This sequence comes from uncultured Alphaproteobacteria bacterium, assembly GCA_964276015.1. Taxonomy (GTDB): domain Bacteria; phylum Pseudomonadota; class Alphaproteobacteria; order UBA6615; family UBA6615; genus JABJAG01. The sequence continues at coordinate 21,908 of CAXYDO010000006.1, read as the reverse complement.
CTCCTCGATGATGACGCCATTGCCCGGTTCCGTTCGCGCTATCGGGAGCTTTTCGGTGCCGTTCGCGGCGATGATCCGCTCTATGAGAGCGTTAGTGACGGCATCCGGCATCCGGGCATGGATCACTGGCTACCGCTCTTTTATGAGCAGCCCGAGACGATTTTCGACTATGTCGACGGCCCGGTGGTGATCGGCGCCCAGACCAAAGAAGCCCGGGAAGACCGTTTCGACCAAATCGTGGATTATCATGGTGCCCGGGCGAACGCGCCGACCTCCGCAGAAGGCGAGGCGCCGTATCACCCGCTGCCCCCCGAAGCGCTCTATTTTAGCCCCGACGAGTGGTTCGATGTTATCGAACGCCGGATCGTGGTCGAGCTTGATGGGTTCGAAGCACCGGAAAAGCCAGGCCGTTCCATCTCCGTGGGCGGACGGCGGACGGTAGATTTCGCCGATGCGCGCAACCGGGCAGATATCAACCTGTTTGATGCCGTGCGCGCCCGGATTTCCAACGAGCAGGGTGAGGGGCAACGCATCGCGATTGCCTGTCATTCAAAGGGCTCCCGTGACCGAATGGCGCAGCTGCTCGCCGATCACGACATCGAAGGAACCAACCCCGTCGCCGAATGGGCCGACGTTCAGGCCGCCGCCGCACCAGATATTCCAATGTTCGTGCTCGGCCTGGAAAACGGGTTTTCCCTACCCGGACACACGTTTTACACCGAGCAGGACATCCTCGGGGATCGCCTGGTCCGCAAACGCCGTCCCGCACGAGCCTCGGAACATCTGATCTCGGAAATGTCGAGCCTAACCCACGGCGACATTGTCGTGCACGCCGATCACGGCATCGCCCGCTATAACGGCCTCGAAACTCTCGAAATCGGCGGGGCGCCGCATGATTGTCTGCGCCTGGTCTATGCCGGGGACGACAAACTATTCCTGCCGGTCGAAAACCTTGAATTGCTGTCCCGCTACGGCTCGGAAGACAGCGACGCCCAGCTCGACAAGCTCGGCAACGCCAGCTGGCAAGCCCGTCGTGCCCGGGTGAAAAACCGCATTACTGATATGGCGGACAAGCTAATGGCGCTTGCCGCCGAACGTGAGCTTCGCCACGCCCCGCGCATGGAAGCGCCACCGGGAGCCTATGAAGAATTCTGTGCCCGCTTCCCGTTCTCTGAAACCGAAGATCAGAGCCGCGCCGTCGACGACACGATTACGAGCCTGGCCGCGGGTAAACCCATGGATCGGTTGATCTGCGGCGATGTGGGTTTCGGCAAAACCGAAGTCGCGATGCGTGCTGCTTTCGTAACGGCCATGTCTGGACGTCAGATCGCCGTCGTGGTCCCAACCACGCTGCTCGCCCGCCAGCACTTTGCGAACTTCAAGGCGCGGTTCGCTGGTTTACCGGTGCGGATAGGCCAATTGTCCCGCATGGTCACGAGCAAGGATGCTCAGGACGTCCGTGACGGCCTGACATCCGGGCAGGTCGACATTGTTATTGGAACTCACGCGCTGCTTTCAAAGCACGTAGCCTTCAGCGATCTCGGTCTACTCGTGGTCGATGAAGAGCAGCATTTCGGTGTCGGCCAGAAAGAACGCCTGAAAGCGCTCAGCAGCGATGTGCATGTGCTGACCCTGACCGCGACGCCGATTCCCCGGACCTTGCAGCTGGCCCTGACAGGGGTACGCGAGCTAAGCCTGATCACCACGCCGCCGGTGGACCGCCTGGCCGTGCGGACATTCGTTCTGCCCTATGACAGCGTCACCATTCGTGAAGCGCTCATGCGGGAGCATTTTCGCGGCGGGCAATCTTTCTATGTCTGTCCCCGGGTGGCCGATATTCCTAAGCTCGAGGAACGCCTGCGCGAGTTAGTTCCCGAGGTGAACCTCGGTGTGGCCCACGGGCAGATGCCGGTGACCGCCCTCGAGGAGGTCATGACCGCGTTCTATGACAAGCAGTTCGACGTGCTGTTATGCACCAACATCGTCGAATCGGGCCTCGACGTGCCGACCGCCAACACCATCGTTTTGCATCGCTCGGATATGTTTGGTCTGTCCCAGCTCTATCAGCTTCGCGGCCGGGTCGGCCGGTCCAAAACCCGTGCCTATGCTTATTTAACGTTGCCCAACGACCAGCTTCTGTCCGAAACCGCCCGGCGGCGGCTCGACGTGATGCAAACTCTCGACACGTTGGGTGCCGGGTTTAGTCTCGCCAGTCATGATTTAGATATTCGTGGTGCGGGCAATCTGCTCGGGGAAGAACAATCGGGCCATATTCGTGAAGTCGGTGTTGAGCTCTACCAGCAGATGCTTGAAGACGCGGTGGCCGCGGCCCGTGAATCCGGTTTGGTAAACACCCCCGTGGAAGAGTGGACACCGGCGATATCCCTCGGGGCATCCATTCTCATTCCTGATGTCTATGTCGCCGATCTAGGCGTGCGCTTGGGGCTTTATCGACGGATTTCGTCTCTGGTCGATGCCCAGGAGATCGAGGCCTTTGCCGCAGAACTCATCGATCGTTTTGGACCTATTCCTCCCGAAGTCGAGAACCTGCTCGAAGCCATTACCCTGAAACGCCTGTGTCGGGACGCTGGCGTCGAAAAACTCGACGCGGGCCCGAAGGGTGCCGTGGTGACGTTCCGCGACAACAATTTCTGCAATCCCGCTGGCCTTGTCGCATTCATTACCGATCAAGCCGGGACGGTGCAAATTCGTCAGGATCACAGACTGGTCTATCGACGGAATTGGGACGAGAGCCGCAAGCGGATGACCGGTTCACGCCGACTGATGCGCAAACTTTCGGAAATTGCCGGCCAGGCCAACGCCGCCTGAAGTTTACTCAGCGGCGAGAGGGACTTTGGCGAGATCAAACAACGGGTAGAACGCTTCGGGTTCCTGCGCTCCGGAAATCGAATACTCCCCATTGATGACGAAGCAGGGCACGGCCTTGATCCCCATTCGTCGCGCACGCATTTCTTCGGCGAGCACCGTGTCACGATCCTCATCGCCGTTCAGGAACTCAGTGATGTCGGCACGATCCAACCCTGCCTGCACGCCGATCCGCGTGAGAGTGAGGGTCGAGCCGATATCCTCGCCATCCAGAAAAAAGGCCTGAAAAATGCCTTCGACGATCGGCGTCTGCATGCCGAATTGACCCGCATATCGGATCAAACGATGCGACTGCACCGTGTTGGGCATCCGGTCGATGGCTTCGAAATTAAACGGGATGCGTTCACCGTGACCCGCCCGGCCAATCATAGAATAGGCAGTCGCGGCGCGGTCGGGGTTCCCAAACTTGCCCGCCAGATAACGGTCATTCGACATGCCTTCTGGCGGCATATCCGGGTTGAGCTGGAACACACGCCAATTCACCGACGCTTCGATATCGTCCCGGGTCGCGAGGGCGCGTTCGAGCCGTCTCTTGCCGATAAAGCACCAGGGACAAACCGTGTCCGAATAGATATCGATTTGAAGCATTCGCAAACCCTGCGGGGTGCGCCCGCATTGGTCAAGCGTGGTTGTGGCAACCGGAATCAGCTTCGGTCATACTCACGCAAGGGAGACACAAATCATGATTCTCGAACATCGCGCCTACACCATGCAGGCCGGCAATCTGGAACGGTTTTACGAAACTCAGGTCGAACGTGGATTTGACGTGATCAGCCCGGTTCTCGATCGACTGATTGGTTACTTCTCCACGGTGACCGGCCCGCTTGAACAGGTGGTGCACCTCTATGCCTTCGATTCACTGGAGGATTGGCGCGATCGATTGCACGGCCTTTACGGGATCCCGGAGCTGGAACCGTATTTCAAGAAAGTGCGCCCGATTATGTTGGCCCAGGAGAACCGCGTCCTGCTGCCATCCCCGATCCCCAAACTGACGCCGCATTTTACCCTGGATCAATACTGGCAACGCACGGATGGTCCGCTGACCGGATCTGAAGACATGCGCGACTTGCTCTTCGAAGAGCAGATAATCAGCCTAGCCCCGGGCATGCTGCAGAAATACTGGGACCTAATGGCGGAAACCGGCGTGAAGGCCCTGACGCCGCTTGAAACCAACCAGATGGGGTCATTTTTTATGATGGTTGGGCCGCTGCATCAGATTTATCACTACTGGTTTTTCGATGGTTTCGATGATCGGACCCGGCGCCACAATGCGGTGTGCATGAACCCGGAATGGGTCGCCTTTCAGGAATCGATCCGCTCCATCGTGGTCAAACAGGAAAGCAAGCTGATGCGTCCGGCGCCGGTCGACGAAATGGTTCCAATTTTTCGACAGGCATGACCACCGATATCTTCAACGTGCTTTTCCTGCTCACCGCAAACTCGGCGCGCACTATCCTCCCCGAATCAGCCTAGATAGTTACCATGTTTGAACACGATCTACCCCGCAAACTGGTCGCGGAATTCCTCGGTACCACCTTCCTGCTCGCCACTGTTATCGGCTCGGGCATCATGGGGGACACCCTGTCATCGGGAAATGTCGCGATCGCCCTGTTGGGAAACACAGTTGCGACCGGGGCGATCCTTGTCGTCCTCATTTTGGTCTTTGGCGGAATATCCGGCGCGCATTTCAATCCCGCCGTCACGCTCACCTTCCTGATCCGACGCGAGATATCGCTCTCTCACGCTGCGCTTTATGTGATCGTGCAGATTGTTGCAGGCCTGTTCGGCGTCTTTATTGCCCACGTCATGTTCGGAGAGCCGAGTTTCTCGTCATCGTTGACAGCCCGAACCGGGATCGGGGTGTGGACTGGCGAATTCGTTGCCACTTTCGGGCTTATCGCGACCATTTTGGCTTGTCTGCGGTTCCGACCGGAAGCCGTTCCCTACGCGGTCGGCCTGTTTATTACGGCTGGATACTGGTTCACCTCATCCACTTCATTCGCCAACCCGGCGGTAACGATCGCGCGGTCGTTTTCCGATACATTTGCAGGCATTCGTCCCGAGGACGCCCCGGCCTTCATCGCCGTCCAAATCGTGGCCGCGGTCATCGCGACACTCGTGTTTGCCTGGTTTGCGGCAGGGTCTAATAAATCCGAGGTCACCTAAAACGGCGCGATCTCAATCTGTACCGTGCGCATCTTGCGCAATTTAGCCCCGTCCGTCACGGAGAGCTGGTTCCGGGTGATCAGGCTGCGCAGCAGGCTGACATATTCCTCTCCTTTCTCGGAATAGGCGAGTAATCCTCCTGCCAAAGGTGCCCCACGTAACGAGCGGCCCTGAGCCCGCGAATCGGCCCGCATCGTGCGGAACGGGATATAAGCGCGGTTGGAATTCAGGTTTTTCGTATAGGCGCGGATGGAATCCAGCGGGCTGTCAAAGGTCGCAATCCGATAATCGCCCAGTTCGGTGCGCTGCTGCGCCGGAACCAGACCTTTACCGAAATGCCATTGTCCAAACAGGGAATTTCCCTCGACCGCAAACCGGGAGGACCCATAGGCACTTTCAACCGCCCCCTGTGCGAGAACCAACGAAGGCGGAATGACATCCACACGCCGGAGTAGGGCGCCCGCAGCCTGCTTAGTCAGTCTCACACGCTCTTCGCCCGCCCGAGCGCTCAGGCCATAGCCGCGCGCGAGTCCCTCGAACCATTTTTGGTCTGCATCAGAAACGGTTTTGTTCTGGGTCAGTTCGGCGCTGAGCCGGTCCAGTCGCTCGCGATCTGCCATAATCTCTTCGTTGACGTGCAAGGCCATGGGCAGCAAAGCCCGATAAAATAGGCTCTTCTTCTGATCGACGGTTAGCCCCTCCGACCAATTCGCCGGAACATCGGCAACCCAGACACGGGGAACAACCGGATCTCCCGCTTGCAGGGAATTGGCTGTGTAGTCGATGTCCTCAAAATACGCCGCGAGATCGGCTGTTGAGCCCATCTGCACCCGCACAGGGCCTTGCAGTCCCCGCACCAGGAGCACACTGCCGAGAATTACTGCCAGACCAATCGTCACGATCAATACGCGCCGGATCAGCAGTTCGATCCCGCCCGTTATCTTCTTGTCCAAGGTCACAATCCTTTGTGATTTCTTCGCGACCATACGGAAACGAATTGGCATTTATGTGGCGAATTGCCTACATTCGGCCATCCGTAAGTCGACGGTATCACATCGTCAAATATCAATTGGGAGGACAGTTTCATGGCCGACGGCCCACCAACACGTACACAAATTCTCGAAGCTAGCGGCGACATGCTGAAATGGCAGGTCTATGTCGTGCACACATTCCCTGCCAATGGTCTTGGACCCGTGATGGAGAACATCGGACCCCATCTCGCCCATCAGGCGAAGATGGAAGCCGAAGGCATCTTCGTCGCCGCCGGCCCCCACTGGGAAGACGATGAGGAGACCTGGGGCGGGGAGGGCATGTTTGTCCTGCGCGCGCGGGATCTTGCGCATGCCAAGGAGCTCGCAGCCGCCGATCCGATGCACAGCAGTGGCGCCCGTGACTATCGGGTTCGCCCCTGGTTGATCAACGAAGGTACGATCACCGTGAAGGTGAACTTCGCCTCCGGAAAGCGTGAAGTTTTCTAAGCATTTCGATGCCTTTAAGTGATCAACGGCCACCCTTGGGGTGGCCGTTTTTTCATGTGAGCTCACCAAAAAGCACCCTTTCATCACAAATGCGGAATAACTGGCAGGCAAATTGCGCATATGAAGTCAGTTATCATTCGAGATACTCAAAATGAGACAGGGTAGGTTCACGATGAAAAAGATACTGATCGGGCTAGTGGTCCTGGTTGTCATAGTTGCGGCGGGCGTTTTCGTCTTCCCGGGCAACCTCAACGATATTGTTCGCGCGGCAGTCGAAAAAGTCGGCTCCGACATGACCCAGACCAATGTCACCCTCAACGAGGTTGATATCGAAATCACCTCGGGCAAGGGCGCGACGCCGGAAGAAATTGCAGATCAGGTCATGCAGGCCATCCTCAAAGGCGCGCAAGACGCTGTCACTCATGCCAAGATCGATGTCAGCAAGCTGACCGGCGGGGCCATGGAGCAGGTCGGCAAGGCCGCCGAAGATGCCAAGAAGGCACCCGAAAGCGTGACATCGGGCGGCAGTGATATCGGCAAAGATGCCGGCAGCGCCATCAAGGGATTGCTCGGCAAGTAGCGAATCTCTGCAAAACACGTGATACGGAGAAGGCGGCCTGCGGGCCGCCTTTTTTCTTGCCTCACACATGCTCCAGACTGCCTGGGAACAGATCCGACACACCATCATGAGCGCCGTACCTGAACAGCTTTTGGAAACCGTCTTCGGGTTCCCCGCCTTCCGGCCCGGCCAACGCGAGATTGTCGACCGGTTGCTCGCCGGCACCCACACGCTTTCCGTGATGCCGACCGGCGCGGGGAAATCAATCTGCTATCAGGTTCCCGCCCTGATCGCCGAACACCTGACCGTGGTGATCTCGCCCCTGGTGGCGCTGATGGACGATCAGGTGGCCGGGCTGCGCGCCAATGGGGTGGAAGCCGTCTGTATCCACTCCAACCGGTCCCGCGAAGACAACGTGGCCGATTGGCGCCGGGTCCAGGACGGCTCGATCAAGCTGCTTTATCTTTCACCTGAACGCCTGATGACCGAACGCATGCTGGTCGCGCTCCAGGGGCTCGACCCGGCGATGTTCGTGGTGGACGAAGCTCACTGCATCTCGAAATGGGGGTTCAGTTTCCGGCCCGAATACGAAGCGCTCTCGGGCCTTCGTGCCCGTTTCCCGAACGCCACCCTCAGCGCCTTCACCGCGACAGCGGACATCGCAACCCGGCAAGACATCGCGACCAAGCTGTTCGGTGGCAAGGGCGACATCGTGGTGCGCGGCTTTGACCGTCCTAACTTGCGGCTGGCGGTCACCCCGAAGGTCGACCGGCACAAACAACTGCTGGAGTTTCTCGAACCCCGACGGGACGGCTCAGGCATCGTTTATTGCCTGTCGCGCAAGCTGACCGACGAGACCGCCAAGCTGTTGCGCGAGAAGGGCTACAAGGCGCTGCCCTATCACGCGGGATTGCCCCAGGATGTGCGCCGGGAAAACCAGGAAACCTTTATGGCTGAAGACGCGGTCATCATGGTCGCGACGATCGCGTTCGGCATGGGGATCGACAAGCCCGATATCCGCTACGTCTTCCACCTGAACTTGCCGGGAAGTGTAGAGGCCTATTATCAGGAAATCGGCCGCGCGGGCCGCGACGGGAAACCGGCCGACGTCCATATGCTTTACGGGCTCGACGATATTCGGATGCGCCGTCAATTCATCGCCCAGGATGAGGGCAGCGAGGACCACAAGCGCCGCGAACACAAGCGACTGGATTCCCTGTTGGCCTATGGTGAGGCGACGACCTGCCGCCGGGTCGCACTGCTTACCTATTTCGGCGAGGATACCCAGGCCTGTGGCAATTGCGATATCTGCATCGACCCACCGACGCTCATCGACGGCACTAAGGAAGCCCAAATGCTGCTGACCGCCGTGGCCCGCACCGGACAGGTCTTCGGCGCGGCCCATGTCGTCGATGTGTTGCGCGGCTCGGCGTCGGAAAAAATTCTCGCCCGGGGCCACAATTCCCTGCCGGTCTACGGGGCCGGGAAGGACCATCCGAAGAACTTCTGGACCGCGTTCATTCGCCAGGTCGTGGCGTCAGGTTTTCTGTCCATCGACGTCGAAGGCTACGGCGGGCTCCAGCTGACCGAAAAGGCCGAACCGCTTCTGAAGGGCGAGGCGGGCTTTGAATACCGGGACATTCCCAAGACGAAAGCCAAAGCAACAGGATCGCGAAAAGCCCGTACGGCCGCGGCATCCCTCGACGATGCGGACGCCGAACTTCTCGCCGGCCTGAAAGCGCTGCGGCGTGAACTGGCCCAGGAACGCAAAGTTCCCGCCTACGTCATTTTCTCTGACGCGACCCTGCACGACATGTGCGTGATGAAGCCGAACGATCTCGACACATTGGCGCTGGTGAACGGGGTAGGGCCGAAGAAGCTGAAGGATTTTGGTGAGATGTTTTTGAAAGCGCTGCGCGACGTCAGTGCGTAGACCGATCAACAATGGGTTGTTCACCGCGTTGTTTTGCCCAGCCCGCCAAGTATAATGGTTGCCCCAAGTGCCACCAGGCCCGCGTAAACTTGTGTTCCCCTATCAATCCTGATTTCGACGAGGAAACAAACTATGGCCCGTCCTGTCATTCTTGCCTGCGCTGTCACCGGTTCCGCTGATTCCACCGGCGTGAACCCGGCTGTCCCGGTTACGCCCAAACAGATCGCCAACGAGGCCATCGCGGCCAACAAAGCCGGAGCTGCGATTGCACATATTCATGTCCGCAATCCGGATACCGGCAAGGCGAGTACAAAATTCGAGTACTACGAAGAGGTCGTGAACCGCATTCGCGACGCCGGATCGTCGGTCATCATCAACCTGACGACCGGGCCGGGGGGCCGCTTTGTGCCAGACCCCAAAGACCCGATGAAAGCGGGTGAATCCAGCGCCATGATGGCGGCAGCAGAGCGGGTGGCTCATGTCGTAAAGCTCAAGCCCGATATCTGCTCCCTCGATGTAGCGACAATGAATTTCGGGGAATGGTCGATGGTCAATTCTCCGGCGATCCTTCGCGAGATGGCCGTCATGATCCAGGACGCAGGGGTCAAACCCGAACTCGAGGTTTTCGACACTGGCCATGTCCGGCTCGCGGCACAAATGTGCGCCAATGGTGAGATTAACGACCCAACACCGCTGTTTCAGCTTTGCCTGGGTATTTCCTGGGGCGCGCCGTCTTCCACCGCTGCCATGACCCTGATGCGTGACCTGCTGCCTGATAACGCTGTCTGGGCGTCATTTGGAATCTCACGACACGAAATGCCGATGGTCGGATCAGCGACATTGCTCGGCGGCCATTGCCGCGTTGGTATGGAGGACAATCTCTATATTTCCCGTGGCAAGCTCGCATCGGGAAATGCTGAACTGGTCGATCACGCCGTGGGGATTATTCTGTCGCTCGGAGAAGAGGTCGCTACGGTCGATCAGGCCTGCGAGATTCTTGGTTTACGGGGATAGTGCGGGATGGCCAATGCCGTCGCATGACCACTCTGAATTATAGAAGGGCAGAGAAGAGATAGTGATAGCCGAGGGGGTGGGATTCGAACCCACGAGACGCTTACACGCCTGCCAGTTTTCAAGACCGGTGTTGTGGTGGTTAACCATCTGTTTTTATTATAAATATTGTCACTGTTGGTCAGTTTGTTGGTCAGTCGAACTTTTCTGACTAACCAAAAAACTGACCTAAAATACAGGACTCAGACCGTTATTTTTCGACGATCGTACCGGAGATAGGGTCGGTTACGCCTAACTCCGGCGAAATTTCTGCAAGCATCGGACGCATTGTATCTAGGAACTTAATGAGGTTGGGTCGTGCCGCTGCAATGGCGTCCTCATTTTCCCAAACGACATTCGATTGAAAACGACCATTTCCTGCATCAATAACCTGGTGGGATATGCAACCAGGATGCTGAGAAGCGTCAAACTTCATGACCGCCTCTAGAAACGCATTCTCTTGTCCAGTCTTGACCTGAACCCGGACGCTACTAGCAAAATTTGTCATAAACCAAACTCCTTCAAGCACTTGATATAAAACGATATTTGGCGGAGAGGGTGGGATTCGAACCCACGGTACGCTTGCACGTACGCCGGTTTTCAAGACCGGTCCTTTCAACCACTCAGGCACCTCTCCGACAGAGCAGAACATACCGATATTCCCTGAATATGGAAGGTACTGAGTGTGCCTTTCTCCAAAGGGCAGGGCGGTGATAATCGGTTTCTGAATAACGGTCTTTAAGAGGGCCACCCTGTGGTCGTTTATTACATGCGCCCCCGCTGCATGACGCGCTATGGAAGTCCTGGAGGGTATCCAGGTAACCCTTCAGGGTATCGACCTCAGGTTAGTTCCATAACCTTCAAATTTATTTTCAGTATTCTCATTTTGAAGCATCTCGTTTGTCTAAATACATCCCGTTTGTCTAAATAAAAGGACAACTCAAGTTTCCTAGACAAGACGATGCGTGTCCCCAGTTGACTATACGGATGGGGATAGACAACGACCGGTTAACCGCCTCTAAATACATGCGGTAATTAGGCACGTTGATGACATCCTCTCTGTCGTGATCCATAAACAGTACAAACCAGTGCAACGGGCGAGGGGCCACATGGTCAAAGTAATTGTGCAGATGTATCCGGTAATGCCTGCCGCTTCAGAGGCCGAACGGATGGAGCTGCGCCCCATCGGCCGAAACGCCGCGCTATTTCAAAAAACCCTTCGCGGCTGGTGTGACATCGTCGAGGAAGCTGACCGCCTAGGCCTGTGGGGTGTCACAGCGATCGAGCATCACTTCCATTCCGAAGGTTATGAGGTCAGCCCCAGTCCCGGGGTCATGAACGCGTTCTGGGGTGCTCGAACCGAGAATATCCGAGTCGGGCAGCTGGGCTATGTGATGACGACCCACAACCCGATCCGCGTGGCCGAAGAAACAGCGATGCTCGACCATCTCACCGAAGGCCGTTGCTTCGTGGGGTTTTCCCGTGGGTTCCAGTCCCGATGGACGGATGTCATCGGGCAACATTTTGGCACGAAGGCGACAAGCTCTGATGGGGGTGCTGCCGATCTATTGAACCGGGAAATTTTTGAAGAGGCCGTGGAAATTGTCCTCAAGGCCTGGACCGAAGAAAGCATCGAACATAATTCTGAGCGCTGGCAAATCCCCTTTCCCCACGATACCGGCGTCGAGAACTGGTCCATGGCCCCGTGGACAGAGAAGCTCGGCGCGCAGGGTGAAATAGGTCCAGACGGCGAAGTGCGTCGGGTCAGTGTGGTGCCTGCGCCCTATACCAATCCCCATCCGCCGGTGTTCATCGCGTCAAACGCCAGTCGAGAAACTGTCGAGTACGCCGGCAAACATGGATTCATTCCCGCGTATTTTTCACACATGGATAAAGTCGCCGATTATGGCCCCGCCTATGTCGATGCAGCGGCCCGCGCCGGGCACAATTACGCATTGGGCCAGAATCAGGCCATCGTGCGCATGCCCCGGATCGCCGATACCATGGCCGACGCGCGGCAAGCGGTTGCCTATTATGACGGCATGATCTTCAAACATTTCTATGAAACGTTCCTGCCACCCGCCATTCGGGGCAAGCTGAATATGACCCCGAAAACACCGTTGGAAGACTTAGTCGATCCAATGGTCGCCACCGGCCTGTTCATGCCCGGTTCTGTCAGCGAGGTGAGGGACCAGTTTGTGGCCCAGTGGAAGCATCTGCCTGCGGAATACGTGATCCTGATCTATCACTACGCTCAGCAGCCCAAGGAAAGCGTGATAGCGAACCTCAAGCTCTTCATGGACGAGGTCAAACCCGCTCTCGACGAGATGACCGACTACCCCGAAGCGTAAGAAGCGTCAGAGATCAGATTACGGGATCCCAGTCGGGTTCGAATAACGGGCGCGAACCGCGCTGATTGTTCGGCAATCCCTCGATCGCAAACCGATCGTAATCATCAAGGACAAAATCGAAAACATCGAGATTTTCGGCCATGCCTTCTCGGCGTGTCGATTTCGGCACCAGCCCCCCCCCCGTCCTTGTCGAGCTGCCAGCGAATGACAACCTGAACCGCAGATTTCCCGTATTTCGCGCCAATCCCGTCGAGCACTGGATTCCCGGGTACCTTTCCGCGACCCAGCGGGGAATGGGCAGTGATGCTCAACCCCAGATCACGCGCCACTTGTTCCACAATTGGCTGGCGTAGAAAGGGATGATTCTCGAACTGGTTGGTGAACAGTGTCGCGCCATGGGTATCCACAGCTTCGCGCATCAGGGCGATGGTGAAGTTTCCGACGCCGAGAACCGGCACCAGTCCAGCATCCCGCTGCACGGCCATGGTCGCCAGGGTTTCGTCAAGCGGCGTGTCCTGGTTCGGCCAGTGCAACATCCACAGATCGACATAGTCAGTTTGTAACTTCTCGAGACTGTCGGTGAGTTCGGTATTTACGGCACCCGGGGTCGCGTCGTAGCCTCAGCATTTGGTGGTCAGGAAAATTTCATCGCGCGGCAGGCTGCTATCCGCGATGGCCCGACCCACACCTGCCTCGTTCCCGTTAAGCTGAGCGGTATCAATATGGCGATATCCGATTTCAAGAGCCCAGAGTACGGCCCGGTAACAATCTTCCCCCTGCAGAGGGAACGTACCCAGCCCCAGTGCCGGCACGCGAAATCCCATATGCTCGATATTTTTCATCGGGCGCGAGCAGCGTTTAAAGCCGCTTGCCTTGCGCCTCAGTAGCACCATGCAGAGCGGCCTTGGGAAGCATCACGTGGCAGCCTTTGTTGATGTTCACCAATTGTGACACCCGCACATCCGCGGCGAGACTGCACAAAGAGTAAGCATCTTCACGGGACAGATTGGTGCGCTCGCAGATCAGCTTGATCATCTCGCGCAAACCTTGTTTGGCAGCATCATCGAGATCTTGGTCAATGCCAATCGTGATGTAGTGGGTGTCGGTCTCCGCACGCGGCATGGTGTGGGACAAATCCTTACGCACGTGGAACTCAAACGTTCCGATCAGCGCAGTTTCCGCAGCCGAGAGGCAGCTTTCGCCATCGCCCTGAAGGGCGTGCCCATCGCCGGTCTGGAAGTTTGCACCGGGCACAAAGACCGGCAAGTACAAGGTCGTGCCGGGCCCAAGTTCCTTGATGTCCAGATTGCCGCCATGGGGCTGCGGCACAATCGATGTAATCGGGCCCCACTCCGGCGGCGGCGACACGCCCATCACCCCGAAAAAGGGATGGCACGGCAATTCGACACCCCAGGGCAGGGTGGCAACCATGGTGTCGCTATCGAGCGGAATGTTCATCACGCGTTTATTGGGAAAGTCTTCGGGCAGGGAACCCTTGAGGGGCATGATCATGTTCCACGCCCAATCCTGGCGCAGCTTCACATCGATGATCCGGACTTCCAGAACATCCCCGGGCTCCGCGCCTTTGACAGCGACCGGCCCCGTCATGATGTGGCCGGGCAGGATCGGCTCATGAGAGGCGATGAAAGCGGCGTGGTCGGGCAAAAGATTACCCATGGCTTCATCAGGAATTTGGCCCGGGCCACCAGAAATTGTTTCGATGGTGACCTGGTCGCCGGATTCGATCTCCAGAACAGGCTCGAATTCGGACGAGAACGCGCCCCAGAGAAGATTTTCCGGCTTCGATGTCAAAAGGTGTGAATTTGCCAAGATCGTTTTCCCCATTCATGTGTTGCACGCATTCTGTCGAGCGCACCGCTTTGGAGCAAGCACACTGCTCACATGGCTGACACGCCCCCGTCGAGCACGAGCTCCGAACCGGTCATGAAACGAGATTCGTCCGAGGCCAGATAAATAATTGCATGGGCCACATCTTCAGGGGTCCCGACAACACCCAGCGGGATCTGGCGTGCCAGTTTCTCCAAACCATCCTCACGCGAACCCTGCCGGAGCAGGTTGTCGAGGATCGGGGTGTCGACAAAAGCAGGGTGTACGGAGTTACAACGGACATTGTTTTTCTCACGCGCGCAGTGAAGCGCAACGGATTTGGTCAAATGGCGCACCGCCGCCTTGGCAGAGTTATAGGCAGCAAGATTGTGTCCGGCGATGATGCCCGAAATCGACGAGATATTGACGATCGACCCACCCCCGGAAGCCGCGATGTGGCGGATCGCGTATTTGCAGCCCAGGAACACGCTGTCGAGATCGAGCGCATGGAGTGAACGCCAGTCTTCGAGGGGTGTATCCTCAACCGAGCCCGTGATCGCCGTACCGGCGCAGTTCACCAGCACATGTAGCCCGTCGAACTGGGTCACTGTCTTATCGAGCGCATCAATCCAGGCGGCCTCATTCGTGACATCGTGGGCAATGGCAACAGCGCCGTCGCCAATTTGGTCGGCGACGAGCCGCGCGCCTTCAAAATTAATATCGGTCACCGCAACCCGGGCGCCCTGATCAGCCAGCATGATCGCACTGGCCCGCCCAATCCCCGAGGCGGCCCCGGTCACCAGGGCAATTTTCCCATCGACACGTTTCATTCTGAGTTACCTCCGTTACAGGCGCTCAGCATCAAAGCCGGCAGAGCGATAGCAATGCAACCGATTATCACGCAACGGCTCATATTACGGACGTTTTAGCCCGAGGACGAGGAAGCAGCCTTCGGCTTCTTTGGCGACCCGGGGGTCATGCGATTTAGCCTGAACGGCGTGCGCACATCCCTCACGCCAACCGCAGATTTCATTGTCGCGAATCAGAATCGACAACCACGGCTGGGATACTCGATCTGGGCCGTCGTCGAACACGCTTTTACCGAGCTCAAACTGGATCGATTGATCGCGGCGGTCGAGCCCGCCAATCTACCGTCGGTGCGCGTGATCGAGAAATGCGATTTTGGCAGATCGCCCGCCGCCCGGTTTCCGGAAAAGATGCCTTTCTCTGCGAACTCGAACAGAGCGACTGGCTCCCGTTTCAGACCTAGGCGAGGGGCCCCTGAGTCGCTTTCCAGGCGTCCATGCCGCCGGAAATATGGCACGCATCATCGATCCCGGCGCTGAGCGCTGCATCCACCGCCATGGCCGAACGTTCGCCAAAGGCACAATAGAAGACCAAGCGGCGTTCCGTGCTCTTGGCCAGCTCGTGCAGCATGCCGCCCGGATTAATGTTTTCATCAAGGTCGGAGTAGGGCGCATGAACGGACCCCGGGATGACGCCATTTTTTGTGCGTTCGCTGTCATCGCGCAAATCGACAAGGATCAGGGAAGGGTCACCAAGCTGGGAGACCGCATCCCCGCAACTCAGGGAAAGTCCCATGCGTTCGAGATCATCTTGGCGCAGACCGATATTGAGATTGGCTGGAACCGCCACATCCATCATTTTCGGGTTCGCTAGGTTCAGGTTTTCCATGATCTCCACATAAGCAGCTTCCGAAGGCACTTGAAGCCGGGGGTTGTGGTCGCGTTCCTCGGCGATTGTGCTGACCATATCACCCTTATAATCGTGGGCCGGATACACCAGAGTTTCGTCCGGCAGCTTGAGCAGCTTGTTGAAAATGGAATCGTACTGGGCGGCCGCGCTGCCGTTTTGAAAATCCGTTCGGCCAGTTCCGCGGATAAGCAGTGTATCGCCGGTAAACACCCGGTTATCCATTAGGAAACTGTAGGAATCATCTGTGTGTCCAGGCGTGTACATCACATCGAGAGCCAGTCCTTCGATGTCGATCCGATCGCCTTCGGACACCCGCATCGAGACCACATCCACACCGCTTTGTTCGCCCATGACCGTGATGCACTTCGTGCGGTCGCGCAGCTCGCCCAGCCCCGTGATGTGGTCGGCATGGACATGGGTATCCAAGGCCTTAACGAGCTTCAGATCGAGTTCTTGGAGAAGCTGCAAATAGCGATCAACCTTCTCCAACACCGGATCAACGATCAGGGCCTCACCGCCACGGCGGCTCGCAAGGAGATAGGTGTAGGTGCTCGATTCACTATCGAACAATTGGCGGAGGATCATGCGCACATTCCCGGTCAGATAAAATCACACCAACTTTAAGTGAAATACGTCAGTCGGGGGAGTGGAAAACGCAATTTTGATCAGAGGTTGTAGAAATAGATCGCTGTGTCGTGGAAAAATTTCTTGTTCTCCGCATCCGACCGGCCCGCGAAGATTTTCTTCTGCATGGCGGTGTAGTCCTCGAACGACGTCCACATCGCTTCAACCGGGAAGTTACTACCAAAGAAGCATCGCTCCGGTCCAAACATATCGAGCGCGGTGTTCGAGGCGATGTCCATCACCGCTTTGTCCAGGCTTCGCGTGAAGGTGTTCAGCCCCGAAATCTTGATGAAGACATTCTCACACGGCACCAGCTGTGCCAGCGCGTCGCGCCATTCGGTGACGGTCGAATCGTCGGTTGCGGTCAGCATGCCCGCATGGACCAGGCAAATCTTCAGATTGGAGGTTTCCTTGGCCAGCATCGCCAGATCGGAAAACTGCGGAGCAAACCCCTGGAAGTCGAAGGTCAGGTTGTGGTCTGACAGCATCGACAAGCCACGACGGAAGCTGGTCGACAGGCAAAAATCATTGCGACCCACGAAGCGCCAGTTCTCGTTGGTCGGGTGCCAGTAAATCTGCTGACGAATTCCGCGCGTATTGGCGTGGGAGAGATGCCTGTTGAGGATCGCTTCGAGGTTGGGATCGGTCAGGTCCGCATGGCCGACGATGCCGTTCGGGAACCCGTGATCATCAGCAAACCCTTGAAGACCCGCGGTTTCATCTACAGGGCGTGTAGTATCGAAATTCGCCTGCACGTGAACCGATTTGACGACGTTGTGGGTCGCGAAATCTGCCTTGAGGTCATCGATCGAGTATTCCCGCTTAAGGCCGGACCAGTCGTCGCCGAAAATCATCGGCCGCATGGGCTGGCTCATCCACGGGTAATTTTCCGTCAGGTTCCAGAACAAATGGTGGTGGGAATCGACAACAGGACCGTCATAGAGCGGCATAAACTAACTCCTTAAACGCCTCACGCATATTCGCCGAGAGCCGTATTTACCTTGGGCATGACCTCCGTGGCCATGAGCTCCATCGAACGCCGGGCGAGGGGAATATCTGCCCAATCGTGGCCTGTATACATCAACGTGCCGTAGGGACCCACAACTTCGCGATGGGCCAGAATTTGTTCGACCACGGAGTCCACATCGCCAGCGATTACCTGGGTGTCGAGGGAATGCTGCACCGAGACTTCATCATCAGGCTGATCGGGGTGAGATTTGAAAAGTGCGAGCCCCTGTGCTCCTCGTCCCCGGGCAATCTTCTTCATCAGATTGCTGAAATAGAACCCATAAGGGCCGTCTTCACTGCGGGCATACCGGATCGCTTCCGCGCCGTCGTCACAGACCATAATACTCTTGGCGACCCGCCACAGCGACGGGTCCTCGGGTAGCCCAGCATTGGCCTGGCCCTCAACGAATTTCGGGATGTGAGTCGCGACCCAGTGATCCTGTACATAGTTGGATGACACCCCGGTCCAGCCCCGTTCCGCGGCCGCAGTGACACCCTTGGAGTAGGGAGCAAGTGCCGTAAAAACAATCGGCGGATGAGGCTGCTGTAATGGCTTCTTCACGACGCCCTGACCAATTTCCGGAAACAGCGTGCGCTCGGTTGTTGTCTTGTAGTGTTTCCCTTCCAGATTGTAGGGCGGTTCGCCACTCCAGATCGCGAGCACCTGATCGATCGCCTCGACCATCTTCTCGTTTTTGTCGAGATCGAGATTCCCAAACACCTCGATATCCGACGGCAACCCGCCCGGACCGATTCCCATGATGAAACGTCCGTCGAGCAGGTGGTCCATCATCGCGACCTGTGCGGCAACGTGAACAGGATGATAGCTCGGCATGTTGATCACACCAGCGGCAAGCTTGATGTTTTGGGTTCTGTCGATGAGCGTCGCCAGGAACACGAGACAACTGGTGATCGGTTCGGCCAGATCGGTCATATGTTCGCCGACGAATGCCTCACAATAGCCAAGTTCATCGGCCAGGATCACTGCATCCTGATCCTCTTTGAGAACCTCCCGGTAGTCCCGCGTAATCGGGTGAACCGGCTGGGTAAAAAAACCAATTTTCATGACTGCATCCTTGGAAGGGTCTTATTCGATGACCCTCATTGAAACACATGCTAATGATTTGGTCGCGTGTGGATCAGGCACAGAACCTGCGCACGCGGCGCAAGGATGGTCGAATATGATCACAAACGCCATTGCCCGACGCGGGCGTGGTGTGGCAGGGCTAAAGCACATGAAATCGAACGATTTGATAGGCTTATGACCACAAACATCCTGAAATCGATGATCGTGCTGACCGCCATGCTGTTTTCCGGACAGGCTTTGGCTGAGCCAGACGCCAAGTTTCTCGAATGGCTGGACGGCGTGCGCATGGAAGCGCGGACCCAAGGCATCAGCGACGCCATTCTCGACAAGAGCCTGGCAAACACTGCACCTATCCCGCGGATTATCGAGCTCGACCGCAACCAGCCCGAAAGCACGATCACTTTCACCAACTATGTCAATCGTATTGTGAACGCGACGCGGGTTAGAATCGGACGCGCCAAGCTTGATGCCCACCGAAAAATTCTTGACCAGGTTGGCCAGGAATTTGGTGTCCAGCCCCGGTTCATTGTCGCGTTGTGGGGAATCGAAACCAATTTCGGTCAGTTCACCGGCGGATTTTCTGTCGTCGATGCGCTGGCGACACTGGCTTATGACGGCCGTCGCAGCGCCTATTTCCGCGGCGAATTGATGAAGGCGTTCAAAATTCTCGAGGAAGGGCACATCGCCCCGGAGGACATGAAAGGCAGTTGGGCCGGCGCCATGGGTCAAAGCCAGTTCATGCCTTCGAGTTTTCTCGCCTATGCCCGTGACCATGACGGGGACGGCGCAAAGGACATCTGGAATACCCAGGCTGACGTGTTCGCCTCAGCCGCGAACTATCTCAAAAATGTTGGCTGGAACGATGACCTGACCTGGGGAAGGGGAGTCCGTCTGCCCCCGGGTTTCGATGCGTCTTTGGCCGCCCTCGACGTGGTGAAGAAAATCGGAGATTGGCAGCAGCTGGGCGTCCGGCGCACTGATGGCGCTGATCTGCCCGCCCGCACGATCGATGCTTCGATCATTCTCCCCGGGGGCCAGGGGCATCCAGCCTTCATGATCTATGACAATTACCGCGCCACCCTACGTTGGAACCGATCACATTACTTTGCGACAGCGGTCGGTCTTCTCTCGGACCGAATCGCCTATCGGTAGGCTAGAAATCAGGGATGTTCGCCACCACCGCCGAGACCACTCATCAAAGCTCCCGTAAGCCCGGCCTGTGTTCGATCGCGTTGGGGCTGGTGTGTGCGTTTGCACTGGCAGGCTGCGCTGAAACCGAGTTCCTCGTGCATACCGCCAAACAGTTGCGGGGGGACGACGGCAGCAGTGCCAGCAGCGGGCGCTACAAGGTTGGTTCTCCGTATCAAATCAGAGGCGCCTGGTACTATCCCGCCGAAGACTTCGAATATACGGAGACCGGCATCGCTTCGTGGTATGGGCCGAATTTCCATGGCAAAAAAAACCGCAAATGGCGAGACTTACGATCAGAACGATCTGACCGCGGCCCATCGCACATTGCCACTGCCCAGCGCAGTACGGGTCACAAATCTGGAGAACGGCCGTTCAATCACATTGCGGATCAATGACCGGGGACCGTTTGCCCGCGGACGGATCATCGACGTATCCCGACGTGGTGCCCAGTTGCTGGGGTTCGAGAAAAACGGTGTCGCCAAGGTCCGGGTCGACATACTTGAAGATGAAAGTCGTCGGTTGAAAGTTGCCGCGATCAATGGTGGCAAGCCCCAACTCCAGGTCTCGGCCTCACCGCGCGAGGCCGTCGTGTCGACCCCTTTGCCATCGACGAATGCTCCAAACACGGGGACCCGGTCAACACCAGCCCCCGTGCGGGTGCAGAGCTTGCCGCACCCGCCCGCCCGGGAACTCAGCAAGGAAGTCGAAGTTCTGCCCGTCTCACCCACGGGTATTTACGTGCAGGCTGGCGCGTTTTCACAACTGGAAAACGCGCTGCGCATGCGGGACCGTGTGTTTGACATGGGCCCCACCCAAATCAGCCGTTTCGCAGTCTCCGGGACAGAGATCTACCGCGTCCGTATTGGCCCGCTCGATTCGGTTGATGTCGCGGACACGACCCTGACTCGAATGGTCGATGCCGGTGTGGCCGAAGCACGAATCATCGTCGAATAGGATTACGGTCCGATGCCATTATTTCGACCCATTACCCGCTATACTTTGGACCGACGCAACATGCGCAAAGGCCACAAACACTGATGACGCAACTCGCTCGAATTCTCTCTGGCGCTGGGTTGACCGCGCTGCTGTCAGTGTTCCTCGCAATTCCAGTAGTTGCGGCTCCGCCCACATTCCAGACCACGGCGAAGCAGGCAATCCTGCTTGATTTCGACACCGGCGCCGTGCTGTTTGCAAAGAATGCGGACACGCCGATGTTCCCAGCCTCCATGACCAAAATTATGACCTCCATTATCGCCTTCGATGAATTGCGGGCTGGCCGCCTACAACTCGACAGCATGCTGCGGGTATCCGAGACGGCCTGGCGCAAGGGCGGCTCCAAGATGTTCGTTCGCGTCAATGACGAGGTGAGGTTCGAAGATCTGCTACGAGGCGTCATCGTACAATCAGGAAACGACGCTTCTATCGTTGTCGCGGAAGGGATTTCAGGCACCGAAGCCGCGTTCGCCGGACGCATGACCGAACGGGCGCGCGAAATCGGGTTGGACAACTCGATCTTCCGCAACGCGACGGGTTGGCCGGACCCCGACCATGTCACGACAGCACAGGACCTGGCCAAACTGGCCAGCTTCCTGATCCGCGAATACACCGACTTTTACGGCTATTATTCCGAGAAGGAATTTACCTACGGCAAAAGCCTAGGGGGCAAACCCATCACCCAGGGCAACCGCAACCCGTTGCTTTACAAAGGGGGCGGGGCCGACGGTCTCAAGACCGGCCACACGAAGGCCTCGGGCTTTGGCCTGACGGCATCTGCAATTCGGAATGATCGCCGTCTGGTCATGGTGATCAATGGTCTCGACAGTGTCCGCTCGCGCAGCTCCGAATCCGAGCGCCTCATCAACTGGGGCTTCCAGGTCTTTGACAATTACGAACTCTTCACTGCCGGTGAGACACTCGAGAAAGCCAAAGTCTGGCTTGGAGATGCGGCCACCGTTCCCCTCGTGATCGAAGATTCACTGACCATCACCATTCCCAAGGATGCGCGCCGGAAGATGAAGGTGAAGGTGATCTA
>CAXYDO010000005.1:0-54857 GCA_964276015.1 uncultured Alphaproteobacteria bacterium | reverse complement strand
GCGCAAGCAGCGTGACGCACTCGCCGAAGCCGAAGGCATCATTGCCGAGGCCCGTGAAGAGGCCAAGCGACTACAGCGTTCTAGTCAGGAAAAGGCAGAAGCCACGCTTGGGCGCCGCGAACAGCAGGCTCTCGACATGATTGCTGCAGCAGAAGCACGGGCCGTCTCTGACGTACGTGCACTGACAGCTGACGTCGCCATCGACGCGACCCGGCGCATACTGGCGGACGTGGTTGAAGGCCAGAAAGGTGACGACCTGGTCAACGCCGCGATCGCGGAAGTCCCGGTCAAACTCAACTGACCAACCAACGCTATTGATTTCATGGAAAGGCCTGGAGTTTTCGGGGCCTTTTCTTTTGATCAGGACCAAACCGGACCCAGAATTTCCCAGACGTTGAATTACTCGGCTGCAACCGCGGCCTCAACCTCCGGGGACCAGCGCAGGATCGGCTGGGCGGGCCGCTGCAGTCTCATCGAGACGACGGCGTGGTGTCGATATCGGAGCGGCGGCAAACGCGTCACCACCCCCCCCGCACTGGCCCGCGCTACGAGCGCACGCATCACGGCAATAAAATCATCCAGATTACGCTTGGATTCGGTCTCGGTCGGCTCGATCAGCATCGCCCCATGGACCACCAGCGGGAAATACATGGTCATCGGATGGTAGCCCTCATCGAGCATGGCCTTGGCAAAATCCAGTGTGGTCACGCCAGTATCCTTGAGGAACCTGTCGTCAAACAGACATTCGTGCATACACGGCCCGGCGAAAGCCAGGGTCATCACATCGGAAAGCTGGTGCATGACGTAATTGGCATTGAGCACGGCGTCATTGGCGACCTGACGTAGACCGTCACGGCCGTGGCTCAGCATGTAGGCATAAGCACGCACAAACATGCCCATCTGCCCATGGAAGCCCTTCAGACGCCCAAAGGGCTTCGCCCCGCCCGCATCATCAACATGTTCGACCAGCGAGAACCCGTCAGCGCCATGGACGACCCAGGGCACCGGTGCAAACGGCGCCAGCGCGTCCGAGAGGACCACAGGTCCTGCGCCCGGACCCCCTCCCCCATGGGGTGTCGAGAAGGTCTTGTGCAGGTTGATATGCATGCAATCAATTCCGAGATCACCCGGGCGCACCCGCCCGACAATCGCGTTGAAGTTGGCACCATCACAATAGAAATATCCGCCTGCATCGTGGATCAATCGCGCAATCTCGATCATATCCGGCTCAAATAACCCACACGTATTCGGGTTGGTGATCATGATCCCGGCGACATCATCGTCGAGCTTCTCAGCAAAGGCCGCCACGTCAACCCGGCCCCGCGCATCCGACGGGATCGCATCGACCGTAAATCCGCACATGGCCGCCGTGGCCGGATTTGTTCCATGGGCCGAATCTGGCACCAGAATGCGACGGCGCGTGGTCGGCCCGCCTTCCCGGTCATCCAACGCCGCGCGGATCGCCATCACGCCGCACAGCTCTCCATGCGCTCCCGCGCCCGGCGACATCGCAATGGACGGCATCCCGGTCAGCTCCTTCAACCAGTGGGCCACGCCATCAATCAGTTCCAGCGCCCCCTGAACCGTTGATTCCGGCTGTAACGGGTGCGCGCTGGCAAACCCGGGGAGACGCACCATCTTTTCGTTCAAACGTGGATTGTGCTTCATGGTGCACGAGCCCAGCGGGTAAGTGCCTATGTCAATGGCATAGTTTTTCTGGGACAGGCGGGTGAAATGACGCACCACTCCGGGCTCGCTGACACTCGGCAAACCAATATCGTTACCCCGTTCCATCCCACCCAGCCGCGAGGTAAAACTGCCCGGCTCTGGCAGATCAACGCCAATAGCACCCGGGTTATCAATTTCGAACAACAACGGCTCTTCGAGCTGCAGGCCCTGATGGCCGTGCACTGTATCTGTCCGTGTCGTCCCCGCGGGCGTAGCCCCACGGCTCAGATCGCGTGAATGGCTCATGCCAACACCTCCGTCAAAGCCGCAGCCAGGGCGGCCATATCCTCGACTGAGGTGAGTTCACTCGCCGCAATCAACAACACGTCATCAAGATTGCCGCCGGGACCGAAAATTCTCGACGCCGGGACACCCGCAAGAATGCCGCGCGTTGCAAGCTCATCCACAACGTCATGGGCAGGTTTCGAAAGCCGCACTGCGAACTCGTTGAAAAAGGATTCGGGCACCACGTCGAGCCCGTCAATTGTTACCAATCGATCGGCGAGTTGCGATGCCCGCGCATGGTTGAGCATCGCCAGGTTCTGGAACCCGGTCTCACCCAGCAAGGAAAGGTGGATCGTGAACGCCAGCGCGCACAATCCGGAATTGGTACAAATATTGCTCGTCGCCTTTTCGCGCCGGATATGTTGCTCACGGGTCGACAAGGTCAAAACCCAACCGCGCTTCCCATCCACATCAACCGTTTCGCCAGCCAGGCGGCCTGGCATCTGTCGGACATATTTCTCCCGCGCGGCGAACAGCCCCACATAAGGCCCGCCAAAGCCTTGCGGGTTGCCCAAACTTTGCCCTTCCGCGACTACGACATCGGCCCCCATTTCACCGGGTGAGCGCAACGCCCCCAGAGACATTGCCTCGGTGACCACCACAATCAGCAAAACCCCTTTCTCGCGGCAGGTTTTGGACAGCGACGTCAAATCCCGGATGTGACCAAATACGCCCGGGTTCTGGACCACAACACAGGCCGCATCATCAGCCACCAATCCAATGAGGTCTTCCGTGCCTTCCAGATCGGGATCATGGATATCGATATCGATGTTGACATACTTGGCCTGCGTCTCGGTGACGGCGCTGTAATGAGGATGCACGCTGCCGGAGATAACGGCTCGATCCCGGCGGGTTACGCGTTTTGCCATCAGCACCGCCTCCGCACAGGAGGTCGCGCCGTCATACATCGACGCATTCGCCACCTCCATGCCCGTGATCAGCGCCACCATGGTCTGAAACTCGAACAGAGCCTGCAACGTTCCCTGTGAAATTTCGGGCTGGTAGGGCGTGTAGGACGTCAGAAACTCGCCCCGCTGGATCAAATGATCGACCGATGCCGGAACGTGATGACGATAGGCCCCTGCCCCCAGAAAGCTCGGTACATCAGCCCCCGTGACGTTTAGGGACGCCATCGCCGACATCCGCTGCTCAACTTCGAATTCCGCCATGTGGTCAGGCAGGTCGAAGGTCCCGTCAAACCGCGCGGCATCCGGGACGTCGACAAACAGATCATCGATCGACGGCACGCCGATCTCCGCCAGCATGTTGGCCCGATCGCCTTCGGTCAGGGGGAGGTAGCGCATATCAGCTGAGATCCGCGAGGAACGTCTTATACGTTTCTTCGTCCATCAGACTTTCGATCTCCGTGGGATCCGACAGACGCAGCTTGGCAAACCAACCCTCGCCAAACGCATCGCTGTTCACGAGCGAAGGATCGTTGTTGAGTTCTTCATTGACCTCGATCACCTCGCCGCTCACCGGGGTGTAAACTTCGGCAGCTGCCTTCACGGACTCAACCACGGCGGCCTCGTCGCGCTGGTCGAGAATTTTTCCCACATTGGGAAGCTCCACAAACACGACATCACCCAGTTGCTCCTGGGCGTAATCGGAAATTCCGATCACACCTGAATCGCCGTCGACCTCGACCCATTCATGCTCTTCGGTGTATCTCCGCTCTGCCATGGCAGCCTCTCCCTTGTTCTATTTGCGCTTGTAGTTTGGTTTTACGAACGGCAGGGCCGCCACTTCGGCGGCAATCGACCGGTTTCGCAGTTCAATATCAAGAATTTGGCCCGGTTCGGCCTGTGCCGCGTCGACGTAACCCATCGCGATAGGTCGCCCCAGACCGGGTGCAAACCCCCCACTCGTGACCGCGCCGATGGAGGTCCCCGCATTGTCACGAATAACCGCACCTTCGCGCACGGGCGCCCGGCCCTCGGGCAACAGGCCCACGCGTTTGCGGGTCACACCTTCGGCGAGCTGAGCAATAACCTTGGCCGCTCCCGGGAAATCGGCGGTCGCACGCCGGCTTTTGCCCACCGCCCAGGACAGGCCAGCCTCCACGGGTGTCGTCGTCGTGTCGATATCGTGTCCATAAAGGCAGAGACCTGCCTCAAGCCGGAGTGAATCCCGCGCACCAAGGCCAATCGGGACGGCCAATTCATGCGACAGGATTTGTTCTGCCAGGTTCGCGGCTGCAGATGCGGGAACGGAGATTTCAAATCCATCTTCGCCCGTGTAACCCGAGCGGGTCACGAATGCGGAACCAGCTCCCACGGCTATCTCGCGGCCCTGGAGAAACACCAAATCCCGACAGGCCGGAGCTAGGTCCATTATCACCGTTTCTGCCTGCGGTCCCTGCAGGGCCAGCAGCGCGCGATCGGTGAGAATTTCGAGTTGGGCGTTGCCGGCAAGAGCAGATTCAATATGAGCGAAATCCTCGTTCTTGCAGGCCGCGTTGACCACCAGGAAAAGCGCCGGGACACCCTCTTCTTCAATCCGCGTCACCATCAGGTCGTCGAGAATGCCGCCCTCGTCATTGAGCAACAGCGTGTACCGCATCCGGCCCGTTTCAAGGCTCACAATGTCACCGGGGACGAGCGCCTCAAATCGCGCCGCCACATCCGGCCCCCGCAAGATCGCCTGACCCATATGAGAAACGTCGAATAGGCCCGCTGCCGAGCGTGTGTGCTGGTGTTCGGCAATAATCCCGTCCGGATACTGCACGGGCATGGCATAGCCAGCAAACGGCACCATGCGTGCACTGGCAGCCACATGCAGATCGTACAAAGGTGTTTTGAGGATTGTCGCGTCTGTTGGCGGTGTGTCACTAGATGCCATGATATCCCAGGTCCGGACCGTAAGCCGCAGCGCACCCGTTGTGCGTTACCAGCCCCACTCTGTCGTCAGACCTGAGAGATTCACCCGGTGAGAGACCGGGTTTTCGCCTTCGGTGAGGCCGAACACAAACCGCGTGCTAAACCCGCTTTCCAGAGTGTCATCCCCCTTGCGGTCCCGGGTGCCTGAGAGTTTCCGGGGCGGTTGCTCCTTCGGCGTCGTCCGTCACGAAGCGGACAATCTCTCCCGCTGGGGTCACCTGACATGTACTTCTAAACTCGTCTGCACCCCGACTCGGGCGGCAGTACAGCGTCGACACTAGGCGACCCCGACGGGGAGTCAACTATCGCCCTTGTGGATTAACAGCGTGGATGAACAACGCGGATTGTCAGCGAGAATTAACGGCCGAGCTTGATGCGGTTGAACTGGAGTTGTTCTTCGGAAAGTTGGAAGCCAACAAACACTTTAAAATCCTCACCGAATTCCCCGGACTTGAGCGGGATCTTCTGGGCTAGCGTCTCGACGGCACCGATTCGATTTAGGTTGCCCTCAAATTTGAGATCGATGGTGAAATTCTCACGAGCCAGAATGACTTCATCCTTATCCGTGATCGCCACGAAATAGCTCAGCTGGGCTTCGCGGTTTGCGCTTGCCGGTCCGCGCGTGGCCTGAAACAAAAGCTCGAGGTCGATGTCCACACGCCCGGCGGCGGTATCTTCATCAAGATCCGTGTCACAGAAGCCGGCGAATTCCACGATGCGCGCCTCCAGGGTGACATCGATCAAATCCCGGCCAGGACCGTCCACGAAAAGGGTCAGTTCCGAGGCGTCCTTAACAATCGCGATGGTGGGGCAGGCCGGCGCCAAGCGCTCAGGTCCATGTTCGCACGCCGCGAGCACGAGAGTCGCGAGCAGCGCGAATCCCGCTCCAACTTTTCCAGGAATGCGGATTGTCATGAGACTACTTTGCGTTTGCTAAAAGGAATTATGGGTACCGTCACAGAACGGCTTGTCATCCGACTGCTTGCAGCAGCAAAAATAGATGGTCTGGGCGGTCTCCGACTCAAACATGATCGGCTCAAAATCGGTCCCCTTATGGGCGCTGTCGCAGAACGGTTGCTTCTTGCTGTGCCCGCACACGCACCACCAGTATTTTCGACCTGGAATCACGTCCACTGCGATGGGTTCTTTTTGGGCGATTACAGGGTCGGCCATCAACTGTCTCCATTCGTGAAATTAGCCAAAGTCCGGGCTTTCCTTGCACCGGGCTGTGACACTACGATATTAGGTGCGTGCGGCACGGTGCCGCGCGAAAACCTTACGAGAGCGGCGAGCCAAGAACAAGGCCAGTCGCGGCATTCGACCCGTTGCGGACAACCGACACCATGACCAAGCCTGACCTGACAATCCTTCTTGCGCAGCCGCGTGGCTTTTGTGCGGGCGTCGACCGTGCGATCCAAATCGTGGAACTGGCGCTTGAGCACTATGGACGCCCGGTTTATGTCCGTCACGAGATCGTGCACAACCGGTTCGTGGTGGAAAGCCTTGAACGTAAGGGCGCCGTCTTCGTTGATGAACTCGACGAGGTACCCGAGGGTGCCAAGGTCATATTTTCCGCCCATGGGGTTCCTAAATCGGTGCCCGCCGAGGCCGAGCGCCGTGAGCTGTTCTACCTCGATGCGACCTGCCCGCTTGTCAGCAAAGTCCACAATCAAGCGCAGCATCAGCAACGCAACGGAAAACACGTCCTTCTGATCGGCCATGAGGGCCACCCGGAAGTTATCGGCACGATGGGACAGATCCCGGCGGACTCCATGACCCTGGTTCAAACCGAGGCGGATGTTGCAAATCTCGATTTCCCGGCTGATACACCGCTTTCCTACGTAACCCAGACAACCCTTTCCGTAGACGATACAGCGGCTATCGTGGCCGCCCTGCGCCGGCGTTTCCCCGACATCGCCGAACCCGGCTCCGAAGACATCTGTTACGCCACCACCAATCGGCAGGAAGCCGTCAAGGTGATCGCGGAACGTTGCGACGCGGTGATCGTCATCGGGGCCCCGAACTCATCTAATTCAAATCGGCTTGTTGAAGTTGCCTTACGCGCCGGGTGTGCCGATGCCGCCTTGCTCGAACGGGCAGAAGCCATGGATTGGGCGCGGTTTTCCGACTGTCGTACATTGGGCTTGACTGCGGGGGCGTCTGCACCGGAAACCCTGGTCGAGGAGTTCATCGACGCCTGCGCCGAACGCTTCAATGTCTCCATCGAGCCGGTTACAGTGCGTGAAGAGAACATTCAGTTCAATCTCCCCCGTGCACTCACGGTGTAGCGCGAGATGGCGGTCTACACGGAAGTTCCCGACGACGAATTACGCGGATTCCTGCGCGACTACGACATTGGTGACGTGGTTTCCCTCAACGGCATTGCGGAAGGGGTCGAGAACTCCAACTATCTGCTGCAGACTGTGCTTGATCCCGACGCGCCGCCGCAGAACTATATCCTTACTCTTTATGAGAAGCGGGTCCACCCCGAAGAGTTGCCATTCTTCCTCAATCTGATGGATCATCTGGCGAATGCAGGCTTATCCTGTCCCACCCCCATTCACGGTCGCGACAGTGCCGCCTTGCGCAATCTGTGCGGGAGACCGGCAGCGATTGTGTCATTCCTCTCGGGCATGTCGCCGCGAAAAATAACGCCCCAGCATTGCAGCAAACTTGGTGCCGCACTGGCCCGCATGCATGAAGCGGGGGCCGATTTCAAAGGTCATCGCGAAAACAATATGTCCGTCTCGGGCTGGGAAGGCCTTGTCACTGCAACCCACGATAATGCCGATGACGTGGCTCCCGGGCTATCAGACACGATTGTCCGAGAACTCGAACAATTAGGCGTCAACTGGCCGGCCGATCTGCCCCAGGGCGTGATTCACGCCGATTTGTTTCCCGACAACGTGTTCTTTCTCGGCGATCGTCTGTCGGGGATCATCGACTTCTATTTCGCCTGCAACGACGCGCTTGCCTACGATCTGGCGATTTGTCTCAACGCCTGGTGTTTCGAAGCCGATGCGAGCCTCAACATCACCAAGGCGCGGGCCTTTTTGCGCGCCTACACTTCCGTCCGGAACCTCTCACGGGCGGAATATGACGCGCTGCCACAACTCGCCCGCGGCGCAGCACTGCGTTTCCTGCTGACCCGCCTGTATGACTGGCTCAATCACGATACCGCGGCATTTGTGCAGCCGAAAGACCCCCGCCAATTCCTCGCCCGGCTGGCCTTCCACCAACAGGTGGCAGGCCCGGGCGATTACGGCATTTCCTTTGATGATTTAAACGGATAACCAAAATGGCGCATGTGGAAATCTTCACCGATGGGGCCTGCTCGGGCAATCCTGGCCCCGGTGGCTGGGGCGCCATCCTGCGCTCAGGCGAGCACGAGAAAGAACTATCAGGCGGCGAGTTCGACACCACAAACAACCGCATGGAGCTGACGGCCGTGATCTCCGCCCTCGAAGGACTCAAGGCCTCGTCACAGATCGATCTGTACACGGATTCCACCTATGTCAAAGACGGCATCACTAAGTGGATCCATAATTGGGAACGCAACGGCTGGAAGACAGCGGCCAAAAAGCCGGTCAAGAATGTCGACCTCTGGAAACGGCTAAAAGCCGCCCTGTCGCGTCACGATGTGAGCTGGCACTGGGTCAAGGGCCACGCAGGTCATCCCGACAATGAACGCGCCGACGAGCTCGCCCGGATGGGAATTACCTCGCTGGGTTGATCAAAACCGACTGCCCAACGAAAAACGGGGGCCAAGGCCCCCGTTAAGAATTTTGTACGACCGCAGGATCTAAAGGTTTTCGAGAACGCTCTCAGCCGAGCTCTTCTCGAACACACCGCCTTCATCAAGCAACACCTGCTTCACGGTCCCGTCCTCGACGATCATAGCGAAACGCTGGCTGCGCACACCGAGGCCGCGATCGACAAGATCTAGCTCCATGCCCAGCTGCTTGGTGAACGCTGCCGAGCCGTCGGCGAGCATCATCACTTTGTCACCAACGCTCTGTGAATTGCCCCAGGCTTCCATCACGAAGGGATCGTTGACCGCCATGCACGCGATCGTGTCGACGCCCTTGGCCTTAAGGTCAGCGGCCTTCTGCACGAATCCCGGAAGATGCTGTGCCGAACATGTCGGCGTGAATGCGCCGGGCACTGAAAACAGCACGACGGTCTTGCCCACGAACAGATCATCGGTCGAAACCTGGTCGATGCCGTCTGCGGTTTTATGGGCCAGCGCGCCTGCCGGAATTTTCTCACCTGCACTAATAACCATGATTTCCCCTCCATGATTGGGTCTAGAAATTATTCAAGGCTGCGCCCCAGATTGAGACAGCAGCGTTTGTTCTGAGGGCAACATAGTCGGAATCAGCCAAGATTCCAGCCCGGTAGGCGCAGATTTACACAGAAGTGCCTAGCGCGATGCCACTGCGTTGGTCACCCCGGCCTGGGACAGGCCTGAGAAAACCGAATTGTCGGAGAGTAATTCGGGAAGAACCACCCCCTGAGGCGCATCCGGACCGTAGATAACGTTGAACGGGATACCAAAACGGCTGAAAGAGGCGAGATAGTTCGCAATTTCGTTGCTCGGCTTGGTCCAGTCGGCCCGCATCCGCACAACCTCACCATGATCGAAGGCAGCAACGATGTCGTCGGTATTCAACACGCGTTTCTTGTTCACCTGACAGGTGATGCACCAATCCGCCGTTACATCGACGAACACCACCTTGCCTTCCGATACAAGGATCGGAATAGCGGCCAGATCAAAGGCCTGCCAGGATTCATCCTGTGCGGCGATCTGAGACGGATTGCGTACGCCAATACCTACGGCAGGGAGCACTGTTGGCACCAGGAATGCGAGTGCGGCGGCGACCAGCACTGCCGCACTCGCCGCCGGGCTGCGTTCGTTAATATTGCAGCGGGCCCGACGCAGGGCGAAGGCAACGAAAATTCCGGCCACCAGAAGCCCGACAACAATCGCGGCCTCAAATGACACTTGCACCGCCATGACGGTTAACAACCACAAGGCGGTCGCGATCAGGGCGAAGGAGAGAAATTTCTTCAGATTATTCATCCAGGGTCCCGGCCGCGGCAGTTTGGTTGCCAGTGCGGGAAACAACGAGACCAGAATAAACGGCAGCGCCATACCAACACCCAGCGCTGCAAAGATGGAATAGATCTCGACCGGGCCGCGGCTTAGCGCAAAGCCGATCGACGTCCCCAGGAAGGGCGCAGTACACGGTGTGGCAAGAACGGTGGCAAAAGCGCCCTGGAAGAACTGTCCGCCCAGAGAACTGCTATTGCCCGCCGATACAGCGGCATCCGAGACCCGTCCGGGCAGTCGGACCTCGAAAAGGCCCCACATATTTGCCGCAAACAAAGTGAGGATCACAACCAGCGCGATGACAAATAGCGGTTGCTGGAACTGAATCCCCCACCCGACGGCCAGTCCGGCGGATTTCACGCCGACGGCTAGGCTCGCCAACGCCAGGAACGAAACGATGATCCCCGCAGTCGTCGCCATGAAGCCCCGTCGAACTTCTCTGGGATCACCGCCGCCATGACTAACGACCGAGAGCAATTTGATCGAGATTACCGGCAACACGCAGGGCATCAGATTGAGGATCAGGCCACCCAAAAGAGCCAGCCCCATGATCGAAAGTAACGCCCCAAATTCCAAACCACCAAGATCAACCGTCGCGAGCCCGTCCAAAGTCGGCACGATGCGGGTTTCGATGCTCCGCGCACCATCGATCAGGGTGAAGACAACCGGATCACTCTTGAGATCCACCGTCGCCCCTTCGCCGAAGATGTCTTCAGCCGCGAGCGAAGCCACAACCAACCGGCCGCCTTCGCGAAATTCGAAGTCCGGTTTGGAGAAAACCGCGTCCTCGTGTCCCTCCACCAGAAGATCGGGAGTTTGAAACGACGAATCAGCGCGGAATGCAGCGCGAATGAGAGGCTTGGCGGCCGAGCCCGCAACATCAGCACCGGCAAATGTCAGCCCTGTCCGTGTGCCGTCGCCGGGCACCTGGTTCTGATAGCGATCGATCAGGTTGGCGTGTTCGCTTGGTGTGGCGGGTCCGGCCGGCAAATCAAGTGACGCGTTGAAGGTGTGCGGAATACAAACATCATCACAAATCAGCAGGTCGACCCGGGCGCGGAGGTTTACGCCCTTACCGGTGTTTTTGATTTTTGCGTTAACCGGAAACACGACTTTCTTCTGATATCCGAAAGTTTCCAGATCGTAGTAGTTGAAGCGCACAGGAGCTGGCCACCGGAACACAGCGGCCTCAAGGTTGCTACTGCCATTCCATTCGACCTGAGGCGGAATACCCGCGTCACCGGGCGAGCGCCAATACGTTTTCCAACCATCCTCGAGCCGAACCTCAATGCCCAGCGGGATCGTCTCCAGGTCACCAACCGCCGCCGTGGCAGAAATAAGACGGATATCGGCCTTTGGGCCGTCCAGCCATTCGGTCGCCGCATCCCCGAATGCCGCCACGGGCCACAAAATCGCCTGAAAAGCGATGAAAATAGTGGCGAGGCGTTTAAAATCGAGGAATTGCGCTATCATTGAAGTCTGGTCCCGACCGGTTCAGAACGGTCATAAGATTACGAGCGAACGATTGATATATAGGAATTTTGTGGCGGATATATACCGACGAGCTGCTCAAGTAAGCTCACAATCGCGTGTCGCAGCTTGGGGCGCTGATTTGATGCAGTTCCCCGCCAGAGCGAAAATATCGGATTGCGGCGAAATCAGGCAGTTAACATCATGAATGACGGCGCCCAGAACACTAAAAACGGCTTCGTCGGGCAGGTCCTGCTGGCAATGCCCGCCATGACAGACCCTCGCTTCGAACGCTCGGTTATCTACATCTGCGCTCATAATGAGGATGGGGCAAT
The DNA here is from genome assembly GCA_964276015.1 of uncultured Alphaproteobacteria bacterium. GTDB lineage: Bacteria > Pseudomonadota > Alphaproteobacteria > UBA6615 > UBA6615 > JABJAG01. The sequence continues at coordinate 43,047 of CAXYDO010000005.1, read as the reverse complement.
GGGAATTGTGATCAACAAGACCCTGAACTCCATTGATTTTCGTGATCTCCTGGAAGAGCTGGACATTCCAACCGACCCAACAACCCGGAATATTACCGTGCATTTCGGCGGACCTGTCGAAAACCAGCGTGGTTTTGTCCTGCATTCCCTCGACTACGAACACGCCGAACTCCTGGTCGTTGAGGGCCAGGTCGGCCTTTCTGCCACTCTCGATATCCTGCGCGACCTCGCGCAGGGAAGCGGGCCAAAACATTCCATTCTTGCACTGGGATATGCGGGCTGGGGACCCGGACAACTCGAAGCTGAATTTCAAGAAAATGCCTGGTTGTCCGTTCCTGCGAACGAGACGCTTCTTTTTGATGTCCCAAATGACGATAAATGGGAGAGGGCGTTCAACAGTATCGGCGTTGATCTGTCGGTTCTCTCCAGCAGTTCGGGACGCGCATAGGCGCTCTCAAACGAGCCTGGCCCGCTTGCGATCGATAAAGGCATAGATCGCAAATCCAACCCCCAGCGCCACGCCGCAAAGTCCCGTCACATAGAATGCGTTTCCGACACTGCTCTGTGTCGCGAGCGGCACGCTATAAAACGGTGAGGCAAACTGTCCAAGATAGAACAGGGTTGTCATGGCCCCGAGTGCACGACCGCGCACATTCATCGAAGCCCGTGAGATAATCGCTAGGGTGGCGTTTGGGATGAAGGCGCCCACGGAAAACCCGCCCACAGCCAACGCCGCCAGCGTCCCTGTAAATGTCGTCGCCTGGGACGTCATGACAAAGCCGACACCGGCAAAAACGAAAATCAGAGCAAAAATTGCTTCCGGGCTCAACCGCGAACGAATTCGACTATAGGCAAGCGACGAGAATCCGGCCGACAGATTGAACATTCCGATTGCAAGACCGGCCCGTGTCGGCTCGGGAATCCCAATTTCGACCAGAAAAAACTGTGTCTGAGACGGGATCATGAACAAGCCGAGCATGCCCACGAATGTCAGCGAGCACACAAACGCAATTACGCCCCATTGGCGCGCTGTCGGCGGGGGCTCCGTGACACTCCCCGCCGCCCCTTTGGTGACCGGTTCAAAAAGACTGAGATACATCAACGGAACCAGCAGGAAGGCATAGGCGAAAAGCACAAACCCGACCCGCCAGTGAATTTCGGCCAACAACCCCGCAATCACGACGAAGGTTAACGTCCCAAAAGACATAAAGGCTCCCTGAAGGCCCGCGATCCGGTTCCGCTCGGTCCCCACGAAATAATCACCTATCAGCGCGGTTACACTTGTCATGATGCCGGCCAGAAACACGCCGAGAAAGGCGCGACTGACCAGTATCGCGGTCAACGAATTAAGAAGCAGAGCCGAGACCCCGGCCACGCCGTACAGGACCGAACAGATAATCAGAACGTTCCGGCGCCCATACTTGTCCGCAGCGTAGCCGGCGAAAGGCGCCGACAACGCGATGAACAGCATCGGCATGGTCAGAACCAGACGCGACAACAGTTGGGCATTTTCCAGATGGGCGTAGTCAGCCTGCAAGGCAGGCAGACCCGGCGATATGGCGGACGGCGCTAGAAACGCCAGGCCGCTGGTCAGCAAGATCGTCAAGACGCGCATCCGACTGCGCGCGGCGACCTTGGCCGGAACTGCGGGGTCGATCATGGAGCTAAAACGTCGACTGTTTTTCTGCAGCTCGACTGATCGGGCTTTCCACAAAATCTTCTGACAGCAGAGAAAAAAGTAGATGATCTTGCCACTGGTCTCTGATCTTGAGGTACTGGCGCGCATACCCGTCTTCTAAGAAACCTGCCCCTTGCAACAGCTTCTGGCTGGGCTCGTTGATCGGCAAACAGGCGGCTTCCACGCGGTGCAGGCTCAACTCCCTGAAGCTGAACTCCAACAGAAGTCGAAGTCCCTCGCGCATATAGCCCTTGCTGGCATGAGCTTCCCCCATCCAGTACCCAAGCGTGCCGCACTGGGCGACACCCCGGCGCACATTGGACAGACTGATCCCGCCCAAAATTTCCGAACTTCCCCGGTCAAACAGGAACATGCTGTACCCGGTATCATTGCGCCAATCGCTCGCATAGCGGTTGAGGCGGCGGTAATAGGCATCGCGACTGAGTGCGTCGGAGGGCCAGGTCGGCTCCCAGGGCTCGAGAAACTTTCGGCTTGCCGCACGCAGTTCGGCATAGGCACGCCAGTCCCGCTCAATCGGAGCCCGCAGAAATACGTGTTTTCCTTCGAGCCGCACACTCGAAGCATTAGTGGAAAGCGTCCGGAACAACTTCATCGTTGCCGCCCTGCCCACCTACGCGGCTAAACGGCTACGAATGGCATCGATAGATGCCGCTCCCGCCGCAGGCCCAACGGTTGCCAGGGCCGGCATCGTCGAAAAGGTCTTGCGGGCCACGTTCGCAAGCATTTCAGGGGTGACCCGATCAATCTTCTCGACCAATTCGGCGACCGACACAACACGACCATAAAGCAGCATCTGCTGTCCGGCCCGCTCGCTGCGGGCACCGGTCGATTCCATGCCCATAAGAAGACCCGATTTTAGTTGGGTTCGCGCCCGGGCAATTTCGACGTCCCCAAGGCTATCGGCAAGACGCGATATTTCACCGCAAACCGCCGGCACAAATTCGTCCATCAACTCCGGGCCGGTCCCCGCATAAATGCCGAACACACCCCCATCCGAGAACCCCGAGAGGAACGTGTCGATCGAATAGACCAATCCGCGCCGCTCCCGGATTTCCTGAAAAAGCCGCGATGACATGCCGCCACCAAACAGGTTCGAAAGCACCGAAAGGGCGTAGTAGTCATCGCTTCCAACGGGCACGCCCTCGAATCCCATCACGAAATGAATTTGCTCAAGGTCACGGTTTTCTAGGCACTCGCCGCCGACATAGCTGGAAGCTTCATAGGATTCGGGTTCCCCGCCCGGCAAGTCGGCGAAATGTTCTTCTGCCAGCCCAACCAGGGTCTCGTGGACGATATTCCCCGCCGCGGCCAAAACGACCGCACCGCCGCGGTAATGTTTGTCATGGAACCCTGCAATCACGTCTCGCGGCATCTTGCCCACCACATCGGGCAGGCCCAGCACCGGTCGGCCCAAGGCCTGGTCGGGAAATGCCACGGCCTGGAAATGATCGAATACGACATCATCCGGCGTGTCATGGGCCTGGCCGATTTCCTGTAGCACGACCGAGCGTTCACGGGTCAGCTCAGCCTCATCGAACAGCGAATTCTGCACAATGTCTGCGATCACATCCACGGCGAGCGCTACATCGTCCTTCAGCACTTTGGCGTAGTAGGCTGTGACCTCACGTGCGGTGTAGGCGTTGATATGCCCGCCCACATTCTCGATGGATTCGGCGATCTCTGGCGCCGTGCGCCGCGCCGTGCCCTTAAACATCATGTGTTCAAGCAGGTGGGCAACGCCGTTTGTTTCCACCGGCTCAAAACGAGCTCCGGCACGAACCCAGACCCCTACGGAAACAGATTCAACCGTCGGCATGGGGTCGGTCACAACACGAACCCCATTGGGGAGAGTGGTAATTTTCACAGATTCCATCAGATCCTCAGCTGGCCTTCACGGCCGATGCATGGGCCTGCACGTAGTCACGCACAGAGGCAAAGTCGTTGTCGAGGGTTTCTGTCCGTTCCGGGCGCTCCAAAAGATCAACTAGATGGGCCGGAAGTCCTGGTCTTACGCCGGTGGCCGTTTCGACGGCGTCGGGAAATTTGGCCGGATGAGCTGTGGAAAGCACCACGCGTTTGGTCCCGTCCTTTGGAGTTTTTCGGGCTGCCCCCACTGCGACAGCCGTGTGCGGATCGGTCAGCATACCGGATTCTTCATACACGGACCGGATCACCTCTGCGGTCTCTGCATCATCGAGGCGTTGGGCCGAAAACAAGGCGCTCGCCGCCGCGCTTAGTCGCGGCGCATCGGGCAAGGCACCATCACTGCGAAAGGCGGCCATAGCCGCAGCAACGGCACCCCCGTCCCGATCGAGAAGATCGAACATCAAGCGCTCGAAATTGCTCGACACCTGAATATCCATACTTGGTGAGAGCGAGGCTTCCACACCCGTGATCGACATATCGCCATGGTCAAAGAAGCGATAGAGAATATCATTGCGGTTCGACGCGACCACGAACTTTTCAATTGGCAGCCCCATCTTGCGGGCCGCGTAGCCCGCATAGACGTTGCCAAAATTTCCGGTCGGCACCACAAAGGTGAAACGATCTTCAGATGCGCCAAGTCTGGCAGCTGCAGCAAAATAATACGCCGTCTGCCCCATAACCCGGGCCCAGTTGATCGAATTGACGGCCGACAGTGCCAGTTCATCGCGCAGATCATGGTCGGCGAAGGCCACCTTCACCAAATCCTGACAATCATCAAATGTTCCGCGAACTGCGATATTGAAAACGTTCTTGGACTCAACTGTCGTCATCTGCCGACGCTGAACTTCCGAAACCCGACCCTCGGGGTAGAGCATGAAGATATCCAGGTTATCCCGGTCACGGCAGGCCTCGATAGCCGCCGCCCCTGTGTCACCAGAGGTCGCCCCAATAATAGTCAATCGTTTCCCGCGTAAACCGAGCACATGGTCGAATAGGCCCCCGAGAAGCTGCAGGGCAAAATCCTTGAATGCCAGTGTGGGGCCGTGAAACAGCTCGAGCATCCAAGTGTCTTCGTCGAGTTGGGTCAGCGGCGCGACTGCGGGATCACGAAACTCCGAATAGGCCTGGGACACAATGCGGTCCAAGTCAGGATCACTGACAAGCTCTGTCTCGATAAAGGGACGAATGATTGTGGTCACGATCTCCGTATAAGAAAGCGCCCCGAGAGCCTCGATTTGGGCCGCACTGAACTTCGGCCAGACTGCGGGTACAAACAGGCCTCCGTCACGGGCAAGGCCGCTCAGCAACACGCCTTCAAACGACTGGTCTGGGCTCGAACCTCTGGTACTTACATACTTCAATATCGCGTCCTTCTCAGAAAAGCGCGCTAACCTAGCCAAGCCACCTTGACGACACAAGGCGACATGGCTTAGCCGTCACCGAGATACCGATGCGCCAGGTGATCAAGGAAAATTTTCGGATTCAGGGGCTCACCCGTGGCAACGGTCAACAATTCTTCGGCGGTTTGCAGACGACCGCGCCCGTGAACATTGGCCCGCAGCCAATCAACCAGAGCGGCGGGTCGACCCGCCGCGATATCGTCTTCGAGATTCGGCATCGCCCGGCGTGCCGCCGCGTAAAGCTGCGCGGCAGCCATGGCCCCGAGTGTGTAGGTCGGGAAATACCCGAAGGCCCCCGATGGCCAATGCACATCCTGGAGGCAGCCAAGCGCATCATTGGGTGGCTCGATGCCGAGCAGTTCCTGCATGCCCGCATTCCACGCGTCGGGCAGCTCGGCGAGCGGCAGGTCACCGGATAGAATGGCGCGTTCAAGGCGATAGCGGAGCACCACATGCAACGGATAAGTCACCTCATCCGCGGCCACCCGGATGAAACCACGTTGAACCCGTGTGTAGAGACGATGGAAATTGTTGATATCCCAGGCCGGACCACTACCCCCGAACGCGGCCTGCATGCGAGGCAGAGCGAATTCCAGGAATGGGCGGGAGCGGCTGACCTGCATCTCCACCAAAAGCGATTGGCTTTCATGTATCGCCATACCCAGCGCGTGACCCACCGGTTGATAGCGCCATGCTTCGGGCAATCCGATTTCGTATAGAGCGTGTCCGGTTTCGTGCAATACGCCCATCAGGGATTCGGTGAAATCCTCTTCGCTGTATCGCGTGGTAATGCGCACATCACCCGCCGCGCCGCCACAAAATGGGTGGTGACTGATATCGAGCCGGCCGGCTTCGAAATCAAAACCCAGGACCTGCATCAGCTCTGTCGCCAGATCGCGCTGGACCGGGATCGGGAAAGGCCCGGTAGGAAGCACCGGTTCGGGGCGAGATTTCTGGTGATCAAGCACTTGTTCCACGAAGCCCGGAAGGTCGCGGGCGAGTTCGCCAAATAGCGGGTCGAGCTGCGCCATGCGCGTGCCCGCTTCAAATTCGTCGAGCAACGCATCATAGGGTGCAAGGTCCAACGCCTCGGATCGCGCCGTGGCGATCTCACCCACCAGATTTACAACTTCCTGCAGGGCTGGAACGAGGCTTGCGAAGTCATTCTCCGCGCGGGCACGGCGCCACTGGACTTCACAAACCGCGTTCGCACGGGCGGCGGCCTCCACAAGAGCGCCAGGTACCGCCGCGGCGTTGAGATAGGCGCGCTTCATCTCTCGAAGATTGGCGATATTCCAGTCATCGCTTCGCCCGGAACCCAGCTCGTCCTCGGCGCTGTGCAATCCGTCTGCAACGGCTGAATTCACCAGCAACTCATGGCGCATCACACTCAGGGCGGCGATCTGTTCGGCCCGCCCCGCAGCGCTACCCTCAGGCATAGTTGTCGCCTGGTCCCAGTCAAGAATGCCCAACGCATCCCCCAACAGAGCTGCGCGGCGAAATCGACCGCAAAGATCGACATAGGCTGGGGTCGATCCGGATACAGAGATGTCGCTCACGAGTCTTCCTTACGCCAATGAAATATAACAAAAATCACCAGCAACACCGCGGCCAGCAAGTACCAGGTTCCGGCGTATTGGAGATGCGAGTTACGCAAATTCACATCCGGAACCGCGCCCACCGGCTCGCGCCCTGAAGCGTTGGTACTGGGGCCGGCCTCGACATAGAGCCCAACGCCGTTTTTCAAACCCGCCGCAGCAAGCATTTCGGCCTCGTTCATGTGGAACCAGTTATTCTGGTCTGGTTCATTGGCCGGCAGAAAGGCATTGGGCGAGGTATAGGCACGCACAAACCCATCGAGCGTTACGGCGACGGCCGAACCGGTGGGAATGTCGGCTAAAGGGCCACGGGGAATCCAACCCCGGTCCACCATGATCGTGCCATGCCCGCCATCAAGCACCATAGGCACGACGACATGTGCGCCCTGGGTGGCGTTATGGACACGATTGAGAACTCGAAACGGGCGGTTATTATGAAGTACACCCGACAAGGTGACGGCGCGATACTCAACCTCTTTCGGCGAGACCGCACTCAGTAAAGCCTCAATGTCGAGGGCCGGGCCGGCGATTCGCTGAGTGCGAGTTTCGATCAGATCGGTTTTCCATGCCAAACGCTGGACTTGCCAGGTCCCCAGACCCAACAGCACCAGGAATGCCGGAACCGCAAACAACGTTGCCCATAATTTTGGTTGAAAGCGCATATCAGATGACCGCCCCCGCCACTAGCGGGTGGTGTCCGTGTCGTCGACATTGTGCTTGAACTGCTGCGCGATGAGCCAAGCCTTAAAGGGGCGCATCAGCCAAATCGCCCCGACAACGATAATCGGCAGCCAGACAATCAGGTGTACCCAGATCGGTGGATCAAACGCGAACTGGAACCACGCCGCGAGAGGCAGAATTATGGCACTGTACCCAACGATCACAAAAAACGCCGCGCCGTCGTCAGCGTTCAGTTGGCCATAATCGAGGTCACAGGCGTCGCACTGCGCACGGAGAGTGAGCAGGCCCGTAAAGAGCTTGCCCTGCCCGCAGCGCGGGCAGGCACAGCGAAGGCCTGTCTTAACGCTCGATTGCCTTGGATAGTATTCGACCACGCAGCCTCGGTCGGTCAGGCAAACGTTCCCCAGACATAGACGAAGGAGAACAGGAACAGCCACACCACGTCGACGAAATGCCAATACCAGGCTGCGGCCTCAAACCCAAAGTGATGATCTTTCTGGAAATGCCCTTTGACAGTACGCATCCAGCAAACCGCCAGGAATACCGTGCCGATGATCACATGGAAGCCGTGGAACCCGGTCGCCATGAAGAAGGTCGAAGGGTAGATGCCCCCGGAGAAACTAAACGGCGCGTGGGCGTATTCCCATGCCTGCAGCAAGCTGAAGATAAAGCCGAGACCCACGGTAAAACCGATCATCTTGGCGGCATGCTTCATCTTGCCTGCAAGAATATCGTGATGAGCCCAGGTCACAGTGAACCCGGAGGTCAGCAGGATCATCGTGTTGAGCAGCGGCAGATCAAACGGGTTGAAAACCGCAACACCTTCCGGCGGCCAAACCCCACCCGTCACTTCTTTCGGAAACAGGCTGGCATCGAAAAACGCCCAGAACCAAGCCGCAAAGAACATCACTTCGGAGATGATGAACAACATCATGCCGTAGCGTAGACTGATCTGCACCACGCCCGTATGAACCTTCTGGACGGTCGCCTCGTCAATGACGTCGCGCCACCAGCCCATCATGGTCATCATGGCAACGATCAGGCCCGGGGCAATAATCCAGAGGCCGGTCTTTTCAAAAAACGGCTGCGTCCCCGCCCCGAGGATTGTCGGGTGCATGAAGATGATCAGCCCAACGGCCAACAGCAAACCGCCGACGGCGCCAACGACGGGCCACGGGCTCGGTTCCACCAAATGATAAGGGTGGTCGCCCTTGCTATGATCAGATGCGTGATCGCTCATGCTCGTATCTCTCTCGTTTGCCGGATTGTATCCGGGCTCCTACTAAAACTCAGTTTACGCGGGTCTTCTCTTCGATCACGACAGCGGCCGCTTCACGCGCGGCATCGGCGTCGTGATCGCGGAAAAATGTATAGCTCAGCGTGATCGTCTTGACGTCGTCGAGGTTCTTATCCTTGGCGATCTCTGGATCGACATAGAAGGTCACCGGCATCTGCGCCGTTTCACCCGGCTCCAGGGTTTGCTCGGTAAAGCAGAAGCACTGGATCTTCACAAAATAGGAGGCGGCCTTCAGCGGCGTCACATTGAAGGTCGCCGTCCCGGTGATCTCGGTTTCGTGACGGTTCTTCGCCTCGAAAAATGCCAGCCCCGTCTCCCCCACATGCAAATCAATGCTGCGTTGCACGGGCCTGAAGCGCCAGTTGAGGGACGTGTCGATATCGCTGTTGAAGCGGATGGTGATGAGGCGTTCGATCAGGATGTTTTCGGTGGCTGGCGCACTGGCCTCGACACGTGGCGTCCCGGCAAAGCCAAATTTCTGACAGAAAGCCCGATAGGCCGGCACGGTTGCGTAGGCAAAGCCGTTCATCATCACGACCATGCCAATCAGGCCTGCAAAGATGTAGCGGTTGCGCTTTTGGCGTTGCGCGCGTGTCTGGGCCATGCTCATCCGAGCAACCCCGCACGGGCGACAAACACCAAATAGAAAATTCCGATCAACCCGATAATCACCGCCGCCATGGCGTAGTTCTTGCCGCGCTGTTCACGATGCCGTTCGCTGAGATGCCGTTTTGCCATGATCAGTTCAGCCCCCCAACCCAATCAGCGCGTCGGCGAGCAACAGCGCGAAAATCAGGAACAGATAGAGGATCGAAAATTTAAACATCGCCCGTGAGGCTTTGTCTTCAGCCGCATCAAGCTCCCACAACACCCGCACCGCGTGCGCAACAAAAGCAAGTCCGAGCAAAAGCGCTCCGGCTGCATAAATAATTCCGCTGCCCCCCAATGCGTAGGGTAACAGGCTGACCAGAACCAGGAAGACCGTGTAAGCCAGCATCTGGCGCTTGGTCGAAACCCGCCCGGCGACCACCGGCATCATCGGAATACCCGCGCGCGCGTAGTCACCAGTGCGATACAGCGCCAGCGCCCAGAAGTGCGGTGGGGTCCAGAAAAAGATAATGGCGAACAACGCCACCGACATCAGTGAGACGTCACCCGTCACAGCGGCCCAGCCAATGATCGGCGGAAAGGCACCCGCCGCACCACCGATCACAATATTCTGGGGCGTCTGGCGCTTGAGCCAAACCGTGTAGACGAACACATAGAACAGGATCGCGAGGACCAGCAGGCCTGCAGCAGCCCAGTTGGTGGCAAAGCCCATCAGCACGACCGAACCAACCGCCAGCGTTACCGCAAAGCTCAGTGCGTCACCGGGCGCAATCCGGCCTGCCGGCAAAGGCCGGTTGGCTGTGCGAGTCATGATCGCGTCGATATCGCGCTCGTACCACATATTGATGGCACCCGCGGCGCCCGAGCCCACGGCGATACAAAGGATCGCGACCATGGCGAGCAGCGGATGCAACGTTCCCGGAGCCACGAAAAGCCCCACCGCGCCAGAAAACACGACGAGCGTCATCACCCGCGGCTTGAGCAACGCGACGAAATCCGACACGCGAGACGCCGGCGCTTGGATAAGCGCGGCGTCCGGCGTTTGGTTCAGATAGGCAGCGTCGGCCAAAGGCTTGGCTCCGTCAGGGTTTCGCGCTTAATGCGCAGCTTCCGGCTTAATAATCGGAAGTTCCTCATGGGTATGATGGGGAGCCGGTGACGGTACGGTCCACTCGAGTGTGGTGGCACCTTCGCCCCAGTAATTCCCTTCAACCTTGCGACCTGACGTCAGCGCCTGGACCACGATGAAGATGAACAGGAGGATCCCGACGGCCGAAAGATACGAACCGTAAGAAGAAACCTCGTTCCAGCCGGAATAGGCGTCCGGGTAATCCGGATAACGCCGCGGCATGCCGGCAAGACCCAGGAAATGCTGCGGGAAGAAGGTCACGTTCACGCCGATAAACGTGATCCAGAAATGAAGCTTGCCCAGGGTCTCGTTGTACTGGCGCCCGAACATCTTGGCGAACCAGTAGTAGAAACCAGCGAAGATCGAGAACACCGCACCCAGGCTCAGCACATAATGGAAATGGGCGACCACGTAATAAGTATCGTGAAGCGCGAGATCGAGGCCCGCATTCGCCAGCACAACACCGGTTACACCCCCGACCGTGAACAGGAAGATGAAGCCCACAGCCCAAAGCATCGGCGTGGTCATTCGCACCGATCCGCCCCACATGGTCGCGATCCACGAGAAGATTTTGACGCCCGTGGGCACGGCGATCACCATCGTCGCAACCGTAAAGTAGGCCCGGGTGTCGACATCGAGGCCGACCGTAAACATGTGATGGGCCCAGACGATAAATCCGACAAAGCCAATCCCGACCATCGCATAGGCCATGCCGAGATAACCGAAGACCGGTTTCTTCGAGAACGTCGAAACAACCTGGCTGACAATGCCGAAGCCCGGCAAAATCATGATGTAGACCTCGGGATGGCCGAAGAACCAGAACAGATGCTGGAACAGAACCGGATCACCGCCGCCCGCTGCATCGAAGAAGGTCGTACCGAAGTTTCGGTCGGTCAGCAGCATGGTGATCGCACCCGCGAGCACCGGCACTGCGAGCACCAGCAAGAACGCCGTCACCAGTTCGGCCCAGATAAACAGCGGCATGCGATGCAGGGTCATGCCCGGCGCACGCATGTTGAAAATCGTGGTAATGAAATTGATTGCGCCCAAGATCGATGACGCACCGGCCAGATGTAGCGCAAAGATCGCCATATCAACCGATGGCCCGGGGTGCCCCACTGACGACGATAGGGGTGGATAAATCGTCCACCCGGTTCCCGCACCATCCCCCATAAAGGTACTGCCCAGCAAAAGCAGAAATGCTGGGGGCAGCAGCCAGAACGAAATATTGTTCATCCGCGGAAACGCCATATCCGGCGCGCCAACCATTAGCGGAATAAACCAGTTACCAAAACCACCAATCATAGCGGGCATGACCACGAAGAAGACCATGATCAGGCCATGGGCCGTGATCACGACATTCCAGAAATGCCCGTCGGCCGAACCGTCCGCATTGGTGAAGAATTGCATCCCGGGATCCTGCAGCTCAAGGCGCATAAGGATCGAGAAGAAGCCGCCGATAATACCGGCGATAATCGCGAACGTAAGGTACATCGTGCCGATGTCCTTATGGTTCGTCGAAAACGCCCAGCGCTTCCAACCGCGGGGCGTGTGGTGATCATGAGCATGGTCGTCCGTGTGTGCGTGTGCATCAGACATTATAAATTCTCCTCACCGCGCTATTCCGCAGCCGCGGATACATCACCCGCTTCGTTTCTCACAACCTGGATCGGACGCTGAGCAAGATTATTCTCGTCGCTCGGCCCAAACTCAGCACGCGCCTTGGTCACCCAGGCGTTGAACTCGGCCTCGGAAACTGCCCGGATTGCCTGCGGCATAAAGGCATGGCCTGCGCCGCAGAGCTCTGAACACTGTCCGTAATACATGCCCGGCTCATCGATGGTGAACCAGGTCTCGTTCGTGCGGCCGGGAACCGCATCAATCTTGGAACCGAGGGCCGGCATCGCAAACGCGTGCAGCACATCCGAAGAGGTCACAAGGACCCGGATCTTCTTGCCAACGGGCAGAACCAGTTCGTTATCCGTTGCCAGCAATCGCGGTTGTCCGGGCTTGAGATCCTTTTCCTCGACCATGAACGCATCGAACGTGAAATCGCCGTGGTCAGGATACTCGTAGCTCCAGTACCACTGGCGACCGATAGCCTTGATGGTCAAATCCGCATCCGCGGTGTCATCCGTGGCGTAAAGCAACGGCAGGGAGAAGAAACCGATCACGAACAGGATGACCACCGGGATCACCGTCCAGAGCACTTCGATCACGGTATTGTGCGTAACCTTCGAAGGGTTCGGGTTCTTGCTCTCGCGGAACCGGACGATCGTGTAGATCAAAAGGAACAACACAAAAATCGAGATCGCAAAAATGATCCAGAGCAGGAAGTCGTGAAACTCCGTCATCTGCTGCATGATCGGTGAATGCGCATCCTGGAAGCCGAGCTGCCAGGGTGTCGGTTGCTGCGCCAGTGCGGGCCCAGCAAACAGGCCAAACAGTGCCGTCAGGCCAAGCAGGCCCAGACCGCGCGTCAGGTAAAATCGGATTGTCGTCATACGCTCGCTTCCATCTGGCGGACATTCACGCAAATCATGCCACGCGTCAGCCCGTCCTCAAAACCTTCGAACGACCGGAAAAATAACCCAGAGCACCGTGCCCAACAAGTCGCGCCCCGCGGGTTCCACGGCCTTGAGACACCATGTCGCAGCGCCCTAAAACCCCGGAGACACCCAGAATTCAGGGCTTACCTGCTGACTTTCGGTGCCAATGCTCCCATATTGTTGATCGGAGTTCGTAATCCGACCCCTTCAATCCACCGAGTGGCGAAGCCCAATGACCGATATCGCGCGTACCGATGACATCTTTTTCACCCGTACCGGGATGGAACCTGATCGCGTGACCCGCCATGTCGGGGACGCGCTGGACGGGTCAGATGACGGCGAGCTGTTCCTCGAATACAGCCAGAGCGAAAGCATCACCTTTGATGACGGCCGTGTCCGCAATGCCAGCTTCGACACCACCCAGGGTTTCGGATTGCGCGCGGTTTCCGGGGAAGCAACCGGCTATGCCCATTCAACAGAACTGAGCGAAGCGGCGATTATTCGGGCCGGCGAAACCGTACGTGCGGTGCGCACCGGCCAGAGCGGCACGGTCGGCGAGCCGCCTGCAAACACCAATCGCGATCTTTATACCGACACTAATCCCCTCGGCGAGATGGCCTTTGCGGACAAGGTGAAGTTGCTCGCCGAAATCGATGCCTATGCCCGTGATTCCGACACACGCGTGCGTCAGGTCACCGCATCCCTGGGTGGAAGTTGGCAGGCGGTGCAGATTTTACGCGCCGATGGCGACCGCCGTGCCGATATCCGCCCGCTTGTCCGCCTCAACGTCTCCGTGATGGTTGGCGAGGGTGATCGCCAGGAAACCGGATCCCACGGCGTGGGGGGACGGGCCATATACGATCAGTGGATTTCGCCGGAAAACTGGCAGACCCAGGTCGATGAAGCCTTGCGACAGGCGCTTCTGAACCTCGAATCCGTTCCGGCGCCCGCCGGCGAAATGCCGGTGGTTCTGGGCCCAGGCTGGCCGGGTGTGCTTCTGCATGAAGCGATCGGCCATGGTCTGGAAGGTGACTTCAACCGGAAGAAAACCTCCGCCTTCGCCAATTTGTTGGGCGAACGAGTCGCCGCTCCCGGGGTCACCGTCGTCGATGACGGCACCCTCCCCGATCGACGCGGTTCTCTCACCATCGATGACGAAGGCACCCCGAGCGGATCAAACGTCCTGATCGAGGACGGCATCCTGAAGGGCTACATGCAGGACCGCCTTAACGCCCGCCTGATGGGTGTGGCACCAACCGGCAACGGCCGTCGCCAATCCTTCGCCCACCACCCGATGCCGCGCATGACCAACACCTACATGCTCGATGGTACCGCAGAGCCCGAGGAATGCATCAAGGCCGCCAAGACCGGCATTTATGCGGTCAATTTCGGCGGCGGCCAGGTCGATATCACCAACGGCAAGTTCGTATTCAGCTGTACCGAGGCCTATTTAATCGAGGACGGCAAACTGGGCGCGCCGGTGAAAGGGGCAACCCTGATCGGCAACGGCCCCGATGCCCTGACCCGGGTCAAACTGATCGGCAATGACTCCAAACTTGATGATGGCGTGGGCACGTGCGGTAAGGACGGACAGTCCGTTCCGGTCGGCGTGGGCCAGCCAACGATGATGTTGGAATCCCTCACGGTTGGCGGCACGGCGGTCTGACCGGGACGTTGACACCTATGCGTTCTTGTCAGATGAGCATCGCGGATTATTTGTCACATCCCGTATCCCAATAGAAGATAAGGTCGGCGCAATTACCGACAATGGAGAGTGACGATGCCTGATGAGGGCCGTATTCAGGAATCCGCCATGCAATCAGACGCGGCCCCGGATACAGAGCGTGAACGACGGACCGGTGCGATAATCCGCAACATCGTGATCGCGCTGATCGTTTTGGTCGCGATCGCCGGTGCGGGTCGCTGGGCTCATTGGCAATGGAGCCATGTCAGCGAAACCGACGCCCGCATCTCGGCTGATACGGTTGCGATCTCGAGCCGCGTTGCCGGCTGGGTAGTAGCGCTACCAGTCAGCGATGGCGAAAAAGTCACGCGCGGCAAATTGTTGATCAAAATTGATTCCCGCGATTCCAAACTCAAGCTTACCGAATATGGTGCGCGCATCGGCGCCCTGACAGCCGCCCGCGCGCAGATTACATCCGAAATCGAACTGATCGACCTGACCTCGGCAAGCCGGGTCGAAGCGGTCCGATCGCGCGCCGATTCCGCACGGGTCGCGGTGAAGTCCAGCCGCGAACAGTTCGAGCTGACCCGCGCGGACTTTGAGCGCACGCGCACCCTGCTCCGGGACCAGATCGTCTCACGGCGGCGTCTTGATCAGGTTCAGAACGAACTCAGCCAGACCCAGGAACGTCACCAGAAGGCGCAGTCTGATCTCGCTGCCGCGCTGGCAGATGTCAGCGAAGCCGAGGCCGAACGCGGTCAGATGACCGTATTGTCGCGGCGCATTGATGCCTTGCGCCATGAAGAGGCCGAGATTGCTGCCCAGAGAGATCGCCAGGCTCTCGACGTTGCCGACCGCACCATCAAAAGCCCGATCAATGGAGTCGTTTCGGAAACCTTTGTCGATGCCGGTGAATTCGTCAGCCCTGGTCAACGCCTGATGCTGATCCACAACCCCGCCGCAGTCTGGGTCGAGGCGAATATCAAGGAAACTGATATTCGCCATTTAGCTCCAGGCATGAAAGTCGATGTCGCGATCGACGCTTATCCGGACCAGACCTTCAGCGGCAAGGTCGCCCGGATCGGCGAAGCCGCCACCAGCGAGTTCGCGTTGTTGCCCAACCCGAACCCGAGCGGCAATTTCACCAAAGTCACCCAGCGCCTCCCGGTACGGATTACCCTCGACCCCAGCCAAGTGGCACTCCGCCCCGGCATGATGGCGGTCGTGAACATCGAAATCCCCGGTCGGTGATCGCCGAATACCGGTCATGACCGCCACTGCCCTGCCTGACGCATCAGGCACCTCAGCATCATCGGCCTTTATCCATCGCTGGCTGGTCGTGACCGTCAGCCTTTCATCATCACTGGCCCTGTCCCTGTCGGGCACGATCACCAATGTTGCCGTGCCCGACATCATGGGCGCCTTCGGCGTCGGTCAGGACCAGGCCCAGTGGATGGCGACAGCATTCTTTGCCGCCATGACGGCAGCGATGTTGCTAAGTGACTGGCTGACGCGAACCTTCGGCATGCGCACCGTTTTCATTTTCATGATGACGGTATTCTTCGCCGGATCGATCGCGGGCGGAACCGCGCAGTCCTATAGCGTCGTTGTTCTGGGTCGCGCGGTTCAGGGTTTTACGGCGGGCGCCATCCTGCCTTTGACGATGATGGCGATGTTCGGAGTCTTCCCGCCAGAACGCCGCGCCATGGTTGCGGGCCTGTTCGGGATCAGTTTCATCATGGGACCGGGGCTGGGACCGTGGTTCGGCGGCATGGCGATCGACGCTTTTGACTGGCGCTTTACGTTCTACGTCGCACTGCCTGTTGCCTTTGTCTCGATCATGCTCGCCTCGACCGTGTTTCCCGGCCGCGACCGCAACGCGATACAATCGCGCCTCGACTGGTTCGGCTTCCTGCTCGTGGCGACCTTCCTCACCGCCATACTCACCGGCCTGTCGAATGGGCAACTCAAAGGCTGGAGCTCCAATTTTGTGGTCGCCAATCTTTGCGTTGGCTTTGGCGCTGTTCTGGGTTTCATCTTCTGGGAGCTCAGGGCCACCGACCCTATTTTCAACGTTCGACTACTGCGCAATTCGAAATTCGCGTTTGCCTGCCTGGCCTCATTCCTGGTCGGCATCACAATGTTCGGCTCCTTCTATCTGCAACCTGTCTTCGTCCAGATCGTCCAGAACTACACGCCATTACGGGCCGGGCTTGTTCTTGTGCCCGGCGGGCTCGCCATGGGTTTGCTGTTGCCCATCGCCGGGCGGCTGGCGGATCGCTACCCCCCCCTCCCTGGTTTTGGCCAGCGGGTTTTTGCTCTTCGCAATCTCGACCTGGCTCATGGGGTTTACCGACGCCGACACCGCGTTCTGGACCTTTGCGTGGCTCGTGGTACTCGGACGCCTTGGGCAGGGCCTGCTATTCCCGCCGGTCACCAAAGCCGGCTTGGCCGCAGCCCCACCCGAGCAAATGGGCACCGCCAATGGCATGCTCAACTTTACGCGCCAGATGGGTGGTGCTTTCGGGATCAATTTGCTGGCGATCCATCTCGAACGCCGCACGGCGTATTTCAGTGAGTTGTTGGCCACAACCCAGACCGAAGCCAACACGGCGACCCAGGGATTGCTGGGCACCGTACGCGACATGCTGGGGTCGGCAGGCCTGCCCGAGGTTACCGAGGCGCTGGTGGCAAAACTCTATCTGGGCCGGGTGATCGCCGCGCAGGCAACCGCCCTGGCCTTCCGCGACACGTTCATTGTGTTTGCGATGATCAGCTTGTTCGCCGTCCTGGTCGCGCTGGCATTGTGGTCCCCCGCACCGCGCAGAAAACGCACCAACTAAAGGCGCGCTACCAGGCGTATTCCTCGAACGCCCGATCCACATTCTGATCCCAACGTCCTTCAAACGCGGCGAGCTTGTTCTCGGCTGGTGTCAGGCCGCTATCAACAATCTGTTCGAGGGTCGACAGGAAATGGGTTTCATCCTGACCCCAGAAATCCTCGCAGGCACGGTTCTTCAGACCCGCACGTGAAATTTCCATCGACTGCCGCGCCAGATCCAGCATGGTCCGGGTGCGGAACGGTGCCGCCAACCCCTGAGCGGGAACCGCGTTGCGCAGATCGATCACCTCCTCGGCGCTCCAGTCGGCGACCATTTCGCTGGCCGCATCCAGCGCTTCGGAATCATACAGCAGCCCAACCCAGAAGGCGGGCAACGCACAAACCCGGCGCCACGGTCCCCCATCGGCACCCCGCATTTCGAGGAACTGCTTCAAACGCACTTCGGGGAACAGGGTCGTGGTGTGGTCGGTCCAGTCGCCCATGGTCGCGCGCTCACCGAGCAGTGCGGGCAGATTTCCGGTTATGAAATCGCGGAAAGATTGACCGGATGCATCGATAAAACCGCCATCCCGGTAGACAAAATACATCGGCGTATCGAGCACATAATCGACATAGCTTTCATAGCCGAAATCATCGTCGAAAACGAAAGGCAAAATGCCCGACCGGTCATTGTCCACATCGGTCCAGACATGGCTGCGCAGGCTGAGGAAGTCGGTCGGCTTACCTTCACGGAAGGGAGAATTTGCAAAAAGCGCTGTCGCAACCGGCTGCAACGCCATGCTGACTTTCATTTTCCGGACCATGTCGGCTTCATCGGAGAAATCGAGGTTCACCTGCACCGTGCAGGTCCGCAACATCATGTCGTGCCCCATCGTGCCGACCTTGTTCATATACTCCCGCATGATCTTGTAGCGACCCTTGGGCATCCAGGGCGCGTCTTCGCGCTTGAGGGTCGGATGAAAGCCCATACCGATCATGGCGACGCCGAGCTCACTATTGACCTCACGCAGCTGACGCAAATGCTCGTGCACTTCGTCGCAGGTCTCGTGCAAGGTCCGAAGCGGCGCTCCGGAAAGTTCAAACTGGCCGCCCGGTTCCAGGGAAATGTTTGCCCCGCTTTCACCAGAGAGCGCGATGACGTTTTCGCCCTCATAGACAGGCTTCCAGCCAAACCGCTGAAGCCCTTCGAGCAGATCCCGAATACCGGGCTTGCTATCATAGGCCAGGGTTTGCCGATCGTCTTGTCGGAACGCGAATTTTTCGTGCTCGGTGCCGATCCGCCAGTCCTCTTTCGGCTTCTCGCCGTCGGCGATCCAATCGATAAGCTGCTGTTTGGACTCGATTACCGAGCCGCCACCCCAAGACGGAGCTGCCATAATTGTAAATCCCCGATTGACCCTGATTATCGCCGCCGCTTGGACTTCCAATCCCCCGCCACGGCCTGCACCGCGGACAACGCGGCCAGTGCAGCCGTGTCGGCCCGCAACAGGCGCGGACCAACCCCGATAGACGTAACAAAGGGCAGTTCACTGAGTTGGTCAAGTTCGACAGGTGTAAAGCCGCCTTCCGGACCGGTCAGAATCGCTTACGGGGTCGGGTTTTCCGCCAGTTCCCCGGCCACCTCGATCACCGGGCGCCCGGCTCCGGTCTCGTCACCCACCAGCAATTTGCTATCAACCGGCCAGTCGCGAAGAAATCCGGCAAATGTCACAGGATCGCAAACCTCCGGCACCGTCAAACGTTCGGACTGCTCGGCAGCCGCAACCGCATGGTCCCGGAGCTGCCGGGTATCCACTGGCTCAGCGTTGGTTCGCCCGGTGAGCAACGGCAGCAGCCGCGAGACACCGATCTCAGTCACCTTGGCGGTCAGGAACTCAACCGCCGCGCGCTTGAGGGGCGCAAAGGCCAGCCAGAGGTCGGGCTCGGCGGTTTGCGGCCGAAGAATTTCCGCCGGCTCTAAGACAAGTGCACCGGGGTTCGCCGCCACGATATCGGCCCAGTATTCTCCGTCCCGCCCGTTGAACACGCCAATACGTTCGCCCTCATTTGGACCCATCAGATTCTGAAGATAGTGGCCTTGGTCTCGAGTCAGGGCGATCGCGGATCCGGCCGCCAGATCGTTATCAATATAGAGACGTATAATCGTAAAACTCGGCTTCGGATCCGACATCTGCAATTCCGGGATTGGGGCAGGCGGCCTGGTGGGTTAACTATAGCACCATGAACGGCACGCACGATCCTAACGCGAGTGACATTCCACGCGACAGCTGGCTTGAACGATTTGTTCCGGCCCCGGCCCGCCCTTATGGAAGGTTGATGCGTGTGGACCGACCGATCGGGACCTGGCTGTTGCTGTTGCCGGGATGGTGGGCGCTCGCGCTCGCCGCCCCGCCGGGTCAATGGCCCAACCCGCTCTGGGTTGGCCTGTTTGCGATCGGTGCAATTCTGATGCGCGGGGCGGGCTGCGTCATCAACGACCTATTTGACCGTGACTTTGACGCCCAAGTGGCACGCACCGCTGACCGCCCCCTGGCATCCGGCGCGATCCGGGTCCGGGCGGCGCTGCTTTTTCTCGCTGCGCTGATGCTGATCAGTCTGGGAATTCTACTTCAGTTCAACCTGTTTGCCATGATCATCGGCGCGCTCAGCCTCGCACTGATCGTCCCCTACCCGTTGATGAAACGGATAACCTGGTGGCCCCAGGCCTGGCTCGGTTTGACCTTCAACTGGGGTATCTTGCTGGGATGGGCTGTCGTGCGCGGCGAGTTGGAACCCGCGGCCTTCGTGCTCTATGCGGCCGGGTTCTTCTGGACCCTGGGTTACGACACGATCTACGCCCATCAGGACAAGGAAGACGACGCCCTAGTCGGGGTCAAATCGACCGCACGCCTGCTCGACGCAAATTCACGCCCCTGGATTGCCGGCTTCTACGTTGTTTGCCTGGCTTTGCTGGCCCTGTCGGCATCTATGGCCGGGGCCGCATGGCCGTTCTGGATCGGGCTGGCGGTCGGCGCCGGACATCTCGTCTGGCAAACCAAGACCACCGATTTCGATGACCCCAAGGATTGCCTGACAAAATTCCGGGCCAACCGCGATTTCGGCCTGATCATTTTCGCTGCCGCCATAGCGGCACGCGTGGTGGCTTAGAACCTAGTCCTTCGGCGCCGGAGTCATGATCGATATCCCGGCACCTTGGGGATCACGCCGCGGTCCGTCCGACCCCGGGAATATCAAAGGGTCCCATCAAAATTTCTGCACCGCTAGGTCGGGCACGATCCACAGCTTCATCGACATCGTCGACCGCCAGATAGGGCCGCCAATACGGCGGCGTGTCTGCGGGCATATCGGCCGGTATTGTAATCAAGCCAGCGGCGGGCTTGCCGTCGATCATCACCATCCAATAGGTGCCGCCCTCTCCCATATCCATCGCGTCGTACTGCCAGCCGATAACATCCGCATAAAAATCCTTCGCGGCACCCACATCCATGGTGACCAACTCATTCCAGTAGAACGTTCCATTTTCAGCCATTGACTCTCTAGCTTAATTAACTAAGTAGTTAATTAATATCACACCGGTCATAACAAGCAAGCACAGGTGCAAATCACATCTCGACAATGTCGTGATTGATATGAGCAACCGGCAGCGCGGTGCGTTCCATCTCACCCCCCCGCGTCTCACGCAGCGGCGCATCCTCGATATGCGAACGCACAAACGCGGCCAGATCATGACCCGGGGCCAGCCGGTCACGCATCAGGGAAAGCGCCTCAAACTGCCCGAGCTCGGGAAGCCGTCGGTTTTCGGCCGCAACCTCACGCAGCGCGAAGGGCAGCTCGCCATTCCCCACATGGCCGCGAAAACTCAGATAGACAAACGCCCGGTCAAGCACCTGATCATCATCAAGCCGCAACTCAACCCCTTCGAGATGGGCGAAATCGTAACTGTCGACTTCCGTGGGGTGCATGATCTCAAGCTCCGCATCGCTGAGCCAGTTCACCGCGACGGCCACCCGGGTTCCGGGCACATGACGCAAGGCGGCGGGCAGTGAGCCGTAGGTCGAGAAATGCGCGGAATAGACAACATCATGATCCGACAGCCAGGCGCGCTGCACCGGGATGGGGTCATGGGCCGTGCCGTATTTCTGACGCAAACGCAGGGGCGACTGGTTCGATCCATAGCCGATCACCGGACGGCGGCCCACGCACAGGCCCGGATCAAAGGGCGCTTCGGCCCCGTCCAAAAATGTGAACGAGTGGGCGGTGATGTCGTAGGGATACCCGACGGCGCGTATCAGAACCGGATCGGTTTCAAAGAGATTGTTGCTCATGGGCGCATTCTCGTTCGCGCGATAGCTCACCGCAAGATGCCCCCCTTCTTGACGGGCGACAGACGGACGCTCTAAGTCGATACCATGCCTTATGCCAGCCTTCGCGATTTCGTCGCAAAACTCGAAGAAACCGGACGCCTGATCCGCGTCACTCATCCGGTATCGACCAAACTCGAGATGACGGAAATCCAGACCCGCCTGCTTGCCGAAGGTGGCCCCGCGGTGCTGTTCGAGAACGTCATCGGAGATGACGGAACACCCAACCCGATGCCGGTCCTGGTCAATCTGTTCGGCACGGTCGAGCGTGTGGCCTGGGGCATGGACCGGGAGCCCGACGAGCTTCGTGAAGTAGGCGAAACCCTGGCATTCCTGCGCCAGCCCGAACCCCCGGAGGGTTTGCGCGACGCCTGGGAAAAACTGCCGATCTTGCGCAGTGTGATGGCGATGCGGCCCAAGCACGTCTCCTCCGGCCCGGTCCACGAGGTGGTGCTGACCGGGGATGATATCGATCTGGCGAAACTGCCAATCCAAACCTGCTGGCCTGGCGAACCCGCGCCGCTGATCACCTGGCCACTGGTGGTAACCCAGGGCCCGAACCCGGATGGCAAGCGCGAGGACGCGTTCAATCTTGGCATCTACCGGATGCAGGTAACCGGACCGAAGACCACCTATATGCGCTGGCTCAAACATCGCGGCGGGGCGCAGCATCACGCACGCTGGAAGAACGAGCGGCCCGACCCCTTACCAGCTGCCGTCGTGATTGGCGCTGACCCGGGCACGATCATCGCCGCTGTGACCCCGGTTCCCGACACGCTGTCGGAATACCAGTTCGCCGGCTTGCTCCGCGGCAAGCGGCTCGAACTGGTCGATTGCAAGACAGTGCCCCTCAAGGTTCCGGCCTCGGCCGAAATCGTGATCGAGGGCCATGTCTCCCTCGAAGAGTATGGTGACGAAGGTCCCTATGGGGATCACACCGGCTACTACAATTCCGTCGAGCAATTCCCGGTCTTTCACGTGAGCGCGATCACCATGCGCCGGGATCCGATTTACCTCTCGACCTTTACCGGCCGACCGCCCGACGAACCCTCGGTGCTGGGCGAAGCCCTCAACGACGTGTTTGTGCCGTTGCTACAACAGGCGTTTCCCGAAATTGTCGATTTCTGGCTGCCGCCCGAGGGCTGCTCCTACCGGATCGCTGTGGTTTCCATAAAGAAGGCCTATCCCGGGCATGCCAAGCGCGTGATGATGGGCGTGTGGTCCTATCTTCGCCAGTTCATGTACACCAAATGGGTCATCGTGGTGGATGACGATATCGATGCGCGCGACTGGAAGGATGTGATGTGGGCCATCTCCACCCGCATGGACCCGGCCCGAGACATCACCCTGATCGAAAACACCCCGATCGACTATCTTGATTTTGCGTCGCCTGTCTCCAGTTTAGGTAGCAAGGCCGGTCTGGACGCGACCAACAAAATCGTGTCCGAGACGACTCGCGAATGGGGTCGCCAAATAGACATGGATCAAGACGTTGTCGATAAAGTTTCGGCAATGTGGGACGATCTGGGCCTGCCCGGTTCGGGCAAGCCAATTTGGAAATAGGGATCGCGGGGCACGTGATCTTATAGATAGAGGAAAACCATGGACGCAATAGTAGCCGTAGCACCGATCATCACGCTCTTCGTCTCTTCCTTGTTGGTGTTGATGAAGCTTGTCCTTGGCCTTCGGGTCAGTGCGTATCGCAACAAGACCAACATTTCCTGGGGCGACAATGGCGATGACCAGCTGATTCGCCGTATCCGGGCGCATGCCAATCATTCGGAATGGGTACCGGCAACCATCATCATCCTCGGACTGGTTGAAATGGTCGGCGTCTCCCCCATCATTGTTGGTGTGCTTGGGGCAATCGTGGTCATCGCACGAAGCCTTCATGCCATTGGCCTTATGGGCAATGCCGAAAGTTTCAACCGGGCGACAGGCATCGCGTTGAACTGGCTTGTACTGTTACTTGCATCGATTATCGGGATTGTGGAGTTTTTCGCGCCCGGTTCGTTCTAACCCGAGAACAAGGCGCGCCGCGGCGCGAATATCAGAATGTCAGAATCCATGTCCGTGAATGATCGCGACCGCCTGTCTTCGCTCGTTGCGAAGGCCAAAAAGCGTGGGGCCGACGCAGCAGATGCGGTGTTGATCCGCAGCACCTCCCTGTCCCACGCCCAGCGCCTCGGTGAAATCGAGAAGCTCGAGCGTCAGGAAAGCTTCGATCTTGGTCTGCGGGTGTTCCGGGGACGTAAACAGGCGATTGTCTCCTCCACGGATTTCTCGGAAGTCACGCTGTCGGCGCTGGTCGACCGGGCTCTCGACATGGCCGGCATGGTCCCCGACGACCCGTGGTCGGGCCTCGCCGATCCCGACCAGCTCGCCCAGAACGTGCCCGATCTCGACATGGTCGACCCGGATGAACCCGCCAGCGAGGTTCTGATCGAAATGGCGCGCGAATGCGAAGACGCGGCCCGTGCTGTTTCAGGCATCACAAATTCCGAGGGTGCCGAAGCAAGCTGGAGCCACAGCCATGTCACACTGGCGGCGACCAACGGGTTTGCCGGTAACTATGCCCGCACCGATTGCGGCGTGGGCGTCTCGGTGATCGCTGGCGAAGGCACCAAAATGGAGGCCGAATACGATTTCGCCCATGCGGTGTTCCGGGCCGACCTTGAGAATTCAGCCGCCGTGGGCACCCGCGCCGGAGAACGTGCCGTGGCCCGCCTGGGCGCCCGTCGCATGGCGACCTCGCAAATCCCCGTTGTGTTTGACCCGCGCGTCGCCGGGGGCCTTCTCGGCCATCTCTCAGGGGCTATTTCCGGTCCGTCGATCACCCGTGGCACCAGCTTTCTGAAGGACAACCTGGGCAAACAGATTTTCGCCGACGGGATCCGCATTATCGACGATCCACACCGGCCCCGCGGGATGCGTTCCAAACCGTTTGACGCCGAAGGGGTCGCCAACAGCAAACGTGCCCTGGTCGAGGACGGTCGTCTGACCACCTGGCTGCTCGATCTATCTTCGGCGCGCCAGCTGGAGATGGAATCTACCGGGCACGCCGGGCGTGGTACTTCCGGTCCGCCGTCACCGGGACCCACAAACCTTTATCTCGAAGCCGGGAATATCTCCCCGGCAGAACTGCGCGCGGACATCACCTCCGGGCTCTACATCACTTCGCTGATGGGCATGGGCGTCAATGGGGTGACCGGCGATTACAGCCGCGGCGCCTCAGGGTTCTGGATCGAGAATGGAGAGATCACCTTCCCGGTCACCGAAATGACGATCGCGAGCAATCTGAACGACATGTACCGCTCGCTGACCCCGGCCGATGATCTCGAATTCCGTTATGGCACCAACAGCCCCACCGTGCGCATCGACGGCATGACGGTTGCGGGCGGCGGTTGACCCAAGTCACGCCGGACGTATAACCACCAGCTACGGCAGCAGCGGGACCGGCTCATCCTCGGGCGGGTCCACATCAAACCCGTTGGCGGTGCAACAGGTCATCACAAACTGTCCCGTAGCACCCACCAGACCGATCAGATCGGTCTCGCCCATCACGGCTTCAGCGGCCGCATAAGAAGTGTCGCTGAGCTTGTGTGAGGTCAGCATTTCTGTAGCGACTTCGAAACAAATGCGCTCACGGTCATCGCTCAATTCGGGCGTCTGACGGGCATTGATCGCATCGATAATCGCGCGGTCCAGGCCTATCTTCAGACCATTACGCGCCTGGGCGAACCAGGGGTAACGCGCGCTCCACTGCCGGGCGACGACCAGAAACACGATCTGGCGCTCCCGACCACTCAACGGCCCGGCCCCCAGACTGTTGCGCATACCCTGAGCCTTCTCGAACAGGTCGGGGATGCGGATATAGGCATAGAACGGCCCGCCGAGCGGATTGCCAGCGGCCTTGGCAGCGTCATAGACGCGTGCCTGTTCGTCGTTCATCTCTTCACGCGGGAGGATGTTGATGCGCGTCATGGCCGCAGCTCCGTTTGTTTTTTGATTCGTTCGGGCAGTCAGTCCTTGCGGGCGACCATCCACATATTGTCGCTCAGGAAAAACCGGTCGAGGGCATTGAAGCTCACAACTTTCAAACCCGAGGCTTCCACCATCGCGCGCAGGCTGGCCGGCGTGAAGTAATTCACATGTCCCGGAAAGCGGAAACCGCACCAGCGTGATCCCATCACCTGGCGATTGATGCTGGCAAAATTTGGCACCTTAATGATCGCAATACCGCCGGACTCAAGCACCCGTGCGGCATGCTCCAGCAGCTTCACCGGCTTGTGTTCATGCTCCAGGAAAGACCGCATCAGCACGCCGCTGGCTTCCCCGGCCGGAAAGCTCGCAAGTCCCTCGACCGCCGGTGCATTGATAATCGAACCGTTGCGTGACGCCAGAAGCTCACGCGCCTCGGCGGCCAACCCTTCAGAAATCTCGATGCCGCAGGTCTGATAGTGCTCGGGCAAGACCAAAAGCCGGTCGGCATTGCCACACCCGACATCGATCACAACTCCCGGCGGCACCCATTTGTTGATGCGGTTGGCAAGTTTGTCGGGCTTTTTCACGGTGGCCCGGTAGAACTTCCGCCACCCCTTGGAGATCGCCTGGGAGACCGGATACTCGGCCT
Organism: uncultured Alphaproteobacteria bacterium; assembly: GCA_964276015.1. Taxonomy (GTDB): domain Bacteria; phylum Pseudomonadota; class Alphaproteobacteria; order UBA6615; family UBA6615; genus JABJAG01. The sequence continues at coordinate 16,639 of CAXYDO010000005.1, read as the reverse complement.
TCATCCGCTTCGAGCGATCCCCGTGATTATGCTCCCATGCAAAAGCGACCTTGAAATCCGCATAATCAGGCGGGTTTTCGAGATAGACGAACCGGCATTTGGCGCATTCGCGCAGCACCCAGTGCTGCCACGAATAGTCGAGCGCCTGGGTCTCCGCATTGTCGGTGCCGCAATTCGGGCAGGTTCGGTGCAAGAGGGTCGCTGTCGATTCCGACGGCGAGGCCCCGTCTTGCGCGGGTTCCACATTGGTCATGAAGCAAGCTGTATCATCGTTGGCGCGCGTTGAACAACCACCTCAACCACACGCTAAAGCGACATTCCACCGCGCATGTTAAACTTGCGCTGACAACGGTGTGTGTGGCTCCATCGCGCCGAAACTTTTGGAGGCAATTCGATCCCCGATTCACAGGATTTGGCCAAGGAAACAACCGGCTATCTGATGCGGAGGCTTTGGCGCGACTGGATGCGCCAGCACCTCCCCCGGATCATTGCGGCTGGATCCCTGATGCTGGTCGTGGCCGCGGCGTCCGCTGCCTACCCAAAATTGATCGAAACCTCGGTGACCATGATCGAGGCCAAGAACCGCAACGTCATCTGGATGATGCCGCTTGCGATTATTTTTGTGACCTTCTTCAAGGGCTTGGCCTCCTACGGCCAGAGCGTGCTCAGTCAATCCGTCGCCCTGCGTGTCATAAATGCGATCCAGAAAGCGATGTTTGCCCATCTGACACGCGCCGATCTGCGGACCCACCACCTGAATTCCACAGGCAAGCTGATATCGCGGTTTACCAATGATGTGAATCTGATGCGCGATGCGCTGTCGCGCACCATGACGGCCATGGCCCGCGACCTCGTCACAGCGCTCGCCCTGGTCGGCATGATGTTCTATCTCGACTGGCTGCTCACGCTGCTCGTGATTGTCACTTATCCGATTGCTGGGCGCCCGATCATCCGGATCGGTCGACGGTTGCGGCGCGCCTCCACCAACGCCCAGTCGGGCATGGGAGATTTGACCGCGAATCTCGAGCAGTCCTTCTCAGGCATTCGCCTGATCAAATCCTACGGAATGGAAACCTACGAGCGCGAACGTGCCAACACGCTGTTCGACAACATCTACTACCTGGTCATGAAGACCGTGAAGGGTCGCGCCCGCACGTATCCCATCCTTGAAACCCTAGGCGGTGTCTCCGTGGCTGCCGTGCTGGCCTATGGCGGCTGGCGCATTATCTCGGGCACCGGAACCTTGGGTGAATTCGTCGGGTTTTTGTCCGCCGTCATCCTCGCCTATCAGCCCATCCGCAGCCTCGGAAATTTGAACGCGGCTTTACAGGAAGGCCTCGCCGCGGTGAAGCGCAGCTTTGATCTGCTCGACGAGGAAGCCGAAATCTTCGATGCCCCCGACGCCAAACCCCTGCAACTCAAGGGCGGCGGAGTGTCGTTCACCAATACATCCTTTGCCTACGAGCCCGGGAAGACGGCGCTTGAAAACGTCACCTTCGACGTTGAGGCCGGGCGCACCATCGCGCTGGTCGGCCCCAGCGGCGCGGGCAAATCCACCGTCATGAACCTGCTGCTGCGTTTCTACGACACCACGGGTGGGTCGGTTTCCGTGGATGGTCAGGACGTGCGCAACGTCACCGTGGCGAGCCTGCGCGACAGCATTGCGTTGGTCAGCCAGGACGTCACCCTGTTCAACGACACTGCGGCGGCAAACATTCGATTTGGCCGCCCGGATGCCAGCGATGAAGATGTCATCGAGGCCGCGAAGTCTGCTGCCGCTCATGATTTCGTCACGGCATTGCCCGACGGGTACGACACGATCGTCGGGGACCGCGGGCTCAAACTCTCGGGTGGTGAGCGTCAGCGCATCGCCATTGCGCGTGCGATGCTCAAGGACGCGCCAATCCTGCTTCTTGACGAGGCCACCAGCGCGCTGGATGCCGAATCCGAACGGCACGTCAGGGCGGCCCTCGACCGCCTGACCAAAGGGCGCACCACACTGGTAATTGCCCATCGGCTGGCCACGGTGATGAACGCCGACAGCATTCTGGTGATGGATGGAGGCCAGATCGTCGAGACCGGAACCCATCAAACGCTGCAGAGCCAGGACGGATTGTATGCACGACTAAGTCGCCTGCAATTTCGGGACTCAGTCGACCCGGAAGAGGGCCCCGATGACGGCCCCGATGATACCGGCGACGGAGCGCCCGCCGAACGCGCGCGCGCATGACCGCCGACAACGCCACAGTGGAGCCCGGTTCGCTGACGCTTACAGCAGGGCTCTATCGTGCCATCACGACCGCCGGACTTCCGCTGATAGAATTGCTGATCCAGCAGCGCACCATGCGAGGCAAGGAGGAAGCCAACCGGGTGGACGAACGTCGCGGGATGCCATCGATCGAGCGACCGCAAGGCCCGTTGGTCTGGATCCACGCCGCCAGCATCGGCGAAGCTCAATCCGTGCTCGTGCTCGTCGAACGTATCCTGCGGACCTCACCGGAACTCAATATCCTGATGACCACCGGGACCGTAACCTCGGCCCGCGTCATGGAAGAACGATTGCCGAACCGCGCGATCCATCAATATGTGCCCATTGACCGCATCGGCTGGGTCCGGAACTTTCTCGACTACTGGAAGCCTGGCGCCGGAATTTGGGTCGAGTCTGAGCTTTGGCCGAACCTCGTCCTCGAATCCAAACGCCGCGATATCCCGCTCGCACTGGTCAACGCCCGCATGTCGGAAAAATCCCGGCACAGCTGGGGTCGCGCGCCCAAGCTCGCCCGCGCGCTGCTTTCGGCGTTCGACACAATCCTCGCCCAGGATGAGGATATCGCCAACCGCCTGCGGGAACTCGGTGCGCCCCATGTGGCGGTGACGGGAAACCTCAAACTCGCGGCCACGCCCCTGCCCGCGACAGCCTCGGATTTAATTTCCCTGCAGGATGCCATCGGTGACCGCCCGGTCTGGCTGGCCGCGAGCACCCACCGCACCGAAGAGGACATTGTTGGCGAGGTCCATACTGCGCTCGCCGACCGATTTCCCGGACTTCTGACCCTTCTGGCACCGCGCCACCCTCAACGGGGCGATGAAGTTGAACAAACCCTCACGCGCAAAGGCCTGACCGTCGCCCGGCGATCGCGCGGCGATGCCATTGAGGGATCGACGGACATCTACCTCGCCGACGCCACGGGTCTGCTGGGACAATTATATCGGGTCGCTCCGCTGGCCTTTGTCGGCGGCTCGGTTATCCCCCATGGCGGCCAGAATATGCTTGAGGCCGCGCAGCTTGGTTGCGCCGTCTTGCACGGCCCCCATGTCGACAACTTCCGCTCAATCACCAACGATCTTTTCACCGGTGGCGCGAGCCGGGAGGTCGTAGATCAGGACGCTCTCACCCGCGCTGTCGCAGAGCTTCTTGGCGACCGCGTCAAACTCGAAACAATGGCCGTAGCGGCAGAAGCTGCCGCGTCCCGCAATCAAGAGGTGCTGGACAAAGCAATCCAACGGCTACAGCCATTGATCGCAAAAGCTGTGGCGGGCAACCCATGAAAACACCCGACTTCTGGTTTGAATCCGGTTCTCTTGCCGCGACCCTGCTCACCCCTGTCAGTGCACTTTTCGACGCCGCCGGCCGCTTTGCCCGCGCGGCTGCACAAATCCAGAAAACCGACGCAACCATCATCTGCGTCGGCAACCTTGTCGCCGGGGGAGCGGGCAAAACCCCCACGGCAATCGCTTTGTCCAGACTTCTCCACGATCGCGAACATGCCTTCATGACCCGGGGCTATGGGGGCCGAGAGCCAGGCCCCCTGCTGGTCGATCCGGACCTCCATACAGCCCATAACGTGGGCGACGAGGCTTTGCTTCTGGCGCAAGCGGCTCCCACATATGTGGCCCGTCATCGACCGGCCGGGGCCAAGGTCATCGCCGCTTCCGGTGCGGACATCGTGATCATGGACGATGGCTTTCAAAACCCGTCCCTGATCAAGGACATCTCCTTTCTTGTGGTCGACGGCATGACCGGTTTCGGGAATGGCCGTGTCATCCCCGCCGGCCCGTTGCGTGAAACCGTCCCGAATGGCCTGCAACGTGCTGACGCCATCGTTCTGATCGGAGAAGACCGGTTCGATATCCGGGGCAGAATCGGTGGTCAGCTGCCCGTCTTCGAGGCGCGCCTCATTCCCACGGCCGAGGCGGATAAACTCGCCGGACACAGGGTTCTCGCCTTCGCTGGAATTGGTCGGCCGCAGAAATTTTTCGACACGCTAACAGGTATGGGATGCGAGATCGCGGCGCAATACCCGTTCCAGGATCACCACCCCTACCGGGCAAAACAGATAAAAAAGCTGCTGGAGGCCGCCGCAACGCTGGACGCGACCCCGGTGACGACCGAGAAAGACCATCTGCGCCTGCCGGACGAATTCCGTCCCCTGGTGAAGACTCTTCCGGTTGAACTGCACTGGAACCACCCGAGCGCCATCGCGGCGTTTCTTGCGGCAGCGCTCGCCTGACTACTTCGTGATGGGCATTAGTCCGGTGATGAGTTCCGGATCAAGCCGCAGATCGAACCAGTTAATCCGCCAATCGAGATGCGGTCCCGTAGAGCGCCCGGTCGATCCAACCGTCCCGATCACTTCACCGCGGACGACACGCTGGCCGTCGGCAACCGACACGTCAGCCAAATGGGAGTAGATCGTCGTGACGCCGTGCCCGTGATCGATCACAATTGTCCCGCCAGTATAAAACAGATCTGCTGCCGCGAGAGACACCTGCCCGGGCGCGGACGCGGCGACGGGCGTTCCTTGGGGTGCAGCGATATCTATTCCCAGATGAGCGCGGCGCGGTTTTCCGTTGAGGACCCGCTGGTTGCCGTAACGACCGCTGATCCGTCCCGTGACCGGCCAAGCAAACCCCGAGAGAACATGGGTTAGTTCGGTATCCCGGGCGCGGGCGGCCGAGATCAGCCGACCCTCGCGGCGGATACGCTCCAGATCCAATGTGTTCGGCGTGACCTTGCGGGCCGGCAGGCCGTCGATGCGTTCAATGTCATACTGACGCTCAGTCACCACATACTCGACCTGCTCGATCGTGCCGTCGGCGTCGGTCACCTGAATTCTCAGAGAATCCTTTCGGTCCCGCGCGACCCCGAACACGAACTGCCCGGTCACCGGGGTAACTCGAACCGGTTTTCCGTCGATCTGCACCGAAGCCCCCGGCGCCACCTGCCCCATACGCAAAGCGCCCTGAATGACCGGACCATCCAGATCCAGTGCATGGGCAGAAGTTAGCGAAACAATCGCAATAACTATCGAGAGCCAGATTTGCTTCAAAGCAGGGAACCCTGGGAATCATCGCCGGCATCAGACTTTCGCGCCGGTTTGGGTTTGCGCGTGGTCGACTTCTTCGGGGGCGTTTTGGGCGGGGTGCCATCCACCCCGACCGTATCAACTGTCGTACCGACTTCACCATCGTCGCGGAAGCTCAGGGATATCTCGTCGCCGGGCGCAAGCGCCGAGGCGTAAAGCACCGGTGTCCCGGCAGCATCGCGCACCAAAACAAATCCCCGCTCGAGCACGCCCTTGTAGGAGTAGCTTTCGAGCAGGCTGTCGAGTGATTTGAGCTTTTCCGTGGCCTCTTCCCGGATTCGCAATTGCGCCCGGTCGAGCCGAGCGGCGAACGAACCAATATCTCGCAAGTCCCGGCTGATTCTCGCATCGCTACCGGATTTCGCTGCCACAAGCCGCAAGAGTATCGAATGAAGCTCCCGGCGCTTGGCCTCGACATATTGGTCGGGCTTTACCAGTTGGTTTCCCTGATTGGCGACAGCATCCGATTTTCCCCGAACCAACCGCAGGACCGATGGGCCCAGCCGTTCGGCCCAGTCATCGACCCGCTGCATGGCGTTCTCAATAATCCGGTGAGGTGCCGGCAGCCCGTGTCCCAGTGTCGCGACCTCCTGGGCACGCCCGCGCAGCATGCGGGTCATGCCCCCGGTCAGGCGTGCCTCGTCCTCGGCCACCTGGGCAATAAGATCAGCCCGGACCGGCACAGCCATTTCGGCGGCCGCGCTCGGGGTCGGGGCTCGACGGTCAGAGGCAAAATCGATCAGCGTGGTATCGGTCTCGTGCCCGACTGCCGAAATCAGCGGGATCTTGCTGGCCGCGGCAGCGCGCGCCACGTTTTCTTCGTTGAAGGCCATCAGATCTTCGAGCGACCCGCCGCCGCGCGCCACGATCAGCAGATCGGGACGCGGGACCGCCCCCCCCGGCGCAATACGATTGAAGCCCTCGATTGCGGCGGTCACCTGGGCGGCTGCAGAGTTGCCCTGCACCAACACGGGCCAGAGGAGCACATGGCGCGGAAACCGGTCTTCAAGGCGATGTAAAACATCCCGGATCACCGCCCCCGTGGGCGAGGTTACGACCCCAATCACGTCGGGCAGAAAAGGCAGAGCGGCCTTACGATCGGCATCGAAAAGGCCCTCGGTAGTCAGGCGTTTACGTCGCTCCTCGATCATTTTCAGGAGCGCGCCCTCACCGGCGACTTCGATCCGATCGATGATCAGCTGGTATTTCGAGCGGGCGGCGTACGTCGTCACCCGGCCGGTCGCGATAACCTCAAGTCCGTCTTCGGGCTGGATTTCGAGCTGCCCGGCCTTGCCCTTCCAGCACACGGCATCGATTACCGCATCAGCATCCTTCAAGGCCATGTAGAGATGGCCGGACGCCGCGCGTTTGAAGCCCGACACTTCCCCGCGCACCCGCACATAGGCGAACTTGTCCTCGACGGTGCGTTTGACGTCACCGCTGAGTTCCGTGACAGAAACCACCGGCGGCTGGTTGGCGCCCGGGCTATTGCGCAGAAGGTCGTCGTGAAGGTTATCGCTCATGGAAGGCTGGTTTCGCCGTGTGTGAGTTCTTCGAATCGTCCCCATGATACAAACTGCCGCTCCAGAAACGAAGGACCCAGCGAAGGACATTTTATTATGCGCATTCTGGTCGTCGGCGGTGGTGGCCGCGAACACTCATTATGCTGGGCCATCGGCGGGTCCCCGCTCTGTGATAAGCTTTTTTGTGCGCCCGGAAATGCCGGTATCCGCCAGGAAGCGGAATGCGTTGCCATCGCCGCGGATGATGTGGACGGCCTCGTGGCCTTCTCCCGGGACAACAATATCGATCTCGTGGTCGTCGGACCCGAAGCCCCGCTGGTGCTTGGGCTGGTTGACCGGCTCGAAGCCGAAGACATTCGCGCCTTCGGGCCGCGCGCCAACGCCGCCATGCTGGAAGGCTCCAAGGGCTTCATGAAGGACCTTTGCGCCCGCCACGACATCCCCAGCGCCGCCTATGGCCGGTTCACCGATGCAGAAGCGGCAAAATCCTATATCCGCGAACACGGCGCCCCGATTGTGGTCAAGGCCGACGGGCTAGCCGCCGGCAAAGGCGTGACCGTGGCCCAGACCGTGGACGAGGCTCTGAACGCTGTTGATGAGGCCATGACCGAGAACGCCTTTGGCGATGCGGGCGCCGAAATTGTCGTCGAAGCATTTCTGGATGGCGAGGAATTGTCTTTCTTTGCTCTCGTCGACGGTACCAACGCCTTACCGCTGGCCGGGGCTCAGGACCACAAGGCCGTGGGCGAAGGCGACACCGGGCCGAACACCGGGGGCATGGGCGCCTATTCACCCACCCCCTCCCTGACCGAAGCACTGGAAGCCCAGGTCATGGAAACCATCATCATGCCGACGGTCCTCGGCATGGCCGCAGATGGCTGTCCCTATACCGGCGTTCTCTACGCCGGCTTGATGCTGACCGAAAAAGGCCCGGAATTGCTCGAATACAATGTGCGGTTCGGGGATCCGGAATGTCAGGTACTGATGATGCGTTTACGCTCGGACATCGTCCCGGCACTGGTCGCAGCCTGCGACGGGATGCTCGAAAGCTTCGATTTGCGCTGGACCGATGATGCCGCCCTGACCGTCGTCCTGGCCGCAAATGGCTATCCGGGGAGCTACGCCAAAGGTACCGAAATCAAAAACCTGGATGCCGCCGCTCAAACCGGTGCGATGGTCTTTCACGCGGGCACCACGGCAGAGGGTGACACGATACGCGCCAATGGCGGTCGGGTGCTTAATGTGACCGCCTATGCGCCGTCCATCAGTGAAGCCCAGAGCCGCGCCTACACAGCAGTCGACGCCATCGACTGGCCGGACGGTTTTTGCCGCCGCGACATCGGTTGGCGCGCGATCGGTTCAGAAAGCTGAACGGGATCACCCCGCGCGCTCCCCTCGACTAACGCAGTCCGGCAAAAAATTCTCTCAGCAACGCCCCGCACGCTTCCTCTTCCAAGCCCCCGATAACCTCCGGGGCATGATGACATGTGGGTTGTGTGAATATGCGCGCGCCATGTTCAACGCCGCCGCCTTTTGGGTCGTAGGCTCCGAACACGACGCGGCGAAGCCGGGCAAAGGCGATGGCCTGGGCGCACATGGCGCATGGCTCCAGGGTCACGTACAGGTCGCAATCGGTCAGGCGAGGGGTTTGGAGTTCCTTCGCCCCGGCGCGGATTGCCAGGATTTCCGCATGGGCCGTGGGATCGCGATCCTGTTCGACCCGGTTCGCCGTGATCGCCAGAACACGACCGCTGGCGGCCTCGACCAACACAGCGCCCACGGGAACTTCCCCATAGACCGTGGCGGCTTGCGCCGCCTCCAGCGCCTGGGTCATATAAGTGGTCTCAACCATGACGGCGACGGTGCCTCCGGATCAGTGAAATTGCAACGGCGCAGCGTGGAAGCGTAGATTGCCCCAATGTCCCGACCCGTTATTGGCATAACCCTCGATTCAGAAGACCCCGGCAGCTATTCAAACCTGCCGTGGTACGCGCTGCGCGAAAACTATGCCGACGCGGTCAGCGCGGCGGGTGGTCTCGCCTTGCCCCTGCCCCACGAACCCGATCAGGCGAATGATTATCTCGATCTCATCGATGGGCTGGTGATTACCGGCGGTGCCTTTGATGTCGACCCGGCTCTTTTCGGGGCTGGCGAACGCCACCCCACCGTGATCACCAAGGATCGGCGTACCGCCTTCGAACTCGCGATGACCCGCGGGGCCATTGAACGGGACATGCCCGTATTGGGAATTTGCGGGGGTCAGCAATTGCTGCATGTGGTGCTCGGCGGCGCGCTAATCCAACACATTCCCGACGAAGTTCCCGAGGCGCTCGCCCACGAACAGCCCAACCCGCGTGACGAGCCCGGCCATGTGGTCACCGTCAAGCCGGGCACGTTGCTGCACCGGATTGTGGGCTGTAACACCCTGGAGGTGAACAGCGCCCACCATCAGGCAGCAAAGGGCGAACCGGAGGGCGCGCGCATCAACGCGGTTGCACCCGACGGGGTCATCGAGGGAATCGAGGCCATCGACCAGACATTTTGCCTTGGCGTCCAGTGGCACCCCGAATACAAGATATCTCAAGGCGACGACGCGATCTTTCGTGCCTTCATCGACGCTACCTAAAGACCGCGAGAACTGCCATGAATGAAGAAACACCGGATGCGGACGCACCGAAGGGTGAACGCATCGCCAAGGTCATCGCCCGCGCGGGGGTTGCCTCACGCCGGGAAGCCGAACGCTGGATCGAACAGGGACGCGTGTCCCTCGACGGCAAGAAGATAGACTCCCCGGCCCTGAACGTTTCCCCCGATGCCGATATCCGGATCGACGGTAAATCCCTGCCCGCCCGCGAACAGCCCCGCCTCTGGCGCTATCACAAGCCACGCGGCTGTTTGACCACCAATTCTGATCCGGAAGGACGCCCGACGATTTTTGCCGATCTGCCGCCGGAATTCCGGAACGCCAAAACCGTCGGCCGTCTCGACATGAACTCCGAGGGACTACTACTGCTCACCAATGACGGAGGAATGGCGCGGCGTCTCGAACTTCCGACAACGGGCTGGATGCGCCAGTACCGGGTGCGGGTACACGGACGGGTCGATGCTAAGTCCCTCGCGCGTCTATCCGAGGGTGTTTCTATCGACGGCACCCATTTCCGCCCCGCCCATGCCGAGATGGAGCACCAGGGCGCCACCAATGCCTGGCTCAACATGACCCTTCGGGAAGGCAAGAATCGCGAGGTCCGTCGATTGATGGAGCATATTGGCTACACGGTGACCCGGCTGATCCGCACCTCTTATGGCCCCTTCCAGCTGGGGAAACTGACCCGCAGCGAAGTGCGTGAAATCCCGGCCAAAGTCATCCGAGACCAGGTACCGCGCCCATGAGGCAGCCGGCCGGGAAGGTCCGCATCATCGCGGGATCCCATCGCGGACGCATGGTTGGTGTCCCCCCCGGTGATGTGTCGCGCCCCACCGGTGCCCGGGTCCGGGAAGCCCTGTTCAGCATTCTCGAACACCACGAACCCGGTGTTTCCGACAGCACCATCCTCGACGCGTGTGCCGGATCGGGCGCGCTTGGGTTTGAAGCTCTCTCCCGCGGCGCCGAACACGTAACCTTCTTCGAAACCGACCGGGAAGCACAGAACACGATCAGCCAGACCGCCCTTGAATTGGGGTTTTCGGATCAAACCACCGTAAAACGTGGCGACGTCCGACGGCCGACACCTTCGACCTCGGGTTCCTGTGGGATCATCTTCCTCGACCCGCCCTATAGTAGCACCATCGCGGCGACCGCCCCGGCAGCACTGGTCTCGGCCGGCTGGATCGGGTCTGAAAGCCTGCTCGTGATCGAAACGCGTCGCACCGCACCGGTCTTTCCAGAGACCGGGTTTAGAGAGATCGAAAGCCGCAATTACGGCGAGACGTCATTGTTTTTGATGCAAGTGACCGTCTGAAGGCCCGACAGCGTTTACCGGCGCCCGAACAGCCGTTCGATATCGCCGATCTTCAACTCAACATAAGTCGGGCGACCGTGATTGCACTGGCCTGCATGGGGGGTCACTTCCATCTCGCGCAGCAACGCATTCATCTCATCGCGGTTTAACCGCCGGCCGGCCCGAACACTGCCGTGACAGGCCATCGTGCTGCAAACTTCACCGAGACGTTCTTTTAGCGTGTGAGCGCTGCCAAGTTCTGAAATATCATCGGCAAGGTCGCGAACCAGACCGGCAATATCGGCCTGGCCGAGCAATGCAGGTACCTCGCGCACTACAACCGCCCCGGCCCCAAATTTCTCCAGCACCAACCCGAGTTCAGCCAACTCAGCTGACCGGTCCGCCAGAGCATCCGCGGCGGCGGGTTCCAGCTCGACCACTTCGGGCAGCAGCAAGCCCTGTCGCGAAACCCCACCATCAGCCAGGGCCGCTTTCATACGTTCATAGACCAGCCGTTCATGAGCCGCGTGCTGATCGACAATCACCAGCCCATCGCTTGTCTGGGACACGATGTAGGTTTCATGTAGCTGGGCCTGAGCCGCACCCAGGGGAAAGTCGGTATCCGTGTCGTCCACGACGGCCGTGGCACTCGGTCCCGCCGGTGTTGCATCGAGCCCCGGCAAGGTCGAGCCCTGCGCCTGATGGGGTGAAAAATATTGCGCGGCCGCCTCTGCCAGACCCGAGGGTACGGGACCGCGCCCATATCCGGTGTTGGGCATGGGAGGAAGCCGCGTTCCCGTTCCGGGGCGGAAAGCCCCCAACGCCGAATCCGCAACGGTGGTCGAAGCCCGATGCCCGGCCTCAGCCAGGGCGTGACGCAACCCCCCGACAATAAGACCGCGCACCACACCGGGATCACGAAACCGCACCTCCGCCTTGGCTGGGTGCACATTGACATCCAGCCATTCCGGTTCAATCTCGACAAACAGGGCCACAAGGGGGTGTCGACCACGCGCCAAAAAATCCTGATAGGCGCCACGCACGGCGCCGGTAAGCAGCCGATCCGTAACCGGACGGCCGTTCACAAACAAATACTGATGCTTGGTGGTGTTTCGATTAAGGGTCGGCAGGCCTATATGGCCGGAGAGCCGGACCCCTTCCCGTTCGGCATTGATAGCCAGGGCATTTTCCGCAAATTCGCGCCCCATCACGGAAGCCAGGCGCGTTAACCGTGCGTCCTCTGCCCCCGTCAGTTCACCAGCCGCGACGCATTCGAACCGGGTGCGTTCCCCATCCCCGACCGAGAAGGCAACTTCAGGATGAGCCATCGCCAGGCGCTGGATAGCATTCACGGCGTGGTCGAGTTCCGTGCGTTCGGTTTTCAAAAATTTCAGGCGCGCCGGCGTGGCAAAAAACAGATCGCGCACCTCCACCCGCGTGCCCCGGGTCAGAGCGCTGGGTTGCGGTGGGGTAGGGGCTCCACCTTCGACGCGAATTTCCCAGCCGTCACGTCCGACCGGTCGGGACGCAATGGACAGACGGCTAACCGATCCAATCGATGGCAGAGCCTCGCCGCGAAACCCTAGGGTCGCAATATGGGTGAGATCGTCATCGGGAAGTTTTGATGTCGCGTGGCGTTCAACGGCAAGTGCCAGCTCGTCCGCGGTCATCCCCGAACCATCATCGGTCACAGCGATTAACGTGCGCCCGCCATCGCGCAGAACCACATCAATATGGCGGGCCCCAGCATCCACAGCGTTTTCGACCAGTTCCTTGACCGCTGAGGCTGGTCGCTCGATCACCTCGCCCGCTGCAATCCGGTTGACGATGGTTTCGGGGAGTCGGCGAATGGTCACAGTGAAAATCCGGTTTGGCCGGACAACAATCGACGGCGAGCGCGCTCCTTGCCGTCTTCCACGGCGGGCTGATCAAACGCATCTACGCCAAGGATAAACGCGGCCATCACTGTCTCCAGCATGAAATGCGCCATCAGCGCGCCAATGGCGGCCTCATCAACTCGTGATATGCCTATCCGTCGAACCGGCTTCTTGTACTCGAGCAGGCTGTCGATTATTGCTTCCTGTTCGGCAGCCAACAAATCGCCCGTCGTATGACCCGCCAGATAATCCACACCGGCCAGTTCGGCCAACGCCGGCAAGATACGTTCACCCCGCCCGGCCAGGTGCTGGGTAATGATTGTGAACATCTTGTCATCAGGACCATCAAGATAGAGCTGCAGCTGGCTATGCTGATCGACAGCGCCCAACGCATCAATCGGCGTGGTGCCACGTCCGTTCTTGCCCAGGCTCTCGGCCCAGAGCTGGCGATACCAACGTGCAAAAGGTGCCAGCGCATCGGCGTAAGGCATCAACACCGTCGCACGAGCTCCCTGGGCGCGCAGCAGCTCGATCGAGACGGCAGCGCCAACGACAGCGGGCGCGCCCCTGCCGTCTTCGGATTTTACGTTGAGTTCGATCGCTTCCGCCGCGCCTGCGCGGATCGCTTCGATATCGAGACCAGCCAAAGCGGCAGGAAGCAGTCCGACCGCACTAAATACGGAATACCGTCCGCCAATCTCCGGGTCATGATCGAGAACCGAGACTTCCCAATGTGCGGCCAGCCGACGCAGTGGATTCTCACCGGGCTCGGCGATCGCAACGACAAAATCATTCATCGCGTCGCCACGTCGCGCCGCGGCGATAGCCGGTACAATCGTCATGGCCATAGCGAGAGATTCAGCCGTACCACCGGATTTCGACACTACAACAGCGCCAGCCCGCGCCAGATCCACCGTGGCCCCAAACCGCGCCAAAGTCTCCGGATCCGGATTATCGAGAATTCGAATTTCAACACTTGGCTTTGCGGCGAGCGCGACCAGGGATTCAGCCCCGAGGCTCGACCCACCGACGCCGATAATAGCAACCACATCGCAATGCTGGGACAGGCGCGAAGCAGCATCGCGTATGCTGGCCAGATCATCCCCGTTCTGCACAAGGGTGAGCGGTGGAAAATCATCCTCGGTCAGTGCTCCGCGCAAGAGCTCCCACGGGCCCTGTGCGGCGGCAAGCACCAGTTCCATGGACTCGCGCGACGCACCTGCATCCCCAATGGTTTCGACACAGCAGCCGCTAATATCATGTGTGTAGATGTCTGGCATGGTCCGGGCATGTCCAATAGCGGACGGGCAGTTTGCTTTGCCGCCTATGTATACGGCAACGCCCATCATTGTGGACAAACAGGATGATTCGCGGAAACCGCGCGGCGTGGGACGGATTACCCGTCCTCGAGAATAGTATGGGTGGCTTCAATATTCTCCGGGTTTCCCACGACCACCACGGTGAGCGCAGCGGGATCAAGAACCCGTTCCGCGACGCGATTCACATCATCGAGGCCGACACCTTCAATTAACCCATTGCGTTCGTTTAGAAATTCGATGCCCAGGTCATGGCGCTGAACCGCTACAAGCATGCCCGATATCGCCGAGCTATTGTCAAAACGCAGGCCGAACGACCCGATCAAATTGGCTTTCGCCTCATCCAGTTCATCCTGGGTGACCCCAAACGCACGAATATTGGCCCATTGGTTGCGCACCAGTTCGACAGAAACGGAAACGGAAGAATTTTTCGTCCCAGCGCTACCCACCCACATAGCCGCACTTTCAAGCGGCAGGAGGTAACTGAATACGGAATAGGCCAGTCCCCGTTTCTCTCTGATTTCCTCATAAAGGCGCGAGGTGAAACTGCCGCCACCGATGATGTGATTGAGCACGAGCGCCGAATAATAGTCGGGGTCGTCGCGATAGAGACCCTTCTGACCGAACACGACCCGGCTTTGCGCATTGTTCTTGCGTACCACAATAACCTCACCTGCAGCTATAGGCTCGGCTTTGGGAATGGTGAAGGCCTCAGCTCGTTCCGGGAGATCACCAAAGGTTCGGTCCAGCAACACCTTCAGTTCGGCTGCTGATACGTCGCCCGTAACACCGACGATCAATTCACTGCGGGCGAGCCGCCGGATGACGAAAGTGCGCAAATCACTGTCGGTGATTGCGGCGATGCTTTCGGCTGTACCAACGACGGGCCGGCTATAGGGATGGTCCGGGAAGGTCACTTCCCAGAATGTGCGCTGGGCAATTCGGCTCGGATCGTTGGTCCGGGCAGAAATTCCAGCGAGGATTTGAGAGCGAATACGTTCGACCGCGCGGGCGTCAAATCGCGGCTTGGTCAGTGCCAGGCGCAGCAAATCAAACGCTTCGTCACGATTTCGGGTGAGTGACTTCAGACTACCCCCGAAATTATCGCGTGACGCACTGAATGAAATACCGATGGATTCGTCCGCCAGCCGGCCTTGAAAGGCTTGGGAATCGAGCTTGCCGGCACCTTCATCCAGAAGCCGCGAGACCATATTGGCAAGGCCCACGCGTTCCACCGGATCGGTCGCAGTGCCACCGGGAAACAGAAACCGCATTGAAACAATGGGTAAAGAATGGTCTTCGACGAGCCAGGCTTTAATCCCGCCATCGCTGATCACGCGTTGAATATCGATCGCGTTCGCAGGGGCAGAGGTGAAAAAAGCGGCAAACAGAATTGCCGGCGCAAACCAGAATCGCGCGCGCCGCTTGCTCATGACTTGTTCTCCTGCTTCGCCGGCAACAATATTCCCGTCGTCGATCTGTTCACGTTGAAAACAGCTTTCGCGGCAGCGTTGATCTGTTCGACCGTGACCGAGTGAATACGGCCCGGCCAGGCCTCAACATCCTTGGCGCTTTGACCACTTGCCAGCGCCGCACCGAAAATGCGTGCCGGCCCGGCCACACTGTCCCGTGCAAAGATTGCGCTGTCGATCAATCGGCGCTGGGCGCGAGTCAGCTCATCCGCGCTCACTCCGTCGGTCAGGATCATCGCAATTTGGGCATCAATCGCGGTCTCAATGTCGGAGATTTCCACACCCGGACGGGGTGAAAACCAAAACCCGAACGTGGTCAGGTCGAGTGAACCCGGCGAGTACCAGGCGCCCGCCGAAGCCGCCAACGACGCTTCGACAACAATCGATTTGTAAATTCGTGCGGTTGTACCGCCACCAATAATCTCGGCGAGCACCTCAAGGGCATAGGCATGCTCGGTTTCCCCCGCTGTGTAGCTGGGTGCAAGATATCTCCGGGACCATGACGGCTGCTCGACCCGGTCGTCGGCGCATGACAACTTCACGCGGTGCGCGTTGCGGCGGTTCGGTAGGACGGATACGCGCGGGCACCTCTCCGGCTGCGACCGGACCGTAATGTTTACGCGCGAGGCGCAACACTTCCTGAGGATCGACGTCGCCCGACACGACCAGAATCGCATTATTTGGGCGGTACCAAGTCTGGTAAAATGTTTCGAGATCAGCACGGCTCAAGGCCTCGATCTCATGCGCCCAACCGATAACCGGCAGGCGATAGGGATGGTTCAGATAGGTTGCTGCGGCAACCTGCTCGGAAAGCAGCGAACTTGGATTATTCTCGGTTCGCGAGCGCCGTTCCTCGAGGACCACCTTGCGCTCTGGCTCAATAATATCGTCGGTGAGCACCAACCCGGTCATCCGGTCAGCTTCGAGTTCCATCATGGTTTCGAGATGCCGAGGGGCCACGGTTTGAAAGTAACCTGTGTAGTCCTGTGAGGTGAAAGCATTTTCCCGGCCGCCAAGACCCGCGACGATTTGCGAGAACTCTCCCGGCGCACGCGTCTTTGTTCCTTTGAACATCAAATGTTCAAAATAATGGGCGATGCCGGATTTCCCCGCTGGCTCATCCGCCGCGCCCGCCCGATACCAAACC
>CAXYDO010000004.1:0-238934 GCA_964276015.1 uncultured Alphaproteobacteria bacterium | reverse complement strand
GGAGGGTTTCAGGGCCATCCAAACCGCGAGATCCGGGGACCGGGCCTGCTTCCCGGGCGAGAAAGCGCAGCAGGAGCCAGGCATCTTCCAGCGCATGGGCGTGCGCGCCGAGATGCTCTCCTGAGGGTGAGAAGGGGTGGATCCCGTCTTGCCGAATGGCGCCATAGGTTGGTTTGACCCCGACATGCCCACAATAGCTTGCAGGCCGCATGACCGAGGACATCAACTGTGTGCCAATGGCCACCGGCAACATCCCGGCGCCGACGGCCGCGGCGGATCCGCTCGAAGACGTACCCGGTGTGCGTTCGGGATCGTAGGGATTGCGCGCCGGTGTAATCGCACCATAGGCGAACTCGGTTGTCGCGGTTTTCCCAACCAAAACCGCACCCCCGCGGTGGAGGGCTGCCGCTGCCGCGGAGTCTCGTTCAGCCTGCCAGTCCTGAAAAATCACGCTGCCCGACTGGGTTGGCAATCCGGCGGTCTGGATAACGTCCTTCAGGCCGAGCGGCAAACCATCGATCGGGGATAGCGGATTGCCCGCGGCATAGCGTTTGGTTGAAGCATCCACAGCAACACGCGCTTCGTCGCGCGCCAACGTGACAAACGCTTTGATCGTGGGTTCCCGCAAGTCGATGCAATCCAAAAACTGCTCCAGATAGGCGCTTGGGTTGTCTGTGCCGTCACGAAAGCTGATAGCTGCCCGTTGGAAAGAGGGCACCCGTGTCGAGGCGTAAGATGCCGCGCGCATGATATCGACCGGCTGGTTCAAAGGATTTCCAATACGGCCTCGGGGGGACGCCCGAGTTTCGCCCTGCCGTTTGTGACCACGATCGGACGCTCCATCAGGATGGGGTGCTTGAGAATGGCAGCGATAATGTCGTCTTCGGACACTTCTGGGTTCTGCAGTCCCATTTCCTTGTAGGCATCCTCTCCTGTGCGCAAAAGATCACGTGCCGGAATTCCCAGCAAATCGAGTAGCTGGCGCAGTTCGATCTCGTCCGGTGGCTCTTTCAGATATTCGATGATCGACGGCTCGATTCCCTTGCTGATCAGGAGTTCAAGGGTCTCCCGCGATTTGCTGCACCGGGGGTTGTGGTAGATGTCTACGCTTAGTTCTTCCATTTACTGCGTCCCAATTTGTTCGGGTGAGGGTTTTCGTGCGTGAGTCAGTGCGGGTTTGGTCCGGGTCGAAATATATTGTTAACCAAAACTGGCGATAGTTTACCGATAGTTTACGAGAGATTCTCGCGTTACCTGAGATGTCTCCGACTTTCGCCGGGATAGTATGTTCAATGAACGATGGTTATTTAGCCGATCTGTACGTTCTGATTGTTAATGACAACGATGATATGCTGATTGTTGATGACAACGATGATATGCGTCGCCTGTTGCGTAGAATTCTGGAAGGTTTGGGCATCGTACATATCCAGGATGTCGAGAATGGCGTCGTTGCGTTGAACTAAAGTCGACTAAATATACCCAATATTATCATTACTGACATAATTATGACCCCCATCGACGGGTTAGAATTTGCGCGGTTGCTTCGAGATAGCCCCACACACCCTGCGACGAGTGTACCGATCATGATGGTCACCGGATACGCGGAAAAGCAGCTGGTTGAAGCTGCCCGTGACGCAGGTATCACCGAATTCCTCGCCAAGCCCGTCGCGGTGGATGGAGTCGAGGCACGATTGCTCAGTTTGATGGATAACCCACAGCAATTCATCGGCTCATCAGGGTTTGTTGAGCACGACCGGCGACGTCGCCGGGTGCCACTAGCTGATCATGCAAAACGCCTGGCTGAAGATCACGCGGCCAACACCGATTTTCTGGCGGAGCTGGGTCGTCAGTTCGAGGATGTTTCGCTTGAAGAGGTTCCGTTCGAACTGGCATATGTGCACACTAATAAGACATTATCCCTAGTATTTAATTCTTTAGTAGAAATAATTTCAATTATAAGATTTTTATATTGTCACTAATAAGTTGCCGCTACCTCGCAAAGACTAAGTTATTCGTAGTGAGAATTTATTTTAAAGATCAGATTTGCTGTGTGCTTCGGCTGATGAGTGAGCCCCAATCTCTCTGGCGGGGCGCCCGCCTTTAATGTTCATTCCACTGGGGTTCCAAGTGCAGATAGGTGCATTTTCTGCCCAAACAGTGTTGTATATACCGGGTACGAAATATTCAATAAATGTGAGCTCTTCATTGCCGTCATTAACAATAAAATGCCGTTCATTGTCATAAATATAAATTGTATCTCCGGCCTTCACCTTGTGAGGTACATCATTCAGATGAAAGGTTGCAGACCCGTGTAATATCACTTGAAAATGTTCTGCGCCTTCATGGTGGTGGTTAGAAGCTTCAGTGCCCGGCGGATATAAAATCATTTCTCCCTTAGCTACTTTCGTGCCAGAAAGTTTTGGAGTCAGCATATATATCCGTTTTCTTGCATCAAACTCGGAATTAAGTAGAGGCTCCTCTGTCCAATCAATGCATCGAAAAGTGAGATTTTTAGGTTCCCAATTATCATCAAAGCGCTGAGCATTTTGGACTTCAGCGCGAAAGATAATTGCCCCCTCTGTGCTAGTAATTTGAGCTGAAAGACTTGGAGGAAGAAGGATGAAGTGGTCTTGGGTTAAAATTCTTGTTCCTTGATCTGTTACGATTAAAGCCTCACCCATTAAAACATGTGCCCACGCCAAATCTGTCTCGGCAACGCTAAAATCTATTTTAACACCCGCAGGCACATGCCAGCGGGCAGTTTGCACCTTGTCGGAACCGGTACGGTTGGGTGTTATTAGTCGCTGGACACTGGCACCATTTTCATGAGCTTCGTGAGCGACTTCGCTCTCATTAAATATAACTGCCATATTGACCTCATTTATAGTCTTTCGGACTAGTTATTATCGCTTGGCGCTACCGCAATAATATCAATCTCTATTCGGGACCCAGGGGCGCTGAGGTTATTAACGCAAACCATGGTGCTGGCCGGCTTCCAGTCGCCAAAATACTCTCGGATAACCGCGTGCATGGCATCTGCTTCACGCATATCGGTTAGAAATTTAGTTATCTTTACTACGTTGCGCCACGTCAGATTAGATTTGTCGAGAGAGAGTTTGATGTCGTCCATCGCCCGCCTAGTTTGTTCTCGAATATCATCGGGAAGGACGTGCTCGTCATGAACATGTGGGTGAGAGTGGTATAATGGTAGGGCGGTTGATCCTGAAACAAATAAAATATCCGCCCCCCCTCGGATGCGGATTGCTGGCGAATACGGAAGCTTATCGGCTTGTGACGGGTCGGGATGTATCGGTTCAATTTTCATTATTTTCCTCGCAATTTTAATTCTACGGCCGGGATAAAAAAAATTAAAAAAATATAACTTTGCCCTAGTACTCAGATCGTTTCATTAAATTAAAAACCCCCCATTTGAAGATTTGAATCAAATGGGGGGTGGTAGGATCTTAATCAATTCAATGGTCAACCCATCCCGGCAGTTTTTGGTAGCCACATTACGATTTCCGGAAACACACAAATGAGGGCGACAAGTAACAGTGTAACTATAAAGTACGGGGCCACTCCCCTGAATATTGTTGGAAGTGGAACCTCGGGAGCCATCTTAGCCATAACATAGACATTTATTCCTACGGGCGGGGTTATGAGTGCTAGCTCTGCCATGATTACTGAATATATTCCGTACCAGACGGGGTTATATCCAAGCCCTAAGATAATAGGAAATGTGAACGGAATTGTTAAAATTAACATTCCCCATACATCCAGTACCATTCCAAGAAGAATAAAGATCAGACTTAGGCCGAGCATTATGGTGAATGCGCTAAAGTCTTGGATTTCCATCCACGCTATTAGTCCCTGGGTTAACCCTGTCATGACGACAAATTTTCCCATCATGTGGCCGCCGCATATGATTACAAAGATCATACCGGAAGTTTGCATAGACTTTAGGAAACATGTCTTAAGGGTGTGCCAGCTTAGCCTTTTCATGACTAAAGCAATCACAAGTAGAGCAAAAACACCTACGCCAGCTGCCTCTGTAGGTGTGAATGCACCGCTATATATTCCACCGATTACGACTATGAAGGTGAGAAATATAGGAGCCATTTTACTGAGGGAAGAGAACTTTTCTCTACATGTGAACTTTTCACCTAGAGGCCCTAATTCCGGCTTTATCTTGCAGATAATGGCTATAGTTATTGCATAGCCCAAGGTCATTAATATGCCGGGAATAATACCAGCAATAAAAAGAGCGCCGATAGATGTTTCAGTTAATATCCCATATCCGATTAGAATAATACTGGGTGGTATTAGAATACCAAGTGTACCTGCGGCGCTAATGCAACCGGTTGCTAATGCATCATCGTATTTATACTTCCGCATTGCTGGGATACACATTGGACCCATTGTTGCGACGGCGGTTACGCTGCCGCCTGAAACAGCTCCAAAACCCGCGCATGCAACAACTGAGGATATTGCTAGTCCACCCGGCAGTCGTCCGAGCCAACGATATACGCATTCGTATAGGTCTTGTGCGATATTCGTTCTCTGAACTAGCTGACCCATCATAAAATATAACGGGACAGCGACCATAACAAAGTTCGCACCAACGTCGGTGAATGTTACAGCTATCTGAGTTTCTGCATGAGTGGGGCCACCTACAATGAATAAACCCACAGCTGCTGTAACAAGCATAGCAAATGCAATTGGGACGCCGAGGACAATAAGTCCGAGCATACCAACAAAACCAAGTATTCCAATTAGGCTGGGATCCATCAAATCAATCCTCGAAGATGTTACTTTCGACGTGTGTGAAAGCGTCGGTTTTCATAAAAACAGCAATAATTCTAAGCGCGTAGTAAGCAAGTAGGATCACGCTTATTAAAAACATTGTACCTGTCCAAGCCCAGTAAGGGAGGTTTAGGTATTCTGTTACCCGTCCGAGTTCAAAATCGAACCAGAATTCTTCCCATCCATGGCGTGCCAGAAGAAAAAATATGAACATTCCGGACGCACAGTAAAATAGTGACAACAGTTTTTGAGAATACGGGTTAACGGCACGAATTAGTAATTCCATTCTCACGTGGCCGTGTGTCCGTGTACATTCTGGAATAGCAAACAAAAACACGAGTAAGAGGCCCCATTCCGTAAACTCAAGTCCCCATATGAATGGGCTATTGAATATATACCGAAGGCCTACATCGAGTATGACCACTATTGAGATTAGGGGTAAAACAACTAAGCCGCCTATTTTGTCCATAAAGCCTGTTAATTTTCCTAAATAAATTTCTATCGCTTCCATAGCTTTTCCCTAGTTGGCCGGCCAGGTAGATTTCTGGCCGGCCGTATTATCAGGATTATTTCTGAAAGATATTTTTAGTACATTCCCTGAGCGGGATTGCTCGCTGTTTCGTCCATAATATCGTTAGCAGACATTGCAGCATACTTTGCGGCAAGCTTCTTAACGTCGGCTATGAAATTCGCTGCGGGCAGACCTTTTTTCTCGTTATCAGCAATAAATTTTGCCTCAATAGGTGCCACAGCATCTTTCCAACGATTAAGTTCGGCAGGGTCCATGTCGATTCTCTCTGTCTGTCCCATGCCAATCATCTTATCAAGATTCTTTTTGTCATATAGGTCATAGAATCCTGCACCCTCTGCAACTGCCATTTGGCGTGCCCAGTTGTTCCACACAACCTTGAGGTCAGCTGGCAACTCGTTGTGCCAATCTGCGCTTAAGCAGTATTCGATGGTCAGAAGATTGAAGGCGTTGGTTGTTCGATATTTTGTCACTTCATGCGTTTTGAAAATTAATGCGATTGCATCGCTGAAGTGGATGCCATCAAGCGTTCCGCGCTGCATAGCTGTATAGGAATCAGCACCAGGCATAGACACTTGTGTCCCACCAATAGCAGCAATGATCTGAGAGTGAATGCCACCACCTGCACGGATTTTCATACCTTTAACGTCTTCAAGGGATCGAACTGGTTCGTTTGTCCAAAGGTGATAGGGGCTTGTGTGAGCGACCCTGGCGATTTTTACTTTGAACCGTTCGTGCTCGTTTTTTAGATATTTAGCATAAAGGTTCTCAGCCGTGACTACAGCTTCGTGAGAGTTGTTGAAAAGAAACGGAAGGCCTAGGCCGTGCACCAGGTTGTAGTCTTTTGCTGTATACAAAGAGAAACATGGAGCGTAGTCGGAGAGGCCTGTGCGTGTGGCTTTGCGCCCTTCTTTTACGCCGTGAATTGTCTTGGACCATGTGTCTTTAACTTTAATTTTGCCCCCAGACATGCGCTCCAAATTATCGAAGCCCTTGCGTTGGAGTTTTGCGATTCCGGCGACTGCAGGAAGATGGCTAGAACTCAACAGTTCTATTACAGGACCATCATAAGTTACCTTAGCTGACCCATACTTTCCTTTTCCATTAAACCAATCGGTTGAATGTGAAAGTAGTTTCTCGGCTTCTGCAGCGTTACTTCCGGTTGGTCCAGCAAACGCAGAACCTGCGCTGAGCATACTTAGCCCCGCCACAATAGCAGTTGTTGCAATATATTTTTTATTCATAACGTCCCTCCTGATTTGAACACTAAAATTTAGTAGGATTATACTACAGTAAAGGCCACAAAGCCTTACTCAAGTACTCTTTTACTTTATCGCAAGCGGGTTAACTGGAGAGCCAACCGCGCCCGTGATTGGTAGCGCCGGTGCAACGAACATAAATTCGTACACTTTGTCTTCAGCGCAATCGTCGGCGATATCTTTTAAATAGAAGATTTCACCCATCGTCAGCCCCAAAATTGGAATTGCGATCCAATGCCAGGGCTGATTAATGTTTTCATCGGTTTCGCACGGGCGCACTTCGTTGCCCCACGTGTCTGATGCGTAACCGGCGATCTCTTTGTTGAAGATCCAGTCGAGGGTCTCGAAGGCCATGCCTGCGGCATCACCGCCGGCATATCCGTCCCAGCTGCCATCATTCAGGCAGCGCTCCATCATACCGGTGCGCAGCACAACATAGTCGCCCTTGCGCACTTCAACGCCCTGATCTTCACAGGCTTCGTCGAGATCCTTGCAGGTGATCGGATAACCGTCCTCCAGGCATTCAATGCCCTTCACTCGGGGAATATCCAGAAATACACCGCGGCCAGTCATCTTGTCCTTGGTCTTCTCGATACCGGCTTTTTGAGCGCCGGCCGAGGTGACTTCACGGCACTCGTAACCGTTCCACATGTGGTCCCAATAGAAGACATGGCCGAGGCCGTCCCACTGGGTGCCGCACTGGAGCGGCATCATGACCAGATCATCGGCACCACGGATGCCGCGGCTGTCGAGGGTTCCTGCCCAGGCATCCGTGCCCGTGCGGGTCATCATATGGATCGGATTGAACCGGCCCATGGCAGGGTAAGGCGTCTTGGCGCCCTGTGGACCGAACTGGTCGTAGTTCAGGCCCATGGACATGACCTTGCCCTTTTTGACCAACCCGGCGGCACCCACGACGTCTTCCTGCGTGGTGTAGTTGAGTGTTCCGATTTCGTCATCAGGACCCCATTTGCCCCAGTTCTTGTACCTTTCGGCGTAGTCCGCGAGGATTTCGTGGGTTACGCGCAAATCGCTATTGGGATTGGCCATTTTATTTGTTCCTTACTTAACTAGGCTTGAGTTGTTGTGATTTCGTGCAGGCTGTCGGCTGTGCCGGCAGCGGGCATTGCGGGATTGCGGAAGAGTTGGGCGATCATCGGCACGAGATTATCGAGCGCCTGACCGGGATCGGAAGGGTCACAGGACCCGTCCGAAAGAATTTGTATTCGGCCCGGATTGGCCAGCGTGTAAACCATGGCGCCAAGCATGACATGAAAGCGCCACTGCAGGTCATAGGCGGGAAGGTCGGGTAGCGCGTCCTGGAGTGCGTTCAGGAAATGCCCCGTTGAATCGTCGAAATGCAGGGCATAGAGATCGCGGGTGTGTTCCGTATTTTCCGAAAGCATGCGCCCGCGGAACCGTGCGAACCCCGATCCGCCGTGCTGCCCCTGCATGCCGGGCTTTAGGAATGCCCTGACGATTTGTTCAAGGAGCGGCGGGCGGCCAGGTTCGGACCGACAGTCGCGCAGCATGGTGTCGCGTTCTTCGGCGATACCTGTTGCGTGGCGCGCAAAGACGGCTTCGAGCAAGCCCAGCTTTGAACCAAAATGGTAATTGGCAGCGGCGGAATTCGCCCCGGCGTCGGCGGTAATGGCACGCAAAGACACGCCGTTGGTCCCGTGTTCCGAGAACAACTTCTGTGCTGCGTCCAGGATGCGCTGGCGTGTTATTTCGCCACGTGCTTCCCCGCCGACGGCAGCTTCTTCCATGGCTTTCTCGAGCGGAAGTGCTGTCACTTTTCCTCCCATGGCTTCCGTTGGCCGGATGCTCATGAGAGGATATTCAATCAAGCGTTTGATTGAGTCAAATCCTTGTCAGCGACATTGTGAGTAGTTTTAGTCGGCCTTCCCGCCCAGCACATCGGCCGCCCAGTCCGTCATATACTCGACGGCAAGGGCGCCGTGATCGACCTGGCAATGCTCGACACCCCCGTCCTCGGCGTTGAACACCTTGAGTTCCGCTCGGGGGCTCTTGACCGCCTCACGGATGGTCTTTTGGGCCATTTCCAGGGGAATTTGCCGGTCGCCTTCACCATGAACCACGAGCAGCGGACACTCGATATTGGGCACCGCGTCTTCAAGATTCATGCGGTCCACGACTTCCAGGATTTCCTCAGCCGAGTTCGTCCCGAAGACCCAGTTCATGTGCTCTTCCCAATGGGAAACCGACAGCTTGGTGCCGGTGCCATCCAGGCGGCCTCGGGTGATCTTGCCGTAATCGTTGATCCCGCCCCAGGCGATGGCGCATTTCAGGCGGTGTTCGAACCCGGCGGCGCGCGGGACGTAGTAGCCCCCCAGGCTGATGCCGGCCATGCCGATTCGGTCTGAATCCACATCGTCGCGGGTTTCCAGGTAGTCGACGGCCGCCCCGGCAGGGACTTCGGTTTCCGGGAACAGCTTCAGGTCGCGCAAGCGCAGGGCCTCACCGACACCCGGGTGATCGATCATCAACGTGGAGATACCGCGCGCGGCATAGGCGCGAGCCAGGCCGGCGAGATAAAGGAACTCCTTCATCACATCCAGGCCGTCAAAATGGATGATGCAGGGCGCCGGGCCGTCGCCGACCACGGCTTTGGGGTTCGCCGAGAAGAAAAGGCAGGGCAGGCTGGTGTCGTTCCCATCGTGGCTGTAGGGCACCTCGACCCATTCAACCGGGCCGTTCTCGCGTTCGACGCCCTTGCGGAACATGTCGAGCATACGTTTGTAGGTCTCGATCCGGATAGGGTCTTCGGATTTACACATGCGCTCTGCGGTCATGTAATAGACCGCCGCACGTTTATATTTGGCGCTGGCGCTGAGCCGTTTTCCGGCCGTGTCGTCTTCGTCCGCCAAGCGCTCGCTGCGCTCCCCGAGCATCATCCAGCGGGCATGCCACGCGTCGTTCGCGGCATCATCATTGGCAGCCGCGACGGGCTTGAGGGGTTCGAGGGCTTCGTGCACTTCCGAAAGCACGGCACCGGCGTTGATTGCCATCACGGCAGCCATCGACCAGGGGTAATTGTCAGGGAAATATTCGAACATCATCTCGGCGTTCTCCTCTTTTGCGTTGCGGGGTCTGACGCCCCTTAAACTTCTTTTGTTCAGTCTGCGGAAAGTTCCGACATCACTTTGTAAAGTTCTGATTGTGCCTCGAACCCGATTCCCGGTCGATTCTCATCGAGGGTCAGGTAGCCGTCGATCACTTCAGCGTCGTCGGCAAAATCGGAAAACATGCCAAACGTGTTGGGATAAGATTCGCAGAGCAGCATGCCCAGCCCGGCGGCGATATGTAGAGACATCTGATTGCCGCCATGGGGCATTAGTCCGTTCTCGGTCCAGCCATGTTTCTTGAGCATCTCGATCGTTCGTGTCACGGCAACGACGCCGTAGCTCTGCGGTGGGTCTGACTGCAGCACGTCATGGTCGGTGCGCATGCCGCCGAATCGCACCAGGTTTTCAACATCCTGGGTCGAGAACAGGTTTTCACCTGTTGCGAGCGGCGGTGCATAGACTTCTGCCAGTTCGGCGAGCAGCGCATAGTCGAGCGGGTCGGTGGCTTCCTCGTACCAGCGCAGATTGTAGGGAGCCATCGCCTTGGCGTAGTCGAAGGCTGCCTGCCGGGTCAGGCCGCAATTGGCGTCCACCGCGAGGTTCCAGCTGTCATCGCCCACCAGCTTGAGAACGGCTTCCAAACGCGACATGTCTTCAGAGACACTCATGCCGCCGATTTTCATCTTCAGCTGGGTGTAGCCCATGTCGAGATAGCCACGCATCTCGTCGAGCAGTTCGGGTGTGCCCTTGCCGGGCGCGTACCAGCCGCCGCCCACATAGACGAACATCTTTGGCTTTGCGCCACCGGGGTTGTAGCGTTCCTCGATCGAGCGGAAAGCGGGCTTCTCCTCGATCTTGGCCAGCGCGTCCCAGACGGCAAACTCGATCGTGCCAATACCGACTGATCGATCAGAATGTCCGCCGGGTTTTTCGCCTTGCATCATCGCGGCGAGAATTTTCTCGGGATCGAGATTATTGCGTTCCTCGTCGATCAGACTGTCAGGATCGGCATCGAGGATGCGGGGAATGAACCGCGCCCGCATTTGCGCACCGCACGCATAACGCCCGGTGGAGTTGAAGGCGTAACCCACGACGGGTTTGCCATCGCGGATTACGTCTGTGATGACGGCAACCACCGAAGTGGTCATTTGGCTGAAATCGAAAACCGCATTTCGCAGTTTCAGGTTCAGGGGGATCGCGGTTTCGCGGATATCGGTAATGCGCATGATGAAGAACTCTTACGATGAGAAGACAGGACCCGCCAACAGCCGATCAGTCTTTGGGTGTTGAAAACGTTTCCTTGATTTTGCGGCGAAGAACCTTCCCCACGGCACTGCGGGGAAGGTCATCGACCAAATGGATCGTCTTGGGCGCTTTCACGCTCCCGAGCTGTTCGCGGGCATGGGCGATGATGTCCTCGGCGCTTGCCGTGGCACTGTCGCGCAGCTGGACCGCGGCCTCGACCCGTTCACCCCAGTGATCGTCCTCGGCCCCGAACACTACGCATTCATAAACGTCGGGGTGCCGGACAAGCGCGCCTTCGACATCCCCGGGATAGACGTTGAACCCGCCCGAGATGATAACGTCGCGCAGTCGGTCTTTGAGGAACAGATACCCGCGTTCGTCAATCAGCCCGCCATCGCCGGTGTGCAGCCAGCCATCTTTGAAGGCTTCGGCTGTGGCGTCCGGGTTCTTGTAGTAACCGGTCATGGTCAGCCCGCCGCGAACTACCACTTCGCCGGTCTCGCCCGGCGGCAGGATGTTGCCCTCGGGGTCTTTGATTTCGACGCGCATCAGCGGCGTCGTGCGACCGACCGAACCGATGTTTTCATCCATTTCCAGTTCTGCGGCCGTCATGGTTGTACAAACAGAGGAGGCCTCGGTCTGGCCGTAAAGGGTTTCGAGTGCGTGCGGGAAAACTTCCTGCGCCTGGCGGATTTTTTCAGGCGGCATGGGAGCCGCGCCATAGATCAGATGACGCAGTTTGGGTAATTTGCGTGCCGCCATGTCCGGGTCAGCCATGGTTTTGTAGATCATGGTGGGGGGCATAAAGATGGTGCTGACGTCGCGTTTTTCGAACGCGTGCAGGATACGGTCCGGGTCCGGTGTGGGCAGCACGATGTTGCGCCCCCCGGCTGCAAATATCGGCAGCATCAGGATGAAAGCGGCGTGGCTTACGGGTGCTGCGGCAGCCTGGGTGTCGTTGGCATTCAGACCAAACACCGAGAGAATGGTGCCGATCAGCGTTGTCCCGGTGCGGTAGGGCTGCATCACGGCCTTGGGCAGGCCGGTGGAGCCGCCGGTGAACTTGATCGCCTGAATATCCGTGTTGGGATCGAGCAGGTGACGAACCGGGCGCTTGCCGCGGAATTTCTCGATCAGCCCGTCGACACTGTCTCCCGCAGGATCGCCCGCTGGCTTCCCGTCCGGTTCCGCAATGATGATCGGCGTGTCGCCGATATCAAACGCATCCAGCGCCGCGTCGTCGGCGATCATCAGATCGGGCTCAACCAGGTTCATCAATGCCGTGTTTTCCGGCTTGCCGCTGCGCGGGTTCACCGCCACCCAGATATGCCCGGCCAGATGGGTCGCCAGGATGCCGATCACATGCTGTAGATTGTTGAATCCGCAGGCACCGATCTTGGCCTGGGGCGTGGGCAGTCGGGTTTGCAGCGCGGCGGCCAGGGCTTCCACTCGTTCGACCAGCTCGCGATACGTCAGCTGCGTGCTGTCATCTTCCAGTGCGATGCCGTCCGGGTTGATCTGGCGGCCGCGATAGAGACTGTCGATGGGTAGCATGAGGTCGCTATGAGGGTGTGGATTGAAACAAATTTCACGTGCTGCGATGCTGCGCGTAACATGAATCGTAGCATGAGATCGGAAAAGCGCGCGCTGTGCCTGCGCTCGGTCTCACATTCTGGGAGGAAACCATGCCGAAGAAAGTTGAACATTGTCACTGGCCCGACGCGCCGGACATCTGGATGCCTTATGCCCCGGCGATCAAGGTTACCGGTGGGACGACGGTCTATCTGGCTGGTGTGACCGCCGCGCCGGTCTATCACAGCCATCCCCACGTGCCCGCCGAGTTCGCGGATATGCCCGATGATATGGAAGGTCAGGCCCGTGCGGTGCTCGAAAATATGCGCAACGGGCTCGACGCTGTTGGTGCCACCTTTGCCGACATCGTTACTGCCGACCGGTTTCTGACCGACATGACCCAGCAGGACATCCTTAACAAAGTGTGGGGCGAGTATTTCGGGGACGCCAAGCCGGCAACGACGACCGTGCAGATCGTTCAGCTCGCGACCGACCCGCGCTGTGTGCTCGAGGTCAACGCGATCGCGGTCATCGACTGATCCGGTTGGTGGTTAGTTGCCGGGTGTGGGGTCCCGATACTTCCGGATCAGATCGTCTGGCTCCAGGCGGTCGACCTGGCGCAATTGCGGGAACAGCCATGCGAAGCTGACCGCGACCGTGATCGTTGCCACACCGCCGACGACCACCGCCGGGACCGTGCCCCACCAATGGGCCGTCACACCGGATTCAAATTCGCCGAGTTCGTTCGAGGCGCCGATAAACACGGCGGTCACCGCGCTCACCCTGCCGCGCATCTCGTCGGGGGTGATGATCTGGACAAGGTTCTGGCGGATAAAGACGCTGACCGAATCTGCCAAGCCCATGATGACGAGCGCCACCAGCGACAGCCAGAAGATTTCGGAAACACCAAACACGGTAACCCCGAGCCCGAAGATGCCCACGGCGATCAGCAATTTTTTGCCCACGTATCGCGCGACCGGTCGTTGGGTCATGTAAAGCGCGCCCACAAATCCGCCGAAGGTGAAGGCGGAGCGCAGAATGCCAAACCCGTCAGCGCCGACGTTCAGGATGGTCGTGGCATAGACGGGCAGGAGCGCAATGGCGCCGCCGAACAGAACCGCAAACAGGTCGAGCCCGATCGCCCCGAAGATAACCTGACGCGAGGCAATGAATTTGAACCCGGCAAGAATATTACTGATGCTGATCGGGGTCTGGCTGATGACCTGAACTGGGGAGCGGACCATGGCGGCGAGGATGGTGGCGACCACGAATGCAACAGCGGCCAGAATGTAGACGAAGAACTCGTCTTCACCGCGCGCGGCACCGAACGCGATCAGCAATCCGGCAATTGTGGGGCCGATGATCCGCGCCATCTGGAAGCCGGAGGACGACCATGCGATGGCGTTGGCGAGGTCGGCGCTCGGGACCAGATTGGCCACGATGGCCATCTGGGCCGGGGCCTGGAAAGCCCGGGCGACACCAAACAGGACAAGAATGGCCAAGATTTCGGTGAAGTTGATGCTGCCGGTCCAGGTACCCCAGAGCAAAGCGACCGCGCAAACGGTCTGCAATGCCACGCATCCGAAAATGATCCGCATGCGGGGCAGCCGGTCGGCGGCAACGCCGGAGACCAGAAAGAGAAGTGCGAAAGGCGCAAATTGGGCAAAACCGATCAAGCCGAGATTAAGCTCGCTCGATGTCAGGCGGTAGACCTGCCAGCCGACCGTCGTCACCAGCATCTCCGTCGCCAGAATGCCGGACACCCGGGTCGCGAAGAAATAGCGAAAGTCGCGGTGCCGGAATGCACGCATTCCCGCGAGCGCACTTTTGGGTGCGGGTCCGGTGTCGGGAGATTGGGGAGCGGACATATGTCCTGACTTGAAAAAGATGGTGCCGCCGGAGTGAATTGAACACTCGACCTCGCCATTACCAATGGCGCGCTCTACCCCTGAGCTACGGCGGCACTATGTTCGAAAACGCGCGCGTTATGCCACGTGGATTCAAATGCAGCAAGGACCGCAGTTGGCGCGCGCGGATCGACATGCAAATATCACGCGAATTGTGCGGTCAGGGAGTTACATCACGTGCTGGATCGTTTTCGCATCGAGCTGCGCCGTCATAAGCAACGCCCCTTCCTTGAGGCGGTGTCGGCAGCCTGTGCGCTGGTGGCCACAGCGGATGGCGAGGTCAGCTTTTCCGAGCGCACGCGCCTGGATTCAGTTGTGGAGAGCCTTTCCCAATTGCACGTGTTTGATCCCCATGAAGTGGTCGACGCGTTCGATGAAAATATCTCGCGCCTGTCGGAAGATGCTGACGGGGAGGCCACGATACTGGCCGTGATCGTAGCCGGCACCCGCGCTGAAGGCGCCGATGATCTGTTGTTGCGGATCAGCGCGGCCATGAGCCTGGGGGATGGTCGCGACAGCGCGGACGAACGCGAAGTGATTGGCAAGATTTGTGAAACCCTCAAGCTGCCCGGCAGCGCTGTTGATGGCGCCTATACGGCGGTACGGGGCTGAGCCCGACCCCGGTCCAAGAACCAGAAGGAAGACCCATGTTGAATTTCGTCAATCCCGATACTCTCGCCCCGCCGCCGAGCAATTTCAGCCATGTGGTTGAAGTGCCAGATGACACAATGCTCGCGTTTATTTCGGGGCAAGTCGGTGTCGATGCTGACGGCAACAGCGCAGATGATTTTGCCGGACAATGCGCCCAGGTGCTTCGTAATCTGGAATTGGCCCTTGAGGCGGTCGGGATGGAGATCAAGGATCTGGTGCGGTTGAATGCCTATATCACCGACGCCGAAGATGTTCGCGCCTTTCGCGATATCCGCGATGGCTGGTCGGGGGGGCATCCGGCGGCCTCGACCCTAGTTGTGGTTAGCGCCCTCGCGGCGCCGGGCTGGAAGGTTGAGATCGAAGCGGTTGCCGCGCGCGGCAAATGACCGACCCTGCGCCACGCCGGCCGAAGGGCTCGGGCGGAGAGAAAACATCCAAGAGTGAAAAGGAACGCCTGGAGCGTCAGGCCGCGGCGTTGCGCGAGAATTTGCGGCGCCGGAATGCGCAGCGGCGGGGGCGGGCGACCGAGGACACCGACTCCGAAGGGCAGGGCGACGACTCGTAAGTCTGTAAGCATCTGATCTTGAACAACAAAGTTATTCAACCGAGCTTCGCTTGAAGCGGTGGGCAACCATTCGTTACAAGCGGGGGTGACCTTGTAGCGCCGTGGGGGCCAAACGATGCCAATTCTGCCCGATAGCTGGATCCGCCAAAAGTCTCTGGACGAACGCATGATCGAGCCGTTCGTCGATACCCAGACCCGGGAGGGTGTGATTTCCTATGGCCTTTCGTCCTACGGTTATGACGCCCGGGTCTCGGAAGATTTCAAGATTTTCACCAATGTGGATTCGGCGACTGTCGATCCGAAGAATTTCAACGAAAAGAGCTTCGTCGATCGTACGACCGATGTTTGCATCGTTCCGCCGAACTCCTTCGTGCTGGCCCGGACCGTGGAGTATTTTCGGATTCCCCGCGATGTGCTGGTGATCTGCCTCGGCAAGTCGACCTATGCTCGCTGCGGTATCATCGTGAACGTCACGCCGCTCGAGCCTGAGTGGGAAGGTCACGTGACGCTCGAATTTTCGAACACGACACCTTTGCCTGCCCGCATCTACGCCAATGAGGGCGCGTGCCAGTTCCTGTTCCTCAAAGGTGAGGGGCCACCCGAGATCTCGTACGCAGATCGGAAGGGCAAATATATGCATCAACAGGGCATCACCGTTCCGAAACTCTGAGCCGGTTTGGACATGGCACCACATGCAAATGCCACAATCGCCCTCTAGAGGCGGTTTCATTCAGCCAACGAACCGATCGCAGACGAATTATGGACAAGATCAGAATACGCGGCGGCAAGCAGCTTAACGGGGTGATCCGCATTGGCGGTGCCAAGAATGCTGCACTGCCACTGATGGCGGCGTGTCTGCTCACGGATGAGCCTTTGGTCCTGTCCAATGTGCCCCATCTCGCCGACATCACGACCATGGCTAACCTGTTGGGACAGCACGGTGCACAGGTTTCGCTGGAGGGTCACGACGACGCCAGCGGCCATACCGGCCGTGTGATGTCGCTCACCGCGCGGGACATTGTCAGTACGACTGCCCCCTATAATCTGGTCCGCCGGATGCGGGCATCGGTTCTGGTGCTTGGACCGTTGGTCGCACGTGAAGGGGAGGCGACCGTGTCGCTGCCTGGCGGCTGCGCCATCGGAACCCGCCCGGTTGATATACACTTGGAGGGACTGGAAGCGCTGGGCGCCGAAATCGAAGTGGAGTCCGGTTATATCCGGGCCTCGGCGCCGAACGGATTGCGGGGCGCGCGCTACGCCTTTCCGAAAGTATCTGTCGGGGCCACGGAGAACCTGCTGCTCGCCGCCTGCCTTGCCACGGGCGAGACCATTCTCGAGAATGCTGCACGGGAGCCCGAGATTACCGATTTGGCCGAATGTCTGATCGCCATGGGAGCCAAGATTACCGGCTTGGGCTCTGCCACATTAGTGATCGAAGGGGTCGAGCGTTTGCACGGGGCCCGACACGAGATCATGCCGGACCGGATCGAAGCCGGCACCTATGCCATAGCCGTCGCCATCGCTGGCGGCGGGGTTGAGCTTGCCGGCGCGAAGATGTCCCATATTGATTCTGCCATGGCGCAACTGCGGCGGACGGGGACCATCGTCGAAGACCGCCCGGGTGGCATATTAATAAGCCGGTCCGATTCCGATCTGGAAGCTGTCGATGTGGGGACCGACCCGTATCCGGGCTTCCCGACCGATTTGCAGGCGCAGTTTCTCGCGTTAATGACCGTCGCAAATGGCGCTTCGGTCATCACCGAGACAATCTTTGAAAATCGGTTCATGCATGTGCCCGAATTGCACCGCATGGGTGCAAACATCACCCTGCAGGGACGTTCGGCTTTGATCCGTGGGGTAGAAAACCTCGCGGGCGCGCCGGTCATGGCGTCAGATTTGCGCGCCAGTGCATCGCTGGTGATCGCCGGATTGGCTGCCGAAGGGGTCACTGAAGTGCGGCGCATCTATCATCTTGATCGCGGTTACGAACGTCTCGAGGAAAAGCTCCGTCTCGTGGGTGCGGATATTGAACGGGTCGAGGATACCGAATGAGTGATCCTATCCCACTACTAAAGCTCGCGGCTGTCGATGCCGATGATCTCGCAATTATCTCGGGGGCGCTGCAGGACGCTATCGTCCCGATAGGTGATCTGAGTTTTGAGCCCGGGACGGACACCTTTGTGCTGGCCGCCAACCGGGTTCGTTGGGAAGCGATCGATCCGGATCGATCGGGCAAAACGACCGAACGGGTCAATGCGGGACTGTCCTTCTCCAAAGTGGTCAACGTGAGGCGTCGCGGGATTGATTTTCGCGCCCGGGGCACGTTTTTGAATCTGCTTGCCCTTACCTGTACCGCCGATCCTGACGCGGCCGGGCTCGCCGTTGATCTCACCTTCTCCGGGGACGCCGCAATTCGGCTGGAAACCACCGAACTCCTGTGCCATTTAGAGGACTTTGGTGAACCCTGGCCAACACAATGGCGGCCCCAGCACGCGGACGACTGATCTCGCCTGCCCTTAAAACCCGGCCTCACTGCCGGTTTTTGGCTGTATCTCGGGTTCACTTGGAAGGTGAACTGTGTCGACGAAGACTGACAAATTGATTCTCGCCCTGCCAAAGGGCCGTATTCTGGGGGAAGTTCTGCCGCTGCTCGCGCGCGCGGGAATTGAGCCGGAGCCAGCATTCAGCGATCCTGATGCGCGCCAGCTGCGATTTAACACCAGCGATCCGGATGTCGAAATTATCCGGGTCCGGGCCTTCGACGTCGCGACCTTCGTTGCGTTCGGCGCGGCGCATTTCGGCGTGGCCGGTAGCGACGTGATCATGGAGTTCGATTATCCCGAACTCTATGCGCCTCTCGATCTCGATATCGGCAAGTGCCGTCTCTCGGTCGCAGCGTCCCAATCGGTCGTCGCGGTCGATAATCCGGCGCGCTGGAGCCATGTGCGTGTCGCCACCAAATATCCGAACCTGACCCATAAGCATTTTGCGCGCCGCGGCGTGCAGGCCGAATGCATCAAGCTCAATGGGGCCATGGAACTCGCACCGACCCTCGGCCTGTGCCGTTGGATCGTCGATCTCGTATCGACCGGCGGTACCCTGAAGGCGAACGCTCTGGTCGAAATTGAAACCATCATGGACATCAGCTCGCGGCTGGTCGTGAACCGGGCGGCTCTGAAAACCCGTGCAAGCGCCCTGACGGGACGGATCGAGAGCATTCGTGATGCACTCGTGGGCGGCCGCGATGCCGCTTAGGCTGGACGCCACCAGGAACGGATTCAAAGTTGCGTTTGATGAATTTCTGGCCGAGCGGCGTGAAGCATCTGTAGATGTGCGCGATGATGTCGCCGCGATCCTGGCTCAGGTGAAAGCCGAAGGCGACGCGGCCGTGATCGCGTTAACTGCGAAATATGATCGTCTGGAATTGACCGCTGACCAGCTGCGCGTCAGTGCTGAAGAAATTTCGGCGGCGCGGGAAAGCTGCAGCGCGGAAGCCCTCGCGGCGTTGGAAACGGCCCGCGCGCGGATTGTCTCCTATCACGAGCGCCAGCGCCCCGAGGATATCGACTATGTCGACGATATCGGTATCCGTCTGGGAAGCATCTGGCACGCGGTTTCTGCGGCCGGGCTTTATGTGCCCGGCGGAACGGCGGCCTATCCATCTTCAGTGCTGATGAACGCCGTGCCCGCCCGGGTTGCAGGTGTCGGGCGCCTGGTCATGG
This sequence comes from uncultured Alphaproteobacteria bacterium, assembly GCA_964276015.1. Taxonomy (GTDB): domain Bacteria; phylum Pseudomonadota; class Alphaproteobacteria; order UBA6615; family UBA6615; genus JABJAG01. The sequence continues at coordinate 219,592 of CAXYDO010000004.1, read as the reverse complement.
TAGTGCCGTCGCCGGACGGAATTCTCAACCCGCTGGTGCTCGCGGCGGCCGATATCGCCGGCGTGGACGAGGTCTACCGCATTGGCGGGGCGCAGGCGGTGGCAGCGCTGGCCTATGGCACGAGCACGATTGCGCCGGTCGACAAGATTGTCGGGCCGGGAAATGCTTATGTGGCCGAGGCCAAGCGTCAGGTCTTCGGTGTCGTGGGGATCGACATGATCGCTGGGCCATCGGAAATTCTGGTGGTGTCGGAATCCGGCGTCAGTCCCGACTGGATCGCGGCAGATTTGTTGAGCCAGGCCGAGCATGATCGCACCGCGCAATCGATCTTCATCACCGATGATGCCGGGTTTGCCGATACGGTCACCGCCGCGGTGGAGCAACAGCTTGGGACATTGCCGCGCGAAGAGATTGCGCGGGCGAGCTGGGAGCAATTCGGCGCGATTGTAGTTGTGGCGAATATCACAGATGCGCTGCCGTTGATCGACCGTGTGGCGCCTGAGCATCTTGAATTGGTGACGCCGGGCGCTGAAGCTCTGGCGGACCGGATTTGCAATGCCGGGGCGATCTTCCTGGGCGCCTATGCGCCCGAAGTGCTGGGCGATTATCTGGCCGGACCGAACCATGTGTTGCCCACTGCCCGGACCGCGCGCTTTTCCTCTGGGCTTGGCGTTCTCGATTTCATGAAGCGCAGCTCGATGTTTTCCGCGGATGCGGAGAGCTTTGCAAAGTTGGCAGCCCCGGCGATGACGCTGGCGCGTGCCGAAGGTCTCGAAGCCCATGCCAGGGCGGTTGAGCTGCGGGTCGCCGGGTTCGATGATGAGCCGCGATAGCGACCGGATTGCCAGCGTTGAAATCGATAACCCGGGGGTTGTGCGATACCATCCGGATGTCGAGCGCGAGCTCCAGGTCGCGATTTACGATCTGACCGAAGACAACAGTTTTACCCCGAACCCGGCCCATTTCGAGACGGTTGCCCCGGGGCCTTATGCTTTGACCCTGCGCGCTCAGGGCCGCCAGCTGGTCTTCGATATCACCGCGACGGATAGCAACGCGGTTGGCTTGTTGCCGCTGCCATTGACCCCGTTCCGCAAGATCATCAAGGACTACTTCACGATCTGCGAGAGCTACTACGAGGCCATTCGCTCGGCCTCTCCGACCCAGATCGAGGCGATCGATATGGGTCGGCGCGGCTTGCACAATGAAGGGGCAGACCGATTGCGTGATCTGCTCTCGGGCCGGATCGAGATCGACCACGCCACAGCCCGCCGGCTGTTTACGCTGATCTGTGCTCTCCACATTCGGGCCTAGGCATGGTCGATTTGCCTGCCAGTATTCTCTTTGCCTGTGACCGGAACACCATCCGTTCGCCGATGGCCGAAGCGATCACCAAACATCTTGTGGGACACCGGATTCAGGTCGTCAGTGCGGGCGTACAGCTTGGCGATATGCTCGTGGATGGGTTTGCCATTATGGCGATGCAGGAGATCGGACTGGATATCAGCGGCCACCAACCCAAAGCATTCGAGGCCCTCGGTGACATGCCGTTTGATCTGATCATCACCTTTACACCCCAGGCCCAGCATCAGGCGATCGAGCTCACCCGAACGCGGAATTGCGAGATCGAGTACTGGCCGACCCCGCATCCCGGGGATGCAAAAAGGTCGCGTGAGGAGAGGTTGCAGGCCTATCGCGAGGTGCGGGACGCGCTCTTTAGCCGAATTCGAACGCGTTTTCCCTCCCCCGAGCGGCATGCCTGAACTGTGTATTTGTCCCCGGTGACCGGAAAATGCTTGAGTTTCGACGGGTTTTCGGGTTGCTTGCGCCATCCCGCATTGATGCGGGTTTGATCTCAACAACGTGACGAAGTGTATGGCCAAAGAAGATCTGCTCGAATTTTCCGGCACCGTGACCGAAATTCTCCCCAACGCGATGTTCCGCGTGGAGCTCGACAATGGCCACGAAGTGCTGGCCCACACGGCTGGCAAGATGCGCAAGCATCGGATCCGCGTGCTCGCCGGTGATAAGGTGAACGTGGAAATGACGCCCTACGATCTTTCCAAGGGACGCATCACGTTCCGCTTCAAATAGCGATGTGGATCGGCGCGGCATGATCCCGTGCCGGCGCCCCGGGGGCGTCCCCAAACAAATTTTCCAACATGGAGCAGTGCGTTGACCACGCGCCTCATCCTGGCTTCGGCATCGCCGCGCCGCCGCGATCTTCTCGCGCAGATCGGGATTGTGCCCGACGCTATTGTGCCCGCCGATATTGATGAGGCATCGCAGCGCGATGAAAGCCCTGTGCAGACCGCGTCCCGGCTGGCCGTGGAGAAGGCCCGCGCTGTCGCCGCGCTGGAGCCGGACGCTTATGTGCTGGCGGCGGACACCGTCGTTGCCGTCGGTCGACGTAATCTGGGCAAGCCGGCCTCCGTCGATGAAGCGCGGCGTTTTCTGAAATTACTGTCAGGTCGACGGCATCGCGTGCTCGGCGGGATTTCGGTGATCGCCCCGGATGGTCGGGTCTCAGACCGGTTGTCGACCACCCTGGTACGGTTCAAGCGGCTCTCCGAAGCAGAGATTTCCGGCTATCTCGACACCGGGGAATGGGACGGCAAAGCCGGCGGCTATGCCATCCAGGGACTCGCGGCGGCGTTTGTGCCGGCGGTGAGCGGTTCATATACAAATGTGGTGGGACTTGATTTGGCAATGGTGCGTTTGATGCTGGCCGGTCTCGGCTATCGCGGTGCGGCGTGAGCGCGCCGGTCATCCTGATTGAAGCCAGCCCGGGCGAAGTGCGCGGGGCGCTGGTGCGCAACGGCGCGGTCTGGGACGTGGTGCATCATCGGGTGTCGAATCCCAGCCTGATCGACGCGGTCTATCGTGCACGCGTCCGGCGCGTCGATGCGGGCATCAATGGTGCGTTTGTCGATATCGGCATCGGACCTGAAGCGTTCATGCGGGCCCGGGACGCTTCGGTGCCCGGAGAACGCGCGGGCCGCAAAGCCCGGATCGCCGAACAACTTCACGAGGGCGCGCAAATCGATGTGCGGGTGGTCGCTGACGGTTTTGCCGATAAAGGCCCACGGGTCGCGCGGATTGCACCTAATACGGACGTAACCACAGATAAAGTGCCGGCCGAATTGATCGCGCCTGCCAACCCGGTCGCCCATATCCTCGCGCGGCTCGCCCCGGACCGGCTTTCGGCGCTGATCTGCAGCGACGCGACCACAGAAAACCTGGCCCGCACCTGGTGCAAGGCCGAAAAGCCGAGCCTGACGGACCGGGTTTCCCGGGACCGGCTGGGTCTGTTTACCGAACACGGGGTGGAGGATGCGATCGAAACCGCACTTTCCCGCCATGTGAGCCTGCCCGGTGGCGCCGAGATGGTGTTCGACCAGACCGAGGCGCTTTGTGTGATCGACATCAATTCCGCCGGGGCCGTTAACAAGGGTGGCAGTGCGGCACGCGAAGTGAACATGAAGGCGGTGCCCGAGATCGCGAGGCAGTTGCGACTGCGTAATATCGCCGGGGCAGTTGTCATCGATGCCTTGAAGATGGGCTCAGGGGATGACCGCAACCGGGTTCTGGTTCGTTTGCGTGAAGCGCTCAAGGGCGATCCCGGCTCGTGCCACGTTCTGGGCATGACCAATCTCGGGCTGATCGAAGTGACCCGCACCCGGATTGGCCCATCACTGCACGAACGCCTGCTCGCCCCCCTGGCCGATCCGGCCAGTGCGCCTGACGCGATCGCCTACGCGGCACTCCGTACTGTCATCCGCACCGCCGCCTCAACCCCGGCAGGGGGCTACAGGCTCGCTTTGGCGCCGATCGTGGCGGATGCCCTCGAAGGACCCCTGCGCGCCGCCCTGGACGATGCCAACCGCCATGTGGGGCAGTTGGTGCTGGTGCGCGAGGCCGACCGGCGCCGGGACCGATTCGACGTCATGCTAGGTTTGGCCTGAACCGAGACGAAAGCATCATGACCAAACCCTGTCCGATCTGTGCCAAACCGGTGGAAGATGACCACCGCCCGTTTTGCTCCCAACGCTGCGCGAATGTCGATCTTTCGCGCTGGCTGGGCGGCAATTACCGCATTCCCACCGACGAGGCCCCCATGGTCTATGAGGGCGGTCTGAACGATGGTGAAGACGAGTAATGCGAAAAGCGGCCCGGGCGCTGGACAGAGCGCGCGAATTTCCGTATATCCGCGCCTCCAACTGAACGTGTGCCCGGGTAGCTCAGTTGGTAGAGCACGCGACTGAAAATCGCGGTGTCGGTGGTTCGAATCCGCCCCCGGGCACCATTTTGCCCTACATTGAAAAACGCGCAGAATGAAAAACCCTACCCGCGAGGGGTGGGGCTTGATCATGGATGTCGCCGGTTTGGCGTATCGCGCGGGCGGGTAGCTAGATGCCCTTTTCCTCGCCATGCACGTGGTGGGCGATGTCGCGGGATGGCGGGCGGCCGAGAATGTCGGCGCCGGTCGGCAGCCAGGCACACGGGTTAGCCCCGGTGGCCCAGACCGTCTTGCAGGTGCCGGGCACGAAAAACTCCACGAAGGTCATTTCGGCGTCGCTGTTATTCCGGAAGGAATGAACTTCGTGCTCGTAATTGTAGAGCACGTCGCCGGCACTGAGCTCGCAGGTCTCACCATCGAGCAGGGCGGTTACGGTTCCCTGGAGGAGATACTGGAAGTGTTCGGCGCCCTCGTGATGATGCGCCGGGGCTTCGGTGCCGACCGGGTAGCGGATCATCTCGCCGCGATAGGCGCCGGTGCCGGTCAGGGTGCGGGTCGCCATGTAGATTCGCGTGCGCTCGTCATGCTCGGATTGCAGCACCGGCTCGTGGGACCAGTCTGTGGTGACGACCTCGTTCGGCGTGTTGGCGACGTCCGGGTCGAACCGGACCGCCTGAGGCACCGTGGCCATGAGCAGCTGGGTGCCGTCTTCTGCGGCGGTAAAGCTGCCCGCATAGCCTAAAGGCAGATAGGTCACGCCGTGAGTGACCAGGCTTTGATCGTGGCCGCTCAGTTTGCCCGAACCGTCGACAATCTGGAGCCAGCCGAACATGTCGTCGGTCAGTGTCAGGCTGAACGACGCCCCGCTCTCAAAGGAGACGAGGTCAAGCAGGACATTGTCCGAGCCTGTGTTTTTCTGTGACAGCAGCGATTGTGTCGAGACCCCGGCGCCCAAATCCTTTTTAGCGACGTCGGCTCCGCGAACGATGATCGGCATGGCGTATTCCTTCAACTGGTTCGGATGTTGATCTCTTTTCGCCTTCTTTAAACAATCCGATCGGGCCGGTTGTCAAATTCTCTACGGTCAGCTTGTGCCGTCGTCGGAGCTGATCCAAAGTTGAGGCCAGAAAAAACGACGGTAAAAGGGAAGATCAATGACCGAATCAACCGAGCGCCAGGCGTTTGATAGCGAGATTTTCGAATACTGGATTCCCCGGCTTGTTGCCGATGGGATGGACATCAACGACGTCCACACGGTCCGGCCCCAAATCTCCAGTTGGAATGATTGGCCGGGAGCATGGGAAAATGTGGGTGAGGGGCATCTGGCGCTGGCTAACGAACGCCTGGCCGCCGGAAGTACGGTGACTGCCGGCGAGGCCTTTGTGCGGGCGAGCCTGTGCTTCCATGTAGGGCAGGTCGTTGCCAATCATGTGCCCGAGGTCAAACGCGAACTCCAGCGCCGCAAGGAAGTCGCCTTCCGGGAAGCAGCACCGCTGCTGGTGCCTCCTGCCGCACGGCTGGAAATAGACCATGACGGCGTCGCCCTGCCGGGCTATCTGCGGTTGCCGCTTTCAGGGGACGCGCCCTATGCCTGCGTGATGCTGGTGCCCGGGCTCGACTCCACGAAGGAAGACTTCATCACCCTGTCGGAGATGTGTGCCCGGCGCGGCCTGGCGAGCTTTGCCTTTGACGGGCCGGGACAGGGGGAGGTGCACCCCCACGCGCCTCTGGAGGAAGGTTATGAAGCCGCGATCCTCGCGGTGTTTGCTGCGCTGGCCACCCGGCCGGAGATCGACGGCGATCGTATCGGCCTGCTCGGGCGCAGCCTCGGGGGGTACTACATCCCGCGCGCGGCCGCATTTGAGCCTCGGGTGAAGGCGCTGGCAATTTTTGGTGGCGCCTATGATCTGGGGGATTGGGATAGCATGCCCAAGACGATCCTGGACGGGTTCCTCTGGGCTACCGGGGCAGCCACGATGGAAGCTGCACGGGCGATGATGGGGCCGGCGACCCTGGAAGACTGTATTGGTGTTGTCGATTGCCCGACGTTGGTCGTTCACGGTAAGCGCGATGGCATCTTTCATTACAGCCAGGCGGAACGCATTGCCGAGGCCATCGGTGACAAGGCCGAGTTGGTGATTGAAGAGAACGGCGTCCATTGTTGTCACAATTACGGCTTTCAGTGCCGCACATTGATGATTGACTGGATAGCCCAAACCCTCTGACAGTTCAGACCTGAACAGACCAGGAGACAAACCCATGTCGACAAAGCTGATGGAAAAGACGGCCACCGAGGCCGTCGAACGTGACATCGCCACCCACAAGGTGCTGATGGAAGATGATTCGATGGTCGTCACCCACTGGGTGTTCAAGCCCGGTGAGCAGACCGGCTGGCATTTGCACGATCGCGACTATATGCCGATCCAGCTTTCCGAGGGAAAATTGCGGTTCGATTTACCCGGGGGCGTGAGCAAGGAGCTGGATTACGTGCCGGGCACGTCGTCTTATGTGGCTGCACCTGTCGAACACAACGCGATAAATATCGGTGATGCGGACATTGTCGCTATCGAAATTGAGTTTAAAACCTAGCCGGTTTCTTTGCAGCCTTTACAGGTCAGGCTCTCTGACTTGTAAAGGTGTTTACGCCTAAACAATTGATATTACGAATTTAAATTGTAGCCCGCTGGTTCGCCTGGGTAGGGTTTGGTTGTCGCCACTTCATTTGTGGTGATGCCTGAACCCAAGCCCGTGAAAGGTGCCCTGACGATGAACCATATCCGTAAATCCGCGCTGTTTGACCCCTGTATCGCGCCTCATTCCAGTTGTGAATATGACGACGGCAACCCTGGGACAATAGTTTCGGACGGTTATCAGGCGGTTTGCGCGAAGCCGGTTCTCCAGAAGAGGCCACAAGGCGCAAAGCCCGCCACACAGACGATGCGTCCCGCGAGCGCGGGTTATGACGACGGCAACCCGGGCACGGTTTTGGTTTGAGGTTTAGCCGAGCAGTTTGCGGGTGGGCGCTGGGTAATTCGCCAGACGACATCGCCTCGCGGGCGGCCAGATCCCTGGACGCAGTTGCCTGAAGCCGGGCTAAGCGGCTTCTCGGGTCTTGGGGATGCCGCCTATTTCCACATAGCGATAGCGATCAGCCAAGATCGGTGCGAGCAAACGACGACGTTTGTCCGTCATGCCGATCCACATGCGCAGAAGGCGGCGTTTGCGATCAGGTTCGTCGTGATCCTCGTAGGCCTGACGTGCATGCAGGATAGAATGATTATTGACGAACTGCATGTCGCCTTCCTGGAAGTCCATTTTCAGGCGCAGCTCTTCCCGATTGGAGATTTCCTGGAAGACGTCCAGGGCTTCGCGCTGTGCCTCGCTCAGGCTCAGTTCCTCACCGTAGCGAGAGACGGATTCCATGAAGGAGCGGTTGGTCACCCGGGCGGCGATCCTGCCGTCCCGCGCGGTCAGCATTGGCACATCGTACCAGGGCTGGCTGCCTTCCGGGTGGTCGCCGCGCCAATCCACATGGAAAGGCGCATAAAGCACGTCGAGAAGATCCGGGCGTTCTTCGAGGATCACATTGTGTACCGCTGGCGCGCTGACCAGGTAGCTGGTGCCCCCGGTTTTAGCCGTCCGCAGGCAAAACAGACCCAGCAAATCGACCGGCAGCTGATCGCAGTGGAAATCCAGCCGGTTCTTGGTCTGGTAGCCACGTGCGTTGGGGTCGGCGAGGGTTTTGCCCTCGTCGGTGACATTGCCCAGCAGATGCCCGCGGGAATTTTGCGAAACCGGGCGTCCCATATGGACACCAAGGCCCCAGTAGATCAGGCCACATTCGTGATTGGTGTAGCGCTCACGTGGCATGCCGCGGATCAGGATCACGCCGAGCCCATCGGTTACGCGGGAGATCAGTTCGTCCAGGCGGCCTTTGAAATTGGGAATTGGGAACGCGTCGGCCGAAAACGGGATTTCGAGGCCGGCTTCTTTAACGGTCTGCAGGGCTGAATCGAGCTCGGCGATTTCGTCTTCGCTGAGGTGATATAGCCAGCGATCATCGCTCTGAATCTGTGGGCCCACCCAGGCGTCGGGGGTGGTGATCGTCTCACGGATGATTTCGGTCATGATGCTTGCCTCAAACAAATTCTCGTCGGTGTTGCCAAACCTATCGACATCGGGCCCACACCTGCAATGGCGTCGTCCGCGTGGGAATTGAAAAAATCACTCCAGGGGGATTTGTCCTGACATATTCACTTGATCTCTGAACCTGTCGCTGGCATCGTTTTTTCACTAAAGTAAATAATAAACCGGTTCGCAAATTTAGTCGGCAACCGGTACGCAATTCTCTGCTCAACAGAAGCAGGTCCAACGGGAGGAACCCCAAATGAAGTTTAAGAGCACACTTGTTGCTGCCGCCAGTTTCGTCGTTCTTGCGACGTCAGCGCATGCAGCTGAGCAGTATCGTATCGGTGGCGGCCCCGCAGGCGGCGGCTGGCATCCTTCAGTCAGCGCTGGCGCCCAGCTGCTGAATTCCGAGCTTGGTGACAAGTTCAAGTTCAACTATTCGCCTTCAAACGGCTCGGTCGACAATGTTCGCCGTACAGCCTATGGCAAATTCGACACGGCCTGGGGCCATGTTGGTCAGGTCTTCCAGGCCTGGAACGGCATTGGTCTGTTCAAGGAAGATGGGGAACTCAAGGATTTCCGCATCATCGCCAACGTGCGTAAGCAGACCCAGATCGTTGCGGTTCTTGCGGACAGCCCGATCAAGAACTACTCGGACATGAAGGGCAAGATCGTTAACCTGCTGAACAAGGGTTCAGGCAGCAACGTGAACTGCAAGAACATCATGGCTGGTGCTGGCATCATCGATGAGATCGATACTCGCAACCTCGGCTTCAGTGACTCCGCGCGTGCGCTCGGCGATCGTCAGATCGACGTGTTCTGCTCAGCCGGTGCACCGTTCCTGATCCCGGCTCTGACCCAGCTCTCGATTTCCAAGCCCGTCCGCTACATCAGCTTGTCTGAAGCCGAGCAGGCCGAAGTGATCAAGAGCAGCCCGTTCTATGCGGCTGTCACCATCCCGGTGCAGGCGGACGTGAAAGGCATGACTGAACCTGCCAACTCGATTGCGTATGACGTGTATTGGCTCGCCAACAAGTCCATGTCGGATGAAGCGATTTCGGCCATGCTGGAAACCACAGCTGATCCGGAAAATCTGAAGAAGCTTGCTGCAGTTGCGGGCTACTGGAAGACCCTGAACGGTAACTTCGCCAATCTGAAGTCGCTTGGTATTCCGCTGCATCCGTCAGCTGCCAAGTATTGGAAGTCCCGCGGTTTCGACATCGCCGGTGTTCCGGTCGCGGCATTCTAGTCGGGTAATTTTCCAGACGACACGTAGTTAAAGTGCAACGGGGCGCGAGGTAGGTTCATCCTGCTTCGCGCCCTTGTTCGCATCCGTATCAAGTACCCGGGCGAAACACTCTCGGGGGGGAAGTAGACAATGGCCATCACCACACTCTCAGTACTGACGAAAATCGGTATTATTGCCGACGAGATGACACCGCCGCGCGGTCTGGCGGGAATTGTCCGTCCGGCCTTTTCGGTTATTGCCGTCGCATATGCCTATTTCTTCATTCACATCTCGTTTTTCGGACCCCCGGTTGAGGAAGTCTTCCGAGGCACATTCATCCTCGGTACCGGCGTCATGTCGCTGCTCGCTTTCAAGAACCGACATTATTCCATTCGTGAACGCGCCATCTGGCTCGATGAACTGTTCGGTATCGTCAATCTGGCCATGCTCGGAGCGGCGATCGCCATCTGGATTCACTGGCAGGTCTCTGATTCGGCGACGCGCTGGGATCAGTATTTTGACGGTACTGTTCGCATGGTCGCATTCATTGGCGCGGCATTTGGTGTTGTGCTCTATTTCTTCGAAGGCCTTCGCAAGAAGATTGGCGATGGATTTTCGATTTCCGACATTCTTTTCATTGTATGCATCATTTTCTCCGTCCTATGGTGGGTCTCCAATGTGCAGGACCTTCGGGTCGCCTCGGGGCGCCCGATTCCGGCGCTTCTGTTTATTTATGCCGTCATGATGGTGTCGGTTAGCTTTGAGATCGCGCGACGGATTGTCGGTCCGCTGATCCCGCTGATTGGTTTCCTGTTTTTCATCTATGCGTTCGAGGATATCGCGCAGGTAATGCCTGGGATCCTGAACCATCCTGGCTTCCCGGCCGAGGAGGTCATGGACTTTCTGATAGCCTCAACCGAGGGCATGTTTGGTCTGATCACCAATGTGTTTGCGACTTTCATTGTTATTTTTGTCATTCTAGGCGCGTTCCTTGAAAAGACGGGGCTTGGGGCTGTCATCATCAACACCGCGTACCGGCTAACCGGCGCAAAGACCGGTGGTCCCGGGCTTGCTGCGGTTGTCAGTTCAGGCCTGTTCGGTATGATTTCGGGCAGTGGCGTGGCCAATGTGATGACCACGGGCACGCTCACCATTCCGCTGATGAAGCGGGTCGGCTACCGCCCGGCTTTTGCCGGTGGTGTTGAAGCTGCCGCCTCGACAGGTGGTGCTTACATGCCCCCGATCATGGGCGCGGGTGCGTTCTTGCTCGCTGAGCTGACCGAAACCCCGTATTTCGATATTGTCAAAATCGCGGTCATTCCTGCGATCCTCTATTACCTGTCGGTCGGACTGATCGTCTATTTCCGCGCGATGAAAGATCGTTTGCACGGCGTGCCGGTCGAAGAGCTGCCGAAATGGGCGGATATTGTTCCGCGCCTACATTTGCTGTTGCCGATACCGGCGATGGTGTTCTTCCTGATGATCGGCGATTCGCCCTTCCTGGCCGCTGCCAAGACGATTTTGCTTATCATAATGCTCAAGTTGGTCGACTTGTTGGTATCAATTCCCACGTCGAAGTCGAAGACGTCCTGGAGGCCTTATCTGGCCATTTCCGTGATCGTAGGCGTCCTTGTTTACTTCTTTGGTATGAAGATCGGAGCACCTTTCTCCTGGTTCGTTGAGGACTATGTGGGTATCGGTTTTGGTGACGCAGCCTATTGGGTCGTGTTCAGTTTTATCGTGTTGAAGCTCGGCGAAATTGCGATCCTTGGTCGCGACGAAGCCGCCGCCGCCGAGGCGGCGAAAATGCCCGTCAACGAGAACATGATCGGGGTCAGGCTGGACGAGAAGCCCATGACCGGGCTGTACGATGTTGTGATCGAGATGGGCCGAACCATCTGGGTGTCGCTTGAGGCAGGTGCACGAAACACGTTGGTGGTGAGTTGTATCGCCGGTGTGCTGGGCATTCTGTTGTCGGCAGCAACAAAGACGGATCTGCCGAGTACCATCGGTGGCGTTTTGATCTCCGCCAGTGGCGGGATTCTGCCGATCACGATCGTTCTAATCATTATCGCCGGGTACGTCATCGGCATGGGTCTGCCGATCGTTGCCAGCTATGTGCTGCTCGCGATCTTTGCGGTCGGTGCGCTGGTTGACCTGGGTGTGCCGGCCCTGGCTGCGCATATGATCAGCTACTGGGTGGCCGTTGTGAGTGCTGTGACGCCGCCTGTTGCATTGGCGGCATTTGCGGCCAGCTCGATCGCCCAATCGGATCCGGTGGCGACAGGGAACCAGGCATTCAAGATGGCTTCGACGATTTTGATCATGCCGTTCTTGTTCGTGTACACGCCGTTACTGCTCGATGGCACGACCATGGAAATAACGATTACCGCGGTGGCGTGTATCTTTGGTGTGGGTGCCTGGGCGATCTTCCTCGAGGGATTTGGCAATGGCCGGATCATCCGGCCGTTGGCCGGGCTCGTGGCAGCCTGTCTGCTCTTGCCGACCGGCGCGATCATCTCGCTGATCTTCGGGTTCGATTCACCGTTGCTGCATGAGCTTTACGTTGTGGGCGCGGTACTGACTCTGGTTCTGGCAGTGCTGCTCTGGCGTGATCGCAAAGCCGCGGGTGCAGAAGCCTAACGCCCGAGCATTTTGTAGTGCAGCATTGAAGTCCCGCGCATTGTCTGTGCGGGACCGAACCGCTAATAAACAATTGGAAAAATTTTACGCACAACGGCTCGTTGATCGGGTCGAATAATGATGACCAACGGGGAGTGACGAAATGGCGAAAATGACAGGCGCCCAGGTGATGGCCGATATGCTTAAGGGCTACGGGGTCACCCATATTTTCCACGTTCCAGCGGTGCTTCGCACCACCATGGTGGAACTCGAAAAGCGCACCGAGATCAAACGCCTGCATGTTCACTCTGAAGCCACCGCGGCTTATATGGCCGATGGTTATGCCCGGGCGACCGGCAAGCCCGGTATCTGCATGGCCCAGGTCATTGGCGCGATGAACCTGGCCGCAGGTCTGCGTGACCCTTACCTGGCCAATGCTCCCGTCATCGCCATGACCGGTGGTCGTGACCCCAAGACGAAATTCCGCAACGTCTATCAGGAAGTTGACGATGTCCCGGCATTCGAGCCGGTGACCAAGTTCAACGCGACGGTCGATGATGTGTCGCGCTTCCCCGACATGGTGCGCCAGGCCTTTCGGGCCGCCACCACGGGAACGCCGGGTCCTGTTCATCTTCAATTCCGCGGCAATGAAGGCCAGATCGATGCGGAAGAGGCCGATATGGACCCCTTCATCGAAGAGGCTTTCTCACAGCTGCCGGCGTATCGCCCGGAGCCCTCAGAGGAATCCCTGCGGGCGGCAATGGCAGCCATCGAAGCTGCCGAACGCCCGGTGATCGTGGCAGGTGGCGGTGTTCGTGCCTCGGGTGCTGCTGCAGAAGTTGTCGCGCTGGCCGAACGGCTGAACATTCCCGTTGCCACCTCTCTGAATGGCAAAGATACGATCGCAGACAGTCATCCGCTTTCCGTGGGCGTTGTGGGAACCTATTCCCGCGAAAGTGCCAACATCATTGTCAACGAAGCCGATCTGGTGATCTATATCGGATCGTCCACCGGCGGCATGGTGAGCCATTTCTGGGCGGTGCCGACCATCGGTACAAAAGTTGTCCATATCGACATCGAGCCGCAGGAAATCGGCCGGAATTATCCGGTTGTGGCAGGCGTGCAGGCGGACGCCAAGGTCGCGGTGACGAAATTGTTGTCCATTACCAACGCAGAATCTGCCGGCCGCCGTGCATCCTGGGCAGCGCGTGCCGGTGAAGCCGATCAGCAGTGGCGCGATAAATTCAACGAATTGCTGACCTCAGATGCCGAGCCTATGCGCCCCGAGCGCATGTGCCACGAGCTGAGCCAGCATCTTCCCGATGACGCGATCGTCGTTGCCGATACAGGCCATACGGGCATGTGGATGGGTGGCATGTTGGATCTCAAATCGCCGAACCAGAGCTATATGCGGTCGGCCGGCCATCTCGGCTGGGCCTTCTCGGCGGCCTTGGGCGCCAAGTGCGGCGTTCCCGATCGTCCGGTCTTCTGTTTCACCGGTGATGCGGGCTTCTGGTACCACATCGGCGAAGTGGAAACGGCGGCACGCTGGGGCATCAACACCGTCACCCTGGTCAACAACAACTCTTCGGGCAATCAATCCAAGCGCGGTTTTGACCGGGTTTATGGCGGTGAGCAGACCGATGAGGCACGCCGGCTTTGGCAGTTCACGGACGTTAATTTCGCCCGTATCGCCGAGGAAATGGGTGCGGTCGGTATTCGTGTTGAGAAGCCAGGTGAACTCGCAGGTGCGATCCAGCAGGCTTTCGAGGCGGCAAAGACCCGTCCGGTCATCCTTGATGTCACCTCCGATCTCAACGCACTGGCACCGCTGGCGGTCAGCTAGTCGGAACCTTCACCACAAGGCACAGGCGGCACCCATGACCGATACAACGTTCAAACTCGCAACTGTCGATAATGGCCAGGCGCCGTTTGTCATCATGGTGATCGGGGATTCCGCCTTTGCGATCGATCCGCTCTATCGGGCCTGGCGCCAGGGTAAGCGCGGTGGCGCCCTGCTTGGTGTCAGCAGCATCCAGCTCCTGCTCGACGAGTGGGATCAGAATTTCGACGCGCTGTGCGAGATGGCAGTTTTTGCGGCCGCCGGGTCTGCGCCGGAAGGGTCAATCGTTGACCTGAACGCCGTGCGCTTCCTGCCGCCAATTTCGCGGCCAGGCAAAATGATCTACGCGGCGGCCAATTACGGTGACCACATTCGTGAAATGCTGGCTGCCGGGACGGCGAAGACCGACGTCGAGCGCGACGATATGCTCGACCGGGACAAAAGCAGGGTGCGGCCCTATTCGTTCCTCAAGGCACCGACGGCCCTGTCGGGGGCGAATGACGACATTGTCATTCCGTCAGACTGTACCAAGGTAGATTGGGAGGTCGAGCTGGCGATGGCGGTCGGTCGGCACACCAAGCGGATTTCAGCTGAAAATGCGATGGATTGTATCGCTGGTTTCATGACCACCAATGACGTCTCGGCCCGGGACTGGAATATGCGTGAGGACTGGGTGACGCTGCGCACCGACTGGTTTGGCGGCAAGAGCCACGACACGTTCGCGCCCATGGGACCGTTCTTCGTGCCGCGCGCCTTTTTGCCCGACCACATGAATTTGCGCCTGACCCTGAAGGTCAATGGCGAGACCAAACAGGACGGCAATACTGGCGACATGGTGTTCTCCCCCGAGGAGCAGATCGAGTTTGCCTCCGAGATGATCACGCTGGAGCCCGGTGATGTGCTGTCGACAGGAACTCCGGCAGGGGTAGGCCACGGGGCCGGGACATATTTGAATCCGGGCGACGTGGTGGACACGGAAGTCGAGCTACTTGGCGCACAGCACAACAATGTGGTTGCCGAAGCAAGTAATTGACGCCAGCGCGGCTACGCGCGAAGCTGACGGATCGAACAGGAGATCGACATGACAAATGCGGAAATCGTGCAGCTTTACCCCAGTGTTCAGGATCAGGTGAGCGCCGAGGAATGGGAAATGCGGGTCAATCTAGCCGCTTCCTATCGTCTCGTTGAGCTCTTTGACATGTCGGACATGACCCGAACCCATATTTCAGCGCGGGTGCCCGGCGAAGACACATTCCTGCTCAATCCCTATGGATTGATGTTCAGCGAAGTGACCGCCTCCAGCCTGATTAAGGTCGATCACGAAGGCAACGAGATCAACAATTCAGGCCCTTATAAGATCAATCCGGCCGGATTCACGATCCACAGCGCGGTGCACGCCCACAGCCACGAATTTGCCTGTGTTCTGCATACCCATTCAGAAGCCGGTATGGCAATTTCGGCCATGGGTTGCGGGCTGTTGCCGATTTCCCAGCATTCCATGCGGTTTTACAACCGGATCTCCTATCACGACTATGAGGGCATCGCCCTCAACCTCGAGGAGCGTGAACGCCTGATTAATGACCTCGGCGACAACAGCAATATGATCCTGCGCAACCACGGTTTCCTGACCGCCGGTCGCACCGTGGCCGATGCATTCTCCCAGGTCTTCTATCTGGAGAAATGTGCCAAGAGCCAGATCCAGGCTATGTCGGCGGTCGGGCTCGACGGGCTGGTCATGCCGTCTCCGGAGGTTTGCGAGCACACCGCACAACAATTCGAGCGCAACACAAACTTCTCGCAGCTCGACTGGCCGGGCCATCTCCGCCGTCTGGATGAACTGGATCCCAGCTACGCGAGCTAGATCTGGGGTCTGAAGCCGGTTTTTTCTGTCGTATCCGACGGAATAACTATCGACGGTACGCGTCCAGTTACCTAAAATTGGGTGATCATAAATACCGATCGGTGGGTCACGATATGCCGCGTAACCTCGGTAGGACGCTCCTCAAACTGGTCATTCTGTCGCTGATCGTCGGCATTGTTCTGTCGGTGTTCAACATCGATCCAGAAACGTTGCTCGGGTCGATCGGCGGGACGGTTGAGAGCATCTTCAACGTGTTGGTGGATGCGCTCGAATGGGTGGTGCCGTTCGTTCTGATCGGCGCGGCGGTGGTATTCCCAATCTGGTTGATTTTGACTGTTTTGCGCATGGCCCGTCGTCGGCGCTAGCGGTTTTGGAAACGATTCAATTTCCAGACACCGGTCCAACGAGGCGGGTGCACAATATTAAGGTGTAAGCAGATGGATCAGCAGATTCAGGATATTCTTCGGATGGTGTACGGGGTCCTCGCGACCTATAGCATCAATGTGGTGGGCGCGTTGGTCATCATCGTTGTCGGCTTCATGGCTGCCGGCTGGGTCCGTCGCGCATTAGACCGTGCGCTGAGCCGCAGCGGCAAGATGGATACGACCCTCGTCCGGTTCTTTGGCAGCCTGGTTCGTTACGCGATCATTGCCTTTGTAATTATCGCCGCGTTGCAGCGGTTCGGGGTCGAAGCGACCAGCCTGGTCGCCGTCTTCGGTGCCACCGGCCTGGCCATTGGTCTGGCCCTGCAGGGCACGCTCAGCAACGTCGCTGCCGGCGTAATGCTGCTGATGTTCCGTCCGTTCAAGATTGGTGATTTCGTTGATATTGGTGGGGAGGCCGGCACGGTCAAGGAAGTCGGATTGTTCACCACGGAGCTCGCGACCGGCGACAATGTGCAGATCATCATGCCGAACGGGCAGATCTGGGGTTCGGCGATCAAGAACTTCAGTGCCAACCTGACCCGCCGTGTCGACCTGATGATGGGCATCGACTATGGCGATGATATTGACACGGCTATGGCCACGATCAACCGCGTGATCGACGAAGAGCCCCGTGCTCTGACCGACCCGGAATCAACGGTGGCAGTTGCTGAGCTGGCCGATAGCTCGGTGAATATCGTTGTGCGGGTCTGGGTGAATGCCGCGGATTACTCGGGTGTGCGCTGGGATCTGACCAAGAAGCTCAAGGAACAGCTCGAGGCCGATGGCATCTCGATTCCGTTCCCGCAGCAAACGGTCCACCACGTCAATCAGGCGGCCGAGTAACCTTCTGTCATGCGGGCAGCTGTTCTTTCGGCCGCGGGGCTCGATAATTTTTCGGTTGTCGAGCTCCCCGATCCCGATCCCGGTCCGGGCGAGGTTCTCGTTCGGGTCCGGGCTGCGACCCTCAATTATCGTGACTTGCTAACAGTTGAAGGCGGCTATGGATCGCGTCAGAAGACCGAGGGTCTGATCCCGGTTTCCGATGGCGCTGGCGAAGTTATTGCGGTCGGCGAGGGCGTTACGCGGTTTAAATCCGGCGATCATGTGGTTGCGAATTTCTTCCAGGACTGGCTGGCCGGTGAGCCGAGCGAGCACGCGATGCATTCCGGGCTTGGCGGTTTGCTGGATGGCATGGCCTGTGAGTTGCGGGTCCTGCCTGAATACGGGCTGGCTCACATCCCGGCCCATCTCGATTTTGCTGAAGCGGCCGCACTGCCCTGCGCGGGGCTGACCGCGTGGAGCGCGGTGATCGATCAGGGTGGCGTGAAACCCGGTGACGTGGTGCTGACCCAGGGGTCCGGCGGCGTCTCGGTGTTTGCGCTTCAGTTCGCCAAGCTGGCCGGCGCGGAAGTGGTCGCGACCTCTTCGTCGGACACCAAGCTGGAACGGTTGAAGAGCCTGGGCGCCGATCATTTGATCAACTATGTCGACACGCCTCAATGGGCCCGACCGGCCCGCGAAGCAGTGGGCGGACGGGGCCTCGACCTGGTGGTTGAAGTTGGCGGCGGTGGGACCCTCGAACAGTCGATCAAGGCGGTTCGCCTGGGAGGCGCTATTGCGCTGATCGGGGTGCTGTCGGGGTCGAACCATGAATTCCGGCTGCCGCTGGTGGTCACCCGCAAGATCCGCCTCGAAGGGGTGACTTGCGGCAGTTACGAGCAGTTCGAAGCGATGCTGCGCGCGATCGATCTCAGCGGACTAAAACCGGCGCTCGCTGATACGCGGTTTGGTCTGGATGAATTGCCGGCCGCTTTAGCCCATATGCGCGAAGGCCGCCATTTCGGCAAAATCGTGATCGAGATATAGCGCCAGGGTGTCGGCGAATCCTCTAGTGACGCTAGAAAAGGGGAAAATCATGTCTTTCTATAGTGACTCAGAAGTGCCGGTCCGCGAGGATCTGGCCGACGCCCATGCCGCACAGTTCGAACGGTTTGCCCGCGCGGGCAGATGGGGAACCGCCGCACAACGTCTCGCGGTGATTTCGGGAGCCCGTCAGGCGGGCATCGATGCTGGCTTGCTCGAAGCACCGGCTGATGGTGGGGCGACCTCAGACGTCGAGCTGCCGGAGGCTGTCCGTGACATCATCCGTACCCTCGCGGTGGATTGTCCGAACTTCGATATGACCACTTACCAGGCAGCGGGCGACGCCGGTCTCAGCGATCCTGAATTCGCCGAGATGGTCGCGATGGTCTCCTTCGTCGTCAATCTCGATGTTTATGCCAGGGGTATCGGAGTTGAATTGCGTCCTTTCGCGGCGCCGCAGCCGGGAAATCCGTCTCGTGACCTTCCTGTTGAAGCGGTGCTCGAGCAGGCTTTCCTGCCGACCATTCCCAACCCGCCTGAAGGCGGTGCGCTCGCCAAGGAACTCTACGGCCCCTTCAAGCCCTACATCATGCGCGCGCTGAGTATTGTGCCCGACGAATTTCGCGCCCATCTGGAGCTGGAACAGGCGCAATACGTATTACTCCCGAAAATCATGGATTTTGAGTACAACC
Organism: uncultured Alphaproteobacteria bacterium; assembly: GCA_964276015.1. Taxonomy (GTDB): domain Bacteria; phylum Pseudomonadota; class Alphaproteobacteria; order UBA6615; family UBA6615; genus JABJAG01. The sequence goes on along the minus strand of CAXYDO010000004.1, from coordinate 200,693 downwards.
ATCATGAGGGCCTGACCCGGCCCCAGGTGGAAGTCGTTGCCGGACGGGTTTCCGCCATCAACGACTGCTTTTACTGAACCACCGGGCATGCCCGGTTCCTCCGTGAGAGTGGACAAGCATTAAATATGAACGTGAACCCCGAAGCCCTGGTCCGCCCCGAGTTAGACACCGGCGTGCCCTCGGGCGATCTGCTGCTGGCTTTTGCTGCGGCGATTATCGGCACAGATCGCAAGGCGCTCGACGATGCCCGCGCGGCCCTCGCCAAGGCCCTCGGCCCCGCCGCAGTATCCGGCGCCAGTGCGGTCGCCGCGAATTTCTCAAAGAATGACCGGGTCGCCAACGGGATCGGTATCCCGGTTGACGAGATGATCTTCAACGGCACCGAGGAACTGCGCGAACAGCTCGGCCTCAACGACTACAAGTCGGCGGAGAACACCTTCCGCCATATGTAGGGGAATGTGCTGAGGGCGGGTTTAAAACCCGCCCGCCTTCCTATCTACCGCGCGCCCGAGACGTTGACCTTGGTGCCCGAGATATAGGACGCCGTATCCGACAGCAGGAACAGGATCGCATTGGCGACCTCTTCGGCCTGACCGACCCGCTTCATGGGCAGCATAGGGCCGACAGCTTCGACCCGGCCTTCGGGCTGGATTTCTGTGTCGATCACGCCCGGGCTGACCGCGTTTACGCGAATCCCCTCGGCGGCGACCTCCTGGGCCATGCCCCAGTTCATGGAATCGATCGCGCCTTTGGAGGCCGCATAGGCCACGTTGACCCCCGCGCCACCCAAATGAGAGGCCGCGGATGACAGATGTACGATGGCCCCACCGGCGCCGCCATGGACCGTCGACATGCGCTTGATGGCCTCACGGGAGCAAATCATTGTAGAGGTGATGTTGAGGGTCCAGAGCTCTTCCAGCCCGGGCCAGTCCAGCTCGTCGACCCGCGCATAGGGGCCGACAATGCCCGCGCTGTTGACCAGATGGGTCACGGTGCCCAGCTCTTTGTCCGTGGTCTCGAACAGGCGGACGATATCGGCTTCCTTGGTGATATCGGCCTGGACGGCGATGGCCTTGGCACCAGCGGCCTCACAGGCGGCGACAACCTGGTCGGCACGCTCTTTGTTGCCGACATAATTCACGCAGATGGCCTCATAGCCCGCTTTGGCGGCGCCGATGCAGGTGGCGGCACCAAGACCCCGGCTACCGCCGGTTACGATCAAAACTCTGGACATCGAAATTCCCCCGAACTGGTGTTTTCTATTCTGTGTCATTGGCATACCCGTTCGGAGTTCCCGGTTCAATCACGGCATTTGCGGGAGAGCGTGGCCTGCGGCACAATCCCGCGCGAATCAATTTAAACGAGAACAAAAAATCATGGCCGAAGACGATGTGAAGTCCTTTGATGTGGCGTTCGAATGCGATGCCACCGGTGTCGGCAAGATGCGCTGCGAAATGGATGTGCGCCTGGTGGTGCCCGAAACCATCTCCTGGGAAATGGCGTCTGACGAGTACGGCTTCCACGGCGGAGACGGCTCGGCCCCGCTGCCGATTGCCTATTTTATCGCTGGTTTGACCTCCTGCTTGATGACCCAGATGCGCGCTTTTTCCAAACGCCTGCGGGTCGATATCGATAACGCGAAAATTTCCTGTCGCTGCGAATGGGTCGCCACCCAGAAGGGCCGCGAGCCTTATGAGTCAGCTCCCAAAAGTATCGCCATGGATATTTCCTTCGATACGGAATCCTCTGTGGAGGATCAGCTGCGCCTGATCGAAGCGGCCAAAAAGGGCTGCTTTATCGAGGCTATGCTCACCCCCCAGAACGAGATCACCCATCGCCTGAAAACCGCCGATGGCTGGGTCGCCTGCTAGCGTTTCTCCGCAGCGTGAAACATCCTCATCCTGAGCTTGTCGAAGTATGAGGATGTCGCCCTCGTCCTTCGACAAGCTCAGGATGAGGGCTCAGTCACCTGAAGCGCCCGGGTGCTTGTTCGACGTCATCAGAATCGCGATAACAACGGTCGTCGTGTAACTCGAAGGTTTTAACCCATGCCGAAATTTGCCTCCTGCCTGATGATGATGTTCACCGAGCACAAGCTGCCCGACCGGATTGCTGCGGCCGCCGATGTCGGTTTCACGGGCGTTGAGATCCAGCGCCCCTATGATCAGGACCTCGATGATCTGGCCACCAAGCTCGATCGCGCGGGGGTGGAGTGCACCCTGTTGAACACCCCCTATGGACCTCACGAAGCCACAAAGTTCGGCCGGGCCGCGATCCCCGGGCAGGAAGCCGCGTTTCTCGACGATCTGACCCTGGCCATGGACAGCGCTGATGCGCTCGGTTGTTCCCGTATCCATGTGATGTCAGGCACCATGCCGGCTGGTGCCAACCCGGCAGACCACCGGGCGACGCTTGTATCCAATATGCGTGAAGCCTCAGACCGCGCGGCGGAACGGGGTATCAACCTGCATCTCGAACCCCTCAACTACACGGATAACCCGGGCTATTTCCTGGTCGGGCAGGCCATGGGCCATTCCATCGCGGATGAGGTCGCCCGGGACAATGTGAAGGTCCAGTTCGACCTTTATCACACCCAGATGGCCGAGGGTTTTGTCTCAGACAAGATCAAAAATTACCTGGCGAAATCCGCCTATATCCAGTTCGCCGGTGTCCCCGGCCGTAACGAGCCCGACCACGGTGAAATGAACCACCCATTCCTCTTCGACATGATCGAAGCCGCCGGCTACGACGGCTGGCTCGGCGCCGAATACAAGCCCCGTGCAGGGACGCTCGAAGGACTTGGGTGGGCGAAGCCGTACGGGATTGGGTAGGGCGCGCCGACCGCTCTACTTATCCGGCGTCCACAGAATATCCGTGGTCATCGAACGAGGGTCGCGCAGCTCCCAGCGTCCGGCGTCGACGCGGGCCATGAACTCACCGAGATGCTGGTTGAAGAGCGCCGGTTCCTCCTGATTGATCAAGTGTCCCGAGCGCGCCATCAGGACCAGCGCGGATGACGGGATGTTGCGCTTCATAAACAGGCCCACATCCAGGCACGGGTCGTCTTCGTCGCCGTTGATGATCAGTGTGGGCACGCGCAGGGCCTGCATTTCTGCCGGGAAATCATAAAGCGAGGGACGCCCGCCCTGTACCGCGCGCATGGTGTTGGCTGAGCCGCGGGTAGAGTGATCGGCGAGTTCGCCAGCGAACTCTTCCCAGCCACGGGGGTCCTTGTTGGCGAACTGCACCCGGGTCGGGCCGATGGCGTAGAGCTTTGAAAACTCGGCCATGGTGTCGGCCTCAATGCGGGACGCGACCTCTTTGGTCTCTTCCGCGAATTGCGCGTGGACGTCGGGATGGGCGCCGTAACCTGCCCCGGCGACGGTGAGGGAGAGGGCACGGTCGGGATAGCGGAACCCGAAATGCAGCGCGGCAAACCCGCCCATGGACAGACCCACGATATGGGCCTTCTCGATACCGAGGCCGTCGAGCACGGCGAGAATATCGTCCACCGCCTGGAACTGGCCGTACATGTCCACATCCTCGGGCACGTCCGAGGGGGGATAGCCCCGCGCGTTAAACGCGATGCAGCGATAGTTGCGCGCGAAGTGGCGCATCTGGGTTTCCCAGCTTCTGATGTCGCCGCCGAACTCGTGGGCAAACACAATCGGAATGCCGCTGCCCGCCTCCCCGACATAGAGTTTCACGCCATCTTTTGTGGTGATGTGGGGCATTGTAGTCTCCTGCATTGAAGCATCCTCATGCTGAGCCTGTCGAAGTATGAGGATGCCGCCCTCGTCCTTCGACAAGCTCAGGATGAGGGCTCAGTTTGAAAATAAGGGAGTATCCGCTACTTCTTTTCCATCGCCGCGATCAACGCATTCACAGCCACGTCGTGCTCATCCGTGTGATGGGCCAGCGCCTGGAACGCCGCCGCCATATCGAGGACCGTCTCGAGACGTGAGTGGACCCCTTCGCGGAGCAGCTTCTTGGACATGCGCAGGGAATGGCCCGGATTGGCAGCGATCTTGCCGGCAAGAATATGGGCCTCGTCGAGCAGGCTCTCATGGGGCACCACCCGGGAGACCAGGCCGCATTCGAGGGCCTCGGCGGCGCCGATCATCTCACCGGTAAAGGTCATCTCGGCGGCTTTCGACATGCCGACCAACTTGGGCAGCAGGAAGGCGCCGCCATCCCCGGAGATAATGCCCAGCTTGGCGAAGCTTTCGGCAAAGCGGGCCTTTTCCGAAGCAATGCGGATGTCGCACATGCAGGCGAGATCACAGCCCGCGCCGACTGCGGCACCGTTGACGGCAGCGATGGTCGGAACCTCGAGGTTGTAGAGGGTCAGGGGGATATTGTGGATATCGCGCTTGTAGTTGTTGCGGATCTGGTAGGGGCTGCCTTCCGACAGGCCCTTGCGGTCGCGCATGTCTTTCACATTGCCGCCCGCACTGAAGGCGCTGCCCGCGCCGGTCAGGATAACGCATCTGACACTGTCATCCCGGGAGATGCGGTCGGTCGCGTCGAGAAATGACTCGTACTGGCTTTCGCCGGATAGCGGGTTGCGCGCCTCGGGCTGGTTCATGGTCAAGGTGACAACGGCGCCGTCCTGTTCGAAAATCAGAAAATCACTCATGGGGTTCCCCTCCGGTTCAGATCCTGCTCCGGCCCTCGTGCTTCGTCAGGCTCAGCATGAGGGCCTCACCCTGAGCCTGACGAAGGGCGAGGCCCGGAATATTGCTCACCTCTAGCTAGCATAATCGCGCCGCCGCGCTAAGCTGTCGGGGAAGGATTTTGAGGGTGACATGCAGGCACTGAATTTTGCACCAAGCGACCTGCCGCCGACCGCCGAGGCGTTGCGGGCGGAGGTGCGCGGCTTTCTGGCCGAAGAGCTGGCGGGTTTCCCGGCCTCTAAACGCGCACATTCCTGGGTCGGGTTCGATGCGGATTTTTCGCGCAAGCTGGGCGCACGGGGCTGGTTGGGGATGACCTGGCCCGCGCCCTGGGGGCGGGGTGCCAGCGCGCTGGAACGCTATGTGGTGATCGAAGAGCTGCTCGCCGCGGGGGCACCGGTCGCCGCCCACTGGATCGGTGAGCGCCAAAGCGGGCAATTGCTACTGCGCTTTGGCACCCAAGAGCAGCGCGAACGCATCCTGCCCGGGATCGTCGCGGGGGAGACTTATTTCTGCATCGGCATGAGCGAGCCGGATTCCGGTTCTGATCTGGCCTCGATCCGCTCGAAGGCCGTCCGCGCCACGGTGGATGGTATAGACAGCTGGGTGGTGAACGGCCGCAAGGTCTGGACCACCTATGCCCAGAATTCCCACTACATGATCGCTCTGCTGCGCACGGGCGAGGCGGGGGAAAGCCGCCATGAAGGCACGACCCAGTTCCTGATTGATCTGGCGTCTCCCGGGGTCACTGTACGCCCGATCCGCAACATGATCGGCGATGAAGAATTCAATGAGGTCACCTTCGACGATGTCTTCGTGCCTGATGCCATGCGCGTTGGTGGCGAGGGCGACGGCTGGCGTCAGGTGACCGCCGAGCTGGCCTTTGAGCGCAGCGGGCCAGACCGATTTCTGAGCGCATTTGCCTTGCTGGTCGAGCTGGTGCGATTTGTGAGCGCCCTGCCACCGTACAGCGCTGCCGGGGCCCATGACGCGATCGGCCGGCTTTACGCCCATCTGGCGACGTTGCGCGCGTTATCGATTTCTGTAGCTACGCGCCTGGATGCGGGGGAGAAGCCCACTCTGGAAGCCTCGGTGGTCAAGGATTTGGGGGTGACTTTCGAGCAATCCATCCCGGAGATTGCCCAGCAAATTCTGGGGCTCGCACCCGGCATTGATGGGGGCAGCGAATTCGAAAAATCCCTTGCCTACGTGCAGCAGGCCTGCATGTCATTTTCCTTGCGCGGGGGCACCACGGAAATCATGCGGGGGGTCATCGCCCGCGGGCTGGGGCTGCGATGACTGAAGAACGCAACATGATCGCCGAGACGGCCGAACGCCTGTTCGCCGCTCATCTCGACACCGCGACCATCGAAGCCGCTGAGGCAGGCGCCTGGCCCGCCGCGCTATGGGACGAAATTATCGCCAACGGACTCGATCGGGTGCTGGTGCCCGAGGATCAGGGTGGCATCGGCGGTCATTGGGAAGATGCTTTCGTGATTTTGCAGGCCGCGGGCCATCATGCGGCACCCGTACCTCTGGCCGAGACCATTGGCGCTGGCTGGTTGCTCGCGCGGGCCGGGCTGGCGGTGCCTGAGGGTGTGCTCAGCTTGTGCGAAGGCGCTACGAGCGTGCCATGGGGGGCGCAGGCCGTTCAGGTGCTTGTCGCAACGGGTGAGGGGCAGTTCGCTCTCCACGATGCCGGTGGTGCTGAAATATCTGCGGACCGGAATATCGGGCGCGATCCCCGGGACGGAATGGTTTTTGCCAATGCGCCCGTCGCGACCGGGTCGGGCAATGTCCCGGCTATCGGCGCACTGGTGCGGTCCTGCCAGATGGCCGGGGCCATCACCGAAGTGCTCGACCTTTGTGTCACCTATGCGGGCGAGCGGGTGCAGTTCGGGCGCCCGATCGGCAAGTTTCAGGCGATCCAGCAGCAGCTCGCAATTCTGGCCGGAGAGGCGGCCGCCGCGGAACTCGCCGCGCAGATCGCCTGCCGGGCGGTCGACCGAGGTGGGGAGGCTCTTCTTGAGATTGCGACAGCAAAAATCCGCACCGGCGAAGCCGCAGGCAAGGCGGCGGCGATCTCCCATCAGGTCTTTGGAGCGATCGGTTTCACCGAGGAGCACCATCTACACAATTTGACCCGTCGGTTGTGGTCCTGGCGGGCGGAATACGGCACCGAGAGTATCTGGGCCAGGCGTCTGGGCCGTGCGGTCGCGGAGCAAGGCGCCGATCAGCTTTGGCCGAACCTGACAAAGACAAACTAGCCGCTACCCCCTCCCCTCCCGGGAGGAGAGGGTTTTCGATGACTTGGTAGAAATGCGGTGAGCAGATAAACTTTTCCAAAGAGATTCTGGGGGAACGTCAGTGCAATTTGTCAGCTATCAGAACAACGGAACCGAGACCTACGGTCTGGTCGTCGGTGACGGCGTGATCGATCTCGGTCGGCAGGGTCCCCATGGCAGTCTGAAAGCGGCGATCGCGGCGGGCGAGCTGATGGCGCTTGGCACAGCTTCCCAGGGCGAAACGCCGGACGCGGCTTTGACGGACATCACCTATCTGCCCACGATCCCCAATCCCGAGCATGTATTTTGCGCCGGGAAAAACTACAAGGATCATGTGGTGGAAATGGGCTTCGAGATGCCCGAAAACCTGACCCTGTTCCTCAAGGCCAACAGCACGTTGTTCGGCCATGGCGGCCAGATGATCCGCCCGAAAGTCTCTGAATGCCTAGATTTCGAAGGGGAGCTTTGTGCGGTGATCGGCAAGGAAGCCCGCCATATTTCCGAAGCTGACGCGCTGGATTCCGTCGCCGGCTACACCATCATGGTTGATGGCAGTGTGCGCGACTTCCAGAAACATTCGGTTACGGCGGGCAAGAATTTCATCGCGACCGGCCCGCTCGGTCCGGTGATGACCACGGCAGATGAAATCCCCGATCCTTCGGCGCTACATATCACCACCCGTTTGAACGGCGATGTGGTGCAGGATGCCAGTGTCGATCTGTTGATTTTCGATATTCCCTACATCATTTCTTACCTGTCGAAGGTGACGACCCTGCAGCCGGGGGACATTGTTGCGACCGGTTCACCGAAAGGCTCGGGCGCGGGTCGCACGCCGCCGCTCTGGATGAAGGGGGGAGACAAGCTGGACGTTGAGATTTCCAAAATTGGTACATTGTCCGTCGACGTTGTCGACGAGATTTGAGGAATACGAGAGATGACCATCAAACGGGTTGAGAAGCTGATCTACGGCATCGAGGATATGGATGTCGGCACCCGGTATTACCGGGATTGGGGGGTCGAGGAGCTCGATAGCAGTCCCGAACACGCGGTGTTTCGCACCCGGGTGAACCAGACCATCGAATTGCACCCGTCTGACGATACGTCGCTACCAACGACGCCGGACCCGGCGAAATCCACTCTGCGGGCGTCCGTGTGGGGGGTAGAGAACGAGGCCGGTCTCCGGGAGCTCGGCGACGCGGTCGGGCGTGATCGCGACGTGCGTGAGGATAACGGGACGCTTTGGTTTGCCGACGAAAGCGGCAACACGATCGGGCTGACCGTCTCTCAGCCGGCGCAAGCCGATGTGGAGATGGTTCCGGTCAACGTGAACACCACCGAGCCGCGGATGAATGATTTCATCGATCCCAAAACCCAGGCCAACCCGATCCGGATCGGTCATGTGGTCTACGCCATTGAGATGGCGGATCGCGAAAAGGCCGTGGCGTTCTATCTTGATCGGCTTGGTTTCCGCCTTTCCGATAGCACCAAGACCGGGGGCGATTTCATGCGCTGCGCCGGCGGCCACGATCACCACAATCTGTTCCTGATCAGCCGCGCCAACCGCAACGCCTTCGATCACGCTTCTTTCGAAGTCGAGAATTTCGACATGGTGATGATGGGTGGCAAGTTCATGAAGGAGGCCGGCTGGGAGGCAGACACCACGCCGGGCCGACACATTCTCGGGTCCAACTATTACTGGTATTTCCGCAACCCCTGCGGCGGCAACACCGAGTATTTTGCCGATATGGACCGCATGGATGACGACTGGGAGCCCCGCATCTGGGAAGAAAGCCCCGGCTTCTCCCTCTGGTCCGTCGACGACGCATCGATGGCGTAGTGGGTTCGGAGTTGTTGTGTGAGATGCTCGGGTCAAGCCCGGGCATGACGAGTTTCAGCCGTCATACGCGGACTTGATCCGCGTATCTTTTCACCGCAGCACTCAGTCTGCTGCCAGCACCGCCGCTATCGCATCCAGATGGGCGGCACCGAACGCCTTCGTGCGGTCCGGCGACCAGCCGAAGGTGGCGTCGGGATGGTCGGCATTGTCCTTAAAGGGCATCTCCAGAGTCAGAGCCAGACAGCCGAATTCTTCGGCCACCCAGTTTGAGCACAAGGTCATGTTGCCCTTGCCCGGTTTGGCATCCGGATAGCCGTATTTCGTTTGAAAATCAGGACTGGCGGTCAGAAGTGCCTCGGAGAAGACCTGCTGCAGGGTTTTCTGACGCTCCGACAGCGAGGGAATGCCCATCATCCCGGCGAGGAAGTTGTAGGGCAGGGCTTCGTCCCCATGGACATCGAGGCAGAAATTGACGCCGGTTGCGCGCATGCGTTCGCGCACCAGAAATACTTCCGGGCTGCGGTCCATGGCCGGTTCGGACCATTCCCGGTTGAGGTTCGCCCCGGCGGCGTTGGTGCGCAGATGCCCGCGCCGCGAGCCGTCCGGGTTCATGTTCGGCACCAGGTAAAATACCACCTTCTCACGCAGGACCTGCGCCGTGCGGTCGGCCGGGTCGAGCAGACGGGCCAGAAAGCCCTCCATCCACCACTCGGCCATGCTTTCGCCGGGATGCTGGCGGGCAATGGCCCAGAAGTTCTGCTTGTCTGCGGAGGGCTCTCCGATGCGCAACAAATCCATCGGCTGGCCGTCCAGGGTCTCGCCGAGCACGTCCAGGGAGACGCCGTCGGCCGCCTGCGCCTTGGCGATCAAATCCCCATGGCGTTCCATGGAGTAGGGGGCGAAATAGGCGTACCAGACGCTGTCGGCCGCCGGGGTGTGGGAGATTGTCAGCTTGCCGTTCTCGTAGCTTGTCGGCACCCGGATCCAGGTCTCCCGATCGGTGGAGGCGACCGCCTGATAGCCTTCCCAGCCTTTGGGATAGGCCGCGCCGGCAGCATTCTCGATGGTGATGGCGCAGGCAGTGTCCTTGCCGCCGGTGAGCCGGAAGTGGAACCACATGTAAAAATCGGAATTATGGTCCTTGCTGATCTCCAGGCGGATATCTCCCGGGTCGGCGGCGCTTTTGCACACGATATTGCCGCTGTCGAAATTACTGCTGACGTGAAGGGTCATTAAAACCTCAGGGTATGATCTTGTCGTCGCGCAGCTTTTGCAGCTGGCGGGTGATGGTCTCTTGGCTGTCCCAGACGTTGGTCCAGCCGGCCTGGAAGATTTTGGTCAGGCTCGACATCTGGTCGATATCGTTGTTGAGCGCCATGTCGAGATAGCCCCAGTTGACGATCTGCTCGAGGGGGTAGGGCTTGAGGCCATGTTTCTCGACCATGCTCTCCCAGAGCGCACCCTTGTCGCCCATTTGGGCCGCGACCCCGATCGGCTGCGGGTCGGCCACAGGCATATCGTAGAATTCCGCGATCCGGGGCCAGACATCCTTCCAGCGAAACAAGTCACCATTGGTGATGTTGAAGGCGTTGTTGACCGCAGCCGGCGTGGTCGCCGTCCAGGTCATGGCGGTGGCCAGCAAATCAGCGTCGATGAGCTGGTAAAGCTTGCCGTAAAAGCCCGTGCTGCCCGGCCAGCGGAGCGGCAGGCCGAGCTCCTTGGAAATAGCCGCATAGCAGGCAATCCCGGTCAGCAAATTCATCGCACTGCCGACTGAAAATCCCCAAACTCCGTGGGGGCGGAGCGCCGACCAGTTCCAGGCCTTGCCGGTCTGGCGGATTTCCAGCCAGTCTTGCTGGGCGTGATAGAAATTCTTCGGCAGGGGGCGCGGATCATCTTCCCGGGCCGGGGTTTTATAGGACCCCAGATAGGTGCCGTACCATTTCGCCCCGAGCATCAGCTGCACATGCTGCAGCCCCGTCGCAACAGGTTCGACCGCGTCGAGCATGTTTTCCAGCATCCCCAGATTAACCGGAATTTCGGCGGGCACGCTCGGCTGTTTGGAATACGCCGTATAGAAAATATGGCTGACGTCGCTCAGCCCACCGAGCTTGGCCCGGCAATCTGCGGCGTCGGTCAGATCGGCCGAGATGAAACGCGCGCGAGTGGGGAAGTCCGGCGCCCGGCGGGACACGGCGATGATCTCCCAATCGGGTTGGTCCTCGAGATGGGTGAGCAGAGCGCGGCCGGTAACTCCCAGTGCGCCGACGATCAAAGCGGTTTGTTGGGCCATCAGGGAATGATCCGGTCGTCGCGCAGGCGCTGGAGCTGGTTGGTGATGGTGGCTTCCGTATCCATCACCTCGGTCCAGCCCGCCTGGCGCAGCTTGGTCAGGCTCGACATCTGGTCGAACCCGTTGGCGAAGGCGTAGTCGATGAACGGCCAGGTGGTGAGTTCTTCCAGGCTATATTTATGCAGCTGGTGGGCCTGGGTGATCTCGGCCCAAAGCGGCTCCTTGTCCGCCATCACATCGGTCAGCTTGATGGTCTGGATCGGGCCGATCTCCATGTCGAAGAACTCGGCGATCTTCGGCCAAAGCAGGGACCATCTGGTGTAGTCCCCATTGGTGATGTTGAAGGCTTCGTTTGCCACGCATGGTTCCGTGGAGGCCCAGAGCATGGCTTTCGCTATGATTTCGACGTCGGCGATCTGATAGACCGAGTCGAGCAACGCCGGGTTGCCGGGCCATTTCAGGGGCAGGCCGAGATGTTTGGAGATCGCCGCATAGACCGCGAGCGAATTCAACATGTTCATGGCGCTGCCGGTCGAAAACCCCCAGACCCCGTGGGGACGAAGCGCGGACCAGGTCCATGTTTTGCCCGCCTGCCGATCGACCAGCCAGTCCTGTTGGTCGTAGTAGAAATTCGGCGGCATATGGCGCGGGTCGTTCTCCTTGGCGGGGGTCTTGTAGGGCTTGCCGAACTGCACCCCGTACCATTTGGCACCCTGCATCAGCTGGATGTGCTGCAGGTTGGTCGCGACCGGCTCCAGCCCCTCCACCAAATTCGCCAGCATCGCCAGGTTGGGGGTGACTTCGGCAGCAAAGTTCTCCCCGGGCGCATAGGGCGTGAAGAACACATGGGTGACGTTGGGTTGGGCGGCCATGGCTTGGGCCGTGGTGTCCCGGTCGAGCAGGTCGAGGGACAGGAAATTGGCGCTGGTCTCAAAATCCGGGGTGCGTCGCGACAGGCCGATCACCGACCAATCCGGGTCATCTTCGAGATGTTCGAGCAGCGCGCGGCCGATCACACCAAGGGCGCCGGCGATCAATGCGACTTTCTGGGGCAAGGCTCAAAACTCGTGTGACGGGCGGGAGCCCCAGTCTAGCGGGTTTCCGCGAATCGGGAAGCTGTTGATATCGCGCTCAATGTATTCAATAGATATATCAGTCATATTCACTAAGCTCTCTGAAGGCACACCCCCATGGGCACGAATCCTGGCATCAGCTTGACCGATCAGGCCTATCGCACCCTCGAGGCGCTGATCGTCACCTTGCAGATCGCCCCCGGTGCGGTGATCTCCGAGGGAGAGCTTTGCACCCGGTCCGGTTTCGGGCGGACCCCGGTGCGCGAGGCGATCCAGCGCCTGGCCCAGCAGCGCCTCGTCAGCATCCTGCCAAGGCGCGGCATGTTCGTAACCGACATCAATGTGGAGACCCAGCTACACCTGCTGGAGTTTCGCCGCGAGGTCGAGGATCTGATGGTCCGCCTCGCCGCCCGGCGACGCACGGGCGCGGAAGCCGCCTGCTTCGCCGAGATCGCCACCGCCATGGACCAGGCTGCCGCCACCGGCGACGACGCAGGCTTCATGATTTTTGATCAGCAGTTCAACGAGTTGCTCGGCGCCACCTGCCGCAACTCCTTCGCCCAAAGCTCCATGGAGCACTGGAACCCCCTGTCGCGCCGGTTCTGGTACCAGCACCACCAGAGCGCGGCAGACTTACCCCAAATGGCCCGGCTCCACGCCGATCTGGCCCGGACGATCGCGGCGGGTGAGCCCGAGGCCGCGGGGCAGGCGTCCGACTTGCTGATCACCTACCTGGCCAGCTTCACCCGGGCGGCTCTCTAAGCCCGGGTCGCCTAGGCCTCCTGGCACCAACGAACCTATCAATTTCTATCACGGCCCCGCCGCAACAATACAGACCGGACACCGGAGACGATCATGACCGACAAGACACTCAAATACTGGGGCTGGGGCTACGCCGAAAACGGGCTTTCCGCCGACGACACCAAAGCGTTGCTCAACACTTTCTCTGATGGCTTTGGCATCGAACCGTCCCGGGACGGCGCGTTCCCCACCATGGACGCCATCAACCTGCCGACCCCGAAAGTTGAAGCGCCGGCCAACCTTGGGAAGATCAGCACCACCGACAAGCACGACCGGGTCGTCCATTCCTTCGGCCAATCCCAGCCGGACTCGCTCCGCATCTACAACGGCGATTTCGACCATGTCGTTGATGTGGTCGCCTACCCCGAAAGCAACGAAGATATCGCCGCCATCTATGACTGGTCCGGTGATGCCAATGCCGCCGTGATCCCGTTTGGTGGTGGTTCCTCCGTGGTCGGTGGCGTCACCAGCGATGTGGGCAGCAAATACAACGGCACCATCTCCATCGACATGACCCGCATGAACAAGGTGCTGGAGGTCGACCCGATCTCCCGCGCCGCGCGGATCCAGGGGGGCATCCGGGGCCCTGAGCTTGAGGCCCAGCTCAAGCCCCACGGCTTAACCCTCCGGCATTTCCCCCAGAGCTTTGAGCATTCCACCTTCGGCGGCTGGATCGCGACCCGCTCCGGTGGCCATTTCGCCACGCTTTACACCCATATCGACGATCTGGTGGAAAGCACCACCACGGTCACGCCCGTCGGCGATATTGTGTCCCGCCGTTTGCCAGGCTCCGGCGCGGGTCCCAGCCCGGACCGCTTCATTGCCCTGGGCAGCGAAGGATCCCTGGGCATCGTCACCGAAGGCTGGGCCCGCCTGCAGGGCCGCCCCACCTTCAAGGCCACAGCGGGGTTCCGCTTCACCGATTTCTTCGATGCCGCCCGCGCCGTGCGGGTCATCTCCCAGGCTGGGCTGTACCCGGCGAACGTACGCATCGTCGACGGCACCGAGCTGAAGGTGAACGGCGCCGGCGACGGCTCTTTTACCCTGATGGTGGTCTCCTTCGAAAGCGCGGATCACCCGGTCGACACATGGATGGAACGGGCCGAGGAATGCTGCCTCGATGCGGGCGGCGTGGTCGATGTGGACTGGCGCGACAATCCCCAGGCCAATTTGCAGGGCGCGGTGGGTGCGTGGCGCACCGCCTTCATCCGCATGCCCTATAACCGGGAGCAATTAACCCCCCGGGGTATCATCTCCGACACGTTTGAGACCGCAACCACCTGGGACGCCTTCGAGAATTTCTACCGCGCCATCAAGGACGCCACCCAAACCGCAATCCGCGACGTGACCGGCCATGACGGTGCGGTCTCCTGCCGCTTCAGCCATGCTTATCCCGACGGCCCGGCGCCGTACTTCGCCTTCCACGCGCCGGGAAACCCGGACGGCAAAGCGATGCTCGAACAATGGCAGGAAATCAAAACCCGCTGCTCAGACGCGCTGATCGCGAACGGCGGCACCATCACGCACCATCATGCCGTCGGCCGCGACCACCAGAAATGGTACGAGCAGCAGAGGCCTGCGTTGTTTGGTGATGTGCTGGCGGACGCGAAGAAGCGGTTGGATCCGAAGGGCGTGCTCAATCCTGGGGTGATTGTGGGGTAGGGGAGCTCTGCGTAAACCGGGCAAAGGGCGGGTTTGAAACCCGCCCCTACAGCTTTATGTTCGTTTCCTACAAGAACTCAGTCTTTGCTCTGGAAATGCCCCATGCCCAAACCCATCCACCTCAATCTCTTCATCCAGTCCCGCGGCCACCACGAGACCGCGTGGGACCATCCCGGCGCCGACCTGCGGTCGTTGATGGACATCAACTATTACGCCGATCTCGCCCGGCAGGCTGAAGCGGCGCGGTTTGATTCGATCTTCTTTGCCGATGTGCTGATGATGACCAATGACGCCATGGAATCCGGCCGCTTCTGGCCCGACCCGGTCATTATGCTCGCCGCGCTGGCCATGAAGACCGAGCATATCGGGCTGGTGGCCACCGGCTCGTGCACCTATTCCGAGCCCTACAATCTTGCGCGCCAGTTCGCCTCTATCGACCATATTTCGGGCGGCCGGGCGGCGTGGAATATCGTCACCACATGGGTCGAGGCGGTCGCAGCCAATTACGGGCGCGAGCACACCGCCCATGGCGACCGCTACGAAATGGGCGAGGAGTTCGTCTCCGCCGTGAAGGATTTGTGGGACAGCTGGGCCGATGACGCGCTGGTGGATGACCGTTCCGGCGACGGGCTGTGCGGCGACACCAGCCGAATCACGCCGATCGATTTTGAGGGCGAATATTATCAAGTCAAAGGGCCGTTGAATGTTCCCCGCAGTCCCCAGGGTCGCCCGGTGCTGGTGCAGGCCGGGGCCTCCGACCGGGGCCGGGATTTCGCCGCCAAACACGCCGAGGCGATCTTCACCGCCCATCTGGAGAAGGAAACCGCGCAAGAGTTCTATACGGACATCAAGAAACGCGCGAAGGGCTTCGGGCGGGACGCGAACCAGACCGTTGTGCTGCCGGGGCTCAACCCGGTCATCGGCGGGACGGAAGCCGAGGCCAAGCAGAATTTGCTCGATCTGAACTCACGGATGGATCCGGAAGTCGGCCGCCGCACTTTGTCTCAGCGCTTTGCGGGGCACGATTTCTCCCATCTGGATCTCGACCAGCCCCTCAAGGTTTCGGACTTTCCAGACCCGGACAAGCTGGAGACCATGAAAAGCCGCGCCGCGCTGATCGTGCGGATTGTCGGCAATGAAGGCCTCACTTTGCGTGAGCTACTGGCGCAGTTTGCCGGCGGGCGCGGCCACTACACCACCGCGGGCACGCCAGAGCAGATCGCCGATCTGATCGAGGATTGGTGCACGGACGGCGCGGCAGACGGCTTCAACTACATGCCCCCGGTGATCCCCGCGCTTATGACCCCGTTCATCGACGAGGTGATCCCGCTGCTCCAGAAGCGCGGGCTCTTCCGCACTGAGTATGAGGGCACAACCCTCCGCGAAAACCTCGGCCTCGACCGCCCCAAAAGCCGGTTCTTCGATTAGGGCGCGCGGGGGGTCCGCGACCCGCCCGCTTTGATCCGCCTATCTCTGGTCATCCTCATGCTGTGCTTGTCGAAGTATGAGGATGCCGCCCTCGTCCTTCGTCAGGCTCAGGATGAGGACGCAGTCGGCATATGAAGTAATCGGCATATGAAAAAGGGCGGCACGAGGCCGCCCTTTTTGTTTTGACGATTTAGGTGAGTCCTACAGCCCCAGAATCCCCCGGGATTCCGCCGGGGAAGCGGCCCAGGCGCCGGAGGCCTCGATCAGGCGTTTGGCCTGATCCACCAGCTGGGCGTTGCCCGAGGCAAGGTTGCCCTTGGAGATGTAGAGATTGTCTTCCAGGCCCACACGGACATGCCCGCCCAGCACGGTGGCGCTGGCGACCATGGGGAACTCAAAGCGAGAAATCCCGAAGCTCGCCCAGTTCGCACCGGTGGGCAGCATGTCGCGCATCAGCATCATGGTTTCGGCGTTGGCGGGCGCGCCCCACGGAATGCCGAGGCAGAGTTGATAAAGTGGCTTTTCGCCCTTGATCACGCCGGTCTCGACCATGTGGTTGGCCAGGCGGACATGGCCCGTATCGAAGACTTCGAGCTCCGGCTTCACGCCAGCGTCCTGGATCAGCACGGCCATCTCGTTGAGCATGTCCGGGGTGTTGACCATGGGGCGGGCGCCGAAATTCATCGTTGCCACGTCCAGGGAGCAGATGTCGGGCTTGTTTTCGACCACATGGGCGACCCGTTCTTCGGCGGTCTTCATGACGCTGCCGGCAGCGACCTTCATGGGATCATCACGGTCCGGCACAAACCGGGCGCCGGGGCCAGTGGTCAGGTTGATGATGACATCGGTGCCCGCATCCCTGATCCGGTCGACGACCTCCTTGTAAAGCACCGTGTCCATGCTGGCCTTGCGGGTCTCCGGGTTACGCACATGGATGTGCACGATCGCGGCGCCGGCGGCGTGGGCGGAAAGCGCCTCGCTGGCGATTTGTTCGGGTGTGACGGGCACGGCCGGGTTGAGATCGGCGGTGTCGGCGGCGCCGGTGAGCGCGCAGCTGATGATGACGGGTCGTGTCATGGTGCTTTCCCTTGGGTCGAATATCCATGCTGCCTTGATGGCAGCTTCGCGCTGACCCTAGACAGGCAGACTGCTGCCGACAAGCATTTGGCGGAATCGTCTCGAAGAGGAAGACGGTCCGGAATTATTGCTGACAACGCGCCTGGCGCGGTTGATTTCCTTTCGGCGATAGAGGACTAGATCAATTCGCAACGCCCGGCTGGGCGACACTGAAATCTGACGTTATTCAAAGCCAAAAGGAACGAGACATGGTCAAGGCAATCCGCATCCACGAATTCGGCGAGGCCGATGTTCTGAAATGGGAAGACATCGAGGTGGGTGACCCGGGCCCGGGCCACCTGCGCCTGCGGCACACGGCGATCGGCTTCAATTTCCTCGATATCATGGTTCGTAAGGGCCTCTACCCAGTGCTTCCGGAGCTGCCGTCGGTTCTGGGCACGGAAGCCGCTGGTGTTGTCGAAGCGGTAGGCGCGGGCGTTGGCGAATTTTCCGTCGGCCAGCGGGTCGCCTATGCCTCGACCTTCCCGGGTTCTTATGCGGAAGCCCGGCTGATCCCGGTCGAACAGGTCGTGGCCTTGCCTGACGATGTTTCTGATGAGGCGGCCGCCGCCAGCATGCTCAAGGGCATGACCGCGGAATATCTGATCCACCGCACCTACGCGGCTCAGGCAGGAGAGACCGCGATGGTCCATGCCGCGGCCGGCGGGGTTGGCCTGTTCTTGTGCCAGTGGCTCGGGAGCAAGGGCGTTAATGTGATCGGCACGGTCGGGTCTGACGCCAAGAAAGAAACAATTCTGGCCCATGGCGCGAAACATGCGGTGAACTACAAAACCGAGAACTTCACCGAGATCGCCCGGGAGGCCACCGGGGGCCGTGGTGTCGATGTGGTTTATGACTCTGTCGGCAAGGATCATTGGCAGGGCTCGATCGATGCGATCCGCCCGCTCGGCTACATGATCAATTTTGGCAACGCGTCGGGCCCACTGCCGCCAATCGATTCCGTGGAGTTGAACGTGAGGGGCTCGTTGTTCTTCACCAAGGCGTCCATGCGGTTCTATCAGCTCACCCGCCAGGAGCTCGATGATAGTGCGGCAACCCTGTTCGGGGCGCTGGCGGCCGGCGATATCAAGCCGATCACAGGCCAGACCTACAAGCTCGAAGATGCCGCACAAGCCCAGATCGACGTCTGGGAAGGCAAAACCACCGGCTCGACGGTGCTGACGGTTTAGCCGATTTAGCTGTCAAGACGGGGTCGTGTGGCGTGCGATCTCGTCTCTGACGGATTGGAGAAAAAGCTGTCCTGCCCGGTCCGTCGCGCTTCCTGATCGCTCAATTAGCCAGTATTCAAAGTCCATTCGTGGCGCGACAACAGGGTTGATGCAGTAGCCGACCCTGTCACTCGTATGGGTGAATGCCGGACCGGGAAGAAGGCTTGCCCCGTTTTGAGGCCCAATCCAGGCCCTGACAGCAGGACGACTGGTACTTTGGCCAGAAGTTCCATGCGGAGGCCCTTATCCAGGGGCGGTCGGGTTACAATTGCAAAATCAAGTTCACCGTCAAGCACGCGGCGTGTCAGGAAGTTTGCAAAGGCTTCCTCGATCCGGATGTTCAAATACGGGTGGTCTTCAAGAAACTGATGTAGCACGACCGGCAGAATACCGCGCGTTAGCCCCGGGATCAGACCGACAGCCAGTTCCCCGGCACCGGGCTGGCGGTGGAGCGCTATTTCCAGTCCTCCACCTTTCGGAAGGACTGGATCGACCGTCGCAACCGGCTGATCCCCGCATGGCGGGCCGGTATCCTGGTGCTCCAGGGCTCAGACGAACCACCGATGCCGGTTGAGAACTACGCCGGTCTGGACGAATACCTGCCCGATGTGACGGTCGAGCTGGTCGATGGCGGGCATTTCTTTCTACGTGGAAGAAAATCCGGCTGGTACCCTGGAAAAGGCGCTGCCGTTTTTGCGCGGGGCGTAGGAAAGCCCCTTCCCAGTTTCGTCATGCCCGCACTTGTTGCGGGCATCCACGTCTATCAATACCTCAGTGACCGAGCGCGACTCACTGACGTGGATGGCCGGAACAAGTCCGGCCATGATGTAGATAGAGATGGCCATGACGATTGAAGTGAGGCCCTAACCGTCTTTTTCGGCGGTGATCTTTGCGAAGGCGGCCAGCGTCTCGTCGCTTACATAGTGTTCGATACCTTCAGCATCGAGTTCAGCATTTTCGGCGCTGACGCCGATGGCGCGGAGGAAACTCAGCACCACCTGGTGGCGCGCGCGTGACTTGTTGGCGAGTGCGTGGCCTTCGTCGGTCAGGAAGATCGAGCGATAGGGGCGCGCCGTGACCAGCCCGTCGCGCTGCAGGCGTTTGACCACCTTGTTAACGGTCGCATGGGAAACCCCGAAGCGTTGAGCCAGCTCTGTAATCCGCGCCTCGCCATAAGCCTTGATCAGATCGTCGATCATCTCGACGTAATCTTCGGCCTTTTCAGTTTGCTGGGCATTGCGCACCCGCTCGAACTGGGCCGCCTGGCGGTCCGCATCCATCATTTCGTCGACGGGTTCGTCCTCGGTCTGCGGTTTTGCGTTGTCGGCCATGGCTAGACCGGTATCAGGAAAGCGGTGGCGTACATCGCCAGCACGCCGACGCCGAACCCGGCAACGCCGGTGCCGCTGGTCAGCGGTTCTTCGCCATCATGGGCCAGAGAGCGGATAAAGCGGATTACCTCGACCATGACCTGCAGGATAGCTCCCGCGGCGATGGCAAAGAAGATCGCCGCCCAATGGGGCAGGAAGGCAAAGGCACCAACCCAGGCGCCGAAGACCGCGGGCACACCGGCGATCAGAGCCAGGCTGGTCAGCGCCATGATGCTGGGGCGAATCCGGGTCAGGGGTGCGGCAATTGCGATACCCTCGGTCAGATTGTGGACCGTGAATCCGACGATCAGCAGGCTGCCGAGGGCCGCATTGCCCAATGTCAGGGCGCTGCCGATGGAAAGGCCTTCACCGAAATTGTGCAGTCCGATGCCGATGGCCAGCCAGGTGGCCAGAGCGATACCGCCCGTGGGACGTCCGGCGATTTTGCCGATCCCCATGAGCAGGATGAAAGTCAGCGCGGCGACGACCCAGACCAGCACGTCGGTTTGGAACACCCCGGATGCATCACCAGCCAGCTCGATCCCTTCCGCCAGAGTGTCGACCAGCAAATAAGCCAGCAGCCCAGCTGTCAGGGTCATGACAAACACCATGCCATCCCGGCCGAGGCTGCGCAGGACGGGCAGTGCGGCAAGCCCGAGGGCAACTGGCACGAAACCTACGAACAGTCCGATCAGGGCCAAGTCGAGCAAGGTGCCGAGGTTGAACGGGGTTTCGGCTCGGGCGACATCAATCGAATAGTCGAAAGTCGCACCTGTACTGGTCACAAAGGTGATGTGGTGAGCTTCGCCAGCGACCCATGGATAGGGAATTTCGATCTGCGCGGCATCGAACCGGTCGAGGGGTGTGTCGGGGATCTGCTTGAACATCCAGTAGGCGCCATCGACCTGCACCTGCGCAATGCGAACCGGGTCGCGACCCTCGCTGCGTACTTGCACCTCGATGCCGTTTCTCACGGTCCAGCCGCGCTCAATGGCGAGGCCTTCATCGTCCGGTAGTCCGATACCGAACCGGGCGAGAGGGTCAAAAAGGGTCACGGCCAGGGCGACAAGCGCCAGCAGGAAGACCGGAAATCCGAAGGCGAGGCTTCTGCTGCTCATCACACCACCTCGAAGACGCTCATCCAGCCAAGTTCGGCGAACTCGCTTTGATGGGCGTGGAACATGTATTGGCCGGGTTCATGATCGGCGAAGGAGATCTCAAGGATCCCCCGCTGGCCCTGGCACTGGGTGATCGTGTCGACGGTCGTCAGGGTCGGTGTGAGGGTCGTGCCGTGGTCGTAATAATCGAAGAAATTGCCGTGCAGGTGGAACGAGTTGATCGGGTCGAATTCCGTCAGATTAGCCAGATAGATACGGATCGGCTGGTCGCGGGCGACCTGGATCGGGCGTTTCACATATTCATGGGCGATGGTGTTGACCGCGTAGACTTCGTTTTCATCGTCGAAATTGGTGTCGAACCCGTTCATCACCATGATGAATTCCTGCCAACGGTCGTTTTCCTCGGTTCCCAGCAGCCGTGATCGGGCAATGTCGGCGTGTTCGGGGTGGAGATCCGGGTCCGGGTCGATGATGAACCCGCCATAGAGCCCCTTGTGAATGTGCCGTTTCAACGGCGTCGCGTGGCAGTGATAGAGGTGGCAGCCAAAAGGCTTGGCCGGCATCTCATAAGTAAAGCTGTCTCCCGGGGCGACGAGCCCGGCACCGGAAACCCCGTCCATACGCGCGGCATGGATGCCGTGGAAATGGATCGAATGGGTGTGGCTGCCCGCATTGGTGAAGTGCACCTTCAACCATTCGCCTTCGGTCGCCCGAAAGGTTGGGCCCGGGATCCGACCATTGTAGGTCCAGGCGGGAAAGAAGATGCCTGGTGCGATCTCGATCTCGACGTCGATGGCCGTGACTTCGAACTCCCGCACCTTGCGACCCATGGCGTCCGTGGTCAGCGTGCCTGTGCCCGTATCCCAGTCTGTCAGGATCTCGTGGGGGTCGAAGCCATTGCGGACATGGTCCACATTGCCAACCGTGGTCATGCCGTCGAAATGAGTGGCGGAATGGACGGATCCCGTCGATTGCGCCAACGCCGACCCAGCGACCAACGGTGCCAAAGGCAGCGCTGCGCCCGCACCCAAAAAGGCGCGGCGATTCGAAACCGTCTGTAGCAAGCGTGAAAACATAACTCGGCATCACCTGTTGGTTGCGCCTTTTTGTGGCGCATCCCGGCGAGTTAAGCGCCGAATATGCCTGCAGTCAACTATTCATAAAAAGCAACATAATGTAGCCTAGGCTACAATTAGAAGCGATGTCGCATAACGGCTTGTTTCTGGCGCTTTACACCGCGGCCGGGAGGCCAGATGTAGATGATGTGGCGATGGCTTCGTGGATGGCTGCCGTATGGGCCATCTCGTCTGGCGTAAACAAATACTGTTCCTGACCGAGACAGGCCGCCGCGAAGTTTTCATCATTGGCGCGGATCTGGGAATAGATATCTCGGTAGGGCAGCTCGAGCTCTTCGGTGATGCCGCCGGATTCCTCAATCTTGCCAGCTCCGAAACAAGTGGTGATCTTGTTGGTGTCCATCCAGCCATTGGCCCGGGCCCAGCCTTCTGATCCCATGACCTGCAAATGGAACGAGGCCGGCGAGGTCATCAAATTGGCGAGATAGCCGGTGGTGCCGGATTCGAAACGGGTCAGCACCGAGCCCACATCGGCGGGCAGGATGTGGGATTCAAGCTGCGCGTAGACCTCGCGCATGGGGCCCCCGAACCAGCACATGATGTCGATGATATGGGCGCCGAAATGCACGATGCCCCCGGTTGGGGCTTCGTCATGGGACCGGCGCCAGCCTTGGACGCCGATCTGGCCCTGATGGCTGAGATTGCCCTCGATATGATGGATATCGCCGAGCTTGCCGGATTCAATGATCCGCTTCATCTCCCAGACCGCCGCGCCGTAGCGGTAATTGTGACCAATCCCGAGCGTGAGGTCCGCACCTGTCATGGCTTTGGCGGCGCGCAAACCATCGGCTTTCTTCAGGGCGAAAGGTTTTTCGGTCAGGATATGCTTGCCGGCTGCCGCACCTGCGATCACCTGGTCGGCGTGCTGGGTATGGGGGGTGACCAGCACCACCGCGTCGATATCCGGGTCGCTAAAGGCGTCATCGAGATTGTCGGTCAGGGTGAGTTCCTGGGCATCACAAAAGTCACGCACATTTTCGGGCGCCAGATCGACCGCGCGTGTGAATTTGATCTTGTCCGAGCCCTTGATGGCGGTGACATGGTTCTGTCCCCACCAGCCCAGTCCGACGATTGCGGCGTTGATCATGGTTTTTCTCCTGTTGGCGCCAGTCAGGCGACGGCTTCGCGCTTGCCCGATATCAGGGAGCGTTTGATGGCGTCGAGGGCGGCGACATCGTGGATCATCTGGGCGTTGTCAAACCGGTACGGAGTCGTGCCCGCGATGGCTGCGGCAAAGCCTTCCATGTTGGCGCGCACCGGGTCGACCGGATCGACATTCATGACTTTTCGGTCACCGCCGCGCATGGCAATTTCCACGCTTGTCGGGCTGGTCATCTTGACCCAGCCTTTCGAGCCGAAAACGTTGCCCATGCGGTTGTCGCGGGTGACCATCACGTTGCCTATATAGGCGGTGGCACCACATTCGAAGGTCAGCAGAGCCGAGGCTGTGTCACGCGGAATGATCACGTCGACGGCCTGGGCATAGATCTCGGTGATAGAGCCAACATAGTGCTGGAACAGGTCGAGATGGTGGCTGCCCATATGCCACAGCCCACCACCGGGCGCCTCTTTGATATCCATCCGCCAGCTTTGCACATTGGATAATGTGTCGTGGCTGGTGTTGCCCTCCATATGCATGATCTCCCCGAGCTCTCCCGCATCGATCATCTGCTTGATCACGGTTTGGGGGGCACCGTAGCGCTGGTTGTGGCCGAGCCCGAGCATGACCCCGGCCGCTTCAACAGCTGCCACGGAGCGCTGCGCGTCTTCCTTGTTCAGGGCGAAGGGCTTTTCGGTGAAGATGTGTTTGCCCGCCGCCGCGGCCGCGATGATCTGTTCGGTGTGCTGGGAATGGGGGGTGACGATGATTACGGCTTCGATCTCCGGATCTGCCAGGACCGCCTCGAAGGATTCTGCCGTCTTCAGGCCGAATTCCTTTGCGGTTTTTTCTGCGAGGTCTTTGTCGCGATCGACCACCGTGGTGATGCGAACCGTTTCGCTTTTGTCATTCGTGACACGCAGATGGGTCTGACCCCACCAGCCGAGCCCGATAATGGCGACGTTGAGCATGTTTCCTTCCTCCAGATTCAACGCGCTTGCGGGATTCTGCGATTCCTCTGCGCGTTGTTGATAGCGATTTTCTCACAGACCGAGACCATTTGGAAACGAAGCGGCGTCCCTTTTATTTGTGTGCTAACAAGGCATCAGGAAATGGAGAACGGCCATGAAATTCGGATTGTTCGGTAGCGCCCAGGCCAAACGCGGCGGCCCCGATGTGGACAGTGCGAAAGGTTATCGCGACTGGCTCGAATATAACATCGAGGCGGAGGCGCTGGGCTTTCACAGCACCTGGGCTGTCGAACATCACTTCACCGGCTTCGGTCAGGTGTCGGCGACGGTCAATCTCATGACTTATCTCGCCGCCCAAACCTCCACGATCCGTCTGGGAACCGCCGTGATGGTTCTGCCGTGGCATGACCCGGTTCTGCTCGCCGAACAGACCGCGACGCTGGATCTGTTGTCGGGCGGGCGTTTTGATTTTGGGGTCGGCAAGGGCTATCGCTTCAACGAGTTCAAGGGGTTCAAAATCCCCATGGAAGACGCCGGCGAACGCTTTGAGGAATCCCTCAAGATCATGACCAAGGCGTGGACCGAGGATGAGACCTGGTCCTATGACGGCAAGTATTGGTCCTATGACGAGATTATCGTCGAACCGCCGACCGCCCAGCAGCCCCATCCGCCGTTCTGGATGGGCGCGGGCAGCCCGGAATCGATCGAGTTGGTGGCGAATCGTGGTTACAACCTGCTGGTTGATCAATTTGCGCCGGTCGAAACGACTATCGGACGGGTGAACACCTTCCGAAACAGCGTTGAAGCCCGTGGACGGACTTTCAATCCTTATGAAGTCGGTGTTGCGCGTGGACTTTATGTGGCCAAGGACGCCGCTGATCGTGACGCGGCCATCGAACGCCGCATCGCCGCGCGTGCACGTGTCGATAATCTTGCCCAGCGTCCTGATGGGGGCAATAAGGCCTCGATCATGTCCTATGACGATTCTGTTAAAACCACCGCAGAAGCCGCGTTGTTCGGAACAATCGACGAAATCGCTGAGAAGATTCAGAGGATGCGCGACGCCGGAGTTCGCTACATGCTGTTCTCCGATGGCGGCTCGGGCATTGAGGGACTGCGCGCCTTCTCGAAAGAGATCATCCCGGCTTTCTTCGATGCCGAAGATGATTCCGTCATCGCGCGGGCAGCCGAGTAACCTCGTATAATTGACCTTCGACCGGCGCGGGTTTTCCGCGCAGGACAGGCGTGTCACGACACCAATGACGCAAACGAGGACTAGCTATGGCGCTTGAGCTCTATCACCACGACGCATCGACCTGCAGCCAGAAGGTGCGAATCTGCCTGGCCGAAAAAGACGTCGACTGGGTCAGCTGCCATCTGGATCTGACCGGCGGGGAAAACCTCACCGCCGGGTTCCTCGCGATCAATCCGAACGGGGTTGTGCCCGCCTTCGTCCATGACGGCACGCCGATCATCGAATCCACGGTGATGTGTGAGTATGTGGACGAGGTTTGGCCCGAGGGTGCGCGGCTCACACCGGAAGACCCGAAGAAGCGCGCCGAGATGCGAGCCTGGCTGCGCTACATCGATGAGGTGCCCTCGATGGCCGTGCGGGTGCCGACTTTCCAGCATCTGCTGATAGACCGGTTCAAGGAAATGAGCGAGGAAGAATACGCAAATTTCCGCGACAGCAACACGCTGCGTCGGGATTTCTTTATGCGCCTGAACCGCACTGGATTCAGCGACGAAGAGTATGAAAACTCCCTGTTGCAGCTGCAGGCCACGATCGCGCGCATGGAGTCCACGCTCGCCGCGAACGGTCCGTGGCTGGTCGGCGCCCACTACACGATCGCGGATATCTGCATGGCGCCGTTATTCCAGCGCATGGAAGATCTCGGCATGAGCCAGATGTGGGACGACGCCCCGCATCTGGCGGACTGGTTCGCCGCCATCAGAACTCGCCCGGCCTATGACGTGGCCTTCTATCCCGGCTCGCGCATGACCGATCTGTTCCCGCAACTGCGCGAAGCTGCGCAGGACTAGGGTTCGCCGCGTTTGTTAGACTAAGCCCGCATCCTGAGCCTGACGAAGGACGAGGGCGAAAACCCATACTTCGACAAGCTCAGCATGAGGTTGTTTCTTTGTGGCTATGGTCTGTCGATGGATCTGGGGCTGACGACGGAGGCCGGACGTTTCTGATTCAGGACAGCGCGTCGAACAGAAAGTCGAAGACCAATCGGATCCGGCGACTGGTGTGTAGCTCGCGATGGGTTACAAGCCAGATGGGCACCGGGACAGGTTTCAAATCCGGGAGCACACACTCCACGCCCGGTGTGATCGCAGCGACCTCTTTGGCGTTTACGCAAATCCCCATGCCCTGTTTCACAAGTTCCCAGGCGACGACACCGCTGGCTGAGGAAATTCCAAAGTTATCTCGTGTGAGCGAAAGCCCGAGGTCGTTCAACACGGAAATCATGCGGTCGTTATCCCCGATTCCAATGAAATCGGCGTTCACCAAATCGGCCGGTGTTTTGGGGCGTCCGATGCGGTCCAGATAGCTGGTCGCGGCATAAAGGTGACCAGACGTCTCGCGGAGAAGTTTCGCGATCAGCTCCGGCTGGCTCGGGCGGACATGGCGGATCGCAATGTCCGCCTCCCGGCGCTGCAGATAGCTAATGGCGTTGGATGAGACAATCTCAATTTCAATGCCCGGCGCGATGGCTCGAAGTTTTTTGAGCACCGGCGGCAAGATATAAGCCGACATTATGTCGGTTGCGGTAATGCAGACATGGCCTTCGATAGATTTCGATTGGCCGGAGGCCGTGTGAGACATGTGGCTGGCAGCCTCGCCCATCGTCCGGACATGTTCGAGCAATTCCTGACCGGATTGGGTTAGTTCCAGCGAACGTCCAACCCGCTCGAACAACGTGACGCCGAGTTCGGTCTCGAGCGCCGAGACTTGGCGGCCGAGCGTCGGCTGTGTGAGGCCGAGCGCACGGGCGGCAGCGGACAGAGAACCCTCCTCGGCGGTGACGAGAAACGCCCGGGCCCTGTTCCAATCGAATGTTACGGACTGCCAATTCATGCATATATGCATACCAAGAAGTATAAATTTAGCAATTTATATTCGATAAAGGCATGGTTGTGTAGTGTCCATCAGATCACGCACAAAGGATAAATCGATGGGTCAGGCGCACAGTTTCTGGGACAGGCACGCTGCACGGTATGCGAAAAGTCCTATCGCCGACGAGGACTCCTGCCAGCAAAAGTTAAAGGTCACGCGCGAATATCTGCGCCCTGACATGGAGCTTCTGGGGTTTGGCTGCGGCACGGGATCGACGGCGCTCATCCACGCACCCTTCGTGAAGAATATTCACGCGACCGATATATCACCAAAAATGATCGAGATTGCACGGTCGAAGGCGGATACGCAGAATGTCACGAATGTGGATTTCGAGGTGGCAACGCTCGACGACCCTCACAATCAGGACGAGACGTATGATGCAGTTCTTGGACTTAACATCCTGCACTTGCTTGAAGACCGGGACGAGGCGATCTCAAGGGTTCGCGCCATGCTTAAGCCGGGGGGCGTATTTGTCAGAGACACGGCTTGTCTTAGCGAAACGATGAAGTGGTTTAAGCTGATCGGGCCGGTGGAGAAATTCTTCGGCCTGCTGCCGGTCATCCGCGTGTTTACGGTTCAGGATCTGGTCACCAGCCTGACCCACGGTGGCTTCGAGATTGAACATCAATGGCAACCCGGCAAGGGTAAGTCATTGTTCATCGTCGCCAGGAAACTGGTATAGCGCGGGCTACTTCTTCTCCGGCAGCTTGGCTTCCTTCTCGATGGTCGGGCCTTCGGCTTTGACCCAGGCGCCGTAGCCGCCGCGCATATGGGCGACGGGGGCGAGGCCCATATCGTTGACGGCTTTGGCCGCCAGCGCCGAGCGCAGGCCGCCGGCGCAGTAGAATATGAACTTCTTGCCGGTGGTGAAAATCTCCCGGTGATACGGGCTTTCCGGATCCACCCAGAATTCGAGCATGCCGCGGGGCATGTGCCGGGCCCCGGGGATCGTGCCGTCACGCCAAAGCTCGCGAACGTCGCGGATATCGACCAGAACCACGTCTTCGTCGTTCTGAACCGCCATGACCTCTTCGACTGTAAGGGTTTCGATCTGCTGCTCGGCTTCCTCGCAGAGTTGCTTGATACCTTTGGTGATCATGTTCTCATCTCCGTGTCGTTCGTCGCGCTTGTCGACGCCTGAAAGTTGCGAACATGACTATACCGATTCTTTCGCATTGGGACTCGAAACCAAGAGGGAGAAATGTGCTAAATAGGACGCATCAGATACGGCGCGGTTTCGCGTGTGATTTCAACACACATACCAAGAACATCGGACAGGGACGAGAGTCATGACGGATATGATCCAGGCGGGAAACATTCAGGTTGCCGCGGAGCTTTATAATTTTATCAATGATGCGGCGCTGCCCGGAACGGGGGTCGATCAGGATCATTTCTGGGCTTCGGTTGATGCCCTGGTGAACGAGTTGGGCCCGCGTAACGCCGAACTCCTTGCCAAGCGGGACGACCTGCAGGCCAAACTCGATACCTGGCATAAGGCAAACCGCGACACCGAATTAGATCCGTCCGCCTATCAGGCCTTTCTGAAGGAGATCGGTTATCTGGTGCCCGAACGTGACGCCTTCGGGGTTGAAACCGCCAATGTGGACCCGGAGATTTCGACCATTGCTGGCGCCCAGCTGGTGGTGCCGATCACCAATGCCCGCTACGCGCTGAACGCGGCAAATGCCCGCTGGGGCAGCCTTTATGATGCGCTGTACGGCACGGATGTGATTTCCGACGATGGCGGTGCCGAAGTCGGTTCGGGCTACAATCCGGCCCGCGGCGCAAAGGTCATCGCCTATGCGCGTGACGTGCTCGATTCTGCTGCACCGCTGGCGTCCGGTTCTCATGTGGATGCCATTGGCTATACGGTCGAGGGCGGCGCGCTTGCCGTGGCCACCGGGTCCGGTTCGACCGGTCTGGCCGATCCGGCACAGCTCGTCGGCTATCTCGGCGACGCCAGCGCCCCGAATTCAATTCTGCTGGCCCATAACGGCCTGCATATGGAAATCGTGGTTGATCGTAGCCATCCCATCGGCAAGGACGATGCCGCGGGTGTGGCCGATCTGGTGCTCGAAGCCGCCATGACCACGATCATGGATTACGAAGATTCGGTCGCCACCGTCGATGCCGAAGACAAGGTCGTCGCTTATGCCAATTGGCTCGGCCTCAATAAGGGCACGCTGACCGCATCCTTCCAAAAGGGCGGCAAGACCGTTGAGCGCGCCATGGAAGGGGACCGGACCTACACGGCCCCGAATGGCGGTGAGCTTACCCTGCACGGGCGCTCGCTGATGCTGGTGCGTAATGTCGGTCATCTGATGACCATCGGCATGGTGACGGACAAGGACGGCAACCCGGCTTATGAAGGTATTCTCGACGGTGTCTTCTCGGCGCTGATTGCGATGCATGATTTGCAGGGCAAGGGTACCCACGCCAACAGCCGCGCAGGTTCGGTCTATATCGTGAAGCCGAAGATGCACGGCCCCGAAGAAGTCGCCTTCTCTGACGAGCTGTTCACCCGGATTGAGGACGCGCTGGGTCTGGCGCGCAACACCATCAAGATGGGGATCATGGATGAGGAACGCCGCACCACGGTGAACCTCAAGGAATGCATCCGGGCGGCCAAGAACCGCGTGTTCTTCATCAACACCGGCTTCCTCGATCGCACGGGCGACGAGATGCACACCTCCATGGAGGCCGGCGCGATGATCCGCAAGGGCGACATGAAGGCCGCTCCGTGGATCCAGTCCTACGAAGACTGGAACGTGGATATTGGCCTCGAATGCGGGCTGCCGGGCCACGCTCAGATCGGCAAGGGCATGTGGGCCATGCCGGATCTGATGGCGCTTATGATGGAGCAGAAAATCGGCCATCCGACCGCCGGGGCGAACACCGCCTGGGTGCCGTCGCCGACCGCGGGCACCTTGCACGCGCTGCATTATCATCAGATCGATGTGACCGCCCGTCAGGCAGAGCTCAAGACCCGTGGCCGGGCTGAACTCAACAACATCCTGACCATCCCGGTCACCGACCGTCCGAATTGGCCGGAAGCCGATATTCAGGCCGAACTCGACAACAACGCCCAGGGCATTCTGGGCTACGTGGTGCGCTGGATCGATCAGGGTGTGGGCTGTTCCAAGGTTCCCGATATCAACGACGTCGGCCTGATGGAAGATCGCGCGACTTTGCGGATTTCAAGTCAGCACATCGCCAACTGGATGCATCACGGCATCGCCTCGGAAGCTCAGGTCATGGAGACCATGAAGCGGATGGCTGGCGTGGTCGACGAGCAGAATGCCGGGGACGCGCTTTATCGTCCGATGGCAGCAGATTATGAGGGCTCGATCGCCTTCCAGGCGGCCTGTGATCTGGTCTTCAAGGGGCTGGTCCAGCCGAACGGCTACACCGAGCCGATCCTGCACGCCCGCCGCATCGAGGCGAAAGCGAAGTTCGGCAGCTAAACGCGAACTCCAGGCAAGAGATTGAGAAGGGCGGGTCTTGGACCCGCCTTTTTCTGTCCGGGCGGTGGATCGCCGCGCCCTGCGGCCTCGCGATGACGGTGAGGGTTGTCCCGTCATTGCGAGACGCCGTTAGGCTGGCGTGGCAATCCAGTTCCGGGAGGCAAAGCCAGCGCTTACGCTCGTGCCGAGGAGTACGCCGACACACCGCGGGCATTTTCGTCGGTCTCCAGGGCATGGGCGACCGGCGGGAAGGCGCGCTGGCCGCAATCCATCCGCGGGCACGTGCGGCAGGACACACCGATCGGCACGATTCGTTCCGGGCGTTCGAGATTGATCCCGTCCGCATAGACCAGCGCGGCCGCGTCGCTCATCTCACAGCCCAGGCCGATCGACAGATAGCTGCGGGGCTGGCCATAGCCGCCATTAGCTTTGTGGACCGTGCGGGCGATGCAAAAGAAGGTTTTGCCGTCGGGCATCTGGGATATCTGGACGTTGATGGTGCCGGGCTGCAGAAACGCGGTGTAGACGTTCCAGCGCGGGCACGCCCCACCATGGCGGGGGATGTGGATACCCGAAAGGGAGAACCGCTTGGAGATGTTACCCGCGATGTCGGCCCGCAGCAGGTGAAAGGGCACGCCGCGTTTGCGCGGTCGCTGCAGGGTGGTGAGGCGATGGCAGGCCTGCTCGAAGCTCACCCCGAAACGGTGCTGCAGCAATTCGACATCATAGCGATGGGTCCGGGCAGCTTTGTGAAACGCGTCATAGGGCATCAGC
Source organism: uncultured Alphaproteobacteria bacterium (assembly GCA_964276015.1). Classification (GTDB taxonomy): domain Bacteria; phylum Pseudomonadota; class Alphaproteobacteria; order UBA6615; family UBA6615; genus JABJAG01. The sequence goes on along the minus strand of CAXYDO010000004.1, from coordinate 169,237 downwards.
ACGGCGCCCGCGAAGTAATTGGCCAGGGCGATGCGGGCCAGGGTGCGAGCATCCTCGCCGGTGAAGTCACCCTCATCGACGAGGGCGTGGATATCCTGTTCGGCGGCGAGCAGGCCGATCTGGTGCGCTGCCTGAAAGTTTCGGCTGTCGGCGCGCAGCATGGTCGAAAGACCAAGAATGCGCGTGTCCGGATCGTAGCGGCGCACGGCTCTGGTGTCGTCATCGGGCAGGTCGACCACGCGGACCCCAAACGTGTTGGACAGAAAAGTTGTCATCGCCCGCAGCGTGTCTTCCCCGGACAGGGCGGAATCGTGGTTCACCCGTTCGGCGGCTTCCTCTAGCTCGGGAAAGTAATTTGCCCGGGCCTGGAGGAAGTCGGAGACCTGCTCGCTGGGCAGCCGATCGCTTATAGGGGCCTCGACGGTATCAGGGCCGGGTTGGGTTCCGGTCTCTTCGGCATCGTCACGCATGTTCCGGTAGCGGTCATAAAGCGTAAGAACGGCGCGAGCGACGGTGGCGTTGGAGGTCACCATGTCCCGCACATCGGTGTTGGTCAGGTCGATCTCGCCAAACAGATCGTCGCCAAAGGCTTCCATCAGATCTGCGCTGAGGCGGCCTTCATCGCTCTCGGCGATTTCGCTGAGTTCCAGGTCAAACCGCTCGGCGAGTTTTATCAGCAGGGGGACCGTCAGGTTTCGCCGGTTGTGCTCGATCAGGTTCAGGTAGCTGGCCGAGATTCCCAGCTCGATGGCCAGGGCGGCCTGGCTCAGACCTTCCTGACGCCGGAGACGGCGGACGCGACCGCCGAGTTTCGGCGTGTTCGATTTTGGGGCATCTGTTGTCGGGACATCAAGACTGGCCATGGCGGAATCCCGCGGTTTTGGGCGTTTGTGCTTTACAGTGTTTGCAATTGCGGCGCAGAAAATTTACAAAACTTTACAAATTTTCTTCAATAATACCAGTGGTTTGTTGCATTGTGCGACTGCGTTGTCAATTCTTCACATCATGATTGGACGGCATGATGTCGTTCAAGTGTTTTGACGGAGAATTCAAATGCCCAATGATATGTCATCGATGATGCGCCGCGACGGCGACAATGAAAGCTGGCCGACCCCGGAATGGGCGCCGGATCGCTGGGCCGGGGTGGCGCGGGATTACACCCAGGCCGACGTCATACGCCTGAGCGGTTCGCTCCCGATCCGGCATACATTGGCCGAGAACGGCGCGATGAAGCTCTGGAAGCTGCTGGCTGAAGAGGATTTCGTTCCCACGCTCGGTGCCTATACGGGCAATCAGGCCGTCCAGCATTTGCGGGCCGGCCTCGAGGCGATCTATCTCTCGGGCTGGCAGGTCGCGGCCGACGCGAACTCTTCGGGCCAGATGTATCCCGACCAGAGCCTTTATCCAGTCGACAGCGTGCCCGCGGTGATCAAGCGCATCAATCAGGCTTTCCAGCGCGCCGACCAGGTGCAGACCATGGAGCGGGCCGACGGTCAGGAGACGACCGATATCGACTTCTTCGCGCCGATCATTGCCGACGCCGAAGCGGGCTTCGGGGGACCGCTGAATGCTTTCGAACTGATGAAGTCGATGATCGAGGCCGGTGCGGCTGGGGTCCATTTCGAAGACCAGCTGGCGGCGGAAAAGAAATGCGGTCATCTCGGCGGCAAGGTGCTCGTCCCCACGGGTACGTTTACCCGGACCCTGAATGCGGCCCGCCTCGCCGCCGACGTGATGGGGGTTTCGACCCTGATTATGGCCCGGACGGATGCCAATGCAGCCCAGCTGATTACCAGCGATATCGACCCGCGTGATCATGCGTTCCTGACCGGCGAACGCACCACGGAAGGTTTCTATCGGATCACCGGTGGTCTGGATTGCGCCATCGCCCGCGGTCTGGCTTATGCGCCTTATGCGGATCTGATCTGGTGTGAGACGGCGACCCCGGATCTGGATGAAGCGCGGCGCTACGCCGAAGCCATCAAGGCCGAGTTCCCGGACCAGATGCTCGCCTATAACTGCTCGCCGTCCTTCAACTGGGCCAAGCATCTCGACAAGGACGACATGCGCCGCTTCCAGCGCGAGATCGCGGCGATGGGGTACAATTTCCAGTTCGTTACCCTGGCCGGCTTCCACAGCCTGAACCACGCCACCTTCCAGCTGGCCAATGCCTATAAGAAGGACGGCATGGCTGCTTACTCGGTCCTGCAGGAAGCCGAGTTTGCGTCCGAGGTCGATGGCTACTCCGCCACGCGCCATCAGCGCGAAGTGGGCACGTCCTATTTCGATGCCGTATCGACGACGGTGTCAGCCGGTGAATCATCCACTACAGCCATGGCAGGCTCCACGGAGACCGCGCAGTTCTAGGTTTGCGGATCAAAATTCGGAGAGGGGCTCGCGTTTCGGCGCGGGCCCTTTCTTTTTGCGGCCTGATTAAGCTGGCGGGGTTGCCGAGCGCACCAGCAGCAGGCCGAGTCCGGCCATAATGCCGAGGCCGATCAGGGTCAGAGCGAGGGGCACCGGTGAAGCCGTCCCCAGACTGCTAAGCCCAAACGAGATCACCGCACCGGTCCCCAGCTGGGCAAACCCCAGAAACGAGGCGGCTGAGCCCGCGACCCTTGGATCAACCCCGACCGCTCCGGCCATGGCATTGGGGAAGATAAAGCCGTTGAAGAAAGCAAAGATAACCACCGGGACAACCAGTGGTGCGATGCCTTGCATGTCGGACAGAATCAGAAGCAACACCGGGGCCCCGGTCACACCGAGCACGCCGATCAAGAGTGTCCGGTTGATCCCCAAATGTCGCACGATCCTACTGGCGGTGAAGTTGCCAGTCACGAACTGGGTCGCGATCACCATCAACGTAAGACTGAAGACAAAGGGTGAAACCCCCTGCTGTTCGATCAGCAGGGCTGGACCGACCGCGAGATAGCCGAAAAACCCGGTGGTCCCGAAGGTGAAAGTCACCGTGTAGCCAAGATAGAGCCGGGATCGGAACAGGCCTGCATAGCGTATGAAAATCGTGCTCCAGCGGTCTGGTACGCCACCCACCAGTGGCCGCGTCTCGCGCATCCAGATGCCTGTGCCCAGCAGCAGGAACCCGGTCAGGATCGCGAGAAACCAGAAGATCGCCCGCCAGCCGAACTGGCTGTCGATGCCGCCGCCGATTACCGGCCCGATGGCAGGCGCCACCGATTGCAGCATCGCCACAAAGGCCATGATGCGCGCGGCCTCAATCCCGCGATGGGTGTCCTGGATCACGGCCCGTGGGGTGATCAGAGTGGCGCAACCACCTGCGGCCTGAAACACCCGGGCGAGGATCAGCATCTCGATACTGTCGGCCATCGCGGCCCCGGCACTGGCCAGACCGAACAGGATCAGCCCGCCATAGAGAACCGGCTTGCGCCCGAACCGGTCAGAGAGCGGCCCGACCACCAATTGGGCGATGGCGAAAGCCAGCAGGAACGCTGAAATTGTGTTGAGAGCCATCCCGTAGGGGGTGGCAAAGCTGCGCGCGATCTCCGGGATCGATTGGGTGTGGATGCTGACCGCCAGGGGCCCGAGCGCGGCGAGAGCACCGAGAAAGATCACAGGCGGCATGGATCGCGTCGGTTCGGAAACCGACGTTGGCGGCACGGTGGTCATCGGGGGTTAGTCTTCCAGCCAGTCGGAGAAATACTTGCCGGAATCGCCACCGAGCTTGCCGGGATCGGCCTGGAACAGCTCGAGCAGGACACCGTCGGGTGCGGGGCACATGATGTATTTCCACGCATCGAAATCACGGATGCCGCTGCGAAATTCGATGCCCTTGGTGCGCAGCCGCGACTCCAGGGCTTCGAGGTCGTCGGTGCGGATACCGATATGGTGAACCGCGCCGTGGCCGTCGTCACGGGGTGCCTGATCGTAAAGATGTAGCCGGCCTGAGCCGATCCGCATGAAGACGTTGCGTGCGCCACCGAATTCACCGTCATAGGCGACTTCCGCTCCCAGCATGTCACACCACCAGGTGATGGTGGCGTCGATGTCGGAGCAGAATAGATGGGTGTGGTGGAGGTGTTCGGTCATCGGGGAACTCGGCAAGGGTGTGGCGGGTACTTTATCACGCCAGATGACAAACAGAGTCTGTTTTCACGCATGGCAGACGCTCGGCATTCCGCCTATTCTGGCGCCAATTCAATCCCAGATGAATGCGCACCACTAATCCCGGAGAGCCCATGACTTTCATCGATCCGAAAATGCGCTACACGAAGAAGTATCTCGAAGTGAATGGCCGCCGGTTGGCCTATGTGGATGAGGGGGAAGGTGATCCCATCGTCTTCGTGCACGGGAACGCCACGTCGTCCTATATGTGGCGCAATATCATGCCTCACCTCGAAGGGCTCGGCCGTCTGATCGCGCTGGACAATATCGGGCAGGGGGATTCCGACAAGCTGCCCGATAGCGGCCCGGGCAGTTACATGATTCCCGAACATTTGATCTATTTCGACGGCGCGCTGGAGGCGTTGGGGGTACGCGAAAACGTGACCCTGGTCATGCATGACTGGGGCGGGTCCCTTGGTCTTTCCTGGGCCAACCGGCATCCGGATGCCCTCAAAGGCCTGGCCCATTGCGAGATCGTGGTGGCCAATCACGCGAGTTACGATTCCTACCGTGATGGTCACGGCGAACGGGTCCGCCGCTCCCAGGGGCCGGAAGGCGAAGCACTGGTGCTTGAGGACAACTTTTTTGTTGAGAATGTCTTCACCGGCGGGGTGATCCGCGAGGTTGATGCGGAGACCATGGCTGAAATTCGCCGACCTTATGAAGAACCCGGTGAGGCTCGCCGCCCGACCCTGTCCTGGGTGCGCCAGATACCGATTGGCGGGAAACCTGCCAACGTGGCCGAGCTTTCCGAACGATTATCTTCCTGGATGTCCACAATCGACACGCCAAAACTGTTCATAGAGGGAGACCCGGGCCAGATCATCGTTGATCGGGACCTTTCGATCATCGAAAGCTGGCCCAATCAGGACCGAATCAAAATCCGTGGTTTGCATCACCCACAGGAAGATTCGCCGGATGATATCGGGCGCGGTCTGTCGGACTGGTACAAGAAGATTTCTTAAGTTCGGTATGGTCAATTACCTTTCCAGGTATCCTTCGAGACGGCGCTCTGCGCCTCCTCAGGATGAGGTCAATAGCTTCACGCTCGTCCTCATCCTGAGGAGCGAGCATTGCGAGCGTCTCGAAGGATGTTGAGCTAGTATCAATCCCTATCATCCGCATGACATTTCACCGTGAGGTGGCACTTTTAGCCGTCTTGCCGCATCCTGCCGCCCTTCCTTATTCTCAATACCCGGGTGAACCGAAATGACCGATATCAGTCCTCACATGCCCTACGAGAAGCAGTTCGTGGAGGTTCTGGGTCAGCAGATGGCCTATGCCGAGTACGGCGAAGGCGACCCGATCGTGTTCCTCCATGGCAATGCCACATCGTCCTATATGTGGCGCAATATCATGCCTCATATGGAGGGCAAGGGTCGGTTGATCGCGATCGACAATATTGGCCAGGGTGACTCTGCACGGCTGCCGAATTCGGGACCCGACACCTATCGGCTGGTGGAGCACCAGACCTATATCGACGGTGTCCTTGAGGCACTCGATGTGCGTGAGAATGTCACCTTCGTGATGCATGACTGGGGTGGGCCGCTGGGGCTAACCTGGGCGATGCGCCATGAGGATTTGATCAAGGGGCTGGCCTATTGCGAGACGCTGGTCAGCGTTCATGAAAGTTATGACGACTACCCGGATGCGGTGGGCAATATGCTCCGGCGTCTGCGGACTGAGGAAGGCGAACAGCTGGTGCTCGAAGAAAACTTCTTTGTTGAAAAGGTCTTTACCGCCGGGGTGATCCGGGAGGTCGACGACGAGACCATGACCGAAATTCGCCGTCCCTATAAGGAAGCCGGTGAAAACCGTCGGGCGACCTTGACCTGGCCCCGCGAGATTCCGATCGCCGGAGAGCCCGCCGATGTGTCGCGTCTGACACATGAACTGTCGGGCTGGATGACGACCAACGACATCCCCAAGCTGTTCATCAATGTCGGTCCCGGCCAGATCGTGTTCGAGAAGGATCTCGAGATTTTGCGATCCTGGTCACACACCACCGAGGTCACCGTGCGCGGGAAGCATCACCCGCAAGAGGATTCACCGGATGACATCGGCAAGGCTCTTGCCGCATGGCACGCCGGGTTGTAAGCGAAGACTGAACAAAAATTCGAAGGGGAAATAGGCATGGATTACGAAAAAGTCTGGGACGAAGTCGAGTTCTACTCGAACGACAACAAGACAGCGGCGTATCTCTATCGTCCAAAGGACTGGAAGCCCGGCGACCCGCCACGTCCGGCAATTTCGGTCCTCCATGGCTATACCGGCATGAAAGACGTCTACGGCATGGATGTGCCCCAGTGGCTTTGGGAAAACGGATATTTCGTATTGTCCCATGACTATCCTGGTTTTGGCGTTAGCGAAGGTGAACGCGGTCGTCATCGTCCGCTGGAGCAGGCGCAGAGCGTCTATGATGCCGTCACCTATCTGCAAACCGTCGACGGCGTTGATCCTGAGCGCATTGGTTATTACGGCTCCAGCTATGGTGGGGCCCACGCGATCTGGTGTGCCGCATTTGACGAACGCGTAAAAGTCGTCGTCTCGGCCGTGATGGTCGCGGATGGTGAGCGCTGGATGCAATCAGTCCGCCGTCCCCATGAATGGGAAGAATTCAAAGCGAAGGTCGAAGAGGCCGAGCGCAAGCGTGTGCTGACCGGCGAGAAAACCCATATCCCGCTGCCGGAAATCATGCTCACCGATCCGCACACCCAAATGGTGATCGATCAGTTCCATTCGAAAAGCGGCCGCTACAATCCCGAATACGATCTCGAAAGCGCCATGGCGAATATGCGCTTCCGGCCGGAATGGGTGGCCCACAGAATTTCACCGCGCCCGGTTCTGATGATCTATGCGGAGAACGATAATCTGGTGCCACCGGCCGAGCAGCTGTCCTGCTACGAAGAGCTCGGGGAGCCGAAGAAGCTCGTCAAGCTGCCGAACTGCCAGCATTATGAATCCTATCAGTTCTGTAACGCCGAAACCCATGTCATCCAGAAGGGCGAAGCGCTGGATTGGTATGCGAAGTATCTTTAGGGATCGGGATGAGCGAACTCCCGCATCCTTCGAGACGGCGCTCTGCGCCTCCTCAGCATGAGGTTGAGACATCTTCGCCTTGATCTCATCCTGAGGAGCCGGTGAAACCGGGGTCTCGAAAGGTGTTGAGGACGTGTGGACGATAACAATAGAAATCTCATCCTGAGGAGCCGGTGAAACCGGCGTCTCGAAGGATGCTGAGGAAGTCTGGACAATGAAGAACCTCTGGTCGGACCGCGATGCCCGCAGCTTTGTGCGGCGTTATGGGCGCGATGGCGTGAACCGCGATGTGGCGTTGCGGGTCTACACCACGCGTTTGCTGGGCGGTGATCCGCGGCTCGTTCTGCATGGCGGGGGCAACACGTCGGTTAAGACAGTGGCCACGGATTTGACCGGCGCGTCCCTCGACGTGCTTTGCGTAAAAGGCAGCGGCTGGGACATGGGCGATATTGAGCCGGCCGGGCTGCCGGCGGTGCAGCTCGAACCTTTGCGTGAACTCGAAGCCCTCAAGGGGTTGAGCGACGAAGATATGGTCAATGTTCAGCGGCGTAATTTGCTGGATTCCAAGGCCCCTAATCCCTCTGTCGAGACCCTACTGCACGCGTTCCTGCCCCACAAATTTGTCGATCACACCCATTCGACTGCTGTCCTGGCTCTGACCGATCAGCCGGATGGGGCAAAAATTTTCCGGGATGTTTACGGCGAACGCGCGGCCTATGTGCCCTACATTATGCCCGGTTTTGCCCTGGCTAAATCCTGTGCCGCCTATCATCGCAAAAACCCGAATGTCGACGGTCTGATCCTGCTCAAACACGGGATTTTCACTTTTGGGGAGAGCGCTGAAGAAGCCTATGGCCGGATGATCAACATGGTCAGCCTGGCCGAGCGTCGGCTCCGGACCGGAGACAAGAGCCAGGTTCTGCTGCCGGCGAAGGTGGCATCCGGACGGGTCGCCAAGGTGCCTGCGATCGCGCCCCAATTGCGGGGCCTGCTGGCACAGGGGGCGTCGGACGATTCAACCCGGTTCGTGCTCAGTTTCCGCACCAATCCCGCCATTCGTCGGTACGTCGATGGCGCCGATCTGGCCCGTTACAGCCAGCAGGGACCAGTTACCCCCGACCATGCGATCCGGATCAAACCCAAGCCGGTTATTCTGCCGCGGCCGCTGGCCGATGATTTGGAGGGGTTTTTCAAATCTGCGCAACGGGCGATCGCGGATTATGAAACCGCCTATCGTGCCTATTTCCTGCGCAACAACACCGATGTTGATAACCCCAAAACCCCGCTCGATCCGGTCCCGCGGGTTTTGCTGGTGCCTGGGCTCGGTTTTTTCGCGGTTGGAAATTCAGCGAAGTCTGCCGATCTCGCCGCTGACCTTTATGAGAACAATGTCGCTGTCATCACGGCAGCTGAAGGCATCGGCCGGTTCCGTTCGATCTCCGATCACGACATGTTCGACATTGAGTACTGGTCGCTGGAGCAGGCCAAGCTCGGCGGTGGCCGGGAAGCTGATTTGGCGCGACAGGTGGTGGTGATCACAGGCGCGGGAGGGGCGATCGGACAAGCGACGGTGCGGGCATTTCGTGCGGCCGGGGCCGAAGTCGCGTTGCTGGATCTCGACCCCTCGACGATCGATGCGCTGGCGGCAGAAACAGGAGGGCTGGCGATCACATGTGACGTCACCGACGGGGCTTCGGTGACCGGGCCTTCGCGGCGGTGTCTGAGCGTTTCGGGGGCATGGATATTCTGGTCTCGAATGCCGGGGCCGCCTGGCAGGGGAAAATTGGCGAGGTCGATGACGCTGTCCTGCGGCAAAGTTTCGAGCTGAATTTCTTCGCCCATCAGCGGATCGCGCAGGCGGCGGTTAAAATTATGCGGGCGCAGAATACCGGCGGAGTTTTGCTGTTTAATACGTCCAAGCAGGCGGTTAATCCGGGCAAGGACTTCGGCCCCTATGGACTGCCTAAAGCCGCCACGCTTTTCCTGTCACGCCAGTACGCGTTGGATTACGGGGAGTATGGCATTCGCTCGAACGCGGTTGAATGCAGATCGTATTCGCAGCGGGTTGCTGACCGAAGATATGGTCAGGACACGATCGAAAGCGCGTGGCTTGAGCGAGGGCCGCGCGTATATGTCTGGAAATTTGCTCGGCCGGGAAGTTCTGTCCGAGGATGTGGCAAAGGCATTTGTTGATCTGGCCTGCTCGAAAAAAACCACAGCGGCGGTTCTGACCGTCGATGGCGGCAACATAGAAGCGGCGGTTGCGGTAATTCGCTAGGCGCTGAGGCTCTGAATTGCCTCGCGCAGTCGGATCAGCGCCTTGTCGCTGGCCTCGTCCCCAAACATCGTCTCCAGGGGCCACGATACCGGATTCTTCGGAATAGGCCGTCCCATCAGACAGGGTCAGCGTCGACGTTTTGCGTTGCGGCACGGCAGCTGCAAGAAATCGTGATTGCGCCGTCTGGTGTCAGGAAATCCCAGATGACGGCACCGGTTGGGAAAAGCACCGCCGAATCGGTCACCGATAATATCGGTTTCCCGGGGCGTTGACAGAGCGAACAATGGCGCTGTCGGGCGGTAGCAGAGCGAGCAGTCGATCCAGCTCTGAGGCGCTGTCCACGTGTCGTATTTCGAGGCCGGCCTTCGGGAAGATATCTCGGTCAGGCGATTTCGCGCGATGGTCAAGCCGGTTGCATCTGTACTCGCCAGGGTGATTTTTTTCGGGTTTCCGCACCACACATGCCGCGCGACCAATGCTGCGGCCAGCGCGCGCGCATCCGGACCTGCACCCAGAATGAGGACCTCGGACGTTTTTGCGGGAAGGATTCGGTTGGTCGCGCGGACCGCCGCCAGCAAACGTGGCGCAGCAGCCCGGAGCTCGCCGGGGTTTCGGACAATCAGACCAACTTCGCCGAGGACATGACAGGCTTCATCGACAACGTCGTAAACCGCCTCGGTTTCGTCAAAAAAGCTACGTCGGGGCCGAAAATGAAGGCGCCATGGGCATTGTAGGTGTCTTGCAGAAATTCGTGGATCGCCGAGCGGTCGCTTTCGCTGAGCGCGGGGCCAACCGGCAGAATTTCAATTTCACACGGGCCACAGCCCAGTGCGGCAATGCCGGCTTCAATGAGCTGAAGCTCTGCATCAGCGGCAGATGTGTTGGTCACAACGTAGACCGTGGGGCCTTTGGGTGATGTCGGAAGCGTTACCACGAGATTTTAACCTGCCCCATGCGGACTATTGTGTGCGTCACCGGATCACGTTCAGTTCCACCCTGTCGTCTCAAGTGATATTCTCGTTTACAACAATGCGCAGTCTTTCGAATCAGATTGGCGGCGGCAATGAAACTGGGGGACAGAGGTTGCGAACTGGAGGTCAGGTATTAATCGATGCATTGCGCAAGCATGACGTCGATACGGTTTTTTGCGTGCCGGGTGAAAGTTACCTTGGGGCGCTCGATGCGCTTTACGATGTGCGCGATTCCATTCGTGTCATCACATGCCGCCACGAAAGCGGTGCCACCTATGCCGCTGAGGCCTACGGAAAACTCACCGGTAAGCCCGGAATTGCATTCGTGACCCGTGGGCCAGGGGCCTGTAACGGAAGCATTGGTGTGCACACCGCGTTTCAGGATTCTTCGCCGATGATCCTGTTTATCGGTCAGGTGCCCCGCGAGTTCAAAGGGCGAGAGGCCTTCCAGGAAGTCGACTACAACGCCATGTTTGCCCCGCTCTCCAAATGGGTGGTCGAGGTGGACGACGCCGCACGCCTGCCGGAAATCACCGCACGGGCCTTCGCCACGGCCTCCAGCGGACGCCCGGGGCCTGTTGTCGTCGCGCTTCCTGAAGACATGTTGGTCGATGAGGTTGAAGTTGCAGACGTGTCCGTTGCGCGGCTGTCGGCACCCGAGCCGAGTGAAGGTGATCTTGCAGCGTTCCGCGACATACTCTCGGCATCCACCAGGCCGCTCGTCGTTTTTGGTGGTGGTGGATGGACCGCGGATTCTGTCGCTGACCTGCAGGCTTTTTGCGAGGCGAATGGCTTGCCCACGCTGGCGTCGTTTCGTACCCAGGATATTTTCGACAACGATCATCCCAATTTTGTTGGCGAACTTGGCTACAACACCAATCCCAAGCTCGCCCAGCGGGTCAAAGATGCTGATCTGATCATTTCGATCGGCGCCCGACTGGGGGAGACCGCCACGATGGGCTACAAGCTGGTCAAGGCTCCCAAGCCTGATCAGAAGCTAATCCATGTCTATCCTGATCATTCTGAACTCGGGCGCGTGTTTCAGGCCGATTTGCCGATCGCCTCTGATATCGGAGCATTTTTGGCACAGGCGCGTCGTCATATTCAGGTCGATCCGTCGAACTGGGCGAGTTGGCTGGAAGACGGCCGGGCGGAATTTGATGTCTGGACAGTGCCCGGTGAGTATCCCGGACCGCTCAACCTTGCCGAAGCCTTCGTGCAAATGCGCGATATCTTGCCCGACGATGCGATCCTCACGACCGACGCCGGGAACTTTGCCGGGTGGACCAGCCGATTTTTCCGTTTCCGGCGATTCCGCACTTTGCTCGGTCCAACCAACGGTTCGATGGGGTACGGGATGCCTGCTGCCGTGGCTGCCAAGGCTGCATATCCGAACTTGCCGGTGGTCTGCTACGCCGGTGACGGTGGAATTTTGATGACCGGTAACGAGCTGGCCACCGCGGTGCAGCACGATCTGCCGATCGTTCTGATCATTGCGAATAACGGCATGTTCGGCACCATCCGCATGCATGAGGAGCGGGAGTATCCCGGGCGTGAAATCGCCACACAGCTCCGCAATCCCGATTTTGTTGCCTGGGCAGAAGCTTTTGGGGCGCAAGGAGAGAAGGTCACGACAACCGAAGAATTTGGCCCCGCGCTGGAGCGGGCTCTGGCGGCTGGCCGGCCGGCGGTGATCGAACTGGTCGTCGATCAGGAACTGATCTCGAGCAACATCACCCTTACGCAGCTGCGTGAGCGCGTGCAAAAGGCAACGGCGTAGCATTTCGATGTCGGAGTTTAGTCAACGCGCGCTGTTTCTTGATCGTGACGGCGTGATCAATATCGATAGCGGCTATATCTGGCGGCCGGAAGATTTCATCTTCAATGACGGCGTCTTCCAAGCTTGCCGCGCCGCGCGCGCGCTGGACTATCTGCTGATTGTGGTCACCAACCAGGCCGGAATTGGGCGTGGTCTGTATTCGGAGAAGGATTTCCACGCCCTGACCGACTGGATGACCGCACAGTTTCTCGAAAATGAAATCGAAATCGCCCGGGTTTATTTCGCGCCGACCCATCCCGAAGAAGGCATCGGTGTCTATCGTCGCGAATCCCCTGATCGGAAGCCAGGCCCGGGCATGTTGCTCAAGGCGCGAGACGAGTTCGGGATCAACATGGCGGCCTCAGCGCTTGTCGGTGACCGGGAAACGGATATCGAGGCGGGAATCAATGGTGGCGTGGGGACGCGTATCCTGATCGAGGGCGCCGAAGAGGATACCTCTGTCAGCCGTGCCGATGCGGTTCTCGGGTCACTGTCGGAAGCTGTGACGTGGCTTTCCCGGCAGGAAGAGCCCTAGTTTTTGCCGCCAGACAGTCGCCAGTCGATCATTTCGATACGGTCCTGACCGAAGAACAATTCACCATCGACCACAAACGATGGGACGCTCCAGGCCTTGTCGACCAGGGCTTCGTCGGTGTTCGCGCTGAGCTCGGCCGCAACGGCTGCTGAATCAGACGCGGCCACCAGGGCGGCGCCATCCAGCCCGAGCCCGTCCAGAATGCTCGCAACATCATCCCGATCACCGATATTGCGCTCGTCGACCCAGCAACCCCGCATCAGGGCGCGGGTGACCCCGATCGTGTCGAGCCCGGCCTGACCGGCCGCGATAATCACGTGACTTGAAAGATGGAATGGGGCGGGGAAGTGCTTCGGCTCTGAATTGACCGGAATCTCCCGCCAGGCCGCCCACCGGGGCAGTTCCAGAAGCCGGTAGGACTTCATGACATCGGGGCGTTCGCCGAGCGGGCGACCGGAACCGGTTTCGGACCATGTGCGCCCGACATCGGTAGGTTTCAACGCAATCTCGCGACCATGCTTGTCGGCCAATTCGACCAGGGCGTCGAGGCCCATATAGGACCAGGGCGAAACACAGGCGAAGTAGTATTTGATCGGCTTGCTCATTTTCCGGCCTCCACACGTTCAGCAATATATGTCGGCAGCGCGAACGCGCCGAGATGAAGGTTGGGATTGTAATACCGGGTGGCGATATTTGCGGCGGAAAATCGTGCGGTGAGCGTTTCTGCGGAATGCTGACGCAGGGGCGTGTCGTCGGTGGCCCAGCCCATTCCCATGAAACCAGCCGCGTAAGTCGGCACCGCGGCGATATAACCATGGGCGTCGACGAAATGCTCGCCGAGCCGGCGCACGGTGGTGGTGAGCTCGTCGCCCTGGATCATGACCACGCCGCTTTGGGTCACCATCACGCCGCCCGGGTTCAGCCGCGCCTTGCAATCGGCGTAGAAGGCCGATGTAAACAGAACCTCTCCCGGGCCCATCGGGTCGGTTGAATCCACTATGATGACATCAAAGGACCGCTCGGTTTCCGTAACGAAGCGGGCGCCGTCAGCGATCAACAGATCTGCGCGGGGGTCATCGAAAGCCCCGTCGGAAATACTCGGCAGATGGGTTTTGCAGAGCTCGACCACCGCCCCATCGATTTCGACCATGGTCACCCGGTCGACCGGGTGACGCAGGGCTTCGCGCAGGATGCCCCCATCACCGCCACCGATGACGCAAACCTCGGACGCGCTGCCACGGGCGAACATCGGCACATGGGTCAGCATCTCGTGATAGATGAACTCGTCGCGCTCGCAGATCTGCATGATGCCATCCAGCGCCATCACCCGACCCCATTGCGCGGTCTGGTAGATCACCAAGTCCTGCAGGTCGGTTTGCTCGCGAAACAGGATCGATTCGACCTGTAAGCCGAGCTGTAACCCGACACCAAGCGGTTCGTCGAACTAGGCCCAGTCCGCGGGGGTGTCGTTCAAGCCACCACGCCCCGGCGGGCTTCGTTCAGGGTCACGCCCCCGGCACTGAACGCGGCTTTCAGGATCGGCAGGGCGTTATGGGGGTTACACGACCCACAAACGAACACGTCGATCGCGGCATAGTCCCGTTCGGGCCAGGTGTGGATCGAGATATGACTCTCAGCGAGGATCAACACCCCCGACACGCCGCCGGAATCCGAGAACTGATGTAGATGGGCGCCAAGGACCGTCGCACCGGCAGCTTCGGCGGCCTTGCGCAGGGATGTCTCGATATAAAGGGATATCGGTCAGGTTCTCGGCGTTCCACAGATCGACGAGCAGATGGCGACCTGCGAAGGACACGCCGTTTTCCTGAATGAAGTAGTCGGTGAGGGTCGTGGGTTCTACGACCGCGGAAGCGTTATTTGCCATCCCATGGGAACTCCTGAAGGCAGTTATCGAGCCAGCGCTATTTAGTGGAATTTTGCGGCAGTGCAACAACGAAATGTATTGCGGCCGAAATCATTATCGGTGGCGTGTTGCACGGTTCTGAAAGGGGGGGTCGGGGCGGTGGCTGGAAGTTCTAGCCACCGCCCCTGAGGGGAGGCTTGCTTCCTGGGTAAGGGAGCAATGAAATCTTTGTACGCGGGAATAGCGCGCGCCGATATGACGTCCATCACAGGGGAGATATTTTTTTAGAAATCGTCCTCGGCCAGCGCCATCACCGAATCCCCGCCGCGGGTGATGGTTTCCAGATGCATGTTGGCGCGCGGCAGGATGTGGTCGGAATAGAAACGCGCCGTGATCCGCTTGGAATTGAGGAATTCCGGGCTCGTCCCGCCCTTGGCTTCATTTGCAGTGGCCAGCGCGGCACGGGTCATCAGCCAGCCGCCGACAACCGTGCCGGCCAGATGCAGAAACGCATTAGCGCCGGCGAATTTACGATTCACGTCGTTATTGGCGGGATCAAGCATCCATTCGGTCGCCCGGCGCAATGCCTTGTTGGCGTTCTTCTGCTCGGCAACGATGGCGGCGATCTCGGGAACATCTGAATCCGGCAGCGCGTCGAGCTCTTCGAGAAGCTCTTCCATCGCTGCTCCGCCGTCGCGCATCAGCTTGCGGCCCAGAAGGTCGATCGCCTGAATACCGTTCGTGCCCTCATAAATCGGGGCAATACGTGCGTCGCGATAGTACTGGGCGGCGCCGGTTTCTTCGACAAAGCCCATACCGCCATGCATCTGCACGCCGGTCGATGCGATATCGACCCCCAGATCGGTACACCAGGCTTTCACGACCGGCGTCAGCAAATCGGTGCGGCGTTGGTTGTAGTCGCGGGTCTCGGGATCGTTGTGATGGCGGGAGCGGTCCAGTGCCGAATTTGTATAATAGGCGAGCGCGCGCATGGCCTCGGTTTGGGACCGCATGGACATCAGCATCCGGCGCACATCGGGATGGTTGATGATCGTGACGGAGTCCTTGCCGCCATCGACCGGTGCAGATTGTACGCGTTCGCGCGCATAGGCCACCGCATGCTGGTAGGCCCGCTCGGCCACGGCGACCCCCTGCAGGCCCACATTCAGGCGGGCATTGTTCATCATCGTGAACATGCAGCGCAGGCCGTCATGTTCCTTGCCAATCACGTAACCGATCGCGCCGTCGCCGTTCTCGCCATAGGACATGGTGCAGGTTGGGCTGGCATGGATGCCCAGCTTGTGTTCGAGACCGATGGCGTAGGCGTCGTTTCGTTCGCCGAGTGAGCCGTCGTCATTGACCAGAAATTTCGGGACCAGGAACAGGCTAATGCCTTTCACCCCGGGAGGCGCATCGGGCAGGCGGGCGAGCACCAAATGGATGATGTTGTCGGTGTAATCCTGCTCGCCGAAGCTGATGTAAATTTTCGTGCCTGTGATTCGGTAGTGATTGCCCTCGCGCTCGGCGCGGGATTTGAGCAGTCCCAGATCGGTGCCCGCCTGGGGTTCGGTCAGGTTCATGGTGCCCGCCCACTCGCCCAAGACGAGCTGGCGCAGGAATTTTTCCTTTAATTCGTCGGAGCCATGAGCGATCACGGATTCGATCGCGCCAATGGTCAGCAGCGGGCACAGTGACCAGGCAAGGTTGGCCGATTGCCACATTTCCTGCAGCGCGGTGGTCATGACCCAGGGCAGGCCCATGCCGCCATGTTCGGGCTCAAAAGGCGTGCCGTTCCAGCCGCCCTCGACGAAACTCGCATAGGCTTCCTTGAAGCCGTCCGGGGTCGTCACGACGCCGTCCTTCAGGGTGGAACCTTGCTGATCGCCACTTTGATTGAGCGGCGCGACCACGTCACGAGTGAACCGGGCAGATTCGGTCAAAATCGCCTCGACGAGATCTTTGGTGGTCTCGCTGAAGACCGACAATTCTCGAAGGCCGTCCATGTCGCAGAGATTTTCCAGAATGAACTGCATGTCCTGCACGGGGGCGTTGTAGTCCGACATTTAACTCTCCTTGTCCGGGTGAGCTGGTTCTTAAAGAACCTTGCCCGGGTTCATCAACCCCTTGGGGTCCAGCATCGTCTTGATGGATCGCATCATGTCGATTTCGACCCCGGCCTTATGTTCGGCCAGCTTGGCGACCTTGATTTTGCCGATGCCATGTTCGGCGGAAAAACTACCGCGCATGCTGTCCACGATATCGTGGACCAGGTGACATATCTCGTCCCAGCGGGCGAGGAATTCTACTCCATCCGCGCCGTCGGGCTGGGTCAGGTTGTAGTGCACATTGCCGTCGCCCACATGCCCGAAAGCGACCGGGCGGATACCCGGGCAGGCCTTGGTGACAGCCGCGTTGGCCTGTCGGATAAACTCGGGCACCGAGGAGATAGGCACCGAGACATCGTTCTTGATGCTCGCACCTTCGGGTTTCTGGGCCAGCACCATGGCTTCACGCAGAAACCACATCTGTTGGCGCTGGGTTTCCGATTGGGCGATGATCGCGTCAACGATCAAATCATCCTCAAGCGCGGTTCCCAGGAAATTCTCCATGACCTCGCCAAGATTGGAACTCGCGTCGCTACTCTCAAATTCAATCAGCGCGCACCAGTCATGGGGGTCGTCGAGGAAATCGATGGCGCCCTCGATATGGCGCACGGAAATCTCGATGGCGATGCGCGGGATGAGCTCGAACCCTGACACGGTATCGGCGCTGGCCTCGCGGGCACGGCCGAGCACTTCGAGCACACTGTCGAGGTCCTTCAGTGCGATGAACGCTGTTTGACGGGAGCGCGGCTTGGGGAACATTTTGACCACCGCGCCGGTGATGATCCCAAGGGAACCTTCCGCGCCGATAAACAGATGCTTGAGGTCATAGCCGGTGTTGTTTTTGCGCAACCCGGTCAGCCCGTCCCAAATCCGCCCGTCGGGCAGAACCACTTCGAGGCCCAGGGTCAGCTCGCGGGTATTGCCATACCGAACGACCGCCGTGCCGCCGGCATTGGTCGAGAGATTGCCGCCGATCTGGCAGGAGCCTTCTGCGCCCAAACTCAGCGGAAAGAGCCGGTCGTGATCATCGGCGACGTTCTGCAGGTCGGCGAGGACGCAGCCTGCATCCACGGTCATGGTGAAGTTTGCCGGGTCGACAGCCCGAACATTGTTCATGCGCGACAGGCTGACGATGATCTCACTGCTGGCCACCGCACCACCGCACAGTCCGGTATTGCCGCCCTGGGGCACAATCGCGACCCCGGCTTCGTAACAGGCAGTCAGGACTTGCGAGACTTCTTCGGTGGACGCAGGCCGGACCACGCAAGGTGTGACACCCCGGAACAGCCCGCGCTGCTCTTCGAGATAGACCTCCATATCCGCGGGATCGGTGATCATCCCGGCAGCACCGACAATCGCTTCCAGAATGTTCAGAAAACCATCGGGGAGAGGGATTGATTCTGTTTGGGCAATTTCGGTCATAGGGCAAGATTTAGACCGGGATCGTTCAGGCGGCAACCACGTTGGATGGTGTGTCTCACCGGTTGTGCTCTTCCGCCGCGCGGCGCAGCCGGTCATTGATGGCCCGCCCGAGCCCTGTTTCTGGGATAAGCTTTACCGCGATGGCCCGGTGGCCGGGCGTATCCAGGGCGCGAAGGGCGGCAAACAGGTTTGCCGCGGCCTCTGTCAGGTCGCCGGACGGGCTAAGGTTTTGCGTGCAATCCGGAGTGTCTGGCCCGAACCCCAGAAGTGCCTCATCGGCAGCAGCCTCGGTGGCGTTCATGCGGACCGGGATGGAGGGCGCGTAGTGTCGGGCGAGTTGTCCCGGCGAACGTGGCGCCTGGCCTTCTGCGGGGCGGGTGGCGTCATCGATTCTGCCCAGCACGGTTTCGAGCTGCTCTAGGGTCACCGCGCCGTGCCGCAATAGGGCCGGACGGTCCCCGCATAAATCGATCACGGTGGATTCGAGGCCGACCGCGCAGGCCCCGCCATCGAGAATGATATCGACTTTCGCCCCTAGGGATTGCGCCACATGGGCCGCCAGGGTGGGGCTGACTTCGCCTGCGGCATTGGCACTGGGAGCTGCAATAGGACTCCCGAAACGTTTTAGCAGATCGCGTGCAAGCAGGTGCGCCGGCGCGCGCAAGGCCACAGTGCCGAGCCCGGCGCTGACCAGCAGGGACAGTCCGCAATCGGCGCGCCGGGGTACGACGAATGTCAGCGGTCCGGGCCAGAAGGCCTGGGCAAGCTGTTCGGCCCGTGGGCCCAT
The DNA here is from genome assembly GCA_964276015.1 of uncultured Alphaproteobacteria bacterium. Classification (GTDB taxonomy): domain Bacteria; phylum Pseudomonadota; class Alphaproteobacteria; order UBA6615; family UBA6615; genus JABJAG01. Next base: position 150,277 of record CAXYDO010000004.1, on the reverse strand, counting down.
CTCGCCGAATGTGGCGGCGCTTTCCAGATCAGGTACATGGACGATGAGCGGGTTGAAGCTCGGGCGGTTCTTGGCTTCGAAAATACGTGCCACTGCATGGTCGTCGCGCGCATCGGCCCCCAGCCCGTAAACGGTCTCCGTGGGAAAGGCGACCAATCCGCCTGATCGCAGGCGTGCCGCAGCGTCCGACAGGCTGTCATCGCTCGCGGGCAGAATGTTGGCGGGATCCGTCATGCAGTCTGTATGCCGCACTGATGAGTAGCGGTCCAGAAGTTGGTTGGTGCGCGGATATTCACATCCTTCGAGACGGGCCCTTGTTCTGAGGAGCCGCCGCAGGCGGCGTCTCGAAGGAGGCGTAGGTGGGCTCTTTACCGGCGCCCGAAAGCGACAAAACCCGGATTCAGGAACTTCGGCGTCTTTCCGTAATTGAAAATGCTGCCGTCCATCATGGTCAGGGACCCGCCGGCGGCCAGCACGATGGCGTGGCCCGCGCCGGTGTCCCATTCGCAGGTCGGCCCGAAGCGCGGATAGATATCTGCCACCCCTTCGGCCAGACGTCCGAATTTGAGGGCGCTGCCCTGGGGGATTCGGTTCCGGACGGTTTCGTCCTTCAGATATTCTTCCAGGCTTTCGTTGATCGAGTGGGACCGGCTGACCAGCACATCCAGACCGTCTTCAGGAACATCCCGGCAGGCGATCGGGCGTTCGGGCTTGTCTCCCTCGATTAGGGTAGCGCCGCCATTCAGGGTGCCCATATACATCAGGTTCAGGGCTGGGGCGAAGAGCACACCGAAAATCGGAATGTTGTTCTCGATCAGCCCGATATTGACGGTGAACTCGTCATTGCGTTTGAGAAATTCCCTTGTGCCGTCCAGCGGATCGACAACCCAGAACCGGTCGCCGATCTCGGTCGGGCTTGAGCCTTCGGCATGTTCTTCCTCGGAAACCACAGGGATGTCGGGCGTCAGGGCGCGCAGGCCGGGAAGAATGATCGCCTCTGCGGCGGTGTCGGCCAGGGTGACGGGCGAGCCGTCATCCTTGCGCTCGCTGCCAAAATCAGTGCGATAGACCACCATGATGGCGTCACCCGCCGCATAGGCGATGTCACGCACCGCGGGTATCAGGGCTGCGGTATCGATTGGGATTCTCCCCGGTTCGGGCATACGGTGCCTATTCGGCGGCCATCTGCTGGTTGGCGAACGCCCAGATCACATCCGGTGTGGCGGGCATGTCCACGTCGCAAATCGCACCCCCATCCGACAAGGCGTCGACAATGGCACTGATGGTTGCCGCCGGAGCACCGATGGCACCGGCCTCGCCGGTCCCCTTGATGCCGAGTGGATTGGTCGTACACTTTTCATTTCGCATGGAGAAGTCGAAGTTGGGAACGTCGGCTGCGCGGGGCATGCGGTAATCGATGAACGAGCCCGAGACCAGTTGGCCCGATTCTGAATCATAGACCGTGTGTTCGTGGAGGGCCTGTCCGACACCCTGAACGATGCCCCCATGGACCTGGCCCGCGATCAGCATCGGGTTGATGGTGTCTCCGAAATCATCGACCACCGTGTAGCGTGTGATCTCGGGAATGCCGGTCTGCGGATCGATCTCCATTTCGCAGATATGACAGCCATTCGGGAAGGTCGGCGAATCGGGTTGATGACTGGCTTCGGTGTCGAGACCAGGCTCCATGCCCTCGGGCAGGTTGGCCGGGTCCAGTGCGGCCTTGGCCACTTCGAACAGCGACAAGGACCGGTCGGTGCCCGCCACCCGGAAGGTGCCGTCCGAATACTCGATATCGGCTTCGGCTGTTTCCATCATATGGGCCGAAATCGCTTTGCCCTTCTCCTTGATGGCTTCTGACGCCTTGGAGACGGCCACGCCGCCGACCGTGACGGAACGCGAACCACCGGTCAGTCCCGGCGGCACGATGTCGCTGTCGCCCTGAACCATCGTCATCTGGTCGGTGTCGATCCCCAGGCGGTCGGACATGATCTGCTTATAGGACGTGTCGTGGCCCTGACCGTTCGACATGGTGCCGATATAGAAAGTGATGGTTTCATTCTCCGGGTCGATCCGGACATCGGCGACTTCCGCATTGCCGCCGCCGCATTTCTCTACATACGTCGCCATGCCGATGCCGCGCAGCATGCCGCGTTTGGCGCTGTCGGCCTTGCGGGCCGCAAAGCCCGCCCAGTCGGCGCGATCCATGCCGACTTCCATGATGGCGGTGAAGTTGCCGCTGTCATAGGTCTCGCCGAAGGCGGTGTTGTAGGGCAGCTGGTCGGGCTGGATGAAGTTACGGCGGCGCAACTCGTCCGGGGTCAAATCCAGCTCACGAGCGCATTTATCGACGAGGCGCTCAATGCAGTAAATCGCTTCGGGACGCCCGGCACCGCGATAGGCATCGGTCGGGACCGTGTTGGTCAGGATGCCCTTTACGTTGGCCCAGACGGCCGGGAAGGCATAGAGGCCGTTCAGCATGGCTGTGCCGGCTTCGGTCGGAATGAAGGTGCCGAAATGGGAAAGATAAGCGCCGAGATTGGCGTATGTGGTCACCCGCAAGGCGAGGAACTTGCCGTTGTCATCGCAGGCGACCTCCGCCTTGGTGACGTGGTCACGGCCCTGAATATCGGACATGAAGCCTTCGCTGCGGTCCGACGTCCAGCGCACCGGGCGCTTAACCTTCTGAGAGGCCCAGACCGCGAGGGGCTGCTCGGGATGGGTGAAAATCTTCATGCCGAAGCCGCCGCCCACATCACCGGTGACGACCCGGAGCTTTTCCTTGTCGATCTTCAGGATGTTGTCGGCGATCGTATTGCGGATGCCGTGGGTGCCTTGCGATGACGTGTAAAGGGTCGTCCGGTCGCTGGCCGCGTCATAATTGGCGATGGCCGCGCGGGGCTCCATGGCGTTCACCACGATCCGGTTGTTGATTAGCTCCAGAGTGGTGACATGGTTGGCCTTGGCAAATGCTGCCTCGGTCTCGTCCTGCTGTCCCTTGCCCCAGTCGAAGCAAACATTGTTGACGACGTCGTCATGGATCCTCGCCACTCCGTCGAGGGACGAGCCATACGTGTCGGTTGTGGACGGAAGCACGTTGTAGTCGACTTCGATCAACTCGGCGGCGTCACGGGCCTGCTCCGGGGTATCGGCAACGATAAAGGCGACGGGTTCGCCCACATGACGGACCTTCTCCTGGGCGAGCAGCGGGCGGTAGGTTTCGCCCCGCGCCGACCCGTCGAGATTGGTGACCGGGAACATGCAAGGCATGGCCCCCAGATCGTCGGCTTTCACATCATCGCCTGTCAGGACCAGCAACACCCCCGGCGCGGCCTTCGCGGCGGCGATATCCATGCCCTTGATCTCAGCATGGGCGTGGGGGGAGCGCAGCACAAAGGCCTTGCTCTCATTCTCGAGTTGAACGTCGTCGGTATATTTGCCGCTGCCGGTGAGCAGGCGGAGGTCTTCGATACGCGTGACGGATTGACCGATGCCGAACTGGCCCATGGGACACCCTTTTCGAGGCTGGAGCGTGAAGGAATTAATTCTACACGATGATATGCGACCTGGGCGGTGCAAACCAAGCCCCCGGCGACGATTCCTCTGCTATTCTTTCAGCGAATATGACCGAAGCTGATCAAAACCCCGGCACAATCCCGGAAGACGTGTCCGGTTTCCCCGGGCGCTACTGGCACGCCCTGGAGGACGGGTGCATCCAGTGCGATCTGTGCCCGCGATTGTGCAAACTCAACGAGGGCCAGCGCGGGTTGTGTTTCGTGCGTGCCCGGACCGACGATCAGATTGTGCTCACCACCTATGGCCGCTCGAGCGGCTATTACATCGACCCCATCGAGAAGAAGCCCCTCAATCATTTCCTGCCGGGCACGCCGGTGCTCAGTTTTGGGACGGCGGGCTGCAACCTGACCTGCAAGTTCTGTCAGAACTGGGATATCTCGAAGAGTCGGGAGTTCGACCTGCTCACCGATCAGGCGATGCCCGAGGCGATTGCCAAGGTCGCCGTGACCCATGGCTGCCGGTCCGTGGCGTTTACCTACAACGACCCGGTGATCTTTCTCGAATATGCGGTTGATGTTGCGGCGGCCTGCCGGGGGTCTGACAGAAGAGGGTGTTATGCTTGTCATGGAGATCGCTTGTCTCGGACTCGGAATTGCATATATCGCCAACGGCAAGCATAAGAGTAGCGCGCAACCATGCGCGCCAAAGCCTATTGAAAGGGTGCCACCATGTTGACTGTCTACGGCCTGAAGAGTTGCGACACCACGCGCAAATCCCTGAAATGGCTGGAGCGTCGCGAAGCTGCGCATCGTTTTCTCGATGTGCGTGCCGATGGTGTCGACCACGACAAGCTGACCGAATGGGCGATGGAAGTTGGCTGGGAAGCCTTGCTGAACCGCGGTAGCACCAACTGGCGAGGCCTTGATGAGGTCATCCGTGAGAACGTGACCGAGGATATTGCCTTGCAGTTGATGGTCGATAACCCGACCTTAATAAAGCGCCCGGTCATCGAGACCGGAGCGGGCGTGCTGGTCGGATTTAAGCCAGAGCAGCAGCGCACCCTGGAAGATTTGCTTTAGAGGGCTGCCTCAGCATCCTTCGAGACGCCGGTTTCACCGGCTCCTCAGGATGAGGGTGTGCGTCTACTTATGATGAAGGGTGTGAAATTTTTCGCCTGGACCTCATCCTGAGGAGCGAGCAACGCGAGCGTCTCGAAGGATGCTGAGACAACAAAAAGCCTGTTTTCAGCCAAAAAAACGTGATCACCTTTCGTTCGCCGCTAAATTCCCGAGTCGCTTTTGGGCCGACCACTAGATTTAGGGTTTTGGGGCACAAAACGGGCACAAAGGTGAAAATCCTGTGCGCGCGCGACTCGTCACGTTCCCGGGAATTACGACCTTATTCCGCTCCGCTGCGTTGACTCAAAGCCCCTAAAGATTACAATGTTCCCTTATTGTTCACGGTGACAGACTTCCAACATTTGGTGTTAACTTGTCGTCACGTCTCCAGATGTTGTGGATTTGATGCGTTTTCCCTTCGAAAACCGTCCACAGGGTGTGGAGGACCTGGGAATTTGTTTGTGAGGGGGCTTAGTAATGGACGGTTCTGCTGGAATTTCGGCTGAGAACGGCGCTGTGGACAAATCGCGCAAAGCTAATGAAACGGAAGATCTGAATTTGTTTGAAACACTCGAAATCGAACCTGAAATTGCTGAATCCGTCGATTCCGTCGCGACTCAGGATGTGGATAACGATCTGGTTGGCCAGGATGCTGAGACCGGCAATATCTACCAGACTGATCGGGTGCGAATTGAGATCGACCCCTCCCGTGACGCATTGCTGACCGCTTTTGGCCGGGAGACCCTCGAAGACCGTTATCTGCTCAACCATGAAAAGGGTTCGCCACAGAAACTGTTCGCCCGTGTTGCCTGCCACTACGCCGATGATTCCGCCCACGCCCAGCGTATCTACGATTATATTTCCCAGCTCTGGTTCATGCCTGCGACCCCGGTGCTCTCGAATGGCGGCACGGAACGCGGCCTGCCGATCTCCTGTTTCCTCAATGAAGCCTCAGATTCCCTCGAAGGCATTGTTGATCTGTGGAACGAGAATGTGTGGCTGGCATCACGCGGCGGCGGGATTGGCAGCTATTGGGGCAATTTGCGCTCGATCGGCGAGCAGGTTGGCCATAACGGCAAGACCTCCGGAGTTGTGCCGTTCATCCGGGTGATGGATTCACTCACGCTGGCGATCAGCCAGGGTTCCCTGCGCCGTGGCTCGGCGGCGGTTTACCTGCCGATCGATCATCCTGAAATCGAAGAATTCATCGAGATCCGCCGCCCGACCGGTGGCGATCCGAACCGCAAGGCGCAAAACCTGCACCACGGTGTGCTGGTGTCCGATGCCTTCATGCGGGCTGTTGAGGCCGATGAAGAGTGGGCTCTGGTCAGCCCGAAGGATCGTGCACCTATTGCCACGGTCAAGGCGCGCAGCCTCTGGATCCGTCTGCTGACCGCACGGATCGAGACCGGCGAGCCCTATATTATCTATTCCGACACGGTGAACAGTCAGATCTCCGAGCATCAGAAGCTCGCCGGCCTGACCGTCAAAACATCGAACCTGTGTTCGGAGATCACCCTGCCGACCGGCCTGGACCATCTGGGCAATGATCGCACGGCGGTGTGCTGTCTCTCCTCGCTCAATGTCGAGAACTTCCTCGTATGGAAGGACCATCCGACCTTCATCGAGGACGTGATGCGTTTCCTCGACAATGTGTTGCAGGACTTTATCGATAACGCTGAGAGCACCTTCGACAAGGCCAAGTATTCCGCGGCTCGTGAACGTTCGGTTGGGCTCGGAATCATGGGACTGCATTCGTTCTTGCAGGACCAGAGGGTGCCGTTCGAATCTGCTGTCGCGAAAGCCTGGAACAAGAAGATGTTCAAGCACATTCGCACCCAGGCCGATGCGGCGTCCGTGTTGCTCGCCGAGGAACGGGGCGCCTGCCTCGATGCTCAGGATTACGGCATCATGGAGCGCTTTTCCAACAAGATGGCCGTCGCGCCGACCGCGTCGATCTCGATCATCTGTGGCGGTGCGTCACCGGGGATCGAGCCGATTGCAGCCAACAGCTTCACCCACAAAACCCTGTCGGGCTCGTTCAATGTTCGCTCCAAGGCCCTGAAAAAGCTTCTTGCTGAAAAAGGGAAGGACACGGATGAGGTCTGGTCGTCGATCGTGACCAGCGAAGGCTCGGTTCAGCATCTCGATTTCCTGAGTGATGATGAGAAGGATGTTTTCAAGACCGCCTTTGAAATCGATCAGCGCTGGGTGATCGACCTGGCCGCCGATCGCTCGGAATATATTTGCCAGTCCCAGTCCTTGAACGTGTTCCTGGCCGCCGACGTGGAAAAACGCGATCTGCACCAGATCCATTTCCAGGCCTGGAAGAAGGGCGTGAAGAGCCTCTATTACTGCCGCTCGAAATCGCTGCAGCGCTCCGAAAGTGTCGGCTCTCTGGTGCCGGTGACCGGCGACGAGGAAGCTGATCGCGCCGCGGCCAGCCGCAACGACTACGAGGAATGCCTCGCCTGTCAGTAGGCCGGGCACACAAATTTTGAAGTAACAACGCCCCGGACCGAACGGTACCGGGGCGGTTTGTCAGAGGAAGAGGAAAGTTCGATGTCCCTGCTAGAAGAGCGCGTCCAGTACAAGCCATTCAGCTACCCCTGGGCCTATGACGCCTGGTTGATGCAGCAGCGTGTTCACTGGCTACCCGAAGAGGTGCCCCTGGCTGATGACGTCAAGGACTGGCACGGCGTCCTCAGCAATGGCGAGCGCAACCTGTTGACCCATATTTTCCGCTTCTTCACCCAGGCCGATGTGGAAGTGAACAACTGCTACATGAAGCATTATTCGCAGGTGTTTAAACCCACCGAAGTGCAGATGATGCTGGCCGCTTTCTCGAATATCGAGACGGTGCATATCTCGGCCTATTCCCATCTGCTCGACACGATCGGTATGCCCGAGACCGAGTACTCGGCCTTCCTGAAATATCAGCAGATGAAGGACAAGTACGACTACATGCAGAAGTTTGGAGTCGCGACCAACCGTGACATCGCCATGACCCTGGCGATGTTCGGCGCGTTCACCGAAGGGCTGCAGCTGTTTGCCTCCTTCGCGATCCTGATGAACTTCCCGCGTCACAACAAAATGAAGGGCATGGGCCAGATCGTCACCTGGTCGGTGCGCGACGAAAGCCTGCACACGGCCTCGATCATCAAGCTGTTCCGCACCTTCATCAACGAGAACCCGGAAATCTGGGACGAGGATTTCAAGCGCGAGCTTTATGTCGCCTGCGAAACCGTGCTCAACCACGAGGATGCCTTCATCGACCTGGCGTTCGAGATGGGGTCCATCGAAGGCCTCGAAGGCAAGGAAGTGAAGGCGTATATCCGCTACATCGCCGATCGCCGTCTCTCCCAGCTTGGCCTGCAGCCGGTCTATCGGATCGAGCAGAACCCGCTGCCGTGGATGGAAGAGATGCTCAACGGGGTCGAGCACGCCAACTTCTTCGAAAACCGCTCCACCGAATATTCCAAAGCCGCAACCCAGGGCACCTGGGAAGAGGCGTTCGAGTAGGCCATTCCGCTCGGACGCACCGGCTTTAATGCAACCTCATGCTGCGTCTGACGAAGTATGAGGTTGCGCCCTCGCCCTTCGTTAGGCTTAGGGTGAGGGCGGTCTCACAGCGATTCACCCTCTCATGCTAAAACGGTTGGCATGACCACTGAACAAATCACCATTTTTGCCATTCTGGGTCTCTCGCTCGTCTTCTTCATGTGGGGGCGGTGGCGTTACGACGTGGTGGCGTTTACCGCGTTGATTGTCGCCGTTTTGGGGGGCGTGGTGCCGACCGATGCGGCGTTTGGCGGGTTCGGCCATCCTGCTGTGATCACCGTGGCCACGGTTCTGGTGATCAGCCGTACCCTTCAGGTTTCCGGGGTGATTTCTATTTTCGCGACCGCTGTGGTGCGCTTTGCCAAGGGGCAGGGCAGCCAGATGGTGGCCCTGTCCGGTCTTGGAGCGCTGCTATCTGCCTTCATGAACAATGTTGGCGCGCTGGCACTCCTGATGCCCCTGGCCCTACGGCTTTCGGACCGACCCTCGGCGGTGCTGATGCCGCTGTCCTTCGCGACCATTCTGGGCGGGCTGGTGACCCTGATTGGCACACCCCCGAATATCATCATCGCGACCTACCGCGCCGATGTGACCGGCACGCCTTTCGGGATGTTCGACTTCGCCTTTGTTGGATTGCCGATTGCCGTGATCGGGCTGGCGTTTGTGCTGCTGATTGGCTGGCGGCTGATTCCCTCGGATCGCACGAGCCGGCGGTCGGCCGAAGAGATGTTCGACCTCGACAGTTATGTTGTCGAAGCCCGGCTGAACGATGATTCTGAATATGTCGGCCGCAAGGTACACGAGCTCGAGCAGCTCGATGAAGACCGCAGCATCGTGGTCGGCCTGCTGCGCGACGAAACCCGCCGCCTGATGCGGATCACCAGCGAATATCTGCGGGCCGGAGATATCCTGCTGCTGCGCGTCGACCCGGCCACGATTGATGAGTTGGTCAAAAAAGCTGGCCTGACGCTGACCGGTAGCGATCACCCTGACACCGACAAGATCCGTTCTGATCAGGTCGGAATCGTCGAAGCCGTCGTCCAGCCGAGCTCGCGGATCGAGGGGCGGAGCGCCATGAATTTGCGCCTGCGCCGCCACTTCGGTGTCGCGCTGCTAGCGCTGGCCCGGGAAGGGGTGCCGATCCAGGAGCGGATCGCGCGGGTGCGCTTCCGCGCCGGGGACGTGCTGCTGCTCCAGGGCGAAGAAAGCGAGCTTCCCGACGCGCTGGCGGAGATGGGCTGTCTGCCGCTTGCGACCCGGAACCTCAATATTGGGCGCGGGGGCAAAGTACTGATCCCGGTGCTCGTCTTTGCGGCCTCGGTTCTGGCCACCGTGATAGGCTGGGCGCCAGTGCATATCGCTTTTGCCGGGGCCGTGGTGGCGCTGGTCCTGCTTGAGCGGATTTCCCCGCGGGAGGCCTATGAGACCATCGAGTGGCCGGTGATCGTTCTGTTGGGGGCGATGATCCCGCTGGGGGATGCGTTGCAATCCACCGGGGGGACCCAGCTGATCGCCGAAAGCATTGTCGGGCTGGCCGGTTCGATTCCGTCTTTTGCCATTCTGGGCATCGTACTCGTGGTAACCATGACCCTGTCGGATCTGATGAACAACGCGGCCACGGCGATCGTCATGGCGCCAATTTCTGTGGCGATCGCGGGCAGCCTCGGCCTGAATGCGGATCCGTTCCTGATGGCGGTGGCCATCGGCGCTTCCTGTGCTTTCCTCACGCCTATAGGACATCAGAACAACGTGCTGGTGATGGGGCCGGGGGGCTACAAGTTCGGGGATTACTGGCGCATGGGCCTGCCGCTGGAGATCATCATCGTCGCGATCTCGATCCCGCTGATCATGTTCTTCTGGCCGCTCTAGGGTTCACCCATGTGCGGCCGGTACGGATTGTTTCACACCTGGGCGGAGCTGCACGCCGCTTACAGCATGGTGGGCCCGGCCCTCAATTTGATACCGCGCTACAATATCGCGCCGACCCAGGCGATCATCGTGGTGATCCGGGCGGCCAGTGAGGGAAATGCGGGCGGCAATGGGGGCGACCGCGAGGCCACCGGTTTTCAGTGGGGCCTGATCCCGCCCTGGGCCAAGGACCCGGCGATCGGCGCGAAGATGACCAACGCGCGGTCGGAAACCATCGCCGAAAAACCATCTTTTAAAAATGCCTTCAAGCGCCGCCGCTGCCTGATCCCGGCCAGCGGCTTCTTCGAGTGGACCAGCACAGGCACCGGCCCGAAACAGCCGGTCTGGATCTCAAGCCCGGACGCGGGCCTGATCACTTTCGGTGGGTTGTGGGAAGCCTGGCACAGCCCTGACGGGGGTGAGCTGCAGACCTGTACCATCTTCACCACGACGGCCAACGAAACCCTCAAGCCTTACCACCACCGCATGCCGGTGTTGCTCACCCCGGATTATTTTGATGCGTGGCTGGGGGACGGCCAGGAAAGCCGCGAAGATCAGGACCGCGCGGCGTCCCTGATGGTGCCCGCGCCGGATGATGCGCTGATTGTCCGCCCGGTCGGACCGGCGGTCAGTAATGTCCGCAATGACGGCCCGGAACTGCTCGACGAGGTTTCCCCTGCGGCCATGGCACCGAAGCAGGGGGAGTTGTTTTAGGTTGCCGTCGCGTCGTGGATCGCCTTCCAGACCTTGAACGGTGTACATGGCGTGTCGAGGTGGCGGATGCCGAACTGCGAGAGCGCGTCCACAATTGCGTTCGTGCCCGCTGATAGCGACCCCACCGTTCCGGCTTCCCCCGCGCCTTTGACACCCAGCGGGTTGGTCGCTGTGGGAACCTCGTTCTCCTCGAATTTTACATCGCAGAAACCATCCGCGCGGGGCATGCAGTAATCCATGAAGGAGCCGGCGATGAGCTGGCCAGTTTTGGGATCGTAGGTTTTATCCTCCATGAGGACCTGACCCATGCCCTGGGCGATGCCGCCCATGATCTGCCCGCGCACCAGCATCGGGTTGATAATCGTGCCCACATCATCGACAACGCAGTAATTCACCATCTCGGTCACGCCGGTATCGGGATCTATCTCGACTTCGCAGATGTGACAGCCGTTCGGGAAGTTACCGGTTTTCGAGTTATAGGTGCCGGTCTCATAAAGGCCGGGCTCCATATCCTCGGGCAGATTGCCATCCTTGTAGGCGGCTACCGCGATCTCGTGGGTGGTCAGCACACGATCGGTGCCCGCCACGGTAAACTTGCCCTCGGCGAACTCGATATCGGCCTCGGAGGCTTCCAACAGATGCGCGGCGAGCTTCTTGCCCTTGGTGATGATTTTCGTCGCGGCAAGCGTCATCGCGCTGCCGGTCATGATGGTCGAGCGAGAGCCCCCCGTCCCCATGCCGAAGGCCGAGACATCTGTGTCGCCTTGCAGGATGTTCACCCGTTCCGGATCGACCCCGAGCAGATCCACCATGATCTGGGTCTGGGTGGTCGCGTGCCCCTGGCCGTGGCTGATGGTTGAGGCGACGAAGGTGAGATCGCCGGTCGGGTCGAACCGGAATTCGGCGGTTTCCGTCGTGTTGTCCGCGGCCCACTCCAGCGTGTTGGACATGCCGATGCCGCGCAGCTTGCCCCGGGCCTCGGATTCTTTGCGGCGCTCCGGGAAGCCCGTCCAGTCAGCCATCTCCATGGCGATATCGAGGTTCTGCTCGAACTCACCGCAATCATAGGTATAGGTCAGGGGCGTCTTGTAGGGCATGGCCGAGGACGGAATGATATTTTTGCGGCGCAGCTCTGCGGGATCCATGGCGAGCTCGTCGGCGGCCATTTCCACCAGACGTTCGATCATGTACGAGGATTCCGGTCGTCCCGCCCCACGATAGGGAGAGGTGCAGTGGGTGTTGGTCAGCATGCCGGAGATTTCCACATGAGCGGTCTGCGTGGTGTAGACGCCGATGGCGGTGCCGATATGCACCACGGGTGGGGCCGCACCCCGATAGGAAACATAAGCACCCAGATTGCCCCAGCTGCGGATGCGGATGGCCTGGAAGGTCCCGTCCGCATCAAAAGCCAGGGACGCATCGACGATATTGTCGCGCCCGTCATCATCGCTGAGATGGCTTTCAGATCGGTCCGCGACCCATTTTACCGGCCGCCCGACGATCTTTGACACCCAGGGCATCAGCACCATTTCGGGATAGATCGAGCCGCGCAGGCCGTAGCTGCCGCCGATATCGTCGGTAACCAGGCGAATTTTGGATTCTGGCACCTTGAAGGCCTGGTCGGCGAGGCTCTTGCGGAACAGCCAGGGGCGCTGGAATCCACAGCGCAAGGTGTAGCGCCCGTCGCCGGGGTTGAAATCGCCGATCACGCCCCGGTTTTCCATGGCGTTGGCGGTCACCCGATTGATCACGAGATGCTGGCTGACAAAATGGTCTGCCTTGTCGAAGGCCGCGTCCGTAGCGGCCTTGTCCCCGGCCTCGTAGAAATAGGATTCGTTGTTTGGGCAGTCATCATATAGCTGTGGTGCGCCGTCCTTGAAGGCCTCGTAGCACGATGTCACGGCGGGCAGGGGGCTGTATTCCACGTCGATCAGCTCGCTGGCGTCCCGGGCCTCAGATTCCGTGTCGGCCACGACCAGAACCACCGGGTAGCCGATGTTCCGCACCCGGCCCACAGCCAATGCCGGACGGTCGGGGATGTACATCGGACTGCCATCGCGTCGGGTATAATTGCCCATACACGGCACCACGCCCATGTCGTCATCCCGGTAATCCTGCCCGGTCAGCACCGCGTGTACGCCGGGCGCAACCTTTGCGGCATCTGTGTTGATCGACACGATATCTGCATGGGCGTGGGGTGAGCGCAGGATCACCGCATAAAGCTGGCGGTCATAGTTGATGTCATCGAGATAGCGGCCCTTGCCGGTGAGCAAGCGTGGATCTTCGAGCCGCGTGACGGATTGCCCGATTGAAAACTCACCCATGAAACCTGTTCCCGGTCGATGAAATTTGCGCGCGACCAAGATGTAACAGCCGCCGCCCCGCCGTGAAACCTCGCAGAAGGGTGGGAAACGGCCGGGGGTCTTGCTAGATTGGGGTACACGACCCAACGAGAGTGAGCGGCCCATGCCCCAATCTTCTGCTGTGATCGAGTCCCCGGACAAGCTGGTGGGCGGTTTCAATATTTTTGCGCCGCCGCCGGCTTTCTATGAAAGCCCGTACCCCTATTACAACGCGCTCCGTGAGCTCGAGCCGGTGCACACCAATGCAGACGGCTCGGTCTATCTGACCCGCTACGAGGATGTGCGTCGGGTTTACCGGACCAAGGGCATGACCTCGGACAAGACCGAAATGTTCACGAAGAAATACGGGCAGGGGCCATTGCTCGAGCAGCACACGACGTCGATGCTGTTCAGCGATCCGCCCTATCACACCCGTATTCGCAACCTGCTCCGCCATGCCTTTACGCCACGCGCGCTGAAGATGCTCGAACACCGGGTGGTCAATCTGGTCGATGGGCTGGTCGCCGATTGTCAGGAAAAGGGGAGCATGGACCTGGTTCTGGATTTTGCCTATCCGTTGCCCGTCGAAGTGATCTGCTCGATGCTGGGGATTGCGCCGGAAAATGGCGGCGCCCTGCAGGAATGGTCGCGCCTGATCCTGACGCCGCTCGAGCCGACGGCGACCCCCAAAATGATCGAGGAAGGCAACCACGCTGTTGTCGATTTCTCGGGTTTTTTGTTCGACCTGTTGGACGAGAAAAGGCGCGATATGGCCAAGGGCGTTCGCGCCGGCGATATTCTTGAAGACCTGATAGATTCTCAGGAATCCGAGGATGACCCACTGACCGCCGAAGAGTTGGTACAAAATTGCATCCTGTTGCTCAATGGTGGCCACGAGACCACGACCAATCTGATCGGCAACGGGATGATGGCGTTGTTCGACAATCCCGATCAGCTGAAATTGTTGCAGGATGATCCGTCTCTGCTCGGCTCTGCCATCGAGGAAATGCTGCGTTTTGACAGCCCGTTGCAGATTGGCAATCGCGGGATCGCCGAACCCTTCGAGGTTGCCGGGATCACGCTCGAACCGGGTACCCAGGTGCTGACCAGCATCGGCGGGGCCAATCATGACCCTGAGGCATTTGACGATCCGGGCCGGTTCGATATTACCCGGACGCCCAACAAGCATCTGGCCTTTGCCGCGGGTATACACGCTTGCATCGCCGCGCCGCTGGCCCGCATGGAAGGCACGATTGCGATTGGCAAGCTGGTCGCGACTTTTCCGAATATCGAACGCGCCGGCCCCATCTCCCGGGGCGGCCGCGCGCGGTTCCGCGGCCTGACCAGCATGCCTGTGATAGTCTGACGATCCCGCGCGCGTCTTACGGAGTTCCTCACATGATCGACCTGTACACCTCGCCCACGCCCAATGGCTGGAAAGCGGCGATGATGCTCGAGGAGTTGGCGCTGGACTATGTGGTGAAACATGTCGATTTGGCGGCGGGTGATCAGCACAAACCGGAATTTCTTGAGATGAACCCGAACGGTCGGATTCCGGTCATTGTCGATCATGAGGCAGACGGCCTGACGGTATTCGATTCAAACGCCATTCTGGTCTACCTGGCCGAAAAGACGGGACGACTTCTGCCAGCCGACGGCCCGGCGCGCCACGATGTGATGCAATGGGTGATGTTTCAGGCCAGCGGCATTGGCCCGATGCAGGGACAGGCCGTGACCTTCGAGCGCTATTTCCCCGTGGATGTGCCCGCCGCCCGCACGCGCTATCACAACGAGACCCGCCGGCTCTATGCGGTTCTCGATACGCGACTGGCGGATCGGCAATGGCTGGCCGCGGAATTTTCGATTGCCGATATTTCGAACTGGTCCTGGATTCGCAGTCATCGCTGGGCGCGGGTACCCTCCGAAGGCCTGCCGCATCTCGAACGCTGGATGGACCAGTTGCGGGCCCGCCCGGCTTGCGAGCGGGGTCTGAATATCCCACCGTCACCCGGCCGTGCAGATGCGGTGAAAGCGCTGGGCAGCGCGATGACAATAACATGAGCACCACATGACCCCGGAAGACCCCTCGATCGATATCAACGGCATGGCCCATGTGATCCTGACGGTCAGTCAGTTCGATAAGGCCCGCGCCTTCTATTCGCGCCTGTTGCCGGCTTTTAGGATGACCCGTGTCCATGACGGGCCGGATTTTTGCTACCACGTGGGCGCGCGCACGGCGATTGGTGTACGAAAATGTGACCCCGAATTTGAAGGCGAGCGGTTTGAACAGTACCGGGTTGGTCTGCACCATTTGTGCCTGCGCGCCCGGTCCCGGGAGGATGTCGATAAAACAGCGGGGCTGGTGGCTGAACTCGGCGGCACCATCGTGCGCAGCCCCGAAGAGCGCGACTGGGCCCCGGGCTACTATTACGTGCTTTTTGAGGACCCGGACGGCATCCGCCTCGAGGTCAATCACATCCCGGGCGCGGGGCTGCTGGCACCGGGCGAAAACTTTGGGTCGGGCGATGACTACGTGCGCTTCGAAGGAGAGGACGTGGTCGAGCGGAATTAGGCGGTTTCCACGCGGGCTTCTTTGCATGTCATAGTTTTTCAGACGGCGACGCGTGAGCGCGCCGTCTTGTTGAAACAATTAGACGTGTAAGAGAAAAGCTATGTTGACTGCACATAATCCCGAGACCATTGCCGCCCCCGTTGCCTATTACAGCCACGGCATCGAAGTCCCTGCCGGGGCCCGCACGTTGCATACTGCTGGCGTCGTTGGCATCACCCCGGAAAAGACCGTTGAAATCGGGTTTGAAGCTCAGCACCGGCGGATCTGGCTGAACGTGATTGAGGTTCTCAAATCGGCAAATATGGGCGTCGAAGACCTGGTGCGTCTGAACGTGTTTTCGCTTCAGGCTTCTGATGTGTTCATGGTCAGCGAAGGACGTCAGGAGTTCCTGGGTGGCCAGAAGCCAGCCTCGACCTATCTGGCGGTTTCCGGTCTGGCCCGGCCGGAATTCCTCGTCGAAATGGACGCCTCGGCCTGCAAAGTAGATTAGTCGCCAAAGGGCCCTGGCCACGTGCCTGGGCCCGTGACGGCGCGACGGTGCTAGTCAGCGAGCATGGACATCGCAGCCTGTCGGTCGCCCGGTTTCAGGCCCAGAAACAGTTTCCGCGCCTTTGCGATCTCCTGTTTGGAGCCACTTTCCGAGGCGGCCTTGAGAGCCTGTGTCGTTGGGTGATCAGCCCCGCAAATGAAAGCCAGCGCGCCAGCTAATTTTCCCATCGCCTCGCGATCGATTGTTACGTCTGCCATTGGGGTGCGTCTCCTGTGTGATCGGCTGTGCGGTCGTGTGCTGACTTTGAGTTCGGGTCGGTGCTTTGGAAGTTCAGGCAAAGCCCCCAAATTCAAAATTGGGTTCGATATTAACAAGATCACCGAAATTTTAGATGATGATCGTGTTCGGCTCCAGGCCTAGCAAGGTCCGTCCTTAGAGTTCTGCGCTGGGCTCCAGCATAAGCAGTCCATGCATGTTTATGGCGTGTAGATCCCGTGCGATTTGCTGCATCGGATTACTCAGAGACAGGCCCGATCCGCCACTCGAAAGGAAGAGCTTGTTGGCACCTTCCAGGATCATGCGTGTCCCATGGGAGCAATCCATCCGCATGCGGCCGCGCATCTCGATGGTCATCGCTTCATTGTTTCGCGCAAGCCTGTCGATCTCATCTGCCGCGCGGTAGAGTAGCAACTCTCGCGCGTCGATGGTTGAAGCCGCCGTGGCGTAGGTAATATGCGTCGACGACCATTCGGTCTGGGTGTGTTCGGTGTAGGCGACCTTTTTGTCTTCGATGTTCGTACGGAACTGCTTAATCGCCATGCGGCCGAACCCGATGACGCCGCCGCAAAGCGCCAAAGCCAGCAACGGCAACGCTTCACCGCGATGGATCCAGCCAAGCTCGCCGGACGCCAGTCCGGGCATGTTGCGGTTGAGGAGGCCGATCAGCGACAGGTATCTGTGGGCCGGGATTTGGAGGTTTTCCACGGCCAGGGAGCAGCTTCCCGTTCCCTGGAGGCCGGCGACATACCAGTCATCCTTGATGCCCACCTCGCTGGTGGGGATGAGGAAATCCGCAAGATCCAGATGCTCGTCATTCTCGTCGACAACTTCGGCGCCAAGGAGCAGCCAGTTTGATAACTGGCAGCCTGACCCGAAAGGCCAGAACCCGTTCAGAACATGAGTGCCGTCGGACTGACGTACCGCCTTGCCTTTCGGGGTGAGGACGGCGGAGACCATGGCGTTGGGGTCGTCCTTGTAGACGTCGTCCTGCGTGGCGGTGGGGAAATGCGACAATAGCCAGCTATGGACCTGCATGACCCCCAACACCCAGGCTGAGGCCGAACAACCTTCAGCAACAGCGGACACGACATCGAGATGCGCCCGCATTGAAAGTTCATGACCCCCGTTTCGGCGAGATTGAAGGACTCCCAGGAGTCCTTCCTCACTGAGCCGGGCGAGGTTTTCCTCGGGAACGCGGCGCATTTCCTCGGTCTGGGTCACGCGTGATTTGAGTTCCTCGGCCACATTCTTCACGCGTGCGGTCAAATCGGCGATGGTTTGTTCGAAGTCCGGTCCTGAAACAGGCATGTCTCATTCCCTCGCGTTCTAAGGCACTCGAGAAAAATACCTGAGAGTCGCCACTGAATTCCATCATGTAGGCAGGTCCGGCCCGAGTTGACGCGTAAACGGCCCGCTGGTCGTTCGCGATGAACTACAGAAGTTTCCAGCCGTAGATCGCGGTTATGGCGAGTGTATAGGTCGCCAGACGGACCACATTGATGGGTTTTCCCGAAAGCTTGGGCGTTGAGATCTGAGACACATTCAGGGCTGCAAGTCCGAGCCCGGCCGCATAGAGAATGATCGCAAATACATCCGGACCAAACAGACCTTCAAACAGAAACAGGAAGACCAGGGCGATACTGTTGTTGTCGATCGCTAGCCCGGTGTACTTCGAGCCGTCGGCGAGGCCAAAGGTGCTGAAATAGCTCAACCTTATGGCGCCTGCGGCAAGCATTAAAAATGCTCCCGGCAGGAAAACCGGGTCAAATTTTCCGTAGCTCATCAGCAGGAGGGCAGGCGTGACGCCGTAGCTCACGATATCGATCAAAACATCGAGCTGGCCGCCGAACTGACCGTCTGAACCGGATCGTCCCTTCATCCGGCGTGCAATCAGTCCGTCGGCCCAGTCAAAGGCCACAGCCCAGATCATTGCGATCATTGCAGCCGGATATACACCCAAAATAATGAAGTAAATTGCAATAACCGTACTTAAAAGTCCGGCTAAAGAACAAATATTTGGAATGTCCCATGCGTAGGAAATAATTAGGCCATTTTGCGTTTTTTTCGGATTTTCGATATTTGATTTCATTTTATTTCCTGCAGGGTACGTATCTATTTATAATTATTAAGCTTATATATTATTATTAATCGAACCAGGATCATAAATATTTATGGTTATTTATACCGTTGGCACCTTTGATTTGCTCCATGTGGGGCATTTGGCTCTGCTGAACCACTGTCGAAGTCTGGGTGACGTGGTTGCCGTTGGTGTGGCCTCCGATGACGTCGTTAATCGCTATAAGCCCAATGTCCCTGTTATTCCGCTGGATCAACGGGTTGAAATGCTCGAAGCATTGCGGTGCGTCGACATAGTGCGCCCCTACTATGAGCTCGAATACGTTACGGGTTGTAAGGCAGTGAAAGCCGATATTTTCGTGACCGGCGAAGACTGGGGCCGCAACCGGCATAATCTTGACGTGGAATCCTATTTGCACGCTGGCGGCAAGAAGATTGTCCAGGTCCGCTACAACCCTCGAACCTCTTCGACGACGATCAAGCAAACAGCGATTTCTCAGGCGCCTGTGCACTTACAGGCCGCGTAGGCTGAAGTCCGGTCAGGACTTCAGGCGGACAACGAATGGCGCCGCCAGTCGTAAAATCATGAACAGACCTCCAGCCAAAGACACCGGGAAATCGACCGAAACACCGTGGAGTGCTAGGTTGCCAGAGCAGTGAGTTGCAGCCTCTCTCGGGGCTGTGGAAACCAAATAATTGCCACGGTATGTGGAGGAGGAAGAGACAATGTTCTCACACATTATGATCGGCGGAGATGATCTTTCCGTTTCGAAGAAATTCTACGACGCGACCTTTGCTGCCATCGGCGTGTCGGAAGGTACGATCGATCCAAAGGGCCGGCTCTTCTATCGCGCGCCCACCGGCGTATTTGCTGTCTCAGTGCCGATTGATGGCGAAGCAACGACGGGTGCGAATGGGGGCACGATTGGCTTCACCTGCGTAAACCCTGAAATGGCAGATGCATGGCACGCCGCAGGTGTCGCCAATGGCGGCACGACCTGCGAAGACCTGCCAGGCTGGCGCGAGGGCGCGGCAGGCCAGGTCTATCTCGCGTACCTACTTGATCCGTTCGGCAACAAGTTGTGCGGGTTGCACCGCTAGCTAGACTGATTGCCGCCTGACCCGCGTCAGACGATAATAAGTCCCAAAGCTAACGGGCCGCTCCTTTCCATATCGGGGCGGCCCGTTTTGTGTGTCTGAACTGCTTGTTTAGCCCATCAGACGTCTGAAAGTTTTTCCCACCACAAGGTGCGTCGCTCGGCCGGTTTGTCGCCGTAAGCTTGCATTGGGGGGCGCAGAACCATCAGGCCATCTTCGAAGGTCACGTCGCGGATTTGCTCTGTCTCCATGCGGGCGGGGTCAGAGCAGGCGTCCACCTTGGTGATGAGCGTTTTGCCGTCGAACGTGTAAAGCCCGGTGTAGCAAGAGTAGTCCCGCGTCTCGCCGTCGGGAATTTCGAGCCTTGCATCCGTTATCGCGGCGGACAAACGACCTTCCTCGGTCAGCACCACGCGCCCAATGAAATTGCCGCGGCCATACGGCGGCGTGGTGCGGTCACCATTTGCGTCGACAGCTTCAACGCGAACAAGCGCCCAGGTTCCAATATGTTTCGTCACTGTGATGAGTCCCGTGTTGCGGAAATATTCGGCATACCCAAAGCATAAGCTGAGCTGGTGAGCGTGCAAAGTTGAATAAGCCGGGGCTGCTCGCGCTATAGTCCCGGCAGGGGAGAAGACGCCATGTCAGAAAATCAAACACCGGTCATTGACGCGCAAGTGCACGCTTATGAAACCGACCGTCCGGGCCGGCCCTGGGCGGCCGTGCTCACCGGACCGCCCTCGGCCAATGGCGAGGAGATGGTGGCCGCGATGGACGCAGTGAGCGTAGACGGCGCGATCCTCGTCTCGGCCTACACCATGTACCGCTACGACCCGAGTTTTGCCCTTGAGGTGGGTGCCGCACATCCCGGTCGGTTCGGGCTGGTTTCGCCTTTCGATACTGCGGACCCTGCGATCAGCGATAAGATCGCTGACTGGGCCGCAAAGGATGGCACCGTCGGAATTCGCCTGCTGCTTGCCCACGGCATTTCTGATGACGCCGGTGAGGCCGGGATCGCCCGCCTGCTCGAAGCGGCCCGACGTCACGATGTTCCGGTCAACGTCTACTGCACCCAGCGGCACGAGAAAGTTGCAGAGCTCGCTAGGCGATTCCCCGACGTCTCCATGGTGGTCGACCATATGGGCCTCGTTCAGCCGTTCCACCCTCCGACGCCAGAGGACGGCTGGGCCGAGCTGCCAAACCTGTTGGCCCTGGCCGAGTACGCTAACGTCACCGTCAAGATCAGTGGCGCGGGCACGCTGGCGCGCGAAGCTTTTCCCTATATCGATATTCGTGATCCCGTAAGCCGTATTATCGAGAGCTTCGGCCTCGGGCGCTGCATGTGGGGAACGGACTGGACCCGTGCGGTCGAACTTTTGAGCTATGAGCAAGGTGTTGAGGCGTTTCGCCAGGATGATTGGCTGTCCGACAGTGACCGCGCCGCGCTGATGGGCGGCAACGCCCAGCGCATCTATAGCTGGGCGCCGGGTGCGGCCTGACCGAGCGCTTATTCCGTTTATCACAATGTCTATCGATGTGGAGTTCGCCCCAGATCAAGCGGTTGGCAAATGGTCTTCGACTGACTTCGGCTGTTCAGGCGCAGCAAAACTTACCAGGGTAAAATCTCCAATCGGCGGGAAATCATCTGCAAATCAGCATCCTGGAAACCGTGAAGAGCGCCTGAGCGAGCTAAAAAAACTACTAGACCAAGGCCTAATTTCTAAAGAAGAGGCCGCTGACAAACGACGAGAAATTCTGAACGATTTGTAATCCGTAGAGGTAAGCAATTCGGTGTCGGAATCGTACCGCCCTTGTATGAACGCTCTCGACGTTTGATCAGGACTGGCTGCCTGTGTTGATGAAGACAACGCAGAGCCATCCGCACCATTCGCATAAGCCAAGGCGTCCGTCAGATTGTCGAAGTCTGCATTAAGGCTGCGGTCTTCGGGCAAACCAAGGTGCACCTGGACGTAATGCCGCTTCTGCTTTTTCCCATCGATTTTCTTTCGTCCTAGCTGGACCATCACGTAGAGAAAGCGGCCCTCTTTTGTCAGCCCGACCGCCTTCCTGCGCCAGTTCTTCGGAGTTAGCCGGGAAACGATATTGTTGCTGCTGATACCGAACATCGGATCATGCGATGGCGCCAAGCCAAGATCGATAATTGTTCCCATAACAAAAAACCGTCCTGACCTGAACGAAAAAGACCTCTCAGCATGGTGTCTGAGGGGTCTGTAAGGGTCGCAAACCCTCTGGGGTGTGGGTGATTTCAGACTCGTTACCCCGCAGACTTAGACCCACTCGACAGAGCACTCAGGTACCTTCTTCAGACCTTTCCTGTCTCTCGTGGCCAGGCTGATCCCAGTCGCGTCGGAGGTGACCCTGGATCAACGTGTAACAGTAAGCGTAGGAAGCGCCATGAAGGACGCCCAGGAGCGGTTGGAGAGCCTAGGCAAAGCTGTCTCACCCGTTATTGATCATGCGCCGCTGGTGCTAGCTGGTGAGCCCGTCCTCCCCCCTAAAACTGGGCCGTCATTTTTAGAGGCCGAAGGGCAACGGACTTGGCCGTTTCGCGACTAGTAAAAACCGATTTCACGCACGTCGATCTCTACCTGATGGTCGCGACCAAAGGCGACAATCGCGACTGATTCCAGACTATCGGCAAGGGGAATATCCCTCAGAAACCAGCCGGACGCCTTGAAGGCTGTCAGAGGCAAGCGGATCTCGGACCAGTCCTGCGTCACGTCAAACCCGGCCTGATAATATTGCCACGGCAGAACCGTTCCTCCGGTGCGCAAATGTGCGAAGTAGCGTTGATTGTTGCCCCGCACGATCAGGCGCAATCCCGTGCTGCCTTCAGAGGGTGGCCCTGCCAGGGTCAGGCGAATCTGGATAAAACCGCCGTTATTCTCCGTGCTCACTTTACCTGTCATGCGCGCATACGCGTCGTCGCCTTCATCCTCGAATGCGACCTCTCCGCGCGAAACCCCGCCCATCACTGTGTCGGCGATGAACTGCCACCGCGTCTCCGGCTGAACACCGAAATCCTCGACCAACACACCCTCGGCCTCCGTGGGTGCAGGCGCCCAGAGCAAGAACAGGGCGAGGGTCAACAGTTTCAAGAGTGAGCGCATTCCGAATTCCCTCAGTGATTGGCACCTGCTTTCATAGGTTGCCGGACGTCACACTATAGGTAGGGCTTCTTCCGACAGATCAAGCGCGCGCTTTACAACTGGCCCGCTTCTATTTTTGGCCAGGCACCTTTGGCCCGGCCAGTGGGGGCCGCGGCTCACGGGCAGCGTTGAGGTCGAATCAGCTTCTATCCGTGAGGTTCGGGGTTACACGGTTTTGCGTGCAATTTGTAACCCGCATGTAACCCAGAAACGAAAAAGGACCTGGCCGTTTCCGGCTAAGCCATTGAAAAGATTGGTGCCGGCTGCAGGAATCGAACCCGCGACCTACTGATTACAAATCAGCCGCTCTACCAACTGAGCTAAGCCGGCCCCTGTCATGAAATCGCCGGGACAATAAGCGCGCGGGACCTGCTGCGGCAAGCCCGTTGGTTGCGGCGGTTTGGCTCAGCGTGAAAACTCAGGCGTCGACCACGGCGGTGACATCGATTTCGACCAGCGCGCCTTCGAGCAACAGGCCGGGAACGCCGACGCAGGTGCTCGATGCGGATTTGTCGTCCCCGTAGAAATCCATCATCGCCTTCATGATGACCGGCCGGTCCTTGGGCGCAAGATCGACAATGAACACCCGCTGGCGCACTATGTTGGCCGGGGTCGCCCCGCCGAGTTCGAGGGTGCGCCGGAGCGTGTCATAGACATAGGCCAGCTGCACGCCGAGGTCGTCCGGGCCGATTAGTTCGCCCTCGATGGTCGCCGAGACCAGGCCCGAGAGATGCAGGGTTTTGCCGCCGACGCTGGTGACAAGATTTGTGAAGTGGGGCTTGTTCCAGAGAAATTCCGGGCGGATGCGTTCGATCGAGACGGTCATGGGGTTTCCTTGAGGTCAGTTGGAGGCCGTGGGGGCTGAAAGCTCATCGGCTTTTGCGTGCATGGCAGCAATGAAACCCTCAAAATCCCGATCGCGCAATACTAGGAGAGAATATTGACTGGTTCAGTGCCTGCTGGCTGATGGCTACCCGTTCGTGCCGTCCGGGGTCGCTGTACTCCGCATGATTTCGTACAACGCGACGGCAGCTGCATTCGAGACGTTCAGGCTTTCAACCACACTGGATTGAGGGATGCTGGCCAGGGTGTCGCAGGATTCGCGCACAAGACGACGCAACCCACTGCCTTCGGCTCCCAGCACCAGCGCCATCGGGCCCCCGACAACTGCGGTTCCGATCGCCTGATCGCTGGTCCCGTCGAGCCCGATACACCAGAAATTATTGCGCTTGAGAACGTCGAGGGCGCGGGAAAGATTTGTCTCGCGAACAATGTCGACGGCTTCGAGCCCGCCGGAGGCCGCCTTGGCGAGCACACCTGTAACAGGCGGCGCGTGCCGGTCTTGCATCACCACGGCGGTGACGCCAAATGCTGCCGCTGAGCGCAGTATGGCGCCGACATTGTGCGGGTCAGTGACCTGATCCAGGACGACGATCCGCCCATTGGGGCCGGCGCGCCCGATGGCGTCATCCAGGCCCGGGTCTTCGAGCGGACGGGCGAGCATTGCGATATTCTGGTGAACGGCGCCGAATGGCAGGATATCGGTAATGTCGTCATACCCGGTCCGTTCGATCATTGCGGTACGGTCAAGAGGTGAGGCGGTCGCGTGGGCGAGTTCGGCCAGATCATCATCGGAGATCAGCAGGCGCTCGCAGATGCGATTAGGGTTGGCCAGGGCCGCAAAGACCGAATGGATGCCGTAAAGCCAGGGCGATCCTGCCCGTTCGTTGCTCGAGCCGGTCCGTTCACTTCGTGCGTCGCCGCGGGCCCTGCGTTGCTGCCGGGATTTGTGTTTTCTTGCCATGGAATGGGCTCATAGGGCATTCTTTGAGCGCCTGCAACGCTGCGACCTCAGGAAAGCTTGCCAAAGGACTGTTGTTTTTGGTTTTTTCCCCCAATCACAGTTGACACGCGGGGCTAAATCTACATATTGCGCTGCACGGGCCGGCGCTTACTGGCGTTCGGCGCGTTTGCTGTTGGCTGCATGACAGATGTCAGTGGTCTAATGACAAGGAGGGGTGCCTGAGCGGTTAAAAGGGGCGGACTGTAAATCCGCTGGCTATGCCTACGTTGGTTCAAATCCAACCCCCTCCACCAGCCGTTAGGTCAGACGAATAAATTGCAGAGCTTCACGTTGGGCAACAGAGAAATACAAAGTAATTAGGCGGGTGTAGCTCAATGGTAGAGCAGAAGCCTTCCAAGCTTACGACGGGGGTTCGATTCCCCTCACCCGCTCCAAGGTTTCAGCCGACGAGCGCCAGAAATGAGACGAACGCCGGCTGAGGCGCATAATTTGGGATACCGGGTTTTTCCGGTGCAACGACCGACAGAACGCAGGACAGAATCATGTCGAAAGAGAAATTTGAACGTACGAAGCCGCATTGCAACGTTGGCACGATTGGTCACGTTGATCATGGCAAGACGACGTTGACGGCGGCGATCACGAAAGTGATGTCAGAGGCCTCAGGTGGGGACGCGATAGCGTTTGACCAGATTGACAAGGCCCCCGAGGAGCGCGAGCGCGGCATTACGATTTCGACGGCACATGTTGAGTATGAGACGGAAGCCCGTCACTACGCGCATGTGGATTGCCCGGGTCATGCTGATTATGTGAAGAACATGATCACGGGCGCGGCGCAGATGGACGGCGCGATTTTGGTGGTGAACGCGGCTGACGGCCCGATGCCGCAGACGCGCGAGCATATTCTTTTGGCCCGCCAGGTTGGTGTTCCCGCACTTGTTGTTTACCTGAACAAGGTTGATCAGGTTGATGATGAGGAGCTTTTGGAGCTGGTAGAGATGGAAGTGCGCGAGCTTCTGTCCTCCTATGATTTCCCGGGCGACGACATTCCGATCGTGAAGGGCTCGGCGCTGGCAGCGCTTGAGGGCCGCGACGAGGAGATTGGTGCGAACTCGATCCAGGAGCTGATGAAGGCGGTGGATGAGTACATTCCCCAGCCGGATCGTCCGCGAGATCAGCCGTTCCTGATGCCGATTGAGGATGTATTCTCGATTTCGGGCCGTGGCACGGTTGTGACGGGTCGAATTGAGCGCGGGATTGTGAATGTTGGTGATGAGATTGAGATCATTGGTATCAAGGACACGCTGAAGACGACGTGCACGGGCGTTGAGATGTTCCGCAAGCTGCTGGATCAGGGCGAAGCGGGCGACAATGTTGGTGTACTGCTTCGTGGCACGAAGCGTGAGGAAGTTGAGCGCGGCCAGGTTTTGGCAGCGCCGGGTTCGATCACGCCGCATACGCGTTTCAACTGTGAGGCGTATATTTTGACGAAGGAAGAGGGTGGGCGTCACACCCCGTTCTTTACGAACTACCGTCCGCAATTTTACTTCCGCACGACGGATGTGACGGGGACGGTTGATCTGCCTGAGGGCACCGAGATGGTGATGCCGGGCGACAACATTACGATGGTTGTAAATCTGATTGCACCGATTGCGATGGATGAGGGTCTGCGCTTCGCTATTCGCGAAGGCGGCCGCACCGTTGGCGCCGGCGTCGTCACTTCAATCATCGAATAGGCAATTAGCGACCGGCGGTTCCATCGGGAGCCGCCGTTTACTTTGACGGGACACGGAAATGGACAATCAACATATTCGGATCAGGCTTAAAGCCTTCGATCATCGCGTGCTCGACCAGTCGGCACGTGAGATCGTCGGGACGGCCAAGCGCACTGGCGCTGAGGTTCGCGGTCCTATTCCGCTGCCCACAAAGATCGAAAAATTCACGGTGCTGCGTTCGCCGCATGTGAACAAGAAGGCACGCGAACAGTTTGAAATTCGCACCCATAAACGTCTGCTCGATATAATCGATCCGACCCCGCAAACGGTTGATGCGCTGATGAAGCTCGACCTTGCGGCCGGCGTCGACGTAGAAATCAAGCTGTAAGAGGCCAAAATGCGAACCGGCGTCATTGCACAAAAACTGGGTATGACTCGCGTCTTCGACGACACGGGAAATCATATTCCGGTCACAGTACTCAAACTCGATGGATGTGATGTTGTTGATCAACGCACTATCGAGCGTGACGGCTATACCGCCCTGCAGTTGGGGGCGGGAGCCGTAAAACCCAAGCGCGTCAGTAAGGCGATGCGCGGTCACTTCGCCAAGGCGAAGGTTGAGCCGCGTCGCAAGCTGGTGGAATTCCGCGTCGCGCATGATGCGTTGCTCGATATCGGGACCCGCATTAGCGTCGAACACTTTGTGTCCGGCCAGTTTGTTGATGTGACGGGAACGTCGATCGGTAAAGGTTTCGCCGGTGCGATGAAGCGACATGATTTCAAAGGCTTGCGGGCCACACATGGTGTTTCGATTTCACACCGAAGCCATGGCTCGACTGGCCAGTGTCAGGACCCTGGCAAGGTGTTCAAGGGCAAGAAGATGGCCGGTCACATGGGCGCCGAACGCGTCACGACCCAAAACCTTCGGGTTATGAACACCGATGGCGACGAAGGTCTGATCCTCATTGAGGGTGCCGTTCCGGGTTCGAAGGGTGGCTACGTGCTGGTGCGCGATGCGATCAAGAAGGCGCTTCCTGATGATGCGCCTTATCCGAGCGTCGTTGCTGAAGAAGCACCGGTCGAAGAAGCGGTTGTGGCAGAGGAAGCTGCAGCTGAAGAGGCTCCGGCAGAAGACAATGCCGCCGCCGCCAACACATCGGATGAAACGCCTGCTGGCGGCACCGAAGCTACGGATTCGAAGGACTGAGGCGATGAAGCTTAGGGTCATCAATCTCGACAACAAGGATGTCGGCGAGATCGATCTCGACGATGGCATCTTTGCTGCGCCGATCCGCAAGGATCTGCTTGCGCGGATGGTCAATTATCAACTCGCCAAACGTCGTGCGGGTACGCACAAGACCAAGACGCGTGGTGAGATCAACGGTTCAACCGCGCGCCCGTGGCGCCAGAAGGGAACCGGCCGCGCACGTGCTGGTGATCGGAAGGCCGGACATTGGCGTGGTGGTCAGACAACGTTTGGTCCGCAGCCGCGTGACCATGCGATGGAGCTGCCCAAGAAGGTCCGCAAGCTGGCCCTGAAGACCGCATTGTCTTCAAAGCAGGCTGACGGAAAACTCGTCGTGCTCGACACGGCTTCGGCTTCCGGGCCGAAGACCAAGGCCGTTGCCGCTCAGCTCAAGGCGATGGGGTTGTCCTCCGCGTTGATCGTCGATGGCGCAGACGTTGATCGTAATTTCCAGCTGGCCGCACGCAACATTCCCGGTGTGGATGTGTTGCCGCAGCAGGGTGCGAATGTGTTCGACATTATTCGTCGCGACACACTGGTTCTGACCAAGCAGGCGGTCGAGCTGCTTCAGGAGCGCCTCCGATGAGCACCAATCGTAAACCACGCGGTCGGATCGAGATTTCCGCCGAACGCATGTATGACATCGTCCGCGCCCCCGTCATTACGGAAAAGTCGACGATGGTTTCAGAGCACAACCAGGTTGTTTTCCGGGTGCCGATCGACGCAACAAAGCCGGAAATTCGCGCCGCGATTGAAGGCCTGTTCAAGGTCAAGGTCGTGGGGGTGAACACCCTGGTGCAAAAAGGTAAGACGAAGCGCTGGAAGGGCCGTCCCGGCAAGCGTAACGACGTCAAAAAGGCCGTGATCAGACTCGCCGAAGGCGACTCAATCGACATCACGACCGGCGTGTAGAGGGTTCGAAATGGCATTGAAGCAGTACAAACCGAATACCCCTGGTCAACGAGGGCTTGTCCTCGTCGATCGGTCAGAACTTTGGAAAGGTGACCCTGAAAAGTCACTTACCGAAGGCCTGACCAAGAAGGGTGGACGGAACAATACCGGGCGTATCACCGCGCGTCGCCGTGGTGGCGGGCATAAGCGCCTTTATCGCCATGTCGATTTCAAGCGCCGCAAATATGATATGCCGGCAACGGTTGAGCGGATCGAATACGATCCCAACCGGACCGCGTTCATTGCGCTGATCACATATGAAGATGGTGAGAAGAGCTACATTCTGGCGCCCCAGCGTCTCAATATCGGCGATCAGGTGATTGCCGCCGAACGGGCCGATGTGAAGCCAGGCAATGCGATGCCGCTGCGCTCGATTCCGATTGGTACGATTATTCACAATGTTGAGTTGAAGGCCGGCGCCGGGGGCAAGATGGCTCGCTCTGCCGGGACGTATGTCCAGCTCGTGGGTCGCGATCGCGGCTACGGTCTCCTGAAACTGACCTCAGGTGAGGTTCGGATGGTCCGCCAGGAATGCATGGCCACGATTGGTGCCGTGTCAAACCCGGATCAGGGCAACATTAAGCTTGGTAAGGCCGGCCGTAAGCGCTGGTTGGGCAAACGCCCATCTGTTCGTGGCGTTGCCATGAACCCGATCGATCATCCGCATGGTGGTGGTGAAGGCCGAACGTCTGGTGGCCGACATCCCGTTACACCATGGGGCAAACCGACGAAGGGTAAGCGAACCCGGTCCAATAAAAAGACCGATTCGCTCATCATTCGCCGACGCGCGAAGTAAGGGAGAACGGCAGTGGCACGTTCTGTTTGGAAGGGTCCGTTTGTCGATAGCTATCTGCTCAAGAAGGCAGAGGTTGCACGCGCTTCGGGGCGTAACGATGTGATCAAGACCTGGTCACGACGTTCGACAATTTTGCCGCAGTTTGTCGGCCTGACATTCGGTGTCTACAACGGGCACAAATTCATTCCGGTCCTGGTGACGGAGAATATGGTGGGGCAGAAGTTTGGTGAGTTTTCACCGACCCGCACCTATTTCGGGCACACAGCGGATCGTAAGGCGAGGCGGGGCTAATCATGGGTAAGAAATCCGCCGTGCGGAGTTTGGCCGATAACGAGGCGCGCGCGATCATTCGCAATCTTCGTATCAGTCCTCAGAAGCTCAATCTGGTTGCCGCGTCAATTCGCGGCAAGCCGGTTCAGCGCGCGCTCATGGATCTCGAGTTTTCGCGACGTCGTATTTCGGCTGCCGTGAAAACCGGGCTCGAAAGCGCCATCGCAAACGCCGAGAACAATCATCAGCTCGATGTCGACCGGTTGGTTGTCGTTGAAGCAACTGTAGGCAAAACATTTGTCATGAAGCGCTGGCGCGCACGCGCCCGTGGCCGCGTGGCCAGTATTCAGAAGCCGTTCAGCCAGATCACCCTCGTCGTTCGCGAGCAGGAAGAGGCATAAGTATGGGGAATAAAATTAATCCGATCGGGCTTCGCCTCGGCATCAACCGCACCTGGGATTCCCGTTGGTATGCCAGCGGTTCGGCCTACGGCAATCTGCTGCTCGAAGATCTCGAGATGCGTAAGATGCTCGAAAAGCGCCTTGCCGGTGCCGGGATCAGCCGCATTATCATCGAACGGCCTGCCAAGAAGGCCCGCATCACCATCCATTCGGCACGTCCGGGTGTGGTGATCGGCAAAAAGGGCGCCGATATCGAGAAGTTGCGCAGCGATGTTTCAAAGATGACCGCGTCTGAGGTCAGCCTGAATATCGTAGAAGTTCGCAAGCCAGAAATCGACGCTAACCTGGTGGCTGAAAACATCGCCCAGCAGCTTGAGCGACGTGTTGGTTTCCGCCGCGCCATGAAGCGCGCGGTGCAGAGTTCTATGCGATTGGGTGCCCAGGGCGTTCGCGTCATGTGTGGCGGCCGGTTGGGTGGCGCGGAAATCGCGCGAACCGAGCAGTATCATGAGGGAAGTGTGCCGTTGCACACGCTGCGCGCAGACGTGCAGTACGGAACGGCTACGGCCCAGACCACTTATGGCGCCTGTGGCGTGAAGGTCTGGATCTATCGTGGTGACATTATGGAGCACGATCCAATGGCGCAGGATCGCCGGATTGAAGAACAGCAATCGGGCGGAATGCCGGCGCGCTAAGCGTCGGGAGGTAAGATTATGCTTAGTCCCAAAAGAACAAAGTACCGCAAGCAGTTTAAGGGCCGGATGCACGGTGTTGCCCAATCGGGAAACGCGTTGAATTTCGGATCTTACGGCATGAAAGCGGTAACGCCGGCACGTGTCACAGCGCGCCAGATCGAGGCGGCACGTCGGGCAATGACCCGTCACATGCGTCGCGCCGGTCGTGTCTGGATTCGAATCTTTCCTGATGTTCCGGTCAGCCAGAAGCCTGCCGAAGTACGTATGGGCAAGGGTAAGGGCACGCCGGAATTCTGGATGGTGCGTGTGAAGCCGGGTCGGGTGATGTTCGAGATCGACGGTGTCCCCGAGAATGTGGCACGAGAAGCTTTCGAATTGGCAGCCGCAAAGCTTCCGCTTCAAGTGCGCGTTATTTCACGCGAAGTGAGGTAGGGGCCATGAAACCGGCAGATATTCGCGCCAAGAGCGAAGACGAATTGCGCGATCAGTTGCGCGACTTGAAAAAAGAGGCGTTTAACCTGCGTTTTCAGCAGGCAAGTGGGCAGCTTGAGAGCACCGCGCGTGTTCGTGATGTCCGCCGCGATATTTCGCGGGTCCAGACGATTCTCAGCGAGCGCCGTACGGCGCAATAACGAGCGTACAGGAGTTAACAGCATGCCGCGACGGGTACTCATCGGCACGGTGACGAGCAATAAGATGGAGAAGTCGGTGACCGTACAGGTCGATCGGCGAGTGAAGCATCCGCTCTATAAGAAATTCATGACCCGATCCAAGAAGATTGCGGCTCATGACGAGACCAACTTGCTCGAAATCGGAGATCAGGTGCGCATTCGTGAATGCCGTCCGATTTCCAAGAGCAAGCGTTTCGAAGTTATTGAAAAGGTCGGTGCCTGACGCCTTCGTGCGGCAGGTTTTTGAAGGACACAAGACATGATTCAGATGCAGACCAACCTGGAAGTCGCTGACAATAGCGGCGCGCGCCGGGTGCAGTGCATCAAGGTGCTGGGTGGTTCGAAGCGAATGACAGCCGGTGTTGGCGATGTCATCGTGGTTTCTATTAAGGAAGCCATCCCCCGCGGCCGTGTAAAGAAGGGTGAAATTCATCGTGCTGTCATTGTGCGCACGAAGAAGGACATTTCCCGTTCCGACGGGAGCACGATCCGTTTCGACAGCAACGCAGCGGTGCTTATTAGTCCCCAGGGCGAGCCGATCGGCACCCGTATCTTCGGGCCAGTGACCCGCGAATTGCGCGGCCGTCGGTTTATGAAGATCATCTCGCTCGCGCCGGAGGTGCTGTAATGGCGTCAAATATTAAAATGCGGATCAAGAAAGGCGACCAGGTTGTCGTTCTGACGGGCCGCGAAAAGGGTAAATCGGGAGAGATCCTGCGTGTCGACCGCGATCGTAATCGCGTGCTCGTGCAGGGTGTCAACATGGTCAAGCGCCATGAGCGTGCGTCCCAAACTTCTCCGGGCGGAATCAATCAGTACGAAGCGATGCTCCATGCATCGAATGTTTCGCTCATTGATCCGGATACCAAGAAGCCGACACGGGTCGGCTACAAGACACTCGATGATGGCCGCAAGGTCCGCTTTGCCAAGCGGTCCGGCGAAGTCATTGATTGATAGGTGAGAGATGGCAACGCGATTGGCAGAACATTACGAAACCGTCTTGAAGCCGAAGCTCAAAGAGCACTTCGACTACAAGAATGATCACGCAATTCCGCGTTTGGACAAGATTGTCCTGAACATGGGACTGGGTGAAGCAGCGCAAGATTCGAAGAAGATCGATACGGCGACCAATGAGATGGCTCTCATTGCAGGTCAAATGCCGCAGATCACGCGGGCCAAAACATCGGTCGCGAACTTCAAGCTGCGCGAAGGCATGCCGATCGGCTGCAAGGTAACCTTGCGTCGTGACCGTATGTTTGAATTTATCGACCGTCTGGTAACGATTGCATTGCCGCGTGTCCGTGATTTCCGCGGCCTGCGTCCAACCAGTTTTGACGGTCGCGGCAATTATTCGATGGGATTGCGTGAGCAAATCATTTTCCCGGAAATCAATTACGACGAAGTAGATGATATCCGAGGCATGGATGTAATTATTTGCACGACGGCGAACACGGATGACGAGGCGCGCGAATTGCTGCGCGGCTTCGAATTTCCGTTCCGCGATTAGACGTCGGTCAGGAGACAAGACGACATGGCAAAACAGAGTGCAATTCAGAAGAACAACCGGCGTCGCAAGTTGGTGGACCAGTACGCGGCCAAGCGCGTGGAACTGAAGGCCATTGCCCGCGACTCCACGCGTCAGCCCGAGGAGCGCTTCGCGGCGCGTATGAAACTCGCCAAGCTGCCGCGCAATTCCGCAAAGACGCGTATCCGTAACCGGTGTGAAATTACCGGTCGGCCGCGCGGCTATTATCGAAAGTTCCGGATGTCGCGTATCGCGGTCCGCGAGCTCGGTTCAAATGGCCTGATTCCAGGTCTCGTTAAGTCGAGCTGGTAGGGGGAGCGAACCATGAGTATGACCGATCCACTCGGAGATATGCTTACACGCATCCGTAACGGACAGCGTGCCGGCCACAGCTCCGTTGTTTCACCCACGTCTAAATTGCGCGAGCGTGTTCTCGAAGTGTTGCAGCAGGAAGGGTTCATCCGCGGTTACAGCGTGACCGAACTGCGTGCGGGCATTTCCGAGATTACGATTGAGCTGAAGTATCAGGAAGGTACGCCCGTGATCCGCGAGATCCAGCGTGTATCGCGTCCTGGACGTCGCGTGTATTCAAAAATCACTGATTTACGCCAAGTATATGGCGGTCTGGGGATTTCGATCCTCTCGACTCCCAAGGGTGTGTTGTCGGATCAGACAGCGCGCGCTGAAAATGTTGGCGGCGAGGTTCTGTGCCAGGTCTTCTAGGCACTGGTACGGATTGAGGAGACATAGATTATGTCACGAGTAGGCAGCAGTCCTGTGGTTATCCCGGACGGAACCGATATTCAGGTTTCCGGTCAGTTGATTTCGGCTAAGGGCAAGCAGGGCGAAATGTCGGTTAAAATTTCGCCGGAAATCGAGATTTTGCAGGAAGACGGCGTAATTGCCTTCAAGCCTCGCTCGAATAACAAGCGCACCCGGATGTTATGGGGTACTTCGCGCTCGCTGGTGAGCAATATTGTAACCGGCGTTACAGAGGGTTTTTCAAAGACCCTTGAGATCACTGGCGTTGGTTATCGTGCGGCGGTGCAGGGCAAAAGCCTGAACCTGCAGCTCGGTTTCTCTCATGATGTGAATTTCCCGATTCCCGAAGGCGTCTCGATCACCTGTGAAGGTCCGACGACGATCCATATTTCGGGTGCGGACAAGCAGGTTGTTGGTCAGGTAGCCGCGAAAATTCGTAGTTACCGGAAGCCGGAGCCCTACAAGGGAAAGGGCGTTCGCTACAAGAACGAACATATCCTGCGTAAGGAAGGTAAGAAGAAATGAGTTCGAATCCGCGCAGTGTCTCTATTCGCCGGCGCAATCGCGTGCGTGCGAAGCTACGTCGTGTCGCGAAGAGCAATCGCCCTCGTTTGAGCGTGTTTCGTTCGGGCCGGCACATTTATGCTCAGGTTATCGACGATACCGAGGGTCTCACCGTTGCATCCGCTTCGTCAGCCGAGAAGGAATTCTCGACGGGCAAGGGCTGGAATATCGAAGGCGCGAATGCTGTCGGCAAGCTGATTGCGGATCGCGCGAAGGCTGCAGGCGTATCAGACGTAGTGTTTGATCGCGGTGGTTATCTTTTTCATGGCCGGGTCAAAGCCCTGGCGGAGGCCGCACGCGAAAGCGGCCTGAACTTCTAGGGATACTGGCATGGCACAGGCACCACAGCGCAATCAGCGGGATGGCGGGCGCCGGGACGGCGGAGGCCGCGGACGTCGCGAAGAGCGCGAGGAAAGCGAATTCATTGAACGTCTCGTTAGCATTAACCGCGTTGCGAAGGTTGTGAAGGGCGGACGACGATTCGGTTTTGCCGCGATCGTCGTCGTTGGCGATCAGAACGGACGCGTCGCTCACGGTTCGGGCAAGGCCCGCGAAGTACCTGAGGCGATCCGCAAGGCGACTGAAGCAGCAAAGCGCGAGATCATTCGGGTTCCGTTGCGCGATGGCCGTACGCTGCATCATGACATTGAGGGCCATTTTGGCGCCGGGCATGTTGTCTTGCGCGCAGCGCCTCCGGGCACAGGCGTTATCGCCGGTGGGCCGCTCCGTGCTGTCTTCGAATGCCTCGGCGTTCAGGATGTCGTGGCCAAGTCGATCGGCACGTCCAATCCGCACAATATGATCAAGGCCGCTTTTCAGGCCCTCGAGAACATGATGTCACCGCGGGCCGTCGCCCAGCGTCGTGGCCTGAAGGTTGCTGATATTATCGGTCGTCGTAGTGTGCAGGATTCTGCAGCCGGTGCCGGCAATGAAGCCGAAATTTTGGAAGCGGAGGCTTAAATGGCTGATGCGAAGAAACGCCTTCGGGTCACGCAATTGGGCAGCGCCATTGGCCGTCGCAATGACCAACGCCAGACATTGATTGGGTTGGGGCTGAACAAGCGTCACCGCACCCGCGAGCTCGAGGATACGCCATCTGTGCGTGGCATGATCAACAAGGTCAAGCATCTCGTTCAGGTTGAAGACGCTGAGTAACGGAATATTGTCATGAATATCAATGATCTATCAGACAACCCGGGCGCCCGTCGCGACCGTAAACGCGCCGGTCGCGGACCTGGATCCGGGCTCGGTAAGACCGGTGGTCGTGGCGTTAAAGGGCAGAAGTCACGCTCTGGCGTCGCGATTAATGGTTTCGAGGGTGGCCAGATGCCACTCTATATGCGTCTTCCCAAGCGAGGCTTTAACAAGCCGAACCGCACGAAGCACCAGGAGTTGACCGTTGGCTGCCTGCAGCAGGGCATTGACGCCGGTAAGATCGACGCTGGTGCGACGATCACCGAAGACATTTTGGTGTCTGCTGGTGTTGTGCGCCGCAAGCTTGATGGCGTGCGCCTTCTGGGCACCGGTGAGCTGACAGCTAAAGTTACGATCGAAGTGAACAGTGCATCGACGGGTGCCATTGCGGCCGTTGAAAAGGCCGGTGGTAGCGTGACTGTTTCGGTGCCGCCGAAAGTAAAAACACCGCGCACTGTCAGGACAGTGCCGGCTGGCGCCGAATAAAACGCTGACGCTTAGTCTGCGTAACCAAAATTTGCGTTGACCTGACCCCGGTTAGAACCACATGGATCGTAACGAACAGTTGCGAACGGAAAGATAGATGGCGAGCTCCGCTGATCAGATAGCATCGAATTTGAACTTCGGTGCATTTGCAAAGGCGACCGAACTCAAGAAGCGCCTGTGGTTTACACTCGGTGCTCTTATTGTTTATCGCCTCGGCACCTATATTCCGATTCCCGGTATTGATCCGGTGATTATCGATGACATTTTCAGTCAGCAATCAGGCGGCATTCTCGGTGTTTTCGACGCCTTTGCCGGTGGTGCGCTGTCGCGGATGAGTATCTTTGCGCTCAACGTGATCCCCTATATTTCGGCTGCGATCATTATGCAGTTGATGACGGCGATTTCGCCGAGCATCGAGCAGCTGAAAAAAGAGGGTGAATCCGGTCGCAAGAAAATCAATCAGTACACCCGATATCTCACCGTGTTGCTGGCCATCGTACAGGCCTACGGGTTGTCGGCTGGCCTTGAAGGAATTTCGACCTCCCAGGGAGCGGCAGTTGCCGATCCGGGCATGTTCTTCCGTCTGAGCACGGTGATTACCATTGTTGGTGGCACCATGTTCTTGATGTGGCTGGGTGAACAGATCACCGCGCGCGGTGTGGGCAACGGGATTTCGCTGATTATCTTTGCCGGAATCGTGGCCAATTTGCCGACCGCTTTTGCCTCGACGCTCGAACTCGGTCGAACCGGAGCCCTGTCAGCCCTGTTCATCATTGGTTTCCTGATTTTCGCAGTTGCGGTGATCACCGCCATCGTGTTCTTCGAGCGCGCGCAGCGCCGGATCATCGTCCAGTATCCCAAGCGCCAGGTTGGCAACCGGATGTTCGGTGGTGAATCCTCCCATATTCCGTTGAAGCTCAACACGTCGGGCGTCATTCCGATCATCTTTGCGACGTCTATCCTGCTGACCCCGGTGTCGATCGCTGGGTTCTCTGGCGGCGGCGGTGACGGTGCGCTTGGCCTGATTACGGCCTGGATCGGCCGCGGGCAGCCACTGTTCTTCGTGCTGTTTGCGATCTTGATTACGTTTTTCTCATTCTTTTATACCGCGATTGTCTTCAACCCGCAGGAAACAGCGGATAATCTGAAGAAAAATGGCGGTTTCGTACCAGGTATTCGTCCGGGCAAGAATACGGCTGAATTCTTCGATTATGTGCTGACGCGCCTGACAATGGTCGGAACAGCTTATCTGGTTGGGGTTGCGTTGCTGCCTGAGCTGCTGATCACGCGTTTCAATGTACCGTTCTTCTTTGGCGGCACGAGCTTGTTGATTGTTGTGGTGGTGTCACTGGACACCGTTGCGCAAATTCAGAGCCATTTGCTCGCCCATCAGTATGAAGGCCTTATTCGCAAGGCAAAGCTCAAGGGTCGGCGCGGATAGCGGCGTTGCGGGGGCGATTTAGATAATGAACATTATTCTTCTCGGTCCGCCAGGCGCGGGCAAAGGCACCCAGGCCAAGATTCTGGTGGATGGTCAGGGACTTGTGCAATTGTCGACCGGCGATATGTTGCGGGCTGCTGTAGCATCAGGTAGTGAACTGGGGCAGCAAGCCAAGGCCGTTATGGAAGCGGGCAAGCTGATGCCTGACGACATCATGGTGCAGATTATTTCGGACCGTATTTCGGATCCGGACTGCGCAAATGGGTTTATTTTGGACGGTTTTCCACGGACAACGGCGCAAGCCGAAGCCCTGGACCGTATGTTGAACGAAAAAGGTCTGCCGCTGGATCATGTGATCGAAATTTCGGTCAATGATTCTGTCCTGATTGACCGGATCAATACCCGCGTTGCCGAAACTCCCGAAGCTGAGCGTCGGGATGACGACAACGCAGAAACACTGAAACACCGTCTTGAGGTGTATCACGAGCAAACCGCGCCGATTCTGCCGTATTATGCAGGTCGGGGCATGTTGAAAAAAGTCGATGGCATGAAGCAAATCGACGAAGTATCTAAACAGATCGAGGCGATCATCACGGCGGGCTAAGCTATTGACCCTTTGGCGGAAAATTCTATAATCGCGCCGCTCGGTTAGCCTTACATTCGACCGTTTTGACCGCACCGCAACCACGAAGGAGTTCGGAGCGTGGCACGTATTGCAGGTATCAACATTCCAACGCAGAAACGGCTTCCGATCGCGTTGACGTATATCCATGGGATCGGACCCACGAAAGCAGAGGAAATCTGCGAGAAATGCGGTATTCCGCTGGAACGTCGTGTGCATGAGCTCACCGACGATGAGGTAATCCGCGTGCGCGAGACCATCGATGCGGATTATCAGGTCGAAGGTGATCTGCGCCGTGAAGTTGCGATGAACATCAAACGTTACCTCGATCTGGGTTCTTATCGGGGTATTCGTCACCGCCGAGGTTTGCCGGTGAACGGACAACGCACACATACAAACGCGCGTACGCGCAAAGGTAAGGCACGGCCGGTCGCCGGCAAGAAAAAGGCCTAAGGGCCCTCAGACAAGGTATTCAGGTTATGGCAAAGTCCGCGACAGCGCGCGTTCGTCGGCGCGAACGCAAAAATATTACGTCGGGCGTCGCGCATGTAAATGCGACGTTCAACAATACCCATATTACGATCTCCGATGCTCAGGGTAATGCAATTGCCTGGTCGTCGGCCGGATCGCAGGGATTCAAGGGATCGCGTAAATCGACCCCCTATGCAGCCCAGATGGCTGCCGAGGATGCGGGCCGTAAGGCGCAGGAACACGGAATGAAGACATTGTCGGTCCAAGTGAAGGGTCCAGGTTCAGGGCGCGAATCTGCGCTGCGGGCACTGCAGGCCGTTGGATTCGAAGTCACCATGATCCGTGACGTGACCCCGGTTCCACATAACGGATGCCGCCCGCGTAAGCGTCGCCGCGTCTGACCACACGTCCTGAGGGACGTCGCTATCTGTTTTAATCGGTTCGTCGTGACGTTTGGTCGTGGCGGACCGCACAAGGTTTAAGGAAAGCAATATGCTTCAAAAGAACTGGACCGAACTGATCAAGCCGAACAAGCTCGACATCGCGGGAGGCATGAATCCGACTCGTCAAGCCACTGTTGTTGCTGAGCCGCTTGAGCGTGGATTTGGTCTGACTCTCGGTAACGCGTTGCGCCGTATTCTGCTGTCATCGCTGCAGGGCGCTGCGGTCACCTCGATCCAGATCGAAGGTGTCTTGCACGAGTTCTCGTCGATCCCAGGTGTGCGCGAAGACATCACCGATGTTGTGCTCAACGTGAAAGCGATGGCACTGCTCATGCATAGCGAAGGTCCGAAGCGGATGACGCTGACGGCGACTGGCCCCGGTGAAGTGACCGCTAGCCAGATCGATACCGGTGCAGATATCGAGATCATGGATCCCGACCACGTGCTGATGACCCTCGATCAGGGCGCGCGCGTTGTCATGGAACTGATGGTGGAATCAGGCAAGGGCTATGTTCCTGCCGCTCAGAACCGCGCCGCAGATGCGCCGATCGGGTTGATCCCGGTGGACGCACTTTTCGCGCCGGTTTTGAAAGTTTCCTACCATGTTGGTAACGCCCGCGTTGGCGAGCGTACGGATTTGGACAAGCTGACACTCGAACTTGAGACGAACGGCGCTATTACGCCGGAAGACGCGGTCGCTCTGGCCGCTCGTATCCTTCAGGATCAGTTGCAGCTCTTTGTAAACTTCGATGAGCCGAAGGCCGCGCAGCCGGTTGAGGAGATCGATGACGAACTCGAATTCAACCGCAACCTTCTCCGCAAGGTTGACGAGTTGGAGCTTTCGGTCCGTTCGGCCAATTGCCTAAAGAACGACAACATCGTTTACATCGGCGACTTGGTGCAGAAGACCGAGGCCGAAATGCTTCGCACCCCGAATTTCGGACGCAAGTCGCTGAACGAGATCAAGGAAGTTTTGGCGCAGATGGGCCTTCATCTTGGTATGGAGATCCCCGCATGGCCGCCCGAGAATATTGAAGATTTGGCAAAACGCCTCGAAGAGCCTTTCTAAAGGCCTCGAGCTGAGGAGTAAGTACTATGCGTCACCGTAAAGGCCCGCGGAAACTCAACCGGACCAGCAGTCACCGCAAGGCCATGTTCGCGAACATGGCTACCTCGCTGATCAAGCACGAGCAGATAGTCACGACTTTGCCCAAGGCGAAAGAGCTTCGCAGTGTGGTGGACAAGCTGATCACCCTTGGTAAGCGGGGCGACCTTCATGCGCGCCGTCAGGCTTTGAGCACGATCAAGGACCGCGCCCTGGTTGAGAAAATGTTCTCAACGCTGGCCGAGCGGTATGCCGAGCGGCCCGGGGGGTATACTCGCGTTCTTAAGGCTGGCTTCCGGCATGGCGATTCAGCGCCGATGGCAATCATCGAGCTGGTCGATCGGGATGAATCCGCCAAGGGTCTCGACTCTGGACCGGTCCAGGTCGAGGAAGAAGATTTCGCTGAGGTCGCCGCCTAGTTCGCGACGGATCCAGCACGGATTAAGGGCCGCTCTTCGGAGCGGCCTTTTTCATTTGTGCCGATGAAACATTCGTCGAACAGGACTAGTATCCGATTATGAAATCATCGTTGAAGCTAATTGCCGTTGCTTGTTCCGTGTGGGCCCTTTTCCTGATGGTCTCGTCAGAGGGACTGTCGCAACGCACCGTCCCGAAGGCCCAGGACCAGGTCATACTGTCCTTTGCCTCTCTGGTGAAACAGGCGTCGCCTGCTGTCGTGAATATTTTCACCCGCAAGGCTGTTCAGCAGCGGGGCCCGTCATCACCGTTGTTCAGCGATCCTTTTTTTCGGCGTTTTTTCGGCGAATCGTTTGAGCTAATTCAGCCGAAGAAAAAGGCTGAAAATTCACTCGGGTCCGGGGTTGTTGTCAGGGCAGATGGGTTGATTGTTACCAACTTCCACGTCATCGAAGGGGCCGACACGATTAAGGTAGTCCTCTCGGACCGTCGGGAGTTTGCCGCCACAATCCTGCGCGAAGACCAGCAAACCGATCTTGCGATCCTCAAGGTCGAGACCAACGGGGAACATCTGCCCCATATTGAGCTTGGCGACAGCGATGAGCTGGAGGTGGGGGATCTGGTGCTGGCGATCGGCAATCCCTTCGGTGTCGGGCAGACCGTGACCAGCGGCATTGTTTCCGGGTTGGCGCGCACGAAGGTTGGTATTTCCGACTTTAACTTCTTTATCCAGACCGACGCGGCGATCAATCCCGGCAATTCCGGCGGGGCCTTGCTGCGTATGGACGGCACGTTGGCCGGGATCAACACAGCGATTTTTTCACGCAGTGGCGGCAGCCAGGGGATCGGCTTTGCAGTGCCGTCCAATATGGTGCGCACGGTCATCGCCGGGGCGGCATCGGGCAGTGCTTTGCGGCGCGCCTGGCTGGGGGCACAAGCCGAAACAGTGACCGCTGATATTGCCGAGGCTATTGGGCTGGCGCGACCCGACGGTGTCATTCTTTCTGATGTCCATGCGGAAGGGCCGGCATTACGGGCGGGTTTGCAGGCGGGGGATATCATTGTCGCGGTTGATGGACAGCCGGTATTTGACCCGGAAGGACTGCGATTTCGCATCGCGACGGGACTGGTCGGGGAGACCACACGCCTCACGGTTCGACGTCCAAAGAAAGCACGTTTTGACGTTAATTTGATGCTGGAACATCCGCCGGAAATTCCGGTAAGAGATGAAGTGCAATTGCGTGGCCCGCATCCGTTCGCGGGCGCTACCGTTGCCAATCTTTCCCCGGCTCTGGCTTCAGAGATGGGGCGAGACCATTTTGATTCCGGAGTTGTGGTCCGGGGGGTTGCTTCACGCAGTCCTGCACACCGGCTGGAGTTTCGGTCTGGTGATGTGGTGGTTTCCGTCAACGATCAGACTATCGGGACTGTCAACGATCTGCGGAATGCGGTTACCGAAGCGCGGCCGCGCTGGAAATTCACTGTGCGGCGCGGCGGTCGCTTGTTCTCCCTCGCGGTTCCCGGATGACGGGGCCCATCAACCAGTCAGAGATGTTTACCGGGCAGACTCCGCGACCTCTCGCGGACCGATTACGGCCTGAAACGATCCGTGATGTGGTCGGTCAGGACCATCTGCTCGGGGATGAGGGGCCGATTGGAAGAATGATCTCCTCGGGCCGGTTGGCGAGCATGGTCCTTTGGGGCCCTCCGGGATGCGGCAAGACCACAATCGCGCGTTTGCTGGCATTAGAGACCGAACTTGAATTCGAGCCGTTATCTGCGGTGTTTTCCGGCGTTGCCGATTTGCGCAAAGTATTCGAGCGGGCAAGTGCGCGGCGTGCCGGCGGACGCGGCACTTTGTTGTTTATCGATGAAATTCATCGCTTCAACCGGGCACAGCAGGACGGGTTTCTGCCTTATGTGGAGGACGGGACCGTTACGCTGATCGGGGCGACTACTGAAAACCCGTCTTTTGAGATCAACGCGGCCTTGTTGTCGCGCAGCCAGGTTTTTGTGCTGAACCGGCTTGATGATCACGCACTTGAAGAACTCCTGGTCCGGGGCGAGGCGATCGAGGGGCGGACCATTCCCGTGGATGATGATGCGCGACGTGCCCTCAAGGCCATGGCTGATGGGGATGGGCGCTATCTTTTGAACCTGGCCGAGGAATTATTCGCGCTGAAGCGCGAGGTGCCTCTGGATACAGCAGCGTTGATTGAGACTGTGCAAAAGCGTGCGCCGCTCTATGACAAGAGCCAGGAGGGTCACTACAATCTCGTCAGTGCCCTGCACAAGTCGATCCGGGGCTCTGATGTGGATGCAGCACTCTACTGGCTCGCGCGCATGCTGATGGGCGGCGAAGACCCGCGTTTTATCGCCCGGCGTCTGGCACGCGCGGCGGTTGAGGATATTGGCCTGGCCGATCCCCAGGCGCTGCCCCAGGCTTTGGCGGCCTGGGAGGCTTATGAACGGATCGGTTCACCTGAAGGGGATCTGGCCCTGGCCCGGTGCACGATCTATCTGGCGAGCGCTCCGAAATCCAATGCTGCTTACAACGCCTTTGGAGAGGCTATACGATCGGCGAAGGAGACCGGCTCACTCATGCCCCCCAAGCACATCCTGAACGCGCCCACGGGCCTGATGAAGGATATCGGCTACGGCGCGGGGTATGAGTATGACCACAATGCAGAGGACGGGTTTTCAGGACAGGACTATTTCCCCGATGATATCGATCGCCAGACCTATTACCGCCCGGTGGAACGCGGGTTTGAACGCGAGATAGCGAAGCGCCTGGAATATTGGAGCAAGCTGCGCGGGCAGCGCCAGTCAGGTGAAACCCCATCGTGACAGATGCGGGTGCGGTCGCTAGGTTCCACCGATCATGAGTATGATTTTCGCGATAGCCATTGGGGGTGCTGCCGGTGCGGTGGGGCGCCATTTCGTCAATATCGGAATGGCCTCACTGCTCGGGCATGGTTTCCCG
This sequence comes from uncultured Alphaproteobacteria bacterium, assembly GCA_964276015.1. Classification (GTDB taxonomy): domain Bacteria; phylum Pseudomonadota; class Alphaproteobacteria; order UBA6615; family UBA6615; genus JABJAG01. The sequence continues at coordinate 106,874 of CAXYDO010000004.1, read as the reverse complement.
TGGGGCACGCTAACCGTAAACGTTGTTGGATCGCTGATCATGGGCCTTCTGGTCCACCTCATGGCGGTATCCTGGACCGTATCTCCCGAGATGCGGGCGTTGCTGACTGTCGGTGGTTTGGGTGCCTTTACAACCTTCTCGACGTTCTCACTTGATGCGGTGGTGCTTTATGAACGCGGAGCGATCGGAGCCGCCGCCATTTACGTAATCGTCTCGGTGGTTGCCGCGATCGGGGCATTATTCCTGGGGCTACGGCTTGGCCGCATGTTGTTTGTATGAACGAGTCTGAAATAAATCCCGTCCGGCATGTGCAAGTGTCTCAGGACGATGACGACATTCGTCTCGACCGCTGGTTCAAGCGGCATTTCCCCAATATCCCCTTTGGCCAATTGGCAAAATGGGTGCGAACGGGGCAGGTGCGAGTTAATGGTGCGCGCGTCAAACCGGGGACTCGTCTGGATGCGGGCCAGGAGGTCCGATTGCCGCCGATGGCGCCGGCAACGTCCAAGACCGAACGGCGTCGGCCTGACGTGGCGTCGGATGATGCGGCGGACCTGTTGGCGCGGGTGCTCTATCGCGACGACCATGTAATTGTCCTCAACAAGCCTTCCGGGCTGGCGGTGCAAGGCGGCTCAAACATGCCCCACCATCTCGACGGGATGCTCGATGCTCTGCAATTCGACGCCGAAGAGCGCCCGCGCCTGGTGCACCGGCTCGACAAGGACACCAGCGGTGCTTTGGTGCTGGCACGCACACGGCAGGCCGCACAGGTCCTCAGCACGTCGTTTCAGGGCCGTTCGGTGGAGAAGGTCTATTGGGCGCTCGTACTCGGCATGCCCGAAGTTAATGCGGGAACCATCGATGCGCCGTTGGCCAAACGCGGAGCCCAGGGCATGCAGCGGGTTGAAGAGACAGAAGACGGTCAGCGGGCCGAAACGGACTACCGGGTTCTGGACCGGGCTGGCGGACGGGTGGCGTGGCTGGAACTGCGCCCGCGGACAGGTCGTACCCATCAGCTGCGTGCCCATTGCACCGTCATGGGTAATCCAATCCTGGGCGACGGGAAATATGGTGGTTATGAAACATTCCTGACCGGCTTGCCGCGGCGTCTGCATTTGCACGCGCGTGGACTTTCGCTGCCCCATCCCGCGGGTGGTGCACGCCTCGAACTGGTGGCTCCGCTCGACGATGAATTGCAGGAAAGCTGGAAATTTGTCGGATTTGACCACCGAACGGGCTGAATTAGCGCCATTTTGGGGCATTTCCCTTTTCCCGATGCTTGGTAATCGAACCGCGCCTCTGACTGCGCTAAATTAAACAATATGGGCGTTGTGGCTTGATCAGCTGGGATTGGCGGCGCGCCCCCGCATCTGAAACGGACGGTGACCTATGCGCTTGCGCACCATTGTGAAATTAGTCGGGATCCTGTTGGTCGCACTCGTGGTGGCGGCGGTTGCCTTCGTGCTCAATCTAGATCCGAACGATCATACCGACCGTATTACAAAACTTGTCGAGGAGAAGACCGGACACAAGATCGCCTTTGGTGGCCCGATCGAACTCGACCTCGGGCTGACCACATCACTGGCGGTTCGCGATGTCAGCTTTTCCAACGCGACGTGGGGTAGCCGGACAGATATGGCCACGGTCGGGCTGGTCGAGATGGACGTGCGGCAGCTTCCGCTGATCGTGGGGAGTCTCGATATTGGAAGTATCATTTTACGCGATGTTAATGTTCTCGTCGAAACCGATGCCCAGGGACGCAGCAATCTTGACTTTGGTCAGTCGGAAGAGCCTGCGGGTGAAGATGATGGTGACGGCGATCTGGATGTTGGTGTGGGCCAATTGGACATTCGGAATATTCAGGTCACGATCATTGACGAAATCACGAAACGGACAACGGTCGCCCGATTGGATCGTGCGGTGGCTGTGCCCGCGATCCTGGGAGCCCCTCTGGACGTGGATATAGAGGGAACGCTGACGCTGGGCGAGAATGTCGCGCGTGTGGCGCTGGATGGTCAGGTCGGTTCTTCGAAGGCGATTCTATCCAGTGACGCTCCGGTTCCCGTTAATCTGAAGGGCACGGTTCTCGGATACGATGTTCTAATCGAAGGTGGTGTGCATCAACCCGAGGTACCCGATGACGTGAACATCATGATCTCGGTGGTCGGGGATGGTCTCAAGGCACTGTAGCCCTTCGTGCAGACCCCGTTGCCGAAACTGGGTCCGATCGAGCTGAAGGCCTATATCACCGGAGACCCGAGCGCACCGGTGGTCGAAGAAATTCGGATCACGGTCGCGCAGACGGTTATTAGCGGCCGGATCGATATTGACGATGACGAAACGTCGTACAACCTCAAGGCGGTCCTGAATGATCAGGATTTGGGGTTGATCGCCCCTTACGTGGGTATGCCTCTGGCGGAACTTGGCCCGCTTCGGGGCAGCGTTAACATCATCGGTGACCTCGACACTCTTCGGCTGGAACCGAACGCCGTTGGCCCGGACAAAAGCAAGCTGTCCGAGTCGGTTACGGTCGCGTTGCAGGGTTTTTCACCGAAACTGAACTATGATGTTGTCCTTACCCTTGATGGACAGACCATGGAGATAGCCAAACCGTTTGTCGTCAGTGAACTTCCCGCGCTTGGGCCGATTCACGGCACGATTCGGGCGGTAGGAGACCGGAAGAAGGTGCGGATCGAGATTTCCGGTCTGGCGGCCGACTGCAGCACACTTTCCGGTTAAGTTGACGTTGCCGCGTTGGATGCAACGCCGACGGCAGAGTTCGATGTCACGCTCAACGCTGACGCGCAGTCTCTCAAGATTATTCAGCCCTATATAACAGGCGATATTTCAGGGCTTGGAGTGGTTGATGGTGGTGTCCGCGCGACGGGTACGCTTGATAAGGCCGCGCTCACGCTTACCGATGTGGTTGTCGAAAAGAGCCGGATATCCGGGCGTGTTGATGTTGACCGCAACGGGGGTGAGACCAAGGCAACTTATGATGTCGCGCTTGTTGCAAACCAGCAGAAGCTCGACATTCTGGGTTCGCTGGCCGGTCTGAACCTGACCGAGCTGGGGTCGGTCGATGTCACCACCTCGCTCACAGGCGATGCCAAGCGGGCGCGGTTTGAAAACCTGTCTCTCCGGTTTGCGGATTCCCAACTGTCTGGAGGCGGACAGGTTGATTTGTCGGGAGAAGTTCCCCAGGTGTCGGCAAAATTTGAGTCATTGAAGTTTGATCTGATCCGGTTTGTTCCGGACATCGCGGAAGCCCGGAAACCCGTATTGATGTCGAAAGAAGCAGCTCAACAGAAAGCAGCAAAAAACGAGAAGGTCGAGCCGGTGTTCCCTTCTGATCCTTTGCCGTTCGATTTCTTGAATGCTGTGCAGGCTGATATCTCGTTGAAGATCGGCACGTTCATCACTCCCTATGGGACCTATGACGACTTCGATGTCCGGGTCGTCGTGGAGGGAGGTTCTCTGAATATACGCCCCTTCAGCACCAATTATACGGGAAAGCCCTTGAGCGGGAATGTCAGCGTTGACGCAGGTGCGGGACTACCGAAACTGGCGGTCTCCATGAGCGGACCCAAAATCGCGGTCGGCCAAGTCTTTCGCGATTTTGCCGATCTTGATGTGCTGGAGGGCGAGGGGACATTGAATATTGCGGTCAACGGTTCGGGGCGATCCGTTGCGGATATCATGGGGTCGCTGAATGGACATGCACGAATTCTGATGGCGCAGGGCCGGATGCGAAACGGAGGCCTCGGCTATGTCAGCGGGGTATTCTCGAGTATCGGCGAAATTCTCGGGAAGAAGGAATGGGTTGTGGTCGAGTGCCTGGCGGGTGATTTTCAAATTGCGAATGGTATCGCGACGAGCGAGGTCGGGGTTTTGAATACGGAAGTGATTTCCCTCGCGGTCAGCGGTGACATCGACCTGAAGCAGGGGCGGTTCAATCTGAAGATCAAGCCGTTGCCGCGCGGCTTGGATCTCAGCTTGGCGGTGCCCGTCAACGTGATCGGTCCGCTCAGCGATCCGGTGTTCAGTCCGGATGCGATCGGGACGCTAACCAAGCTCGGCGGTATTCTGGGGGTGGTGATTTTTCCGCCTGCGGCCTTGATCGGGTTGACCGAATTGGGGGGCAATGACCATCCTTGCGTTCAGTTTGCCAAAGAACCGGATGCTAATCCCGATGCGACACCGTCATCGCCGCTCGAGAAAAAATCGAGTGGTGGTGTGCTCAATGTACCGGGCAAGGTCCTCGACGGTGTAGGCAATGGGTTGAAGGGCGTTATTGGGCGCTAGTACAGCAGGAACGAGATGAAGCGTTTTTACAAGGATGTTGCGGCCGAGCCCGTCGAGGGTTCTGCTTTTGAAATTCATCTGGATGGACGACCGGTGCGCACACCTTTGCGTCAGGCGTTGCGGGTACCGGCGGGCCCTCTGGCCGAAGGTATCGCCGGGGAATGGAACTCTCAGGAAGAAGACGTTGACGTAGACTCGATGCCGTTTACCCGCATCGCCGCGACCGCGATCGATCGGGTCGGCTCAGATCGTGCCGGGTATACGGACCAGATTGCGGCGTATGCGGAAACCGATCTCGTCTGCTATCGCGCACCGGCGCCGTCGGGTCTGGTCATGATGCAATCGAAATCCTGGCAGCCATTGGTTGAGTGGATGGCCGAGGCCTATGGGGCGGTGTTGCAGGTGACAGTGGGGATTGCCCCGATCGAGCAGAACCCGGCTGCCCTGGCTCGTATTCGGGATGCACTGGATGCCCATGACGCTTACGAGCTCGCCGCACTCTCTGCGGCCACGGCTGCCTGTGGTTCCGTGGTCATCGGGTTGGCGATGACCGGAAATCACATTGATGCCCAGGCCGCCTTCGAAGCCAGCCAGCTCGATGAAAGTTATCAGAACGCCATCTGGGGGGTGGATTGTGAAGCGCAGCAGCGTCGCGACATTCTGCAGGCGGACCTAAAGGCAACCGCAGAATTTCTGACCCTGTTACGAACGGGATAAGACGGCTCACGCAACTGGCCTGACTCTTCTGAAAACTGCTATGGGGGGGGCTGTAAGAAAACCTTCCGGAGCCCCTCATGCAAGATATTCTGGACCAGTTGGAAGCACGACGTGTTCGCGCCCGCCTTGGTGGCGGCGAGCGACGTATTGATGCTCAGCATGCCAAGGGCAAGCTGACCGCGCGTGAGCGTCTGGAGCTGTTGCTCGATGAGGGCTCTTTCGAGGAGTTCGACATGTTCGTCGAACAGGCCCCCAACGACATGACGGCACATATCGAACCGATCCCCGGGGACGGCGTTGTGACCGGCTGGGGATTGATCAACGATCGCAAGGTGTTCGTGTTTTCGCAGGATTTTACCGTGTTTGGTGGATCCCTGTCGGAGACCCACGCCCAGAAAATCTGCAAGGTCATGGATATGGCCATGAAGGTTGCGGCGCCGCTGATCGGGCTAAATGATTCCGGTGGCGCCCGGATTCAGGAAGGCGTGGGATCGCTGGCCGGTTATGCGGATGTGTTTCAGCGCAATGTGAACGCCTCCGGGGTGATCCCGCAGGTGTCAGCGATCATGGGGCCGTGTGCGGGTGGCGCGGTTTATTCGCCCGCCATGACTGATTTCATCTTCATGGTCCGTGACACGTCTTACATGTTCGTGACCGGGCCTGAGGTGGTTAAAACCGTTACCCATGAAGAAGTAACCCAGGAAGAACTGGGCGGGGCCAGTACCCATACGACTAAGTCGAGCGTTGCGGATGGCGCATTCGAGAATGACGTCGATACGTTGCTGCAGCTGCGCCGGTTCTACGATTTCCTGCCGATGAGCAACCGCGAGGACCCGCCGGTCTGGCCGACGGACGACCCCTGTGACCGGGAAGAGCCGTCGCTGGATACGCTGATCCCGCCGGACGCACAAAAGCCTTACGACATGAAGGAATTGATCACCAAGGTGGTTGATGAAGGTGATTTTTTCGAGCTTCAGGCGGATCACGCGGCCAATATCATCATCGGGTTCGGGCGCATGGAGGGCCGTACGGTTGGGTTCGTGGCCAACCAGCCGATGGTTCTTGCCGGCTGTCTGGATATCGATTCCTCGAAAAAGGCGGCGCGGTTTGTGCGCTTCTGCGACTGTTTCAACATTCCTATTGTTACATTCGTGGATGTGCCGGGCTTTTTGCCGGGCACGAGCCAGGAACATGGCGGCATCATCAAGCACGGGGCGAAGCTGCTATTCGCGTTTGCCGAGGCCACGGTACCCAAGATCACAGTGATCACCCGTAAGGCTTATGGCGGGGCTTATGACGTGATGTCGTCCAAGCATATCCGTGGCGACATCAACTATGCCTGGCCGACCGCGGAAATTGCGGTGATGGGCTCAAAGGGCGCAGTGGAGATCATCTATCGTGAAGATCGGGACAATCCGGAGAAGATCGAGGAGTTGACCGAAGAATACCGGCAGCGCTTTGCCAATCCGTTTATCGCAGCCCAGAAGGGCTTTATCGATGATGTGATCTATCCCCACAGTACGCGGCGGCGGATATGCCGAGCTTTGCGCCTGCTGGCGGACAAGCATCTCGAGAACCCCTGGAAGAAGCACGATAATATTCCGCTCTAAGCGGTGTGTCTTTAGAATCTACGAGATCTCTTTACTGCCCCAGATGAAGCCACGGCACTGCGAAATTCTTTGCGGGTTATCGGTCAGTTTCCAGCCCCGGACGGTCTCGAAGCCCGCGGCTTTTACCATGCCGCCCATACAGCGCAGGGTGGGGGCCCACCAGTTGGTTTCGTTCTCTCCATATTCGTCATTGGGGTAGAACTCGGCCACCATGTTATTCCCAAAGCCCTTGCCCAGACCGCCTCGATAAGCGCTGAAATCATCGGATATGGCGGATTCCATGAATAGGTCGCCGCGGCAGACGTCTGACAGCTTGTCGATGGCGTACATGGGCCAGCGTAGGTGGTAGAGCACCCCGAAGCAGAAAACCATATCGAAGTTTCCAAAGGTTTCGGGGGTCAGATCGTAGATGCTCAGCTCGTGACGCTGGCATTTCGTGTCGTCATAGCCCAGCGCTTCACGGCACAGATCAAAGGTTTCCCAGGCCTTCCGGTCCTCTTCTTCCAGCTGGCCGACAAAATCCGAAAAATCATCGATGGCGATGACCTGTTCGGCACCGCGTTTCAGCGCTTCGAACGTCCAGTAACCATCCCACGCGCCGATATCGAGCACGCGTTTTCCGGTCAGGTCTTCCGGGATGCGATAGGCCTCGGTGGATAACGGGGCCCAGCCGGGCGTTATCACACCATCGGTCAGTTCGATCCGGTGATACCAATAGGGGAATGCAGCGATCCGCTGCTGGAGTTCTTCAGGAGTCATGAGAAAGTGATTAGCGTTCTGTTTCGTGGGCGTCCAGCCGGAAGATTTTCACGGTTCCTTCGCGGCCTCGAATTTCACGTTCGCCCAAGGGTGAGAGATCGAACGATGCGTCAGCCTGAATGTTGGCGTGCTCACAGGCATCACCGCTGACGAGCACGATGTAATCTTCATCGGTCGCCAATTCCTTGGCGAGGGAATCAATCCGGGAAGCAATATTCACCGGGTCGCCAACGATGGTGTAGTTGATCCGGTTTTGTGAGCCGATATTGCCGACAACAACGGCGCCGGTGTGAATGCCGATGCGAATCGCAAGTTTGGGTTCCCCCGTATCGAGCCGTCGCTTGTTATCGACCTGGACGAGGCGCTGTATATCGGCAGTAGCGCGCAGCGCGCGCGCGGCATGATCAGGCATCCGTTCCGGGGCTCCCCAAAACGCCATGATCGCGTCCCCAATATATTTGTCGACGGTGCCGCCCTCGGCTTCGATTGGTCCGGCCAGCATATCGAAATGTTCATTCAAAAAAACCCGCGATTTCGCCGGCGTCCATATGTTCGGCGATGGTAGAGAATCCAGGGATATCGGTGAACATAATCGTGAGCACGCGCTCTTCAGTTGCGTCGACGGCTTTCCCGCCCTGCATCATGCGCAGGACCAGCTGTTTGGGGACGTAAACCTCGAACAGGCGAAGCGCAGCAATTATCCGATTGAAGGCCCGCGCCGCCTCTGAGAGCTGTGTGATGCGGCTTTCAGGTACGTTCGGCGCGGGTGGCCACATCGAGGCGGGTCAGCGCAGCAGCAGCGGTGACGAGGCGCCCGATCTATTGATTGAGGTGTCGGGCGAATACGAACCCAAGCAGGACGGCGAAAACTAGAATTCCCATGCCCACGAAGGCCGTGTTGAGCAGGCGTTGCACCTCCTGACCCACGATGGCCCGTTGAAGGGTCACCCCCAGGGTCCATACGGACGGGCCAAATTTGTTCGTGTCCCTTGTAATGATGACCGTATCGCCATCCAGGCGTGCATCCCTGACATTGGCCGCATATGTCAAAATCTGCGTGGCTTCTTCGCCACCGCCGGCCAGCAGTTTGAACGCCGGTTCCGGGACGTCCTCAGTACGCGGTAGGGGGTTCTCTGCAATCGAGGAAGTTGTGACGCAATCGTCCTCTTTCATCCGCGGATGGGCAAGCACCCGGTCGTGATTATGCACGATGAAAGCACATAGATTTCCCTCAGTTTCAAGGTCGAGCAGAAATTCGGATACTCGGGTCAGGACAACCGGTGCGATGACGACACCCAGGAGTTCATCACCGCGCTTGACGGGGGCGATATAGGTGACGACCGGCTGGCCCACATCCGACACCCAGATTGGCGACGCCTATAGCGGTTTCCCGCTTTGTGCCGTGCTTTCCAGCGCAAATTTGCGACGTTCCTGCGAGCCCGGGGTCGAGGGAACCTCGATCGGAAATCCCTCGCTGCGGGTCACAACGATGGAGTTTTGATCGACGCCCACATACAGCATCGCGGTCACCTGTGGGTGGGCCGATAGAAATCCTGCAAAGGAGTGAAATACGTTACTGCGTCTGTCGGTGATATTGAGGCGGCCATCGGCAAACCGTTTCGCGAAATCCTCGACACCCACCGTCATCGAGACAAGCTGTCCGTCGACCTTGGCCTCGAGGACATCGAGGGTCGCATTGGCGCGTTCACCAAGCAGTTCAAACGTGTTGCGGGTCGCACTTTTGAGGGTCACCCAAAGAACACTTCCCACCGCTAGCAGAATCAACAGCTTGACACCGCCCACAAGGACTGTGGTGAGCCTTGCGCGGGTTCGCTTTGGAGGGGTGTCTTCTAATGTTTCACTCATGGCAGGCAGGCTAAGGATGTGCGGTGCGCGCGTCCATGCTTGGCCGAAACTTGCTTTATGACAGTGTGTAGTAGCGGATTGCGCAGTGCAGCATGCTTTCGTAAGTTCCCCCCATGTTTACAAAGATACTCATCGCCAACCGCGGCGAAATTGCGTGCCGGGTGATCAAAACCGCCCGGGATATGGGGATTTCAACCGTCGCCGTCTATTCCGATGCGGATGCGGGATCGCTGGCCGTGCGGATGGCAGATGAAGCCGTTCACATTGGGGCGTCTCCGGCTTCTGAGAGTTATCTGATTGCGGACAAGACCCTCGCTGCGATCCGTGAAACCGGTGCACAGGCTGTGCATCCCGGTTATGGCTTTCTGTCCGAAAATGCCGACTTCGCCCGTACCCTCGAAGCTGAAGGCATCACATTTATTGGGCCGCCGCCGGATGCGATTGCCGCCATGGGTGACAAGATCGAATCCAAGAAGCTGGCTGATGCGGCCGGCGTTAGTACGGTTCCCGGCCATATGGGAATTATTGCGGATGACAACGAGGCGCTAAAAATCGCGCGCGAGGTCGGTTATCCGGTGATGATCAAGGCGTCGGCCGGAGGTGGCGGCAAGGGCATGCGGATCGCATCGAGCGATGACGAGGTTGCCGAAGGCTTTCGATCTGCCCAGAACGAAGCGCGATCGAGCTTTGGTGATGATCGCATTTTCATTGAAAAATACGTCGAAGAGCCACGCCATATTGAAATTCAGGTGCTCGCGGATTCCCATGGCAATGTGATCCACCTCGGAGAGCGCGAATGTTCCATTCAGCGTCGCCACCAAAAGGTGATCGAAGAAGCGCCGTCGTCCTTCCTCGATGAGGAAACCCGGCAGGCGATGGGAGAGCAAGCTTGCGCGTTGGCCCGTGCGGTGGACTATCGATCTGTGGGGACGGTTGAGTTCATCGTCGACAAGAACCGTAATTTCTATTTCCTGGAAATGAACACCCGCTTGCAGGTCGAGCATCCGGTGACCGAAATGATAACCGGGCTGGATCTGGTCGAACAGATGATCCGCGTGGCCGATGGCGAAAAGCTGTCGATTGCCCAGGATGACGTGACGGTAAATGGCTGGGCCATCGAAGCGCGTGTGTATGCGGAAGACCCGTCCCGAAATTTCCTGCCCGCGATCGGACGGCTGACGCGTTATCGCGCACCGGTCGAAGATGGCTCGACGGTACGCATCGATACCGGGGTCGACGAGGGTTCGGAAATTTCTATGTTTTATGACCCGATGATCGCGAAGCTCGCGACCCACGGGGTGGACCGGTCCGTAGCGATTGCGGAAATGCAGGATGCGCTGGATGGTTATTACATTCGTGGCACCGCGCATAACACGGCGTTTCTGGCTTCGATCATTGCGCACGAACGCTTTGCCAGTGGTGATTTTTCCACGAACTTCATCGCCGAAGAGTATCCTGACGGCTATGCGCCCCTCGCACCGGAAGGCAATCTCGGCAACCGGTTCTGTGCGGTGGCAGCATACATTCATGGGCGTTATGCGGGGCGTGCCAAGGAATCCGGTAACACGGGGAGCCCAGGCCTTCCGGACGCCTCCCGGGATTGGTACGTGCAATTGGGGGAGAAAATGGTTCCGGTTTCGATCGGGTATCGCGACGGCGGTGCTGCGATCCGCACCGGCGGACATGATCTCGATCTGGAGACCGATTGGGTCCTGGGTGATCCAGTGTTCAAGGCCCGGTTTGCCGATGGTTCGGCGATCTTTCAGATTGATCGAACCGGCATTTCCTATCATGTGACCCATCGTGGAGTGGAAGCGAGTGTTCGTGTGTTGACCGCGCGGGCGGGTGAACTTGCGCGCCTGATGCCTAAGAAGGTGGCCCCCGATCTCAGCAGTTTCGTACTGTCGCCGATGCCGGGGCTTCTTGTTTCTGTGGCCGTCGAAGAAGGCATGCAGGTCCGCGCCGGCGAGGAAGTGGCCGTCGTGGAAGCCATGAAGATGGAGAACGTGCTGCGCGCTAACGCCGATGGTGTCGTTAAAACCGTGCACGCGACAGCGGGCGATAGTCTGCGCGTCGACCAGGCGATCATCGAGTTCGAATAATGGCACGAGCGGTGGCCGCGCGGGTTCGTATCACCGGCCAGGTGCAGGGCGTGTGGTTTCGGGCCTGGACGGTAAAAGTCGCGCGCGACCTCTGTCTGGACGGCTGGGTACGCAACCGCGCGGACGGGTCGGTCGAAGCCGTGTTTTGCGGGCCCGCAACCCAGGTTGACCGCATGACCGCTAACTGTGCGGAAGGGCCGCCGGCTGCAACAGTCGAAGCCGTTGAACGCGATCCGGTAGATACGGGCGAATTCGAAGGTCAGGGGTTCGCCAAGCGCGCGACGGCTTAACCGCTAGCCAAAGACAACACCAAAGCTCCGCGCGAGCACCGCGTCAACGTCTTCCATGGTTACCTCAACACCCAGGGCCGCAAGGCTGGTGACCCCCAAACCCTCTTCGCCAATCCCGCACGGCACGATCCCTGAAAAATGTTCGAGATTGGGTGCGACGTTGATGGAAATGCCGTGATAGGTGATCCAGCTGCGAACCCGCACGCCGATGGCCGCGATTTTGTCCTCACCCCCGTCGGGCAGGGCGACCCAGATGCCGACACGACCTTCGCGCCGTTCACCCTTAATCCCGAAAGCATCGAGCGCGTCGATTACCCAGGCTTCCAGTCCGCGAACATAGGCGCGCAGGTCTTGGCCGCGTTCGCGCAGATCGAGCATGGCGTAAGCCACCCGTTGTCCGGGGCCATGATAGGTGTACTGGCCCCCGCGACCGGTGTCGAAAACGGGGAAACGTTCCGGGTCGAGTAGATCTTCGGTTCGCGCGCTGGTGCCTGAAGTGTAGAGCGGGGGGTGTTCAACCAGCCAGACCAGTTCGCCTGCTGTGTGATCGCGAATTTGCGCCACCCGGTTTTCCATGGTGGAAACCGCGTCGGGATATGAGGTGAGCCCCGTCTGATGGCGCCATTCGACCGGAGTGCTGTTCGGCATGGGGCTGAGCTTCGATTTGGGTGTCATAAACATTTTATTGATTTGGAATATAGTCTTATTGCGACGGTTTATCCCGATTTCCGGTTGCCACTCGTGAACGGAACGCGCATCTAACCAATGTATCCACGAATACCGCTGTAGAACGGGTAAAATCATGGTCGAAGACATGCGCGAGACAGCGCTGCGATATCATCGCGAGGGCCGACCCGGCAAGATCGAGGTTGTCGCGTCGAAACCCCTGGCGAACCAGCGTGATCTGTATCGCGCTTATACGCCGGGTGTGGCGCACGCCTCCCTCGCGATCGTCGAGGATCCTGATCAGGCCTCAGAGCTGACCATCCGGGCGACTCTGGTCGGAGTAGTGACGAACGGCACCGCGGTGCTGGGGCTCGGCAATATTGTCCCGCTGGCCGCCAAGCCGGTGATGGAAGGCAAAGGGGTTCTGTTCAAAAAGTTCGCTGGTATCGATGTGTTCGACATCAAGGTTGATGAGACTGATGTGGCGCGTTTCGTGGATGTGGTTGCGGCACTGGAGCCGACCTTTGGCGGGATCAACCTCGAGGATATCAAGGCGCCGGAGTGTTTCGAGACCGAGAAACGGCTTCGCGCCCGCATGAATATTCCCGTGTTTCATGATGATCAGCACGGCACCGCCATCATCGTGGCTGCGGCGGTGCGCAACGCGCTGCGCTTGGCCGACAAACAGATCGAGAGCGTACGGCTCGTGACATCTGGCGGTGGTGCCGCCGCTCTGGCCTGCGTCAACCTGCTGGTGGAAATGGGGTTGCCGCGTGAGAATGTGACCCTCACGGATATTGAGGGTGTCGTCTACAAGGGCCGCGAGAAGGGCATGAACCCCTATCTCGAGCCTTATGCTCAGGAGACGACCGCACGCACGCTGTCTGATGTCATTGAAGGAGCGGATATGTTTCTCGGCCTGTCGGCGCCGGGCGTGCTGACAGCCGAGATTGTGGTCAAAATGGCCGACACCCCGCTGATCTTTGCGCTGGCGAACCCGACCCCGGAGATTATGCCCGAAGTGGCCAAGGCCGCGCGCTCCGCCCATATTGTTACGCCTTCCGTAACCGCCCGTGGGCTCTTGAATGTTTGCGCTGTGGCGGCCGTAGATGTCCAGCACAACGGTAATCGAGCCGAGTAGCCGAGATGACCGAACAGGTACAGATCGACGGCATTGTGGAAACCAGTGATACCGAACGCCGTTATGGTGTGAACGAAACGCTGGTCCGGGCTTTTGATGCGGCCTTGTCTGAGGGCCGGGCGGAAGAAGTTCGTGTTCTGATTGAGCCACTCCACGCTTCTGATATTGCCGATTTGCTCGAAGAACTGGTGGGGGAAAACCGTCGCCGGCTGCTTGAGCATGTGCGCGAGACCCTCGATCCCGAAATTCTCGTCCATATGGACGATGTCGTCCGGGAGGATGTGCTCGAAATTCTTGAGCCCGAAGAAGTTGCCGCAGTTATCACCGGTCTGGACACCGATGATGCTCTGGATGTCTTCGAGGATATCGCTGACGCCGACCAGGCCGGCGTTCTCGAACGGCTCTCTCCTTCCGATCGTGCGCTTCTTGAACAGGCGATGTCCTATCCCGAGGACAGCGCGGGCCGCCTGATGCAGCGTGAGCTGGTGACGGTTCCCAAAGACTGGTCGGTTGGCAACACGATCGATTACCTGCGCGAGCGGGCCGCAAAACTGCCGCGGGATTTCTACGAAATCTATGCGGTCGATGACGAACGCGTGCCCGTCGGCACGATTCCGCTTTCACGCCTGATGCGTAACCAGCGTGATGTCCGGATCGACGACATCATGTTGCCCGATCTACGATCGGCCTATGTGGAGATGGATCAGGAAGAAGTTGCGCTGATGTTTTCCCAGTACGCGCTGGTGTCGGCACCGGTTGTGAATAATGAGGGGCAGCTCGTCGGTGTGATCACCGCCGATGATGTTGTGCACGTCATCCAGGAAGAGGCTGAGGAAGATTTCTTGCGCCTGGGTGGCGTTCAGGAAGATGATTTCTACGAGGCCATCCTGCAGACCACCAAGTCTCGGTTCTCCTGGCTGCTGGTCAATTTGTGTACCGCGATTGTGGCATCTCTGGTCATCGGCTTGTTCGATGCGGCCATCGAGCAGGTTGTCGCGCTCGCGGTGTTGATGCCGATCGTGGCGTCGATGGGGGGTAATGCGGGAACCCAGACACTGACCGTTGCCGTACGGGCACTGGCAATGAAGGAACTGACGACGACCAATGCCGCACGCATTGTCGGCAAGGAAGTTGTCGTTGGCGGAATCAACGGTATTCTGTTTGCGGTGCTGATTGGCCTGGTTACTTGGGCATGGTTCGGTGACCCGACCATCGGGCTGATCATTGGAGCTGCGATGATCGTGAACCTGTTGCTCGCGGGATTTGCCGGCGTGACCATTCCGCTGGTTATGCAACGCCTGAATATCGATCCGGCCATTGGTTCCGCCGTGGTTCTCACCACGATCACCGATGTCGTCGGATTCATGGCGTTTCTCGGTCTCGCCGCGTTTGTCCTGTTATGAGTGATTCTCGTCAGACCGCGCCCTTTGGTGCGTGGCCATCCCCGATATCGGCTCGCACGATCGCTGATACTACGATCTCGCTTGGCGGCGTGATGGTTGATGGCGCGACCCTTTACTGGCTCGAAAGCCGGCCCACGGAGGGCGGGCGCGTTGTCCTGGTGCGCGATGACGATGGCATTCCGCGCGACGTTACTCCCGCAGACTTTTCGGTTCGTTCGCGCGCCCATGAATATGGTGGCGGGGCGGGTTTTGTCGCGGGCGGGGTAGTCTATTTCGTGAATGCCGAAGACCAGGCAATCTACAGGCATATCCCAGATGCGCTGCCGCAGCTCCTGGTCAGCGGGCTTGAGGATCGGTTCGCCGATATGGTGGCCGATGCGTCGGGAAACCAGCTGATCTGTATGCGTGAACGTCATGGCCCAAACGGCGTTAAGAATGCGTTGATCGCCGTGTCCCTCGAGGGTGGCCAGATCCGCATTCTTGATGACCAACATGATTTCGTATCGAACCCGCGCGTCTCGCCGGATGGTAAATCGATTGCCTGGCTGAGCTGGGATTTGCCTGACATGCCCTGGGACGGGGCCACACTCTGGGTTGCCGCACGGGCGTCCGATGGTGGTATCGAGGAACCGCATTGCATCGCGGGAGGCGAAGCCGAATCCGTGTTTCAACCGGAATGGCACCCTGACGGACGACTGATCTTTGTCTCCGACCGTACCGGGTGGTGGAACCTGTATGACTGGGATGGAGACAGGGTCTCGGCGCTGGTGGCGCGGGACGCCGAATTCGGCTTGCCGCAATGGGTCTTTGGGATGCGGACCTACGATATTTTGGCAACTGGCGAGATCATCTCGGCCTATTCGCGCAACGGCATTTGGACACTGGCTCAGATATCTGGCGGCACGTTAAGTGATATCGCAACCGGCTATACTGATATTAGCGGCGTGCGTGCGATGGGCGAGGATGTGGTGTTCATCGGATCGTCGGCAAATCAGACCCAATCGCTGGTGCGTTGTGATCCGCAAACCGGACGTACGACGGTGGTCAAGCGCGCTTCTGAAGCTGATCTTGATCCTGAGGGCCTTTCTGAACCGCAGCCGATTACGTTCCAGACAAGCGGCGAGACAGTGGCCTATGCCTTTTATTACCCGCCGCAGAATGCGGCTTTCGTTGGACCGGAAAACGAACGGCCACCGCTTGTTGTGCGCGGACATGGTGGCCCGACGGGTGCTTCATCACCGTCACTGAGCCTTGCGATCCAGTACTGGACGAGCCGCGGCTTTGCTGTTCTCGACGTTAACTATCGCGGCAGTACCGGGTTCGGACGGGCGTATCGAGAGGCTTTATACGGTCAATGGGGCGTGGCAGATGTCGACGACATGGTCGCGGGGGCCAATCACCTGGTGGCGCTGGGGCTCGCTGATCCGGATCGGCTTGCCATCCGTGGTGGTAGTGCGGGCGGCTACACCGCGTTGGCCGCCCTGGCCTTCAAGGATACCTTTTCAGCCGGGGCTAGCCTTTATGGCATTGGCGATCTGATGACGTTGGCCCGTGACACCCACAAATTCGAAAGCCGGTATCTGGACCGTTTGATCGGTCCGCTTCCGGATTCGGAGGCGCTCTATGTGGCGCGCTCACCCCTAAATCATGTGGAGGGGCTCAACTGTCCTGTCATCTTCCTGCAAGGTGAAGAGGACAAGGTCGTTCCCCCCAACCAGGCTGAGGCGATGGTTTCAGCTCTGGATACAAAGGGGATTCCCGTCGCTTATGTGCTTTTCGCGGGTGAGGGGCACGGATTTCGCAAGGCCGAGAATGTGAGCCACGCCCTGGAAGCGGAGCTCGAATTTTACGCGCGGGTGTTTAAGTTTGACCTGGCCGAAGCGCTGCCGCAGCTTGAGATTCGTAATCTACCGGCGCGAATTCCGAAATTATGAAAACGAAGGAATGGTGATGAAACTCTTTGATTATTGGCGTTCTTCGGCGGCGTTTCGGGTGCGGATCGCTCTCAATCTGAAAGGCCTCGAATATGAACGTGAGTTCATCCATTTACGGCTCAAGGATCAGGTGTCGGACGCCTATCTTGCCTTAAACCCCCAGGGGTTGGTGCCAACACTGGTCGACGATGACGGTACGGTCCTGACCCAGTCGATGGCCATCGTTGAGTATCTCGATGAAACCCGTCCTACCGGACCGCGCTTTGTTCCTGATGATTTCATGGCCCGGGCTCGTGTGCGCGCCATTTCCCAGGCCATCGCTTGTGATATTCACCCGCTCAATAATCTGCGTGTCCTGCGCCATCTCGGCACCGCCTTTGGCCTCGACGAAGAAGTGCGCAACGAGCAGTGGTACAAACACTGGATTGCCGAAGGCATGGGAGGGCTCGAAGGTATGCTGAGCGATGGCGGAGCCGGGAGCTTTGCGCACGGCGATACCCCGACTATGGCGGATATATGCCTCGTTCCGCAGGTTTATAACGCGCAACGGTTTGGTTGCGACCTGTCGGCTTACCCGAACACACTTCGAATCTACGACGATTGTGCCGCAGACGACGCGTTCAGCTCAGCCTTTCCCGAGGTTCAGCCCGACGCGGAATAGCCTGCAATTCGATGTTTTTTCTGAATTCAGGACCCTTTGCGCTTTTGGGCGATCAGTTCGCGTATTCCCTCGGGGCTCATGGCGCCGGGAACCAGCTGGTCTCCGACAATGAACGCCGGCGTGCCACGCACGCCGATCTGCTGGGCGAGGCGGTAGTTGGACTGGATTATCGTCTCGATTTCCTGAGATTCCATGTCACGCCGTAACCGGTCCTGATCAAGCCCGAGCCGGTCGGCGAGCCGGAAGAGGGCGTTTTCAGAGGGCGCGCCGCGTAACTTCATGACGGCGAGGTGAAATTCCTGATACTTGCCCTGTTTTGCAGCGGCAAGCGCCGCACGGGTCGCGAGCGTAGATTTGGTCCCAAACATAGGGAATTCTTTGAAGACGACCCGCAGATCGGGGTCTTCTTCCACGAGTTTTGTGAGGTCTTGTGCCATGCGTTTGCAGTACGGGCACTGGTAGTCGAAGAACTCGACCACAGTGACGGTGGCGTTCGGATTGCCGATTGAAGGATCGCGGCGCGCGTTGACCAGGCGGTCCATATTCGCCGAGAGGGCGTTATTGCCCGAATGCTGTTGTCCCGCTGCTGCGGGTTGCTGGTGGCGTTGCAGGCCTTCGATGGCTTCTACGATCACCGTCGGGTTCTCCAGCAGATATTCGCGCACTGTGTTTCGAATTTCGTTCTTTTGAAAGCCGCTAAACGGGGCGGCGCCGTTTGAAGAGCTTGCGCCGGCTGCACGCTCCGCGACAATCGGGCCACTGCGTTCTTCGATCTGGGGAAACACAATAGCCAGTGCCACGGCGGCAACTAACAGTACGGCGACCAGAATGGCTCCACGGGATTCAGACACAAAACTTCTCCTCGATGACAACGCAGTGGTTAGGCGCGAGGGATGATGGTGAAGCACGAAGATGCGTTCAACTGCTTGGACAGAATGTCACGCAAAGGTGACCCGGTGAGAGCGGTGTTACGCCTATTTGTCTTTCAGGCGTCGTTCCGCCTCACCGACAATATCCTGGGCGCGAATCGAGCCCGGTGATCCGACGGGTAGGATATCGATCGCCCGGTTGCCAAGCGCTTCGGCGGCCTTGGCGTCACCGCCGAGAAGATTGTATTCGGCCTGGCTCAACGCCAATTCACCTGGTCGGCCCAGACGTCCGTACACAATTGTGAGAAGCCGCCAGCTCTCCGCCATATCGGGTTCCGATCGGGAGGCGGCTAGCAGGTTGGAGAGCGCACCTTCAAGCAAAGCCGGGTTTCCGGACTCAACTTGTGCTTTGGCAAGGGCTGTTCGCAGGAGGGGTTCGCCGGGAGCCAGTTCGGCCATTCGGGTGTAGGGAATAATCGATTCATCAACCCGGCCATTTTCGAGAAGCATCTGGCCTTTGAGTTCATAAAAGTAGGGGTTATCGGGATCGTCGGTGATGAGCGAGTCGATCAGAGGGAGAGAGCGTTTGAGATCGGACCGCTGGTAGTAAGCGATGGCGCGTGCATAACGCGCAGGTATGGAACCGTCTTCTTCGCCATAAATTTCAAGCGTTGTTTCCAGTGGTTCCATGAACCCGATTAGCTTGGCACGAACAAAGGCGTGTTGTTTTGCAAGGGCCGGTGGTGTCGATGCATTGGTGAATCGGGAGAAGGCCAGATGAGCCTTCACCGCGGAAATGCGGTCAGCGGTCAGCGGATGACTGCTTAGATAGGGGTGCTCGCGTCCGCCCGTCACACGGATTTCGCGTTGCAGCAGGCCAAAGAATTCGACCAGGCCGCGCGCGGACAATCCGACGCTGTCGAGATATTTTAGTCCTGCGGCATCGGCCGATGATTCCTGAGTGCGGCTGTATTTAAGAAGGTCGGCAAAGGCAGCCTGTGATCCTCCACTGATGATCCCGGCAGCGACCCGGCTGTCGCCAGACGCCAGTCCGGCGGCGACCCCGGCCACAGCAGCGATGATCGACTTGAGTTCCGCGTTTCGAAGTTCATCTTGAACTCGTGCCAGATGTCCCCCGGCAATATGGCCGGCCTCGTGGGCGATAACGCCGATGACCTGTTCGGGTGTTTCAGCCCGTATCAACAATCCGGTATTGATGAACATCCGCTGGCCACCAGCGACAAAGGCGTTCAGTCTTGGGTCACCGACGAGATGTATTTTTACTGATTCGGCGTCCAGGCCTGCCGCATTGAAAATTGGCGTGGCGTAGTCTCGGATGATATTTTCTATTTCCGCGTCGCGGATCAGACCGATTCCCCGGTTCTGTGCCGCGGCAGGCTGAACCATTCCGACAGCCAAAGTGGTAAAAAGGGCAATACAGTGAATAAGCGAGCGCACGTGACTATCTCCAAAACCGGATTTCAAACTAGGTATACTACAATGAGGCGTCAATCAGGCCGTGGGTGGCTATTTGCTGTCCTCTTTCTTCTCGCAGCCTGCGGGCCCAGAGGTCCAGTACAAGGTGATTTTGGGTTTGTAGAAGGGTTTTTTGGTGGTCTTATTGCTGATGAGCCGCGGGCCGCGCTCGTGGGTCGGGAGGTGCTCTCGGCCGGGGGGACTGCTGCAGATGCGGCGGTTGCAGCCTATTTTACAATGGCCGTGACGATGCCGGGCTCGGCCAGTCTTGCCGGGGGCGGTGTTTGTTTGGTCCACGATGCGGTGCGGATCAAAACCGAAGTCATATCCTTTCTGCCAGGGCGCACCGCGGCCGCAGATGGCCGCTTCGGGGTGCCGGGAAATATTCGTGGAATGTTCCTGCTGAATGCCCGCTACGGGCAGCTCGATTGGTCAAAACTCCTGCTGCCGGCGGAGAATTTTGCCCGAAACGGGCACACGGTATCGCGGGCTTTTTCGCGTGATCTTCTGGCCTCGCGCGCAGTTTGGGCGGGCGACCCTGAGGCACAGGCGATTTTCGGAGACAGTGCCACTACGGAGGGTCGGCTGCTACTCCAATCTGAACTCGCTGCGATTATTTCCAACCTGCGCACGCGTGGTCCCGGGGAATTTTACGATGGCTCCCTCGGGAGACTTTTCGTCGAAGCGGTAAACCAGGCGGGCGGAAACCTGTCGATCTCTGACTTGCGGGCGTATCGCCCTGGCTTGTTGGAGCCGTTGCGATTTGAGTTGGGCAACAATCAGGTTGTTTTCCCGCCGACGAATGGCGGACTGATCTCGGCGCGTGTCTGGGAAGCGGGGCGAACCGAGGATCGGTTTGATGACGCCACGGGCGCTGCGCGCCACCACTTGATTTTGGAATCTGGCGCGCGTGCCTATCAGGCAACGGCGCAGGGCGGCGATGTCGGCAGCTTGGCGTCCGCTGAAGCGCTGATGCAAAGTTATGATGCGAATGCCCACCGACCTGTCGTGCCCTCTGTCGCGATTCGAGAGGATGAACTCCATGACGGTGCGAGCATTGTCGCTGTCGACAATCAGGGCCGTACTGTCGCCTGTTCTTTCACCATGAATGGGGCCTTTGGTTCGGGTGTTGTTGCCCCGGGTACAGGGGTGCTGCTGGCCAACACGGCTGATAGCCCACGGGCGTCTGTCCCGGCCGTTGCCTTGGTCGTAAACGAGGTTGTGGGACTAACATTCTTCGCAGCGGCAGGTTCCGGGCCGGTTGTGGAAACAATTGCTCGGGTGGCGCTAGAAACGGCTCCGAACGTTGATGGCGACCTGATTAAAGCGATCGCAGCACCGCGGGTGCATACCACGGGGAATCCGGATGTTTCGATCGTCGAAACCGAGTTGTCTGCTGATATTCAGGAGGCCTTGCGCGGCCTGGGACACAGTCTCAAAACACGGCCAAGGATCGGCCGCATCAATGGATTCTTCTGCCCACGGGGGTTGCCGCGGGTGCAGACATGTCAGTTTGTAAAGGATCCCCGATCGTTTGGGCTTGCCGTCAACTCTGACGAGTAGATGTGCGATGAGCCTTAAAATTTCTACACGGGGTCAGATTGACCCGTTTATCGTCATGGATGTTATGCGCGCTGCCAGCGCCCTCGACGTCGCTGGTGAGGACATTGTTCACCTGGAGGTGGGACAGCCAAGTACGGCCGCACCGGCGCTTGTGCGCGAGGCGGCGGTTGCGGCATTGCAGACCGATAAGCTGGGATACACAGACGCATTTGGCATCGCACCGTTGCGCGAGCGGATCGCGGCGCATTATCAGGATTTCTACGGCGTGAATGTTGACCCCGCAGGGGTTATCGTGACGACAGGCTCATCCGGGGGATTTTTGTTGTCCTTCCTGGCGGCATTCGATGTGGGTGACCGGGTGGCACTGGCAGCACCTGGGTATCCAGCTTACAGCAACATCCTTTCGGCGTTAAGCGTGGAACCTGTGATCATTGAAACCGGGCTCGAAGATCGGTTTCAGCCGACCCCCGAACTGTTGGCGAAGGTGGCCGGCAAGCTCGACGGCCTGATCGTCGCCAGTCCTTCAAATCCGACGGGCACGATGGTGGGCAAGCCGGAGATGGAGGCGCTGGTCGCGTATTGTCGCGACAATGGCATTCGTCTGATCTCTGACGAGATTTATCACGGCATCACCTATGGGCATGAATCGGTTACCGCGGCGGCCTTCGATTCTGAAGCGGTGGTGATCAACAGCTTCTCGAAATACTTTTCCATGACCGGGTGGCGTCTTGGCTGGATGATCGTACCGCCGACCATGATTCGGTCGATCGAGTGTCTCAGTCAGAACGTATTCATTTCGGCGCCGACGCTGTCTCAGCAGGCCGCACTTGCGGCTTTTGACAGTCATGATGAGCTGCGTGAGAACGTGGCGCGCTATGGGAAGAACCGTGAGATTCTCCTGTCTCAATTGCCCGAGGCTGGATTTGATCGCCTCGCACCTGCCGATGGTGCTTTCTACATCTACGCGGATATAGGCCATTTGACGAATGACAGTTCGGAATTCTGCCGACGGATGCTTGTTGAAGCAAAAGTTGCGGCAACACCCGGACTGGACTTCGATCCCTATCGTGGAAATACCACGATACGGTTTTCGTTTGCGGGGTCCGAAGCTGACATGCACCAGGCCATCGAACGCCTGAAACACTGGCGTAACGAAACGGGATAGGCCGTGGCAGCCGGCACGTCGCTATGACGTGGCGCGGGTCCACCAACCTGACCGCCGGGGGCGGTCATCATCTTCATCTTTGGCTTTGTCGTGTGTCTCGGCTTCAGCCTCGACCTCAGCTTCGGCTTCTTCAGAATCTGCCACAGCTTCTTCGACTGCGGCGTCTGCTGTCGCGACGTCGTTCGGCGCGTCTGCATCATCTGTCTCGGGCTCAGAATCGTCCGCATCGGCGACGTCAGTCGCTTCCTCGGCCTGGGCGGCCTGGGCTTCGTCTTCAGTCTCTGCAGCAGTATCCTGTTTATGCTCAGGAATGTCGATTTCGGTGTCGACGTCGCTTGCATCAGCTTCGGTGGTCACGGCATCGGCATCAGTTGATTCTGAGGTTTCTGACGCCTCTTCTTCGCTGCTGTCGCGGGTCCGGCGTCCGCGACGGCGTCGACGGCGACGCTTGGGGCCACCTTCTTCGTCGTCACCCTGTTCGCTCTCTGCAGCCGTGTCGCCAGTCGTTTCGGAGACGCCGGTTGCTTCAGGTGTGGCGACAGAATCGGCTTCGGGGTTGTCTTCAGAATCGTTCTGTTCTTCGCCTTCGGGGCTGGATTTCCGCCTCCGCCGTCCGCCGCGGCGACCGCGACGGCGACCGTTCCGCTTGGCGCCGTCTAAATCGTCACCATCGACGTCAGTTGTCTCGCTCTCGGTCTCCTCAGAGGCCTTGGAAGCGTCAGCGACCTGTGTTGTGGTTTCCTCGTCGCCAGAGCCATCTTCAGGGCGCCGCCGTCCACGTCGTCGCCGGCGCTTTGGAGCATCATCGTCACCCTTCGGCGACTGTGAGCGCTTGGTGTCGTCGGGCGTCGTATCGCCGTCCGTACGTGCGTGTTCGATCTCGTGTTCTGAGTAAAGAAGTTCGGAATCCGCTAACACCAGAACGCGCATGTCGTGACGTTCTTCGATGCTGCGCAAAGTATCGCGCTTCTGATTCAGCAGATATAGCGCGACATCTGTTTGCGCGCGGACTGTGACTTCCTTTGACCGTTTGCGCAGGCCTTCTTCTTCGAGTTCCCGCAGGATCGACATGGTGGTCGATTCCGTGGACCGAACGAAACCGGCTCCCCGGCAAACCGGGCACAGATGTGCATGGGATTCCATCAGGCTCGGGCGCAATCGCTGGCGTGATAATTCCATCAAACCGAACGGTGAAATTCGTCCTATCTGAATTCGTGCCCGGTCGGTTTTCATCGCCTCCTTGAGGCGCCGCTCAACCGCATGATTGTTGCGTGAGACATCCATATCGATGAAATCGATAACCACCAAGCCGGCCAGATCGCGCAGGCGAAGCTGTCGGGCCACCTCGTCGGCAGCCTCCAAATTGGTCCGATAGGCGGTTTGCTCGACATTGCGTTCGCGCGTTGATCGGCCCGAGTTGACGTCGATCGCGACCAGAGCTTCCGTCGGGTTGATGACCAGATAGCCACCCGATTTTAGCTGCACGGTCGGCTCGAGAATTTCATCGAGCTGCTGGTCAATCTGATAGCGATTGAACAGCGGAATACCTTCATTCTCGTATTTCTGGACCCGCTTGGCGTGCGAGGGGATCATCGTCCGCATCAACGCTTTGGCCGCCTTGTAGGCATCGTCGCCTTCGATCAGGACTTCGTCGATGTCCCGATCGTAAATGTCACGGAGCGCCCGCTTGATGACGTCACCCTCCTCATAGATGAGGGCGGGTGCAGTTGAGTTCATCGTCAATTCGCGGGTGTCGTCCCAAACTCGGCGCAGATATTCGTAATCGCGCTTGATCTCGGCTTTGGTGCGTCCCACACCGGCTGTCCGCATAATAACGGCCGTGCCTTCGGGGATTTCCATCTCCGACATGATGCTTTTCATCGCCTTGCGATGCTTGGGGTCGGTAATTTTCCGGCTTACCCCGCCGCCGCGCGATGTGTTGGGCATCAAGACGCAGTAGCGTCCTGGCATAGAGAGATACGTCGTGAGCGCCGCGCCTTTGTTGCCGCGCTCTTCCTTGACGACCTGCACCAGCAGAATCTGCCGCCGCTTGATAACTTCCTGAATTTTGTAGCTACGGGTGAGCTTGCGCAGCCGGCGCCGATTAGCGTCGTTCATCTCATGGATGTCTTCGTCCTGAGAATCGCCGACGACCTCAACGTTTTCGCCGTCAGCCGCGCTGGCCTCAGCAGCCTCGCCACTTTCGCTGGCTTCACCGTTTTCGTTTTCGTCTTCTTCCTCTTCGCCGTCGGATTCCGCGAGCAGTTTCTCTCGGTCCTCGATGGGGATTTGGTAGTAGTCCGGGTGAATTTCGTTGAAGGCCAGAAAGCCGTGACGATTGCCGCCGAAGTCGACAAAGGCCGCTTGCAAGGACGGTTCAACACGGGTGACCTTGGCCAGATAGATATTGCTCTTGATCTGGCTTTTGGTGGACGATTCGTAATCGTATTCGAGGAGATCGTTTCCGTCTGCCACCACGACCCGGGTTTCTTCCGGATGGGTGGCGTCGATAAGCATGCGCTTGGGCATGAATTTTTCCTTGCGGAAATCCAGTATCCACGCCATGCGAACGGAGGCGCGGGTGGTTCCGCATTGGTCGAACCCTGCATCGGAACCTGTACCGTCGAACGGGCGTTGTGCACCAGAACGGCAGGTTCTTATCCGATTGCCCGCCCCTGATCAGCAGATGGCGGTGGCTTCGAAGTTGGACAAACCGCAACTCGGCAACACATGTTGTTCGGGGCCGGGTGCGAGGCTCTATTGTGGGGGGAGGACCCCTGAGTCTCACGTTCGGTCTTAAACAAACGCGCTGCGACAGTGAATTGCGGGTGTTCGCATCGGTATCATAGCTTTCACAAGCTGCTTCGACAATGGATTGATTGCGAAAAAGAAGATGCAATTGTAAGTTGCGGCGGATCAGCCTCGAACAATATATGATTCAGCGATGTCTTTGATTCGTATACAAAACTTCGGTTTCAAACCTTTTGCGCGGGGGCTTGGTTTTGCCCTGATTGCCACCGTATTGCTGGTTTCTGGTGGCTCCAATGCGGCGGCCGCAGACCTCGAGGTCAAGGATATCCGGATCGGCGTAAATATTGGGTCTACGCGTTTTGTGGTTGAGCTGAGTGATACTGTCGAACCGCGTATTTTTGGACTTCCTGACCCATTTCGTATCGTTATTGATCTGCCTGAGGTCAATTTTTCGCTGGCTGAAGAACGTATCGGGGATGGTGCCGGGCTGATCGAAAAGCTGCGTTACGGACTGTACAGGCCCGGAACGAGCCGTTTTGTTCTCGATTTGCAAACTCCCTCGAAGGTCTCCAAGCAGTTTCTGCTGCGTCCTGATGGGGCAAAACCCTGGCGATTGGTACTCGATCTTGTGCCCACCTCGCGTGAGGATTTCATTGTTGCGATGAAACCGACGCGTCCGGCGACGCCCTCTGTTGCCGCTCCGTCACCATCTTTGGGTCCTCGACCGCCCAACCCAAAACCTGTGGTGGTGATTGATCCGGGTCATGGGGGAGTAGACCCAGGCGCGATCGGCGTATCCGGAGTGTACGAAAAGCGTATATCTCTGGAGTTTTCCCGGGAGTTGGCGTCCCGAATGCGCGCGACCGGGCGCTACAAGGTCGTCATGACCCGCGACCGCGACATTTTCCTGCGGCTTCGTGAACGCGTGCGGATTGCACGAGATGCGGGGGCCGATCTGTTCCTGTCATTGCATGCCAATACGTCTCCCAAGCGCTCGACCCGCGGCGCGATGGTCTACACCCTTTCGAACAAGGCCTCGGATCGCGAAGCTGAGGCTCTCGCGGCCCTCGAAAACAAGTCCGATGTGATCGGCGGGGTGGATCTGGGAGACTACAGTGACGATGTGCAGAATATTCTAATTGATTTCGCGCAGGGGAAAACAAACGAACTGTCGATCAAGTTCGCGCGTGACATTATGGTCATCGAACTTCAGCACGACATCCAGCTTTTGAATCGCCCTTGGCGTTCAGCCGGGTTTGCGGTTCTAAAGGCACCCGATATTCCTTCGGTGCTGGTGGAACTCGGTTACGTGTCCAATCCACAGGAAGAGCGGATGCTGAAGTCAAAAAGTCATCGGGTGAAGATGTCGACGGCCATCATTCGTGCGATCGATGTCTACTTCGACGCAGCCCAGAACGCCGACCTCAAAAAATAGACGCGCGGCATCTTTTCGTTGCCACATTCGTTACATATTTGAGGGTTCTCGTGACGTCCAGCTCGGGTATGCTGCGCGCCGCTAAACGGAACGGAAATCGCCATGTTGCGTGTTCTTGGATATCTGACGGGATTCTTCCTGCTTTGCGGGCTCGTTGCGGCAGGCGGAATCGTGTGGGTGTTCTGGACATATGGCCAGGACTTGCCCGATTACACCCAGCTTGAAGACTATGCGCCCCCGGTCACCACGCGGGTTCATGCCGGGGACGGCAGCTTGCTCGCTGAATACGCCGTGCAACGTCGGGTGTTTGTGCCTATTGCAACCATCCCCGAAATTGTACGCAATGCCTTTCTCGCCGCCGAAGATCAGAATTTTTACAAGCATCCCGGCGTCGACCCGATTGGTGTGGCCCGCGCCATGGTCACGAATATTCGCAATCTGGGCACCGGCCGTCGACCCGAAGGGGCCTCGACGATCACCCAGCAGGTCGCGCAGAACTTTTTGCTCACCAAGGATGTTTCCATCGAGCGTAAAATTCGCGAGGCGATCATATCGTTTCGGATCGAGCGCGCCTTCACGAAGGACGAAATCCTCGAGCTCTATCTGAACGAAATCTATCTTGGGTTTGGTGCTTATGGTGTTGCCTCCGCGGGCCTTAATTATTTTGGCAAGTCGCTGACCCAACTGACACCGGGCGAAGCCGCCTTTCTGGCGGCGTTGCCGAAGGCGCCGAACAATTACAATCCGGTTACAAAGCAAGCCGCAGCTGTTGCCCGGCGCAACTATGTGCTCGGCCGCATGGCAGAGGATGGTGCGATTACCGCCGAAGTCGCGGAAACCTTGCGCAAGGAGCCGATCCGGGTCGTGCGATCGGATGGCGCGGCGCGGATATCAGCGCCGTATTTCGCCGAGGAAGTGCGCCGTGAGCTGGCGGAGAACATTGGCGAAGATGGGCTTTACAAGGGTGGGCTTTCGGTCCGAACGACCCTCGACTCAAGGCTCCAGTTGATTGCCCAGAAGGCGTTGCGTAACGGACTAATTACCTATGACCGTCGCCATGGTTGGCGTGGACCGATCGCCCGGCTGAAAGATGTCAGCGCCTGGCAGGATGGGGTGGCGAAAATCAAATTGCCCCCGAGCGGCGGGGACTGGCTTTTGGCCGCTGTGACCGCGGTGGCACAAGAACAGGCCGAGATCGGCTTTGTCGACGGCCACACCGGGGTGATACCGCTCGCCGAGTTGAAATGGGCCCGGGAATGGCGCAAGGGTCAAAATCGTGGCCCGCGGGTCAAGACGGCTGATGCCGTCCTCGCACCCGGCGATGTGGTGTTCGTGTCTCCCAGGGCCGAAGACTCCGACGGGAACCCGTATCCGGACGGTAGTCACCGGCTCGAGCAACTCCCCGAAATTAACGGAGCGGTCATTGCCATCGATCCCCATACAGGCCGAGTTCTGGCCATGACGGGTGGGCTGAATTTCAAGGCGAGCGAGTTCAACCGGGCAACCCAGGCCTGGCGGCAGCCGGGCTCGGCGTTCAAGCCGATTGTTTATATGGCGGGCCTGGACAACGGGTTTACGCCCTCGACCCGTATCCTCGATGCGCCGTTCGTCATCGACCAGGGGGCCGGGCAGGGCAAATGGAAACCGGCCAACTACACCAAGAAATTTTACGGGCCCAGCCCGATGCGCCTGGGTATCGAAAAATCGCGCAACTTGATGACGGTTCGACTGGCCCAGACCATTGGGATGGAAAGCGTGGCCAGCCAGGCCGAGCGTTTGGGGGTTGTCGATCACCTGCCGCGCCATCTCAGTATGTCGATTGGCGCCGGTGAGACCACGCTCATGCGCATCACCGCGGCCTACGCGATGATCGTGAACGGCGGCAAAAAGATTACACCAACACTGATCGATCGAATTCAGGACCGTACGGGCGCGACGGTGTTCCGTCACGACACCCGGCCTTGTTTGGAATGTTTGCAGGATGCCTGGAATTTGCAGGACCCACCGCAGCTTCCCGATCTTCGAGAAAAGGTCGTCGAGCCGGGCACGGCATATCAGATGGTTTCGATGCTCCAGGGGGTGGTGCAGCGGGGTACCGGTCGCCGGATCGCGGAACTGCGATTGCCGCTGGCGGGCAAGACCGGCACGACGAATCAGTCTCTCGACACCTGGTTTGTGGGTTTTTCGCCTGATCTCGCCGTCGGGGTATTCGTCGGGTTTGATGAACCGCGCTCGCTTGGCAAACGCGAGACCGGATCGAATGTGCCGGCACCGATATTCAAGGAGTTCATGGCGCTGGCCCTGGCCGGACAATCAGTGGTTCCGTTCCGGGTGCCATCCGAGATCAGGCTCGTTCGGGTAAACCCGACGACGGGTTTTGCCGCGCTTCCTGGTGAACGTTCGAGCATTCTAGAGGCTTTCAAGCCGGGAACCGCGCCGCCGGATGCCGAGGTTGGCCGGTTGTTGCCGACGATCGGTGAGAATGCTGGCATCGAAGCGACGGGGGAGGTCGGTCGGCCCCGCCGCGGGATCTATTGAACGGGACTATTGACCGGGCAGTTCATCGCGGTAGTTTCTCCCGAACGCCTTCCACGATTCGACCACGAGGCCAGCGGAAACCATCATGCGTACCGAAGTGAACCATCAGATCGATGCCATAAAGTCCTCGCTTAGTCTTATGCGGAGGCATCTTTGACTGGCCGAATGCTCTCGAACAGCTGGACGCGCTGAACATTCAGGCAGAGGACCCCAGGCTTTGGGATGATCAGGAGCGGGCACAGAAAGTGCTGCGCGAGCGGACCCGTCTTGAGAAATCGATAGAACAGGTGCGCGGCCTTGAGCAGGAGCTTGAGGATTCAATCACGCTGATCGAGCTCGGCGATGCTGAAGACGATCAGGACGTGATCGGTGAAGGTGAAAACACCATCACAATTCTGCAGCGACGCGCGGAGAAACTTGAGCTCGAAAGCCTGCTCTCCGGCGAAGTTGACGGCAATGACTGCTACATCGAAATCAATGCGGGTGCCGGCGGAACAGAGTCTCAGGACTGGGCCGAAATGCTGGTGCGCATGTATCTGCGCTGGTCGGAAAGTCATGACTACAAAGTTGAATGGATCGAGGAGAGCGCGGGCGAAGAAGCCGGCCTCAAATCGGCGACGTTTAAGGTCGGCGGGCCAAATGCCTATGGTTGGATGAAAACGGAATCCGGCGTTCACAGGCTGGTTCGTATTTCGCCGTTCGACAGTCAGTCTCGTCGGCATACGAGTTTTGCTTCGGTGTGGGTCTATCCGGTGATCGACGATACAATCGACATCGAGATCGAAGACAAGGATTTGCGCGTCGATACCTATCGGGCTTCGGGCGCCGGGGGTCAGCATGTCAACAAAACCGACAGCGCCGTGCGGCTGACGCATATTGCCACCGGCATCGTTGTGCAGTGTCAAAACGACCGCTCCCAGCACCGCAACCGCGCCCAGGCGATGGATATGATGCGGGCCCGGCTTTATGAGCACGAGCTACAAAAACGGGAAGAAGAAGCCCAGGCCGAACAGGATTCGAAGACCGATATTGGTTGGGGACATCAGATCAGGTCGTATGTTCTGCACCCGTATCAGATGGTCAAGGATCTGCGCACGAACGTTGAAACCGGCAATGCTCAGGCGGTGCTCGACGGCGATCTCGACCGTTTTCTTGAGGCCTCACTGTCGTCCGTGTTGGGTGAAGATGGCGAGGCTGTGGTTTCCGAAGAGACTACGCCGGCCGAGAGCTGACCCGGCGGACCGTTCAGCGTTGTGCCGACAGAAAGATTCCCGGCAGGATGAGTGCCGTGCCGACCAGATGATAGGCTTCGAGATGCTCGCCGAGCAGCAGCCACGCCATCAACGCGGTGTATATCGGGGCAAGATACAAAACCAGTGCGGTCGAGCTCGCGCCCAGCGCGCGTTGAATTCGCGCATATCCAAGATAAGCGGCGATCCCCGGTACGATAGCGACAACCAGAATCGCGGATATTGTTTCCAGATTTAGTTGTGGGGTGTGGCCACCGGCAATCTCCGCAATGTGAAACGGCAACAACGCCAACGCTCCAAACAGCATAGTGGCGGCAAACCGTACCCGTCCGGGCAATTGGCTTGGACGATAGCGCAGCATGACGGAATACGCGGCCCAAGCGATGGCGGCGCTGGTGATCCAAAGATCACCGGGGACCAGGGTGAGGCTAAGCAAAGCGTCAAAGTCGCCACGAAAAACTATGACCAGCACACCCAGTAGAGAAACGCCGATGCCAGTTGCTTTCAAGCAGCCCAGCGGCTCGCGGTACATTAAGGTCGCGGCGGTCGCGATAATGATGGGGGCGCTGGCGTAAATCAGGCCAATATTTGTTGCCGAAGTGGTGTCTGCGCCGATATAGACGAAGGCTCCGCAAATCCCTATCCCGAGTACGCCCAGCACGAGGAGATCACGCCATTCCTGCGCGATCATGCGCCGGTGGTGCCACAAATCAGGTGCGATGGTGGGTAGGAAAATCAGGAATGCGAGCCCCCAGCGCCAGAATGCGAGCCCGAATGGCGGGATAAAGTCACTGAAGGCGCGGGCTGTGATGACGTTGGTGCTAAACAGCGCGGGCACCAAAAACAGCAGCACCAGGGCGAGATTGCGTTCGCGGTTCGCCTCGGCCTCCGTATCGGAGGGACGGCTCACCGTTCTGTGCCTTCGATGTTTGTGTACCAATCCTCGGGCATACCGGCCTGATCGCGCGCCGGCACATTGAATGGCGGCTTGAGTTCACCGCGGAAATGTAGTGCGACAAGTTCGCGCCAGAGGGTTTCTGCGTCGTCCCCACGACGAGCGCATTCTAACTCGAACCAGCGCTGGCCAATCCGCACGTGACCGATTTCGTCCTTGTAGACAATCTCGAGAATGTCAGCGGATTCATCATCGTCAACGTCGCGAAGTTTCCCGATCATCATCGGGGTGACGTCCAGACCACGGGCCTCAAGCACGAGGGGCACGATGGCCAGGCGTGCGGCAAGATCATGTCGGGTCTCAAGTGCGGCGTCCCAGAAGCCGTCATGGGCCGGCAAATCGCCATATGCAGTATCGAAATCATGCAGTCGCGTCGCAAGCAGGGTGAAGTGCTTGGCTTCTTCGGCGCCAACAAGCACCCAGTCGTCAAAGAAATCGCGTGGAAGGTCGGCGTCTGCAAACCGGATGATGATATCCCAGGCGAGATCGACCGCGTTCAGCTCGATATGAGAGAGCGCATGCAAAAGTGCGACCCGTCCGGCCGTGCCGCGATTGATTTTTCTGCGCGGGACATCGGAGGGGTGCAACAAGGCGGGTTCGGTCGGTCGGGCCGGCCTGTCGGGAACCGGGGCAGTGCCGTGTTCGGGTATTTCGCCGCGACGCCAGAGGTCGGCGACATCGCGCGACTTCTGGCATTTTTCATGCGGGTCTGCCGTTAACAGGACTTTTCGGGCGGCCTCTGCAAGGTTTGCGTAGGACGAAATCAAAGCGCCTGAATGGCCGCGAGGACCTCATCGGCGTGCCCCTTCACTTTGACCTTGCGCCACACCTTCCGAACGGTGCCCTTGGCGTCGATCAGGAAGGTCGCCCGTTCGATGCCCATGTATTTGCGGCCATACATGGATTTCTCAACCCACACACCGTAGCGCTCGCAGACATCACTTTCGGCATCGCTGGCCAGGACGAAGGGGAGTTCGTATTTGGACTTGAAATTGTCGTGTCGTTTTACGCTGTCCTTGGAGACCCCGATAATGCTGGCGTCGATTCTCGAAAAATCGTGCATCAGGTCGCGAAAATCGCAGGCCTCGATGGTGCAGCCGGGTGTTGAATCTTTCGGATAGAAATACAGAACTACCATCTGTCCCTTGAGGCCTTTCAGGCTGGTGCTGCCCCCGCCGTCGGTTGGCATCGAAAATGCGGGCGCCTTTTTGCCTTCGGTTGCACTCATGAGTTGGGTTCCTTGTCGTGATTGTTTTCGCGCGCCGCCCGGACGGCTGCTGCTGGTTCATCAATAATTGTCTGGAACAAGTCGTACACCTGCTGTGCGGTCTGATGAAGATCGGATTCGAGGGTTTCGAAATTCTCCGTTTGGCCCGCCGCGGCGAGCTGTTGCTGCAAGGGGCGGGGGAATGTCGAAGGATTAGCGGGGCCATCGAGGGTCAATCGTAGCAAACCCTGCAAACGACGCCACAACCGTGTCGCGGTGATCAGAGTTTCGGCGATTTCCGCATCGAGAATTCTGGCCTCCGCAAGGTTGCGGATGGCGCTTACGGTGCCGGTGTTGAGGATCGTTGGATTCTCGTGGGCATGTTGAAGCTGGAGGTGTTGCGCGATGAATTCGCAATCCACCAATCCGCCGCGCACATGCTTCACATTCCAGGGGTTCTCGGATCTGTTCTCGGCCGCCATACGCGCGCGCATATCGGAGACCGAAACAAGCAATTCATCGGCGGGCCGCTCGGTGGTGAGCGCGTTGCGGATGGCGGCCTCAATGTGCGCGCGAAATTTGGATGTGCCAGAGACAACGCGCGCGCGGGTTAGCGCCAGATGTTCCCAGGTCCAGGCGCTGTCACGATGGTACGTAGAAAAACTTTCGAGGCTAACCGATAAAGGCCCGGCATTGCCCGACGGCCTGAGCCGCATGTCGACTTCGTAGAGGCGTCCTTCCCCAGTCAAAGACGTCATCGCGTTGACCAGGCGCTGGCCGAGCCGCTGGTAGTAGTGGGAATGGGAGAGGGGCTTGGGGCCATCGGACTGCATCGCAGTGTCAGCGCTGCTGTCCGGCATATCATAGAGGAATACGAGATCGAGATCCGAGGTTGCAGAGAGTTCACGTCCGCCCAGCTTGCCGAGCGCGAGCACCGCGAATCCGTCACCGGGGCAACGGCCATGCTTGGCGACGAATTCCTTCTCGATCGGCGGCAAGAGGCCACGAATTACCGTGTCGGCAATATCGGAAAAGGCGCCATCGGCACGATCAATGTCACAGGTGTTCCGCAGGATTTGTACACCGACCTGGAACTTGGCGTCATTGGCCCATTGGCGGGTGATGTCGAGTACATCCTGCATGTCTCGGGCTTCGCTCATGCGTTCTGCGAGGGCGGCCTTCATGACGTCGGCGGTGGGCAGGTCGTCGAAGAAGTCCTGTTCCAGAACCCCATCGAGCAGCAACGGATTACGCCCAAGCCATTCGGCGATCCGGGGCGCGCCGCCAACGATTTCGGCCATGAGTTGGAGCAGGGGCGGGTTTGCCTGAAACAGAGAAAACAGCTGCACCCCGGCGGGGAGGCCGGAGAGAAAATCATCGAACCGGCGGAATGCCGCGTCGGGGCTGGCGGTTTGGGATAAGGCCTCGAGCAGC
The DNA here is from genome assembly GCA_964276015.1 of uncultured Alphaproteobacteria bacterium. Classification (GTDB taxonomy): domain Bacteria; phylum Pseudomonadota; class Alphaproteobacteria; order UBA6615; family UBA6615; genus JABJAG01. The sequence continues at coordinate 72,777 of CAXYDO010000004.1, read as the reverse complement.
GTCGGCATGATTTCGGTCAGAATTTCCCGCGCGCGGGTGCTGCGGACCGCCCGGTAGCGACCGTGATGCCAGCCGCGAATAGTCGCCGAAATGCCTTCCGGATTGCCGAAGCCCATCTTGCGAAGAGTCTCGATCGTGTCGGGGTAATCGTCAGCGCCCGCAAAGGCCAGCGCCCCCGATCCGCCCAGAGATTCGGTTTCCTCGAACAATTCGGCGTAGTGGCTTTCCACCGTCCGCAGATGCTTGAGCAAGTCGTGCTCAAATGCTTCGCGATCACGATAGCCCATGAACGCGGCGATACTATTCAGGCCCTCATCGGTATCGGGCAGGGTATGGGTTTGTTGGTCGTCGACCATTTGCAGGCGATGTTCGAGACCCCGCAAGAACCGGTATCCGGCGATCATTTCCACCGCCACTTCGGGTTTGACCCGACCCGCGGAGACCAGAGCTTCGATGGCCGGGACAGTTTGCGGGATCCGCAGGGCGGGATCGCGTCCACCCCAGATGAGTTGTTGGGTCTGGGCGAAGAATTCAACTTCGCGAATGCCGCCACGTCCCAGTTTCACATTATGACCGCCAACTGCGACGGTGCTGCCCCCTTTGTGGGCGTATATCTGACGTTTGATCGACTGGATATCAGCGATGGCGGCAAATTCCAGATGCCGTCGCCAGATGAACGGCTGCAGGGCTTTTAGAAACCTGTCGCCGGCCGGTTTGTCGCCGGCCACAGGGCGGGCCTTGATCATGGCCGCGCGTTCCCAGTTCTGGCCAAGGCTTTCGTAATAGGTTTCGGCCGCCAGGGTGGATATCGCAACCGGTGTGGCGCCAGGGTCAGGTCGAAGCCGCAGGTCGGTGCGGAACACGTAACCTTCCCCAGTCCGCTCATCCATGGATTTGACCAGTCCTCGGGTCATCCTAATAAAGTGCTGTTGAATTTCTTCGGGATCGGCCGCGGGGGTGACTTCGTCGTCGAACAGGACAATCAGGTCGATATCGCTGGAATAGTTAAGCTCGCACGCGCCGAGCTTGCCCATGGCCAGGACGAAATAGCCCGAACCCGATTCAGGTTCGTCCGGGTTAGGGAGTTTCAGGATGTCGCGGTCGTGGAGGCCGCGCAGCAACTGGCCGGATGCGATGGACAGCGCGTTTTCACAAAAAGTTGTCAGCTTGCCGGTGACCGTCTCGAGAGGCCAGGTACCCGAGAGATCGGCCAGCGCTGTTAGCAGGGCGACCTGCCGCTTTGCGCGCCGCAGGGCAATGTCGATGTCTTTGGATGCAGTTGCAGGGCCGAGGGTACGCAATCGGTCGATCACACTGCGGAATGCTGCGTCCGGGCCGTGTTCGAAGATTTCGGATACAAATTCGATTTCTCGGGCAAGGCATTGGGTCAGGAAACCGCTATTGCCCAGAATTCCGGCCAAAAAGTCCCGGGTTTGAGATTCGGCCAGAAGGTCGTTGATGGCGCGTCTGGTGCCCGGATCGCCGCATTGAGCAGCGGCGTCGGAAACCCGCTCAATACCCCGTTCAATCCGCCCCTGATCAGTGGAACGGGGTAAGGTGGGGGTGTTTGTGGAGAGGGTGAGGCTCATAGTGGTATTATGATTTTCCGAAACACTGATGTATGGCGTGGGAGTGGTCAAGCTTACCCGTTTGAACCGGGTTTGGTTGCGCGAAAGGTTTTGCTTTGATTGTTCGAAGTTCGCGTGTTTTGTTGCTGTTTTTCGCTGCGGCGCTTGTCGGTCTGGCGCTGATCTTTGGCGTTCTGATTTTGCAGCTCAATCGCGGCCCCATCAGCCTTAGTTTCCTGACACCGCTCGTGGAACGTGCCCTCAACTCAGTCGGCACGGGCACTGTCATAAACCTGCATGACACAGTCCTGACATGGGATGCCGAAGAGCGCGAGCTTGATATCCGCGCAACCGGATTACGGTTCTTCGATGCAGACAACAAACTGCGCGCCACGATTCCGGAAATGAATGTCACATTTAGCGCTCGCGCATTACTCCGTGGGTTAATTGCGCCGACCAATCTGGAGGTGTTCGGTCCCCGGTTGCGGATCGTGCGCAGGATGGACGGAGACATGAGCGTGGATTTTGGCGCTGAGAATGGCGAAAGCGATGGTGACACAGCGCCGGTTGAACTCGTGCAGGAACTTTTGCGTGCGCCGGATCTAAGTCTCGCAAGTGGCTATTTGTCCGGCGTATCCGTGCGAAGCGCATTTGTTGAGTTTCTTGACGAACAGACCGGGCGCCGGCTGGTTGCCCCGCGGGCAAATATTTCTCTGGTTCGCGACGACGCGGGCATCCGCGCGGATGCGACAATTGTTGTCGGCGAAGGCGAACTGGGAATTCGCCTCGGCCTGAGCGGAATTTATCATGCGTCCACCGGAACCACCGATCTTGGGGTTGTATTCGGCGATGTATCTCCTGCGACGGTGGTGCAGTTCGACGAGGTTCTCAAGCCGTTGGAGCGATTGAACGCGAAACTCGAAGGGACGGTGACGCTCGAGTTGGATAGCGATTTCAACCCAAGCGTCGCCAGTGTCGACCTGCGGGCGGGGGCCGGGACACTCGATGCGGCGCCGCTGTTTGCCGAACCGGTCGCATTTGAGTCCGCGTCTATGCGCCTGAGCGGGGATCAATTGCGTGAGTCTGTCACCGTTGAAACTTTTGAGGTTGCGGTCGGGCCGACCAAGATCGTGGTCACCGGCAGCGGGCAGCGTATCGGCGCGGAGTGGACGATATCGCTCGAAGCTGAAATGCGCGATCTTCCCGTGAACGATATCGGAAAATTCTGGCCTTCGACCGTGGAACCAAACGCCCGCGACTGGATCACCGAAAACATTCGAGATGGTCATATTAATATGGCGACGTTGCGGGTTCGGGCCCAGGTGCCGGAAGCCGATCCTGCGGACTTTTTCGTGGACGACATTGGCGGCGAAGTCCGGTTTCGCGATGCGACGGTGCATTATCTCAGGCCGATGGAACCGGTCACCAACGGTGCGGGTGTTGCGCGGGTTGATGCGCGTCAGGTCGTGGTCGACGTCCAGAATGCCAACTTGCGGGGGATTGTCGGCGAAAGCGGGCGGATCGTCATCGACGGCCTGAATGGTCCGTCCCGTGGGGAAACGATCAAGATCGAGGCCACTGTTGCCGGGCCCGTTCGCGATGCCCTGGAAGTGCTCGACAGCGAACCTTTGGGCTTCATCAGCGGGTTTGGTATCGACCCCAAACGAACCAGCGGCACCCAGCGTACGAATGTTGTGTTTGCGTTTCCCCTGCTCAATGAAATCAAGGTTGAGGAAATAGCGGTCGCCACATCGTCGCGCCTGGTCAAGTTTTCGGCGGCTGAAGCCGCGTTCGGCTTTCCAATCTCATCGGGTGATCTGTCTCTGAATGTAAACCGCGATGGTCTGGAAGCGCGAGGTACCGCTGAGGTTGGGTCGATCCCGATAGGATTGACCTGGGTCGAGAAATTCAATGAGGCGACCGAGCTTCGCACCAGATATGAGGTGCGAACGGTACTTGGTGAAGCTGCACGCGAAAAGTTGGCGCTTGAGACCGCGCCTTTCGTCACCGGCCCTGTTGGTGTTGGGTTGACCTATTCGGTCGGCTGGGATGGGACGGCGGCGGGCGCGGCAGAGATCGACCTGACCGATGCAAGTTTATCACTTGAGCCTTTTGGGTGGACTAAACGTAACGGTGTTCCCGGGCGCGCTTTCGTCCGGTTTGATCTGCCGGACGAAAAGTCTCTCACGCTACAGGAGTTTCAGGTTGAGGCCGGTGATCTTGATCTCGCCGGCAATGTCATTTTCGAGAACAGTGACAGCGGCTTCGATATCCGGCAATTGCGGCTCGACCGTTTGAAATTTGGCGGCAACGACGTGGTTGTGAATGTCGAGTTTCCCGACAATGTCCCGCCCGTAATTGCGCTTTCGGGAAATGCGGTCGATCTACGCCCGGTGATGGGCGATCTGTTCGATGACGATGATCCCGACGCCGGAGGTGGTCCGGCGATGCGCATCCTGATCAGCGATAAATCACCGATTGAGTCGGTTCGATTGGGTGAGGAAACTCATCTGCTGAATGCGCGGGGAACTGTCGTCAATAATGGTGTCGACTGGACCGAAGCGCAGTTGCGCGGAAAACTGTCGAATGCCGGCCGGGTTGTCGTGCGTCTGGAGCCCGAACCCGATCTGCTGCGTCTGACGTTTGAAACCGACGATGCCGGTGGATTGCTGGGTGCCCTCGATTGGGTCGATACGATCGAAGGCGGAGACATGCGTATTCGCGCCACAATTATGGGCGGGGATCCCGATCAGGTGATTTCGGGGCAGGTGGATATGCAGGGTTTCGTGCTTACCGAAGAGCCCTTCGCGGCGAAGCTGTTGGCCCTGGCCTCCTTCTCGGGGATCGGTGACGTCCTCAGCGGCCAGGGCATCACGTTTCGTCGGGCCGAAGTACCGTTTCGGATGACCGACAATGAGATTGTGATCAAGGGCGCCAAGGCTCGAGGTGCGGAGATCGGGATCATCATCAACGGAAAGATCGACCGCAACGCGGAAACGCTTAAGATGGAAGGTGAGGTCGCCCCGGCCTACACCTTGAACTCGTTGCTCGCGAACATCCCGTTGATCGGGCAGGTCCTCTCAGGTGGTTCTGAGGGAATATTTGCGGCGACTTTTGCGGTGAATGGAACGCTCAGTGAACCCGAAGTCTCGGTCAATCCATTGTCGGTCCTGACGCCGGGAATTATTCGAAAACTTCTGTCCGGTTTCGACAGTGATGCTGAATTACCCGACACGCTTCCGCAGGCCGATCCCGAGGCACCCGACGTCGGGCAGTAGGTGCGGTTCAGACGGGTCGGATTAACGCGTGCCGTTTTTTGCCGGCAGACAGTTTGATGACCCCGTCATCATTGATTGCGCTGGCGTTGATCTCGAACATCTCATCTTGAATAGCAACGTCGTTTACACGGGCGCCGCCACCTTTGATCAGGCGGCGTGCTTCACTGTTCGAACTGGCGAGCCCGGCACGCGTGAGGGTGGCGAATAACGCGATCCCCGCCTCGAGTTCCGTGCGGGGAATATCTGTGGTTGGCAGACCTTCGGCGGTAGCACCCGTCTCGAAGGTTTTCTCCGCAGTTTCTGCGGCGATTCGGGCGGCATCGGCGCCATGCAGTATTGCGGTTGCGGCGTTGGCCAAAATTTTCTTGGCTTCGTTGATTTCCGCCCCGGCCAAAGCTTCAAGCCGGGTAATTTCATCCAAGGGCAGGTTGGTGAAAAGCTTCAGGAACCGTCCGACATCGGCGTCTTCGGTGTTGCGCCAGAACTGCCAGTAGTCATAGGGGGAATAGCGCTCGGGCTGCAGCCAGACCGCCCCGGCGGCCGTCTTGCCCATCTTAGCGCCGGACGCGGTGGTAATCAGCGGCGTGGTCAGCCCGAATAATTCCTTTTTGGCGACCCGACGACCGAGGTCAATTCCGTTGACGATGTTGCCCCATTGATCCGAGCCGCCCATCTGCAGGGCGCAGTCATGGCGCTTTGCCAGTTCGGCAAAATCATAGGCCTGCAAAATCATGTAGTTGAATTCGAGAAATGTCAGCGGCTGTTCGCGATCCAGGCGCACCTTCACAGAATCGAACGTCAGCATGCGGTTGATCGTGAAATGTCGACCGATATTGCGCAGGAACGGAATATAGGCCAGCGCGTCTAGCCAGTCGGCATTGTTGACCATGATTGCGTCAGTATTGCCGTCACCAAATGTCAGAAAACTCGTGAAGGTCTCTCGGATTGACGCAATGTTGGCGCCAATCTTCTCATCATCGAGAAGTTGACGGGTCTCATCCTTGCCCGACGGATCCCCCACTTTCGTGGTGCCACCGCCCATCAGGACGATGGGGCGATGTCCGGTCTGCTGCAGCCAGTACAACATCATGATCGAGACCAGATTGCCGATATGCAAACTGTCCGCAGTGGCGTCGTACCCGACATAAGCGGTGATCGTTCCATCGACCGCGCGTTTGTCGAGGGTCTCGATATCCGTGCACTGGTGCAGGAAACCGCGTTCGACGAGGGTGTTGATGAATTCGGACTTGTGGCTGATCATGGCTTAATTACCGGCAGACTAAATGTGAAGTGCGGGCGCTAACTAACACATGTGAACGGCTTGGGTGTATACCTTGTGACGTACGGATTGCGGGACATGACGATGAATTCAGGCGGAATGCGGGTGGCCGTCGGGCTGATGAGCGGGACATCGATGGACGGGATCGATGCCGCGATGATCCGCACTGATGGCGCCACTCATGTGGAGCCTGTTTCAGCACTCTCTTTTCCTTATACAGCGCCGTTCCGCGAGCGCCTGGGCGCGATACTGGGCACACCGGGTTCACATGAGGCGATCGCCACCGAGTTGACTAATTTGCACGGTGACGCGGTTAGTGCGCTGCTCGAAGCGAGCGGGACCCAAGCTGAAGATATTGATGTGATCGGCTTTCACGGCCACACGGTGTTGCACGACCCGAAGCAGCGCAGGACCCTGCAGATCGGTGATGGCGAAGCTCTTGCGCATCGACTTGGGATCGATGTGGTTTTTGATTTTCGCAGTGCAGACGTTGCGGCTGGCGGGCAAGGCGCGCCCTTTGCCCCGATTTTTCACGCCGTACTGGCGGGACCGACCCGCCCGGTTTGTTTTTTGAATATCGGCGGTGTAGCCAATCTGACTTGGATTGGTTCGGATGCCGACCCACAGACGCCAGCGGTATTTGATCACCTGCTGGCTTTCGACACGGGTCCGGGGAACGCGTTGATCGATGATTGGGTGCAGCAGCATACCGGCGCCTTGTTCGACACGGACGGTGCACTCGCTGCAGATGGGTTTGTCGATGGCGATGCGCTCGCTCGGCTCCTGTCACATGACTATTTTGGCGTACCGCCGCCGAAATCTCTCGACCGCAATGATTTTGATGCGCGCCCGGTTACCGGATTGTCGGTTGCCGATGGGGCAGCAACCCTGTCGCGATTCACGATTGAAACGATTATGCGCGCCGCGCGGTTTCTTCCAGAACCGCCAACCCAGTGGCTGGTCACAGGGGGCGGGCGGAAAAATGCTGTCCTGATGGCCGGGCTTGCCGAAGTCCTCGACGCGCCGGTTGTCCCGACGGAAGCCGCCGGGGTCGATGGGGATGCGCTGGAAGCCCAGGCATTCGCCTATCTTGCCGTCCGCAGCTTGTGCGGGATGCCGTTAAGCGGCCCGTCGACGACGGGCGTACCTTCACCCCAGACCGGCGGACGGATCGCCCGGTGGCGCTAGGCGCTTTCGGTTGCTGCTGCCTTGGCGGCGTCGATTTCATCGATCCTGCGGTCGAGATAACCAGAAACAGTCTGTTCCAGTTCCTCGAGGTGATCATTGTAGAAATGCGTTGCGCCCTTGAGCACCTGATGATCGATGATCACGTCCTTCTGCTTGGCGAGTTTCGCGATCAATTCCGTCACTGATTCCTGCGGGACAATATCGTCCTGATCGCCCTGGGTGATCAGGCCTGAGGCCGGGCAGGGAGCCAGGAACGAGAAATCATACATATTGGCCGGCGGTGACACGGACACGAAGCCGGTGATTTCCGGGCGGCGCATCAGCAATTGCATGCCGATCCACGAGCCGAACGAGAATCCGGCGACCCAACACATGGGGGCATCGCGGTTTTGGGTTTGCAGCCAATCCAGCGATGAAGCAGCATCGGAAAGCTCGCCTTCACCACGATCAAAGCTTCCCTGACTCCGGCCTACACCGCGGAAATTGAAGCGCAGGGTCGCAAACCCGCGTCGAACGAACATCTGGTAAAGCTGGTAGATAACCTTGTTGTTCATCGTCCCACCGTGCTGGGGGTGAGGATGAAGCAGCAAAGCGATTGGCGAGTTCGGTACCTTCGCAGGGAAGTAACGTCCTTCGAGGCGGCCTTCGGGGCCGTTGATAATCACTTCAGGCATATTTTCGTTCCATTCCGCCGGATGGCGTTGCGAAGATCAGGCGAATACTTGACCAATTTACTCGGGCATCATATATCCCGCCTTGTAACACGCATGTGGTGTATTTTCTTCGGCGAGAAGAGCCTTGTTGTGCGCTCTATATCATAAAGGTCGACATGTTCTTCAAGCATCTCTTTGACGATCTCGACGCTTATCTTGAACGCGACCCTGCGGCGAGTTCAAGATTCATGGTGGCGATCTGCTATCCGGGCTTCCATGCGGTCGTTTGGTTCAGGCTGTCACATTGGCTTTGGTCGAACCGGCTGGTCGTATTGGCGCGCTTTGTTGGCAATATAGGCCGCTTTCTGACAGGGGTTGATATTCATCCCGGTGCGAAGATAGGCAAATGGCTTGTGATTGATCATGCGATCGGTGTGGTGATCGGTGAGACCGCTGAAATCGCCGATAATGTGACGCTTTATCACAACGTGACCCTAGGCGGAATTGCGCCGGCGGTCGAAAGTAAAGCCCAGAAAGACGTGAAACGGCATCCCACGCTGCTTGAAGGCTCGATCGTCGGTTCGGGTGCCCAGGTGCTCGGCCCCGTCACCGTGGGCCGCAACGCCCGTGTTGGGGCCAATGCGGTGGTGGTCAAGGATGTGGCCGAGGGTTGCACGGTGGTGGGTATCCCCGCTGAGCCAGTGCCATCGTCGTCCTGTTCGCCTGAGGGCTTTTCGGCCTATGGCACGCCGACCCAGGATATTCCCGATCCGGAGAAAAAATCGATCATGGCGATGCTCAACGAGATCAGCACGTTGCGTCTGCGGGTCGAAGAACTGGAACGCGACCTTGAAGAACGGGTGGAAATGCATTCCTCCACGTCGGAGGGCGATTCAGACACGCCCAGTCGCTCGGTCTAGGCCGCGATAACGGACCCATTCAGGAGGCAATCGATGAAACTCACCACCAAGGGGCGGTATGCCGTCATGGCGATGGTTGATCTGGCCCAGAATATTTCGGGGAAACCGGTCAATCTGGCCGAGATTTCTGACCGGCAGGCGATTTCGCTTTCCTATCTTGAGCAGTTGTTTTCGAAACTTCGCCGCGCCGGACTGGTGACTAGCGTGCGGGGGCCAGGCGGCGGCTACAGGCTGGCCGAACGCGCCGAGAATATTCGTATCTCAGAGGTCATTCTCGCCGTTGACGAGCCGATCCGCACCACCGGATGCATGCCGGGCACGGCCGCGGGCTGCATTCGCAAGAGCAGTCGCTGCATGACCCATGATTTGTGGGAAGAACTGGGTCATCAAATTCATGGCTATCTGAGTTCCGTTAGCCTCGCCGATGTGTGCGGGGGTCGGATCTATGCAGGCCCCATTCGCGCTCAAAGCGAACCCATTTCAGAAATTGCGGCCGAGTAGGGACACCGATCGCCGTGGATATCTATCTCGACCACAATGCGACAACGCCTGTCCACCCCGAGGTCGCACAGGCGATGTCCGATGCGCTGGCGCAGACGGGTAACCCGTCTTCGGTGCACCGTTTTGGGCGGCTGGTTCGTCGCACGGTCGATGATGCCCGAGAGGATGTTGCGCGGCTGGTGGGCGCCAACGCGGCGAATGTCGTGTTCACTTCTGGCGGCACCGAAGCCAACAATCAGGCCCTGCGCGGCTTTGACCGGCGCGTGCTGGTCTCCGCGGTCGAACACGATTCTGTTTTGGCCGCACGCGACGATGTCGAAATCATCAATGTTGATATTGATGGCCGGCTCGACCTCGCCCATCTGAGCGAATTGTTGGAAGCCGGCAATCGACCGAGCCTCGTGTCGGTCATGTACGCCAACAATGAAACCGGTGTGATTCAGCCCATCGCCGAGGCAGCTGCTCTGGCCCACGAGTTTGGTGGGCTGTTACATTGTGATGCCATTCAGGCAGCCGGAAAACTTCCGGTCTCCCTCTCGGCGCTTGGGGCAGATTTACTCACATTGTCCGCCCACAAGATCGGTGGTCCGCAAGGGATTGGCGCGCTGGTGTTGCGCGATGGTTTGGAACTCGGAACGTTACTTCGCGGCGGTGGGCAGGAGCGCCGGCGCCGTGCCGGGACCGAGAATGTCGCCGGGATTTCCGGGTTTGGTGTCGCGGCACGACTGGCAGCTGAACGGCTTGCTGATTTTTCCAAAATTGCAGTTTTGCGCGATCAGATGGAAGCGCGCGTCCTTGCGGTTGCGCCTGACGCAACGATCCATGGCGCCGGTTACCAGCGCCTGGCCAATACCAGCTGCATCGGCCTGCCGACGGTCACCGGAGAAATGCAGGTGATGACGCTCGATCTCGCCGGAATTGCCGTGAGTGCCGGATCGGCCTGCTCCAGCGGGAAAGTGACCCCGAGCCACGTATTGCGCGCCATGGGTTGTGACGATAGCGAGGCGAAAAATGCCATTCGGGTCTCCCTCAATGCGGCTACGACTGTGGCGGATATCGATCGGTTCGTCGAAGTGTGGACGAAGATGGCCGGGCGACGTCAGGACGATATCGAAATCCGGAGGTCCGTGGCATGAGCGGCGCCCCGACAGCAATTTATCTGGACCATCAGGCGACCACGCCGGTTGATCCGCGCGTGCTGGATGTGATGTGGCCGTGGTTCAGTGAAACCTTTGGTAATGCTCATTCGGAGCAACACGTCTGGGGTCGTCAGGCTGCCGAGGCGGTTGAAGTGGCGCGCGCCAAAGTGGCGTCACTGATCGGTGCCGAAGCGCGCGAGATCGTGTTTACCTCCGGCGCAACGGAATCCAACAATCTGGCGATCAAGGGCGCGGTGCGATTTGCCCTGCGTCATGGTCGCGGCAAGCACGTCATCACCGTTGCCACCGAGCATAAATGCGTTCTCAAATCCTGCGAGGCGCTGGTGGAAGACGGCGCCGAGGTCACATGCCTTCCTGTCGATGCCGACGGCTTTGTGAACCCGGCTGTCCTCGCTGAATCGATCCGCGAGGACACGGTTCTGGTGTCAGTGATGGCGGTGAACAATGAAATCGGTGTGATTCAGCCCTTGGCCGAAATCGGTGCGATCTGCCATGCGCGCGGTGTGTTGCTGCACACTGATGCAGCGCAGGCGGCCGGCAAGATTGATCTCGACGTCAACGCGATGGACATCGATCTGCTCAGCATTTCCGGACACAAAATGTACGCCCCAAAAGGGATCGGCGCGCTGTTCGTGCGTCGGCGCCCCCGCACGCGGCTGCTTACCGAAATCAGCGGCGGCGGACAGGAGCGGGGGTTCCGGTCGGGAACCCTGCCCGTGCCGCTGACGGTGGCCCTTGGCGAGGCGGCGGAGATCGCCCAGAACGAACTGGCGCGCGAAGGTGAGCGTTTGGAGACGTTACGGGGCCAGATGTTGGCGCGGTTGCTTGCGGCGCTTGGCGACGTGGCGGTTAATGGCAGCCTGGTGCATCGCGTGCCGGGAAATCTCAATATCGGATTTGCCGGTATTGACGCGGAAGCGCTGATGGGCGAAGTGCCCGAGCTGGCGATTTCAACCGGATCGGCCTGTACATCGGCCTCGGTCGAACCATCTTATGTATTAAAGGCTCTGGGCCTGAGCGATGCGGATGCCGGAGCATCCGTGCGTATCGGGTTTGGGCGTTTTACTACGCAGGCAGAAATTGAAGCCGCAGCAGATTTGCTCTCTGCGGCCGTTATAAATCAGCAGTCGGGCAATTCTGCTCGGGCTGCAGAATAAGCGAAGCTGGAAGGACGTTATGGCAGCGGACGCAGAAGCTCTCGAGCAGGTCAAAACGATTGGCGAACAGTACAAATACGGTTTCGTCACCGACATTGAAGTCGATTTTGCACCGAAGGGACTGAGCGAGGATATCGTTCGGTTTATCTCGGAAAAGAAGGAAGAGCCCGAGTGGATGCTCGAATGGCGGCTCAAGGCCTATCGCCATTGGCTCACAATGGAAGAGCCCCAATGGCAGAAACCGCAATATCCGCCGATCGACTATCAGGATTCCTACTACTACGCCGCGCCCAAATCCGGTGACAAACCCAGGTCACTTGATGAGGTCGATCCGCAGCTGCTCGAAGTTTACGAGAAGCTCGGGATTCCGTTGCGCGAGCAGGAGGTTCTGGCTGGCGTCGAGGGTGCACCGGCCGTCGCCGTGGACGCGGTGTTTGATAGCGTGTCCGTGGCCACGACCTACAAGAAAAAGCTCGAGGAGCAGGGTGTCATTTTCTGCTCGATTTCGGAGGCCGTCCGCGAACACCCCGAGCTGGTCAAAAAGTATCTCGGATCGGTGGTTCCCTATTCGGACAATTACTTCGCGACATTGAACTCGGCGGTTTTCACGGATGGATCGTTTGTCTACATCCCGAAGGGCAAGCGTTGCCCGATGGAGCTGTCGACTTATTTTCGGATCAACGCGGAAAACACCGGGCAGTTCGAGCGCACGCTGATCATCGCCGATGAGGGCTCTTATGTGAGCTACCTCGAGGGCTGCACAGCACCCCAGCGCGACGAAAACCAGCTCCACGCTGCTGTTGTCGAGCTGGTGACCCTGGATGATGCCGAGATCAAATACTCGACGGTTCAGAACTGGTATCCGGGCGACGAGAACGGCAAGGGCGGAATCTATAACTTTGTCACTAAGCGTGCGGCGTGCCGGGGCAAGAACTCGAAAGTATCCTGGACCCAGGTTGAAACCGGTTCGGCGATCACCTGGAAATATCCGAGTTGCATCCTGCAGGGTGATAATTCGGTCGGCGAGTTCTACTCGGTTGCGATTACAAATAACGCCCAGTTGGCCGACACTGGCACCAAGATGATCCATATCGGAAAGAACACCCGCTCAAGGATCATCTCGAAGGGCATCTCGGCCGGAAACGCGGACCAGACTTATCGGGGCCTGGTGCGGGTGCAGCGCGGTGCTAACGGCGCGCGCAACTACACCCAGTGCGACAGCCTGTTGATCGGCGATAAATGTGGCGCCCACACGGTGCCCTATATCGAAAGCCAAAACCCCTCGGCCACGGTTGAGCATGAAGCTACGACGAGCAGTATTGGCGACGATCAGCTTTTCTATTGCCGACAGCGCGGGATGGATGAGGAAGAGGCGGTCGCCCTGATCGTAAACGGGTTCTGCAAGGAAGTGCTGCAGACCCTGCCCATGGAATTTGCAGTTGAAGCACAAAAGCTGGTCGGCATTAGCCTCGAAGGCAGCGTCGGTTAGCGGAGAGTATTAGGAATGGCATTGCTTGAAATTAAAAACCTGCACGCGAGGGTCGACGACAAGCCGATCCTCAACGGCCTGAATCTGGCGATTGATGGCGGCGAAGTGCATGCGATCATGGGACCGAATGGCTCGGGCAAGAGCACGTTGTCCTATGTGCTCTCCGGGCGTCAGGGTTACGAAGTAACCGACGGGGAAGTCCTGTTCGACGGCAAGAACTTACTTGAGATGGAAGCCGATGAGCGCGCGCGTGAGGGTGTGTTCCTGGCCTTTCAGTATCCGGTCGAAATTCCGGGTGTGACGGGCGTGACCTTCCTGCGCACGGCGGTGAACGCGGTGCGCAAGCATCATGGTGAGAGCCCTTTCGATGCGATGGATTTCGTCAAATTTGTTCGTGAGAAGGCCACCGGCCTGAACATTTCCGACGATATGCTCAAGCGCGCTGTGAACACCGGCTTTTCGGGTGGTGAAAAGAAACGCATGGAAATTCTGCAGATGGCGGCCCTGGAGCCGAAGCTGGCGATCTTGGACGAAACCGATTCCGGTCTTGACATCGACGCACTCAAAGTGGTCGCCGATGGGGTCAACGCCATGCGTTCGAATGAACGCGGATTGCTGGTGATCACTCATTATCAGCGTTTGCTCGATTATATCGTCCCCGACCATGTCCATGTGCTGGCCAAGGGCAAGATCGTGAAATCGGGCGGCAAGGAGCTGGCGCTCGAGCTCGAAGAAAGCGGTTATGCCGAATACATTGAGGATGCAGCCTGATGCCCGATGGTAGCGGACACATGCAGCCCTATCTCGACCAGGCACTCGACGGGGCTGCGGATTTCGCGGGCGCAGGTATCGGCTGGGTCGATACGCTGCGGCGTGCGGGTATCGATGCCTATGGAGCCCACGGATTGCCGCGCCGGCGCGACGAGTATTGGCGTTACACCAATCTCAACGCCCTGGCCGACGAAGAGTATCAGATGGCCAATGGCGGCCCCGCGATTGACCTGCCTACGCTGCCCCACAAGCTGGTGGCTGAGCTCGCGTCCTATCGCGTGGTGGTGGTGAATGGGCGTTTGCGCCCGGACCTTTGTGCGCTGGGCGAGCTGCCCGATGACGTGCTTGTGGCCGGCCTAGAAGACCTTTTGACGGCGGCACCCGAACGACTGGAGCCGTATCTGGGCAAGATCATCCGACTAGGTGACATGCCGATGGCGGCGTTGAATACGGCCTTCTTGCGTGACGGGATGGCGATGTTTGTGGGCGCGGGAATTGTGCTCGACAAGCCGGTGCATTTGATTTCGATAACCGCCCCGGGCGAGGGACCGCTCATGGTGCAGCCGCGCCATCTGGTGGTCATGGGCAAGGGATCGAACGCGACCCTGATCGAGACCCATATCACCGCTGAGGGTGGGTCGAGTTTCAACAATATCGTGGCCGAACTTCATCTCGACGATGAGGCAAAACTGAATCACTTCGTGTTCCAGGAAGAGGCAGCGACCAGCGTCCATCTGTCGGCCACTGCCGTGGCGATGAATGCGGGCACCAGCTATGACAGTTTTGTGCTGCAAAGCGGTGCCGCTATCGGCCGAAGCGAAATCCGCGCTTATATGAATGGCCCTGGCGGCGATTGCCGTCTCGACGGGGTCTATCTAGCCACCGATAAGCAGGTCGTCGACAATACGACTTTTGTCGAACATGCGGCACCCGAATGCCGGTCCCGGCAAGTCTATAAGGGCGTCCTCGACGGTCAGTCTCGCGGTGTTTTTCAAGGCAAGGTGCATGTCTTGCGCGATGCCCACAAGACCGATGGCCATCAGATGAGCCGGGCTTTGCTGTTGTCTCCCCGGGCCGAGATTGATGCGCGACCGGAACTGGAAATTTACGCCGATGACGTGAAATGCAGTCACGGGGCGACAGCCGGTGAGCTCGACGAAGATTTGATGTTCTATCTGCTCAGCCGCGGAATTCCGTGTCAGGAAGCCCGCCGGATGTTGATCGAGGCCTTCCTGTCGGAAGCCATTGCTGAAATTCCGCTGGCCCAGGTTGCCGAAGACTTCACCACCCATGTGCGCCAGTGGCTGGCCGACAGTGTCGATGTGTCGGACGGGAAGGTCTGAACGATGACCGCGCACAGCACAGCCGAGACAAACACAACCATGTATGACATTGCCACCGTTCGCGCAGACTTTCCGATTCTGGCGCGTACCATTCACGACAAGCCTCTGGCGTTTCTCGACAGTGCCGCATCAGCTCAGAAGCCACGTCAGGTGATCGATGCGGTGCGTGACGTCTATGAGAACGAATACGCCAATGTGCATCGCGGGCTTTACCAGATCAGTGAGGCCGTAACGGCGCGCTATGAAGGCACCCGCGATATCATCCGCGACTATATCGGGGCGGCCCATAACCACGAGATCATCTTCACCCGAAACGCAACGGAATCGATCAATCTGATCGCCCATAGTTTTGGTCGGCACGCCCTCGAAGAAGGGGACGAGATCGTCATTACCGCGCTCGAGCATCATGCCAATATCGTGCCCTGGCAAATGCTCCGGGACGAGAAAGGCATCGTCCTTAAAGTGGCGCCGATTACCGATGATGGTGAATTGATCATGTCGGCCTTTGAGGACCTTTTAGGGCCGAAAACCAAGCTGGTTGCTGTCGCCCATATGTCGAATGTGATGGGCACCATTCTGCCGGTCGAAGATATCATCCGCCGCGCCCACGCGGTTGGCGCCAAAGTGCTGATCGACGGGTGTCAGTCGGTTACTCATATGCCCGTCGACGTGCAGGCACTGGGCTGCGACTTCTTCGTCTTCTCCGGTCACAAACTCTACGGCCCGAGCGGCATTGGCGTGCTGTACGGCCGCGAGGAGTTGCTCAACGAAATGCCCCCCTTCATGGGCGGCGGAGACATGATTTCCACAGTGTCGTTTGAGAAATCAACCTGGGCGAAACTTCCCCACAAGTTCGAGGCCGGCACGCCGGCAATCGCCCAGGCGATCGGACTGGGTGCGGCGATCGAATATGTGAACGCGCTCGGGTTGCCGGCTATTGGGGCGCATGAAGCCGATTTGCTGAAATACGCGACCCAGCAGCTTTCCAGTCTCGAAGGTTTGCGGGTCATCGGGACGGCCCCGAACAAGGGCAGCGTGATTTCATTTGTGCTCGACTACGCCCACCCGCATGACATCGCCACGATAATCGATCGTGCCGGGGTTGCCGTGCGCGCCGGACACCACTGTGCACAGCCGCTCATGGAGCGTATGGATGTGCCCGCGACAGTGCGTGCCTCGATCGGGCTTTACAACAATCGCGATGATATTGACGCGCTCGTCCGCGCCCTGGGCGAAGTACAGGAGTTATTCGGCTAATGAGTGACGATCTTCGTGAACTTTACCAGGAAGTCATCCTGGATCACGGCAAGAACCCACGGAATTTTCACGCCTGCGATGGTGCGACCAATGAGGCCAAGGGCAACAACCCGCTCTGTGGTGATCAGTTGGTGATCTACCTGAAGCTTGATGCAGAACGTGTGGTCGAAGATGTTTCTTTCGTGGGCCGCGGTTGCGCCATTTGTATGGCCTCGGCCTCGATGATGACCGAACTGGTCAAAGGACGTAGCGTAGATGACGGGCAGGCCTTGTTTGAGGTGTTCCATGCGATGTGCACCGAGGATGACACGGATGTTGTTCTGGAAGAACGCGCAGAGAAACTCCGCGTGCTCTCGGGCGTTCGCGAGTTCCCGACGCGGGTAAAATGCGCCACTTTGCCGTGGCACACCATGGTGGCCGCGCTCGACGGCGCCAGTGAAATCTCGACCGAGTAGGAAAGAGAGACCGATATGTCATTCGACCATGGAATGGGATCCCCGATGGGTATGTTTGCAACCCCGCCAGGTGAGGAAATCACCGCACGGGCGGGTGCGCCCCTCACGGAAGGCGCGCTTATCGCCGGCGAAGAGGCGGTCATCGCCGCTTTGCGCACCGTCCACGACCCAGAAATTCCGGTGAATATCTACGATCTGGGCCTGATTTATGAAATCGAAGTCCATTCGGTGGGTTCGGTGCGGATCGATATGTCCCTGACCGCGCCGGCCTGTCCGGTGGCCGGTGAAATTCCTTTCTGGGTGGCCAATGCGGTGGCAGATGTTGAAGGTATTGGTGAAGTCGAAGTGAACCTGGTCTGGGAGCCGGCCTGGACAACCGAGCGGATGTCCGACGACGCAAAACTGGCACTCGACTTCGATTGACCTATATTCAGGGTGAAGGAGCTTTTTATGGCTGAACCGATCATTAATCTGACAGACGCTGCCGCCGACCGTGTGCGCTCGCTTATGGAGCGTGCGGAAGAAACGGTTTCAGGCGTACGTGTGGGTTTGTCGACGCGCGGCTGCTCCGGCCTGTCCTACGTTGTTGAATACGCCGAGGAAGCCAAACAGTTCGAGGAAGTCATCGAGGATAAGGGCGTCCGGGTCTTTGTCGATCCGGCGGCGACCATGTTCCTGATTGGCGCGACGATGGATTATCGTGAAGGTAAGTTTGAATCTGGCTTTGTGTTCGAGAATCCAAATGCCAAAGGCACTTGTGGCTGCGGCGAATCCTTCCACGTCTAGAGCTCTTTAGCGGTCAGGATTTTACATGCCGCGTATGATTTTCATCGATACAGACGGCAAACCGCAAGAGGTTGAGGCCCCGCTCGGGCACTCCCTGTTGCAGATCGCCTGGGATAACGGCATCGACATTGAAGGTGCCTGTGAAGGTGCCATGGCGTGCTCAACCTGCCATGTGGTTGTGGACCCGGCCTGGTTTGACAAGCTGGATGCCCCGACCGAGGACGAGGACGATATGCTCGATCTGGCGCCGGGCCTGAAGGCCAGCTCGCGCCTAGGCTGTCAGATCATCATCACCGAGGCGATGGCTGGGCTGGTGGTCCACTTGCCAAACGCCACGCGTAACCTACTGCTCGCCTAGTGTCCTACCTCGATGATTTGGCACTGTTCCCCCTTTTGCGGGACCAAGGCCAGGCCAGCTGGTCGCGCTATGTTGAGCATGATTTCGTGGCACGTCTGGCGGACGGTTCCTTGCCGGAAGCCGCGTTTCGCCATTATCTCGGCCAGGACTATCTGTTTCTGATCCACTTTTCCCGGGCTTATGCCCTTGCCGCTTCCAAAGCCGACACGCTCAGCGAAATTCGTGTCGCCGCGGCAGGGATGAGCGCCATTGTCGACACCGAAATGGCGCTGCATGCGGATTATTGCGCCGGCTGGGGGCTTGATGAAGCCGCGATGGAAGCTTTACCGGAAGCTTCTGCTACACTGGCCTATACGCGCTACGTGCTGGCCCAGGGCGGGCAGGGGGATTTGCTCGATCTTTATGTGGCGCTGGCGCCCTGTGTGATTGGCTATGGCGAAATCGGGGCGCGGCTGGCAGTTGATCCCGATACGCGGCTCGAAGGCACTCGATATGCAAGCTGGATCGCGATGTATGCGGGTGCCGAGTATCAGCAAGTTGCCCGTGCCCATGGTGAGGCGCTGGATCGCCTTTGGCAGTCCCGTGCCGGGGGTGCGCGGATCACTCAATTGAGCCGGATTTTTGAAGAGGCGTCCCGGCTTGAGGCCGATTTCTGGCAGATGGGCCTCGACGCGGACTAGATCTACCGGGCGGCCGTACCGCCCAGATCTGTAATCACAATATCAATATGCTCGTTGGCGCTGTGGACCCGTCCGTCATCCCAGAGGCTGGGCTCGGCATCGGCACCCTGCGTGATGGTGTATCGCGCCTCGGGCAAGCCGCTGCGTGACATCCCCGCGCGCGCCTGGATGAGGAGCTCATCCCCGGTATAGGGACTACCACGACTAAGGGTGACCTGTCCGCCATGGACCGTGATGGAGAGATTCCAGCCCGGTACCTCGCTGATGGCCGTGGTGATTCGCCGCACGATGGTCTCCACCTCGCGGCCAGCTATTGTGTCTCGGGCGAGGCGGAAATTTCCGCTGACATCCACTCGGAGATGGAGCGGTGCGCGCATGATGGAGCGGTCGAAACGGAATTCATCAGCGAGCAAGGCGGCAGCGCTTTGAGCGGCCGCGTTACGTTCGCTCTCTGCAGTGGTTGCGGCGGCATCGAAGCAGGCCAGCCGGGACGTGTCTTCCGTGATCGCGCTGCATTGCGTCACGTCGTCCCTCAGATCGGCATGGCCGGGTCCTCCGGCCATGATTGCGACGAGGCCAATTCCGGCGAATGCCAAGGCGGATCGAGACAGGTGAGTTGTAGTAATTTTTTGACGGACGGTGCGAATTTTCATCATACAGGAAGGATGCTCGCTCCTTGCCCCGTGATCAAGCCAACTACGTGATCGTGACTGGTTTGCGGAATGCCCGGTCGAGCCTATATTGCGCGTCATGAATGATGTGAATGACAGCTCTGAAATCGATCTTGGCCCGGCGGGGACAAAGGTAGTTGTTGCGATGTCCGGCGGTGTCGACAGCTCGGTGACCGCCGCACTCCTGCACGAGCAGGGCTATGACGTCGTCGGGATCACTCTGCAACTTTACGATCATGGGGCGGCCACGGCGAAGGCCAAGGCGTGCTGCGCCGGTCAGGATATCTATGATGCCCACCGGGTCGCCGACGCGATCGGGTTCCCGCACTACGTCCTCGACTATGAATCCCGGTTTCGTGAGGACGTCATCGAGAACTTCGCGGACGCCTATGTGCGGGGCGAACCCCCATTCCGTGCGTGACCTGCAACCAGACTGTGAAATTTCGCGATCTTGTGGCCACCGCGCGTGACCTTGGCGCGGAATCTCTCGCCACGGGCCACTATATTCGCCGGGTCGATGGCCCGGAAGGTCCCGAGCTGCACTGCGCCGTTGATGCGGCACGCGACCAGAGCTACTTCCTGTTTGCGACCACGGCAGAACAGCTCGCGTTTCTGCGTTTTCCCCTGGGGGAGTTGCCGAAGGATGATGTGCGCCAACACGCGCGTCGGTTCGAGCTCGACATCGCCGAGAAGCCCGACAGCCAGGACATCTGTTTTGTGCCGGACGGGAAATACGCTTCGGTGATCGAACGTCTGCGTCCCGAAGCCGGTGAGCCCGGTGAGATTGTCGATCTCGACGGCAATATGATCGGCATCCACAAGGGCATCATGCACTACACGATCGGCCAACGGCGTGGGCTCGGTATCGGGGGCCGCAAGGATACGAGCGAAGAAGACGAAGTGCTCTACGTAATCCGCCTGGAGCCCGAGGCAAAGCGTGTGGTGGTCGGACCACGTGCGGCGCTGGCCACAACCCGGGTTCGGGTCAACGGTCTGAACTGGCTTGGTCAGGGTGACGGACCGCTTGCCGAGGGGCAGGACGTGATGGTGCGGATCCGCTCGACCATGACACCGGTGCCCGGACGGGTCTTTGGAACCGGGGAAGGCACCGCCGAAATCGAACTGGTGAACCCGGAGTTTGGCGTTTCTCCGGGCCAGGCCGCAGTCTTTTATGACAGCAGCCGGGTTTTGGGTGGCGGCTGGATTCTGCGTGACGAAAAGCGGAGTGAAGCAGCATGAGCACTTACGTTCTGGTCCATGGGGCCTATCACGGGGGTTGGTGCTACGAGCAGGTCGTGCCGTTGCTTGAAGCTGCCGGTCACACCGCGATTGCCGTCGATCTGCCCGGTCATGGAAAAAATAGGAAGCCGATCGAAGAGGTCACGCTGGCTGCCTATGTGGACCATGTGAGCGCGATCATCGAAGCCCAGAGCGAGCCGGTTATTCTGGTTGGGCACAGCCTGGGGGGGATGACGATTACCGAAGTCTCCGAACGCCTGCCCGAAAAGGTTTCCTGGGTTGTCTACCTGACGGCGGTGATGCTCAAGAACGGGCAGGACCGGGCCGAACTGGCGGTTTATGACAATCCCGAACCGATGACGGCGAAGCGGGTCATTTCCGCCGACGGCCTGTCGGCAACGATGCCGTCCGAGATCATCCCGGAAACGTTTTATGGGCAATGTTCCGAAACCGACGTGGCGCAAGCTATGGCGCGTCTGGTGCCCCAGGCGACGGACCCGATCAAGCGGACTGTGAACACGACCCCCGAGCGGTTCGGCTGTGTGCGCCGCGCTTATGTGAAATGTCTACGCGACAACGCGATCCCGATCGCCATGCAGCGCGCCATGATCGCAGCGCAGCCATGTGAAAAGGTGTTCACACTCGATACCGATCATTCGCCATTCTATTCGACACCCGAAGAACTGGCCGGGCAATTGCTCGAGCTTGCCGACTAGACGTCTCGCGATAATAATCGTCACCAGGAGAGAAACCATGCTGAAAACACGCAATCCCTCGAATATCGCCCCGCCGGCGGCCATGTACAGTCACTCGGTAGAAGTGCCCCCGAATGCGCGCTGGCTGGTTACCGCCGGTCAGGTCGGCATCACGCCCGAAGGCGAGGTCCCCGAGGGCTTTGAAGCTCAGCACGACCTGATTTGGCAGAACACCTTGAAGGTTCTTGCCGATGCCGGTTTTGGCCCGGAGCATATTGTGCGGCTCAACGTTTACTCGACGGACCCGGACGGGCTGAAGCACATGAAGGGGCATCGTGAGAAGTATCTCGCGCCTGGTCACGTTCCGGCCTCGACCTGGGTTGTGGTCAGCCAGCTGGCAAGCCCGAAATGGGTTGTCGAGATGGAAACACTCGCCGCGAAGCCTGAATAAGGGGTGACCCGCTTGCGGGTGTTCCGATGAGTGATGTCTATCAGAGCCCACTTCGCCAAGGTGTGTGGCCCTACGGGCTGATTCTGGTCTCTGCACTCATCCTGTCGTCAAACCACATCATCGGTCGCTGGGTGCAGGGCTCAATGCCACCTATGGGCATCGGGTTTTGGCGCCTGGCCATTGCGACCCTGGTGCTGTTGCCGTTTGTGGGACGTTCGCTCTGGGCCAAACGCGCCGCGCTGCGTGAACACTGGAAACTGTTTCTGGTAATGGGGGTGGCGCTGGGGCCGTTCGGGAATGCCGCGGTCTATGTGGCCTACCACTTCACCACAGCGATAAATGGCGGGGTGGTCTCGACGGCCCAGCCAGTGGCAACCGTGCTGCTGAGTTTCCTGCTGTTTCGCGACCGGATCACCCGTTACCAGAGTATCGGGGTGGTGATTGCCACTCTGGGCGTGTTGGTCATTATTTCGCGCGGTGATCTCGCAATCCTGGCCATGCTTGAGCCAAATACTGGCGATCTGATTATGCTCGCGGCAATGTTTGGCTTTGCTGTGCACAATGTGCTGTTGCGTCGGATCCCCACGAATTTTTCGACCGCCGAGATTTTGCTGACGGTCCAGCTTTTCGCGATGGCGGTACTGCTGCCGCTTTATGCGTTTGAATCGGTGACCTATCAGGCCATGCCCATCACGTGGGAGGCCGCCGCAATCATGGCCTGGGTCGGTATCGCGGTTGCCATTATCGCCGTCGGCTGTACCAACAGCGTTGTTCTGGCCATCGGGGCCAACAAGGCGGTGATGTCCAACTATGCGCGCGCGGTGGTGACGGCGCTGCTGGCGATCCTGATTTTGGGCGAGCAGTTGGAGGTGTTTCACCTCGTCGCATTCGCCCTTGTGGTGGTCGGGGTGGTCCTGTTGGGCCGGGGTCGGCCGAAACAAAAGAGCACGCCGGAAACAGAGAATTCGACGTGAAGCCCGGCACAGTCTTGACAGGTGGGGAGGTGGCCACCTATATCCGCACCGCGTCGTTGGGGCGGAGTAGCTCAGTTGGTTAGAGCAGGGGAATCATAATCCTCGTGTCGGGGGTTCAAATCCCTCCTCCGCTACCATTTGCCCTTCAAAAGCCGGTCTTCGTGACCGGTTTTTTGCATTTCTGAGCCCTAAATCACCGCCGGGTAGGCCTGCGCCTTTCAATCTTGGCGATGACACCCCAAATAACATAGGAACGATGTAGTTTAGGGGCAGTAATGTGGCCAGTGATCCGTATACGGTTCTTGGTGTTGCGGCATTGTGTGTGTGCCCCCTTGCGAAGCTTCAGATCTCAGCCAGTGATGGTCTCTGCAAGTGCTGTAACGGCCGCCGAGAAACATGCCGGCGGGGCGTTCGTGATTCCGGCGCCGACCTGTCCGATCCCGGCCTCACGATGGGCGATCCCGGTGTTGATTACAGGCGCGATCCCGGTATCGACGACTTTGCGAATGTCGATGCCGGCGGGTGTCGCGATAAAATCAAGGGCCGGCAGCGTGAAGGCCGTATTACGCCCGACGGTGATGTGGCCCATGCGCCGCGAATTCGCGAGTGCGACGGCCGAGCTCCCACCCACGAACTGAACAATCGCCGGTGAGGCGGCCATGGCGAACGCACCGATCCCGGCAGTTTCCGTGATTGAGCTATCACCCAGGTCGGGGTTGGCGTCGGCGGTGCTGTAGCCGGGGAAGAACAGACCATCAATCACCGACGCGGGGGCCTCAAACCAGCGCGAACCAAGTCCGCTGACGCGAATGCCGAAGTTGACGCCGTTGCGTGCCATCGCGGTCACCATGCTGGAACCAGCAACCCCGTGGGCGGCGTCCAGCATCGATTTGCAGGCGGCCATCGAAAGATTCAGAAAAAAGTGATCATTGCTGTTGATGAACTTCACCACCGCCGAAAGTGTCTGCGGGGCCAGCCCGGCGTCGAGCGCAGCGGGAATCAACCGCTTGATGAGCAGCGCCGATGCCGCCGCATTCCGGTTGTGGACCTCGTCGCCCATGTGGAGCGCTTGCGCCATCAGGGGCTTGAGTTCGAGGGGGCCGAGCTTTTCAAGTGTGGCGGTCAGGGCCGGCGCCAGGACAGCACCCATCCAGCGTAAATGTTCGATGACCTCCGGCGCGTTGGCGCCGAATCGCAGTACTTTTCCCAGGCCCTCATTCAGATTGGAATAGGTGGTGTGATCGTGAACCGGATCGTGGATCACCCAAAGTGGCATGGACGGGCTGATAATGCCGGCCATCGGGCCGACGGCCCCAAAGTGATGGCAGGGTGAGAAGTCGATGTTCCCAGAACCGGCTAGCTCCGCCGCAGCTTCGGGAGAATCGGCCCAGCCCTCGTGCATGCAGGCGCCGATGATTGCGCCCTTGACCGGCTCACACATTTCCGACCAGGCGATCGGGGGCCCGGAGTGCAGGATCATGCGCTCGGGCAAGCCGTCGAGAACGTCACGAGCCGTGCCGATCCCGGTCAAAGTCGGTTGGGCGGCCAGATAGCGATCGAAAGCGGCACGGTTGGCGGCCTCGATATCCGGATGGTTGATCAGCCGGGCAAGGGCATTGGCCACGCCTTCATCATGGGCGGGCGGTGCCCAGGTGACATCCGTAACGTCGGCGCCGGCCGTTCGGATTGGATCGGCGAACTGGGACAGGCCGACATTGATCACAGACAGATCGGCCCCGAACAGGTTGCTCATGATGCATCTCCCAGGATGGCTCGAGCGGTACGTACAGCCTGAGCATTGTTGTCGGCGAGCGTAACACCCAGTTCCGTTATTTTGGCTTTCTGGCGTGCAATGCCTTGGGGATCACCATCGGTCCCGCACACGAATCCTAGCAAAACGGGGCCGTTACCATTGTGACGGTCGCGTATTTCGGTCAGCGCCGGAGCCATGGCCGCGACGGGGTTTTCATGGGCGCCGTGGCCGAGCACGACATCGAACAATATGACGGCGGTCTCGGGGTTTTCGGCTTCGGCGATCAGCCGGTCGTTGCGCAGGCGGTGATCGATCATGGGGTGCGGGCGACCGCGAGTGAACACGTCGTCGCCCAAGTCGAGGACCGTGTGCCCGGCGCTACTCCAGGGGTCATTGAGGGCCTGTACGGAGGCGTAACTGCTGTTCGAGTAGATTTCCTCCAGATGGCCGTTAAGCATCGTCAGCGCCTCGTAGCAGAAGGTCCCGCCGCTGTAGAGCGCCCGCAGGTAGCTGCGCGGACCACCGGGCCCATCGGATTCGCGAATTTGAGGGAGCGGTTCCACGGTGGCCCGCCCCGCCAGCGACGGTGCTTCGATGCCGGTAGCTACGATTGCAAGGCGGGCAGCATCTTCCAGGGTCGCCGCGAACGCGACCCCCGGACGCTCCACCGCCGCCGGTTCGACCCCGAGCAGGCAGGCGATCACGGGTTTGCCCGACTGGGCCGCCAGATCGAGCACGATCGCGGCCACTTCCGGTGCCGGCGGCTTGGAGATCAGCACGATTACTTGCGTGTCGGCGTCATCGGTCAGGGCGCGGATCGCGCGCTGGGTGGTGATGCCGCCGACCCGCGCATCAAGGTCCCGCCCGCCGGTGCCGATGGCTTGCGAGATGCCGCCGCCAGCGCCATCGATCAGGCAAGAGACTTGCTGCAGGCCGGTGCCCGAGGCGGCAACGATGCCAATTGATCCGCGTCGTACCGCGTTGGCGAACCCGAGCGGTGCCCCGTCAATGATGGCGGTGCCGCAGTCGGGCCCCATAACCATCAGGGCGTCCTGATCGGCGCGGGTCTTGAGGGCGATTTCATCGTCGATGGAAACATTGTCGCTGAACATCATCACATTCAATCCGAGCCGGATCGATTTGACCGCCTCCGCGGTCGCGAAGGGCCCCGGTGTTGCGATCAGCGCGAGATTGGCGCCGATTTGTTCGTCGAGTGCCATTTCCTGACTGCGCGGCGGCTCACGGTCGTCGGCCGAACCGTCGCCTGAAGCGGTCGGCGTGACGCGCAATTCGGCCTCGGCGGCATCCATAGCAGTCGCGACCGCGTCGTCGTTGTCGCCCTCGACGGCGATTAGCACCTCGTTCGGGCCGGCCGCGGTGTCGTCGACCAAAAGTCCGGCTTCGCTTAGTAATTCGAGGTTGCCCGGGGTCGCCATGATGCAGGACGCTTGTGTCACGCCTTCGAGGAGTGAAATGCCCGACGAGATTTTCATCAGCGCGACGGAATCCCGGTACATGTTCGCGATAATGCGGGTTCCCATTGTCATGAGAGGAGCTCCTCTGTAACCGGGTCTGCCGCCAGCGCCGCAACGATCCGATCCCGCAGCTGCGGCGTGCTGCACGCCATGCCGGCCAGCAGGCCAAAAACCGTATCGCTTCCTGAGCTGTGGCCCAGAGCGAGGGCGTTCGACAAAGTGGCGTTGATATCGCGTCGACGACCGTCGATGGCATCGGCAAGTTGAGTGAGGGTCGATGCAAACCTTCCGGCGGCGGCGTGGGCGATGTATTGCCGGGAGATATCTGTGCTGCTGCGGGCCAGCGCGACGCAGTGCTGCGTGAGTTCGTCGGCAAATTGCCTTTGTTTGCGCGTGCACGCGGTACGTTGTAGCCCGAGGATCAGCCCGGTGATGAAATCGTCACCTGACGGAGTGAGGCCAGGGCCCACGCCGATCAGGCGTGCCAGACTCGTCTGCGCGCGCGCGCCATCACCCACAGCCACCGAATGGAGCAGTGGCGGGATCACCAAACGTGACCGGCGAACGAGCGCGTTCTCGATCGTGGAACCGGTGAAGCTCGGCGTGAATACATTCGCCAGGCCTTTGCGCCTTCGCTGATCGATGAATCCATCCCAGACAGGTTCCCAGTTGATAGGAAACGTCGTCGGAAACTGCGGTGCCGGAACGTCGGCACGGCATTCGCCACCACGAAAATCGACCGATATCCGAGACCCGGAAATGCGTAAAACGCCGCCCCGTAGCGCGATTCTGGCCCCGGGCTGCACTTCGCGGGTAAAATCGATGCCCGCCGGCACTTCCAAACGTGCTGAACCGGGCAGGGTTCCACTCGTGCTTCGGGCATCAAGTGCCAGGGCGTCGTGGTCGTGCCCGCGCCCGAGAGACAGGTTCATCACACGCACGAACACACTATGAACCATACCATCGACAACGGCGGGTGGCTGGCTTTCGGGCAGATCGAGCACGCTTAGGCGCATGCTTCCAAACCTCGTGGTTGGCCCTCACGGACCCTTTGTAAGGAAAACGGCGCGCGAACCGGGTGGCGTAACTCGATGGCTTGCTGCTCGACATATCGCCATGCAATACGACAACGAGCGCGGTTCTCGGTTATTGTCTCGACAGCGATGCACAGAGATCCTCCAGCCACACCATCGAGGGGGTTGGATAAGTCACATCCGTTGGCATGAGCAGGCGAAAATGATGACAGGAATGTTAGGCATAAGCTCGCGAGCAGAGGGAGGGAAAATAGGCTTCGCTGCATAAGTTGAATTCTCCGGACTTTAGAGATCTTCGATCACTGCCCCGATGCTATAACGCGCGTTGAACAGGAGCCAAGAGGCGATGACGAAAACAAGTGAAAACGTCAATAGTGATGCCCGGATCGGTCCGATGCTGCAAGCCGGTCTGGAGCATCACCGCGCCGGTCGTCTGAAGCAGGCCGAGGCGAGCTATCGGGAGGTACTGGTGTTGGCCCCCGATAATGGGGATGCCCATAATCTGATGTGTGGGCTCATGCTGCAGAGTGGCGATAGGGCTCAGGCAATCGAACACGGGCGGGCGGCCGTACAAGCGCAGCCAGATGCAGCTGCCTTCTGGAATACATTAGGGGCCGCATTGCGTCGCGGCGGGGATATCTCCGCGTCGATTGGAGCGTTCACAAATGCGCTGACTCATGACCCCAAACAGCCTGACGCGCGTCGCAATCTGGCTGGCACACTGGCTCAGGCCGGTCAATTTGAGGCTGCTGAGAAAGCTTATCGTGGTGTGCTGAAGGACACGCCGCAGGATACGCGAGTGCTTGTTCAGCTCGGTAACGTGCTGATCGCCTCCGGAGATAAGAACGGCGCGATTGGGGCCTGGCAGAACGCGGTTGAGGTCGAGCCCACGCTGGCCGATGGCTGGATCAACCTGGTCGGCGGACATTCGGATTCCGGTGCTTATGATGCTGCCGAAAAAGCTTATCGTGATGCCCTCGGGTACGGGGTTTCGGATGCCGGATTGCACGTAAACATGGCCCGGGCCGAGCTTGCGCGCGGGGCAATTAGCGCCGCGCAGCGCCTTGCCGAAACGGGACTGAGTATTGATTCTGGTCATGCGGCTTCAGCGGTTGTGTTGGCGTTGACCCGCCTTGAGTTGGGGGATGCAGCTGGTGCGGAAGCGCTGGCGCGTCAGGTGACGGCTGCCGCGCCGGGTCTGGCTGAGGCGTGGTCGACGCTGGCGGCTGCCCTGGAACGCCTGCGCCGCCCCGAGGATGCGATCGAGGCTTATGAACAGGCACTGCAGGTTTCGCCGGGTGACGTCGATGCGGGGGTGAACCTCGCCGATCTTTATGAACGTACCAATGCGCTCGACCGCGCGCAGGCGCTTGTTGACCGGGTGCTCGAAGTCGCCCCTGATCATGTGTCCACGAACCGGATCGCCGCGACGTTGGCGCGCCGGCGTGGAGATACAGCTGGGGGCATCGAACGGTTGATGCCTCTCGCAGACCGGGCTGCGCCGCCCAGGGTTCAAAAGGGTATGCATTTTGAACTCGGCCGTTTGCTTGACCGGGATAATGATGCGGACGGGGCTTTTCATCATTTTGCTGAGGGCAACCGCATTCAAAGTGAAGGCGCGAGCTCCCGGCGTTTCGATCCCGGCGTCTACCGGGAGGAGCTTTCTCATAGCGCGCAGGCACTCACGCCCGCCTGGATAAAATCTTGGCAGGATGTCGTTGCAACATCCGATCAGGCACCGGTGTTTCTGGTCGGGTTCCCGCGCTCGGGGACCACGTTGCTCGATCAAATTCTCGATAGCCATCCGGGCATCCAGGTGGTCGAAGAAAAACCGATGGTCGAGGTTTTGAAGCGCGACATTGCGGCCCGGGCCGATGGCTATCCGCAGGCGCTGGCCGGATTGACCGAGGCCGATATTGTTGAGCTACGGCGTTCATACTGGGCTCATGCCGACGAATTCGTAACGCGCGATCCGGGCGTCATTTTTGTCGACAAGTTTCCGCTGAATATTGAAAAGGCTGTCCTGATTCACCGTGTGTTTCCCGATGCCAAATTTATTCTGGCGCTGCGTCACCCGGCTGATTGTGTGCTGAGCTGCTTCATGCAGTCGTTTCGGCCCAACATCGCCATGAATAATTTTCATACGGTCGAAGGCGCTGCCCGAATTTACGATATCGTATTCGGTCTCTGGTCCCGTGCGAATGAGCTTCTCCCACTCGAAGTGCATCAAATTCGCTATGAAGATCTTGTTTCCGACATTAGGCCCCATGTCGAAGAGCTGCTCGGTTTTCTCGGTCTAGGTTGGGATGACGGGGTGCTCGACTATGCCGAAAATGCCCGCAATCGGGGCCAAATCAACACGCCGAGCTACAATCAGGTGACCGAACCGATCCACACCCGCGCCCGCGGGCGCTGGGTGCGGTATCGCGAGCAGATGGGCGCTGCGCTTGATATTCTCGAGCCGTGGATCGAGCGTTTCGACTACAAGGACTAGTGCCAACCCCTTGGTGGGTTCGCGCGCCCGCAGGGTGTAGTGTCATGCGGTCGCATAAACGCAGTTTTGCCCATTCGGGTGATGGCCACGGGAGATGCTCATGCACAAGGTTGGTACATTCGATCCGGCGTCACTGACGCCTCATCCGAAATACGGCGCCCATGCGCAGGGCCTCAACTGGTCGCCTTTCGTCGAACACGCAGACGACACAGTGCATATCTCCTACGGGATTATCGAGGTGGTCGTCGGCGGCGAGACCGATGTGACGGTCCAGGCCCACGAAACCGGCATGTACATGATTGCCGGTGAGGTCGAGGTGCTGCGCGACGGGAAGACCTATCGCCTCGTCAAAGGTGATTTTCTGCTGACCCCGACCGGGATTGAGCACGCTTACCGCAATGTCGGGAGCGTGTCTGCGCGCTGGGTCGAGATGTGCGCGCCGCAGCCCAAGGCGCCCGATGCGTGGCAGGATACCTGGTTCCCCAGTGCCGCAGATTGGCGCGGGGAAGTCGCGCCGATCAATCTGGCGGACCGTCGCTCGCCCATGGTCGGGCACTACGACTATGCCCAGCACACGCCACCGCTGACGATCAGTCCGGATTTGGACAAGTTTTCCCAACGCATGATGATCGACGACGTGTTTGGCGCCGTTCACTTCAACATGTTCGTGATCAGCTTCGCCGATGGCGGCATTTGCAATCACCATGACCATGCTTTCGAGGAGGCATATTTTGTCCTTGGCGGCGAGGTCGATATCGTTTTTGATGGGCAGGAATACCTGCTTAAAGAAGGGGATTTCGCCTGGACTGGGGTGGGGGCGCAGCATGCCTTCTTCCCGCGCAAGGGTACGCCGGTCCACTGGCTGGAAATCCAGGCGCCACAACCTCCCGTTCGCGAGGGGGTGCGTTTTTACAGCCCGTGGGACTACATGACGACCGTCCTGAAGTTCTAGTCGCGGGTCCCGTCAACGATCCGCGAATCTGCTATCACGCCTTATCCAATCCGACTCTGAGAGCCATTTATGTCTGACACTGCACCGCTTACCATTCGCCTCAACGCCACCGACAATGTCGTCGTGGCCCGTGCCGAAATTCTCCCTGGAACGGTCATCCCGGGCGAAAACGTTTCAACGACTGCGCCAATCCCGCGGGGGCACAAGATCGCCACCCAGGGGATTGCTAAAGGTCAGACGGTGACCAAATACGACCAGATCATTGGTTTTGCGTCCGAGGACATTTCCCCGGGTGACCACATCCACACCCATAATTGCGAGTTCCGCGAGGTTGAGCGGGACTATCAGTTCGCGACCGATTTGCGCGATTCCCAGATGGTGCCCGAGGCGGACCAGCGGACCTTTGAGGGCTATGTCCGCAAAAATGGTTCCGTGGGGACGCGCAACTATATTGGTATTCTGACGTCGGTGAATTGCTCGGCGACGGTGGCCAAGTACATTGCGGATTCGTTCAATGCTACCGGCCAGCTGGAGGACTATCCCAATGTCGATGGCGTCTCGGCTTTCGTCCACGCGACGGGTTGCGGCATGGCGGATTCCGGTGATGGCTATGCTAATTTGCAGCGCACCCTCTGGGGCTTTGCGCGCCATCCGAATTTTGCCGGTGTGTTGATTGTCGGGCTGGGCTGCGAGGTCAACCAGATCCCGTTCCTGCTTGATGCCTACGGACTTGAGCTCAACGATACTTTCCAGACCATGACGATCCAGGAATCCGGGGGTACACGGAAGACGGTCGATGGTGCGATCGAACGCATCACCACGATGCTTGAGCCGGCCAACGCGGCTGTCCGCACGACGGTTCCCGCCAGTGAGTTGACAGTCGCGCTCCAGTGCGGGGGTTCGGATGCCTATTCGGGCATTACCGCAAACCCGGCTCTGGGCAACGCGGTCGACCGGGTTGTGGCCAACGGCGGCACCGGCATCCTTGCCGAGACCCCGGAAATCTATGGTGCCGAGCATCTGTTGACCCGTCGAGCAGTGAACGCGGAAGTCGGGCAGAAGCTCGTCGACCGGATCAAGTGGTGGGAAGACTACACCGCACGTAACCACGGTTCGATGGACAACAACCCGTCACCGGGCAACAAGGCTGGCGGCCTGACCACAATCCTCGAGAAGTCTTTGGGTGCAGCAGCAAAGGGCGGCACGACCAACCTGACCGGGGTCTACAAATATGCTGAGCCGATCGATACCAAGGGCTTTGTGTTTATGGACTCGCCGGGCTTTGATCCGGCCTCGATCACCGGCGAAGTGGCTTCGGGTGCGAACCTTGTTTGTTTCACCACCGGGCGGGGCTCGGTCTATGGCTGCAAGCCCGCGCCGTCGATCAAGCTGGCAACGAACACGCCGATGTTCAACGCCATGTCCGAGGATATGGATATCAATGCCGGTCAGATCGCCGATGGCGATGCCACCATCGAACAGGTGGGTGAGGAAATCT
Organism: uncultured Alphaproteobacteria bacterium; assembly: GCA_964276015.1. Taxonomy (GTDB): domain Bacteria; phylum Pseudomonadota; class Alphaproteobacteria; order UBA6615; family UBA6615; genus JABJAG01. The sequence continues at coordinate 40,698 of CAXYDO010000004.1, read as the reverse complement.
TCGAATACATGCTCGACGTGGCCAGTGGCAAACAGTCGAAATCCGAAGAGCTCGGGTTTGGCGATAACGAGTTCATCCCGTGGCAAGTCGGCGCGGTTATGTAGCGGGAGTTACTAAAATGAAAGCCTTGGATCTTTCAGGCCGGGTGGCGCTCGTCACCGGCGGCAGCCGTGGAATCGGCGCGGCAACGGCGCTGTTGCTGGCCGAGGCGGGGGCAGCAATTGGCGTGAACTTCATCTCCAACGAAGCCGCCGCGGCCAAGGTTGTGGCCGAGATTGAAGCCCTAGGCGGCAAGGCCGTCCCGATTCAGGTAGACGTGTCCGACAAAGATGCCGTCGCCCGAATGACTGAGTTCGTCGAGGCGTAACTCGGGCCGATTGACGTCCTTGTGGCCAATGCCGGGGTCTCCCAGAGGCTGGAGCTTGAGGACACGAGCGAAGATGACTTCAACAACGCGTTGCAGACCAATCTGACCTCGGCCTTTTTATCTGCCCAAGCCGTGATCCCGGGAATGCGGTCGCGCAGCTGGGGCCGACTGATCTTTGTCAGTTCCGGCGCGGCCTATAACGGCGGTCGGGTGGGGATTCACTATTCCGCTGCGAAGGGTGGCATGGAAGCGCTGTCGCGGGCTTATGCCCTGCGGCTGGTCAAGGAAGGCATTACGTCGAACTGCGTCGCGCCGGTCATGATCGAAACAGATATGGCCAGTACCGCAACGGAGAAGAACAAGGTGTTCTCCCCGCCGGTGGGTCGTGGTGGTGACGTGGATGAGGTCTCAACTGCGGTTCTGATGCTGGCTACGAATGCGTATATGACCGGCCAGACCGTCCACATGAACGGCGGGCTCTACTTCAACTAGGCGCGCGTGGCTTAAGCGGTAACCCCAAAATCCAGCCCAAGGTCGAGGGACGGGGCCGAATGGGTAATCCAGCCCGCCGAGATGATATCAACCCCTGTGGCCGCAATGGCGGGGACCTGGTCTGCGGTGATCCGACCCGAGGCCTCCGAGATCGCACGGCCGTTGATGAGCCCCACGGCCTGCCGCAGCAGATCTGGACCCATATTGTCGAGCAACACGGCATCCACGCCCTCTGAAAGCGCCTCGTCTAGCTGTTCCAGCGTGTCGACTTCGATCTCGATCTTCACCATGTGGCCCAGGCTGACCTTGGCACATTGAATCGCGGGACGGATTCCGCCCGCAAGGGCCACATGGTTGTCCTTGATCAGGATGCCGTCATCCAGTCCAAAACGATGGCTGACACCACCGCCAGCGCGAACCGCATGTTTCTCCAGTGCGCGCAAATTTGGTGTGGTTTTGCGGGTGCACGTGATCCGCGCCTGGTTGTTGCCGACCCCGGCCACGAGCTGGGCGGTGACGGTGGCGATGCCCGAGAGGTGGCAGATGAAGTTGAGCGCCGTGCGCTCCGCCGTCACGACGGCGCCGGCAGGCCCTTTAATGCAGATGACCGGCTGGCCAGCTTCGACCACCGACCCGTCTGGCTGCAAAATCGAGATATCAAGCGTCGGATCGACCAGGTCGAAAGCGATTAATGCTGCGTCTGTTCCGGCGATTGTCCCGGGTTGACGAGCGACCATGGCACCGGAAAAGTGTGCCTCCCTGGGCACGACGGCGGTCGTGGTGATATCGTCGGCCCGTCCGAGGTCTTCGACAAAGGCGGCGCGGACAATCGGTTCCCGGTCCGGGGTTCAGGCACATATGCCGGGGGGCTATTTCCGTCTCAGCACGTGACTTAGCGCAATGCACCGGCTGTTGGCCCCCGAGTCCGGTGATATCGTTTGCGCGACCCAACCGGAGAGAACCATGTCCCCCAAAGCCGTTCTGCCAACCCCCGATTCGACACAAACCCTTTCGACCGCCAACCCTGATCTTCGTAAGATGGTCTCCGTGGGGGACGCCGAAATGGCCTATATTGATATTGGAGAAGGCGATCCGATCATCTTCCTGCACGGAAACCCGACGTCCTCTTTTCTGTGGCGCAACGTCATTCCCCATGTCGAGGGATTGGGGCGAATTATCGTGCCGGACTTTATCGCCCATGGCTGGTCGTCGGCGTCAGGCCATGGTGGTTACCGATTTCAGGACAATATCGACTATTTCGATGCCTTCTTCGACGCGCTCGACCTGACGTCGAATGTGACCCTGGTGATCCACGACTGGGGTGCGGCTGTCGGCTTTTACCGTGCGGCGCGGTTTCCCGAACAGATCCAGGGGATTGCATATATGGAGGCGATGGTCTGGCCGCGTCACTGGAAGGACATCCCCGAAGCGCGCGTGGGCGCATTCAAGAACTTCCGAACACCCGAGGGCGAGAAGGCCGCGCTCGATCAAAACCTGTTTGTCGAAAAAATGTTGTTCGAGCTCGGCATCATTCGTGACCTCTCCGAAGCTGAGAAAGACGTCTATCGCTATCCGACCAATCGCCCGGGGGGTACCAGGGCGCCGAGTATCATTATGCCGAACGATATCCCGTTCGATGGGGAGCCGGCGGACAATCATGCGCTGGTGAAGTTCTACGCAGACTGGCTCGTCGCCACGGACATGCCCAAGCTGTTCGTCAACGCCGATGAGGGCCACGGCCTTGCGGGAGCTGCCCGTGAGCACGCCCGCACGTTCAAGAGCCAGACTGAAGTCACGGTGCATGGCCGTCACTACATGCAGGAAGACTGCCCGGATGAGGTTGGCGCCGCGGTGGCTGAATTTGTACGGGGTTTGCGCGGCTAACCGCGGTTGATACTAACTAGGTCGAACTGACAAAGGCCGTCAGCTTCCCGCCTTCGGCTAACATCGTGCGCCAGTGTTCTCCGTTCAGCGCGATGACCGCCCGACCGGCCGCCGGGAAGCCGAGCATCAGGCTGTTGGCGGCGTCTTGATCTGAACCGGGACCGGCCATCAACCGGGTCAGGGATTCCAAGCCCGGATTATGGCCGATCACCAGCGCGGTTTGAAAGTCATCATCGAGCTTTTTGATATTCGCAAGCAGCGTGCCCGGGGAGGCCAGGTATAGGTCCTCGGACGCGTGTTCATCAGGCATGGCTGAAAATGACTTTCGAACGATGTCCCAGGTTTCAGTTGTTCGATGAGCCGCTGAAAACAGGACGACATCGGGTTGCGGGCCATGGGCAACGATCCAGTCTCCTGCATCCTTGCTCGCTGATTGCCCGCTGGTGTTGAGCGTACGCTCAAAGTCGTTTTGGCCTTCAGCACCCATATCCGCGTGGCCATGGCGCATCAATATCAACTGTTTCATCGCCGACTCAATCATCTCTTAAGGGCATTTTCTGTTGCAGACGTTGCCTTTCAGGCCGCTGCTACGCAAGCTTTTCGGCTGACCGAGGGGAGAATTACGGCTTCACAAATTTTCTTTATTGCGGTGCAAAATAATCGTTGACGATACTAGCGGCATGTCTGTATCAACGCGCTTCCGATGTGACCAATTCGTGACAGAAGATTGTTGCGGTGGAAACAGTCGGAAAAGGGGAGTTCGAAAAACTTTCTAAGTAAGTTCAAAAAGCGTTTGACTTGCTTGGTTCGTGGTCGTACAACCCGGCCTCGCCGCCCAGAACGGGTCTTAGGTCCCTGGTTGGGCGGCTCTGCAAAATGCCTAAAGTTGTCGTTTCCCCATTGGAGCGATATAGGCATCTGCGCTGTTGGACATTGTGAATACCTGAAAAGAAGGGATGCGCAGGCGGCGGTGCGTGATAATATACGTTCGCTTGCACGCGCATTCTTGGAATGTAAACAAGGTACATTAATTTGTGCCTTGCTTGTGCAAAGTGACGCTTCTAGTCAACCTGACTGGATGGACTTCGGTCCTGAAAGTTGGGGGAATCAACTTGAGAGTTTGATCCTGGCTCAGAGCGAACGCTGGCGGCAGGCTTAACACATGCAAGTCGAAGGTGAAGCTAGAGCTTGCTCTAGTGGAAACTGGCGGACGGGTGAGTAACGCGTAGGGATGTGCCTATGGGTACGGAATAACCGTTGGAAACGACGGCTAATACCGTATACGCCCCAAGGGGGAAAGCTCCGGCGCCCATAGAGCAACCTGCGTCCGATTAGCTTGTTGGTGAGGTAATGGCTCACCAAGGCTTCGATCGGTAGCTGGTCTGAGAGGATGGTCAGCCACACTGGGACTGAGACACGGCCCAGACTCCTACGGGAGGCAGCAGTGGGGAATATTGGACAATGGGGGCAACCCTGATCCAGCCATGCCGCGTGAGTGAAGAAGGCCTTAGGGTTGTAAAGCTCTTTCAGCAGGGAAGATGATGACGGTACCTGCAGAAGAAGCCCCGGCTAACTCCGTGCCAGCAGCCGCGGTAATACGGAGGGGGCTAGCGTTGCTCGGAATTACTGGGCGTAAAGAGCATGTAGGCGGATTGTATAGTCAGGCGTGAAAGCCCCAGGCTCAACCTGGGAACTGCGTTTGATACTTACAGTCTAGAGTCCGAGAGAGGGTGGTGGAATTCCCAGTGTAGAGGTGAAATTCGTAGATATTGGGAAGAACACCAGTGGCGAAGGCGGCCACCTGGCTCGGTACTGACGCTGAGATGCGAAAGCGTGGGGAGCGAACAGGATTAGATACCCTGGTAGTCCACGCCGTAAACGATGTGCGCTAGACGTCGGGCAGCTTGCTGTTCGGTGTCGCAGCTAACGCATTAAGCGCACCGCCTGGGGAGTACGGTCGCAAGATTAAAACTCAAAGGAATTGACGGGGGCCCGCACAAGCGGTGGAGCATGTGGTTTAATTCGATGCAACGCGCAGAACCTTACCAGCCCTTGACATACCGATCGCGATTTCCAGAGATGGATTTCTTCAGTTCGGCTGGATCGGATACAGGTGCTGCATGGCTGTCGTCAGCTCGTGTCGTGAGATGTTGGGTTAAGTCCCGCAACGAGCGCAACCCTCATCCTTAGTTGCCAGCGGTTCGGCCGGGCACTCTAAGGAAACTGCCGGTGACAAGCCGGAGGAAGGCGAGGATGACGTCAAGTCCTCATGGCCCTTATGGGCTGGGCTACACACGTGCTACAATGGCAGTGACAGTGGGAAGCAATACCGCGAGGTGGAGCAAATCCCCAAAAACTGTCTCAGTTCGGATTGTACTCTGCAACTCGAGTGCATGAAGTTGGAATCGCTAGTAATCGCGGATCAGCATGCCGCGGTGAATACGTTCTCGGGCCTTGTACACACCGCCCGTCACACCATGGGAGTTGGCTTTACCCGAAGCCGGTGCGCTAACCGCAAGGAGGCAGCCGTCCACGGTAAGGTCAGCAACTGGGGTGAAGTCGTAACAAGGTAGCCGTAGGGGAACCTGCGGCTGGATCACCTCCTTTCTAAGGACAATCACGAATGGTTCGCCATTCGCGATTTATCTTGGACAACCCCACGTGCCGCCGTCTTCGCATCCCTTCTGCCATCCGATGATAAAGCAGGAAGACCATGTCTTCGGGCCTGTAGCTCAGTTGGTTAGAGCGCGCGCTTGATAAGCGTGAGGTCGGAAGTTCAAGTCTTCCCAGGCCCACCAAGCTTTCCGGTCGGGGCTGTAGCTCAGTTGGGAGAGCGCCTGCTTTGCAAGCAGGAGGTCGTCGGTTCGATCCCGTCCAGCTCCACCAGTTATTCTGGAGCCCACCGGTTGATCAACACGATCGTGTTTCGGTAATGGCAGAAGTTTCAGGTATTCGTTCATCGGAGTCGTTTCGATAGAACGGCGTTGTTAAACATCGTGAATAAGTTGCAATACTGACTGACCCCGCATAGGTCGTATCTTAGGATATGGTTTATGCGGAGCCAAAAGCTGAGAAAGTCGGAGCAATCGTGTTGACGGGGCTTGCCCCTGTACGCGACGGCTCTGCAATCAAGCGCAAAAGGGCATCTGGTGGATGCCTTGGCACTGAGAGGCGATGAAAGACGTGGCACACTGCGATAAGCCACGGGGAGCCGTGAGCAGGCTTTGATCCGTGGATTTCTGAATGGGGCAACCCGGCCCATTGGGTCATTCCTTGTTGAATATATAGGCAAGGAAAGCAAACCCGGCGAACTGAAACATCTAAGTAGCCGGAGGAAAGGACATCAATAGAGACTCCCCTAGTAGCGGCGAGCGAACGGGGACTAGGCCAGTGGCGCATCAGTAAGAACTAGAACAGTCTGGAAAGTCTGACCATAGTGGGTGATAGTCCTGTATAGGTAGAAAGCTGATACGTCCTTGAGTAAGGCGGGACACGTGAAATCCTGTTTGAACGTGGGGGGACCACCCTCCAAGCCTAAGTACTCCTCAGTGACCGATAGTGTACTAGTACCGTGAGGGAAAGGTGAAAAGCACCCCGATAAGGGGAGTGAAACAGTTCCTGAAACCGGATGCTTACAAGCAGTCGGAGGGAGGATGGTCTTCGGATCGTGGTTCCTGACGGCGTACCTTTTGTATAATGGGTCAGCGACTTAGTCTGTACAGCGAGCTTAAGCCGTTAGGTGTAGGCGTAGCGAAAGCGAGTCTTAATAGGGCGATTTAGTTGTATGGATTAGACCCGAAGCGAGGTGATCTAGCCATGAGCAGGTTGAAGGTGAGGTAATACTCACTGGAGGACCGAACCCACTTATGTTGAAAAATGAGGGGATGACTTGTGGTTAGGGGTGAAAGGCCAATCAAACCTCGAAATAGCTGGTTCTCCGCGAAATCTATTTAGGTAGAGCGTCATGTATCACCACCGGGGGTAGAGCACTGGATGGGCTAGGGGGGCGCGAGCCTTACCAAACCTAACCAAACTCCGAATACCGGTGAGTGCAATCATGGCAGACAGACTATGGGGGCTAAGCTCCATGGTCGAAAGGGAAACAGCCCAGACCGCCAGCTAAGGTCCCGAAGTGATAGTTAAGTGGGAAAGGATGTGGGAAGGCCAAGACAGCCAGGAGGTTGGCTTAGAAGCAGCCATCCTTTAAAGAAAGCGTAACAGCTCACTGGTCTAAATAAGCCGTCCTGCGCCGAAGATGTACCGGGGCTAAAACTATCCACCGAAGCTGCGGGTGTATGATTTTTTCGGATTTCATACGCGGTAGCGGAGCGTTCCGTAGGCCTGCGAAGGTGTCTCGCGAGAGATGCTGGAGGTATCGGAAGTGCGAATGCTGACATGAGTAGCGATAAAGAGTGTGAGAAACACTCTCGCCGAAAGTCCAAGGGTTCCTGCGCAAGGCTAATCCGCGCAGGGTGAGCCGGCCCCTAAGTCGAGGCCGAAAGGCGTAGACGATGGGAACTAGGTTAATATTCCTAGGCCTGCTGGAAGTGACGAATGCTGTAAGCGGTCAATTCTTATTGGATTGAGTTGGCCGTGAAGGCGTTCCAGGAAATAGCTCCAGCGTATAGACCGTACCCCAAACCGACACAGGTGGACAGGTAGAGTATACCAAGGCGCTTGAGAGAACGATGTTGAAGGAACTCGGCAAAATTCCCTCGTACCTTCGGAAGAAGAGGGACCTCCTATAGGGCAACCTGTAGGAGGTGGCACAGACCAGGGGGTAGCGACTGTTTATTAAAAACACAGGACTCTGCGAAGTCGCAAGACGACGTATAGGGTCTGACGCCTGCCCGGTGCTGGAAGGTTAAAGAGAGAGGTGAGAGCCTTGAACTGAAGCCCCAGTAAACGGCGGCCGTAACTATAACGGTCCTAAGGTAGCGAAATTCCTTGTCGGGTAAGTTCCGACCTGCACGAATGGCGTAACGACTTCCCCACTGTCTCCAACATCGACTCAGCGAAATTGAATTCTCCGTGAAGATGCGGAGTAGGCGCGGTCAGACGGAAAGACCCCGTGCACCTTTACTATAGCTTCGCAGTGGTATCCGCGAATGGATGTGTAGGATAGGTGGGAGACTATGAAGCCATAGCGCTAGCTTTGGTGGAGTCACCCTTGAAATACCACCCTTCTATTCTCTGATATCTAACCGAGACCCGTGAAACCGGGTTCGGGACCCTGCGTGGTGGGTAGTTTGACTGGGGCGGTCGCCTCCTAAAGAGTAACGGAGGCGCGCGAAGGTGGGCTCAGGCTGGTCGGAAATCAGCTTTTGAGTGCAATGGCATAAGCCTGCCTGACTGCGAGACTGACAAGTCGAGCAGAGACGAAAGTCGGTCATAGTGATCCGGTGATCCCGCGTGGAAGGGTCATCGCTCAACGGATAAAAGGTACGCCGGGGATAACAGGCTGATACTCCCCAAGAGTCCACATCGACGGGAGTGTTTGGCACCTCGATGTCGGCTCATCACATCCTGGGGCTGGAGCAGGTCCCAAGGGTATGGCTGTTCGCCATTTAAAGTGGTACGTGAGCTGGGTTTAGAACGTCGTGAGACAGTTCGGTCCCTATCTGCCGTGTCAGTACGAAACTTGAGAGGAGCTGTCCCTAGTACGAGAGGACCGGGATGGACGCACCTCTGGTGTACCGGTTGTTCCGCCAGGAGCATCGCCGGGTAGCTAAGTGCGGAAGGGATAACCGCTGAAAGCATCTAAGCGGGAAGCCCCCCTTAATACGAGGTTTCGCTCGAGAGCCGTGGAAGACCACCACGTTGATAGGCTGGGTGTGGAAGCGTGGCAACACGTGAAGCTGACCAGTACTAATTGCTCGATTGGCTTGATTGTAGGCCGTTTGCGCAGGATCTTTCGGGATCCAATGTAAACGTTCAAAAGTTGTCGCGTGCAGCGGCAAGGTTCGTCGACAAGGTTGTCCGACTGAATAGCTTTTGGCTTACACGCACAAATATGTGCGTGTGTAATGTCAGTATTATCGCAACAAACAGAACTATGCATCCATATGCGTTTGGATGACCTGGTGGCTATAGCGAGGGGGCCACACCCGATCCCATCCCGAACTCGGCCGTGAAGACCCTTAGCGCCGATGGTACTTCGTCTTAAGGCGCGGGAGAGTAGGTCGTTGCCAGGTCTTCCAAGCGCATATGTTCGCACTGTCTAATTTCGGACCGGTTCTGTTTTTGCCTAATGCAACTTATTCCACGATGGTTCCTTCATTCAGTTAGGAATGTGCCCTCGCACTGACGCGCAAAGTAATATCCGCGGGGTGGAGCAGCCCGGTAGCTCGTCAGGCTCATAACCTGAAGGTCGCAGGTTCAAATCCTGCCCCCGCAACCAGCGTTATTTGCACCCCGGAGGGATCCCCCCCGGGGTGTTTGCTTTTGCGCTTTTGGTCCAGTGATATCAGGGCGGCGAGTTCGCCATATACCTCTATTCTGAGATTACCCTCGTCCGGTACGAGACGGATGGCCTCGATCAGCCCGCAAATTGTTTCGGCGGCGTCTGCTATCGTATCCGGTGCGTTTAGCGCTTCAACCAGGTTAGCGACTTTGCCGCGGTATACAATGGTCTGGGGGCGTGGTCGGTCGGGTTTCTCATACGGAAAGTCTGATAGAGAATATTCGGAATGTGTAGCGAGAATGGGGTGTGGGCGGAGTTCTTACCCCATGCCCCGCAGACTTCGACCCACTCGACAGAGCACTCAGGCACCTTTCCCTGACCCTTCTCCACCCCAACGCAAAAGACCTCTCAGCATGGTGACTGAGAGGTCTGTACGGGTCTCTTATGGGTGCGTGTCAGTCTGCGTGCAGTCTACTCAGGTAACCTTCTGAGCAATGAACCCTGACGCACGCTTACCCTCAGACCGCTTAACGACATATCCTTTCGTACCCAGACGGAAGGTCTTTTTATCCTTGAACTGCTCCAATGCGGTCACCAGTGCGTCTGCAACAGGGTCACGGACATCCTTGGGTGTCTTGGACTAGGCGGCCATCCACTTTGAGAATGCATCTTCCGCAATGTTGTCACCGACACTCTTACGGAGAGCATTGAGTTTGCGAACCTGACCCTTGGTCAGAGTCGAATGGTCGATGGACATTAAAATTCTTTCTTGGGATGGATGCTCCCGAATAATTCTTATTCTAGGCATCTATTAGGCAATGGTGCGAAAAAATAGGCCAGAATACAAGTTAACCCGTTGAAAAGATTGGTGGGCGCGACAGGGATTGAACCTGTGACCCCTGCCGTGTGAAGGCAGTGCTCTCCCGCTGAGCTACGCGCCCGTCCCAAAGGACAGCCGTTCTAATAGGGCGTCGGGTTCGATCAAGTCAAGTTGTGCGGCGACTCCATGGTTTCGCCACTATTCTCCGCGGTACTGAGATGTGTTTCCCGGAAGCTGGAGTTGGCCCATGTTGCGCAGGATTTCTGCAGGTTTTGTTGTGATTGGCGCGGTGCTGGTGCTCGCCGGACCTGTTGTGCTGGCCGCCGATGACGGCCAGCCGATTGCGCATACTCAGGCCCACCCAAAAGGCTTCACGCTCACCTACGATGTGTATACCGGCGGCCTGCGTGCGATCCGGCTCGATCTCAGCGTTGCCTTTTCTGCCGCAGATCAGCCCAACCCCGCGCCAGCTACGTCGTACGAAAGTCGGATTAACATGGAGACGTCCGGCCTGATCGGCGCGTTGTTCAACTGGCGCTTCGATGCCAACAGCATCGGGGCCTGGCAGGGTGGGAACATCGTGCCCGCGCGCTATCACACCTCCAATGTCTGGCGCGGTAATGCCCGCGAAGTTTCCATCGATTATGTAGATGGGGCCGCCCGGAAGGTCAGCGCGGTGCCACCCTACAGCGCAGAAGACATGAAAAAAGTCGACCCGACGATGATCCCCGGCGCGATCGATCCGACCAGCGCGGTGACATCGCTGGTCCTGACCTCGGCACTGGAGGGACGCTGTCGGCCCCGGACCGCTATCTATGATGGCCGCCGCCGCTACGATGCCAACATGGAAACTCTCGAGGCGGCAATTCTCAAGCCCAGTTCTGCCGCGCCCTTTGCGGGGAAGGCGGAGGGTTGCAAGCTCAGCTTCAAGCGGATCGCCGGGTTCAGCCCGGACAAGAAGCGGCTGCAGGATTTCGAGGTAGATATATGGCAGGCCGATATAGGAGTCGAGAATGGCCGCGTCCCGGTTCGTCTTGAACTCTCCACCCCCTGGGGCAACGGGTTCGCCCATCTGATCCGGGCTCGCGTGGCCGATGGCGCGCTGGTGTTTGGAAAAGCCGACCGAAACTGAGCGGGTTGGTGCTGGCGGCGTGAACCTCATCCTTCGTCAGGCTCAGGATGAGGTATCTGAGATTGGGAAGACCCTCACACTGATGGTTCCTCGAACCTCATGTTTTGTCAGGCACCGGCGAGATCCAGAAAACCCTCACACTGAGCCTGACAAAGTGGGAGGGTGTACGCTGTGCCACCGAAATATTCCGGAACAATTCGTGACTTGGTGCGATTCAGCCTGATGTGGCATTTTCCGCGGCGTTCGAGAGGGGTTGTCCTGATCGACGAACGTGATTTCGCCCGAACCTGTAAACGCCACCGATAAGCGCTGATGACCAACTCTGCCATTGCCGTCGTGATCCTTGCCGCAGGCAAGGGAACCCGGATGAAGTCCGACCTGCCCAAGGTGATGCACGCGGTCGCCGGCCGTCCGATGATTACCCATCTGCTCGATACGGTCGCGACCCTGTCCCCCGAAAAGGTGGTTGTGGTGGTGGGGCCGGATATGGATGCGGTGACCCGGGCCGTCACGCCTCATGCCACTTGCGTGCAGGAAGATCGGAACGGCACCGGCGGCGCGGTGAAGGCGGCGCGTGACGAACTCGAAGGATTTACCGGAACCGTCCTGGTGCTTTACGGCGACACGCCGCTGGTCCGGGCCGAGACCATGGCGGCGGCCGCCGGTGCGTGCGCCGGGGGTGCGGCGGTGTCCGTGCTCGGTTTCCGGCCCTTGCATTTTCACCAGTATGGCCGCCTGATTACCGATGACAGCGGCGCGCTGACCGCGATTGTCGAAGCCCGGGATGCGAGCCCGGAAGAGCTCGATGTGAACCTGTGCAATTCCGGTGTGATGGCTTTTGCCGGGGAACATTTGCTCGGTCTGCTGGATCAACTCGATACCAATAATTCCAAAGGCGAGTACTATCTGACAGACACCGTGCGCCTGGCCGTTGAACAGGGATTGTCCGCCGCCGTCGTGGAAGGTGAGGAAGACGAGCTCCTCGGGGTGAATTCCCGCGAGGATCTCGCCGTGGCCGAAGCCGTGGTGCAGGACGATATGCGCAGCCGCGCCATGGAAGCAGGCGCGACCCTGGTGGAGCCTGCCACGGTGTGGTTCCACCACGACACAGTGCTGGGCCGCGATGTGGTGGTGCAGCCCAATGTGGTGTTCGGGCCCGGCGTGACCGTGGCCGACAATGTACAGATCAAGGCGTTCAGCCATCTCGAAGGGGCGAACGTTTTAAGCGGTGCCATCATCGGGCCTTATGCGCGGCTTCGGCCCGGCGCACAGATCGGGACTGACGCCCATATCGGCAACTTCGTCGAAATCAAAAACGCCGAAATCGGCGCCGGCGCGAAAGCCAATCACCTGACGTATATCGGCGATGCCAAAATCGGTGGCGGGTCGAATATTGGGGCGGGCACGATCACCTGCAATTATGACGGCTTCGGCAAATATCTGACGACGATTGGTGAGAACGCCTTTATCGGATCCAACTCGGCCCTCGTGGCCCCGGTCACCATCGGCGATGGCGCGATCGTCGCGGCGGGCAGCACGATCACCCGCGATGTGCCGGGCGGCGCGCTGTCCATCGAACGCGCCGAGCAACGGGACAAGTCCGGCTGGGCCGCGCGTTTTCGTCGCCTGAAAACGAAGGATTAGGGGCGTGCGAAATATTGATCTGCAGCGTCATTGCGTCCCGGACCTCGCCCTTCGACAGGCTCAGGGTGAGGCCCTCATGCTGAGCTTGACGAAGTATGTGGGCCGAGTGTTGTGCGCACGAAAGATGAAAAACTAACATGTGCGGGATTATTGGAATTCTGGGTGCCGATGATGTGTCGCCGCGTCTGCTCGAAGGGCTCAAGCGGCTGGAATATCGCGGGTATGATTCCGCCGGTATCGCGACTCTGGTCAACGGCTCCATCGAGCGCCGCCGCGCCCAAGGCAAGCTGGTCAATCTCGCCACGGTGCTCGACGCGAACCCGCTGAGCGGGGATGCGGGGATCGGCCATACGCGGTGGGCCACCCATGGCGTGCCCAACGAAAGCAACGCCCACCCCCATGTGACCGCCCGGGTGGCGGTGGTCCATAACGGCATCATTGAGAACTTCCAAGAGCTGCGCGCTGAGCTGATCGCCGCCGGGCATGTTTTTGAGAGCGATACCGACACCGAGGCCGTTGCGATCCTGCTGTCCCACGAGATGGACAATGGCGCGTCGCCCCAGGAGGCCGTCGCCCGCACGTTGCCGCGCCTGCAGGGGGCCTTCGCGCTGGCAATTGTGTTTGCCGGAGAACACGATTTGATGGTCGGAGCCCGTCGGGGCAGCCCCCTGGCGATCGGCTATGGCGAGGGGGAGATGTTCATCGGTTCGGATGCGCTGGCACTTGCACCCCTGACCAAGCGTATTTCCTATCTTGATGAGGGCGACTGGGCCGTTATTACGCGAGACGGCGCGGATGTCTTTGATGAGGATGGCAACCCGGTTGAACGGGCGATCCGTGAAACCGAGCTGTCCGGCGCGCTGATTGGTAAGGGCAATTACGACCACTTCATGCAGAAGGAAATCTTCGAGCAGCCCGCCGTGGTCGGTGACACCCTCCAGTCCTTCATCAACGCCACGACCCGGGAGATCAGCCTGCCGGATTTGCCATTTGATTTTGCCGATGTGCCCCGCGTTACGGTGATCGCCTGTGGGACGGCCTGTTACGCGGGCTGGGTGGCGAAATACTGGCTTGAGACCGTTGCGCGGCTGCCGGTCGAAATCGATGTGGCGTCCGAGTTCCGCTACCGCGAAGCGCCTTTGCCCGAAGGCGGGGTGGCCTTGTTCGTCAGCCAGTCAGGAGAGACAGCTGATACGCTGGCTGCCTTGCGTTATTGCCGGGCGGAGAAGCAGCATATGGTCTCTGTGGTGAATGTGGGGGAGAGCTCCATCGCCAGGGAATCCGATGTGGTCCTGCCGACGCTCGCCGGGCCGGAGATCGGCGTGGCTTCGACCAAGGCCTTCACCACCCAGCTTGCCGTCCTCGCCTGTCTGACGATTGCCGCGGCCAAAGCCCGCGGGGCCATCGATGGCGATCGTGCCGCGATGATGGCCGGGGCCCTGACCGAAGTGCCCTCACGCATGACCGAAGTGCTCAACCATGATCAGGCCCTGCGTGAGATCGCTCACGACGTGGCCGTCGCTCGGGACGTGCTTTACCTCGGACGCGGCACGGCTTTTCCCCTGGCCATGGAAGGCGCGCTCAAGCTCAAGGAAATTTCCTATATCCACGCCGAAGGCTATGCCGCCGGCGAGATGAAACACGGCCCAATCGCGCTGATCGACAACAACGTCCCGGTGATCGTGCTGGCGCCGAATGACGGGCTGTTCGACAAGACATTGTCCAATGTGGAGGAGGTCATCGCGCGTGGCGGCAAGGTAATCTTCATGTCCGACAAGGCCGGGGTCGCCAGTCTCGCCGACAAGGCCTTTGCCGCAGTAGAGATGCCTGACGTCGACCCCTTCGTCGCCCCGCTGCTCTATGCGATTCCGATCCAGCTGCTCGCCTATCATACGGCAGTGGTCAAAGGGACCGATGTGGACCAGCCGCGTAACCTCGCCAAGAGTGTGACGGTGGAATGAACGCAGACTGCGGTGGTGTGGTGGCGGGATTCGTTCCCATGCTGACCCCGAAGGAGATGCTGTCGCGCGGCATCTTCGGCGGGACCTATTTCAGTCAGCTGGCGGATCCCGCAGACTTTCCGTCCGACTGGTTCGACGGCCTCGAAGGCGACATGTATCACGCGGACCGCTATCGGGCCGATTTGAACCACTTCAAGGTCCGGTCCGGACAGTCCCAGCAGGAATGGGATGCCAGCGGCTGGATCCATTCAGACGATCCCCGCGGCTGGTTCGAGTGGTACTGCAAATATCATCTCGGCCGGCGGCACGAGGATGACGAACGCCAGATCAAAAGATGGCTGGCCTTCTGCGGTCCGAACGGGCGCTGGCGGAACCGTATATATGCTCGGATTCACAGTGTTGGCTGCGGGGTTGGACTGAGTTGGGGCGTGAGCAACAGAATCCAGCAATCCCTGCTGCACTGGTCCTACATGGTCAATGACGCCGACTACGAAAGCTGGAAGGTGACAAAAGGGGTTTCTGATATTCCGGGGTGACTGACGAAACCCGTCCGCTAGGCCCCGGAATAACAACCCTATTCAACAACTAGGCTGCGACCTCGGCGATCAGGAGGGCGGGCTCGGTGTTGGTGAAATTCGGGATGTCGCTGACAGCCGGTCCAATGTTGGCCATCGCGGCATCCATGGCGGCCTGATCTGCAAACATCAGGGTTGCGATGATGTAGAACCCGGCGGGGACACCGGGGCCTCCGGCGATTCCCTTGGGACCAGCGAGCTTTCGACATGCTCACCGATGTTTTCGCCGACCAGCGGCATATGGGTGCCGAAATAGTAGTCGTAGTCGAAGGTCGTGCCTTCAGCGACGGGTTAGATAACTTGCAGGGATAGGGACATTTGGTGCTCCAGAATGGTTGTTCCGCACTCACTGGTCGTGCGGTTGATGCGGCGCCGGAAATGGCTACGCTAAGTGAAAGAGAAAACTTGAGTAGGGATACTCTGTTCCCTGCTGTAAAGGCGCAACAAGAGATCCGGTTTCAGTCATTGAAACCTACTGCCTTCTGATCACTATCGCGACAGGATATGTTCCAGATAGAGCTGGTGGTCTTTCCGCTTCAAATAGAGCGCCTGGGCATCAAAGAGAATCCTAAGTTTTGACTAAATTTCGGCATCTCTGCTGAATTTTCTTTAGGCTGTCGAATGTTGAAGGTTTTTCACGGGCATAAATTTGGGGGCGCCGAAAGGCGAAGCAACAATGACTAAAGCATCTGATCTATTTATCGAGTGTCTGGAAGAAGAAGGCTGCGAGTACATTTTTGGAATTCCGGGGGAGGAAAACCTCGACTTTCTTGATTCTCTATCCCGGTCGGATCAGATCAAGCTGGTGCTGACGCGCCACGAGCAGGCCGCGGGTTTCATGGCCTCTGTCTACGGCCGTCTGACCGGGAAGACCGGCGTGTGCCTGTCCACCCTCGGGCCGGGTGCAACGAATTTCACGACCGCCGCTGCCTATGCGCAGCTTGGCGGCATGCCCATGTTGATGATCACCGGTCAGAAGCCTGTGAAAAGTTCCAAGCAGGGCCGATTCCAGATCCTCGATGTTGTGAACATGATGGGGCCAATTACCAAATACGCGACCCAGATTGTCGCGGGCGACAATATTCCCAGCCGCGTGCGCGAAGCCTTTCGCATCGCTGAAGAAGAAAAGCCCGGCGCGACCCATATTGAGCTTCCCGAGGATATTGCGGACGAGCAAACCGATGAGAAACCGATCAAGGCGTCATCTGTGCGGCGCCCCACAGCCGAAGAGAAGTCGGTCTTCCGGGCGCTCGAGAAAATTCATGCAGCCAAGTCCCCGATCCTCGTGATCGGGGCCGGCGGCAACCGGAAGATGACTTCGAAGATGCTTTCGGTATTTATCGAAAAGACGGGAATTCCATTTATCACCACCCAGCTCGGCAAGGGCGTCGTCGATGAACGACATCCGCTGTTCATGGGCTGTGCGGCGCTTTCCGCTGGGGACTACGTTCACCGGGCCCTCGATGCGGCCGACCTGATCATCAATGTGGGTCATGACGTGATTGAGAAACCGCCATTTTTCATGGAGCAGGGCGATACCGAAGTTATCCATATTTCTTACAACACGGCCGAGGTGGACCCGGTCTACTTCCCGCAGATCGAGGTTATCGGCGACATCGGAAATTCGATCTGGCAGCTTAAAAATGGCGTGAAGAAGCAGGAAGAAGCCAATTGGGACTTCTCGCGGATGATGGATGTGAAAATCTACGGCGATGCGCAGCTTGCCGAAGGCAAGGATGACATGCGCTTCCCGATCTACCCGCAGCATCTTGTCAGCAAGGTCCGCGAAGGGATGCCGGAGGATGGGATTATCTGTCTCGACAATGGGGTCTACAAAATCTGGTTCGCGCGGAATTATCCGGGCTACCAGCCGAACACGGTACTGCTCGACAATGCGTTGGCGACGATGGGCGCCGGTCTGCCTTCGGCAATGGCGGCACATCTCGTTCACCCGGATCGCAAAGTCATGGCGATCTGCGGCGATGGCGGCTTCATGATGAACAGCCAGGAGTTGGAAACGGCAGTGCGTGAGAAGATGAACATCGCCGTCCTGATCCTGAACGACAGCTCCTACGGCATGATCCGTTGGAAGCAGGCCAATATGGGCCTGAAAGACTGGGGCCTTGAATACGGCAACCCGGACTTTGTGAAATATGTCGAAGCCTACGGTGGCATAGGCCACCGTGTTGGTTCGGCCGAGGAGCTTCCTGGTATTATCGAGACGGCGTTGAACGAACCCGGCGTTCATTTGATCGATTGTCCGGTCGACTATGCCGAGAACGATCAAATTCTGAATATCGACATCAAGAAGCGCTCTGCCGCTATCTGAATATTCTTTGGGGCGCGGCAGGTCAGGCCGCGCTCCCCTGTGATCTGATTGAGGGAGCTTAGCGTCGCTATGGACACCTATCCGTATTATCTGAACAACGAACCCGTCTTCGCCAATGAGGATTTGAAAGTCACCGACAAATACACCGGAGAGATGGCCGCCGTCTGTGCGCTCGCCGATACCGATGCTATCGACAAAGGGATTGCGGGCGCTGTCGAAGCCACCGAAGAAATGGCGCGCATGCCGTCCTACGCGAAGAAGGCCATCCTCGAACATTGCGTCGATCGGTTCAGCGAGCGCTATGACGAACTGGCGATGGCGCTGTGCGTGGAGGCGGGCAAGCCGATCAATGATTCCGAAGGCGAAGTCACGCGGTTGATCGACACCTTCAAGATCGCGGCAGAAGAATCCGTTCGTATGCACGGTGAGCTGCAGGCGCTTGATATCTCACCGCGTGCCAAAGGTTACCAGGGCATGTGGAAACGCGTGCCGATCGGCCCGTGTTCGTTTATCTCGCCGTTTAACTTTCCCCTCAATCTGGCGGCTCACAAGATTGCGCCGGCACTTGCTGTGGGCTGTCCCTTCGTGATGAAGCCGGCTTCCCGAACGCCCCTTGGCGCGCTGATCATGGGTGAAGCGCTGGCGGAGACGGATCTGCCCAAGGGGGCGTTCTCGATCCTGCCCTGTTCGCGCGAAGGCGCTGACCTGTTTACGGTCGACGACCGATTGAAGCTGCTGTCGTTCACCGGGTCGCCTGCTGTTGGCTGGGATCTGAAGGCGCGGTGCGGCAAGAAGAAGATCGTTCTTGAGCTGGGCGGCAATGCCGCAGTCGTCGTCGACAGTGACACCAAAAATCTCGATGATGCAGTGGAACGGATCATTTTCGGGGCGTTCTATCAGTCTGGGCAATCTTGCATCGGCGTGCAGCGGATCCTTATTCATGAAGATATCTACGATGTATTTCGCGACAAGCTTGTCGCGCGGGCGTCCAAGCTGATCTCCGGTGATCCCAAGATTCGCGAGACTTTTATCGGGCCCATGATTTCCGAGAAAGAGGCCGAGCGCCTCCATCGGTGGATTGAAGCAGCTGCCGCGGCAGGCGGGACGATTTTGTGCGGTGGTCAACGTGAAGGGGCGATGCTTGGAGCGACCTTGCTTGAGAATGTGCCTGCCGATCAGGACATCTGCGTCGAGGAAGCCTTTGGGCCCGCCGCCGTGCTCTCAAAATTCTCCAGCTGGGATGAGGCCATCGCCATGGTCAACGATTCGAAGTTCGGTCTGCAGGCCGGAATCTTCACCCGCGATTTCTATAAGGTCCAGCAGGCCTGGGACGAGATGGAAGTGGGCGGTGTCGTGCTCGGTGACGTGCCGAGTTATCGCGTGGACAACATGCCCTATGGGGGCGTCAAGGATTCTGGAATGGGACGCGAGGGGATTGTCTTCGCCATGGAAGACATGTCGGAAATTCGCAATCTCGTGATCCGGACTGTGCCTGAGTGATCGACGGGCTAGCGCCCCCAGAACACCATCACGAACAGAATCAGGGCCAGATAACCGATGAACATGCGGTGGATCACCACGTCGGGGATGTGGTGGGAGACCCGCACGCCACCGGGTGATCCTGCCAAGGCACCGATGGCCAGACCGGCGAAGGCCGGCCCGTACAGATAGCCCAGCGCGAAGTCGGGCAGGCCGATCTCGTTGAACCCGCCATAGACGTATCCCGCGGCCGCTGACAGGCCAAGCAGTCCGGCCAGAGCGGAGGCTGTGGCCGCCACCATCGGCATAGAATAACGGTGCTTGCGCAGATAAGGCCCGATCACGATGGCGGGGCCCGGGCCGAGCAGGGACCCGGTGATGCCGGTTAGCACTCCGTGAAACCAAAGGCCAAAGCCGCGCACGTTCTCCAGATCACCGCCCCCGGCGACGATTTCATGGCCCTTGTAGAAAATGCCCCGGGCGATGGTCAGGGCGATGAATCCCATGAAGATCATTTTCAGCACATCGCCGGGCAGGAAGTCCCCGAACAGCGATCCCCCGACCGCGCCCGCGATGATGTAGGGCACAAACCGATAGGTGAGCGGGAGCTGCAGGTCACCGGTCCGGTAACGCAGGATCGCTACATAGGCTGAGGTGGTCGCCATCACCGCTAGCGCTGTGCCGACCGAGAGATGCATCACCTGTTCATCGGAAATGCCTTGCATGGGCAAGCCGATGATCAGTGCCGGGGCCATGGTAAAAGCCCCGCCGACCCCGAACATTCCAGAAACAAACCCGGCCAGTGCGCCGGTCAAAAGATAGATCAGGATGATTTCGTAAAGCACAGCGTTTCCCCGCCCGAGCCTTAGACGGTGGTGGGAGCGATGGCAATCGCCTCATAGGCTGTGAGAGATCATGACGATCAGCACCAGGATGAGATATCCGACAAACAGGCGGGATTGCAATTTCTCCGCGACCCGGTGGGAAAAGCGAATACCCAGAGGTGATCCAACCAGCGCGCCGAGTGCCAGACAGACAAATCCGGGCAGGTAGAGATAGCCCAGGGAATGCGCCGGCAGTCCGACCTCATCAAACCCGCCAACGATGTAACCCGCCGCCGCGAGCAATCCGACCAGCCCGGCAAGTGCCGCGGAGCATGCGGAAACCACGGTCATGGAGAAACCGAGTTTGCGCAGCAGGGGCGCTAGCACAATCGCGGGACCGGGGCCGAGCAGGCCACCGGAGATTCCCGACACGACACTCAGGAACCAGAACGCGCCACCCCGCAGGGTTGCGGTGTTATTGCCCGCCCCGTCGGACTTGATGGGACGGACCACGAGGCTGCGGACAATGGAGATGGCGATGAATGAGATGAAGGCGATCTTCAGGACGATCCCGGGCAGAATATCGCCGATGGTCGCCCCGATAATCGCGCCGATGCCGACAAACGGCGCGATTTTGAGCAAAACAGGAATCCGCAGATCTCCGGCGCGATACCGCAACACGCTGGTCAGGATCGCGGTGACCAGCTGTGTGGCCAGTGAGGTCGCAATGGTCAGATGCATAAGGTGCGTGTCCCCGACCCCCTGAAGTGTCAGCGTGATGATCAGCGCCGGGGCCAGCGCAAACGCCCCGCCGACCCCAAAAAGACCGGAGACGAAGCCGGAGAACACGCCGGCGGCGAGATAAATGATGATGATGTCGATCAAGGCGTTCCCCGCCGCGCCCCTAAGTGGAGGCTAAAAAGAATGTTCCGGTCCCGGCGTTTGCTTTTCCGGGCATGCACGCTAAGTAACTCCCCAGCAGAAGTGACCGAACGCGCTGTTCCGGCACGATCATAGTTGAAAGAGGTGCCTCGTGGCTGAGTATGATTACGACTTATTTGTAATTGGTGCGGGATCCGGCGGGGTCCGGGCGTCGCGCTTTTCTGCCACGAACGGCGCGCGTGTGGCCGTGGCCGAAGACCAGTTCATGGGAGGGACCTGCGTCAATGTCGGTTGTATTCCCAAGAAGCTCTTCGTTTATGCCTCCCACTTCCATGAGGATTTCGCCGATGCGGCCGCCTATGGCTGGACCGTCAAACCGGATTCCTTCGACTGGCGCACTCTTGTCGATAACAAGGACAAGGAAATCACCCGCCTGAACGGCATCTATCGACGGATGCTCGAGGGGGCCGGGGTCACGATCGTTGACGGGCGCGCCACGGTGGTCGATCCGCACACGGTCGCTGTGGCTGGCAAGAACTACACCGCCGAACATATTCTGGTGGCCGCGGGCAGCTGGCCGAATGATTTGCGCTACGAAGGCGGCGAGCACGTCATCACCTCGAACGAGGCTTTCTTCCTCGACAAGCTGCCCAAGAAGGTGGTGATCGAGGGTGGCGGCTACATCGCGGTTGAGTTCGCGGGCATCTTCAACGGCCTGGGGGTTGATACGACCCTCTCCTATCGGGGATCGCTGATCATGCGCGGCTTCGATGAGGATATCCGCCAGCATCTCCAGGGCGAGATGGAGAAGAAAGGCATCAAGCTCAAGCTCAACGCGTCTTTCGAGAAAGTCGAAAAAACCGATGCGGGCCTGACGGTCCACCTGGATGACGGCACCACACTGGAAGCCGACACGGTGATGTCGGCAATCGGCCGTCGTCCCAACGTCAACGGGCTGGGGCTCGAAGAGGCCGGGGTCGCGCTCAAGGACAATGGCGCGGTCATCGTCGACGACTATTTCCAGACCAACGTGAAGTCGATCTATGCCATCGGCGACATTATTGACCGGTATCAGCTCACCCCGGTGGCCCTCGCCGAGGGTATGGCCGTTTACAAGACGCTGTTTCGCGATGAGCCCAGTGCTGTGGATTACGAATACATCCCGACCGCCGTATTCAGTCAGCCGCCGATCGGCACCGTGGGCCTGATGGAAGACGAGGCGCGAGAGAAATATGGCGACGTGTCGATCTTCAAAAGCACGTTCCGGACCCTCAAAAATACCCTGACCGGCAGCGATGAGCAGACCTTCATGAAAATGATCGTCGACAAGGCCAGCGACAAGGTGGTGGGCATCCATATGGTCGGCACGGATGCCGGTGAGATGACCCAGGGCTTTACTGTTGCCATGAAGGCGGGGGCGACCAAGGCGGTGTTCGATTCGACCATCGGCATTCACCCGACATCGGCCGAAGAGTTCGTCACTATGCGTGAACCGTTGGCTGGCGCCGCAGAATAGGGCATCGGCGAACGCCTACACCGCATCAATCCTCATCCTGAGGAGGCGCAACGCGCCGTCTCGAAGGATGCTGAGGAAAGTGACGCTGGTGCGAACACACGCCTCCTTCGTGATGGGCCTGTCGGCCCTCCTCAGGATGAGGGCGATGGGGAGCAACGGAAAATCCGTCTTGCGCGGTTTGCTGCACCTTGAATTTGTGCGATTTTTGCTGGCAATCGGCGCTTTTGACGCCTATAGGCAGGGCCTTCGCGTAAGCGAAACCTAGTAAAACAAACTAACGGACGGACCAGGCCACGTGTGCTTCGGTCCGAAGTGAGCAATGTCCAAGATCTGGCAGCCCGATAGCTGGCGCAGTCGCGATATCCTGCAAGTGCCCGAATACGGTAATGCAGCCGCGCTCGCCAATGTTGAAGAAACCCTTGGAAAGCAGCCGCCGCTGGTGTTTGCAGGCGAGGCGCGAGCCTTGCGTGCGCAGCTCGGACGTGTCGCTGAGGGAGAGGCCTTCCTGCTCCAGGGCGGTGATTGCGCGGAGAGCTTCGCGGAATTCCACGCCGACAATATTCGCGATACCTTCAAGGTGTTGCTGCAGATGGCCATTGTGCTGACCTTCGGTGCGGCTTGTCCCGTCGTGAAAGTTGGTCGTATGGCCGGGCAGTTCGCCAAGCCGCGTTCCACCCCGACCGAGGAAATCGATGGCGTTTCGCTGCCCAGTTATCGCGGCGACATCATCAACGATATGGCGTTCGACGTGGATTCACGCGAGCCCAACCCAGACCGGATGCTGCATGCCTATCATCAGGCTGCCGCGACCCTGAACCTGCTGCGCGCCTTCGCCCAGGGTGGGTTTGCTGATCTGCACCAGGTGCATCGCTGGAACCTCGATTTCGTCAAATCGAGCCCCCAGGGTGCCAGGTTCGAGGAACTGGCCAGCCGGATCGAGGAAACCCTCGGTTTCATGGCCGCGTGCGGGCTCACCAGCGAGAACGTGCCTCAGGTGCGCGAAACCGATTTCTACACCAGCCACGAAGCGCTGCTGCTGGTCTATGAGCAGGCCCTGACCCGTCAGGACAGTCTGACCGACAAATGGTACGATACCTCGGCTCACATGCTGTGGATCGGGGACCGGACGCGTCAGCCCGACGGCGCGCATGTTGAATATCTTAGCGGTGTTGAAAACCCGATCGGCATGAAGTGCGGGCCCTCGCTCGACACGGACGATCTGATGCGGTTGCTCGATGTGCTGAACCCGGAAAACGAAGCCGGCCGGATGACGTTGATCTGTCGCATGGGCGCGGACAAGGCCGCAGACGGCCTGCCGCCGCTGGTGCGTGCGGTCGAGAAGGAAGGCCGCAAGGTCGTCTGGTCTTGTGATCCGATGCACGGCAACACGGTCAAGGCGTCGAGCGGCTACAAGACGCGCGGCTTCGACTCAATTCTGTCGGAGGTCGACACTTTCTTTGCTGTCCATCGGGCGGAGGGAACTCATGCTGGCGGTGTTCATTTCGAGATGACGGGCCAGGACGTGACCGAGTGTATAGGGGGCGCGCAGGCGATTACCGAGGAAGGTCTCGGCGACCGCTACCACACCCATTGCGATCCGCGTCTGAATGCCAGTCAGTCGATCGAGCTGGCCTTCCAGATCGCCGAACGCCTGAAGCGTCAGCGTGACGATGCCGCGAATGACGAAGCCTGAAAGCTTCGGCGGCCTGAACCAAATTCGCCGTCCGGGTAGGTCCCGGCGACGTATTGAGGGCCGCCTTTGGGCCCGAAAAGATCGGGGGTCGAAATGAGTACAACCGAATCGCCAGACGCGAAGCAGAAGAGCGCCGAACGGGCTACTTCTCGGACCATCGGACTGCGCCCGCAGGCCGATGAGATCACCGCCTATACGGACACCTATTTCAACAAGACCCGCGACATTGTCAGCAAGTTCGGCGATACGCCGGTTACCTACGCCGTCTTCATGCGCCGCCCGGTGATTTCGGCCGCCCGGCTGGCGATCGACTGGCTGGAGGGTGTTGCCGAAGCGCGGGGTACCAAATTGGATATCGATCTGCGGTTCGACGAAGGCCGCTGGGTCGGTGCCGGTGAGCCGCTGATGTATATTTCCGGCTCGTTCCACGATCTGGTCGATCTTGAGACGTTGTTCCTGCAAAAGCTCGGGGCGGCTTGTGTTGCTGCTTACAACGCTGCGGCGATGTGTGTGGACCTGCCCAATGTGTCCTTCATGGCCTTCGATGCGCGGCATTGCGCTGGACCGGACATGGCGGAATTGATGGCCTATGCCGCTTCGGTGGGATCGGCCCGCGCGACCCGCAAGGTCGAAGCCATCGGCTTTGTGGGCAACGCCACGGACGCCACGGCGCATTACTTCGGCCAGCCCCGCGGCCTGGGTACGATGCCCCACGCCCTGATCGGCTATGCCGGTTCGACGGTGCGTGCGGCCGAGATGTTCCACGAAACCCATCCGGACGAATCTCTGACGGTTCTGGTCGATTATTTCGGCCGAGAAATCAGTGATTCCCTGGAAGTCTGCCGCCGTTTCCCGGAGATGGTGCGCGACGGCAAGATCTCGCTGCGGCTCGATACACCGGGCGGACGCTACATCGAGGATCTCGACCCGTCGGAGAGCTACGTGGTGCTCGAACGTCACGCGCCTGACGCCATTCGGGGCTACCGCACCGAAGGCGAGCTGCGCCACCTGATCGGTGGCGGAGTCTCTGCGGCGGCGATCTGGCGTCTGCGCGAGCGTCTGGATGAGGGCGGGTTCGAAAAAGCCCGCATTGTGGCGTCGTCCGGCTTCGGTCCCGAGAAATGCAAGGTCATGGCCGCAGCCGATGTGCCCATCGATGCCATCGGCACCGGCTCGTTCTTGCCCGGTGACTGGCAGCAGACTTACGCGACCGCCGACATCGTCCAGTATGGCGGCACCAAGCGGGTGAAGGTCGGCCGCGAATTCCTGTTGCGGAAATAGGCTGCCGCCCCGCGTTGACACGCCAACTGGCCCTGCCTACCGTCCGCCGCTCCTTAACCCCAGCCGTGCTGATCCATGACTGATTTCCTGAACATCACGCTCGCCCAGTTGAACCCCGTTGTCGGGGATATCGATGGCAATATCGACAAAATCCGGGCCGCTCGTTTGGCCGCCTCTGGGCAGGGCGCCGATCTGGTGGTGGGGACCGAGCTTTGTGTCACCGGTTACCCGCCCGAAGATCTGATCCTCAAAAATGCGTTTGTGCGCGCCGCGATGGCCGGCGTTGAAGCGCTGGCGACGGAAACCGCCGATGGCGGCCCCGGCCTGATCATTGGCACGCCCTGGCTCGACGAGCATGGCCGCCGTTTCAACGCGGCCGCGGTGCTCGATGACGGCAAGATCCAGACGCTTCGTTTTAAATGGGATTTACCGAATTACGGTGTGTTCGACGAGAAGCGCGTCTTCGACGCCGGCGATCTGCCCGGCCCGGTGAATTTTCGGGGGGTGCGTCTCGGGATTGCCGTGTGTGAAGACATGTGGACCCCGGATGTCTCTGAGACGCTGATGGAATCCGGCGCCGAAATTTTGGTGGTCATCAATGGCAGCCCCTATGAGCGCGACAAGGTCGATGTACGCATGAACCACGCCGTGGCGCGGGTGACGGAGACCGAATTGCCGCTGATCTATGTAAACCAGGTCGGCGGGCAAGATGAGCTGGTCTTCGATGGCGGCTCGTTTGTCCTGAACGCGGACCGGCGCATGGCCGCGGCGTCAAAGCAGTTTGTCGAGGACATTACCGTGACCGAATGGGCACGGGACACCGATGGCTGGTCTTGCGTGAAGGCCGAGGTTAGTGACTGGATCGAAGGCAAGGAACGCATCTACCAGGCAATGGTCCTGGGGCTGCGCGACTATGTGAACAAGAACGGTTTTCCCGGCGTGGTCCTGGGCCTCTCGGGCGGTATCGATTCCGGGATCACCGCGGTGGTGGCGGTCGACGCGCTGGGGCCCGACCGGGTCCACTGTGTGATGATGCCGTCGCCCTACACAAGCGGCGATAGCCTGGAAGACGCCCGTGAGCTCATTGAGCAGGTCGGCGCGCGTTACGACACGGTTGGTATTGGTCCGGCCATGTCGGCATTCGATGAAATGCTGACCGAGGCTTTTGATGAGCCGGCTGAAGGCATCACGGCGGAAAACATTCAAAGCCGCGCGCGCGGGATGCTGCTCATGGCGATCAGCAACAAGACGGGCACAATGCTGGTCACCACGGGTAACAAGTCGGAAATGTCGGTCGGCTACGCCACCATTTATGGCGACATGGCTGGCGGCTATTCGGTGATCAAGGATGTCTACAAGACCGACGTCTTCGCGCTTTGCCACTGGCGCAATGAAAACCACCCAACAGGGGTGCTTGGCCCGGCGGGTGAAGTCATTCCCTTGCGGATGATCACCAAGCCGCCTTCGGCCGAGCTACGACCCGACCAGAAGGACGAGGATTCACTCCCGCCCTATGAGATTCTGGACGCGATCCTGCACGGGCTGATCGAGGAAGACCTCGGTGGTGCTGAGCTTGAGGAAAAAGGTTTTGATCCGGCGATCGTGCAACGCATCTGGCGCTTGCTTGAACTGTCCGAGTACAAACGCCGTCAGGCCCCCCCCGGCGTGAAGCTCACCAGCCGTTCATTCGGTCGCGACCGCCGCTATCCGATCACCAACGCGTTCCGGGGCAAGGCCTAGCTTTTTCTGGATTGCCGCGTTGGCCGGCCGCCTCGCAATGACGGTGACCGCTGATTTCGTCATTGCGAACCCGTAGGGTGAAGTAATCCAGAGCTGTCGGACAGGCTACGGGTTTGTCCCGTTGAATTGCCTTGTTTTCCCATCGGCGCTATACACGCGACCATGACCAATCATCGTTCCCATCGATGTTGCATCGCTTGTTCGCGAATTACCGGCTGACAGCCTCTGTCCGTGTGCGGTTTCGCCGCGCGTGATCCGCAATCTAATCCACGGGAACTTTGATGACCCTGCATCTCCACAATACCTATACGCGAAACAAGGACGT
This sequence comes from uncultured Alphaproteobacteria bacterium, assembly GCA_964276015.1. GTDB lineage: Bacteria > Pseudomonadota > Alphaproteobacteria > UBA6615 > UBA6615 > JABJAG01. The sequence continues at coordinate 13,351 of CAXYDO010000004.1, read as the reverse complement.
ATTTGAGCCGATCGATGCGGCTGCCGTGCGCCTCTATGTGTGCGGGCCGACAGTTTATGACGATATCCATATCGGCAATGCCCGCCCGTTGGTGGCGTTTGACGTGCTCACGCGGCTGCTGCGCCTCCTCTATGGCGCTGGCGCGGTCACCTATGTGCGCAACATCACTGATGTGGACGACAAGATCATCGAACGGGCAGCCGAGAACGGCGAGACCATCGACGTCCTGACCACGCGCACCACCGAGAATTTTCATATCGCGACCTTCGCGCTGGGTTGTGATGAGCCTGATGTGGAACCGCGTGCGACCGACCATATCCCACAGATGATCGCCCTGATCGAAAACCTGATCGCCGGGGAACATGCCTATGAAGCCGAAGGGCATGTGCTGTTTAACGTTCCTTCGATGCCTGATTACGGCAAACTTTCGGGCCGTGACCGGGATGAAATGATCGCCGGGGCCCGGGTTGAAGTGGCGCCGTATAAACGAGATCCCGCTGATTTTGTGCTTTGGAAGCCGTCCTCGGACGATCAGCCGGGCTGGGACAGCCCCTGGGGCAAGGGACGTCCGGGCTGGCATCTCGAATGCTCGGCCATGAGCCAGGAGCATCTCGGTGCATCCTTCGACATTCATGGCGGGGGGGGCGATCTGGTATTCCCCCACCATGAGAACGAGATCGCCCAGTCACGTTGTGCCAATCCTGATGAAAGCTTTGCCCGTTTCTGGATGCACAATGGGTATCTGATGAGCGAAGGCCAGAAGATGTCCAAGTCTTTGGGCAATTTCTACACGGTCTCGGATTTGCTCACGGAGTTTCCCGGCGAGGCGCTACGTTTGGCGCTGCTGAAAACCCATTACCGCCAGCCGGTCGACTTCACCAGGGATGGTGTGCGTGACGCGCGGCAGGAACTGAACCGGTTTTATCGAGCGCTAGCTCTGGTTGAGGTTGGGGTCGTTGATGACGGGGAAATCCCCGAGGCAGTGGTTATGGCCCTGAAGGATGATCTCAACACCCCATTGGCGTTGGCCGGAGTGCACGCTGTGGCGGATGCGGTTTTCGCAGCCGAGCAGGAAGGCGACCACAATGCGGTTGCCGCGGCAGCTGGCGCCCTCAAGGCGGCCGGGAAACTTCTCGGGTTGCTGCAAACCAATCCGGATATGTGGTTCCAGGGTGACGGCGATGCGGCCATCGATACGCTGATCGCGGAACGCAATGCCGCTCGGGCCTCGAAGGATTTCTCGCGCGCTGACGAGATTCGCGACGAACTCGATTCTCAGGGCATCGTCCTTGAGGACAGCGCTGACGGGACGACCTGGCGCCGGGAAAGCTGACCACTATGGCCGAGCGGATCTATCTTTTTGACACCACCCTGCGCGATGGTGCCCAGACGCGGGGTGTGGATTTCTCCGTCGATGACAAGCGCGCCATTGCCCGGGCTCTCGACGATCTTGGGGTCGATTATGTGGAGGGCGGCTGGCCCGGGGCAAACCCCGTCGATGATGCCTTCTTCGAAACCTCACCCGGACTAAAGAACGCGCGCTTTACCGCTTTTGGGATGACCCGCCGGGCCGACCACAGCGCGGCGAACGATCCGGGCATCAATGCGATCCTGTCCACGGCCGCAGATTCTACCTGCATGGTCGGCAAAACCTGGGATTTCCATGTCGATCTGGCGCTGGGAATTCCCCGCGAAGACAATGTGGTGATGATCGGCGAGAGCATCGCCTATGCCTGCACGCGCAAGGACGAGGTGATGTTCGATGCGGAGCATTTCTTCGACGGCTACAAGGCCAATCCGGACTACGCGCTGGCTTGTGTGAAGGCTGCTTACGACGCGGGCGCGCGCTGGGTGGTCCTGTGCGACACCAACGGCGGCACGCTGCCCTATGAAATTCACCGGATCGTCTCGGAAGTGCTCACCCATATTCCCGGCGACCGGCTTGGCATCCATACCCATGACGACACCGGTAATGCGGTTGCCAACACCCTGGCTGCGGTCGAAGCTGGAGTGCGGCATGTGCAGGGAACACTGAATGGTCTGGGCGAACGTTGCGGCAATGCCAATCTGATCACCGTGATCCCCAATCTGATGTTGAAATATGACGGCGCCTACGAGACCGGGATCGGTCCGGACGAATTGCACAAACTGACCCGTATCTCGCGTCTCTTGGACGAATTGCTGAACCGCGCACCGGACCGCCATGCGGCCTATGTGGGGGAGGGTGCATTTACCCACAAAGGCGGATTGCACGTCTCGGCAGTTCAGAAAGACCCGAGGACCTACGAGCATGTGGAGCCGGAGATCGTCGGTAATGCACGCCATATCGTGGTGTCGGACCAGGCCGGTCGGTCGAATATTATCTCGCGGTTGCGCGAGGCGGATATCGACGTAGATTCCAAGGACCCGCGAATTTCGCGCCTTGTCGAAGATGTCAAAGCCCGTGAATTCGAGGGCTACACCTATGATGGTGCGGAAGCGAGCTTCGAACTCCTGGCCCGCCGCGCTTTGGGTGAAGTGCCAAAATTTTATGTCATGGAAAGCTTCCGCTCCGAGGTCGAACGGCGCTTCAATGCCCGTGGTGACATCACGACCATCAGTCAGGCGGTCGTGAAAATGGAAATCGATGGCGAAGCGACCATGCAGGTCTCCGAAGGCAATGGCCCGGTCAACGCGCTCGACGATGCTATGCGCAAGGCGTTGCTGCCGAAGTTCCCTGAGCTTGAAACCATGCGACTGGTCGACTTCAAAGTTCGTATCCTGACGCCGCAACAGGCAACCGCCGCGGTGACACGGGTGATGATCGAGTCCAGTGACGAAACCGGTCATCGCTGGGGCACTGTGGGCATTTCCCCCAATATCATCGACGCTGCTTATAACGCGCTGAACGACGCGATTATCTACAAGCTGCTGCGCGCCCGCAGTTAGCGGGAGGATTTTGAACCCGCCCGCGGGGCTGTACGTGTTCACATCGAATTGAAGCTCATGTCATGCTAATACGTGATGGCGTTGCGGTAGTTTGGCTTGTCTTGAGGGAGTGAATTTATGTCGTGTTCCAAACTTCGGTTTCTTGTTCTGGGTGCCTTCGCGCTGACGTTGTCATCCATGCCCGCCATGAAGTAGGCCATTGGCACCGGCGCGGAGCCTTCACCGCCCTGGAATCCTGTTTCAGCGGAAGCCATTTCCCAATGGGCCTGGCGTGGTTCGCGCCAATAGACGGTCATTTCCGAGCGCATTTTGTTCACCTCACGCGCCTCGCAGTCGAACGCAGCGGTAAAGGATTTTTGCATCGCTTCTGACATCGCAGGTCCCCGGCAGGTGGAAATCTACGGTCAGATCATGGGGGGCCTCAAATAACTCTCATAGCCCAAGTGCGAGAGTATTTTAGTTAATGAAATTGCCTAGCCGACTGTTCGATAGGAACTGATGTGCTCGCTGACCTCTTTGGTGCGTGCCAGGGCATTGCGTAGATTAAGGGGGTGGTCGGCAGACCCGTTATAGACCAGCCAAAAGGCGAGGTTGATCTCGCCAGCCTGATTGATCAGGGGGACCGAAATGCCGCGCAGATTCTCACGCAATTCACCTTCATCGACGGCAAAACCTGATTCACGGACCCCGGTAACATCGCGCAGCAGGCCGGCGATCGAGCCGGTGGTGCGCCGTGTATAGCGGGTCAGGGGAACGTCGCGGTAAAGACGCTCAATGTCTTCGTCGGGCAGGGGGGTGAGCAGCACGCGCCCGATTGAGGATGCGTGCGCGTCCACATAGCGTTCAAAGCCCGCGAGAGGGTGGTCGGGCTCCACGGAGTGGGCCTGGGCGAGCAGGATCACCCTTGTGCCTTCGCGGGCGCCAAAGGACGCCGTAACCCCGAATTCCGAGGCCAGCTGCTGCAGTGCGGGGAGGGTGCGTTCGGCGGTTACCCTCATCGCATCGCTGGTCTGGCCCAGGTAGTAGGAATCGAAGCCCAGCCCGTAGCGCCGGGTGCGCGCGTTTCGCGAGATGTAGTTGCGGCGCTCGAGCACGTCGAGGATTCGGTGGGCGGTTGCCGGGTGCAGGCTTGTCACTTGGCAGATTTCCGTTAAAGAGAGCGGGGATTCAGAAGCGCGCAGGCTTTCGAGCACGTCGAGCGCGCGCTCAATGGTCCGTCCGGAGTAAGTCGAGTTCTCGGGCATTGCGAATTGTTGCATCAACGCGAGTATTAGTGAAATCCATGACGAACGCTTCAGTTACCTTTTTTGACGGCGGACCCCTCTGATGGCGGGCACGGATCGCACCCGGGACTCTCTCTCCGGTGGCCCACGGGTCGTCCTGGTCGGGCCCCAAATGGGTGAGAATATCGGTGCTGTGGCCCGGGCGATGCTGAATTGCGGCCTGAACCGCATGTCGTTGGTCAAACCGAATCAGGGTTGGCCGAACCAGAAGGCCGTGACCATGGCCTCGGGCGCAACAGAAGTGCTCGATAAGGCGCAGCTGTTCGAGACCACCGAGGAGGCGGTTCAGGGGATCACCGCGCTGTACGCCACCACCGCGCGGCCGCGGGAGCTGACCGTTCGCGTGATCACCCCGCGTCAGGCTGGACTGGAAATGCGCGAAGCCGATGCTCGCGGAGAAGAAGTTGGCCTGCTGTTCGGCCCAGAACGCTCCGGGCTGACCAATGATCACATCGTGCTCGCCGACACCGTCATCTCGGTGCCCCTCAATCCGGCTTATTCCTCTCTCAATCTCGCGCAGGCCGTGCTGCTGGTCGCTTATGAGTGGTTCACGGCCGCAGACGTCACGCCGGCGGAATCGATCGAGATGTCGGGCACCCGTCTGGCCGAAAAGAAGGAAGTGATGGAGTTGTTCGCGCGGCTCGAGACCGAACTCGACGCCGGCGGCTTCTTTCGGGCACCAAATCTCAAGAAAACTGTTGTGCGCAATTTGCGCGCCATGCTCCAGCGCGGCCGGATGACGGATCAGGAAGTGCGCACGTTTCACGGCATGATCAGCGCTATGACCCGCAGCTGGCAGAACACCCAGAACGCGAAACGCGCGCGGGGCGAGATCGAGGACTAAGAGCGGCTCTGTCTAGCTAACCCCAAAACTACGGGGAAGCGGCAAAAGCATGAGTAATATCCAGATGATCTGTATTCCCCACTTTGTCAGGCTCATGAAAACCGGAATGGGACTTGCGGCATAGAAAGAAGGATACCAGCGATGCTCGGTCTTTTTGTCCGCGTACTTGTCGGTGAACCGCCACTGGTAATAGTCGATCAAACCAAACAAATAGAACGGTGTCAGTAGAAGCACAAAGTCCCAAAAATTCGGGGTAAGCCAAAACATTTTAGTTTTCCTCCCGGCTCGCGGCACGCAGCCCAATTGCGAAATGCGTCGCCAGTGTGCCGAGGATGACCGCCCCGCCGAGCATCGACAGGTTGGACGGGGCCTGAGCAATCACAAGCCAGGCCCAGACCGGCCCCAAAACGGCCTCCAGCAGCATGATCAGGCTCACTTCTGGGGCGGGCAGGTGACGCGGTCCCAGCCCGATCAGGAAGAATGAAATTGGCAGCACGATAAAGCCGAGCACCGACAGCCAGATAAAATCTTGTGGGACCATAGTGAGGGTTGGTGCGACCAGCAGCGCAACTCCGGCGATCATGTACCCTCCTAATGCCATGGCTGGTGCGGGATCTTCAATGCGTGCCCGGCCCAGCGTGACGAGCATACCGGCCCAGGCCAGCGCCGTCGCGATGGCGAACAAATTGCCCGTTAGGTCACCGCGGCCCAGCCCTTCGGCGAAAATCACTCCCATCCCGCCGATCGTAATCAGAATGACGATGATCGTGCGGCGCGAGGTGCGTTCCCCGAAGAGAACCCGCCCGATAATGGCCGAAAAAAGAGGCGCACAGGCGACAATGAAGAGCGTGTTGGCCACGCTGGTTGTCACAACCGAAACCACAAAACCGATGGACGAGATGGCGAAAAATACCGCGACTATCAATTGCGGCGCCGTGAGCAAGGCCTTGAACGCCCGTCCCGCGCCGGCCCGATAGCGAATCAGGACCAAGGCGGTGAGCGCAAAGCCTAAAAACAGCCCGCGCCAGAACAGCGATGTGCGCACGTCTGCGGCGACCAGAGAGGTCAAAAGACCATCCGGTGTGAGTACTAGCACCCCCAAGGCAGTGATGGCGACGCCCTTCAGGTGGCTATTTCCTTGGCCGTGCGGCCCAGCAGCTTTTTCCATGGCCTCATATACCTGAAAACATTCGTAAAAACCGCGATTTGGCCCATGAATGTGCGTTTGACAACGGACCGGTGATGCCTATAGTGCGGCGCAATTCCCGGGAACGAGGATCGGCTACGACCGAAACCCGCTCTACCCCGTGTTGGGGTGGTGCTAATCGGGACAACAAAAGAAAAGAACGGACTAAATCATATGTCTAAGCGGCATTCCGCAAAGTACAAGATTGATCGCCGGATCGGCGAGAATCTCTGGGGCCGGGCCAAGAGCCCAATCAACCGGCGCGAATATGGCCCGGGCGAGCATGGCCGCCGACGCAAAAAGCCTTCCGATTACGGCCTCCACCTCATGGCGAAGCAAAAGCTGCGCATGTATTATGGTGATGTAGGCGAGCGCCAGTTCCGTCGCTACTACGATGAGGCTGTGCGCCGTCGTGGTGATACGGGCGAGAATTTGATCGAGCTGCTCGAGCGTCGTCTCGATGCTGTCGTCTACCGCATGAAATTCGTGCCGACGATCTTTGCGGCCCGCCAGTTTGTGAACCATGGTCATATCCGGGTGAACGGCAAGAAGGTGAATATTCCTTCCTACCGCGTGCAGGATGGTGACGTGATCGAGGTCAAGGAAAAGTCCCGCGAGCTGCCGCTGGTGCTCGAGGCGATTGCTTCGACCGAGCGCGAGCTGCCGGAATATCTCGACGTTGATCTGAACAACCTCAAGGGCAGCTACATTCGCGGCCCGAAGCTGGCGGATGTTCCTTATCCGGTCCAGATGGAACCGAACCTGGTCATCGAGTATTACTCGCTGTAGATCTTTCAGTTCGAAGACGAATTACAAAAGGCCGCCTCTGCGCGGCCTTTTTTCATGATCTAGCCGGATAGCTTGCCTTTGAGGGCATCCAGCACCGTGTCGATGTCTGGACGGTCGGTGTAGCTGTGTTCCGAAAACCGATGACTGACCTTCCCTTTGGCGTCGATGACGACAATCGCGGGGTGGGGGACGCCGTAATAGAAGCTGCCCTTTGGGTAGTTCTCCGCCAACAGCCCAAAGGCGCGAATGATTTCTGAGTTTTCGTCCGAGAGCATCGGATAGGCGATCTTCGCCCGTCTTGCGAGACGTCGCAGCTTGGGAACCGCGTCATAGGTGACTGTGGCGACCTCATAGCCGAGGTCATGGACTTCCTTGATCCTGTCATTCCAGTCGACCGCCTGGTCAACGCAATAGGGTCGCCAGGATAGCGAACGGGAGAAGATCAGGGTCAGGCCCCGGTTCTTCTTCATTGTTGCGAAGCCCTGAACCTGATTGGTCTGGTCAGGAACGTCGAGCTTGTGGGGGATCGCGGTGCCGATCTGGACACCCTGGCGGATGGCGTCACCGGACTGGGCATACCCCGGCGGGCTTGTGAGCATGCCAAGCAGCATCGCAAGCCCGAGGAGTTTGATGGTCCGTGTGACCACGAGACCCACGGCGCGATTAGCTCGCCGGGCCCTGGACAGCGCGTTCGACGATGCCCTCGATCTCGTCATCCGGCGTGTAACCGTGCCCCGAGAAGGTCAGGGTAACGACACCCTCAGGATTGACGACCACCACCTGGGGAACCGCCGTGCCGTAATAGTAGCTGCCTGGCTGACCGCTTCTGTTGGAGAGATTGAACGCGATGATGATCTTTTAACCTTCATCCGAAAGGAGAGGGAACGCGATCTTGTGGCGTTTGATGAAACGCTCCAGCGTCTTAATCTCGTCGTTGGTGACGGGAACAACCTGGAAGCCGTTCTCGTGGATGTAATCAACTTTGCCATTCCAAGCGACCGCTTGGCTAATGCAGGTTGGTCACCACTAGAGGGAGCGGGAGAACAGCATAATCAAACCGCGGTTCTTCTTCAGCGTTACGAAGCTTTGCACCTGATTGGTTTGATCGGGCGCTTCGAGCTGGTGGGGAATGGCTTGCCCAACCTTCGCACCTAAGGAACCCTGCGCATGGGATGTCGCCGCGCCCAATACGAGGGCCCCGGCAAATGCCATGGCTGCCGCAGCGCGGGAGATCGTTCGGGGACTTGAAAAACGGCGCATAAATATCACCTCAAAAAACACTATAAAGACTGTAGAACGGCATATGGGGCTATCGGCGTCACCGGATTAAAACACAAATTTTTGATCGCCCCCCAATGGAATACTTTGTCCGGCCTTAGGTGGGAACAAAGCGCTTTTTCGGCGGCTTGATCGGGTTGGGTACACCGAGTTTTTTGTTGGTTTTCGCAACTTTCGACTTCGTTCGGGCGAGCGGCAGGGGCCCGGCGACGTTGAGGGATTCACCCTTGCGCATCCGCCGACGTGCGGCTGCCGAACCTCCAAAGGTCTCTGTGTCGGCCTCGCTGGTGGCGAACTGAATTTCGATCTTGTTGCCGTCCGGATCAAAGACATTGACCTGGATCATGTTGATCTCGGTCAGGGGCACCACGTTGTACGGCGTGTCGGTCTCGCGCATTTTCTTCTGGAAGGCCTTGATGGTGCCACTTGCGCGGAAGGCGAAATGCTCAACCTGGGCTTCCTCGGTTTTGAATTTTTTAATCGATTCCACGAGATGGACAACCGCCTGCTTGCCGCAATAGTGCCAGGCGCCACCAAACTCAAAGCTTGGCCGTTTGCCGCGGGGCAGTCCGAGAATCTCTTCATAGAACGCCGACATCTCATCGAGCTTTGTCGTGCGAATATTGACGTGATCGAGCCAGAACATTGCCATCGTGTAGTCCTCATCATCAGGGGATCGTGGATTTTGTTTATTCTGCGCCGGGAAGCCAGCGGTTTCAATGTGATTGCGGTTCGTAGGCCAACTACACGATTCGGGTGCGCCAGACTTCGCGCGTGTAAATGAGCAATGCCGCCCAAATGCATCCAAAGGCGATAACGTCTGCGGTCTCGAACGGCTCGTTGTAAATGGTCAGCGCCGTGACGAGATAGGCCGACGGCGCGATGTACTGCAGCAGGCCGATGGTCGCGAGCTTGATCCGGCGCGCACCAGCGGCAAACAGCACCAATGGGATACCCGTGACCAGCCCTGCCATGGCGATCAGCAAATCGAACCCAATGCCGTGGCGCCCAAACGCCCCCATCCCCTGGACTTCCAGCCAGATCAACCAACCCAGCGCAAACGGGCTCAGCAGCAGGCATTCGACGAACAGCCCGACTGGGGCGCCCGCATCCACGGTTTTGCGAAGCAACCCGTAAAGCCCGAACAGAATGGCGATGCTCAGGGCGATCCAGGGAAGTTCGCCAAATCCGACGATCTGGTTGCCCACGCCGATGACCGCGAGGAGGACGGCCACCCATTGCATGGGCGATAGGCGCTCGCGCAGGAAAAACAGGCCCAGCAGCACGTTGATGATTGGATTGAGGAAATAGCCCAAACTGGCGGCCAGCAGCTGATCAGAGACAACCGCATAGATATAGATGCCCCAGTTCAGGGAGTTCAGCACGGCTGTGGCGAACAGGATCAGAAGAACCTTGCGGTTCGTCAGGGCGCGCCAGACCGCCGGCCATTGCTGTGCCACCGTCAGCACCACGATCAGGAACAACACGCACCACACGATCCGGTGGGCGACGATTTCCGCAACTGAAAGCCGGTCCATGGCGTTGAAATAGAAAGGTGAAAACCCCCAGAGCAGAAATGCCGAGGTGCCGTAAATCAGGCCGCGGGATTCATCGCGACTGAACTTGCGTTGGGGGCCGGGATTTGTGGGTGTCTCGCTCAGGCGTCTGTCCTCAGGCTGACAGTTCTGCAAACGAAAACGGGCCGCGAAATTCGCAGCCCGTTTGGAATTTCAGTTTGCGTCGCGTTAGGCCGCTTCGCGTGCGACGCCCTTTTCGTCGAACATCTGCTCGAGTTCACCAGCTTCGAACATCTCCCGGATAATATCGCAACCGCCGACAAACTCGCCCTTCACGTAAAGCTGGGGCACGGTCGGCCAATTGGTGAAGGCCTTGATGCCGTCACGGATTTCCGGGTCGACGAGCACATCGGCGCTGCCAAACTTCACGCCCACATGGTTGAGAATCTGCACCACGGCGGCGGAGAACCCACATTGCGGGAACACGGGCGTGCCCTTCATGAAGAGCATCACGTCGTTCTGCTCGATATCGGTCTTGATACGGTTGTTGACGGGATTATCGCTCATTCTGGACTCCAGTTGCTGCGGTTAGCCCGCGGTCGGGACGGCGGTCTGTAGGGCGAGTGCGTGTAGCTCGCCCCCCATCCGACCCTGCAGGGCTTCATAAACCATTTGGTGTTGCTGGACGCGTGATTTGCCTTCAAAGGCCGAAGACACGACATGGGCCAGATAGTGATCCCCATCGCCACGCAGATCATCGATCCGCACTTCGGCATCAGGCATGGCGTCTTTGATCAGACGTTCAATATCGTTGGCGGCCATTGGCATGTCATTAACTCCCCGGTGTGATCTTGGCGTTCGCCTGACCGCGACGCCATGTACTCCGGAAACCAGCGTAAATGTGCATCACGCAGGTCTTCGACGGATATAGGCTCGACTTCCGGGAGTGTCAACGCAGCCCCCGCTCACGGCGCCGATGCGGGTTACCGCGACCCCTGCGGAATTGGCTGCCGCCGCGAAGCTATCCGGGTCGGCGGTGGTGACCACATAACGCGCCTGATCTTCGCCAAAGGCCCAGGCGTGTGCCGGAATGTCGGGCGCGTGATCGATCGTGGCGCCATGGTCGCCGGCAATGGCCATTTCGGGCCAGCGCGACAGCCAATCCGCCATCGCTGACATCGTGGCAGGCGGTGAGATTTCCGGCGAGAATTTGTGTTCGGACGAAATCCCCGTTGCGGCGTTCGAGGTCCAGATCGACAGGCGGGGGTGCCCCGGTGCTGCCGCCAGCCAGATCGCGCTGGTAGATCGAACAGCCAAGCCAGCCCGCGGTCTCGCCGACCACCAGGATCGTGTCCCCTTTGGCCACGAAGCCCGCGCCGATATGTTTGGTGACGTCGTCGAGCAGACCGACACAGCCGATCACCGGGGTGGGCAGGATCGCCACGCCGTTGGTCTCGTTTGTAGAGCGAGACATTGCCGGAGACGACGGGGCTGTCCAGCGCGATACAGGCTGCCCCCATGCCCTGCACGGCGCCGACGAGCTGGCCCTATGATATCAGGCCGCTCCGGGTTGCCGAAATTGAGGTTGTTGGTCACCGCGAGCGGGGTCGCGCCGACGGACGTGACGTTGCGCCAGGCTTCTGCAACGGCCTGCTTGCCACCTTCGACCGGATTGGCCTCCACATAGCGCGGGGTGCAATCCGTGGCGATAGCAAGCGCCTTCTGGGTGCCGTGGACTCGCACCAGCGCGGCATCTCCGCCCGGCCGGGCCACCGTGTCACCCATCACCATGTGATCGTACTGTTCCCAGATCCAGCGCCGCGAACACAGGTCGGGGCTGGCAATGAGGGTCAGCAGGGCCTCCCCGATATTTTCGGGTGCGGGGACATTTTCAGGCGCGAGAACTTCCCGCGGCGGCGTCACCGTCCAGGGACGTTCGTATTCCGGTGCGGCGGCCACCAGCGGTGGCACGGGAATGTCGGCGACGACCTCACCCCCGGAAGTCAGAACCAGGCGCTCGCTGTCATTCGTGGTGCCGATCACCGTACAGATCGAGCTCCCATTTTGTCGAAGATCGCTCTGGCCTCGTCTTCGCGACCCGGCTTAAGCACCATGAGCATCCGCTCCTGGCTTTCCGACAGCATCAGCTCGAAGGGTTCCATTTCGGTCTCGCGCTGGGGCACGTCATCGAGGTTGAGGGTAATCCCCACATTGCCTTTGCTGGCCATCTCCACCGAAGAAGACGTCAGGCCGGCGGCCCCCCATATCCTGAATGGCGACGATCGCATCGGTCGCCATCAGTTCGAGGCAGGCTTCGAGGAGAAGTTTTTCCGTGAACGGATCGATCACCGACCATGCGACACGTGGGGCGCCTTGTCGGCGGAATCATCATCGAATTCGGCCTCGAGGCCATGGTCGCGCTCATGGATGCCGTCACGGCCGGTTTTCGAGCCGACATAGACGACCGGCAGGCCCAGACCTGCAGCGGCGGAATAGAAAATCTTGTCGGTGCTTGCGATCCCGACCGTCATCGGCATTGACCAGAATGTTGCCGTTATAGCCCGGGTCGAAATTGACCTCGCCGCCCACTGTCGGCACGCCGATGCAATTGCCATAGCCACCAATTCCGGCGACCACGCCATTGATTAAATGCCGGGTCTTGGGGTGATCGGGGCTGCCGAAACGCAGCGCGTTGAGGTTTGCGATCGGGCCGCGCTGCCCATGGTGAAGACGTCGCGCATGATGCCGCCCACGCCCGTAGGCTGCGCCCTGATAGGGCTCGATGAAGCTGAGGGTGGTTGTGGCTTTCGATCTTGAAGATCGCGGCCAGCCCATCGCCGATATCAATGACGCCGCATTTTCGCCGGGCCCTGGATCACTTGCGGGCCTTCGGTGGGCAGGGTTTTGAGCCAGAATTTCGATGATTTGTAGGAGCAATGCTCGGACCACATTACCGAGAAGATGCTCAGCTCTGTGAAGTTTGGTGTCCGGCCCATGATGTCGAGGATGGTGCCGTACTCATCCTCGCTCAGGCCCATCAGGTCATCGGGACGTTGTGCGGTGGCGCTCACGCGGCAATCGCCTCTGCGAGGGCGGAAAACATGGGGCCCCGTCGAGGCCACCCAGCAGGGGATCGGCGAGGCGCTCGGGATGCGGCATCATGCCGAGAACATTGCCCGCCGCGTTCAGGATGCCGGCAATATTGGCGAGTGACCCGTTGGGGTTGGCGTCTTCGGTGATTGCCCCATCCGGCGCGCAGTAGCGGAACGCCACCTGACCGTTGTTTTTCCAGCGCTTTGTGGGTGTCCGGGTCGGTGAAATAATTGCCGTCATGATGGGGCAACAGGAATGCGAATGACCTGGCCGGAACCGAACTGGCTGGTGAATACTGTGTCGGCGCGTTCGACCCGCAGATCGACATCCCGGCAAACGAACTAAGGCTCGCATTGCGCATCAGAACGCCAGGCAATAAACCACATTCGGTGAGCACCTGGAAACCGTTGCAGATGCCCAGCACCGGTGTCCC
>CAXYDO010000003.1:0-63437 GCA_964276015.1 uncultured Alphaproteobacteria bacterium | reverse complement strand
CAACTTCACGCGGTGCGCGTTGCGGCGGTTCGGTAGGACGGATACGCGCGGGCACCTCTCCGGCTGCGACCGGACCGTAATGTTTGCGCGCGAGGCGCAACACTTCCTGAGGATCGACGTCGCCCGACACGACCAGAATCGCATTATTTGGGCGGTACCAAGTCTGGTAAAATGTTTCGAGATCAGCACGGCTCAAGGCCTCGATCTCATGCGCCCAACCGATAACCGGCAGGCGATAGGGATGGTTCAGATAGGTTGCTGCGGCAACCTGCTCGGAAAGCAGCGAACTTGGATTATTCTCGGTTCGCGAGCGCCGTTCCTCGAGGACCACCTTGCGCTCGGGCTCAATAATATCGTCGGTGAGCACCAGCCCGGTCATCCGGTCAGCTTCGAGTTCCATCATGGTTTCGAGATGCCGAGGGGCCACGGTTTGAAAGTAACCTGTGTAGTCCTGTGAGGTGAAAGCATTTTCCCGGCCGCCAAGACCCGCGACGATTTGCGAGAACTCTCCCGGCGCACGCGTCTTTGTTCCTTTGAACATCAAATGTTCAAAATAATGGGCGATGCCGGATTTCCCCGCTGGCTCATCCGCCGCGCCCGCCCGATACCAAACCATATGGGTCACAACCGGGGCGCGGTGATTTTCGATCACAACAATCTGCAGGCCGTTATCGAGTTCGAACGAGGTGGGATCGAATACCTGCGCCAGAACGGGCACACCCGACAGAATGAAAACAGAAAGCGACAGCAACAACCCCGCTACCCATGAACGCGAAAAATATTCCGGTTTCATTCCACTCACCTATTTCGGGACGGAGACCATATCCCAACTGATATGGCGCGTCGGCAGCGAACTGCAATGGCAGAAGGCCCGACCGCGCTCACTTTCGCGCGACCCTTACTGAGGGATGACGACCGTCGGGTCGGGATCAGAAGATTTTCAACAGGCTGTTGCTGGAACGTTCGATCGTCGGCGTATCACCTTCCGACGCCGAATCTCCGAGGGCCTGCGCTTCGCGCAAACGTCGGGCTTCGGCTGGTGCATCCACCACTGCGGCAGGAGAATCCTGCTCAAGGCCAAGCAGGCTGCGAACAAGATTCTCGTTTTCTTCCACGAGGACAGAACTTTCCCGATCAATCTGAACCCGAATCAACGGATCCGTCTCAAGCGCGCCGGCGCGGGACAGGAGTGCCGCTTCTCCGGTCGTGGAACGGGAGACACTGTCGCGCGGTGCAGCCTGAGCAGCCGGGCCATCACTGTTGCGGAGGTTGCTAATTCCCGGCCGCGTGGACTTCTTGGCATCATCGTTGCGGAAGACGGCCTGGCGGGCCTGATCACGGGACGATAGCGAAGTCAGGTCTTCTGCTCCCGGACGCGGCGGGCGCAGTTTGAAATCTGGCGGCTGAGACAAGGGAGCACGCGGAACAATGGAAAATTCATCCGGCGGCGTCCGAATAACGCCGAGAGCTCGCTTGGTTGAATCCCCGCAAGCAGACAAAGAAATCGCTGCGAGTGTCAAAAGAACAAGCGTCACCCGCGGCCGGTGTGCGGGCCCTGTGATTGTCGACAATGAATTTTGGTTCTGCATATCGGGTCTCAATATAGAGCTTTCGTCCCCAGATTCGAGAGCGTTGATTATTTTAGCGCACGCGGTGAGCCGAACAAGCCATCATAAAGCAGCAATGCGGTCCCCACCACAATCACCACATCCGCCACGTTGAAGGCGGGCCAGTGCAGGCCAAAGCCATGCACATCGACGAAATCAACCACCGCCCCGTAGAGCACCCGGTCGATCACATTGCTCAGCGCGCCTGCCACAACAAGCGTGAGCGCAAATACCACGACCAAGGTTCCCGCGCGCACAAGCCAAACCAGCAAAAATCCGGTTATCCCCAGCGCTAGCCCAACCAAAATCCAGCGCGAAGTTTCGGAATTACCCAGCAATCCGAAGCTGACCCCGGAGTTCCAGACAGGAACAAGATTGAAAAACCCGGTCACTTCTATCGTGCGCGGGGGATCAAATACGAGCGCCAGCATCACCCGTTTAGTCACCTGATCCGCGATGATCAGTACAACAATAAGAAATACGGCCCAACGCGGCATGTTTTTCTCCCGCCTTACTCGGCGGCTTCCTTTCCGGCGCTGATTACGCTGTCGCAGCGTCCGCAGATTTCGGGATGGCTCTGCGCACCCACATCAGGCAACACCTGCCAGCAGCGCGCGCATTTTTCGCCTTCCGCCAGGCCCGGTACAACCCCGATGCCTTCGACTTCAGGAATGGTGAAGGCATTTTCTGGAAATTTGCCCTCGACTAGTGTGGCCGCCGACGTGATGGAGAGCTCGGCCAGATCGACCCCCTCCATCGCCGCGATCGTTTCCGGATCAGCATAAACAGTCGGCGCGGCCTGCAAACTCGAACCGATCCGCTTTTCGGCCCGCTCGATTTCAAGTGCCCCGGTCACAACACGCCGAAGGCGGCGGATCCTGTCCCATTTCTCTGCCAGCACATCATCGCGCCAAGCTTCGGGCACATTAGGATAAGTGCGCAGATGTACGCTTTCTTCATCCCCGTCTCCGGCCCGGGCCAACCAGGCTTCCTCGGCCGTAAAGCACATCATCGGTGCGAGCCATGCCGTCAAATGTGAGAACAAAATATCGAGCACAGTGCGGGCCGCACGACGGCGCAGGCTGTCAGCGCCATCGCAATACAGAGCGTCCTTGCGGATATCGAAGAAAAAGGCCGACAAATCCACGGCGCAGAAATTGTGCAACGCCGTCCACTGATCGTGGAACTCGAAATCATCTGTGGTCTGACGGACAAGCTGGTCCATCTCCCAGATACGATGCAGCACCCAGCGTTCCAGCTCCGGCATCTCGGCAATGTCCACCTGCTCACTCGCGTCAAACCCATCGAGATTACCCAGCAGGTAACGTAGCGTATTGCGGATACGCCGGTAGAGATCAGCCTGATATTTGAGGATTTCCGGGCCGACGCGCAGATCTTCGGAATAGTCCGAGCCGACCACCCAGATACGCAAAATATCCGCACCGAGTTTCTCGACTGTATCCTGGGGCGAGACATCGGTGCCGCGTGACTTCGACATCTTGCGACCGTCCTCGGCCATCACGAAGCCATGGGTCAACACCGCATCATAAGGCGCGCGTCCCCGGGTCCCGCAGGACTCGAGCAGCGAGGAATGGAACCAACCGCGATGCTGGTCCGAGCCTTCCAGATAAAGCGAAGCCGGCCACTGCAGGCCGTCACGTTCCTCGAGGACGAAAGCGTGGGTCGAGCCGGAATCGAACCAGACATCGACAATGTCGCGCACCTGTTCGTAATCATCGGCGTCATAATCATCGCCGAGGAAACGGGACGGCGGGCTGGCAAACCAGGCGTCACCTCCCTCTTCCTCAAAGGCCATAGCGATCCGGTCGAACACCGCTTCATCGCGCAGAATGTCACCGGTTTTCTTGTTCACGAAGACCGGGATCGGCACCCCCCAGGCGCGTTGACGCGAGATGCACCAATCCGGTCGACTTTCAATCATCGAACGCAAACGCGTCTGTCCCTGGGTCGGCACAAAGCGGGTTTCAGCGATCGCGCCAAGCGCCTTCTCGCGCAGATCGTTCGTCTCCATGGAGATGAACCACTGAGAGGTGTTGCGGAAAATCAGTGGCGCCTTGGAACGCCATGAATGGGGATAGGAATGGACGAGCTTGCGACGCCCCAGCAATGCATTTTCGCCTTCCAACGCGCTCATCACCGCGCCATTGGCCTCGCCTTCCTTGCCCTCGGATGTCAGCACGGCCATGCCGGCAAAAAGCGGAACATGCTCAAAATAGCACCCGTCTCCGTTGACCATGTCGGGTACAGCAAGCCCGTGGGCCCGACCGACATGGAAGTCGTCTTCACCATGGCTCGGTGCAATATGCACAAAACCGGTGCCTTGCTCGGTGGTCACAAAATCCGCCGCATACACCGGGACGTCATGGGCGAAGCCTTTGTCATGCAGCGGATGGGCACACACGGTCCCAGTGACCGCATCGCCCTTCAGGCGCAAGACCTCGCGATGACCCGCCACACCCATATCCTTGCAAGCTGCTTCGAGCAGCGCGACCGAGATAATCAGCTCATCACCGATCACCGCGCGGCTGTGCTCGGTTACTTCGGTGACAGCGATGCGCACATATTCGAGTTCCGGCCCGACCGCGATTGCCCGGTTACCGGGGATCGTCCAGGGCGTCGTCGTCCAGATAATAATTCCCGCCCCATCCAGCGCCGGGTCGGCCGCTTTGACGACGGGAAACCGCACATAAATCGACGGCGAAGTATGGTCTTCGTATTCCACTTCTGCGTCCGCGAGCGCTGTCTTTTCGACGACCGACCAGAGCACCGGCCGGGCGCCACGATACAGGCCACCATTCATTGCAAACTTGGCGATTTCACGGGCGATCTGGGCTTCGGCGGGATAGGCCATGGTCGTGTAGGGTGCGGCCCAATTGCCGAGCACACCAAGCCGCTGGAATTCCTCGGACTGCACGCCGACCCAATGCTTGGCAAACTCCCGGCACTCGTTTCGGAACTCAAGGATCGGCACATCGTCCTTGTTTCGACCCTCGGCGCGATACTTCTCCTCGATCTTCCACTCGATCGGGAGACCGTGGCAATCCCAGCCCGGCACGTAATTCGAGTCCCGTCCCATCATCTGCTGGGACCGGTTGATCACATCCTTGAGAATCTTGTTGAGGGCGTGGCCGATATGCAGATGGCCGTTCGCGTAGGGCGGCCCGTCATGCAGGACGAACGGCTCGCGACCCGCGGATTCCGACCGCTGACGATTGAAAAGGTCCAGCTCCGACCAGCGCGCAAGAAGCTCGGGCTCCTTCTTCGGCAACCCGGCACGCATTGGAAAATCGGTCTTCGGTAAGAAGACGGTGTCCTTGTATTCGATGGCCATGTTTTGTTCCCAGACGACCGGGCGGCTTATAAAGCGAGGCGAACCTCACGGCAACCGCTTGATATCACGCGTTTTACATATCCTCGCCGACAAAATCACCTGCGCCGAGCGCGCGCGCCAGATGCAACTCTCTAGCTTGCCGTGAATCCTCAGCGATTTGTGCTGTCAGCGCTTTGATTCCATCGAATTTCTGTTCCGCCCTCAGATAGTCCACGAAGGCCACCCGAAGATAGCTGCCGTAGAGGTCCCCGTCGAAGTCAAAAAGATGCGCTTCGAGTACGAGATCCTCCCCGTCGACCGTCGGGCGAACCCCGAGATTGGCCACCCCGTCATACCACCGGATGCCTGTTTCTCCGCGCACACCGGCCTGAATGGAATAGACACCACGTGCCGGCCGGATTGATTCTCCCAAATCCACATTGGCTGTTGGAAATCCAATGGTGCGCCCCAGTTGTCGGCCTTCGCGCACGCGACCCTCGACTTCCCACAAATGCCCCAGCAATGCCGCTGCGCGTTGGGGTTGGCCGTTGGCGAGATATTTTCGGATCAGGGTCGAAGAATAGATTTCCTGGACTTCGTCACGCGCCCGCTGGACCGCGGACGCACGAAACCCGAGCTCTCCCGCCCGTTCCGCCAAATATTCGGGATTCCCTTCCCGACCGGCCCCAAAGGCAAAATCGTACCCCACGACAACATGGGACGCGCCGATCCCGTCATGCAGTATATCGGTGACAAAGCTGTCGGCCGGGAGTTGCGCGATCGAATCATCGAAATGCAACACGAACAATACATCGACGCTGAGCGCCTGAAGCTCGCGCACCTTGATGCGGAACGGTGTCAGGCGGAAGGGTTCGCTTTCCTTACCAAAATGAGTGCGCGGATGCGGCTCGAAGGTCAGGACGCCGAACCGACGACCATCGGCACGTGCGATGTCACGCGCCGTGGCGATGACATGCTGATGACCACGATGCAGGCCATCGAAATTGCCTAAAGCAACGACGGTTCCCCTGTCAGCTTCGGAAACCCCGGAGAAATGACGATAAATACGCATAGGCGCGATGTACCCCCGGACCGGACAGCAATCAAGTCATGCCGATGCGTTTCATGAACAGCCCGGCCGTTACAACCCAGGCCGCGGATCAATCGGTACCCGCGACGCAATGTC
Organism: uncultured Alphaproteobacteria bacterium; assembly: GCA_964276015.1. Classification (GTDB taxonomy): domain Bacteria; phylum Pseudomonadota; class Alphaproteobacteria; order UBA6615; family UBA6615; genus JABJAG01. The sequence goes on along the minus strand of CAXYDO010000003.1, from coordinate 57,313 downwards.
GACAATTTCCTCGAAACGGGCCGCATAACTGAGAAGCTCAGCTTCACCGCGCGGGCGACCGACCAGCTGCAACCCGACCGGCAAACCCGATTTGGTAAACCCGCAAGGCATGGAGATCGCCGGACATCCGGTCAGGGTGATCGCAAACGTGATGTAGAGCCAATCCACATAATTGCCGAACTCATGGTCACCCACCCGTTCCAGATAACGCATATCAACGTCAAACGGCGGCACGATCGCTGCCGGGCAGGCCAACACGTCATAGTCCTCGAACCAATCAGCAACCCGTTGATAGAGCGCGCCGCGTTCAAGCTGGGCACGCGCAACATCACCGCTCGTTTGCGCCATCCCTTTCTCGATATTCCAGATCATTTCTGGCTTCATCTTGTCGCGATGATTCTCAAGCAACGGCGCCCGGTTCACCACAAAGGCGGCCGCCCTCAGGGTCTGAAAGGTTGCCCGGGCCCCGGAAAATTCCGGGGAAGCCGCCTCGACCACCGCGCCAGCCTCGGCAAACCGTGCCGTCCCCGCAGCGCAAATTTCCGCGACTTCCGGATCGACCGGGCCGATACCCAAATCCGGTGTGAACCCGATCCGGGTCGGCGTCCGCGGATGGGTCGCAGCGGCCTGAAAAGACTGCGACGGTGCCTCAAGCGCTAACGGATTGCGCGGATCGCCGCCCACTTCAGCATCCAGCATTAACGCAACGTCAGCCACATCGCGTGCAATGGGCCCATTCATGGAGAGGCTTTGGAACGGGTCACGCGCCGGCCCACCTGATACCCGTCCCGGACTGGGTCGTAATCCAACCACCGAGCAAAAACTCGCCGGGGTTCGCAACGAGCCCCCAAGATCCGTTCCCGTCGCCAACCAGGACATGCCGGTAGCCACAGCGACGGCAGCACCACCCGATGAGCCACCACAGGTCATGTCCGTGTTCCAGGGGTTCAACGTCTTGCCGAACACCTCGTTAAAGGTGTTGGCACCGGCCGCAAATTCCGGCGTGTTCGACTTTCCGATCACGATCGCGCCGTTGCGTTTGAGAATCTCGACAGATAGATCATCATGCGTCGAAATATGATCGGCGAAAATCGGTGAGCCGTGAGTGGTGCGGACCCCGGCAACTTCCGTCACATCCTTGACCACAATCGGCAATCCAGCGAGCCAACCCGGCCCCGGATTATCTGGTTTTTGCAAAGCTTTTGCCGCGTCCCGTGCCATATCGAGGCAAAGGGTTGGCAGCGCGTTGACAGCCGGATCGACGGCTGCGATGCGTTGTTCTGCTGCATCGATCAGGTCGAGGGGCGTAATCTCCCCCTCGCGCAGCTTCGCAACAGCCTCTCGAGCTCCCAAAGAAATCAATTCCGATGATGACATTTACCTCTCCTAAACCGTTTTGCGGGCATTCTAGTAGAGCATCGCGTACATCGTGTACGCGAGCATTGACTTAGACCACGCAGACCGATGGCTGTTCGATTCCCCAAAGTTGCGAAAGTACGAATAAATGCAGATGTCTTGCTACAGGACGGCACGTTGTTCCGAGGTCAGGTTTTTGTCGAACCGACAACCCGAATTCAGGACCTGATGAATTCGAACGACCCGTTTTTCTCGTTCGTCGACGAGACCGCCACTGTACATCTGATCAACAAGCGCTCTGTCATCCAGCTAACCCCGCACGACTAGGATTCCGGCCATGCTGATCAACGGGCCGACCAGCAGTCGAGCAACCGTCATTCTAACCCATGGAGCCGGTTCCCCCATGAACACCCCGTTCATGGAGGCCATCGCGCTGGGATTGGCGGCCGCCGAATTACGCGTCGTGCGGTTTGAATTTTCCTACATGGCCAAGCGACGGGTGGACGGCGTACGTCGCGGGCCGGACCGGATACCAAAACTGCCTCTGCGATGGACAGAAACCCTCGATGAGATTTCCCCCTTGCCCGGTCCCCTGCTGATTGGCGGTAAATCCATGGGTGGTCGCAGTGCCGCTGTCTTTGCCAGCGAACCCAACTCAATCCACCAGGTCGATGACGTGATCTGTCTGGGTTATCCCTTTCATCCGCCGAGAAAACGCGCTTCGAACCTCTCCGTGCCGCAATTTTCCCCACCTTGATTGTCTAGGGCGAACGGGATCGATTTGGCACCCCTGACGATGTTCAGAATTACAAATTGCGGCCCCCAGTGAGTGTTCACTGGATTGCCGATGGGGATCACTCCCTCGTCCCGCGAAAGCGTTCCGGGTACACCGAGACGGAAGACCTGGAACATGCTGTGTGCGCAATCACAGGTTTTGTTGACCCGATCGTGGCAAATTCTCCATCATGATCACCCGCAGCGACACGGCAGATGACTTCAGAATATTTTCTGATAATGTCCGAAACTCAAAATTGCAGCATCAAGTTTGCTGTGGCCGGGGAGGCCAATCCATGTTCTGCCGCCGCCTGATGGGCGAAGCATTTTTGCGTGATCTACTCATGCCGTTTGTTACGGTTGCGAGCCTGTTGTTGATCATGGTGACACCCGCATCAGCGGGTTTCAGCGATGCTTTCGAGAAGTACAACGCAAAGCAATACGCCGGTGCTCGCGCCGTGGTTGAGCCCGACGCCAACAGCGGAAACCCCGCAACCCAATGGCTGTTGGCCACCATGTATCTGCTCGGCAAGGATCTTGATGCAGACCCTGTTGTAGCCCGGGGCTGGTTTGAAAAATCAGCTTCTTCCAACTACCCACCCTCCCAGGCCGTACTGGGCCGGATGTACGAAGAGGGAATCGGCGGCGAACAGGCCCCGTCGGAGGCCAATATTCTCTACCGGCTTTCTGCCGAGCAGGGATATGCGGATGCCGCCTACCTGTTGGGTCGGCAGTTTTGTTATGGTCGTGATACCGCCAAGAATGGTCCCGCCGCGTTGAAATGGCTGACCATCGCCGCCGACGAAGACAACACCGGCGCGCAATACCTGGGCGCCAAAATTCTACTCACCAACGAAATCGTCACGGCCAACCCCGAGCTCACAGAAAAATGGCTGATGACGGCTGCAGATCGCGGACACACCCAGGCCCAACTCCTGTTGGGAAGCACCATGTTGACCGCGCTCGCAGGCACCTATGACCCCAAAACCGGCTACAAGTGGATCAAGCAGGCTGCGGATACCGGGCTGATCGAGGCCGAGCGCCGGCTCGGCGATCTCTACAATGACGGCCTGAACGGACAACCTGACCACGAAAACGCAATCGCCTGGTGGTCGCGGGCGGCGGAGAAATCCGACGCCCCGTCCCAGCTCCACCTTGCCCGGGCACATGCCCAGGGGCGCGGCGCAACACGAGATTTTCAGGCGGCCTATATATGGGCCTCCCTGTCAGCGCTCCAGGGCAACAGCCACGCCATCACACTCGGCGAAAAATTACGCGCCCGGCTGCGTCCCGAAGAACTCGAAAAGGCCGACATGACCATCGCCACCAAGTCGAAGCCGGCGGAAATCGCACGCGGGGGCCCAAGCTCATAGTCCTTCAGCATCCAGGCTTTTCGAGCGCGCCCACCTACGATAGGTTTCTTGCAACATGAGCGCCTTTCACCAAATCGGTAGCACCGCGCTGCGCCTTCTTCCGGCTGAAACGGGACACGGCCTCGCCTTGCGTGGACTGGCATCCGGCCTCGGCCCCCGGGCACGCGCCGACGACCTTCCCTCGCTGGCACAGGACATTTGCGGACTGCATTTTGCTAATCCGGTCGCCGTCTCGGCCGGTTTTGACAAGAACGCTAGCGCGATTGCCGGGGTACGACGGCTCGGGGTCGGGTTCGTGGAGGTCGGTGGCGTCACACCACGGTCGCAGCCGGGCAACCCCAAACCACGCCTGTTCCGACTTGCTCCAGACCGCGCCGTAATCAATCGAATGGGCTTCAACAATGACGGCGCCGAAGCCGTCCTGACCCGCGTGCAAGCCGCGCATGATGGATCGACCCCGATTGGGGTGAACCTCGCCGCCAACGGGGACAGCACTGACCCTGCGGGTGATTTCATTTCACTCGTCACCCAATTCGCGTCGGCGGCGGACTTCCTAACCCTGGATGTCTCCTGTCCAAACTCGGCGAACGGTCAGGTTTTTCTCGATCCGCGCGCGCTCGAGGACCTTCTCTCCCGACTGAATACGGCCCGCGAAGAAACCGGCACCAGACCCGCATTCTTCGGCAAGCTGGCACCCGATCTCACAGATGACCATCTCGCCGAACTCCTCGAAGTCATGCGCGTGGGGAGTATCGATGCCCTCACCCTGTGCAACACAACCACCGCCCGGCCTGACAGTCTGCAAAGCACAAACGCAGGGGAACGCGGCGGTTTATCCGGCGCACCGTTGTTTGAAATGGCCACGGAAATGCTGCGTAAAGTCTATGCGCAGGTTGGTGACACCATTCCCCTGATCGGAGTTGGTGGCGTCATGAGCGGTGTCGACGCCTATGCCAAGATTCGAGCGGGGGCCTCGCTGGTTCAGCTCTACACCGGCCTTGTCTACGAGGGTCCCGGGTTGATCCAGACCATCAAACGAGAGATCGACGAAAGGCTCGCCCGTGACGGGTATACATCCGTTTCACAGGCTATCGGCTCCGAACACAGTTCCCAATCGTCGGACTAAGCGACCCGCAGCAAGTGGATCGAGAAAAGATCGTCGGGATCGGTCCAGCAATCGATGCTGTTCCACCCGGCTTCCCGTGCGAGATCCTTGAAACCCTCGACATCGTATTTGCGGGAATCCTCGGTGTGGATGCTCTCACCCGATTTGAATTCGAAACTCTCGCCCCCAACTGAAACCGTCTGCGCGCACACGCTGACAAGATGCATCTCAATGCGTCCGAATTCGGGAACCCAACGCGCATCATGGGCAAAGGAATCGATGTCGAAATCGCCCCCAATTTCACGATTGATCCGATGCAAGAGGTTCAGATTGAACGCGGCGGTCACGCCCGCTGAATCATTGTAAGCGGCGCGCAGGGTCTCAACATCCTTGCGCAGATCGACGCCGATCAGCAGGCCGTTATTGTGCCCCAGATCCGTGGCCGCGGCCTGCAGGAAGGAAATCGCCTCACTGCGGGTAAAATTACCGATCGTCGAGCCGGGGAAGAACCCGGCGCGGACCTTTTCGCCGTCAATTTGCGGCACCTCGAACGGTTGCGTGTAATCCGCACAAACTGGCACCACCCGAAGATCCGGATAGTTGCCCGCCAGCCCCTTGGCCGACATCAACAAATGCTCGCGCGAAATATCGACCGGCACATAGGCCAGGGGTGAGTCGAGTGCATCAAGCAGAATTCTGATTTTGGTGCTCGACCCGCTGCCGAACTCTATTACCGTGGCACCCTCACCCACGAGGGCAGCAACATCAGCGGAAATATCCCGCAGCAATGCCATTTCTGTGCGGGTCGGGTAGTACTCGGGCAACTCGCAAATATCGTCGAAAAGCTGAGAACCGCGCTCATCGTAGAAGTACTTGCTCGGCAAACGTTTAACCGGCTGCCGCAAACCCGCGAGGACTTCTTGGAGAAAATTATCCGTTGCGTGGTCGTACTCGACATAGTCGTGCAGCGGGCCCAGGGCCTCCGCCGGTGCACCACTCATCGGTCGTCTGCCAGACGGACACCTGAAAACATCCAACGCATGGGGGGATAAAAGAAATTACGGTAGGTCGCGCGCGTATGCCCCTCGGGGGTCACGCAGGCGCCGCCGCGCAAAACAAACTGATTGGCCATGAATTTTCCATTGTACTCGCCGGCAGCACCGGTCACCGGCCTAAACCTAGGATATGGGACATACGGGCTCTGTGTCCACTCCCAGACGTCACCAAACATCTGCTCCGGCAGGTCGTCGGCCTCTCCGGTCGCGGGGGTTGTTCGCAACACACCGGAACCGAGGAAATTTCCTCCCACCGGAAGTGTCGCGGCAAAAGCTTCCCATTCCGCTTCACGCGGAAGACGTTTACCACACCAGCGTGCGAAGGCGTCGGCTTCGTAAAGGCTGACATGGCAGACCGGCGCCTGATCATTGAGCTGCTGCAGTCCGGACAGGGACATGCTCTGCCATTCATCATCGCCCTGCTGCCAGTAAAGCGGCGCCTCCCATCCTTCGGCGCCAACGCTTGCCCATCCATCAGACAACCAGAGTTCAGGACGCTGATATCCGCCATCGGCGATGAAACCCTTCCACTCACCGTTCGTCACCAGCCGCGAGGCCAGCCGGAATGGCTCCAGATGCACCGTGTGGCGTGGCCCTTCGTTGTCAAAAGCGAAGGCCGCCCCGGTGTGGCCGATTTCGACCAGTCCACCATCGTGATCGTGCCAAACAAGCTCCGGGGCCTTGCGCGCAGGGGCCGCGCGATAGGCCTGATAGGCCGGGGCAACGCTGTTGCAGGAAAATGCGTGCAAAATATCCATCAGGATAAGTTCCTGATGTTGCTGCTCGTGATGCAGTCCCAGCGCCACTAGCGGCGCAGCTTCGGCCCATACATCTTCGGTAGCATCGGAAATCAACCGGCACATCGCCGCGTCCACGTGTACCCGGTACGCCGTCACCTGATCATTTGTGGGACGGGTGAGGAGCCCACGGTCGGGACGCGGATGGCGCGCGCCGACCGTGTCGTAATAAGAATTGAACAGAAAAGTGTAATGCGGATCGAGCGGCTCATAATTCGAGAGATACGGGGTCAGGATCATAGTCTCGAAGAACCACGTCATATGCGCGCGATGCCATTTCGTCGGACTGGCATCGGGCATCGATTGGACCACCTGGTCCTCCGCCGATAGCGGTGCCGCAAGCCGTTCAGTCTCGCCACGCACCCAATTAAAATGATTCAGCAGCTGGTCCCGGTCACGCGGATGCGCGTCCAGAATTACCGGCTCGGTACTGAAGGCAGTCACGGCGCATCTCCCGTTGGCGCCTGCATCCCGTTTGACCGCGCCGTCGGGACGCCTCCCCGCTACTGGCACAATGCAAGAAAGTGTCTCACAAATTGTCCCAACCACAGATCGAAGCACGCCTAGCTTGATACGCCACGCGCGGCAGTCGAGGAGAGTAAACCAAGCCGGTTCTCGGGCCGTCAACAGCAAGTCTGGAGAATTTTGTCAAAAACACTGCGAATGCGATTGACCAATGACCCGCACGAACTAGGTTTCTCCCATGACCCATGACGCTTCAGACATCACCGGCTACCACGCGCATGTATATTACGATGCGTCCACCAAGGCCGATGCCGAGATGGTCCGTGCCGGGATCGATACAAGGTTCGACACCGTGCTGGGCCGCTGGCGCGACAAGCCCGTCGGACCCCACCCGAGCTGGAGCTACCAGGTGGCTTTCCCCGCGGACCTCTTCGCAACCCTCGTGCCCTGGCTGGCATTGAACCGGCGCGATCTGACGATTCTCGTCCACCCAGAAACCGGTGATGATCTCGCCGATCACTCGACCCACGCGATGTGGCTCGGCGAAAGCCTCGAGCTCAATCTCAACAACTTCCGCTAGTCGAACGGCCATCTGACCCGTCCCGACTCCTTACAATACGTGGCGTTTCTGCCAAAGGAACAGTTTGCAACCCCGACGAAGCGGGTTACAACACGCGCCGAGATTCGAATAAACGGTCGTCAACTACTCGGCCACTTTGATCACAGGAGAGACGATCTATGAAACTTTTGCGCTACGGACCGGCCGGTAAAGAGAAGCCAGGCCTTCTGGATGACAACGGAAACATCCGCGACCTGTCGAAAGTCATCGACGACATCACGCCGGACGTGCTTTCGCCCCGCGGTCTCGCCGCGATCCGCAAGCGCGACCCCAAGCGCCTGCCGCTGGTGAAGGGTCGTCCGCGCATTGGGTCCCCGGTTGTCGAGCGTCGCGTTTTCGCCATCGGCCTGAACTACGCCAAGCACGCCGCCGAAGCCGGCATGAAGGTCCCTTCCGAGCCGATCCTCTTCACCAAGACCTGCCCGCTGACCGGCCCGAATGACCGCATCATTCTGCCGAAGGGCGCCAAAAAGGGCGATTGGGAAGTCGAGCTTTGCTTCGTGATGGGCCGCAAGGCGCAGTATGTGAGCAAGAAGGACGCGCTGAAATATGTCGCCGGGTATGCCGCCGGTAATGATGTTTCCGAGCGCAAGTATCAGATCGAAAGCGGCGGCCAGTGGGTCAAGGGCAAGAGCTCGGACACGTTCGGTCCGCTCGGCCCGTGGCTGGTGACCGCTGACGAGGTTCCCAACCCGCAGCGCCTCAATGTCTGGCTCGACGTCAACGGCGAACGCAAGCAGGAAGAGACCACCAAGGACATGATCTTCTCCTGCGCCGAGATCATCAGCTATCTCAGCAACATGATCACCCTGTACCCGGGTGACGTGATCTACTCGGGCACGCCCTCGGGTGTTGGCCTTGGCATCAAGCCGAAGCCGCAATTCCTGAAGCCTGGTGACGTCATCACCATGGGGATCGACGGCCTGGGCAAGCATAAGAACAAGGTTGTCAGCTGGAACGGCAAGTCCAAGTAAGCCAGTTCCACCGACCGACAAACAGAAAGGGCCGCACGATTTGTGCGGCCTTTTTTGTGTTCGGTCCCAAGCATTCTTCGAGACGGCGCTTCGCGCCTCCTCAGGATGAGGCCGAACATTTCCCCACATCCTTATCCTGAGGATGACCACATCACGGCCGTCTCGAAGGATGAGGCCGAGCATTCCCCCACATCCTCATCCTGAGGAGACCACATCGCGGCCGTCTCGAAGGATGAGGCCCAGCATTCCCCCACATCCTCGTCCTGAGGAGACCGCATCGCGGTCGTCTCGAAGGATAGTAGGGAAGGCACTCTTCAGGCCAGCGCGGGCATCACTTCGTCGCGGAAGGTTCGCAGGGAATCCCGCGATCCGGTGATGTCGATTAGCAGGACATATTCGATCCCGCCATCGCGCATGCGCTGCAGCCGGGCGATGATTTCCTCAGGCGGGCCGATCAGCGCGCCTTCCTCGGTCGCCAAACGGGTGTCGTTGTATTGCAGCATGGTGGATTGGGGCCCACCGCCTTCACGAATACGGGACAAACGCGAAATACCGCTGAGCAGGCGGGAGCGCTGCTGGTGCGCTGCCTCCCGTTCCGCGTCATTGCGGGTGATGTGGAGCGCACGGGCCACAGCAACATTCATCGGATCAAAGACCCGGCCCGTGGCCTCAACCGCGGTGCGATAGGTCGCAAAACGTTGCTGGATTATGTCGAAGGACGCGATCTGGTCGAGCAACAGATTGAACTCATTCTGCGCAGCCCAGTTCAGACCTTCCTCACTGCCCGCCGCCAACCAGAGCGGTGGATGCGGACGCTGAATCGGCGGTGGTTCAACGACAATGTCCTGAAAGGTCCAGTGCTTGCCAATATGGGTAAAGCGCTCTTCCGACCGCCAGGCCCGGCGGATGACTTCGAGGGATTCGAGGAACAGCTCCTGCGCCTCGTCCGCCTTGACGTTGAAGCCGTGAAACTCATTGGCGCGGTAACCCTTGCCGACGCCGAAATCGAGGCGGCCCCCCGAGAGCAAATCGACCGTGGCCGCCTGCTCAGCGAGCAATACCGGGTTATGCCAGGGCAGCACTACCACAGCCGTTCCCAGCCGCATGCGCTGGGTCCGCGCCGCAAGATAAGTCAGCAGGTTGAGCGAGGCGGAGACTTGCCCAAAACCGGTGAAGTGATGTTCGACCAGGAAGACCGAATGGTAGTCCAGATCCTCGGCCTCAACGATGTAGTCGATGAAATCCCGATAGCCCTGGGTGCTGTCGCGTGCGACGCCGCCGCGGCGCGAGGACGCGCCACCGAACAACCCAAATTTCATCGAACCGGTCCCGACATCAACGGCTAGTTACGGACGCGTTCGGGCTTGCCGGATTTGGTCGAAATCGACAGCGCTTCGAGCACGGCCACATTGGCGATCCGCTCTTCATTGGTGAAGCGATAGGGCTTCTTGCCCGAAACCGCATCGGCCCAGGCCTCGAAGTTCATCCGCACCGTGTCCCGGGGCTTGTAGACCTTCTTGGTCCGCTTGCCGTCGGCCGTACCAATATACATATGCGTGTCACCCGGGTTCTCGGGGTGGGCCATTTCATGGATATCGACCCAGGCCTTGTCGCCAAAGACTGTCAGGCGACCATAGAACGGCGTGGCGGAAACCACATTGATCGTGCCCATCGTGCCGTCCTTGAAAGTGAACTGGGTGGACGCAACGTCACCACTGGGCAGGTTCAGAATACGGCGATCGGATATCGCACGAATTTTCTGGATCGGACCAAACATGCTGATGAACAGATCCGTCAAATGCACGCCCATGCCAGTCCAGCCAGCCGCGGGAGCATCCTTCGGGTTGCCGCGCCAATTGTCCTTTTTCATCGGCTTGAACTTGTCATGGGAGAAGTTGCCTTCCACCAGTGTGATCGTACCGAGTTCTTTCTTAGCCACCATGTCGGCGAGTTTTTCCATCGCCGTTTCGTAGCGGCGCTCATGTCCCAGGCCGAGTACAAGCCCCTTCTTTTCGCAGGCGCGGACCATACGCTTCGCACTGGCCGCGGTCAGTGACAATGGCTTCTCGCAGAAGACCTGCTTGCCTGCCTTGACCGCGCGCAGCACCAGTTCCTCATGGGTGGAATGGGGGGTCGTCAGAATGACACCTTCGACTTCCGGATCATCCAGCACGTCCTGATAGTCGGTCAGAAGCTTGAAATCCTTTTCCTTCGCGAGCTTGCGAATGGCCGCGGTCGGCTTGAGCTCGACGCCGCGAATAACATTGAGCTTCCGGCTGGATTTGAGGGAACCCGCAACATGTGCGCCCCACCAGCCAAGCCCAACAACAGCAACATTCAACATTGGATTCCACTCCCCATTTTATTCAATTGATTTGCCCGATGCGAGCGCGCGCGGACGTTAGCATGGCGTCTTTGGACCACAAACCCGTCCCCATCCAATTCGGAGGCACTGACTGGCCGTGGTCACCAGAACGAACTATTCTGAGAGCCTTAAAGCCGCGCACCAACGACGACAAAGAAACACAAGCAGGAAACCAAACATGGCCGTCATTCAGTCCCGCCGTAGTTTTATCTTTTCGCCCGGCACCGATCCCTCGATGTTCAGCAAAGCTCTGGCCTCAGGTGCAGATATCGTCTGCGTCGAACTGGAAGACGGCGTCGCCCCGCAGCACAAGGATATCGCGCGCGAAAACATGCTCGGCATTTTTGCTCAACCCCAGGCCGATGACGACGTGGAGCGGATAGTGCGTATCAACGTGCTCGGTTCCCCCGAAGGTGAGGCTGATTTGGCAGCTGTGCTCACAAGCAAAACCCCGCCTCCGGCGCTCATGATGCCAAAGGTCAACAATCCCGAAGAGGTCCTTCGGGTCGCCGACGCGCTGGATGCGGCCGGCCATTCGACCCGGCTGCAGATTATTATCGAAACCAATCCCGGCCTCGACGCGGCCTATGAAATCGCCCAGGCCAGCGACCGGGTGGATGCGCTGCTTTTCGGCGGGGTCGATCTGGCCGCTGATCTGCGCTGCGCCTATGGCTGGGAACCACTGCTTTATGCACGCTCGCGGGTTGTCCACGCCGCAGCAGCTGCGGGCATCGACGTGATCGACGTGCCCTGGCTCGATCTGGGTGACGAAGCTGGATTGCGCCAGGAAGCCGAAGCCAGCGCCCGGCTCGGCTACACCGGCAAAGGCTCGATCCATCCCAAGCAGATAGGCATCATCAACGAGATATTCTCGCCCAGCGAAGACGAAATCGCCTACGCCCGAAAGGTCGTCGCTGCTTTTGCTGAAGCCGATTCAGGATTGGTCGTTCTCGACAACAAGCTGATCGAACTACCGGTCCTGCGCTCGATGGAACGTATTCTGGCGAAGGCAGACCGGCCTTAGACTCCGAGTGGCGGCGGCCCGAGACGTTCGCGAGCCGTGCCAAGCTGCTTTTCGAAGGCGCGCGCGATCGCAATAGACAGTCCATCATCTCCCTGGGGGCAAACAATGTGCAGTCCCACCGGCATCCCGGCTGCATCCAGCGCAACCGGCATCGTCACCGCGCACATGGTCAGCAAATTGACCACGGTAGTATTTCGCGCCGCCATCAGATTGGCCTTCATATAAGGCGAGGGTTCACGCACATCTTCGATGCGTGGCGGAGTAATCGCGATGGTTGGTCCGACCACAGCGTGCACGTCAGAAATGACCGCATGGGCTTCCCGGGTCAGGACCTCAAGCCGGCGGCGGCGGATCAAATAGTCGCTCGCGGCCATCGCCGTCATCTTGTCGAAGCGCGAGCCCACCATCGGGTCCAGATCAGCGATGAAATCAGGCAGCACGTCACTGATAAAGCCGGCGAACTCATAAGCTGATAATCCGCCGGTGCGGAAAATCGTATCAACCTCATCCAGATGCGGGATGGTGATGTCGACGAGGCGTGCTCCGGCCGCTTCGAGCTCGGCCAGGGCGGCACGCACCCCTTCGGCAATACCCGGTTCACAATCGTCGAAGAATGCTTCGCACACGCCGATCCGGAAATCCCCCACATCGGCCCGGTCGACCGCGGTCAGGAACGTATCCGGGTCCGCCGCGGTCGTTGGGTCAATCACGGAAAAGGCCAGGGCTGCATCCTCCACGGTGCGCGTCAGCGTGCCGGGGGTATCGAGGGTCGGGCTCAGGGGCGAAATGCCTTCGATGGACCAGCGGCCAGCGGTGGTTTTCACCCCGACTGTCCCGGTCATGCTAGCGGGCATACGCACCGAGCCCGCCGTGTCCGTGCCCAGCGCCAACAGGGCTGAGCCTTCCCACAGACTGACACCGGCTCCCGCACTCGACCCGCCAGGGGCGCGATGATCTTTGGAGTCCCACGGATTGCGCGGGGTCCCCCAATGGGGATTGGTGCCGAGCGCCCCGAAGGCGAACTGCACCGTGTGGGTCTTGCCCGTAACGGTGGCGAGCTGGCCACGCAACGCCTGGATCACCGGACCCTCGTGCTGCCATTCTGGCGGCAACTCACGGGGGCTCCCGGCGAACGTGGGATAACCGCGCACGCCGTACAGATCCTTGACCGAAACCGGGATGCCCTGCATCGGCCCGAGATCGATTCCGACCGCCAGCGCGCCATCGGCAACATCAGCCTCGGCGCGCAGCCGATCCGGCTCCCAGGTCTTGTAGGCCGCGAGCGTCGCGTTATGGGCTTCGTGGTTTTCGATCGCCGATTCGGCCAGCGCGCGCGCTGAAACCGTGCCGTCTCGCAGTGCAACGGCGAGCGATTGAAGTGAACCTGTCTGACTATTGATGGCCATGGCTGTGCCTCCCTGTCATCACAGTATAGGCGTTCTCCCTCTCCCCCTACACCGGGTTTTCCGTCTATGGTGCGCCCACGAGAACTTATTTATTTGGGGGAAGACCAAGATGCCGAATGACGCTATGATGATGCAGCGATTTACCCGCGACCAGATAGAGGTCTTCATGGCGCGCTGCTTTGCGGCCGCCGGACTACCCGCCGAAGACGCCAAAACCGTCGGCCATCTGATGGCGGAAGCAGACATGCTGGGCAAGGATTCCCACGGTATCTTCCGGCTACCCGGATATATCAGTCGCCTGAAGGCCGGCGGCTTCAACCCAACCCCCGACATGAAGGTCGACCGTGAATTCGCCGCGACCGCGCTGCTCGACGGCGATAACGGCATGGGTCATCTGGTGGTTAAGAAGGCTGCGGACCTGGCGATCGAAAAAGCCAAGACTGCGGGCGTCGGCTGGGTCGGCCTGCATCATTCGAACCATGCCGGGGCCGCTTCGGTCTATTCGAACATGGCGCTGGAGCATGATATGATCGGGCTTTATGTGGCGGTCGGCAGCGCCAACCATTTGCCGCCCTGGGGTGGCACGGAAATGCTGCTTTCGACCAACCCGATCGCAGTTTCGATTCCCGGCGACAAGGAAAACGCCATCATTCTCGACATGGCGACGACGGTGACCTCCTACGGCAAGGTTAAGGTCTACGCCCAGCGCGGGCTGGAGATGCCCGAAGGCTGGATGATCAACCGCGACGGCACCCCGCTCACGGATGCCAGCAAATCCGATACCGGCTTCCTGCTGCCGATCGGCGGCCCGAAAGGGTATGGACTGGCGCTGATTTTCGGCATTCTGGGCGGCACCCTGAACGGCGCGAATTTCGGCCGCAACGTGGTCGACATGAACTCCGATCCGAAATCGGTGACCAATACCGGCCAGTTCTATCTGGCGATCAATATTTCAGCCTTCATCGATCCGGCCGATTTCAAACGTGAAATCGACGATGTGATTGGCCAGATGCAGGGCTCCCCGACCATGGCCGGGGTCGACCGGGTTCGCCTGCCCGGTGAATCCGCCCACGCCGCCTATGCCGAACGCACCGCCGAAGGTATCCCGTTGCCCGAACCGCTGCTGGTCAATCTCGCCAAGGTCGCCAGCGATCTCGGCGTGGACCAACTCGGCTGACCAAACCGGGCACAAAAGCGGCAAAACCGCCGGTGACACCCATCATCCAGGCCGTGTTCTGGATGACCGGCACGCTGCTATCCTTCACCGTGATGGCGATCGCTGTTCGGGAACTTTCGGGAGAGGTTCACAGCTTCGAAATCATGCTGTTCCGCAGCATCGGCGCGTTGATCATTCTGCTGCCGATAGTTTTACGGGTCGGAAAACCGATCTGGCGCACCGCCCATATCAAACTCCAGTTCGGCCGCAATCTGGTACATTTTGGCGCTCAGCTCGGCTGGATCACCGGGATTGGGCTCCTGCCCCTGGCAGAAGTCTTTGCCATCGAATTTACCGCACCCATCTGGGCCACCATTCTTGCCGTGTTGTTCCTCGGGGAGCGGCTCAATCGTGGGCGCATTGTTGCCTTGGTGTTTGGCTTCACGGGAATTCTGGTCATCCTGCGCCCCGGTATGGCCGTGATCGACACGGGGGCCTTCGCCGTTCTGGGGGCAGCGGTTGGGTTCGCGATCGTGCTTACCGTGACCAAGTTCCTGACCCGGACAGATTCACCCCTGACCATTTTGCTCTACATGACGATTATTCAGTTCCCGCTGGGAGTCATTTTGTCGGCCTTCGTCTGGACCACTCCCGACCTGCTGCAACTGTTCTGGCTGCTGACGGTGGGTGCGGTCGGGCTATCAGCCCATTACTGCACCGCGAACGCACTTTCGCTGGCCGACCAAACCATCGTTGTCCCCATGGACTTCATGCGGCTGCCGCTCATCGTGCTGGTGGGCTACGCGCTTTACAGCGAATCAACCGGATTGCTCGTGCTCGCCGGTGCCGGGCTTATATTTGCCGGGAACTACTACTCGGTTTACAAGGCAAACCGGGCGAAACCGGACCCCGAATAGACTCCGACGAAGGGTTGATCCCGGTTCGGGGCCCCGGATGGCCGCTGAGCTGGCGCCGTATTGACGACCGGGCGCTAGCTTGAATCCTTACCGGCGGTAAACGTCATGCCGCGGGCCTCGAACTGCCCCACCACATCATCGCCGTAAGATGCGAGCTGTTCGGCGATCTCCTTGGTGAAGTCGATATCCTTCATATCGTGCACCCCGCCGCTGATCACCACCTGCATTAATCCCTCTTCGTCTCCAATATTCCGAAACGCGCGGCAGACGCCCGGTGGCACAGAGATCGTGTCGAACTCGTCGAGTTCAACGCGCTGGGCGCCGTCATCGTTCCACGTCACCTCGAATCGTCCCCGGAGCACCGTAAAAGTTTCGAACGTCTGCTGATGGGTGTGAAGAGAGGGGCCTGTCCCGACCGGACACTTCGCATGGGTCATGGTGATCCCACCGGCGCCAAGGATCGGGGCTCCCTGATTGACCGGCGTATCAACATCGCCCTCAAGGCCGATCACCGACAGGAGTTCACGTGAATAGATGATATCCTTGGCTTCCTGGGGCATGTCGAGGCTTTCGGCGGCCCGCAGGGGTTTCAACTCATTGAACCGTGAGACACGCTTGGCCATGTCTTCGGGAGAAATATCGATTGTACGCATCGGGCTCTCCAGCATCGTTGTTCGTGAGACCGACACTATATCCCAGCACGCCCAACAGCCCAAGATGACAGACACCCTAGGGACGGAGCGGGGCCCGGCTTTCCTGGTTGTGGGCCACTACCACGCGTTGCATTAGCGCCACCAGCTGATCCTGCTCTTCGATCGCCAACGGCGCCAGCAACCGCGTCTGTACGTTCTCCACCAGCGGGCGCACTTCGGTGAGCAGGGCCGTTCCCGCAGGCGAAATCCGGATCATCTTCGAGCGTCGGTCCCGCGTCGACGTTTCGCGCACCACCAGTTCACGGGCCTCAAGGTTGCGGATCACGACGCCGATCGTGGTCCGGTCCAGCGCGATCATTCCCCCGAGGGTTACCTGATCGAGAGGATCAGAGACCGACAACGCTGCCAGCGCTGCATATTGGAGCGGGGTCAGATCGTATTCCCGACACTCCTTGAGGAACATCGAAACCGCAATCTGCTGGAACCGCCGCAACAGATGTCCGGGCGACGCCTGAACCTCTGCAAATATATCGCATTGAGAGGCCTCTTCTCGGGGCATGAGCTCAATCCTCCAGACCGGACAGACCGTGATTCCCATACAGCCATTCAATACGATCGTACGTATCCTCGAGCGAGAGCGATCGCAGTATCTCATTGCGAACCCGCGCATGCACCCCTTCCGCATGATTGACGTGATCGCCGATCGCGCGTGAGCCCAGCTGGACCCGCGCCGTCCGCACGATACGCGCCTCCTGATAGGCGACCAGACCGGCATTCAGATCGTCCCGGTGACGGTCGAGCAAATGGGACAGACAGACCGCATCCTCCATCGCCATACAGGCCCCCTGAGCGTAGTACTGAAGGGTCGGATGGGCGGCATCCCCGAGCAACGCCACATTGCCCTCGACCCAGGTGTCGATGGGGTCCCGGTCACACAGAACCCACAGCTTCCAGTCATCCCCGGTTTCGATCACCCGGCGAATCTTCTCGCTGATATGGGTGAAGTGCCGGCGCACATCTTCCCGCGCCACCGGCTTTCCCGTCACCGCCTCAGGGGCATCGTCATGGGTGGTGACGACGAGATTGAAATACTTCCAGCCCGAGAGCGGGTAGTGAACGATATGACATTTCGGACCGGCCCAGAGAGCCGCCGCATTCCAGCGCAGATCCTCTGGCATTTTTTCCGTCGGGATCACCGCCCGAAAGGTAGAATGCCCGGACACCCGCGGCGCCCCATCTCCCACAAGCTGACCGCGCACATGGGAGCGCAAGCCGTCGGCGCCGATCAGCGCCCGCCCGTCAAAGGTTTCGCCGGTGGTAAGCCGCACCTGAACCACCGCGTCATCCTGTTGATAGGAAACCACCTCACTGCTGACCTGCAGGTCGATAAGAGGGCTTTCCTCGCAACCTTTCAGAAGCACACCGTGCAAATCTCCGCGATGAACCACCGCATAGGGATTGCCAAACCGTTCGCGAAACGGCGCATCGAGGGGGATGTCGAGAATTAGTTCTCCGTCCGCCGCATCCATGAGCCGCAAATAGTCCACGTAGACGGCTTTTTCGCGCGCCCACTCACCGACTCTTAAATAGTCGAACGCATGAAACGCATTCGGCCCCAGCTGGATCCCCGCGCCGATCTCGCCAAACTTCGAGGCCTTCTCGAAGACGACGACCTTAAACCCTTTGCCTGCGAGCCCAAGCGCGGCCGACAACCCGCCAATGCCGCCCCCGGCGATGAGAATTGGTTTTGTGGTCATAAAATTCTCGCATGTCGTAACTAGTCAGCGTCATGATCATAGTGCTGACTAATTGCCCCAACAAGCCGGAATTCATTGGCAGGACGGGGTTTTCATGAAAATGGCGGCGGCTGGAGCGGGTGAAGGGAATCGAACCCTCGTCGTAAGCTTGGGAAGCTTCTGCTCTACCATTGAGCTACACCCGCCGCGCGTGAGTCTTTCTATCGTGAAGGTGCGGGCTCGCGCAACAAACCAGACCGCAGGCCGGTCGTTTTGAGCGTGTTTTCCTGCGCACTGTGCCGCACTGGACTTTTGCCCCATCATGTTGCCAAATCCCGCCGCAACGGCCTCCCGATACGTCCCGGGGGCCCAGAAACGACAGGCCCATGTACACCCAGAAGACGAAAAATATATCCGTTACCGTCACGCCGATCTATCTCGAGGACCAATCCGAACCCGAGGAAGATCACTATGTCTGGGCCTATCAGGTCCGGATAGAGAATGATGGCGTGGAAACGGTTCAACTGCGCTCGCGCCATTGGCGCATCACGGACGCGAACGGGCTGGTTCAGGAAGTCCGCGGCGCCGGTGTGGTTGGTGAACAGCCGGTCCTCGAACCGGGCGAAACCTTTGAATACACCAGCGGGACACCCCTGAACGCCCCGTCTGGAATTATGGTCGGATCCTACGGGATGCAGACCGATGACGGCGACATGATCGAGGTCGATATCCCCGCCTTTTCGCTCGACAGTCCGCACCAGGTTGTGCGCCCGAACTAGACTTAGGCGCAGACCGGCCTAAATTAGGCATTTCCGGCGTATGAGAAACTTTGGCCCCACCGCCAGCCCTGCCTAGCACGGAACAGACAATGTCAGAAGACAATCCCCAGAACATGACCGCCCATGACCGCAGCGAAGCCGAAGCAGCTGTGCGCACCCTGCTCCGTTGGGCGGGTGATGACCCCACGCGCGAAGGCCTTCTGGATACGCCCGCACGTGTCGCGCGGGCCTTCGAGGAATGGTTTGTCGGCTATCGTGAAGATCCTGTCGCGTTTCTCGAGCGGACCTTTGAGGAGGTCGAGGGCTATGACGAAATGGTCGTGCTGCGCGATATCCACCTGGAATCCTATTGCGAGCACCACTTGGCGCCAATTATCGGGAAAATCCATATCGGCTACATGCCCAACAAGCGAGTGGTCGGGATCAGCAAGCTGGCCCGGGTCGCCGACGCCTTCGCCAAACGCCTGCAAATACAGGAAAAATTGACCGCACAGATCGCTAATTGCATCAGCGAGGTCCTCGAACCCAACGGGGTCGCCGTGGTAATCGAAGCGGAACACCAATGCATGACCACCCGCGGGGTACACAAACCCGGGGTTCGGATGGTGACCAGCTCCATGCGCGGCACTTTCCGACAAGGCTCCGACACGCGTCGGGAATTCCTATCTTTCATCGGGAATCCGTCCTCGAGCGCCATCGGATAAACTACGCTCAGTGCTGGACAGACGGGTTGTTTTCCCCAATCATCCGCCTTAATAAGCCCTTTAAGCCCCAGGAATAGTGGACACGGCTACAGCCGTGCAGTTTCCCTCGTGCTCAATTTTCGCCCCATTCTTTTTATCCTTGGCGTCCTGCTGACGACGCTCTCCATCGCCATGGTTCTGCCCGCGCTGGTCGATGCCGCAACCGGGCATCGCGACTGGCAGGTCTTTGCCGCATCGGCGGGCCTGACCCTGTTTATCGGGGTGTCCCTGATCCTGACCATGCGCGGCGGCGACATGAAGATAGGCATCCGCGAAGCCTTCGTGCTGACCACGGCAAGCTGGCTCGGCATGACCGTCTTCGCGGCACTACCCTTCGCGTTTGCCGGGCTGAACCTGAGCTTTGCCGACGCCTTCTTCGAAGCCATGTCAGGGATCACCACCACCGGCTCGACCGTGATCATCGGGCTCGACGCCGCCCCACCCGGCATCCTGCTCTGGCGTGCGCTGCTGCAGTGGCTTGGGGGTATCGGTATCATCGTGACCGCCGTGGCGGTGCTGCCCATGCTGCAGGTTGGCGGCATGCAGATCTTCCGGCTGGAGAGCTCGGACACTGCCGAGAAGGTCTTGCCGCGCGCTGCCCAGACGTCGACAGCGATCGGTTCGATCTACCTCGCTCTCACGCTGGTTTGCGCGCTCGGCTACTGGATCGCCGGGATGCCCGGATTTGACGCCGTGGCCCACGCTATGACCACGATCGCAACCGGCGGCTTCTCGACCTCGGATGCCAGTATCGGTGTGTTCGACAATGCCGCGATCGACATCATCGCCATCGCCTTCATGATCACCGGGTCCTTGCCCTTTGTGCTGTATCTGCAGGCCGCCCGCGGCCGGCCCGCCAGCTTGTTTCGGGATTCCCAGGTCCGCTGGTTCCTGGCCATCGTCATCGGGGTGGTCTCGCTTATCAGCCTGTCCCTCTACCTGTCCCAGGAGCTTGGCCTCGGCGTCTCGATCCGGGCCGCCGCCTTCAACAGTGTCTCCGTGATCACCGGCACAGGTTACGCCACCGCGGCGTTCGACACCTGGGGCACCTTCCCGATGATTTTGTTCTTTGTGATGATGTTCATCGGTGGATGCGCCGGCTCAACCACCTGCGGGATCAAGGTGTTCCGTTTCCAGGTTCTCTACGCCATCGCCTCGATCCAGATTAAACGACTGCTGCAACCCCATGGCGTGTTCATTCCCCATTACAATCGCAACCCGGTAACCGAGGAGATCGCTCTCTCGGTTCTGGGCTTTGTGTTCTTCTATATCCTGGTGTTCATCCTGCTTTCCCTTGGTCTGAGCTCGCTGGGCCTCGACTTCGTCACCAGCTTGTCGGGCGCGGCGACCGCGATCTCCAATGTCGGGCCGGGACTCGGCTCCATAATCGGCCCGGGCGGGACCTTTGCGGATCTGCCGGACGCTGCAAAATGGATGTTGTCTGCGGGCATGCTTCTCGGACGGCTTGAATTGTTCACCGTGCTGGTGATCCTCACACCCGCATTCTGGAGAACCTAGGAATGTCGGACGCGGGCGATCGAACTCTCGAAATTCTGGCGCAGCTGATCGGCTTCAACACGACGTCTCACAAATCCAACCTCAACCTGATCGAGTTCGTCGAAGAATATCTGGCGCGCCATGGGGTTTCGACCCAGCGCGTCGAAAGCGACGACAACACAAAATCCAATCTGCTGGCCACGATCGGACCGGATATCCCTGGCGGCGTCGTCCTGTCCGGCCATACCGACGTTGTCCCGGTCACAGGGCAGGACTGGACCAGTGATCCGTTTGTGATGGATACCCGCACGGTCAACGGTGCGGTGCGCCACTTTGCCCGCGGCACAGCCGATATGAAGGGGTTCATCGCGGCGGTCCTGGCCAGAGTGCCGGACTTGATCGCCGCAAACCTCAAAACACCGATCCACATCGCATTGTCCTATGACGAGGAAGTCGGATGCATCGGCGTCGGCCGCATGATCGCCCGCCTGGGCGACACAATACCGATGCCGACCATCGCCATTGTCGGGGAACCGACCAGCATGCAAATCGTCACCGGACACAAGGGAATCAGAGGGTTCGAGACGGTGTTTACCGGTGTCGCCGGGCATTCCAGCGCGCCTCATCTCGGGGTTAACGCCATTGTCCAGGCAGCTGAGTTCATCACCTTCCTAAACGGGGTCGCCCGCGAGCAGGAAAAGAATGCAGATGCGGACAGCACTTTCGTCCCGCCCTGGGCGACATTCAATATCGGTCTTATCCAGGGCGGCGAAGCCCTCAACATCATCGCCGAGCGCTGTGCTGTTTCCTGGGAGTTCCGGCCGCTGCCAGAAACCGATTCAGGTGCCATCGAAGCGCGGGTCCGACACTTCATCGACAGCGAGATGCACCCAGCGATCAAGGCGCTCAACCCGTTGGCGGGTGTTTCGATCCAGCCGCTTGCCGCGGTGCCACCAATGCGCCCGGATCCGGACTCGCCGGCCGAACGGCTGGCCCGTCATCTGACCGGCGCAAACACGACACATACGGTCGCCTACACCGCCGAAGCGAGCCAATATCAGGAACACGGCATCCCGACCGTACTCTGCGGACCCGGCGATATCGCCCAGGCGCACCAGCCCGATGAATGGATCGCCCAAAGCGAACTCGACGCGTGCAACGTCTTCCTCGACCGGCTCCTGGCGTGGGCAGCCTCAGGGAACCCGATTCCCTAGCGGATTACGAAGGGGCTCAGAAACTGCGCGATCGCCCTGTCGAGCTCTCGATCAAGATCGACAATCAAAGATTCCGTGATTTCAAACCACACTTTGTCTAGTTCGTTCAGGGAAAGATTTTCCGGCACCGTGCGGCTGCGCGTGGCCTCGGCGGACACCTCGCCCGTGCGCTGCCCGGTACCATCCCGGATTTCGATTTTGGCCGCCAGCCGTCCATCATAGCGTTCGGACTGGTCGTTGGTGACCACACCGCGCACGCCCTTTGTTAGGGTGAGGGGTGTTTCAAGGACCGAACCATCGGTGATCGTGAACACAACAACGCCACCCTTTCCCGATGGCACAAGGCGGTCACGCGCCCATTGGCGCGCCACCACGACTGGGGGAACAGGCATTCCCTGCGCCACATCATTGGCCCGGCTGGTGTTGGAATAGCGATCCACAATCTCGAGCGCGCCGACATTCAGGCGGATTGGCGCCAGATGGGTGAAGGTGAGTTCGGGAAATAGCGGGCTGGGCGGTGGCGTATTACAGGCGGTTAGCACCACGGCCGACAGGCCGACCAGCATGGCGCGGCGGTTCATTTCGAACATCATAGTGCCTCCCCGGAATTTCGACGTGGATTCTGAACCGCCTAGTTTAACGATGATTCGGGCAAATTCGTGGCAACCCCACGTTCTTCCACCGCTTCCGGGGTAAACCGATAGGTTTCCTTGCAGAATTCGCAGGTGACGCTGAGCCAGCCCTCATCGGCGAGGTCGAACAGTTCGTCGTGTGTCAACTGCACCAAAACATTGAAGACACGATCTTCCGAGCACCGGCAGCCACGCGACACGGGACGGGACGGGGTCACCCGAACGCCTTCTTCGTGGAACAATCGAAAGAGATAACGCTCGGTAGAAAGTTCGGGGTCCAGGATTTCGGCGTCGGTGCCTGTCGCCATGAGCATCATGACGCGGCGCCACGTATCGGCTTCGTCATCCGGCGGATTGTGTATATCCGGATTATCGGCAATCCGCTGTACCATCATGGCGCCCGCACGCCAGGGCGAATCTGCCTGTCCGCCGACCCGGCCGGCCGAGACCATGATCGCGGCATCCATCTGTTGAGACTGGCGAAAATAATGCTGTGCACATTCCGCCAGCGTGTCGCCGACGAGTTCAACCATGCCCTGGTACCGATCCGTATGTGCCCCCTGATCGACGGTCAGGGCCAGATAGCCCTTTCCCAGAAGCGCGCGCGCACCCGCGTGGCCCGCGACAGCCTCGGCGTCGTAATTTGCATAACCGCGCACGACATAACGTTCGCCACCGTCGAGGGTCTGAATATCGGCGAGCAGCAGCGAGACCGGTCCGTCCCCCTGCGCCTGAAAGGTGAATATGCCGTCAAACTTCAAAGCGGCAGCCAGGGTCGTGCTAAGCGCAATGGCCTGACCCAACAGTTCGGCCACCGGCTCGGGATAGTCGTGCCGGTTGAGCACATCGTCGACAACCGAACCCAGATGCGACATTCGGCCGGTCAGGCGGGCTTCCCCATGCCCACCGGATTCGAGCTGAAATGGCTGAACGAGATCGTCGTTCGAGCGTGCAGGTTCGCGATCGGGCACCGATCCCGAATCAGGCAAGCCCCTCGCCCCCCAGCAAGCACCACAGGAGAATACTTCTCTGTGCATGCAGCCGATTGCCCGCTTCGGTCCAAATCACCGATTGCGGCCCATCCACCACTTCGGCAGTGGCTTCATCACCGCGATAGACCGGCAGGCAATGCATGAAGATGGCGTCATCCGACGCTTGAGCCATGAGCGCAGCATCGACCCGGAACGGCTCGAGCGTGGCGCGTCGCTTGTCGGCTTCGGCATCTCCCATCGAGACCCAAGTGTCAGTGACAACACAATCTGCACCGGTCACAGCGACAACCGGATCATCACTCACACGCACAGATCCACCATTTTTCGCGGCCCAATCCAGAATATCAGCTGGCGGCCGGAAACCTTCTGGCGCAGCAATCCGCAACTCGAACCCGAACCGGGCCGACGCGTGTATCCAGGAATTCGCAACGTTATTGGCGTCCCCGCACCAGGCCACAACCCGACCAGCGATCGGCCCGTAGACTTCCTCGAAGGTCATGACATCGGCCATGATCTGGCAGGGGTGGGAACGATCGGTTAGTCCGTTGATGACCGGCACAGTGGCCGCGTTTGCCATATCGATTAATTTGTACGCGGACGAGGTCCGAAACATGATCACATCGACATACTCGGAAAGAATTCGTGCGGTATCAGCAACCGTCTCGCCACGGCCGAGTTGTGAGCCTTCAGGCTCAAGGACAACCACTTTGCCGCCAAGCGATTGCATCGCAACCTCGAACGACACGCGGGTCCGGGTGCTCGGCTTCTCGAACACCATAGCCAATGTCTTGCCCTGCAAGGCGGTCTCGTTGCCCCCCGCCGCTTTCATACGCGCGCCAGCCGTGAGCATCATCCGAAGTGAATCGACGTCGACCTGATCAAGATCGAGAAAGTGATTTGCTTTAGTCATGGCCCGCACTGACCACGGTCGCACATGCCTTGTCGATGGCGTCGATGGCTTCTTTGATTTCAGTGTCTCCGATCACCAGCGGCGGCAGCATCCGGAGGACATTGCCACCGGCCACAACCGTCAGCAGGCCAAAGTCGCGGGCCGCCGCACCAAGAGCAGCATTCGTATAGGGCTCTTGCACGATCATCCCGATCATCAGCCCCTTGCCGCGCACACCACCGAGAACGGTGTCGTGCTTTACGGACAAGGCTTCCAATCCTGACATCAGCGCTGCGCCCGAGCGCGACACCGTGTCGAGGAAACCATCTTCGGTCAGCACATCGAGCGTTGCATTAGCGACCGCCATGGCGAGGGGGTTGCCCCCAAACGTGCTGCCATGGGTTCCCGCCGTCATGGTCTCGGCAACCGCCTGAGTGGCCAAGATCGCACCACAGGGGAAACCCCCGGCGATGCCCTTCGCACAACCCATGATGTCCGGAGTTACGCCGGACCATTGATGTGCGAACATCCGCCCGGTCCGACCAAACCCCGTTTGCACCTCGTCGAACACCAGCAACAGGCCGAATTCGTCCGCCGCCGCCCGAAGTTCCTTCAGATAGGCTTCTTCAAGCGGTAACAGGCCCCCCTCACCCTGGATCGGTTCGATTACGATCGCCGCAGTCTCCGGCGTGATCGCATCGCGCAGGGCGTTCATGTTGTGGGCCGGCACGATGTCGAATCCATCAGCAGGAACGCCAAACCCGTCGAGATGTTTGGGGTTTTTCGACGCTGACAACATCGCCAGGGTTCGCCCGTGGAACGAATTCTCCAGCGTGATGGATCGCCACTTCTCCGGATTCCCGTTCGCCGCGTGGAATCGCCGCGCGGCCTTGACCGAGCCTTCCATCGCCTCCGTTCCCGAATTGCAGAAGAACACCGCATCCGCAAAGGACAGATCACACAGACGCTCCGCCATGCGGACCTGATCCGGAATGTTATAAAGGTTCGAGACATGCCAGAGCCGCTCGGCCTGATCCTTCAGCGCGGCCACCTGGTGCGGGTGGCTGTGCCCCAGCGAATTGACTGCGATCCCGGCTGCAAAATCGAGATATCGGCGCCCTTCCGTGTCGAACAAATAGGCGCCTTCACCCTTTTCGAACGAAACGGTCGGGTGACCATATGTCGGCATCACCGCATTCATGATCTTAGTCTCCAGTAGATGGGTAGCGGTTGCGTAAAATCGCACCGTGAAATGGCGGTGATAATCGAAAATGGGGCAGCGGAAGTCAACGGCGCAGGCAGATCAGGTTTTCATCCTATAACCGACTGAAAAAAGTCGATAACTCAACCCCCACAACACGACCACAACAGCAAGGCAAACCCCGGCACCGAGCAGTGGATCTGCGTCAGCCTGTCCGGTCAGGGAAAACCGTATTCCGTCCACGATGTAGAATACCGGATTGGCCCGTGCAAAGGGCTGGAGCCAGGCTGGCAGGGCGTCGAGAGCAAAGAAAACTCCGGAAAAATATACAAACGGCAGGAAGATAAAAGTCTGCACTGAGTTGATGTAATCCCATTTCCGCGCCCACAATCCGGCGATTTGGCTGAACAGGCCGATCAACAGGCTGCCGATAGCGACAAAGAATACCAGCGTGAAGGGATGCAGCGGTACTACCCCGCCAAACGGGAGCAGTGCTGCCCAGACAACCGTACTGACCATCAGACACCCGCTTACCGTTGACGCGGCAAACCCGAGCACGATCTCGCCCGGGGTCAGTGGCAACATCGCGAGGTCGACAAAGATACCTTCCACCTTGTCGTAGACGATCGAGAACGCGCTCGATTCAAACGCACGCTCCAGAGCCGCGACCGCGATCAGTCCTGGAATCAGAAAGCTCATAAACGGCAACCCGCCCATGGTCGCGACCGACCGGTCAATCGCCAGACCAAAGACGCTCGCAAACAACACCGCCCGCATTGCCGGCGCGGCGAGTGTGATTTTCCAGATTTTGAAACTGCGCGCCATTTCGCGCCCGTAAAACGTCGCCAGGCCGCGCCAGTTGAACAGGCCGAATCGCCGGGCAACCGGGGTACCGCCAAGCAGGGTGTCGGGTGGTATCGTCATCATGCCGTCAGGATTTGAGCTTGTAGCCGGTCACAAGCATCCGATACACCACTAGAAAGAGGACCAGATCAACACCGATCATCACCAAGGCGCCCAGCCAGAAGGGCACATCGCCCTGCCCGATAAAACCGTAGCGAAACCCGTCAATGGCGTAGAAGAACGGATTGAACTGGGCCACATATTGCCAAGTTTCCGGCAGCCTCTGGATCGAATAAAACGTCCCCGAAAGAAACGACAGCGGCACAATCACGAAATTGATGATGGCGGCCATATGGTCGAATTTCTCGGCCCAGATCCCACCCATCATTCCCAACAAAGCCAGCATGATCGACGCCGACAACGCGAAAAACACAATGGCACCTGGGCTATGGAACGGAAAGTCAACCAGGAACAGCATCGCGATGGTGGACGAAACTCCGACAATCATGCCCCGCGTAACTCCCCCACCAATAAAACCGCACAGCATCTCGAGCGGGCTGATGGGTGGCATCAGCACATCAACAATGTTGCCTTGTATCTTCGAGGTCATCATCGAAGACGACGTGTTGGCGAACGAATTCTGCAAAATGGTCATCATGATCAGGCCCGGTGCCAGAAAAACCGTGAACGACGTCCCGCCTACAGTCCCAACAAGATTCTGCAGCGCGACACTGAAGATGGTGTAGAACAAAAGCGTGGTGACGATCGGGGCCGCCAGTGTTTGGGTAAACACCTTCAGGAAGCGTTTGACCTCACGATGATACAGCGTCCACAACCCGCGCCAATTGACTGCTCCGAACTGCCTCGCGCGCGGCGGATTCGGCTTGGCGCGGACTGCCGTATCGGCGCCAATACCGCGGTTTTCTGCAATTCCAGACATTCCATTCTCCGTTGGCCGGACATTAGGCGCGCATCCAACGCCGGGCAAGCCACGCACCGATGAGTGAGGAAAAACCCCCGCGCGAACGTCGAAAACCCAAACCTGCGACCCCGGAGCGTCTGCGCAAGGCGGCGCTCTATTACATTGATCGTTACGCCACCCCCGCCGGGCATCTGAAAACCGTTTTGATGCGACGCGTCTCCCGATCCGCGCGCCTGCATGACACCGACATCCGAGAAGGTCAGGCGTGGATCGACACCATCGTCGCCGATCTGGTGTCACGCGGTCTGGTGGACGACGCCGTTTTTGCACAGAACAAAGCCATCAGCCTGCACCGGGGTGGGGCCTCACGACGAAAAACCTCCCTGACACTAAAATCCAAAGGTGTCGGATCCGACGATATCGAATCCGCCCTGCGTGCCCTCGAGGACGCCAATGCCAACGCCGAACTGGCGGCGGCGCGAAATTACGCTCGTCGACGACGGTTCGGTCCCTGGCGCAACGACGCCGAGCGAGCAGGCAGGCGCGACCGGGACATGGCCGCGATGGCGCGTGCGGGATTCGGATTTCAGATGGCGCAGCGGGTGATCGATGCACCCGATATTGATACGCTCGAACGCGAGGTCAGCGAGTCTGACTACTAAGCCGGGGGCGTGAAGGCTTCCGGCGCGCCGCCCGGCACGGATTCCACGTAGAGCGTACGACTGGGAAAAGCGAAACCGGAACCGGCACCTTCGACGATCCCCTTGACCTGATAGGCCAGCGCCTCCTTCACTTCGAGCCACTCCCCCCAATTCGTCGTCTTGGTAAAGCAATAGACCATGATGTCGATGCTGCTGTCGTTGAAGCTGTCGATGCGCACGAAGGTCGCGACATCTTCCGGGCTCGCGAAGGCCTCGTCCCCGTGAATATAGCTCTCGATCCCGTCGCGAATCTGGCGCAACTGGGCTACACTCGTGTCGTAGAGAACGCCGATCTTCCAGTAAATCCGGCGGTGGGTCATTTCGGCAAAATTGACGACCGCCTTATCGGCCAAGGTCGCGTTGGGCACTTGGACTATCGCCTTGTCGAATTGTCGGACCATGGTCGAGCGAAAACCGATCGAGTGGACGGTGCCCTCAACCACGCCGGAAACCTTGATCCAGTCACCCGGGTGGAAACGTTTTTCGCCGAGGATCAGAACACCTGACAATAAATTCTTGAACAAATCCTGTGCAGCGAGCGCTGCCGCAAGGCCGAACAGGCCCAGGCCAGCCACCAGGGGTCCAATCTCGATTCCCCAAAGCTGAAGAATCGCTGCCGCCCCGATCACCGAAAGCAATATTCGTATCGCCTTAAGGATCCATTCGCGCATGGTCGGCGAGAGGATATCGCGCAGCTGACCGAACATCACTGAGACCGGCTCGACCAGAGCGACCGTGCCCCAGAACAGGGTGAAGACGATCAGGGAACGGGTTATCCGCAAAGCGAGCGTATCGAAGGTCCCTTCGAGCTGGAGAACTTCAGTCGCAACAAAAAAGCCCAGCACAATCGGAACAAACCGAATCGGCCTGTCCAGGGCTGCCACCATATGGTCGTCAATCTGGTTTTGTGTCCGCTTGACGAAGCGTTTCAACCAACCAACCACAAATCGTGAGAAAAGCCCCCGCAGAACCAGCAAGACCCCGAACACGACTATTGCTACCAGCAAACGGCCAAAACTTGTGCCGAAGGCCGTATTATCAAGGACGTCTTGGGTAATCGTCCAGAAATCCGCAAAGGGCGTCCAGAGTTCGTTGAGAACTTCCATCGCAATCCTGCACTGTATTGGGAAAGATCAGGTCACAAGCTACGGCCCGACGGCGAAAAGTCAAACGCGATCAGCGATGTATACGCACGATAACGCGTCGATTCCTGGCTTGATTCTCGGGCAGTGCTGCGCCAGCACCGTCACGATTGAGAACTTTCGGCTAGGTATCTGCAAACGCCACACCGCGCATCCGGCGCACGGGAATTTCCTGCATTGCAAACAGACGCACGATGTTAGTGGCGCGCGCGCCCGATAATTCACAATTAGAAGCGAACTTCGCGTTAGAAATCGTGTTGTCGTCTGTGTGGCCCTCGATGGCGATCCGGAACTTGCTGTGGGTCGGATCGCAAAGCGTCCCGGCAAGCCGTTCGAGAACCGGACGGGCTTACGGGCGCAGGGTCGAGGACCCGGCAGATAGAACGCATTGGAAGCCAGTTCGAGAACGATTCCGCGCTCGCAAATATTCACGCTCACCGCATCGGCAACCCCGAGGGAATCCACCAACGTATCCAGTTCGGAACGCAGCTGCGCCGCGGGGCGTAAAATCGATCGTTGCCCCAGATCACGGGCAATGCCGACCTTGACCTGTTCGAAGGTGATGATGTCGACCTTCGAGAAACTCATCATCATCACGAAGAAGGCGAGCAACAGCGTGACGGCATCGGCAAAGGTCAGCAACCAGGCATGGCTATCATCATCGACCTCCCGGCTGAGGGGACGGTAGAAAGATTTACGCGGTCCCAACATCGCAATCAGGCCGCAGCGCTGGTGGGTTTGGCCTTCTCAGCAGATTTGCCACTCGACATGGCAGCACAACCCTTGAGTTGGCGATCGATATCGCACCAAATCGTCGGATCGAGATAGCTGTTCATATGGTCCTGGATGTGGCGCGGGGTTTTCTTTGCTTCCGCATCCAGGCTGACGATGCCTTCCTTCTGGACCAGATAGGCCCAGCGGATCACGCGGCCGACCTCGGTGTTCAGGCGCGTACGCCCCCGTCGGTCCATTTTGAACGCACCGATGATGCCGCGCAGTCCATAGAGCACGTATTGGAATTCGTAGCTGATGAATGTGGAAGCCAATATACCGCCGAGCACCAGAATTATCGTAGCACCACTGACGAACACCAAATAGTTGTCCCTGCTGAGCGCGATCGCCGCGAAAAACAGGCCAAATCCGACAAGGACGGCCACGAGGGTGTTTAACGACATGCCGTATCACTCCGCTCCACCCGGAATAATTCCGGGTAAGAACCAGAATGTTAGAACCCCACAACTTGCAATTTGGTTAACAGCCGAAGACCTGTTTTAGACTTATAACTCGGGCGCCTCAGCTCGGCGCTCACGTGAAATCACCCGCTGCGCGATGAGGGCTGCGGTGAGGATGTAGGCGATAAAGGCGATGGACATCCATTCAATCGTCGCCCCCGCATCTAACATCCAGCCAACGGTCGCCGGTGCAATCGCCGCCGACAGGACAATGCCCGCGATCGACATCGCCCGGATACTGCCCAGATTGGCCACCCCGTAGCGTTCCGCCAGAACCGCGGACAGAATCGGTTGCAGCATGCCAATGCCGACACCGAACAAGCCAAGGTAGATAAAGGGCACCAGGATGCTGTCGGAAACTGCGAGGGCAAAATACGCAGCTATCCAGGGCAGCGCCGTCGCCGGCACCAGAATGGTGGCGCCAAATCGGTCGATCGATTGCCCCACAATGAGCGAAGTCAGCACCTTCATCGCGGCCAAAACCACAAACCCGACCGCCATCACCTCAATATCCCAGCCTTTCACATTGGCGACAAAGGCCTGATGAAAGAGCACCCCTGTCGTGGTGAACGGATAGGCCATAAGAAGCGCCAAAATAACCCGAAACCCCGGGTCTCCCAGCACATCCCGTCGCGTCCAAAGGCGTCCCGGACGATCACTTTTCGCCGTCAGCTCCAGGCGTTCGACATAGGCCTGATGTCTCTGGCTCTGTCCTTTCAGGAAGACCGGCAACAGCGCCAGGCTGAGCAACGCAAATACAGCGGCCGTGACCCACCATGAATCCCGCCAGCCAATCCCCGCGATCAAGGCCACGGTCATGCTCGGCAGATACGCTTCCCCGATGGCCAGCCCAAGTCCCGAGACGCTCAGCGCCTTGCCACGATTATGGACAAAATAGCGGGCCATACAGGTGCTTGCGATATGGATACAAAGCCCCTGCCCACAGAACCGGACCACAAAGATCGCAAGCCCGAAGAGCAAGATTGATGTCGACGCTGAAAGCAGGACCATGCCCGCAAACAGGGCCGCAAAACTGGCCGCCGTATAAACCCAAATATCGACCCGGTCGATCTGTTTACCGAGCCAGATAAGCGCGCCCGCCGAGGCGATACTCGCGATCGAATACAGCGCCCCAAACCCGCCATTGCTGAGTTCGAACTCGGCGCGAATATCGGCACCATACAGCGCGATGTAATAGGTTTGCCCAAAGCTGGACACCATCGTGAGAAACGCGCCGAACCCGACAAACCGCCAGTTATCACGCAGAAAGGTCAGGTAAGACATGAACGAAATCCAGACGATCGACAGCAGCGAAATAGCACGTTCAACCGATCCCGTCCCCATTGATGGGTATGCTATAAGGCGCGCCGGACAAGGCGGCATCACACGTAGTGGCGCCGGTCGGATCGCGTAATTCTTCAGGAGCATTCAAATGAGCAAAAGCATTGGCGTTGTCGGCCTCGGCATCATGGGTTCAGCCATTTCAGGAAATTTCCTGAAATCCGGCTACGACGTTGCCGGTTTCGATGTCAGCCCACAGCAGATTGAGGCCTTCACAGCGAATGGTGGCACCGCACTGGGCTCACCCGCAGAAGTCGCGGCGCAGTCGGATGTCGTACTGACCCTGTTACCGAGCATCGCGGCGCTGGACGCGGTTTGCACCGGCGCTGACGGTTTTGCCCATGCGGGCATCACGGATTTCACGGTGATGGAGTGTTCGACGCTGCCCATCGAAGACAAACAGCGTAACCATGAAGCGTTGAGCGCGGCGGGGATCACCATGCTCGACTCGCCCCTCTCCGGCACGGGCGCACAGGCCCGCGAAAAAGATCTCGCCGTCTATTTGAGCGGCGACGAAAACGCGGCCAAAGCCTGCACCGAGATCATCGAGGGGTTTGCCCGCGCCCATTACTATGTCGGCCCGTTCGGCAGCGGCAGCAAAATGAAATACGTCGCCAATCACCTGGTCGCCATCCACAACATCGCCGCCGCGGAAGCCTTTGTCCTCGGCATGAAGGCCGGGCTGGACGCCCAGACCATCTTTGATGTGATCGCCGACAGCGCGGGGACATCCCGGATGTTTGAGGTCCGGGGCCCGATGATGGTGTCCGACGATTATTCAGATGCGACCATGAAGATCTCCACCTGGCAGAAGGACATGGGCATCATCGGTGACTTCGCAAAGGGCCTCGATTGCCCGACGCCGCTCTTTGGCACCTGCGCCGACATCTATACAGCCGGCATGGCCCAGGGACGCGCCGACGAAGACACTGCGGCTGTCTGCGCCATTCTCGGCGAAGCAGCACGGCTGAAGCGCTAGAGACAGCATCGTCCAAAACACAAAAGGGCCAGCAATTTGCCGGCCCTTTTTCTGTGAACCAACAGGTGCCTAAAGCGGCACGACAATCCATTCAATATGAAGATCAACGCCAGCACCCCGGATCAAATTGCTTACGGGGCAACGTTGCTCGACGTTCTTCTTGAGTTTCTCGATGCGATCCTCAAGCTCATTGGTCTTGATGGTCTTTTGCAATGTGACCTTCTCGAAATAAGGCCGCACCCCACGCACGCCGCGGGTGTCGATTTCCGCATCGCACAGATATTCGATATCGCCATATTCGAAATCGAGTAGCTCAGCGACCATTCCCGTAATCACCGCATCACAGCCACACAGGCCACCCATCACGGTTTCGACCGGCGTCGGCCCGCCATTGGTCCCACCGCGGCTGGTGGGCTCATCCGTGACCGTCCCCGGAGTATCGCGCACGGAAATTTCGGTACGACTGCCGCCGGCATTGCGGGCGACAAGGTTCCGATAGACCAGATTCTTGGTCTCAGGACCCACGGTCGGTTCGATTAGTTCTGCCTGGCTCATCAAATTCTCCTTCAACATTCTGCATCAATGCATTTTGAGAGACTATTCAGCTTCGCGTAGTCTGCAAAGCCAACAGTCCATACACGACACAGGGGCAGGCCATGACGACCACCTACACCGAGCTCAAGCTCGACATACAAGACAGCGTTGCGACCATCACCTTTGACCGCCCACAGGCCCGCAATTCACTGGGTGGCGCCATGCGCGAAGAATTCGGCGAAGTGGTCCGTGACATCAGCAAACAGGCCGGTGACACCATCTCTGCGGTCGTCCTGACCGGGGCAGGACCTGCCTTCTGTGCCGGTGGCGACCTCAATGTGTTGCAGGAAATGTCCGCAAAGGGCCCAGATGCCATGCGTGCGCGCATGCAGGAATCCCATGAAACTCTGGTGCAATGGCTCGACCTACCCATTCCCACCATTGCCGCGGTCAACGGCGCCGCCGCAGGTGCCGGGTTTTCCCTCGCGCTGGCCAGTGATTTCACCTTCGCCGCCCAGCGGGCGCGTTTCGTGATGTCCTTCGGCAAAATCGGGTTGGTCCCGGATTGGGGTGCCATGTACCTGTTGCCCCGCCTCGTGGGCCTGCAACGGGCCAAGGACCTGATCTTCTCGTCCCGCATGATCGGTGCCGAAGAAGCACTTTCATATGGCCTGGTCATGGAGGTGGTCGAAGACGATGCCCTACTCGGCCATGCCCTGGCTTTCGCAGCACGATTCCAGAATGCGTCTCCCCAAGCCATTGGGCTGGCTAAACAGATTCTGGGAAA
Organism: uncultured Alphaproteobacteria bacterium; assembly: GCA_964276015.1. GTDB lineage: Bacteria > Pseudomonadota > Alphaproteobacteria > UBA6615 > UBA6615 > JABJAG01. The sequence continues at coordinate 23,110 of CAXYDO010000003.1, read as the reverse complement.
TGCGTTCGAAACCGGACGCACCGAAGCCCTCGATGCCGAGGCCAGCGCACAGGCAGAAGCGAATAGCAGCGCGTATCATCGCGCGGCCGTGGAACGTTTCCTGGCCAAGAAGCCGGCGTTATTTGATTGGGACAAACAGGTCTGACCCGAGATCAAGCCTGCTTCTTTTTCGCCACGACATGGAACACATGCCAACGTTTCTTCTCGCCACGCGGCGTGACGGAATCGTCCTCTTCTTCCTCGAAGAACTCGATATTAAACCCGTCTAACAAACCCTTCACCTCGGCCCGGGTGTGGAAGGTCATGTGAGGGCGCCCCGCCCAGCTATCTCTGGGGCCAAACAGTTGCCCAGCAAAACGCCCGCCCGGGAGCAATGAAACACGAATGCGTTGCCACAGTTCATCGAAGACCGCCGGCTCGCAAAACGGCAGAGCGAAACTTGAATTCACGAGATCGCATTGTGGCAATCGGGCATCTGCGTAGTCACTGATCACGGTTTCCAGCACCGCGTCCGGGAACGGCGCAGCGCAGGCGCGTAAAGCCTCCACTGTGTTTAGCTCGCTATCAACAGCATGCACCTGCCAGCCGCGACGGAGAAGTTCGACCACGTCCCGACCGCCGCCGGCCCCCAGATCAACGACACGGCCCGGCGCGATACGCTCCTCTTCTTCGAAGCGATCGAGGGCGAAGACCAAAGTCGGCCGTGGTGGTCTTCCCGCTGTCTTCGCGTAATAGGCCGTCCAGCGGCTCGAGGGTTCAGTGGGTTGCGTCACGCCAACGGAGCGAGGCGGATCTCCCCGACATTCAGGCTTTCACCCAACACGATTTCACGTTGCGTGGTTTCAAAACCGGGGGCCGAAACCTCCAGCATGTAGCTGCCACTTTCCCCGGCCAACCGGTCAAACTTGAAATCTCCATAAGCATCGGTCTCCTGCCCGGTCGGGTCACCCGCCTCCCCGCGCAAGGTCACCTGGGCCCCCATCAGACATTCCACGACGCCCGCACGCTCCACACTCACTGAGCCGGCGATAAATTCATGCGTATAGCGCCAGAGATTTTTGTAGTGCACCCGCGGCCGGGTCGTAAGGTCTGGGCGCAGCGGCTCGAGCGCCTCGTCTTCGATCATTTTTTGCATCGTGGCGTCATCGCTCTTCACCGCGCGCAACGCGCCTGTCGGACAAACGCTGACACAGCGGGGTTCGCGCCATCCGGTATCGAGAAGATGGGCATCGAAGAGCCAGTGCTGCGGCAAATCCAGCGCATCATTCCAATGCACCGCGCCGTAAGGGCAGGCTTCAACGATCTGCGTTTGGCCCTTGGCCTTGTCCGGATTAATGATCACGATCCCGTCGTCACGCTTGTAGACAGCCCCATCGCGTGCGGCCTTGATGCACGGCGCATCGTCACAATGCTGGCACATGGTCGGAACATAGGCGACGTCGACCATCGTCCCCTGGCCACGCTCGCGGCGCTCGATATCGATCCATTTATGACCATGCTTGGGCATCTCGGCCGCGTATCCCGGGAATTCATTTCCGACATGCTCGTCGTGAACCGCAAGCGTGCAGTTGTTGCAGTTCGTGCAATTGGCAACATCAACGATCAGGTTCCATTTGCTCATTCTGCCGCCGCCGACATGGCGCCCCCCTCGGTCAAAGGCGTTTTCCGTTCGAAGGAAGCATCACCATCCCAGGGCACAATTTCAACCATCGCGGTGCCATTGGCCATGGAATGGGAGTTCTTGATTTGCGAACGTCGCGGCGAGAGCAGGTTCAAGCAGCCCCCCCTGTCCACGGAACGGCCCGGCTCGCCCATCGGCTCATAGACCGCCGAGGATTCGTATCCATGAGCAACCCCGGTGCGCAAGCGTTCGGTCAACAAAGCCGCACAAAGCACCGCGCCACGATCGTTGAACACCTTGACGAGATCACCCGTCGCGATCCCACGTGTGCGGGCATCTTCAGGGTTCAGCCGCAGGACCCAGTAATAGTGTCTGTCAATAAGCATCCGATGATCGGCAATATCGTTCAAGAAGCTGTCCTTGCCATCCCCCTGGGTGTGGAAGCTGTAACGCGCATGCGGCGTGATCAGCTGCAACGGATACGCGGCCAGTTCAGGAATCGCCGGACCTTCCCAGGAGGGGGTGTATTTAACGATCGGGGGTCGCTCGGGATCATCGGGCGCATATCGCTTGAGGCTCGAGCTCTCGAATTCGAACTTGCCTGACTGGGTCTGCAGACCCTCGAGAAACTGTTCGGTGTAATCTCCGGGCAACGGCATCGCTTCGGGCAAATCCTTCTTGCGGCCTTCGGCAAACCACCGATAGGCCGTCGGGGGCCGCGTTTCGGGTTTCTCGGGCGGCACCACAAAATATCCGCGCTCAATAAACTTCTTCCAAGAGATGTTCCGGGGCAGATCAGAGGCCTCGAACATGCGTTTGACCCAATCCAGTTCGCGCATGCCCTCGGTGTAGTAGGAGCCGAGCCCCAGGCGGCAGGCGAGGCCCGAGAAGATATCGTAGTCGGATCGGGATTCACCGATCGGCTCGATGCACTTTGCCTGATAGGTGATAATCCTGTGATTGATCTGCGAATTGAAATGGGCGCCATAGCCACCCGCGTTGGCCCATTCGCTGATATCCTCGCGTTCCAGATTAGTGCAGGCCGGCAGGATCACATCGGCAAACTGCACGTCGCCTTCATCCCATATCGATTGGTTGACCACAAATTCTAGGTTCGGTGACCGGTACATCGCCACATAGCGATTGGAATCATTGAGAGTGCCGAGGATCGCGGTCCCGTAGCGATAGAGCATGTGCACATTGGCGTGCCCCTGCTTGGGATAAACGATCTTGGAGAATTGCCCCTCCATGGTCTTGGCGTCCCATAGAAACCCCTCCGCATGGCCGTCAATAATCGCTTCGGGCAGTCGCAGGCGCGGAATCAACTGGGTCGACGGATTCATCGTCGGCAATTGCGGCATCCGCTGGTACAGCGCGGCGGCCATCGCAGTGTTATTCAAATCACCTGAAATGCCACCATCTGCATAGCCGGGGAAATAGAAGCTGAAGTCGAGCGGCACGCCGAGCTGCAGATTGCCGACATTCACGCCGGGCTTGCCAAGCCCCTGCATGCCCATGAGGCAAACCATGGTCCGGGTCCACTGGGTCCCGTTGGTGTTGCGACAGGCCCCGCCAAACGTGTTACCCATCCCGCCTACGGCCAGATAGGTGCGTTTGCTACCCCACTGGCGCGCCAGGGCGCGCACATCCTTGGCCGGGACACCGGTTTCGGCCTCCTGCCATTCGGGGGATTTTGCCACACCGTCTTCACTGCCTAGGATGTAATCCTTCCAGGTATCAAAACCCTTGGTGCGGGCCTCGACATACTCTTTGTCGTAGAGACCTTCGGTAATCCAGACATGGGCGATCGCGAGGGCCAGCGCCGGTGAGGTGGTCGGGCGCGGGCTGATCCACTTGCCGCCCAGGAACTGGGCCGTGTCGTTGTAATACGGATCGATATGGACCAGATCGATATCGAGATCGCGCAGCCATTGGCGGCGCACCGTGCCTTCCTGCCCGCCATAAACGCCGCCAGTGGCCTCCGGGTTGCTCGACCAGAACACCACCATTTCGGCATTCTCAAGACAATCCTCGATTGTACCAAACAATTCGCCGCCGCCCACACGCAGGCTCCCGCCCCAGTGGTGAAGCGCGCCCCAATACCAGCCTTCCCAACTGTCGGGATTGTGGTGCACTTCGGTGGTCCCGATGGCGTTCATAAAACGCAGCTTGGCGCTCAGGTAGTAGCCAATATTGCCCCAGTTGTGATGCGAGCCATTGCTCGACGCGATCGCCCCGGTGCCGTAATCGCGCTTCATCCGCTTGATCTCGGAAGAAACAATATCCAGCGCCTCATCCCAGCTGATGCGTTCGTATCCCGAGACGCCACGATTCTGGATATTGCGTTCCCCGTCGGGATCAAAGTCGACCCGCTTCATCGGGTATTGCAGCCGGTTCGGCGCGTAGACCATCGACTTCCAGTTCAACCCGTGGGGTGAGATCGCCCCACTACGCGGCGGCGAGAACTCCTTGCCCCGTGCTTTGATCGTCCAGGATTCCGGATCGTCCGAATCAAACTCAACCGGTGTTGTGCGGATGATTTTACCGTCCTGCACATATACGAAAAGCGGACCGCCATTGGTCATGGTGCAGTAACGACGAGTCCCATCGGGTATTTTTCGACCAAACTTCCACCCGGCCGTCGTGGCGCTCATCACCGTTTGGGCAAACCAGACGCCGTCCTCGTCAGGACCTTCGAGGTGCATCAGAAAATTCTTGAGCGCGTTGATTTGTTCGAGCTGGTCGATGGGCGGCATCAGCAGACGCGCACCGATGGCAGCGGACTTGAAAATCAACGCGACTGTCGGGGCGTCATGGAGGCCTGCACGTGAATGAATCGCGCCGTCCCGGAACTCGATATATCGACCTGAACTGCTGTCGGCGGTCCTAATCTGGACGACAATATTTCGCTCGGCCAGACGCGTCTTGAATTCGGCAGAGCGCCAACCGGCAATGCGCAGGAGCCAGGGAAGCGCGCAGAGAATTAGCTTGAATAACATTTCACACCATCCTTCGGTTCTGCAGAACCGTCCTATTCAGCGGTATAGCCGCCATCAATATAAAGTGTGTGTCCGGTCACATAATCAGACGCCGGCGAAAGCAGATAGACCAACCCGCCAATCAGATCCTCCGTTCCCGACAAGCGACCCACCGGCACCCGTTCAAGCATCGCCTCGCGGGTCGCCTTGCCCGGGTCCTCATCCGAGAACATCCACTCGGAAAGCGGCGAACGAAACACCGTCGGGCCGATCGCGTTGATGTTTATGCCCTTGCCGCCCCATTCGCAGGCCAGCGCACGGACCATGCCATCGAGGCCCGCCTTTGAAGCACAGTAGCCTGTATAGCCGGTCGGTAACCCATGCCGTCCACGGGTCGAGGATACGACCACGACTTTGCTACGGCCACGGTCGGCCGGCTGCTTGGCGAACTGCCGTCCCGCGGCCTGACAGGCCAGCCAGTAGCCATCGAGATTGGCGGTCATGACAGCACGCCATGTTTCGTAGGGCTGATCTTCGATAAGCCCGACATCGTTGAACCCGGTGGCCACGAACATCATGTCGAGGCCGCCATAGGTGTCGGCGGCTGTGGCAACGATTTTCTCCGCCGCGCTTTCGGAATTGGCAATCTCGGCGACCGTCGTCACCTTCCCGCCATCTGCTCGCAATTCATCCGCAAGAGCATTGAGTTTTCCGGCGTCCATGTCTGCGATCGTCAGATCGCATCCCATCTGTGCCAGGGCACGCGCGCCGGCAGAGCCGAACTTACCTGTCGCGCCGATCACCAACGCGGATTTACCCGTTACATCAAACATTGAAAGTGGCGTGTTCACGGCCATGGTGGACCTCTGCTGCTTACATTTCCTGTTGATAGAAACGTACACCAACCTGTGGCCCTGTGCCCTCCTCACCTTGAGAATAACTCTGTGGCGTCACACGGGAATTTCGTAGAGCGAAAATTCTTGCTAGGATTAGAGCAACCTGAACTATGAGATAAAAATCCAAGATGCCCGGCTTGCAACCCATACGCGCGATCGAACGCGGAGTTTCAGTGATGCGCGCACTGGAGGAATTAGGTGCTGCGAATTCTGCTAACTCTCGAGCAACAGGGCCTGGTGCGGCGTAGACTTTCGGACGGAATGTACCGCAACACATTCCAGCTGCGCCGCATGACCAACACGCTGGACGAATTCGATCGGCTTGCCGAAATCGCGGGACCCGTGCTCGGCCGATTATGCACAAAGGTTAAATGGCCCACCGATCTCACCGTGCGCAACGGCAATTGCATGGAAATCAAGGAAACGAGCCGCGAACAAACGCCGTTCATGGTCAATCGGGATGAGGTCGGGCGCGCCTATCTCGCGTTCTGCCCTGATGCGGAACACAAGGAAATCATCACCGCGTTGAATGCTGCCGGGTACCCGGCGGATTAGCCCACCCAACACCCCAAATCACTGACAACAATGCTGGAGGATGTCCGCACCCAGGGTTTCGCGATGTGCGATCAGTCCTATCGGGGTGGCAAATACTCCGACGGGTCCTTCTTCGACGATGGCAGCGTGATTACCCTTGATGGACTGGAACGAATCGAGTGGTAGGTCACATCGCCAGAATGTAATGACAAGACGGTCTACTCACCCGAAAACATCAAACGACGCGGGCGAGGTAATTCCGCCAAACTATCATTGTTGTGCCCGGCCACTTCGAGAATGATCTTCTTGAGAACGGCAGCCTCGAAACTTGTGGTGGCATCAACCGTCACGACAAACGCCCCGGCAGCACCCCGCGAAGTGGGCGGGTACTGCCTGGGCGGTTGATCGCCAGCCCGTTGATGGTGATCCCCGCCGACACCGCATTCTGTCGCGCAAACGCCAACGGCACGCCACCGATATTGCCGGCATCAGCAGAGATATCGATCACCCGCCGTAGCCCGCGATAGACATTCTCCGCGATCAGCTTTTAAGAATAGACGATGGCATTGCTGATCGAGTTGAGGCCCCAGGCCTGGCGCGGTGCGCCGACCAGAGCTTTGCCGAAAGTTGCCGCAGTTTCGGGACCATCGATGACCGCCCAGTCCACGATTGTATGTTGGGATTCCGCGCTTCCCCATTCCACATAGGTGATAACGCTCTTGGCATAGATGCCACGGGTCAGAGCCTCCAGGACCCGTGGGTTTTGCTCCGCTCGGGCATAGCCTTCGCGCTGGAGGCGCAGCTCTTCGTCATCGATTGAACCGGAACCATCCGCGGCCAAAACGAGCTCGAGGTCGACTGGTTGCTGGGCCAGTGCGGATCCGGCCCCAACAATAAGAAAACCGAAGACCAACGCCACCCGGCGGGTTTGAACTGAACCACGTCTCATTTTTTGTCTCCCGCCTGCGTGCCGACAACGTTCTGATCGCGGCGTGCGTACTCGAATCCATCGCGTCATTCGGCCCCCCGAACCTCCCTTTGCCGAAAGATGAGGATTGCAGCGCCCGAACGAGGAGATATGTTGGGGGCAACAACAACCCACAATCAACAACCGTATTATCAGGGGAACAAACTCATGCGTATTTCACCGACCGATCCAGACAAGCTGAATGCCGAACAGAAAACCATCTACGATCGGATCGCCGGTGGCCCCCGCGGCCAGGTGCGGGGGCCCTACCACGCCTTCCTGCTCCATCCCGGCGTCTGCGAGGGCGTCGAGCGCATGGGACATTTCCTGCGCTTTGCCGCGATCCTGCCCGGCAATGTGCGTGAGCTGGCCATTCTTGTGGTGGGCCGGCACTGGCGGTGCGAATTCGAATGGTTCGCCCATGCGCCCATCGCCATCCGCGAAGGGGTTCCAGAAGACGTCGTGGCCGCGCTGGAAGCCGATGAAACTCCGAATTTCAGTGATGATACCGAGGCCGCCATTTACAGTTTCGTGCGCACTCTGTTGCACACCAGCCGCATCGATCAGGCCGCCTATGACGACATGAAGGGCCGCCTGGGCGAAGACGGCGTTGTCGAGCTGATGGGCATCATCGGCCACTACACCGGCGTCGCGATGGCACTGAACACATTTGAAATTGTGCCCCCGGACGGTGAACGCCCGGGCTTCGGCGATCAGGCCTAGTAGACCTCGAACAAACCCGCGACGCCCATGCCCCCGCCGACACACATTGTGACGACGGCGTGCTTGGCGCCGCGCCGGTGTCCCTCGATCAAGGCATGGCCGGCCATCCGACTGCCGCTCATCCCGTAGGGATGACCAATCGAGATTGAACCACCATCGACATTGTATTTCTCAGGGTCGATCCCCAGCTTGTCACGGCAATAGAGCGCCTGCACGGCGAACGCCTCGTTGAGTTCCCACAGATCGATGTCGTCAACGGTCAGACCATTACGCTCGAGCAGACGCGGCACGGCGAAGACCGGCCCGATTCCCATTTCATCGGGTTCACAACCCGATACGGCCAGCCCCATGAAGCGACCAAGCGGCTCAATTCCACGTTGCTCGGCAAGTTTTTCGTCCATGATGACAGCCGCGCTCGCCCCATCGGAAAGCTGGCTCGCATTGCCCGGCGTTACCGAGCCGCCCTCGCGCACCACACCCAATGACGCCAAACCTTCGGCATTGGTCGTCGGGCGATTGCATTCGTCACGTTCCAGGGTCACCGCCTGTTCGGTAATTTCGCCGGTGTCCCGGTTCTTCACCATCATCGTTGTTTCAACTGGAATAATCTCGTCGTCAAACTTGCCCGCCTGCTGCGCCGCCGCCGTGCGCCTCTGGCTCGAAAGTGCATATTCGTCCTGCGCCTCACGGCTGATGTCGTAACGTTTGGCGACGGTTTCTGCCGTGTCGAGCATGACCATGTAAATTTCCGGCTTGATCTCTCGCACATGCGGATCCTCGACCCGCATATCCGCCTGATGCTCGGGCGGCAGCGCGCTAATCGATTCGATGCCCCCAGCCACAGCGACCGGCACCTTGTCCATCACCACACGGTTCGCCGCCATTGCGATGGCCTGCAACCCGGACGAACAGAACCGGTTTATCGTGGCCGCACCGGTGGTGACCGGAAGCCCGGCCCACAAGGCAGCATGGCGGGCAAAGTTCTGACCGGTCGCGCCTTCAGGCATGGCGCACCCCATAATCAGATCCTCGATCATGTCAGGATCAACGCCCGCGCGTTCGACGGCGTTCTGGACGGCAATTCCACCCAGCATCGCCGGCGTGGTGTTGTTGTACGCGCCACGATAGGCCTTGCCAATCGGCGTGCGGGCGGTGGATACGATAACGGCATTGCTCATGTGAATTCTCCTCGTGGTATCGGCTCAAACATGGCCGAAACGCCAGCGTTCGATCGTAAGACTGCGGCCATCAGGACCACGTGACAAGGGTTCCCCGGCGGCAAAAGCGTCAGCGGCATCCCGGTCCGCCACATCAATCACATACAGGGCGCCGGTGCAGATTTCCTCATCGTCATCCACGAGCATGCCCGCAAAAATCAGGTGATCGCCGTGGGTGGTGAGAAATTCGGCCATCCGGCCATCCGGAACCGCTGCGGCGGCACACGGATCGGTGCGCGACACGATAATAAACTGCGCGTTACCGTCGATCTGATCGTGATCGCGTTGCCGCAGATCCGTGTAGGGCAGCAATCGTTCAATATCGATTGTCTGAAAAATACCGGCGGTGGTGTACGGGTCTGTGTCGATATAGGTCGTGGTTTCACTGCGGGTCGGAAAGTCGATCACCCGAAAGCTGCCATTAGCATTCGAGGCGTCATCAACCATCATCGGGCCGGAATACCAAGTCTCTGTCTTAAACTTGTCGAGATGCGCAACGTGAGCTTTCAGGGTCGCCGCCCGACGTTCGACCATGTCCGGCTTGGACACGCATTTAATCATCCATTCCATGCGCCAAATCTCCGTGCTGTCTCTAATCGTCCAGGTGTTGCCTAGGTAGACTGCGGTACGGCGCGTGCCAGCAACGGGGCGACACCGGCCATATGACGGTCATAGCCCGGGGCGCCTGCCAGCAACATACCAACGGGCATTTCGCCGTCACCCAATCCAGAAGGCATCGAGACAACCGGTCCGCCCAACGCAGTCCAGGGTGCAATATACCGGCGATCGCCTGTCCACTCCAAACCCAGGGGAGCCGTCGCCGGCACGGCCGGCCAAAGCACAATATCGGTCGGGCTGATCACATCGTAGAAGGCCGCCCGCATGGCGTTGATAGCGTTCCGGTCACTGACATAGGTCTCGTCTGTGATTTCATTTCCGTCGATGACCGCCTGGCGCAGCACGCTACCGACTTGGTCTTCCGGACTTTCGAGCAATGCGGCATGAACCCTTGCCAGTTCATACGTGGTGGTATTGCCCTGCAATTCGCACAGTTCCTCCATAGAGACCGGAGAATTGATTTTCTCGACCGTGTGGCCCGCCTCCCGCATTTGCGCGGCGACGCGATCCCGTGCGGCGATGATTTCATCATCGGCATCACCGAGGAACGGATCGTCCAGCACCACCACCCGCGCCGAGGCCAGGTCGGTCACAGAGGCATGGGCGTGGGCGTGGGGCGGGCAGATCGCATCATAGACGGCCACCGCATCCGCCACGTTCCACCCATAAACGCCCGGTGTGTCGTACATCGGAGCCAGCGGTGCGATGCCATAGGTGCTCATACTGCGGGCCGACGGCTTGAACGCCGAAATGCCGCAATAGGCCGCCGGTCGACTGACAGACGCAACCGTCTGGGTGCCCACCGCCATGGGCACCATGCCCGCGCCCACCGCCGCACCTGATCCGCTGCTCGACCCGCCGGGCGTGTGCCCGATATTGTGCGGGTTGCGCGCGGGAGATGGATCGTAATAGGCAAACTCCGTCGTGTGGGTCTTGCCCAGAACGATGGCACCCGCCGCTCGAAAGGCCGAAACAATTTCGGCATCCGCCGTGGCCGCTCGCACATGGGCACGGGTGGCGCTGTTGCACCGGGTCGGCCAGCCGGCGACATCGCAGATATCCTTGATCGCGACCGGCACCCCGTGCAGGGGACCGCGGAAAACGCCCTTTGCCGCTTCCCGGGACATTTCGCTTGCCGCGGCGAGAGCCCCGGCTTCATCGACCGAAACCCAGGCATGAACCGCGCCATCGACCGCTGCGATCCGATCGAGATAGCCCTGCACCACGTCGCTGGGCGTCGTCGCCCCTGTGCGAATATCTACGGCGATTTCAATGACGCTGCCCGGTGAGGCTGCGAAGGAGGTTTTGCCAGAATTTGTCATGCTTTCGTCCCCGTATTTTCGTCGCACGCTAGCATATCGGCCTGCAGACATGCAGAATTGTCGGCATCTGCAAGCAACCCGGCGTTCCCCCATGAAACTCGCAACCCTCGACAACGGTAACGCTGGTCACCCTGCCGTTCTCACACCCGATAACGAATTTCTCGATCTTTCGGCATCCGTTTTCGCCGCCCATGTCCCGGCAGAAGTGTCCGACATCCTGGGCAGCGCAGACGCACTGGCCGGCGTGCAAACCGCTCTCGATCATCTCGACACGATGTCGGATGACGCGCGTCAGGCGTTGCGCCAGTCCGGCAGCCTGATCCCATTCGGCGAGGCAGACCTGCTCGCGCCCGTGCCACGCCCAAACCTGATCCTTTCCGTGGGGCTCAACTATCACCGTCACCTGGCAGAAATGGCCGGCACCCCGGCCCCTAAATTCCCCTCGGCCTTCATGAAGACCGGGGTATCTCTAACGGGGTCGGGCAAACCGATCGTCGTGCCACCACAATGCCCGGACATGATCGACTACGAGGCCGAGTTCTGCTTCGTGTTCGGACGCACCTGTCACAATGCAAGCGAAGCTGAGGCGATGGATTACGTGGCTGGCTACACCATTGCCAATGACGTCTCGGCGCGCGACTGGGTGAGTGATGTCTTTACCGTAACAGAGCCGTTTCCCGCGATCCTGGCCTGGGAGCGCAACATCATGGGTAAGCTGTTCCCAACCTTTACACCTTGCGGGCCGGTGATCACGACAAAGGACGAAATCGACAACCCCCATGATCTACTGCTGGAGATGCAACTCAACGGCGAGACGATGCAATCGACCCGCACCGACGATCTGATCTTCAACATCCCCCAAATTGTCTCCTACTTTTCAAAATGGTATCGGTTCGAACCCGGGGATATTGTCACCACCGGGACCCCCGCCGGGGTGGGTGCTGGCCGCAAGCCACAGATTTTCATGAAACCCGGCGACCGGGCGGAAGTTTCGCTTGAAGGCGTTGGGGTTCTTTCGAACCCGGTGATCGCAGGGTAAAAAACACATACACTGACACCACATCAGCCAAGGCATATCTGAGTTTCACATGATGGCGAAAAAAGTTTCCAGCCTGGTTCGTATTCCGAATCGATCCCGATGAATGTGTATGGGCGCGATCGTGTTCCTGTCCGCGTGCACCCATGGACGTGACTGGGACACAAGTGATGGCACCATTATCACGAACCCGCCCGGTGCGGAATGCACATTCGAACGTAACGGCCTGAAGACGACGGCTCGGGCCGTCACTCCTGTCAAAATCACACTCACGCGCACCGGAACCGATATCAGGATTGTCTGTTCCCGCTCCGGTCACGCATCAGCAGTGACGACATACTCGCAATTTTTTCCCGAGACAGAATTTTCCCGAACCTCACACCACAGAGTTAGATCCGGCGCTTAAGTCTCGTCGGATAAGTGTCCGTCGCGTCGCGCGTAGAGATCGCCATCCGCATAGCCCATAGTGTCGGGCTGACCACGTCCCAGCATCACCTGAAACCAGACCGGCTCCAGACTGGCGTTGTCGTATCCGTGGATCACGCCCGGCGGGCAAGTGATGCACTCCCAAGGGCCGAGCCGGGTTTCGAGGCGGCGACCGCTCTCGTCCTCCACAAACACGTCGAGCAATCCCTTGAGCACAAAGAACGTCTCTTCAACCTCGTGGGTGTGGGCCGCATTACCTTGCCCGGGTTCGACATACATGATGCTCAGCGTGTGTGCGCGCGCAGGGATGGCGTTGGGGTCGCCATGCTTGCCCGATCCGCCGGCCCCGATAAACCGATGCTGGGCGCGCTTGTAACCTTCAATCTTGGCGTCTTCAAACGCTTCCCAATCGGGCACGCGATCGCTGAACCGCGCCACATACGTATCCATGATTTCTTCAAGCGAGGTATCCGCCAATTCCGGCGGCCGGGGGTGTCGAGCAACGCTCACAGCCTATCTCCTTCTGGAAAACAGTTTTGACCGAAACCCAACCATGACGGCGAAGAGCGGTCAATCAGGGTAGACGTTATCGGCTCGGTCTAGCGTGAACGAGCCGCGCCGCGTCTGGCTTCAGCGAAGTTTCCGGCGTTAACACTGCCGCCTGGCTTGTTGATCGAATTCGAGCCCGCATCAAATTTACCGGGACGGTTGCTAGTCTCCGTTTGACTGGCTTCGGACTTACGCTTGAGCGCCTTCTGCCCGGCTTTGGCCTTTGCCCGTTCCCGGGCTCTCGCTTTGGTCATCGCTGCATTACCTTTCGCGTGTCGCATATCTGCGCAGAGGAGACATTACCTATACACCTGGCATGCAGGCCGCGCGAATGCCGTCCTCAGACAAATTGTCCGCAAGCATGACCAGATGACCAGGCCCATTGGAAATTAAAGCCGCCCAAATGGCCGGTGACATCAACCGCCTCACCAACGAAATAGAGGCCCGGCACCGCGCGCACCTCCATGGTCTTCGAGGACAGTTCCTTTGTATCCACCCCGCCAAGCGTGACCTCGGCTGTGCGCATCCCCTCGGACCCGTTCGGGGTGACCTGCCAGGAATTGACGTAGTCGGCCAGACCGCGCAGGTCCCTGTCAGGTGTTTCTGCCAAACGCCCGGTGCAGTCGTGCCATTCGACTAGGCGTTGTGCCAGTCGATTAGGCAACATCTGCGAAAGGATCGTGCCAACAGCTTTCCGCGGCTCAGCTTCCTTCGCGGCCTTCAGCACAGCAAACAAATCCGTCCCCGGCAGCAGATCAAGGGTGACCGTGTCACCGGTGTGCCAATAGGACGAAATTTGCAAAATCACAGGTCCGCTGAGACCGCGATGTGTGAATAACAACGCCTCCGAGAACGACGTCTTATCGAGGCACGCGCGCGCCTCCAGCGAAACACCCGAAAGTCCGTCCAGACGGGCTTTCATGGCCGGATCAAAAGTCAATGGCACCAAGCCGGCGCGCGGCTCGATCACGTTCAGACCGAACTGACGCGCAATCTCATACCCGAACTTGGTCGAGCCCATTTTCGGAATGGACGGTCCGCCGGTTGCAATAACCAGTGATTGCGCCGTGTAAGCGCCGCGACTAGTCTGCACAGCAAAGCCGGTTTCGTTTTTCGAGACCTTCGTCACATCGACGTTGGTTTCAAAGCTGACCCCCTGGGCTTCTACGATCAGAAGATCGATAATCTGTTGCGCGGAATCATCACAGAAAAGCTGACCATGATCACGCTCGTGATAAGCGATGTTGTGCTTTTCCACCAAACCGATGAAGTCATGTTGGGTATACCGGGCCAGCGCCGAAACACAGAAACGCGGATTGTCTGACAGGTAATTATCCGGTGTGGCGAACAGATTGGTGAAGTTCGCGCGTCCGCCGCCGGAAATGCGGATCTTCTCACCCATCCGGGCCGCCCGTTCGAGTAACAACGCCCGCCGACCGCGCTTCTGCGCTTCTCCCGCGCACATCAGGCCGGCCGCCCCGCCGCCAATGACAATGACGTCGAACCCGATCACCCTATCACGCCCCGCCGTGACACGAAGCTATCGCTTCTTGGTGTTGCGTGGCTTTTTCCGCTTCATTACGGCAAAGCCCCCTTCTTCGGGATCGCCGTCCTTGCCGCGCTTGGTGACGGATTGCTGGTCGTACTTGTAGGCAGGTTTGTCATCCGGCTTGTCGGACAGAACGAGCTTTTTTGGCTCACCCCGGGGTGGTTTTGGCTTCGCCGCAGCAGGTTTGGCCGGGCCCTTACTTTTCGCTTCATAGGCCGGGCGACCGCCGGGGGCGGTGTTATCACGTTTGCCATAGGTCCGTTTCGGCTTGCCCTTAGCACCAGATCCTTTGCCGAACTTGACCGGCTTGGCGTCGTCGTAACGGAATTCACCCTGCTTCGTGTCAGCGGTTTTCCGTTTCGGTTTGTCATAGGGCTTGGGAGCATCATCAGGCTTCGGAGCGGCCGCAGATTTCGGCGCCGCCGTTCCGTCCTTGCGCGACAACCCGTCATAATTTTTCTTCACATACGGCTTTTTCTCGTAGGGCTTCTTTTCATAAGAGCCGCCGCCTCTCTCGGGCCGGCCTGTCGAACGGGGCGGTCCCTCGAGTTTCGTCACCGAGATGTTTTTCTCCAGCATCCGGTCCGGCCCAATGGCCTCCAGGAACCGGTCCACACCCGCCGGGGCGATCTCGAACTGGGTTTCATCGGGATGCAGCTTGATCGAACCGATTTCGGTGCTGGTCAGCTGACCCATGCGGCAAAGCATCGGCAACAACCAACGTGGTTCGGCATTTTGATTTCGGCCGACCGAAAGTGAGAACCACACACCATCGGAAAAATCCTCGCGCCGCTTCTTGTTCGGCTCCCGAATTTCAGGGTCGCGCAGTTCCTCAGGTGCCGACTGGCCAGCACCGTGCATCCGAAGGAAGGCTGCCGCGATTTGCTCGGGCGTATGACGGGTCAGCAGTTCACTCACAAACACCGTCTCTTCGTCACTCAACGGTGCGGTCAGGCTCGGATCCTCGAGCATCTTCTCACGGTCCCGCCGCTGGATATCGTCGGCCGAGGGAGGGTTTTCCCAGCTGGCCGTAATATTAGCGCGCTCCAGCAAGCGTTCGGTTCGACGGCGCTCCTTGTGGGGCACAATCAACGCACACACACCTTTGCGCCCGGCCCGTCCAGTTCGTCCGCTGCGATGCAGAAGGCTCTCGCGGTTCTTGGGAATTTCCGCGTGGACCACGAGTTCCAGATTGGGAAGATCAAGTCCGCGGGCCGCAACATCCGTAGCGACACAGACCCGGGCACGGCCATCGCGCAACGACTGCAGCGCGTGGGTGCGCTCGTTCTGACTCAGTTCACCTGAAAGCGCGACCACCGAAAATCCGCGATTGGCAAAACGGCTGGTCATCCGATTCACGGCCGCGCGGGTTGCACAAAACACCAACGCATTTTTCGCATCGAAGTAGCGCAGCACGTTGATAATCGCGTTCTCTTCATCGTTGTTCGCCACGCTCATCGCGCGGTAGTCGATATCGAGATGCTGCTCACGCTCGGCCGTGGTGCTAATGCGCACCGCATCGCGCTGATAGCGGGTCGCGAGGGATGCGATCGTGCGCGGCACCGTTGCCGAGAACATCAATGTGCGCCGGCTCTCCGGAGCCGCACCAAGAATGAACTCCAGATCATCACGGAAACCCAGATCGAGCATCTCATCGGCTTCGTCGAGCACAACACCCCTAAGGTCACTCATATTGAGGGAACGCCGTTCAATATGATCGCGCAGCCGACCGGGCGTGCCCACGACAATATGAACGCCCCGTTCCAGAGTCCGGCGTTCGGCGCGCATATCCATACCGCCCACACAGGACGCGACAGAGGCCCCGGTACCGGCATACAGCCATTCCAGCTCGCGTTTGACCTGGAGGGCGAGTTCGCGTGTCGGGGCGACAGCAAGCGCCAGCGGGGTTGCCGCATGGGAAAAGCGGTCGGAGTCCCCGAGCAAGGTCGGTGCCATCGCCAGACCGAACGCAACGGTCTTCCCCGATCCGGTCTGTGCCGAAACCAGTAAATCCTTGCCTGTCAGCTCATCTGCCAGGACAGCAATCTGTACCGGAGTCAGGGTCTCATAGCCGCGCTCGGTCAGGGCGGCGGCGAGCGTCGGTACGACGCCTTCAAAATCTGTCATGTTCTTCGATCCGGCTTCAATGCCTGGGAGACTAAGCGCCCTGCGGACCGCAAAAGCGATCACGCGGCGACAATAGGCCGGGTTCTAGCACCGAGTGTGCTCAGGTCGAAAGGACTATCGGCAGTGTTATTTGGCCGATCTAAAGCTCATCAGATTCCCGCATACCATTCATAGCCCCGATCGGGCCAAAACCCGCCCTTACCTTGTCCGAGATGGGTCAGGCGATCAGTCACTTCGATGCGCATCAGGTACTTGGCGTGCTTGTAACCAAGCTACCGCTCGACCCGCAGTCGCAACGGGGCCCCATGGGCGACCTTGAGCGGCGCATCATTCATCGTGTGGGCAAGGATGGTTTGCGGGTGAAATGCATCGAACAGATCAACGCTTTCATAGTACCGCGCAGAGCCGTCGTCCGAGGCGTAGTAGTCATCCGCGCAATGGAACACCACGTAACGGGCGTTATCGGCCAGTCCGGCTTGCTCCAAAAGATGCGCCATTGGCACACCGGTCTACTTGCCGATCGCACTCCACCCTTCCACACAGTCATGACGCGTGATCTGGGTGCGTTGCGGCTGACGTTTTAAATCGGCCATGGTCAGGTTGACCGGGTTGGGAACCAGCCCATCAATACGCAGCCGCCAATCGAAGAAATTATTCGCCCGCAGCACCTTGTATTCCGGGTTCACCGGGTCGGTCGTGCCATTCGCCTTAAACACAGGCGACATATCCGACGGACTGAACTCGCGTGCCAGGGGCTGATTGGCCAGCAACAGACGCTGGGCGTTGAGGGTGCCGTATTCTGCAGATTCCAGAATACGCAATGCGTTGGGGGCGATCAGGGATCGATAGCCCGCCACCCCAAGGCCGCCGACGGCGGCAACCGCAGCCGTGGTCATCAGATGGCGTCGGGTCAGGAGTTTCTTGATCATGACTTATCCTCCGGGGGCACAACATAGCGGCCCGTGATCATGGAGCGAATTTCATTGATGGGGCCGGCAAGCAGCACCATCGCCAGATGTACGACAATGAAAGCGACTGTCAGGGCGGCGGTAATAAAGTGAAGCGTCCGTGCCGACTGCCGCCCACCAAACAGATCGAGTAGCCATGACACCCCCGCATTGAAACCGGGCGACATCGTCAGGCCCGTAAGCACCATGAGCAGCAGCAGAATAGTGACACCCAGATAGGCACGTTTCTGGAGCAGGTGGTAGCGCTTGGCGTCCTCACCCTTCGGAAGCTTCAAACGCGCATAGCTCCAGATGTCCTGGAGAATATGCTTGGGCTTTATCTCACTTTTTGTCGGCAGAAGGTCACGCCGAAAATGTCCGTTGACCAAGCTGGCGCCCACATAGAGCAGCCCATTGATGACGAAAACCCAGGCGAAGAAGAAGTGCCAGCGTCGCCCGGTTTCCAGATCCCGGAAGCTCGGGATCGTCGCCCAACCCGGCATGGCGATGGCGCGCACATCGCCGTCACCGTCGCTTGAGACCCCGAACAGACCGGTCGTCTCAAGCGTGAGAGACCCCACCCGTGTCAGCCCGACCAGTTCATCGCCATTGTGGGTGGCCGAGAATTCGATACAGGCCCGGTCGGCATCGGCCCTGAACTGCCCCAATAAAGTGCTGGATGGGCGTTCAGAATTTGCAGACTGCTCACCAACAAGACCGTAAAGCAGAACGCGTTGACCCAATGGGTGACGCGGGTGGTCAGTTTGTGTCGATAAATGACCTCGCGAGGCTGCTGTCCCTGTTACACTGTCTCGGTCATGGTTTCGTTCTTCCCAGAACATCGGTCAGGCGCGCGCGCCCGATTAAGGAACACAAACACCCGTTTGACGGAGAAATTCCATCGACAGGGAAAGTTTAATTGCCCCTGCCGCTACGCAATGTCCTGCAACAGCACTCCAGAGGCGAAAAGGGTCGCAATTTCAGCCTCTGACAGGCCCAGCAATCCCCCCAGAACCGTCGATGCCGAGCTGCCGAAGGGTGCGATCCAGTCCTGTGCGCCCACCGGGGCGTCCGAAATATTGAACGGGGGGTTGGGCACTTGAAAACTCCCCGCCCCATCCGAGACGGTCGTAAACGCCTCCCGGTGAGACAATTGGGCATCGTCAAATAATTCGTGCACTTCGCGGTACCGCGCGCAGGGTACCTTGTTTTCCATCAACACTTTTTCACAATCTGCCGCCGTGCGAACCGATGTCCACGCCTCAACAAGCGCCATCATTTCCGCGTAGTTTCGACTGCGATCGGGATGGGTGATAAAGCGCGGATCGTCGATCCACTCCGGACACCCCATCGCTCGGGCCATGCTCTCGAAAGTAAGCTGCCCGCCCGGCGCCACCATGACGAACCCATCGCTCGAGCGCACCGGCCGATAATAAGCGCGCGGCGATTGATCGGGAAACTGCGCGGTTTGAATTTCGTAAACCAGAAGCCAGATCACGCTTTCCAGAAGCGACACATCGATGAACAGACCCGCACCGGTTCGCGTGCGCGCGAACAATGCGGCGTTGATCGCCCCAAAGGCCTGCACCGCGGCCATCACATCGGCGAGGAACACACCGATAAAGCCCGGGCGAGTCATCTCCGGCTGCTGTTCGAGATTGGTCATTTCGTAACCCGACGCCGCTTGCACGACGGGGGCATAAGCCGGGTTCTGGGCGGACGGGCCGGTCTGGCCAAAACCCGAAATCGAGCAATAGATCGTGTCGGGCTTCACCGCACGGATCGCATCGTAGTCGAGGCCGAGCCGCGTCATCACCCCGGGGCGCGCATTCTCAACCACCACATCACACTGGCGCGCGAGATCGAGCACGATCCGCTGGCCTTCAGGTGATTTCAAATCGACCGCAACGCTGTGTTTGCCGCAGTTGAGATGACCGTAGACCGCGCTTTCCCCGTCCCGGATTGGGGCGGCGCGACGGTTCTGCTCACCGCCGGGAGCCTCAATCTTGATGATCTCGGCACCCATATCGGCGAGCTGGCGGGTGCAATAGGGCCCAGCCATCATCGTCGTGAAATCGAGCACCCGAATGCCGTCGAGCAATCCTGTCGTGGTCACGTCACGTCCCCTGTTCTTCTATTTCAACAAGTCGCGGGCGATCAGCATGCGCTGAATCTGGTTGGTACCCTCGAAAATCTGGGTCACCTTCGCATCGCGCATCATGCGTTCGACGGGAAATTCCTTCATGTACCCATATCCACCCAGGATCTGCACCGCATCGGTTGTGACCTTCATCGCCGTATCGCTCGCCAACGTCTTCACCATCGCCGACAGGGCCCCATACCCATCCATCTCGCCGGAATCGTAACGCTTGGTGACCTCAAAGAGCAGCGATCGCGCCGCTTCAATCTGCATCGCCATATCGGCCATCATAAACTGCAGGCCCTGAAACTCGGCAATCGGTTTGCCGAATTGCTCCCGCCCCTTGGCAAAAGAGACGGCCTGTTCGAGCGCACCTTGCGCGATGCCCAGCGCCGACGCCGACATGGCCGGGCGATTGAACTCCATGCACTTCATGGCTATGGCAAAGCCTTCGCCGTCACCTCCGACCATCGCGTCGGCGGGGACGCGCACGTCTTCAAAGAAAAAATCGCAATTCGGGGTGGCGCCATTATAGCCCATCTTCTTGTTCTTCGGACCGCGGGTGACCCCGGGAAGCGACGTGTCGACGATGAACGCGGAGACGCCTTTGGCCCGGGGTGCATCATTGCTGCGCGCGAGCACGAGAATGTAATCGGCGACCGGGCCACAGGTGACGAAAACCTTATTCCCGGTAATTAGCCAGTCGTCACCATCACGCACCGCGCGGGTGCGCAGCGCCGCCGCGTCCGAGCCTGCTTCCGGTTCGGACAGGGCAAAGGCCACGAGAGTTCGACCCTCGGCCAGCATTGGGAAGTATTTCTGCTTCTGCGCTTCGGTGCCGCCAAACAATAACGGCAGCGCCATGCCATTTCCGTTTTCGCCCACCATCACCGACAGGGACAAGGAGTAGCGAGCCAACTCTTCGCGCGCGATGCACAGCATGGTCAGGGACCCCTCGGGGCCCCCATAGGCTTCCGGGACGCTCCATTGCAGCAGGCCCATATCGCCAAACTTTGGAATGACCTCTGCCGGGAACCGGTCTTCGTGGTCGATCTCGTCGGCGATCGGCGCCACCTCACGCTCGGCGAAGCGACGAATCTGATCACGGAAGATGCGATCTTCCTCGGTGAAGTGGATCGGGGTGAAGCCCATATTTCAGCGCCGAACCGAATCCGTCACGTCGGAAAACTTAATCCGACCGCAAGGGGTCCCGTTCGCCTTTTCCAGTTTTTGGTGTCGGTGCGACGGTGCGTACCCGATTGATCACACACCGGTCTGCCAGAGCAACTAAAAACGCAAACGTGGGAACAGGGACGAACGCCCAACTCTCCGGAGATATGGACTGAACCGGTGCACGTGAGGGATGGGCGTGTCACACCGATCGCAGGAGAATCGCGCGAACGAAGGCGTTGGGTCCGGTATTACCGACCGTGCAGGACGGGATAGCTCTGTACGTAAACCCAATCTGTTTTCTGCACCGGCACATGGCAGGCGATGCAATCTGTCTTGTAGTTGGTGGACGTTGTTTTGGTGCGATCCGCAGCATCGAAGAACGACCATCCCCAGCCATCGCCCCATAACGGGTTGTCCGGATAGCGGTCGCCGGAATCCTTCACCATGACGAACCAGCCGACAACGTCCTTGGCATGACTTACCGTCCCGGTGGTCATGGCTTCCGTGGTCGTCGACAACAACTCTTTGATCAACACGGCACCATCAGGAAACGCCCCATCCTTTAGATAGACCGCGACGGTTTCGGGCTGGGTGTAGACAAAATGAATCCCCTTGGAGACTTCATCCGCATCTGCGGCGACAGCCCAGGTCCCGAGCACCGCCCAGTCCTTGCGAGAGTCGACATCGGGCACATGGATGGCGCCGCTGGCATCAACCGCCACCTGAAAACCCTCGAACGAATCCCACACATCGTTCTATGACCTCTACCGACTAAGCGAAGGCAAACTCGTCGAGCACTGGGACACGGTTGAGGCGGTCACTCCGCGCAGCGAGTGGAAGAACGATAACGGTAAATTCTAGGCGCAGCCTGCAGCACACGCGACGTCAGGCGTCTGCCTGAGCCTCATTGTTCAACTCGACAGGGTCGCCATGGGGTGTCGATAAATAGGCTTCCGTCCACGCCGCCCGCAATTCATCGAGACTCCCCTGATCCGCATGGTCCTGCCCGATGAGAAAAGTCTCCAGCGCCACAAGCCAGACATCGTAGTAGTCCGAGCCGTCCGTCGGGCCACTGGCTTGCTGGGCCAGATCGAGCGCGTTGCCGAAATGCGCCGCCCATTCAGGCCAGGTGAAATTGCCCCTAGCCGCCATCGCATGGGTCAGTCCAAATATCTGCGCATGCCAGGGTTCGGCAAACGGGCGTTCGGGCTCAGCCGGCCGGGACAAGATAGGTCTCCCAAAGATCCGCCGTTACGGAGTGGCCCGGCTCTGCCGCGTCCCCCCATATTTCACGACCGTTAAAGCGCACCGCGTAGAGATGTTGGGGCGCGTCCCCTGCCATGGTTGCGCTGACATCGGGAAAAACATGGCCCCCGTGATGCAAAACGATTTCACCAATCTGGCCCCGCAAATAGCGTGGCAATCTTGTGTGCCCCGAATGCATATGTCGGGCCGTGCGAACCTTATCGCCGGGCGCAAAAGCCGGCGCCGCGTCGATCTCACGATTTGCCGGGCGACCCTTGGGCAAAAACGCGATAACCCCCGCCGCATCCACCGGTGGGGTCACGGGTTCTGTATCCGGGTCGCGACGTCCGGCCTGAACCTCGTCCCGGGTGATCAATCCCTTTTCAACAGAAAGGTTCACCACGCCGGCGGCCCATTTCTCGTAATAGCTCATGGTCAGATAATCGCCAGGCGGGAGCTGCTCGAGGGAATGCCGGTTGCCGTCGATGTTCCAGCGTCCCCAGAACCCCATGAGAAACCGTAACCCCAGCACCCGGCCCTCCCAGGCTTCATGGAAAACCGGTTCATCGGTCTCTGTTGGAATCGGCCCAAAGCCTTCCACACCGCCAAGATCATGAACGCTGTCCATCACTTAGCCTCCGGGTTCAATGCAAAACCGGTTCCGATCATCGAATCACGGGTGACCAGATCGGCCAGGTCGGTTTCATCCAGGGGATCAGACCCGGTGGGACGCTGCGGGACAACGAGGTAACGAATTTCCGCGGTTGAATCCCAGACACGTATCTCAATTTCGTCGGCAAGATCGAGCCCAAACTCCGTGAGAACCGCGCGGGGCTCGCGAACCACACGGGCGCGATACTCCGGCGACTTGAACCAGACCGGTGGCAGGCCCAGGACCGGCCACGGATAGCAGGAGCAAAGCGTACACACGACAACGTTGTGGACCTGGTCCGAATTCTCGACCGCCACCATATGCTCGCCCTGCATGCCCGAGTAACCAAGCTCGGTGATCGCCGCCGTCGCATCCGCCAGCAGACGCTCA
>CAXYDO010000002.1:0-247293 GCA_964276015.1 uncultured Alphaproteobacteria bacterium | reverse complement strand
GGAGCGTTGGCGTGGCTTACGCGACTGGTTTCCTGTTCGATAATGGGACCCTCATCGAGGTTGGGGGTAACATAGTGGGCAGTGGCACCGATCAGCTTCACGCCGCGCGTATGGGCCTGGTGATACGGCTTTGCACCCTTGAAGCCCGGCAGGAAGGAATGGTGGATGTTGATGCAGCGTCCGGCAAGCGCCGCGCACATCTCAGGCGTTAGAATTTGCATATACCGTGCGAGCACGACCAATTCAGCGCCGGACCTCTCGACGATGTCGAGGATCTGGGCTTCCTGTTCCCGCTTGGTCTCGGGTGTGATCGGGAGGTGGTGGTAGTCCAGACCATAAAACTCGGCGAGGCGCTTCTGGTCGGGATGGTTGGAGACGATCCCGACGACGTCCATATCGAGCGCGCCTGTGGTGGTACGGTAGAGCAGGTCGTTCAGGCAGTGTCCGGGCTTGGAGACGAGAATAAGAACTTTGGGTTTTGTCGCCTGGTCGTGAATCGAACAGTTCAGGGAGAACCGCTTGGCAATCGGGTCGAACGCCGCTGAAAGGTTGTTCAGGCTTGGCGTATTGGGCGCAGCGCCATAGACCGTGCGCATAAAGAAATGACCCGTGGTCTCATCGTCAAACTGGGCTGATTCCAGAATGTTGCAGTCCTGCTGCGCGAAGAAATTCGAAACAGCAGCCACGATCCCCATTTGGTCGGGGCAGGAAAACTTTAGGACATAGCGTCGGTCAAAATGTTGCGACGCGTCAGACGCGGGATCACTCATTGTCGGGCCAGGTTTCTTGCGAAATGAAATGGATGCCGGTTTTAGGGCCGCCAGCCGGGTAAACGCAAGGGCGGACGCACTATTTTAAGAAAGAACGACCACCATCGGGTGCCAGATCAATATTTGTGATCCACAACTGGCGGGAAAGCCAGCGTACATCTTCCGGACGAACCCGAGCCAGCAGCGTCGTATCGTTTTTGGTCCCGCGCTGAATTCCTAGTTCATTGTAGACGTTTGAGTGAAAACGCTCAGGCGGAAAATTGGCCTGTACTAGAAGTATCAGGTTCTTGGGGTTTTTATCGAGTGCCGCTGTTAGCGTATCAGTCATTCGTCCTGGTCCGGATAAACGTCCATAGCCATCCCAGCCCGCCCAGACGGCAGCAAATATAATGATAAAAAGGATATCGCGACGTTTGTACCAGGCTCGCTGACGACTTACTGAGCGGACTTCGTCAAGTTCTTGTGAGCTCATATCAAGCGGGCTTCCATACTAATCCCCAACGCTCGATAGTCCACTTTTCGAGCGGAACAAGCAGCCAGCGGTCGGTGGCAAGAAATATAATTGAAATTAAAATTATCCCGAGGAATACTTCTTCAGTTTTAAACTCAGATGACGACACGAAGATCATAAACCCAAGCCCGCTATCGCCGCCGATCATTTCTGCCGCGATAAGCGCACGCCAGCCAAAGGCCATCGACATTCTCAGGCCAGTGATAATAGAGGTCATGGCACCGGGTAGGTAGACTTGCAGAATAGTGTCGAACCGAGTGCCGCCAAGAGTTTGAACACCTTGGATTAGGACTTTAGGCACGGCCCGCACACCCATCATAGTGTTAAAAAACAACAACCAAAATATGGTATTCAGCATGATGAATAGAGTGGTTTCCCAGCCCACGCCAAACCAAACGACAGCCAGCGGGATCCAAGCAATGCCCGAAACTGAATTCATAAACACGCCGATCGGCTCTAGATAAGCGGAAACCACACGGTTCATGCCCGCGAGGATGCCAAACCCGATGCCCAAGGGTACGCCGACGACCATGGCAAGAATGACGCGTAAAATTGACGAGGAGACGTGGTTTGTAAGTATGCAATCACCGTGACCCTCGATCGCTGCGATTACGCCAGGACAATCACTTTGGAGCCAGAAAATAGCACCCCACACATCCGCGATAGGTGGAATCTCTACTGGGTCAAGCCATTCGAATATGGAGTTCAGGTGCCACACAAAGATTAGGACGATGAATGGGATCGTTCCGAGGATAAACTTGCGTAGCCGCTGACGCCCAAAGCGCCGCTGAATGGCAACGGAAAACTCGTTGATAGTAGTCATCTTTGTACGAGCCCCCAGCGTTCGATCGTGTCAGATTCAAGTGGGCGAAGTAAGAAATGATCGAGCATGATCCAAGTCAATCCGATCAGCATCATTCCCAATAAGATCTGTGCGGTGTTGTCCAATTCCTGTCCGGCGAAGATCATGTTGCCGAGCCCGGCCTGTCCCGCCAGCATTTCGCCGGCGATGACCGCACGCCAGGCGAAGCCGATCGACAGACGTGAACCAATGGCCACGGACGGCATCGCGCCGGGCAGCAGCACGTCTTTGATGATCTGGAACCGCGAGGCGCCGAGTGTTCGCGCCGCGCTAATGTATCGCAATGGCACGGATCGGACGCCGGAGAGAACATTAAAGGCGATGGGGAAGAAGCTCGTATACAGGATCACGATCATCACGGTCGTGTTGCTGTTGCCGAACCAGATCACGATCACCGGGAAGATGGCGATGCCCGAAACCGACTGAAAGAAATTCATTAGCGGATAAAACATATCCGCGATGTTGCGGTTAAGGCCGAGCAGTAGACCGAACGGAATTCCCAGCGCTATACCAAGGACACCGCCGATCACCAGACGACTGAGCGTGTCAGCGTAAAAACTGAGCAAAACGCCTTTTTCAAGCAGATCGACCGACGAAAACAGTGTCGTCAAGGGCGAGGGGAGATAGCGGTCTGGACGCTCGATCACGGCGGAAATAAGTGTCCATAGGATCAGCACCCCGATCAGCAAAATGACGAGCTGGATCGCGCGGCTTTCTGTGATCGTTTTCTTGAAAGATTTGCGCCGGACCGGCGCGGTATCAACTGTCGTCATCGGTGGTAACCTCGGAGCGGACGAGACGCAGAATATTGTCGCGCGCCTCTGTGAACTTCGGATTATTCACCATGTCTTTCCAGACGCGATCTTCGCGCGGGATATCGATTTTGACCTCGGTCTTGATGTGCCCGGGACGACGAGAGAAAACGATACATCGGTCGCCAAGGAAAGCAGCTTCTTCGACCGAATGAGTGATAAAAAGGATCGTCTTGCGAGTGGCCATGACAACTCGGTTTAACTCGTCCTGCAGCGTGATACGAGTTTGAGCATCGACAGCCGCAAAGGGTTCGTCCATTAGCATAATTACTGGATCTGCGCAGAGCGTGCGCGCTACAGCTACCCTTTGTTTCATGCCGCCGGACAGTTCGTGTGGATAGCGATCCTCAAACCCGCTGAGGCCTACCAGATCAATATATTCTTGAACTGTCTTCTCGCGCTCAGCTTTCGGAACACGTCGAATTTCTAGACCATGCCCAATATTCCGTTTCACGGTGCGCCAGGGAAGAATAGCATGTTCCTGGAAGACAACCCCTCGATCAGGTCCGGGGCCACGAATTTCGGTACCATCGACTAGTGCACGACCTTCGCGATAGGGCAAGAGACCGGCGATAATGTTAAGGAATGTGGTCTTGCCGCAGCCACTGGGCCCCACGATAGCCACGAACTCGTTCTCGTAAATCTGGAGGTCGATATTGTCGAGCGCGTGAACGGACTCGCCTGTGTATTCGTCAGGATAATGGTGGGATAGCCCCTGAACGATGAGTTTTGCTTCGCCCGTCATAACGTTTCCGGTCTGTTTGTATGTTTTTCGGCTGAGGTCGGGCGCGGAACCCTGCTCCGCGCCCGCCACAAGGCCTGTCTGCTACTCAGAGTGCGTGAGCGAGATCAGCTCGCGCCTGCCAGATCAGCAAACCATTCCGGGTGCCGCTTCATCGTCGATTCGATAAATTTGGAATCCAGATAGTCGGCCGGGTCGAACGACTTCTTCATCTTCTTCTGTTCGATAAGGAGGTCGACTGCTTTGCTAAACGCTTTGGCGGTATTCGTTCCGATCCGCGGATCGTAAACCCAGTAGTCCAGACCCGCTAGAACCTCTTCCTTGGTCATGTTGACGAAACGTGTTCCTATTTCGGCTACTTCCTGCTTGTTGGCAGGGTTACGCACATAGGCCGCCGCTTCGGATATCGCATCTACGAACTTCTGAGTTGCTGCTTCGTCTTTGTAGACCCTATCCGGGTTACCATGAAGGTAGGCACAGAAGCATACGAGATCTCCACCGCGTTTTACGATTTTGGAACCCGCAACCTTCTTTACTGCACGGTAAACAAATGGTTCCCACGCTGCGATTGCGTCAACGCCACCAGTGTCGAGAACAGAGACTAGTCCTGGTGGGCGCGTGTTTACTCGCTGGATGTCGTTTGTCGTAAGACCCGCTTCTTTCAGGGCCTGGCGTAGCCATACGTCACCGGTTGATCCAAATGTAACTCCTACCTTCTTACCTTTTAGATCTTTAACGGAGTTAATTCCAGAATCTTTAGTGGCCACTAAAGCTACAACAGCGTCAGAGCTATCTTTTTCAAAGGCTGCGCCCACATAGCCGACAATACCGCGCACTTTGAGGCCTCGCTCAAGAGCAGCCGGTAGGTTTGTAAAAGCAGCCGGCGCGAAGTCGAAGTCGCCAGCACGCAGCCCGCCAGACAGCTCCTTACCGGTATTACGAATTTCGACTTTTACGTCGACACCGTTTTTTGCGAAAAAGCCCTTTTCCTGAGCCACGAAAACAGCAAGGCCACCGGGGTTGCCGGCTGCTGCGACGACGAGATCTCCTGCACTGGCAGTATTGCTCAGTGCGACAAAGGGCAGGGCTGCTGCAGCCATTGCCAGGTATTTCAATGATTTCACGTTGATGTCCTCCCTGTTGGACGAGGTCTTTATTAGTAAAGACACAATTATACGCTTTAATTATCGGCGGGATTTGCGATGATAGCAAGGCGTTAGCGTTTCCCCCTGTGCAATGTGACACGATCGCAAAAGGCCTTTGAATTACATGAATGTGAATTCTTGGGGTTGTGCCGAAATCAAAAAAAACCGCCGGAACCATTTAGGGTCGGCGGTTTTCCGTGTGCTTCTCGACTGAAGAAATATTGTTTGTGATCGTGCAGGCTCTTTTGGGATTTAGTCCACAGGCTTCAGGCGTGGGTACTGTGCGCTGTCGGCATCAATCCTTTGATAATCGGATCTGATCAGGCCGCGTTGTTGATTGCCTTCCAGACGCGTTGTGGGGTTACCGGGGTATCGATCTTCTGAACCCCCAGCGGTGCAAGGGCATCGAGGATGGCGTTCACGATGGTCGGGGTGCCCGCGACCGTGCCACCTTCGCCAACGCCCTTGGCGCCCAGCGGGTTGGATTTGCTGCGCACCGGACTGAAATCGACCTTTATCTCCGGCATGATGTCCGCACGCGGCATGCCGTAATCCATGAAGGAGCCAGCGAGCAGCTGACCGCTTTCACGGTCGTAGGTAAGGTCTTCCAGCAAGGCCTGTCCGACACCCTGCACAACGCCACCATGAATCTGCGCCTCGGCGAGCAGGGGGTTGATCACGGTGCCGATATCATCGACCACGTTGTAACGGTCGATTCGCACTTCACCGGTGTCGGTGTCGATCTCGATTTCAGCGATATGGCAACCATTGGGGAAGCTGGGAACTTCGGCGGAGAATGCCCCAACACCCTGCAGTCCCACACCGAGTTCTTCGCTCGGGAGATGGACCGGCATAAAGGACATTTGCGCGACTTTCGTCAGCGGCATTTCCTTGTCGGTACCCGCGACGACGAATTTGCCCTCGGAAAATTCGATATCCGCGGCATCCGCCTCCATGAAATAGGCTGCGAATTTTTTGCCCTTTTCTATTACGTCATTGGCTGCGGCTTGCAGGGCGCTGCCCCCGACCATCATTGAACGAGAGGCGTAGGTGCCGCGTCCGATCGCCACTTCGTCCGTGTCGGCCTGGGCCAGTCGGATGCTTTCGAAGGGAACCCCGAGCCAGTCGGAGACCATCTGGGAGAAACTCGTTTCATGGCCCTGTCCATGGGACAGCACCCCGGAGACGACCGTGACGGTCCCGCTGGGGTCGAACCGGATTTCCATCCGTTCGTTGAAGATACCGGTATTGTCCACATAGTAGACGAGGCCGCGTCCGCGTCGGAGACCTTTGGCTTCGGTCTCTATCTTGCGAGCTTCGTAGCCGTCCCAATCTGCCATCAACTGGCATTTTTCGAGTGCGGTGGCGTATTCGCCGGTGTCGTAGGTCCAGCCAGTCAGAGTCGCGTGCGGCATTTCTTCCGGTTTGATGAAGTTGATTTTCCGCAACTCGGCCTGGTCGACGTCGATCTCCTGGGCGGCAAGATCCACTAGCCGTTCCATGATGTAGACCGCTTCGGGTCGCCCGGCGCCACGATAGGGAACGGTGGGCGCTGTGTTTGTGAATACCGCCTTGTTGATCACGTCGACAGCGGGAATGTTGTAGACGGTCGGCGCGAGCTTCACGGCGAACAACACTGGAATGGCGCCCGCCCCCTCGATATAGGCCCCGACATTGTGCAGGCCGGTCCAACGCAGGCCGATGAATTTGTTGTTCTCGTCGAGTGCCAGTTCGGCGTCGACGGTCTGGTCGCGACCATGGTCGTCGCCCATGAGAGATTCGCTTCGGGTCGCAATCCACTTGACCGGGCGTTCCACGCGTTTGCATGCCCATGCCACGATCGCTTCCTCGGGATAGACATGACCTTTCATACCGAACCCGCCGCCGACGTCCTTGGCGACAACGCGGATCATGCTCTCGGGAACATTCAAGTTTTGCGCGGCGAGGCCCTGACGAATGCCGTGGACGTTCTGGGTGCTCGTATAAAAGGTGAGGCGGCCATCGCTGGTGTCGAAATCCCCCAGGCAGCCTCGCGGTTCCATGGTCACGGCGTCAAGGCGGTTGTTGTGCAGATGCAGCTTGGTGACGTGGTGGGCCCGAGCGAAAGCCGCTTCGGTCTCGTCAGCATTGCCCAGGCGCAGGGTGAAGCTCGTGTTGTTGGCTGCCTCGTCATAGACCAGCGGGGCCCCGTCTTTTACGGCGTCCTCAGCCATGACAATGGCGGGAAGTTCGGCGTAGTCGATCACGATCAGATCTGCCGCATCGCGGGCCTGCCCCTCAGATTCTGCGATCACCACGGCGACCCGTTCGCCAACAAAGCGAACCCGTTCGATAGCCATGGGCATATGCATGGTCCGGTATCCGGGAGGGCCACCCATATCTTCGGGCATCACGCCGCCTGTTGGGCCCATGCCGTCGCCAGCGTAATCTGCCCCGGTCAGAACCGCGACCACGCCCGGCGCTGCTTCCGCCTCGGCAGTGTCGATGGACTTGACCTCTGCGTGGGAATGGGGGGAATAGACGAAGACAGCGTGGGTCTGACGCGCCAGCACCAAATCCGAGACGTAGCGTCCCCGGCCAGTCAGGAACTTGGGGTCTTCTTTACGTAGTACTGACTGTCCGATGCCGAACTGCATGATCTCGTCCCTTCCGAATTTAAATGTACGTTTCCAGACTACCGATTGAATCTCAGAAGGGCGAGTCTGCGCCCTCGAGCCACGCCGCGCCGCGGGCATACAGGGCCTCGACCTCCGGTCCTCGTAATCCGGGCATATCCCGTTTCACGTTGTAACCAACCCCGGTCTGCAGGTAGGCGAGGTGCCGGTAGCCTTCCGGAAACTGTTTGAGCACGCTGGAATCGAGTTCGAGAGTGGCGGTCGGATCGACGGGGTCCATGCGATCCTTTTCGTAGATTGGTTGGCGGAGAACGAGGCCCCAGCGGCCTTCGCGCTTTTCAAAGAAATCATAAAACCGACCGGTGCAGACCACGTCGACCTCGACATCATGGCAAGGCGCACGTTGGGCGATCTGCATCTTGGTTTGGGAAATGGCCCGGTCGCCGGCCAGGTCAATTGAATTGGCGCCCAGGAAATGAACGACTTTGACGCCCGTATCCCAACCCTTCTTGCTCATGGCAATGAACTCGTCGGCGGTGCCCTGGGTCCAGGTCGCCTGCATCACCCCGTCAGCGTGCCAGACAGTGCGGAAGCGGTCCCAGAACCCGGCATCACGCCACACCACCCAGTTTTCGACGAGTTCACGGATCTTCAGCCGGTCTTCGAGTTCGCTGGCCATGATTGAATTCCTTTCGGAGTGTTTTTGTTCAGGGTCGAATGGTTAGGGGCGGGCCCCGGCCGATATGAGAATGTCTATCATTTCGGTGAAGCCACGACGTTGCGCCAATGACAACGGGCTTACCCCGCTGCCGTCGGCGATGTTGATGTCGGCGCCCGCCGTGACCAGCGCCTGCAAGGTGGCGACGTGACGGCGGCCGCAATCAGCGCTGTGCCGTCATAACGGCTGGTCACAAGTTTAGGGTCACCACCACCCGCTACGGCGATCCGGATCATTTCCGTATCATCGGCCACCGCCGCAATGGTGATCACGTCATAACGGTCGTCGTCGAAGGCGTTGATATCAGCGCCGGTAGAAAGCAGGGCGCGCACGGCGTCGTAGTGGCGCAAATGGGCTGCAACCATCAGCGGGGTGAGCCCGCGCGGGTCTCGCAGGTTGAGGTCAGCTCCCTTTGAAGCCAACGCGGTGATCGCAGCAACATCGCCTGCCGCAGCGGCCTTGAGCGCGTCGGTATAGCTTTCGATCGTGACCTTGCTGGGGGGCACCTGCGCGGCACCGGGTTGGGAAATACCAATGCTGACCGCCACGGCGATTATGCAAGGGAGAAAGAAGTTTAGTTTGCGGTTCATGTGTCGAGCGTCTGGGTGAGAAACATCGGTACATTGTACATGAGAAACCCACTGATCCCTGCAAACCCGATCAGAAGGGCAACGGGCAAGGCCGTCACGTGGGGCAGCATGCCCGCGACCTGGCCGAAACCAGCACCGATGCTCAACTGAAGGAAGGTCATCAGGCCCGAGGCCGAGCCTGCAATCTGAGGGTTCACACTGACTGCACCAGCCTGGGCATTGGGCATCGCCAAACCATGGCAAAACCCCATGAAAATGCCGGGGACAAAGATGGCCCATGGAGAGTTTGCGCCAGCGATAAATAGCACGGCGATGGTTACCGCCGAGCTCGCGGCCCCGGTGCTGCCCAAGCGGATCATGCGATCGAGACCGATGCGCATGGTGACGCGGGAAGTCAGAAACGTACCGCACAGGAAGCTGGCGGTCAGGCACATAAAGAACAGACCAAAGCTCGAGGGTGATCGATCGAAGACTTCGGCCATCAGAAACGGTACGCCGCCGGCGATCACCATGAACATTCCCATGCCGCAACCCGCATAGCCCGCATAGGCGACAAAGGCCGGCGTGCGAAGCAATCCCGGATAGGCCCGGAACATCTCTCGAAACATGTTCGCACCGCGGGTGGGTGTGTGAGTTTCACGTAGGGTGGGCAGGGTGACCACGAGCCCGATCACACCCAACGCCGCAGCCATGACAAAGACGTAGCGCCAGCCAGCGAACTCGACCAGAAACCCGCCAATGACAGGCGCCAGTACCGGGGCCAGCACGACCATCGACATGACCTGTCCCAGCACGCGGGCGGTTTCTTCCCGGCTGAACAGGTCCCGGATGATGGCGCGGCTCACAACAATTCCGGCTGCACCGCCGACCGCTTGCACCAGGCGTCCGAAAATCAGCACTTCGATGCTGGGAGACCAGACGCACAAGCCGCTTCCCACGATAAACAGAACCAATCCGGAAAGGGCGACCGGGCGACGCCCGTAGCGGTCTGCTGCTGGGCCGTAACCGATGGTGGCAACGGCCATGGCGACCACGCCCAGGGTCAGGGTGAGCTGTGTCACGGTGTTGCTGGCACCAAAGGCGGTTTTGATCGCGGGCAGGACCGGCAGAATCACGTGGATCGACATCGGTCCCAGGCCCGCGATCAGGGCCAGGAGAATGACGAGTTTGAGGTTGCTCTTGGCGGCCATGTAAAACCCGCGTTTTGAACCAGGGAGACGGAGGTCGCGGACAGCTTTTCAGTCCGCTATCGTCTCTGTATAGAGACGTTAAGGTCGCCACCAAATCAAAAACGGCCAGCCACGCAACATGAGGGGGAAACCATGTCCAAACAAACCGTACGTCGCCGCGACAACCAGCAATGGATGCTCGACTGGATCATCAAGACAACCGGTCGGGTGCAAAACTTTGCCTATGACAATCGGGTTGTTCCCGCCGAGGTCAAATCCTACGCCCAGATTCACCGGGTCGTGGACAAGCATGCGCGCCATGTCGTCTCGATTGCCGAACAAGCCGAAAAGGCCGGTCATCTGACCACGGCCGCGGAATTGTACTGGGTTGCCAGCGAGCATTATCGCGAGGCCCAGCACACGATCTACGAAGACGACAATGCCGAGAAGATCTACCTCCACGACATGTTGTTGAAGTGTTTCGACAAGGTGATGGCCTATGCCTCCCACCCGATCGAACGGGTCGAGATTCCCTTCGAGGGCAATTTCATTCAGGGCGTATTGCACATGGTGCCGGGCGGTGAAAAACACCCGACGGTGGTGTTCTGTCCCGGCATGGACATGACCAAGGAAGCGTTTATCGATGCGCTCAACCATCCCTTCGTCAATCGCGGACTAAACTGCCTGCATCTCGACGGTCCGGGGCAGGGCACCAGCAACATTCGTAAGATCCGCGTCACCCTGGACAATTACGAACGCGCCGGTTCGGCCGCGATCGACTATCTGTGCACACGCCCGGAAGTCGATGCAGACCAGATCGCGGTGTCGGGTTTTTCGATGGGTTCGTATTGGGGCATGCGCCTTGCCGCGCTCGATAAGCGCGTGAAAGCTGTTGCTACGGCAGCGGCGTGCTACGGCCCCAAGACAGCGATTTTCGAACAAGCCTCACCGCGTTTCAAACAGGTCTTCATGTATATGGCCGGTATCCATGATGAGGAAGAATTCGACGATTTCGCATCCCAGATGGTCCTCGATGATGTGGCCGGGGAAGTTGAGTGCCCGGTTCTGCAGGTCACCGGCGAATACGATCCGCTGGCGCCTCTGGAAGACGTGTTGCGCATCTACGAGATGGTCACTGCGCCGAAGGAGCTGTGGGTGGTGGAGAATGACTTCCACAATCCACGCAATCGACCGAATTTCGGCGGGATCGATTTCTATGGTTTCCTTGCGGATTGGATCAACGATGCGCTGGCCGGGAAAATTCCGGCAGACCACAAGAAGGAAATCCTGGTTCCCGAACGCGGCGCACCCGGACCCTATGTGCCCCAGGCTGAT
The DNA here is from genome assembly GCA_964276015.1 of uncultured Alphaproteobacteria bacterium. Classification (GTDB taxonomy): domain Bacteria; phylum Pseudomonadota; class Alphaproteobacteria; order UBA6615; family UBA6615; genus JABJAG01. Next base: position 236,024 of record CAXYDO010000002.1, on the reverse strand, counting down.
GGTGGCTTCATGCTGCCCGAACGTGTTGGAAAGTCAGCCGGGCTGACGGACGCCCAGCTTGGGCCAGCCGGCATCCAAAACGACTGATCGGAAAGCAGGCACAATGTCGGAACATAACGAACTCATTGCCTTATCGGCCTGCGATGCGGTCTCCCTTCTGCGGAAGGGAAAGGTGTCGCCGCTCGATCTGGTGGATGCGGCGGCCGACCGCATCGAGGCCGTCAACGGGGCGGTGAACGCTATTCCGACATTGTGCCTGGATCAGGCCCGTGAGGCGGCGAAAGCCGTGCAGCAGCCGGAAAACCCCGAACCGGGTTGGCTTGGTGGATTGCCGGTGGTGGTCAAGGATTTGAACGAAACCGCCGGGGTGCGAACTACCTTTGGCTCGCCGATCTTTACCGACAATGTACCCGAGCGCGATGAGGTAATGGTCGAGACCCTCAAGAAGCGTGGCGCGATTGTCATCGGCAAGGCCAACACGCCGGAATTCGGCTCTGGCGCAAACACTTTCAATGAAGTTTTTGGTAAGACCCGAAACCCCTGGAATACAGCGATGACCTGTGGGGGGTCCTCAGGCGGCTCAGCTGTGTCTGTGGCCACCGGAATGTCCTGGCTGGCCACGGGAAATGATCTCGGTGGCTCCCTGCGAACCCCGGCCAGCTTCTGTTCGATCGTCGGTCTGCGGCCGTCTGTGGGACGGGTGGCCCATGGGGCGGGGTTGATGTGGCAGGACATCCACCAGTCGCTGGTGGCCGAAGGGCCGCTCGGCCGGAGCGTGGCCGATGTGGCGCTGATGCTGGACGCCCAGTCGGGCCGCCATCCGCGGGACCCGAAATCTCTGGAAGCGCCGGCAGTGCCGTTCCTGCAGGAGGCCCGCGAACCACGTGCCCCCAAGCGGGTTGGCTACACGCCCAATCTGGGAATCGGTCCGGTTGATCCCGAGGTCGATGCGATCTGTGCAGCCGCGGCGGCACGTTTCTCCGAAGTTGGCACCCATGTCGAAGAATCATGCCCGGATTTTACCGGCGCCGTGGATATGTTCCAGACCCTTCGCGCGGCGCTGTTCGCGAGCATCGCGGCCCCGCTACTCGACAACCACCGGGACCAGCTCAAGCTGGAGATGGTGTGGCAGGTCGAGAAGGGCATGGCCCTGACGGCAGGCGAAGTAGGCCGGGCGGCGATAGCGCGCACGAAGCTTTATGAACGAATGCTGGATTGGTTCGGTGGCAACGACGTCCTGGCGCTTCCCGCCGCGATTGTACCGCCCTTCGACGTGGACATTCGCTATATCGAACAAGTCGGGGATCACACCTTCGATAATTATGTCGACTGGATCTACATCACCTACGCGATCACGCTGACCGGGTGTCCGGCGATTTCGGTGCCGGCTGGTTTCACCAAGTCTGGTCTGCCCGTGGGCATTCAGCTGGTGGGTCGCCCGTTCGGCGAAGCCGAATTGTTGTCCTGCGCGGCACAGCTCGAAAGCATCCTGGATCTCGGGTCCATGACGCCGCTGGATCCTATCGTCACCCACTAAAGCGACGGCGCCGCGCTTGATATTTGCAGTCCTGGGTCTACGTCGCTCCCCAACGGCGGTGTTGGAGCCGAAAACTTAGTGCGTGCGTGTCTCGTGATATTGCCGGAAATGGAACAAGCCATGAAGAAAATCGGATTTCTCAATTTTGGGCACTGGTCAGCCGGGCATGGCTCTCAGGTGCAAACCGCGTCTGACGCTTTGCTCCAGTCTATTGATCTGGCGATGGCCGCTGAGGAGTTGGGGGCGGATGGCGCGTATTACCGGGTCCATCATTTTGCCCGTCAGCTCGCCTCACCGTTCCCGCTGCTGGCGGCGGTTGGCGCGAAGACCAGCACGATCGAGATCGGCACGGGCGTGATCGATATGCGCTACGAGAATCCGCTTTATATGATTGAAGACGCCGGTGCGGCCGATCTGATCGCGGCGGGACGCTTGCAACTCGGCATCAGCCGGGGTTCGGGCGAACAGGTGACCGATGGTTGGCGCTACTTCGGGTATCAGCCCGGCGAAAACGAAACCCATGCGGATATGGCTCGGCGACACACGGAAGTTTTTCTCAATGTCCTGGAGGGGGAAGGCTTCGCGGAGCCGGACCCGAACCCGATGTTTCCCAACCCGCCGGGCATGCTGCGCCTCGAGCCCCATTCGGAAGGCCTTCGCGAACGGATATGGTGGGGCGCAGCCTCAAACGCGACGTCTGTCTGGGCAGCAAAGCTGGGCATGAATTTGCAAAGTTCGACCCTCAAGACCGACGAGACCGGCGAGCCGTTTCACGTTCAGCAGGCCGGACAAATTCGCGCCTATCGTGAGGCCTGGGCCGAGGCCGGTCACGACCGCGAGCCGCGTGTCTCTGTCAGCCGAAGCATCTTCGCGCTGATGAACGATATGGACCGCGCCTATTTCGGACAACGGAATGAAAGCCAGGACCAGGTCGGGATGCTCCACGGCAATGCCCGTTCCATTTTCGGCCGCAATTATGCTGCGGAGCCCGAGATCCTGATAGAAGAACTGCGGCAGGACGAGGCTATCGCCGAGGCTGATACTCTTTTGCTAACCGTGCCGAACCAGCTTGGTGTTGAGTACAACGCGCATGTCATGGAATCGATCCTGACCCATGTGGCACCCGCGCTGGGGTGGCGCTAGGGCGTCCGCCGACTACTTCGTAGCCGCAGCCAATCGCCGTCCATACGCAATTGCTGCCGCCATATTCGTATGATCTGCTTTGCCCGTCCAGGCGATATCAAACGCCGTGCCGTGATCGACCGAGCAGCGATCAAAAGGTAATCCAACCGTCACGTTCACTGCTGTGTCGAACGCAATCAGCTTGACCGTCGCGTGGCCCTGATCGTGATATTGGGCGATCACCAGGTCGAACTCACCGTGATGGGCACGGGCGAAAACTGTGTCCCCGGAGAGTGGCCCGAGGACAATGATGCCTTCGGCCTGCGCTGTGACGACGGCGGGAGCGACCTGCTCATCATCTTCCGATCCGAACATGCCGCCTTCACCGCAATGCGGGTTCAGGCCTGCGACGGCAATGCGCGGCGCGTTCATGCCCAGACGTTTGAAATGGCTGTCCCCGGCGCGGATGACTTCGAGCACCCGCTCGGTGGTGCAGCGCCGGATCGCGTCTTTCAGGGACACATGGGCGGAGACATGGATGGTCGACAGGGTCGGGGAGGTCAGCAGCATGTTCGGCTTGATGCCTCCCGCCAGATGGCTGAGCAGGCCCGTATGGCCGTCATAGATATGCCCGGCAGCGTGCAGGGCTGCCTTGTTAATTGGGGCGGTCACGATACAGCCGATTTCGCCAGCGATCGCCAGCTCAGTAGCCTTTACAATGTAGGTGTAAGCCGCATCGCCCGCCGCGGCGGATATCTCCCCGGCTGGGGCGTCGGCGACCCCGTCCGTGGGAAGGTCGATCACCGGGATACCGTCGTCACCGAAGTGCAATCCCGTGTCGCACAGGGCGTTGGCCCGTTCGAGGACCGAGATGGCACCAATCACCTGAATATCCGTCCGCTCTGCTGAGCTCAGTGCGGCCAGCGCCTTGCAGATGACTTCGGGGCCAACCCCGGCGGGGTCGCCCATGGTGATGGCGATCGTGGCGTTACCCATAATTACTTCTCCGGCAGGGGGACGAACTCGTCATCGCCGTCAATCGTTCCGAAGCGGCCGGATTTCCAGTCGTCCTTGGCATGCTCAATACGTTCTTTAGAGCTTGAAACGAGGTTCCACCAGATATGACGTTCGCCGTCTATGGGGTCGCCGCCGAGCAGCATGAAGCGGGTGCCGCTGGATGCGGTCACGTCGATGTCCGCATCCGGGTTTGAAACCAGCATCTCGTTCTCACCATAGGAGGTGCCGTCCAGTTGGATATCTCCGGCGACAATGTAGACCGTTCGCTCCGCGTATTCGTTGGTGATGTCGAGTGTCACGCCGGCATCCATGTGAACGTCGAGATATAACATCGGAGAGGTGGTCTCGACCGGTAAGGTCTCCCCATAGGCGCTACCCGCGGTCAGGCGCATGTCCATACCGGGCTGAGATATGACAGGGAGCGTGTCTGCCGGGTGGTGGAAGAAGCCCGGATCGCATTCTTCCTGGTCCTTCGGCAGGGCGATCCAGGACTGGATGCCGAACACGGTGGGGGCTGGTCAGGGACTTCGTCGCGTGTGCGTTCGGAATGCACAATGCCGCGTCCGGCGGTCATCCAGTTCACGTCCCCGGGGCGGATCGCCTGGGCATAGCCGAGGTCATCGCGATGCATGATTTCGCCGTCGAACAGATAGGTCACTGTCGCCAGACCGATATGCGGGTGGGGGCGGACGTTGATGCCCTCACCGGTGGGGAAATCACTCGGCCCCATCCGGTCAAAGAAGATGAAAGGCCCGACCATGCGGTGCTTGGCGTAGGGCAGCACCCGCGCAACCTCAAACCCGCCGAGATTGCGGGTGCGAGGTTTGATAACAAGGGCAACGGAGGACGACATATCGGGGCTCATCGGGTGGGGTATTGGTCTGACAATGACATATGCCAAACGCCGCGGTTTTCAACGTTTCCCGGATTTTGCCGAGCCCGATTTACGTTTTTTGCTTTGCAGGACCCGCCAGGCCGAGAGCAAGCCAAAATCCCGATCGCCCCACGGACCGGCCGCCGCTTCCGTATAGGCTTTGCGGGTGGCGTTGATGGCCGGAACCTCGAAACCGTATTGCTTCGCCAGTTTTGACATCAGGGTGGCGTCTTTGGCCGCACCCGCGATGTCGAAGCCGACCTCATTGGGAATTTTGCCGCCAATGGCATCGATGATCCATGGGATACGGGCTGGTGCGACTTTGGCGGCCCCGCTTGAATCCGCAAGAATGTCCGCGGCGAGGGACCGTTTGACTCCGGCCTTTTCGGTGATGGAAAGGGCTTCGCCCAGCGCCTCAAAATAGGTCAGCAGGGGTAGGTTGATTGCCAGTTTCATTGCGGTGCCAGCCCCGACCGGGCCGACCCGGTTAACCCGACGGCACAGGGTTTCGAGGATTGGCAATGCGCGTTTGTAGGCTGCAGGGGCACCGCCGGCCATGCCGAGCAGGTTGCCCGAGCGCGCGGGTGCCACCGAGCCGCCGACCGGGCATTCGAGAAATTTACCGCCCTTGGCCTTTACTTTGGCCTCAAGCGCTTTGGTGGTGTCGGGCATGAGGGTGCTCATCTCCACGACAAGCTTGCCTTTCAGATCGGCTGACAGAATACCGTCACGGCCGCCGTAGACGGCCTTGGCGGCTTTATCGTCGATGACGATGTTGATGACGATGTCATTCGTCTCGAACAGCGCAGCAGGGTTTCCGACGCGGGTTGCACCGGCATCAACGACCGGTTTGGTCTTGCGCGTGGTCCGGTTCCAGACCGTAAGGCTGTGCTTGTTGTCGATCAGATGCAGGCACATCGCAACGCCCATCCGTCCGGTGCCGCTAAATCCGATTTTCATGCCTGATGTCTCCTCGATCTTGCGCTTAATCTATTCCTCGAAAAAGGTACGCGCTCGCCGTTGGGGAGGGAAGCCTTCGGCGGGGTGATCGTCCGAGAATGCGTGATATAACTCTGCGCAAATTCCGTTGAGAACAAAACTGCAGGAACCTCCGCCATGTCCAAAGTCCGCGCCTCGTTCGTGTTTACCCCCTGGGAAGGCCGCCGGATCATTGGCAAGGCGGTCGCCGCCCTGCCGGTCGTGCAGAACGCCTACAAGAACACCGATATGATCATCGCCCACGGCTCGACCAATGTGTTCGTCGCCGAGGAGATCATGGGCACCGTGCCGAACAAGGAGTTCTATCTTTCCGGTCAGGTCATCAATAACGTGTTGTGTCAGACCCAGCCAGAGGAAAAGCCGCCGATTATCCGTCTGGTGAAGGGCAAGCTAATGCCGCCGACCGGCATGATGGACGAGATGCTGCGCAATTTTGACGACAAGTGCGTCTTCATCAAGGGCGGCAACGCCGTCGATCCGGATTTCAACGCCGGTGTTTTCTGTGCCCATCCCGGGTGCGGGACCATCGGCTTTGCGATGGGGATCATGATGGCGCGTGGCGCCAAGCTGATCATTCCCTTGGGGCTGGAGAAGCTCGTACCGTCGGTTATCGAATCCGCCCGGCACATGGGCCAGGACACGTTCTACTACCACTCCGGCCAGCGGGTTGGGATGATGCCGGTGACCAATGCGATCGTCGTGACCGAAGTACAGGCCCTGAAGATCCTTTTCGATATCGACGACGTGACCCATGTCGGCGGCGGCGGGGCGATGGGGTCAGAAGGCTCAATCGTGCTGGTGGCGGAAGCCGAGAAAGAGAAAATCGATGCGGCGGTCGAGCTTTATGAAGCGATCAAGGGGGAGCCGCCCCTGCGGACCCTGAAAGCCTATTGCGAAGGCTGTATCCCGACCACCCCAGCGACGGATGCCAGCCCGGACGAGCAGTATGAGGCGCATCCGAAGAAGCACTGTCTCTATGAAGGATTGAAGGAGAGCGAGTTGCCCGACTTCTTTACCCCGCGCACGGAGCCGATCACTCAGAACCGATAGTCGCTCACGAAGCGTCCTGGACAAACGGGTTGGTCTGCCGTTCCTGACCTAGAGTGGAGGCCGAGCCGTGGCCGGGCACGAATGTTACGTCGTCGCCCAGGGGCCAAAGCTGTTCGCGGATCGAATTCAGCAGCGTGTTATGGTCGCCGCCGGAAAGGTCCGTGCGACCGATGGAGCCCTGAAAAAGCACGTCACCGACAAAGGCAATTCGTGAGACCGGCTCAAAGAAGATGATGTGTCCGGGTGTGTGACCGGGGCAGAAGCGCACTTCAAAGGTCAGGTTTCCGACCGTGACTTCATCGCCCTGTTCGAGCCACCGGGTCGGAGTGAACGCCTTACCGCCCTCAACCCCGAACATCGCGCCCTGTTCGTGGAGTTTTTCGATCAGGAACGTGTCTTCGAGATGGGGCCCTTCGATGGGCACGCCGAGTTTTTCTGCCAGATCGGCAGCGCCACCCGCATGATCAATATGACCATGGGTCAGCATGATCTTCTCGACTTCGACACCTTGCTCGGCAATCGCTGCCTCGATGCGCTCGATCTCGCCACCGGGATCGACGACGGCTGCCTTGTTGGTCTCTTCGCACCACAAAACGGAACAGTTCTGCTGGAATGCGGTGACGGGAATGATGACAGCTTTCATAACGCTCTCGGTACCTCAGCGAATCGCGTGGCGCAAACGGCGAACTGGTGCGGGGATCGCTTTGACCAGATTCGTGCACCCCCATTAGGCTTCGCCGGCGCTGTTGCTACACATGTCTGAAGAGGACGTCTGATGGGTATTATTTCATAGATTGTGCTCGGTCTCGTTGCGAAACTTATTTTGCCGGGCGATGACGCCGGTGGCTTCATCGTCACAGCCATTATAGGCATCGTCGGCGGTGTGGTCGGTGGCTTTGTCGGCAGTTTGATCGGCCTGGGTGGGGTCGATGGGCTGAATATTGGCAGTATCATCCTCGCGATTGTTGGCGCGATAATTCTGTTGATCGGCTATCGGATGGTGAAGAAAAAGGCCTGACCGCCGCACGAATGTGAAAAGCCCGCTGCGCTTTCCGCAGCGGGCTTTTGCTTGCCGTGATGCAAGCTTTGATTGGAAAAAATAACGCTCGGACACTTCTACGAAACGTCGCGGAGTGGGATAGTCGACCCGCAATTATTCAGTTCGGGTGAAAAATCCGGCGGCTTGGGGAGAAGTATCATGGAACAGAATGTCACGTTTGATTCAGACGGATTGAAATTGTCCGGGGTGGTTCACACCCCCGCAGACTTATCTCCGGGCAGTTCGCGTCCGGCGTTCCTTGTTCTGCATGGCTTTGGGACCGGCAAGGATGGCTCAACCCCCGAAATTCTTGCCAACATGCTCTGCGAGTGGGGCTATGTGGTGATGCGCTTTGACTTCCGCAGCTGTGGCGACAGTGAAGGCGAGCACGCCTGGATCATGTGTGAAGACCAGGTCGAGGATGTGAAGAACGCTGTGACCTGGTTTGCCAAGCAATCCTATGTGGACGGCGAGAAAATTGGTGTTATCGGACACAGCTTTGGGGCTGCGGTTGCGGTTTATGCCGGTGGCGTCGACAAGCGGATCGCTGCCGTGATCTCGTCATGTGGCTGGGGCGATGGCGAGAGCAAATTCCGCCTGCAGCACAAGTCGAAGGCGGATTGGGCTAAATTTACCAAGATGCTCGAAGACGGCAAGGTGCACCGGGCGAAAACCGGCAAGTCGCTGATGGTCGATCGTTGGGACATCGTGCCGATCCCCAAACACTTGCGCGGCCATATGGGCAAGAACGTACACACCAGTTTCCCGGCTGAAACGGCTCAGAGCATGTTTGATTTCCGGGCCAATGACGTGGCGGCGGATATCTCGCCGCGCCCGCTGCTGCTGTTCCACGCTGCCGATGATTCCGTAACTCCCACGGATCAGTCACTGCAGCTGTTCAACCATGCCAAACAGCCTTGTGATTTGATGTTGCTTTCGGATGTGGATCATTTTCCTTTCTCCGTTGATAGTGTCCGCGCGCGCGATGTTGTCAAGGGCTGGCTGGACCGACATTTTCCCGCATAGTGCATAAGTCTAATGTACATTAGCGTTTCTCCACCAAGCCGAGGATGGAAAGAAATATGGCCACGAAAATTTACACACCGAGTGCTAAGGAAATGGATTCGCGCATTGCGCGGTTCGACGAACTCGAGCCGATGTCCACTACCGATGATTTGGCGTGGGTGCCTCAGGATGCATGGGAGATATTTTTTGCTCGCAAGATCATGGCGGTCATGCTGGAGGATACGCCAAGTCCGTTCGGAAACCGGGCGCCCATTATCGGCGCCAACGGGACGACCATGTTTATCTCCGTGATGCCCCCGGGTCAGGGACCGTGCCTGCATGATCACAACGAGACCTACGAGACTTTTATGGTGCTGCAGGGGTCGATTGAGTATCGCGTCGGCGATCCGATCGAGCACAAGCGCGTCCTCAACCAGTGGGATGTGTTCTCCTGTCCGCCCGGCGTATATCGGGAATTCAACAATGTGGGTGAGGGCGACGCGGTCCAGTTGACGGTTCTGACAGGGCCGATTGAACGCGACGACGTCACCATGCCCCATTCGGTCAAGGAACGGGTCACGGAGGAATATGGCGCGAAGGTTGCCGATGCCTTCGGCGAGATCATGCCCTTCGATCCACCACGCTCCTGATACCGGGACGCCTAGAATGGCCCTGATCGAAGCCAACGGGATCATCCAATATTACGATATTCAGGGCGAGGGGCCGCCTTTGCTACTGGTTGCGGGCATGGGGGGTACTGCCAATTATTGGGCAGAACAGGTCGCATTCTTCTCCGCCACCCACACGGTGATTAGCTATGACCAGCGGGGCACGGGGCGGTCCAGCCACGTGCGGGTTGAAAGCATCGACCAGTTGCACGAGGACCTTTGTGCGTTACTCGATGGCCTGGCCATTCAAAACGTCGACTATCTTGGTCATTCAACGGGGGGGAATATCGGCCAGATCATGGCGATCGAAACCCCCGAGCGCCTGCGCAAACTCATTGTTTACGCGAGTACGACCCATGGGGACGCCTATCGCGCCAAGGTCTGGAAGGTCCGCCGGTCCATTCTGGAAAATCAGGGTGCAGAACTCTACGGCGATATGACAAGCCTGATGCTGTATCCGTCGGACTGGATCGCTGCGAATGCTGAATTGCTGGAGCAACAGCAGGCGGCCCAGGTGGCCATGCTGGCGCCGGTAGAGGTGATGACCAGCCGGATTGAAGCCGTCCAGGCCTATGATCGTCGCGATCAGCTCGCACAGATCGACACATCGACCCTGGTCGTGTGCGCGCGGGACGACAACCAGACCCCACATTATTTTTCCGAGGCCCTGGCCGCCGGAATTCCGACCGCAGAATTGTACTCTTTCGATTATGGCGGGCATGCGTGTTCGCGCACGGTGCCCGACCAGTTCAACAGCATTATCAGCGCATTTCTGGAACGCTGAACCACATACTCTGAAAAGGAAAACGACATGGCCCATGAACCGATTATTCCCGCAGGATCCGCGCCGCCACTGGCGCCTTATTCGCCGGGGGTCAGAGCCGGTAACACCGTCTATGTCTCGGGCATTCTGGCGATGGATACCGATGGGGGAATCGTTGGTGAAGGCGATGTCCGAGCGCAGACGCGCTGTGTCATCGAGGCCATCAAAGGTGTGGTCGAAGCCGCGGGCGGTTCGCTATTGGATGTCGCATTCAATCAGATTTTTCTCGCTGATCTGGGCGATTATGCGGCGATGAACGAAATCTACAAAGAATATTTCGGGACGAATTCTCCGGCGCGATACTGCATTCGCGCAGACCTGGTGAAACCGGAGTTTCTAGTCGAAATCTCGTCCACGGCTTATCTCGGTTAGCTCTCGGTATGCGTCGGGCCGGTGTTGCGCAAGCTCATCAGCCCGGCCATCACCAGCGCTCCGACGACGATTACAACGCCGAGGATCTGGAGCGGGAAAAGCGATTGCCCAAGGATCAGGAACGCGGCTACGATCGTTACGAGAGGCTCGATATAGGAGAACAGGGTCGCTTTGACCGGCCCGATCATTGAGATGCCGACGAAGAAGCCAATCATGGCACCGGCGAAAAGCAGATTGCTACCTAGAAAACTCCACCAGCCGATCGATGATTGCGGCAACAGGAATTCGCCTTTGAACAGCGAAATGACGGCGAATGAAACCGCGGCCGTCGTCACCAGATGGAGGGTGACCTGACGTGAGTCCCCGGCCTTGATAACCCGGCTGCTGACGACGGAAACAATCGCAAGTCCCAACGCACCAATGGCAGCGAGAACCACGCCACTCAGGCGGAGGCTTTCCGCGCTCACGCCGAGTGCGAGTGAGAGGCCCCCGAAAGCGACAACGGCAGCAATGACTGTTGCGGGCCGCAGCGTCTCCCAACCGAGGATCGCGATGATGAAAGAGGTGAAGACCGGGAAGAGAAAGAAAATGAGAATAGCGAGGGAAACCGGGAGCACTTCGATGGCCGAGAGAATGGACCAGGAATAAATCACCGTCACAAACCCAAGGCCCATGGCGATTAAACCGTCACGACGCGGCAACAGGATCGACTTGCCAGAGACAAGCAGCAGGCCGATCAGGATGATCGCTGGCAGCACAAACCGTGTCGTCGAAACAGCAAGAGGCCCGCTGCCGCTGGCGTAGGAAAGGCTGGCGAGGGTGTTGCCAAAAGCAAATCCCACGCTGACGGCGAGAATAACCAGTATTCCAATCAGGGTGCGCTGCGAATCCATATTCATCCTCACTCGTAATAATGCCAACCGGTCTTGCGCGCCGGTTGGAACAACAAGCTGATTTGTGCTTCGGTGGTGTGAAACTATCAGTCTGCCATCATGCGAGGAACGATTATGAGTGGTGAACCACTTCTGTCACTGAACGGCGAGATCATCGAAGCCGTGGATGCCCGTATTTCGCCTTTTGATCGCGGCTTTCTATGGGGTGATGGGGTCTACGAGGTGACCCCGTGCTTTGGCGGCGAATTTTATCGGCTCGAGGATCATATTGATCGTCTTTACCGTTCTTTGCGCTATGTGCGGATCGACCCGGAGATGACACCGCAGGATATGCAGTCCGCGACAGAACGCTTGCTCGAAGCAAATCGGGAACGTCTGACACCAAACGCCATGTATCGCGTTGGGCATTGGGTTACCCGGGGCGTTGATTCTAAATCGATGGCAGCACTCGCGGCCGGCCCGGCAACGGTGATGATTTTCTTCCGTCCCGTCGATACCGCCGCGATCGCACGTAATCACGCGCAAGGTGTGCAGCTTTCGATTACCACGACCCGGCGTAATCCGCCGGCCTGTGTGGAGACGCGGGCGAAGGTGACCAGCAAGATGAACCAGATCCTGGCGGAGCTTGATGCCGCCGCGCGCGGGAAGTTGTCTCTCATGCTCGACCTGGATGGCAATGTCGCCGAGAACGCGGTCGCCAATATCTTTATTGCCCGTGACGGTGTCCTCTGGACCCCACCGGAGCGTAATATTCTGGAGGGGGTGACCCGCAAGGTCGTGTTCGAACTCTGTGAGGGGTTGGGCATTCCCCTCGAGGAGCGATTGTTTACCCAGTACGACTTGGCGCAGGCCGATGAGTGTTTCATCACGTCGAGCGCGATTTGTGCGACCCCTGTCGCCTCGATCGACGACTTCACGCCCACCCACCCGGTTCCGGGTCCCATCACCACCCAGCTGATTGATGCGTTTGCGGCTGACACCGGATACGATTTTCGCGATCAAGGTTCTGTAGCCTGAGGTTCCAGTAATGTCCCGTTTAAGCGCATTCAATTTTCAGGGATGGATTGAAGAGCATCGCCATCTGCTCAAGCCACCTGTTGGCAATGCCGTGGTTTGGCAGGATACGGATTTTATCGTCATGGTGATCGGTGGCCCCAATGCTAGAACCGACTATCACGACGATCCCTTTGAAGAATTTTTCTATCAACTCGAAGGCAACATTACGCTTCGGGTACTCGAAGAGGGTGTGCCCAGAGATATTCCGATCAACGAAGGGGATGTTTTGCTCTTGCCGCCCCATGCCCGTCACTCGCCGCAACGCCCCGAGCCGGGCAGCATTGGTCTCGTGGTTGAACGGCGCCGACCGAAAGGGCTGATGGACGGATTTGAGTGGTATTGCCCGGCCTGCAACGCTCTGCTGCATCGCGTTGAGGTGCATGTCGGGAATATCGTCGACGACTTACCCCCGCTTTTTGACGCCTTTTATAATTCCGAAGAACTGCGGACTTGCTCCCAGTGCCCCGTGATTCACCCCGGGCGATGATTCACGCATCTCAAACCTTTGTTATACTGTGGTTCAACCTATTGGTGTGAAACAACGGCCGCGGCTTCGAAAGGATTGACGTATGTCTCTTGCTTCCGAGAATGTGTCTGAGGAAACCTCCGATCGTCGCTCCATTCTGGTCATCATGAATATCCGGATGCCGATCCTCGATGGGGTCGGGGCCGTCGACAAGCTCGCCGACACCGATAGCGATGTCAAAATCATCCTGATGACCGGGGATCCGACATCACTCCGGGCGGCGTATAAGCGATGTCCCGACGTCTTCACGATCATCATTGATGATTCCATGGTCAGTATTCTCTCGATGTCCAACGACATATTTGTGCGGACGATAACTTGGACGACTTAACTATTGATGGTCCAGCATTGGTTTACATCAGGTGAAGCGAGCTGCCTGTGGTGGCCGAATTTATTGGCTCCAATCTTCGCGTTGGCTCTAAACTTCGCGTGACACAATTGTTGGCGGCTTATGCGCGGTGACGTTCGGCAGTTCTCCGTCGAACCGGCCTATTTCCACCAGCGCACTATGGGCGATGGGGCCCTGACCAAGTTGGGAGGTGCCTTTGTCGATGGTCAAAACGTTCGGGTTACCGTGTTTGTCGAGGCTGTTTTTCCGGGCGGGGTTTTCGGGATCGTACCAGGCACCTGTTGCCAATTGGACCACGCCCGGGCGGACTTCCGGTGTGATCCGGACGCCGGCGAGCAGGGCCCCACGGTCGTTGAATACCCGGACGATATCGCCGTCCGTCAGTTTGCGTTCGGCAGCATCATCCGGGTGGATCCAGATCGGCTCCCGGCCGTCGATCTTGTCATCGCGGCTCACGCGACCATTGTCGAGTTGGCCGTGCAGACGTGTGCGCGGCTGATTTGAGATCATGTGAAGCGGATAGGTTTGCGCCGCCGGGGCGCCCAGCCATTCGATGGGTTCGCGCCAAACCGGATGGCCTGGGCAATCGTCATAGCCAAAGCCATCGACGACTTCGGAAAAGATTTCGATCTTCCCGGAAGGTGAGGGAAGCGGGTTTGACGTTGGATCTGCGCGAAAGGTCTCGAACATCACCGTCGGTTTGGCGGGGCGTGGGATTTCGATATGCCCGGTTTCCCAAAACTCTTCGTAGGAGGGCATGGTGATGTCTTTTTCGGCCGCGCTCTGGCGTGCGCGGTCATAAATATGCCGCAACCATTCTTCCGGCTCACGTCCTTCCGTGAAGGCCTCATGAGTGCCCGTCCGTATGGACAGGCCGCGGAAGATATCGAAATCATCCAGTGCGTCACCAACCGGCTCGATGGTTTTGTCCATCGCCATAATAAAGCGGTCGCGGGATGATGCGCCGATATCCTTGCGTTCCAGGGTCGTGGTTGAGGGAAGCACGATATCGGAGAACTTCGCGGTGGCAGTCCACCACGGTTCGTTCACGATGACGGTTTCAGGTTGCCGCCAGGCGCGAACCAGACGGTTCAGGTCCTGGTGATGATGGAACGGATTGCCCCCACACCAGTAGACCAGACGGATATCCGGATAGGTGCGCGTTTCCCCGTCGAATTCGTACGGCTTGCCCGGGTTGAGCAACATATCCGAGATCCGGGCGACGGGGATCCAGCTGTCGCAGGGATTGGTCCCTGTCACCAGTGTCGGAGAAGGGGCGGTCTGTCGTGGATTGCCAATGTTACCCATGCTGCCATAGCCAAAACCGAATCCCTGACCCGGAAACCCGATCCCGCCGAGCATGGCGGCGAGGGTCACGGTCATCCAGAAGGGCTGTTCGCCGTGATCGCCGCGTTGCAGCGACCAGTTTGTGTTAACGAGCGTGCGCGAACCGGCCATTCGCCGCGCGAGTTCACGAATTGTATCGGCGCTGATCTCACAAATCGGCGCGGCCCAGTCCGCATCCCTGACGCATCCGTCTGCCTCGCCCAGCAAGTAGCTGCGGAACGTCTCGTAGCCGACACAGTGGGTCTTCAGAAATTCATGATTGGCCAGACCTTCGGTTTCCAGGGTGTGGGCGAGGCCGAGCATCATCGCGACGTCGGTATTCGGGCGGATCGCAATCCACTCGGCGTCGAGATGATCTCCCATGTCGTCGCGTAAGGGCGAGATGTTTACGAAATCGACGCCGGCTTCGCGGGCGGCTTTCAAATACGGCCCGGTGACATGATCCCCTGGTCCGCCAGCGGCCACTTGCGCGTTCTTGAGGGGGATCCCGCCGAACGCGACCATCAGTTCCGTGTTCTCGACAATCGAGTCCCAGCTCGTTGCTTCGGTCATCGCGGCACGGGCGGTCCCCAGAATATGCGGCAGGATCGCGTAGCCAGCTGCGATCGAATAGGTGTGCACCTGGTCGGTAAATCCACCGACGGTGTTGAGGAAGCGTTGTAACTGGCCCTTGGCGTGATGGAAGCGCCCCGCACTCGACCAGCCATACGAACCTCCAAAGATCGCCGCGTTTCCATGTTCTGTGCGCACGCGATCGATTTCGGCCCCGACCATGTCCAAGGCTTCATCCCAGGGGACGGCCACAAACGGATCGACGCCTCGATTCTCCCGCGTGCCGCCATTCGACCGGTTGAGCCAGCCTTTGCGGAACATGGGTTTCTCAACCCGGCTCTCGTCATAGACCGCATCAGCCAGCGAGTGGATGATGGGGGAGGGGTCCTGGTCTTGGGCAAACGGGTGAACAGCAGTGAGACGTCCATTTTCGACGTCAGCGGTAAAGGCTCCCCAATGGGAAGAGTGCCGGTGCGTGGTTTTTGTCATGCAACATGCTCCCGTTGCGCTGTCAAAGCGCTGGCTTCAGCGTAAGATCAGAAGTGTAGCGAAACCGGGAGAGAAAATCATGGAAGTACGTCTTGATGGCCGCACGGCGGTTATTACAGGTGCCAGTGAAGGCCTAGGTCTGGCGATGGCGCGCGAATTCGCGGAATCCGGCGCCAATGTCGCGATGATTGCGCGGAGCGCCGACACGCTGGAGGCCGCGCGGGACAGTGTTCGTTCTGCAGTGGGTGGTAATAGCGTGAAGATTGAAGCCTTGCCCTGTGATGTCACGAAGATGGATCAGATCGGGAAAACCTGGTCAGACGTCGGCGGGCTTTTTGGCAATGTTGATATTCTGGTGAACAATGCCGGGGCGCATGCCATTGGGCCGTTTCTCGAATGCTCGGATGAACGCTGGCAGGCCGATCTGGATTTGAAACTGTTTGCTGCTATTCGACTTTGCCGTCTGGCGATGCCGGGCATGGCGGAACGCAAATGGGGTCGGATCATCAATGTGCTCGCGGGCAGCGCGAAGACGCCAGGCGCGGGTAGCGCGCCGACCTCGGTTTCCCGGGCCGCCGGGATGGCGCTGACCAAGGTTCTCGCCGGGGAAGGGGCGCCCGACAATATTCTGGTCAACGCCTTGCTGGTGGGTTTGATCCGCTCCGGACAACATGAACGCCGTCATCAAAACCAGGCGGCCGACAAATCTTTCGAAGATTTCATCGCCCCCAAGGAAAAGGAAATCCCGCTGGGCCGCATCGGTGAAGCCGAGGAATTCGCCAATATGGCCTGTTTCCTGGTCTCCGACGCCGCGTCCTATGTCACCGGATGTGCAATCAATGTGGACGGAGGACGCACGCCCGTCGTGTGAGCCGCGATCGTGATGTCACCACGTGACCCGCGTCGTTTGATCGGCTAGCTTCTCGGCTCTATCAGGTTGGGGAGAGGGTTCCATGTCGGGCGACGTAACCGTAAAGGCTGAAGCGCTGACAGCGCTTATTCATGAAATCATCCGGCTGGGTGGCAGCGACGAAGGCGAATGCCGGATTGTGTCCGAACACCTCGTGGGCGCAAATCTCGCCGGTCATGACAGCCACGGCATCGGGATTGTTTCCACCTACATCAAAAACCTTCAGCGCGGGCTTCTGGTGCCCAATACGGCTGCTGATTGCGTGCACGATGATGGTCCCTTTCTGCAATTCGATGGTCATAAGGGCTACGGCCAGCGTGTCGCGGAAGAGGTCACAGCGGCCACAATCGCGCGCACACGTGAATCCGGGATCTGCGTTGCGACCCTGAAGAACTCGCACCATATCGGTCGGGTCGGCACCTATGCGGAAATGATTGCCGCGGCGGGTTTCGTGTCGATCCATTTTACCAATGTCACGGACCACCATGAGATGGTTGCGCCTTTTCGGGGTGCGGACCCCCGTTTTGGGACCAACCCGATCACCATGGCGATGCCGACGACTAAACCCGACGAGCCTATTATTCTGGATATGGCCACGAGTGTGGTGGCGATGGGTAAAATTCGCGTGGCCCATGATTCTGGAAAAACCGTGCCCGATGCCTGGCTGATCGATAGCGACGGCCAACCGACGGGCGATCCGGGAGTTATGTTCAATCCGCCGCTGGGGGCGTTGCGCGCCTTTGCCGAGCACAAGGGCTATGCCCTTTGTCTGCTGGCCGAGCTTATGTCGGGCGCGTTGTCGGGCGGGGGCACTATCCAGCCCGGGAACGAACGCCTCGACGGGATCATCAACACCATGACAATGGTCGTGATCGATCCGGCGCGGCTCGGCGATGCAGACTGGATCAAGCAGGAAATCACAGATATGACCGATTACACGAAGACGGCCCGGCCAGCCGTCCCGGATGCGCCGGTTCTGGTGCCCGGCGATCCCGAACGTGCGGCCCGCAAACAACGTGGTGCCGATGGCATCTTCGTTCCGGTGCGTACCTGGGAAGGATTGCTTGAAGGCGGTGCCTTGCTCGGCTTAGAGCGCGACCAAGCGCTGAAAATATCAGGCCTCGCCTAATATCTCCGACAGCGGGACGGAGCGTCTCTCGGGAGAAGATTTGACGGCGCCCAGGACGATGGCCAGTGGATTGAGGGCATCCGTGCCATCAACTTCCGGCTTGCGTCCTTGCGTGACGGCGTCGGCGAAATCTTCGAGCTCAGCAAGCAAGTGATCGGCGGGCGGAAACTCGACCGGCGAGGGCTTGCTCTCTCCGGTGCGTTGAATCCGTAACCCGTCAATTTACATATCGAAGAATGCGTTGGCCTTTGTGCCGTGGACGTTGATTATGAAGCGTCGTGGAGAGATGTAGTCTGACGCCACGAAACCGATGGCCCCTTACCGGAAGCGCATCAGAACGGATGTGACGTCCTCAATTTCAGGTTCTGTTTCCAGGCGATCCACATAAGCGGTCAGTTCCTGAATGTCTCCGAGCAGATAAAGCAAATTGTCGATCTGGTCGATGCCGATTTGCATCAGGCATCCGCCGGAAATTTCTTCCGGATCGGTGCGCCACGCACCTGGCTTTAGCTTCAGGCCATTGTCATTTGAAAATATGCCTTCGGCCCGACTGACGCACCCCAGTTCCCCATCGTCGATCATTTTCTTGAGATGGCGGAGCGCCCCGTGGCGCCGATAGGAATGCCCGACCGCGAGAACCACATTCGCGGCATCGCACGCTGCGATCATGGTGCGTCCATCGGCGATCGTATTGGAGACAGGCTTTTCGACGAACACGTGTTTGCCGGCGGCGGCGGCGGCCAAAGTGCCGGGGAGGTGTGCCGAATTAGGCGTCGTCAGGATCACCCCGTCGAGATCATCGAGTGCGAGCATATCCTCGCAGGTGGCCATGGTTTCGCAGTTGAAGGGTTCCGCAAACTTTGCGTTCTTTTCGGGGGAACGCGTGAAACCGGCGCGAAGCTCCAGCTTGTCCGATTTTTTAATAACCCCGGCCAGAACATCTGACCACCATCCAATCCCGACGATGCCAACGCGCATTAGATTTTGTCTTCCCACTTCTCCAGAAACGGACGGATATGCGCTGCCCATTCGTCGGCATGCCGACGGAAAGACTAATGCTCGCCTTCTTTGACGATAATCAGCTCTGAGCCTTCGATGGCTTCGTGCAAATCTTCAGAGAAGTAGAAGGGGACAGTTGCGTCGTCGCGCGTCCCGATGACAAGGGACGGGTTCTTGATCTTGGTGATCTCGTCCAGGCGATCATGGTTCAGGGTCATGTCGATGCGCGCCGCCAGAATTTCCGGCTCGGCGATTGTCGCAAGCGAACGCTTTTCGAGTTCCATCACCTTGTCGAGGTTGTGGCGGAACTGCATGCAGCCATTGGTGAACAGCGAGCTCACCCGCACATAGGCCTCCGGCCCCTCGGAAAGGGCGATCTCGCGGCGGGCGGTCTGTACCCGGCGGATATATTCGTCCGCCTTGGTCCAGGTGTTGGAGACGATGCAGCAACGCAGGCGATCAGGGCGATTGATCGCCAGGTTTTGTAGAATGGCGCCGCCCGCAGATGTGCCGGCGAAAGGGGCTTTCTCGATGCCCATCGTGTCCATCAATGCGATGATATCGTCGGCGATGTGCTGGGTTGAATAACCGCCTGCATCCGGTCGGTCACTGTTGCCTGTACCGCGGCGGTCAAAGGAGATGCAGCGGTAGTTGTCCGAGGAGATTTTGCGTTGATACTCCTAGGAATTCATCACGCCAACGAGGCCGGGAATGAAAATGAACGGCGGGCCATCACCCATCTCGTCCACGTTAAGGGTCAAGCGTCCGACATCGATTTTTTTCCATGATATTCCCCTGAGAAAGGTTCTGACTGATTGCAGAGGTTATCGTATGGCAACTGCTCGGGGGACACCCAACGGGCTCGAACGTCTCTTAAGACGAAACGTCACGGATCAGATCGCGCCGGACTCGCGTAGCGCTACAATCTCGTCGGCTGATTTTCCCAGCGCGGTCAGGATTTCTTCTGTGTGTTCGCCCAGAGTCGGCGGCGCACGGCGCACGCTGGCCGGGGTGCCCATCAGGCGGAACGGAATGCCCGGAAGGTCGATCTCACCTTCGGTGGAGTGAACGGCCTTGGTGACCAACTCCCGTGCGATGGTGTGCTCGGCGGTCAAGGCTTGCGCCACCGTATTGATAGGGGCGCAGGACACGCCTGCCGCCTGCAGTTTGTCGAGCCAGGCTGCGGTGTCGTCCGTCTTCAGGAGCGCAGAGATCATCTCGTCGCAGGCCTCACGGTTTTCGACCCGGTCCCGGTTGCGGGAGAACCGCGTATCGTCGGCCCATTCATCCTGACCGACCGCGTTACAAAATGTCTGGAACTGGCCGTCATTACCAACCGAGAGCGCGATCATGCTGTCGCGCGTGGGGTAGGCGTTGTAGGGCACAATGTTCGGGTGGCCGTTGCCGTACCGTCCGGATTCCTTGTACGAAGCGAGGTAGTTCGCCGCAACATTGGCGAGCAGGGATATCCCGGTGTCGTAGAGAGACACTTCCACGTATTGACCCTTGCCGGTCGTGTGGCGTGCCTGCAATGCCGCAAGAATTGACGATAGGGCGTACATCCCGGTGCACAAATCGACGATGGCCACGCCGAGCTTCATGGGATCGCCATCGGCCTCTCCCGTGATGCTCATCAGACCGCTTTCAGCCTGGAGCAGGAAGTCGTAGCCGGGCAGGCCGGCGCGCGGACCGGTGGATCCATATCCGAGGATCGATGCGCGCACGATTTTTGGGGCGTTGGCTTCATACCAAGCATCATCGAAACCGAACTTCGCCATGGTGCCGAGCTTGAAATTGTCGATCACCACATCGCCGTCGCGAAGCAACTCAGCGAGGACCTTACGGGCGGATTCGTCCTTGAGGTTGAGGGTCATGCCGCGTTTGTTGCGGTTGGCACCCAGGAAATAGGCGGATTCCTCACCAACAAATGGTGGCCCCCAGGCCCGCGTATCATCGCCCCGACCGGGCTGTTCGATTTTGACCACGTCGGCACCCATATCGCCGAGCATCATCGCGCAGAACGGCCCTGCGAGCACCCGCGTGAGATCAATCACGCGGATGCCGTCGAGGGCGCCGGGAGTTTCGGTGCCTGTCATGGTTTCGTACTCAGCCCTTTTTGAGCTGGTTGCGGTCGTTCGCGAGATCATCGAGATACGTGTCGACGACTTCCTTGTTCTTCATGCGGAACTTCATGAAGTCCGGCTTGCGCTTGTCGAGGAAGGCCTGCATACCCTCCATGGATTCCTCGCTGCCCCAGACATGAGCCAGCAACTCCATGCCGTGCTGCCACGACGCATAGAGCTCATCGGACTCATGGTTGAGTGACTTCTTGGTCATCCGGATCGTCTGCCCGCTATGGCCCTTGATGGTCTCACACCATTTCTGGGTTTCTGCGAGCAAATCGGCATGCGGCACAACCTTGTTGATCAGGCCGATATCGACGGCTTCCTGGGCCGAGAAAGTACGAGCGAGGAAGATCATCTCGCGGGCCAGACGCTCGCCAATCATGCGGGGAATGTACTGGGTCGCACCTACGGTCGGGCAGGCGCCAACTTTGGCACCGGACTGGCCGAAATGGGCCTGGTCGGAAGCAATCACCATGTCACACCACAGGGCGAGCTCGTGTCCGCCGCCCATGCACCAGCCATTGACCATGGCGATGACCGGGATTGGCAGGCCGCGAATGGTCATGGCCGTGCCGAGCATCCGGTCGTTCCAGTGATAGGCGTTGGTCCAGTTCAGCTTCATCATCGCGCCGAAATCGCCGCCAGCCGAGAAGGACTTGTCGCCTGCGCCGGTGACAACGGCACAAGCGATCGACGCGTCGTTGCGGGTCGATTTGAAGGCGTGGATCAGCTCGTCGAGCGTGTGCTCACGAAAGGCATTGCGTGAATTCGGACGATTGATCGTGATCCAGGCGACGTTGTCTTTGACCTCGAATAGGATGTCTTCGAAATCATCGGAAGTGGGCATATGGGACATGGTTGCTGGTTCCCCCAGGTAATAGAATTGATCGTTCCGTTAGGTTTTTGCATCTTCGAGAGTTCGATTGAAGATACGAATCCCTGCGGGACTGTTGATTTTCTCGGGACATATATACAGTCCGCGCGGGCGCGACAATTGGGACGCGCACGTATGCATATACGCTACAATAAAGCCGTTTGTTAGGGGAGTTTCATGACAGGTAGAAAATCGATCCAGACCGTTCTCATTTATGGTTATGGCGTGATGGGCAAAGGCGTTTCGGCAACATTTGCGGATGCGGGATTTGAAACCATCGTGAAGAGCAGCCGTGCGAGCGAGTTGAGTGATCTGCCTACGGGTGTGACGGCTGTGACCGATCTGCCAACCAAAGCCCCGGATCTGGTGATCGAATTTGTGCCTGAAGATGCCGCGATCAAACAGCGGGTCTTCGCCGAAATCGAGGCGGCCTATCCGGATGACGAAGTGATCATCGCGACCGGAACATCGGGCGCGTCTCTGGACGATCTCGGGGCGAATCTGAAGCGTCCTCATCTGTTCACGGGCATCCATTATTTCATGCCGGCCGACACGACGGCAGTGGCCGAAGTCATGGCGGGTCCGGGCGCGCCGGCTGACGTGGTTGACGCGGTTGCCGATGCGGTCATGCGCACGGGCAAGGAAATCGTGACCCTCTACAAGCCCATCGTCGGGTTCCTGATTAACCGGCTGCAGCACATTATCCTGCACGAGGCTTATTACCTGGTCGAAGAAGGCGTTGCGACGCCGGCCGATATTGATATGGCCGCGCGCAAGATGCTGGCGCCGCGCATGTGCTTGAACGGCCTGATCGAGCAAAAAGACACCTCGGGGCTGGAAATTCATGCCCTGGCACAGAGTTCCATTGTTCCTGAATTGCATTCGGTCGATACCCCTAACCCGTTGATTCAGGATATGGTGGCGCGCGGTGAGGTCGGTCTGTCGGCGGGCAAAGGGTTTTACGACTGGGATGGCTGTGACGTGGATATGGTGCGCAAGCAATCCTCTGACCGGCTGCGCAAGCTGAGCAAGTTCCTCGATGAAGAGGTTTCGGATTATGCGCCGGGCACCAAGCCCAAATCACGTGAACTGAAGCGGGGCCGGTAGCCCGCACGGCGAAAACGGAGACGATCTATGAAAATCAAGAATATCAAGGTGATGGCAGCCGATTTGCCGCTCAGGCGCCCGATCAAGATGTCCGGTGTTGAAATTGCGACATCGGAGAACGTCTTTGCGCGTATCGAGACAGATGACGGCCATGTGGGCTGGGGCGAAGCCTCTGCAGCCCCGACGATGACCGGAGAGACGGTCGAAAGCATGGCTGCCGCGGTGAATTATCTCGCGCCGTTCATGAAAGGTCGGGACCCGGCTGATTTCGAAGAAAACCTCCGGGAGATGGACTGGCGTCTCTACGGCAATGCCAGCGCCAAGACCATTGTTGAGATGGCGCTTTACGATATTGCGGGCAAAGCCCAGCAAAAGTCGGTTGCCGAGCTTCTCGGCGGTGTTCGACGGACCGAAATGCCGGTTCTCTACATGCTTGCGACCGGCAATATCGACATTGATGTCGCCGAGGCGACAGAGCGCGCGCAGGCCGGTGTCTCCACCATGAAAATTAAGGTCGGCGGCAAGCCGGTCGAGCAGGATATCGAGCGAACGATCGCAATCCGAAAAGCCGTGAATGGCGGCGTTCAGCTATCGGCAGATTGCAACCAGGGCTGGACCCTGGAAGAGGCACTTACCTATGTGAAAGCTGCCGGCGAATCCCTCGATTTCCTCGAGCAGCCAGTTATGGGGCATGACGTTGAAGGCATGGCCATGATCGCGGCGGCCTCCCCATGCCCGATCGGGGCAGATGAGGGGCTTCACAGCTTCGATGATATCCGCCGGCACAAGGATGTGGGGGCTGCCGCGGGCGGCAGTCTGAAGATGATTAAGCTGGGCGGTGTCACCCGGGCTTATCAGGCCGCCGTACTCTTCGATGAGCTTGGTTTGCACGTGAATATGGCCGGTAAGGTCGCTGAATCCAGCGTGTCGAGCGCGGCGGTTCTGCAAATTGCAGCGGCAGCACCTGCGATTGAATGGGGCGTCTCTGTAACCGCTCAATATCTCGCAAACGACATCGCCAAAACCGGCGTCAATGTTGTGAACGGTCAGGTGAGGGTTCCGACCGGTGCGGGGCTTGGAATTGAAGTTGACGAAGCCGCGCTGGTGAAGTTCGTCCGCTAGCTGCGGCAAATGGATGTTTGTCCGCCGTGCAAGACCTAAAGGTCAGTCTACGGCCTCGTCAATAGGTGATCCCCAGTGAGTAGACGAAACGGTCTTTCGGGTGAATGCTGACCGTGGTTTCGAACACCGTGTCGTTCGGGCGTGCGTAACGGCGCAGGATAGATATCGCCGCGCGGCCTGGGGCCAAGTCTAGCTTGCCCGCCACCTCTTTAGAGACCCGGCACGCAGCCATTTCCAGCTGTGCCTGTGCAATACGATTGTTATGGGTGCGCTCGATAATTCGGTGAACCGGGATATGCTCGGTTAATAGGCGCCGCGCCGTGGACTCATATTCCGGGAGCACGAAAACTTCCTGACAGCAGACCGGCTGATTGCTGGAAATTGAGCGGCGAATGCCAGAAATGCGGAATCAATCTGTTCCCTCCTGCAGGGAAAGGCGCTCGGCATTCGCCGGCGTAAGGATCACGTGAGCGATATCGTTTGGTTCGAAATTTGTATCCGGGTAATGCAGCAATTCGGACAATGAGTTAAATGATCGTACGTAAGGTTCCTTCGGGGCCGTTGAGATGACCCGGGTTCCCGAACCGCGACGCATTGAGACAAATCCCTGCTCGCGCAACCGTTGCAGGGCCGCGCGAACCGTGTGGCGACTGACATCATACCGTGCGCACAGCTCCATTTCGGTGGGTAGCATGTCATTCAAGGCAAAGTCGCCAGACGTGATCTCCGATCTCAGTTCATATGCGATGATATCATAGCGCGGTTTCTGAGTTTTTCGGCAGGGGGCATCAGGTTTACGAAATTGTTTTTGCCAATTTGAGTTTAAGCATAGGCAGAAAACATAATCCAGAAGAAGACGTCAGCCCATTTGTTTTCATTCAATGAAAACATGCGCTTTACAGTGATCGGGTAACGACCCTAATCTCAGCCCTCAAAATCAGAGTGAACCGGGGGAAGTTATGTCGTTTCCAGAAGGTCAGTCATTCTCGAAAAACATCACCGCGATCGGTTACACCGATTGCGACAAGAAGCCGGCGTTCAAGCTGGCGCTGCACAAGGACGAAGACCGCTGGTACCTGTATTGCGGCCTTTTCTGGCAGTCTGGTTTCTCGATTATCGAGGTCACGGACCCGACCAATCCCCGGTTTGTCCGCTATGTCGAGGGACCCTCGAATACCTGGACCCTGCAGGTGCAGGTTGCCGACGGATTACTGGTGACGTCGCAGGAAAAGATCATGGAAGGCTGGGGGCATGTCGAGGGCCAGACCTGGGGTGAGGGCGTCCTGATCTGGGATTTGAAAGACCCGGAAAACCCCGAGCTTCTGAGCCACTGGAGGACCGGCGGCGACGGCACCCATCGGAACTACTACGACGGCGGACGATATATCTACGCCACCGGCGTACCCGAGGGTTTCCAGGGAAACATCATGCAGATTCTTGATATCGAGGATCCGCGTAACCCGGTCGAAGTGGGCCGTTGGTGGATGGAAGGCCAGAATGTCGGCGGTGGTGAAGAACCGGCGGAGAGGGGTGTGATGCTGCATGGCGGGGCCTATGTAAAAGGCGACCGTGCTTATCTGCCCTACAGCTCTGGCGGGTTTGTCGTTCTCGATATTTCCGACAAGACCAACCCGAAAAAGATCAGTGACTTGCCGTTCTGTCCTCCGTTCCAGACGTTCATCGCCGTTCATACGGCGGTGCCGCTGCAGAGTCGGGATGTGGTCATCGTCAATTCTGAGGCGATCAAGGAGAATTGCGAGGAGCCCTTGGGCTATGCGGGAATCGTCGATGTCTCCGATGAGCAGAACCCCCGTCTGGCATCGCTGTTTCCGTTGCCCGTACCCCCGGAAGATGCGCCCTATCGAACGTTCTGCGAGCGTGGCGGGCGGTTTGGTCCGCACAACCAGCATCAGCCGCAATATCAGGACATCCTCTATCAGGGCGAGGATCTGTGCTTCCTGACCTATTTCAACGCCGGATTGCGGGTTTATGATGTCTCGGAGGCCACCCAGCCTCAGGAAGTTGGCTATTTCCTGCCGCCCGATCCGACCGAGCGGCTTGGAATTTTACCAGCGACCAAGCTCGTGGCGCAATCTGAAGACGTGATTGTTGATGTGCGCGGCAATATCTTCGTTTCCGATAAAAATCACGGAATCTATGTCCTGCGTTACGACGGATTAAACCCTTGATCCGTCTGAAGGCGTGATCGTTTCGCTACGGCGGAAACGGCGGGTCTTCAACGTGGCCCGGCATGCAGTGTTATGCGTCTGGCTGGTTATTGTCGTGTTCCCGCTCTACTGGATCGTGTTGACCTCGTTCAAGGGGCCTGCCGAGTGGAATGTCTGGCCACCCACTTACTGGCCGGAAAACCTGACCCTGTTCAACTATGTGCAGGTCTGGGTCAACGATCTGGCTACCGGCACCGCAAGTGCAGGGCTTGCCGGTGTCATTGGCCCCCGCGAAGCCCTGATCAATACCTTCATGATCGCGCTTGTGGCCTCTACCGTGGCGACGGTCCTCGGCACCATCATTGCTTATGGCGCATCGCGCTACCGCATCCTGACCGACACGCAGCTGCTGTACTTCCTGATGTTGCGGATGGTTCCTCCTTTTGTGATCGCCGGGCCGATACTGTTGTGGTTTTCCGCGATCGGTCTCGAAGACTCCGTTTTCGGGTTGTTTCTGCTCTATTCGCTCACCACGCTGCCTTACGCGATGCTGGTGATGAAAAGCTTCATCGATGAAATCCCGCGGGACGTGGAATATGCGGCAGAAATGCTCGGCGCGCGACGCTGGCAGGTGATTCGGGAGATCATTTTCCCGATCCTGCGTCCCGGGCTCGCGGCGACCTTCATGTTCATCTTCATTTTGAACTGGAGCGAGTATTTTCTCGCCCTGATCCTCTCAAAGACGGATGTGACAACCTTGCCGGTACATCTCAATCGCTGGGCCGGAAATTCAGGTGCTAACGGGTTTCAGGCCGCGTTGTCTGTGGGTTCGACGCTGCCGTTGATTGTCATTGGCCTGATGATCCGCAAACACCTGGTGCGGGGGCTCAGTTTTGGCTTCGTCGGCCGATAATCGCCCGGTCTCACCATCCGAACGTTTTTCCCGCACCCGAAGACATTTGCTGCGCCAGTTGATAGATTTCCGTCGCAAGTGTTTCAGGCTCCCGTGAACAACGTTATGGCAGGTGAACAATGAAGTTTGGATTATTTGGCGGCGCGCAGGCGGTACCCGGCGATGTAGTGACCGAGGCCGCGCTCGGCTATCATGAATACGGTGAGTATATCCAGCTGGCCGAGAAGCTCGGCTATTCGAGCGCCTGGCTGGTTGAACATCATTTCACCGGCTTTTCGCAGTTGTCTGCAACTCTTAGCTATATCTCCTATCTATCTGGCATTACGTCGAAAATAAGACTTGGAAGCGCTGTGGTCGTCGTGCCCTGGCACAATCCGATCCTGCTGGCCGAACAGGTCGCGACGATCGATCAGCTGTCCAAGGGGCGCTATGATTTCGGCATCGGTCGCGGCTATCGCGCCAACGAATTTAACGGCTTCGGCCTTGATATGGGTGAAGCACAGGACATCTTCGAAGAATCGACGATGCTGTTGAAGCGCTCCTTCACGGAGACCGAACGCTGGTCCTATACATCTGACCGCTGGACCTTCAACGACATCATCGTGGAGCCGCCGGTTGTACAAAAACCTTATCCACCAATGTGGGTCGGGGCAGGCAGCGAAGGCTCGATCCGCGATGTGGCCCGCAAAGATTACAACCTGCTGTTGGACCAAATGTCTCCGTTTGAGGCGATTGGCGAGAAAATTCGCATTTATCAGGATGAACTCGACAAACTCGGCAAGGACTACAATCCGGATCGGGTGGCCGTCACTCGCGGGCTGATGGTCGCCAATAACGACAATCAGCGCATTGATGCGCATATCCTGCGGGGCAAATTTATCTCCGAGGTGCAAGTTCTGGCTACAGACAAGTCTAAGGGGCCGAAAACCTTCAGCCCGGTAGCCGTATCGAACGACACGGATGCGATTTCTAACAATGGCGCTGTGCTCGGCGACAAAGACGAGATGGGCGAACGGGTTGAACGACTGCGCGACGAAGGGGTGCACACGATCCTGTTGCACGACCTTTCCGGATCATTTGAGGCGCTGCAGCAGTTTGCCGAAGAGGTGATGCCGAAATTTACCGATGACAGCGACCGTGTGCAGGCTGCCGAATAACGTATAATTGGGAGAGAGTGCCATGAAGTTTGGATTATTTGGGGGTGCACAGGCGGTACCCGGCGAGGTCGTAACCGAGGCCGCACTCGGCTATCACGAATTTGGCGAATACATTCAGGCCGCTGAAAAGCATGGGTACTCGAGTGCCTGGCTGGTGGAGCACCATTTCACCGGGTTCTCCCAGCTTTCCGCGACCCTCAACTACATTTCTTATCTTTCCGGGATTACCACGAAAATCCGCCTGGGCAGCGCCGTGGTTGTGGTGCCTTGGCACAACCCCATTTTGCTGGCCGAGCAGGTCGCGACCATCGATCAGCTGTCCAAGGGACGCTACGATTTTGGGATCGGACGCGGCTATCGGGCGAATGAGTTCCATGGTTTTGGCCTGGAAATGGGTGATGCGCAGGAAATTTTCGAAGAATCGATCATACTGCTGAAGCGATCCTTCACGGAAACCGAGCGCTGGTCCTATAAATCAGACCGCTATCAGTTCAACGACATCATTGTTGAGCCCCCCGTGGTGCAACAGCCCTACCCGCCCATGTGGGTAGGGGCTGCGAGCGAAGGTTCCATCCGTGGTGCCGCGCGTAACGGTAATAATCTGATGCTCGCGCAGGTGCCGACGTTCGATACGATCGGTGAATCCCTGGGCTTTTACCGCGATGAGCTCGACCAGATGGGGGTGGAATTCGATCCTGCCCGAGTGGCCGTCACCCGCGGCCTGATGGTCGCCAATAATGACAATCAGCGCGCCGAAGCTCATGTGCTGCGCGGGAAGTTCCTGACCGAAGTACAGTCTCTGGCGACGGATCCGAAATTCCAGTCGAAGACATTTGTTCCGGCCGAACGTCATAAGAACCGGGGCCACCCGACCGATGTCTCTGAAGCCGGGGCCATTCTTGGCTCTTCGGAAGAGATGATCGAGCGGACGGAGAAGCTTTACGAGCTCGGGGTTCGTAATATCCTGTTGCACGATCTCTCGGGTTCGTTCGACGCCCTGCAGCAATTCGCCGAAGAGGTCATGCCGCATTTTGCAGGCCGGGCAGGCGACGAAGCGCAGGCTGCAGAGTAAAAGCTTCCGTGGTTTGAGTGCCGTCCGCCGTCGGATATTTGTCCTTTGGTGCGCGTCGAACGTATGACGCCGTCTGCCGTTGCTGGGTTAGCACGCAAATATTTGCAGTTCCTTTTGAGGAGTAAGAGTTGTGGACGATGTGATCTTTGGCACCGGGCCTTACGCAGTCAGTCAGCCGGTAACTCGCAACGAAGATCCGCGCCTGTTGCGGGGCGACGGCTTGTACACCGACGACAAAAATCTCGACGGTCAGGCCCACGCGGTGTTCCTGCGCTCCACGATTGCCCATGGGGATATCACTTCGCTCGATGTTGCTGCGGCGAAAAATGCCCCGGGGGTCGTCGCTGTACTGACGGTTGATGACCTGGAAGCGGCCGGTCTGGGAACGTTGCCCAATAATCTGCCGGTGAAGAGCCGGGACGGCTCCCCATTGATCAAGCCTGTTCGGCCGATCCTGGCCAAGGGCCGGGTCCGCCATGTGGGCGAACCGGTGGTGGCCATTATTGCCGAGACCGCCGCCCAGGCCCGTGATGCTGCCGAGCTCGTTGAACTGGAAATTGCGCCTCTGCCGCCAGTCATGGCCCTCGAAGATGCCGTCAGTCGCGGTGCGGTCCAGGTCCATGAAGAAGCCGCCAACAATGTCTGCCTCGATTTTCAGATGGGGGACGCGGAAGCCACCGCGACGGCATTTGAAGAGGCAGCTCATGTCACCCGGCTACATCTTGACAACAATCGCTGCTTCATCTCGGCGATGGAGCCCCGCGCTGCCGTTGCGGATTTTGACAGCGCAGAAGACCGCTACATTCTCCATGTCTGCTCTCAGGGCGTGATGGGGATGCGCAATATCCTGGCGAATGCGATTTTCAATATCGATCCGCAGAAAATTCACGTCCTCACTGACGATGTGGGCGGATCCTTTGGCATGAAGTCGATGCCATATCACGAATATCCGGTGATCATGCTGGCGGCCAAACAGCTTGGCCGTCCGGTGAAGTGGAACGCCGATCGCAGTGAAAGCTGCCTGTCTGACCATCACGGGCGCGCCAGTCAGTTCGAGGCCGAACTGGCCCTCGACAAGGACGGCAAGTTTCTCGCCGTACGGGTCACAGGGCTTGCCGATATGGGGGGCTACCTGACCGGAACCGGGCCGCTCGCCCAGTCGGTGAATATCGGCAAGAATCTGCCTTGCATGTACACCACGCCGGCAATCGACGTGAAAATGCGGTGCGTGTTCACCAACAAGCTTTACGTCGGCGCTTATCGCGGCGCGGGGCGGCCCGAGGGCAACTACATCATGGAGCGGTTGGTGGATGCTGCGGCGCGGGAGATGGATATCGATCCGATCCAGATTCGTCGTCGTAACCTGATCCCGAATTCGGCCTTTCCCTTTACCGCCGCCAGCGGTCAGGTCATCGACAGTGGTGATTTCGAACAAATGCTCGTCCAGGCCGTCGCGGCCAGCGACTGGGCCGGCTTCGAGCGCCGCAGAGCGAGTTCCGAGGGCCGTGGCCTGAGCCGTGGCATCGGTGTGTGCTCCTATCTCGAAGTAACCGCCCCGGCGGGCAAAGAACACGGTGGCATCCGCTTTGGCGAAGACGGCCGGGTAACCATGGTCTCCGGTACCCTCGATTACGGACAGGGTCATCGTTCGACATTCGCGCAGATTCTCAGCGCACGGCTGGGCATCGCCTTTGACAAGATCGACCTGCTGCAAGGCGATTCCGATGAATTACTCTTTGGTGGCGGAACCGGCGGCTCGCGTTCGGTGATCGCGGCCGGTGGCGCGTTCTACGAAGCAGGCGCCGAAGTGATCGAGAAGGGCAAGGCCGTGGCCGGTCATTTACTCGAAGCCGCGGTCGAGGACATCGAATTCGCAGATGGTGATTTCCGTATCTCGGGCACTGATCGTTCGATCAATCTGCTCGATCTTGCGGCGAAAGCGCGTGAGCTCGGTGGTGTTGGTGGTGTGCCGGATTCGCTGGACGTAGATCTGGTGCACGAGACGGCGCCGTCAGCTTTCCCGAACGGTGTTCATATCGGCGAGGTCGAAATCAATCCTGACACCGGGGAAACCCAAGTTGTGAAATACACTGTCGTCGATGATTTCGGGAACGTTATCAACCCGCTCCTTGTCGGCGGCCAGGTCCATGGCGGCGTCGTGCAGGGGATTGGCCAGGCGTTGATGGAGAACGTGGTCTACGATTCCGATGGTCAGCTGGTGACCGGTTCCTACATGGATTACGCCCTGCCACGGGCCGATCAGATCCCCGATATCGAATTCCTCGACCACCCGGTCCCCGCGAAGACCAATGTTCTGGGCGCCAAGGGCGCTGGTGAGGCGGGGGTTAGCGGCGCGCTTCCGGCCATCATGAATGCAATGGTGGATGGGCTTTCCAAATATGGCGTGACCAATATCAATATGCCAGCGACCCCCGAGAAGGTCTGGCGCGCCATACATGGATAAACCGATAGCGCGGGCGCGCGCAGCATGTCGCTAGCTGCCTTCAACGCGCGCTTGGAGACGATTCCTGCGGGAGTCCGTGGGGTGCTTCTCGTCGTGTTGGCGAGTGCTTTTTTCGCGACCATGCACAACGCCATCCGTTATGTGACCCAGGTCGAGAATGTTCACCCGTTTGAGGTCGCATTTTTCCGTAACTTCCTCGGGATGCTGGTGTTTGTCCCGATCTTTTTACGATCCGGGCTTGGTGTTCTGCGGACGACGAAAATTCATTGGCATATGGGGCGGTCTGTCCTGAACTC
Organism: uncultured Alphaproteobacteria bacterium; assembly: GCA_964276015.1. Lineage (GTDB taxonomy): Bacteria > Pseudomonadota > Alphaproteobacteria > UBA6615 > UBA6615 > JABJAG01. The sequence goes on along the minus strand of CAXYDO010000002.1, from coordinate 203,969 downwards.
GTTTTCGATGCTCACCTGGTTTACGGCGCTCAGCCTCATGCCCGTTGCTGATGCGACGGCGGTGAGCCTGATCGGACCGGTTTTTGTGGCGCTTCTGGCGATGGTGTTCCTGAAAGAACATGTTGGACCGGTGCGCTGGATTGGAATCGGGCTGGCCGTAATCGGTGGATTGATCGTGGTGCGCCCGGGATTTACAGAGATCAGCTCCGGCGTCTGGTTGGTATTGTTCTCTGCCGTTACGGTGTCGAACTCCAAATTGATGGCCAAAGTTCTGACGCGCACGGACGGGCCGGCCACTATCGTCGCCTATATAACGATCTTGATGACACCTCTGACCCTGATCCCGGCCTTGTTTGTTTGGCAAACGCCGACCCTGGATCAGCTGGGAATCATGGCGGTGATCGGGATTAGCGGCACAGTGGGACACCTGTTGTTTGTGCAGGCCTATAAGCTGGCCGATATCAGCCTGGTCGAACCGGCGATGTTCACGCGCATGGTTTGGGCCGCATTGATCGGATTTTTCGTATTCTCGGAGTTTCCCGAGTTCTGGACCTGGATTGGTGCAGGAGTGATCGTTGTTGGGACCACGCTGCTGGCCCGGCGGGAAACTCGCATTAAGCCGCGGGTTGCTAGTCCGGTGGCGTCCACAGTCAATCCAACAATTCTGGATTAGGTTTAGTTTGCCGCGTAGCATGCTCTAAACTGACGATCAGGGGGCGCGCGGGTGACCTCTCATAAAATACCGGGGGACGGTGTGTGACGCGTCTGATTTTCGCCCTAGTGGCGCTTTCTTTGGCCTTTTCATTAATCGCCCTGTCGCCAGCTTTGGCGCAACGCCAGTCGGTGCCAGGCTTTGATGTGCCGGTGTGCGAGGGCCAGATATCGACCTTTCCGCTGGATGCGATCCCTGACAGGGAAACCTTTTGGGTTGATATCTTCGACGAGACGACTGAATCTCTCGAATTCCGAGATGCATTCCTCAAAACCCTGCGCGCCAACGGGCATCAAACCAATATCGATGGCCGCCTGGTATTCAGTTTCGAATCCGAATCCGCGTTTTTGGGTCTGGTCCCCCGCGGTGGTGTTGATCGCAACCAGGGTACGGCGCGAAGCAGTCGTGAATCGGATACAAGTATTGGCGTAAGGGAACTGCGCGACACCATCCGGGAAGGTGGAAGCAGTCGCCGCGGGAAGAGTTCGCTGGGTGCGAAACTGGATGCAAAGGCTGAGCTTCGCGATCAGGATACCGGGAGGGTGATCTGGCTGGCTACGCTCAGTTGTACGCCCCTGACGGGAGACCGCAGTGTTTTAATTGAATTTGTCTCGAAGGTCGTGGTCGACAGCCTCGAACGTGACGGCGGGCAAAGCAGCTTTTGAAACAACGCCGTCCGACACCACAAAATAAGAAATAACAGGAGTGGGAACAGATATGTCTGAGATGAAACAGTTGGGTCTTGCCGTCGTCGGTTGCGGTGTTGTGGGGCGCATGCGCGCGACCCTGGCAAAGGACTTTCCAGGCATCGGCTGGATCGGTCTCAGTGATGTCAACGAGAAGGTTGGGCATCAGCTGCGAGATGACATTGATGCTGATTTTTACACCAATGATTTTCGTGAGCTGATCGCACGCCCGGAAGTCGACGCGGTCATCATCGCCACCTCAACTTGGGCCCATGTGGAACCGACACTCTCGGCCATCGAGCACGGCCACATGTTGTTTATCGAGAAACCGCTAGCCACGGATGCGCGTGAATCGGCGCAGGTCCTGGCCGCGATCGAAGCTGCGGGTGTTGATGCTGTTGTCGGCTATACCCAGCGCTTCCGTCGCCGGTTCCTGGTGGTGAAGCAGCGCATCGAAAGCGGACAGATTGGTGAATTCACGGCGGCGACAGTGCGTGCGTTTATGAACCGGATGGCGCCGACCGGGGAAACCCGCCTGACCCAGGATCGGCGGTTTCTCTCGCCGATGGTTGTTTCGGGTACCCACAGTCTGGATATGTCCCTCTGGCTGATGGGAGACGCGGCTAAGCCTGTTTCGGTTTATGCGCGCTCAACGGAGAAAATTCTCACTGACCTCGGCGTGAAGGATGCCACCTTTGGTCTGTTCCAGATGGAAGATGGCGGGATGTTTTCCATGAACATCTGCTGGGCTCTGCCGAAGGTCTGGCCGGGCGCCGTCTACGGTCTGGAGATCGGAATCGTGGGCACCGAAGGTGTGATCGATATCGAAGATACCCATCGTGATATCATCCTTGCATCCGACCACAATCCGCAAGGCCCGGCCTACAACCCGGAGGGCCTGAATCTGGAAGCCGTCCGTCATGTCGACTTCCTGACAAGTTTTCCGCCGGGAGATGTCTATGCGGATGAACTCTGGGGTCCCATGCGTGAGGAAACCAACAACTGGTTCCAGCGCATCTACAACAAGAAATCCACGCCGCACGCCACAGCTGCCGAGGGGCATCGCAATTTGATGCTCACCATGGCGATGGATCTCTCAGCCAAGGAAAAGCGGGAAATCGAATTGCCGATTTCGCCTGACGAGCTGATGGAACGGCTCGAAGTCTGACCGGTTGAGGAGACATTTCTATGGTCGGTGAAGGTGGACAAGATCTGCAAGCCTGGGTCGGGCGAACCGAGGAGCGGCATGACGTCATCCAGACAGAACGCTGTGTGGCGCTTCAGGCTGCGTTGAACTTGCCAGACGATCGTCTTTCGGATGGTGACGCGCTGCCGACGCTTTGGCATTGGCTCTATTTCTGGGATATCGCGCCGCGGTCTGAACTGGGGCGCGACGGGCACCCAGCGCTGGGCCGGTTCATGCCGCCGGTTGGGCTGTCGCGTCGGATGTGGGCGGGAAGTCGTGTGACTTTCCCCGGCGCACTCCGTCTGGGTGAGCCCGCAACCCGCGTTTCGACCATCGAGAAAGTCGCGGAAAAATTCGGTCGGTCGGGCAAGCTGATATTTGTCACCGTCCGACATGAACTGTCCGGCTCGGATGGTCTGGCGGTCGTCGATGAGCATGACATTGTCTATCGCGAAGATACGGGGAAGCGCGCTTCGGCCCGGCCCGGGGAGCCTGCTCCCGATGGGGCTAGGTGGATCGAGGCCTTCGACCCCGATCCAACGCTTCTGTTCAGATACTCAGCACTGACCTTCAACGGCCATCGGATTCATTACGACCGCGACTATGCTCGGGATGTCGAAGGCTATGACGACCTTGTCGTCCATGGACCGTTGCTCGCGACCATGATGGTGGGGGCGGCAGCGCGTTCAGCGCCCGATCGGTCTGTGTCGCGCTTTGAGTTTCGCGGCATGCGGCCGGTCATGGACACGGAAACATTCACCGTGAACGTTGATCCCGAAGGCGATGATGCCGTTGATGTCTGGGTCGCCAATGGTGAGGGCATGTTTGCGATGCGGGGCCGGACGGAGTTCGTCTGAGGACCTGCCTGAATTCAGATTACGACCAGCTCTCGGATTAATGCGAGATTGGACGGATCAGGTTCGATTTCACCGCGTTTAATCTGCTCTGTAATGGTGACAATCGCAGCGTTTGCGGGCGCCATTTTGCCCGATTGGGTGAGCGTTTCTGCAACCAGGCCGTTTACGTCATTGGTCTCGCTCTGACGGCCCTTCATGTGATCCATCAGAACCGTTGTCCGGGTATCGGGGCGGGTGAACGACATCAGTTTCTCGTGCAGCAATTCAAGCAACTGGTTGGTGTTCTCAATATCTTCGGGCTTTAACCCAAAGATCGGCTTGACCGGATGGCCGCGTACGTCGCCGGCCGCCAGTGCCTCCGCGCCCGCCTTGAGCATCAGATCACGCATCCCCGGCAGTTCAACTGCTTCGTCGATGGGCAGGCCCACCAATGCGGTCGTCGCGAGGGTCATGGCGTTGCTAACCAGCTTCATCCATTTCGCGCCGAGGATGTCGTCAGAGATTTCCACCACACCGGCGTGACCGAGAATTTCTGCGACTTCCTGCTCGCGTCCCGCTGTCGCCGGATCGGCGCTGCCCACTGCAAACCAGGAGCCGCCGTCGATTGGGGATGAGCGTTTGATGATTCCTGGTTCGTGGAGCTCCGAGGCGACTTCGATGACACAGCCCATGGCCCGTTTCACGCCGACGGCTTCCACCATGGCGGCATAGCTCATCCCGTTCTGAACCCCGACGAGGAGCCCGCCTTCGGCCAGATAAGGTTCGATCAGCCGCGCTGCCCAAGCTGTGTCATAGGCCTTGAACAACATCAGGACGACGTCGAAAGGTTTGGTGAAGGTGGCGACGTCGCACAGATGATACGCATCGACCGCCTGGGTGATGGTTTCGTCAGGAAGATTGATGACGGCCCCGTTTGCGCGCAGAGCTTCCACATGAGCTGGCCATTGATCGATCAGGGTGACATCGAGCCCGGCCCGGATCAGGTCGACCCCGATCGCCGTTCCGTTGGCCCCCGATCCAAGAATCGCGATTTTCTTGTCCATGCGGACCTCCTGCCTAGGCGAGGGATTTCCCGTAGCGCCAGCGATAGATGTTGATTTCGCCGAACACGCCGGCGGCGTTCATGGGTTCATTGGCAACCAATGCTTCGGCAGCGGCTCGGTCGGCGACTTCGAGGATGAAGAGGCTTCCCAGCAAATCAACCCCGTCATCGCTGCGCAACGGACCGTGCGCGATATATTTGTCGATAATCGTACCCTGATAGGTGTGGTGGGCGGCCGCACTTTGCTTTCGCAAGGCAGCTGCGTTTGGGCCATCAAGGCACTCGCAGACGAACATTTGAAGTTCTGGATCAGGGGCCCGGTCCGCCTGGGTCAGGCGTTTACTGCTCATGAAGCGGATGGTGTTGGGGGCCTGCAGCATGCCGGCCTTCGCGAAACCGTCAGCGGCAATATAAGCCTCGGCGGCGCTCCGATCCGGTAGGTTGATGACCGCCATGGTGCCAAGAGGTGTTCCGCCGTCATCAGACAGAAACGGTCCGGCGAACTGAATGTGCTCGGCGTAGCTGCGCACATGGGCGAGATGGGCTTCCATCGCCGCGTCACGTAGATGCAAACTGTCGGGCTGGTAGAGGCTTCGGACGTAGAACTGCGCGGGGAGTGAAAGGTAATAATCCCTCAGGGTTTGCCCCGACAATCCGTAGCGCGGATCGCCGGGACGATAGCCACCGGGATTATCGTTATCGGCCAACGGCTATTCAGCCGCCGCGCTGGCGTCGTTGAAGAACTGTGCGGCGTACACTTCCCGGCGCTTGATGCCGGCGACGAACTCGTCCTCGAAGTTGTCTGGGACGGCGCCTGTGACCCGGGGGTCTGACAGCAGAGTGTCAGCCCAGGCCTTGATCAGCTGGTAGTCCTTCAACACATCGTTGTTCAGAACCTTATCGACGAAGGTGTAGCGTTGCAGGAAAGGGGCATAAGCAGCATCGACCAGGGCCAGTTCAGGCCCATTGAAGTACGGGCCATCATTGCCGCGTCCGGCGAGTGCGGCTTCAACCTTGGCAAGCTTGTCCTGCACATTGGCGACGGCGGTCTCCATGTCCTCTTTGGTCTTGGAGTAATGGATCGAGCTTATGGCGCTCGAGAAGGTCAGCACGAAATCGGTCCAGGCCCGGTTCTTGGCTCGTTCGAGCGGGTCTTCGGGGTGGAGGCGTGGCGGCACCACTTCGTCGAGATACTCCGCAATCGCATTGGATTCAAACAGAATTTCTTCACCCACCTTGAGCACCGGGACTTTCCCGTGAGGTGATATTTCCAGAAACCACTCGGGCTTGTCGAGCAGGTTGATATAGGTGACATCGAACTCAATTTCCTTGGCACGCAAGAGGATCACGGCGCGCTGGACCCATGGTCACGTAAACGAGCTGATCAGGTGGTATTTCACAGTCATGGTTCGTTCCCTTATTTGTCGGCTTGATCATAGGTGGGGTGCTGGTGGCGGTCAAAGCCAAGTATCGCCTCAGCGAACGATCGTAGACGACCTGTTCTAACGGAACTGTGAGGGGGCGCGCGATTGTCGGTCCTGAAGGTGGGGGCAGATCCGATCAGCAGAACCCGGGTCACTCGCGTGGGATTCCGGCCATCGCTTCGAGCACAGCGAGGATGGAGGCCGCGTCCTGCTTTTTGCGGCCCTGCGAACCGGCAGCGATGTAGTAGGGCATGGCCGCATCGAACATCGGGGTCGGGCAGTCCAGCCCTTCGGCGAAGTCCCGGATGATGTTCTTGTCCTTGAGCTGGATAGCCAGTTCCGCCGTCGGATCGTCGTAGTCGCCGCTGATCCATTTGTCAGCACGGGTCTCGAATATCTTCGAATATGCCGCGCTGTCCATGACCGCGTCGGACATCTGTTGCAGGTCGAGGCCGGCCTTGCGGGCCAGCAGGAATGCTTCGGCGCAGGCCATGTTGTGGATCGAGATCATCAAGTTGATGACAAATTTGATCTTGGTGGATTCACCATAGGTCCCAACATGGCGGACGCTGCAACAGAAGCTTTCCAGTGCCGGTGTGGCGCGGGCGAAGGCATCCTCATCGCCGCTGACCAGCATGGCGAGTTCTCCGGATTGCGCCTGGGGACGCGCACCGCTCACGGGGCAGTCGAGAAGGTAAATGCCCGACCGGGTGAGCTCTTCATGGGCAGTTTTCTTTTCGGCGAGGGGGAAGGTGCAGAGGTCGACGACGATCAGACCGCGGCGACCGTTGGCCGCAATTGCGGCCAGGGTGGCGCGCCATGCGGGCAGGGTGGGTACTGCGAGAACCACGAGATCGGTCCGAAAAGCCACATCGGATGCGTCCACAGCTTCTTCGACTCCGGCATCGGTGATGCGAGAGGCGTCGGTGTCGTAACCGATGACGGCATGGCTGGCGGCAGCGAGGTTTTTGGCCACGCCGCCGCCGATATTCCCGAGCCCGATAACGCCGGTATTGAACGCCATTACTTCTTCCGTTTTGTCGGCGCGCGCTTCTTGCGCGGGATGCCGGCCATCTGTTCGTAGATGCGGGTCACAACGCCGGGATCCTCGCTACCGTATCCCTGAGCCAGCGCGGCATAGGCCGTCGGCATGCTGGACAGGAATGCCGGTACCGGAGCGTTGTTGTCCTTGGCGTATTGCTCGATCAGGTTGTTATCCTTGATCATCACGGTGAGATCCGCCGTCTTGACCTTGGGGTCTGCGTATTCGTCTGCCAACATCAGCGGGCCGCGATACTCGATCACCCGGGAATTACCGGCTGATTTCTTCAGGACCTCACCAAAAACCTTGAGGTCGACGCCCGAAAGACGCGCCAGGGTGATTGCCTCGGCAAACGCCGCCCCGTGGACGCTGATCAGCATGTTAATCAGCATCTTCAGCTTCATGCCATCGCCGAACGGTCCTACGTGATACTGCAGCATGCTGAAGCCTTCGAGCATCGGCTTGACCGTGTTGAAATCCTTCTTCGCACCGCTGACCATGATCGTGATCTCGCCGGTGGCAGCCTGCTTGCCGGCACCACTGACCGGACTGTCCATCAGGATCGCGCCGCGGTTGGAGAGCGCCGCGCGGGCCCGTTCCTTGTCTTCAATATCTAGTGTGGAGGTTTCGAGCACGATCAGGCCCTTATGGGCACCCGCTATAAGTCCGTCCTTGCCGGCGATCACCGCATCAAGGATGGCCGCCGAGGTGAGGGAGGTGATCACCACATCTGACCTGCTTGCCACATCGGCGGCACTTTTTCCGGCATTGCCGCCAGCTTTTACCAGGGCGTTGACCTTGGTTTTGACCGGGTCGAACCCGGTGACTTCAAAACCATTTTTGAGGAGGTTGCCCGCAAAGGCCCCTCCCATAATTCCCAATCCGCAGACGCCGACCCGTAAACCCATAATCTTTCCCCCTAGTGTGTTGGTTGGATTGGCGAAAGTATAACCGGGCATAACGAAGGAGCCTACAGCGTCGGCGCGACAACATACCCGCGATGGAAACGCATCTGCGACCTGTAGAGCCATATTTATCCGCCCGCATTTTCTCCCGACCAGCCCCTGAAACGCGCAGACTCTTGTGTCGCAGCATTCTATTATGCGGGTATCAAAAGCACGTTGAAACTCAGGGATAATGGGGAAAAGAATGGTCAATGCAGCAATTGTCGGTCTTGGTTGGTGGGGTCAGGTCCTGGTGAATTCGGTCCAGGACAAGTCCGATGTGATCAAGTTTACCCATGGCGTGACGCGCACCAAGTCCAAGGCGGAGGAATTCGCCGACGGAAAAGGCATCACCCTCGTCGACAATTATGATGATTTGTTGCGCGATGATTCGATCGACGCGGTTGTTCTGGCGACACCGCATTCGGCCCATCTGGGTCAGATCCAGGCGGCAGCTGCTGCCGGCAAACACGTCTTCTGTGAAAAGCCGATCACCCTGACCACGGCTGATGCCGAAGCGGCTATTGCCGCGTGCAAGGATGCGGGCGTCGTCTGCGCCGTCGGGTTCAACCGCCGGTTCCACCCGTCTATCGCGGAAGCCAAAAAGCTGGTCGATGACGGCACCATGGGTACGCTGATGCATGTGGAAGGCACCATGTGCGCGCCGAACGGCATGTTCCTCGCCAAGGATGCGTGGCGCGCCGACAAGAACGAAACTCCGGCTGGCGGTCTGACCCCCATGGGTGTCCATGTAATCGACGTCTATATTAACCTGTTCGGCAAGATCGACGAGGTCTATTGCCAGTCCTTCCGCCGCGCCGTGCCTAATCACACGGACGACACCACGTCGATCCTATTCCGGATGAAAAACGGTATGTCGGGTTACCTCGCCAACATGCTGGCGACCGCGCCGAGCTTCCGGGTTCAGGGTTATGGCCTGGGCGGCTCTTTCGAGATCCGCAAGCCGGACTTGTCGTCCTTCGAATTCGTTCCCAATGGCGACGGTCCGATCACCGGTGCGACGGGCAAGATCGAAGCGCAATCCAAGGATTTCTCCGGTTTCGACATGGTCAATGCGGAGTTAGAAGCCTTCGCTCAGGCCTGTACGGGCGGGGCAGTTTATCCGGTGCCCGATGCCGACGTCATCCACGGTATTGCGGTGATGGAAGCCATCATCAAATCAGCCGAGACCGGCCAACCGGAGAAGGTGGGCTGACGTCAGACGCAAAAGTCGAATCCCTCAGCGCGGTAACGCTGGCGACCCGCGATATGCGGGTCGCCATAGCGTTCTACACCGCGCTGGGGTTCGATATTGTTCATGGTGGTCCCGATGCGCGGCTGACCAGCTTCCAGGCGGGCGGGAGTTTTCTCAATATCATTGCCCGGCCCGGCGTGTTTCGCTGGTGGGGCCGGGCTATCTTTTACGTCAATGACGTGGACGGGATGCATGCACGAACCGTTGCGGCTGGGCTGGAGCCGGAATTCGAGCCGCGCGATGCCGACTGGGGTGAGCGCTATTTTCATCTGGTTGATCCGGATGGACACGAACTAAGTTTTGCAAAACCGCTTATGCGGAAAGAATAAACAGAATGACGCCAAGGAGAGAAAATCATGAAGGCTATGGTGATGACGAAGTTCGGGGGAACGGATGTCCTGTCCTATCAGGATATCGACACGCCCGAACTGGGTCTCGACGATGTTCTGGTGGAAGTCCGCGCGGTGTCGGTGAATCGAACTTTTGATATCTATCTCCGCGAGGGGACCTACGCACACCAGCCCGAACTGCCCCATATCCTTGGTGTCGACCCGTCGGGAGTGATCAAGGCCGTGGGCGAGAATGTCTCCGATCGCAAGGTTGGCGACCGGGTGTTCTGCAGCCTGTTTCAGCCAACAGATAAGCCCGATCCCTATATGTCTATCCCCGGTCTCGGTCCGGTGGACTTCCTCGGCGTGACGATCTGGGGCGGCTATGCTCAGTATGTGCGCAGTAACGCGGCGCGCACGATCCTGATCCCCGACAATCTGGGTTTCCACGAGGCGACCGTGATCGGCCGTCACCTCGCCACCGCCGCGAACCAGGTCGAAAATGTGCTCCAAATCAAGGAGGGCGACTGGGTGTTGGTGATGGGGGCCACCGGTGGCCTCGGCGCGGCCTGTATCCAGGCTGCCAAATGGGCCGGTGCGAAGGTAATCGGGGGCGCAGGGTCCGACGAAAAGGCGCAAGCCTGCCTGTCCATCGGGGCCGACCATGTCATTAACTACCGCAAGCAGGACCTGACTGCGGAAGCGCGCAAGCTCACCGACGGGCAGGGCGTCAATGGCGTGTGCGACAGCGTCGCCGATCCGGAGCAATTCCCCAAAGTGATCCATGCCATGGCGCGGGGCGCGAAACTGGTTACGGCGGGCAATGCGTCGGGGGCCGCCGATGTACCGCTCGATGTGCGCTATCTCTACCTGCACCAGCTCCAGATCATCGGCGAACCCCGCGAGGCGCCCGGTGGTCTTCAGGCGGCCTTCGCCCGGGCAGGTGAGGGCGGCGTGAAGGCTCTCATTGATGATGTGTTCCCGCTTAGCGAGGCGGTGGCCGCACAAGCCCGCGTGGAGAGCAACGCGGGCATTGGCAAGGTTGTGATTGATCCCACTCTCGACTGAGGAGATAGCCATGCAGTTTGGAAATGTTGACTGGCTGGCACTGATCGTGTCGTTTGTCGCTGGCTATGTGTTCAGCGCCGCGTGGTACATCACGCTCAACAAGCCCTGGATGGCCGCGATCGGCAAGACCGAGGAAGAGGTCAAGGCTGGCGCGGGCCCATTGCTCTATGTGATCGTCATCGTCGGCCAGCTGATCATCGCCTATGTGCTGATGCATTTGATGGTCAGTCTGGGTGACGTGTCGTTGTCCGGTGGCCTAAAAATGGCGGTCACCCTCTGGTTTGGTTTCGTACTCACCACCATGCTCATCAACCATGGCTTCCAGCGTTCGACCTGGTCCCACTCCATCATCGATGCGGGTCACTGGTTGGGCGTGTTTGCGATTCAGGGAATAGTCATCGGGCTGGTCGCCAGCTGAAACTAAGCTGAAAACTCGCGGCGAATGTCTGAGCCGTCGGCATCAAGCGCGGGAACAACGCCCAATTGTGCCGGTTCATCGTCTATCATGGCCGGCGGCGCAATGACGACCAGATCGCCCTCCGGAGTATCGAGGGTGACCGTGCGCAGTTGAGGATGGGCGGCGAAGTCCGCCACGTTGTTGACCGCGCCGTATGCGATCTTTGCTTCTCTCAACCGGGTAACGACCTCGGCACGTGACAGCGCGGTGAAAACTCTGTCGATTTCCGCATCAAGATCCGGCCGGTTCTCTACCCGTGCGACATTGTCGTGAAACAGCTTGTGGCTGGCGAGACCGGGGAGTTGCAGCACGGCATCGCAAAGCCGCGCCCATTCACGCTGGTTCTGGATCGCGAAGACGACCTGCTTGCTGTCGCCGGTCGAGTAGGCACCGTAAGGTGCGATGGAGGGATGGTGCAGTCCGGCCCGTTCGGGGGCTTTCCCGCCGTAGACTTCGTGCAGATAAGGCACGTTCATCCAGTCGGCCATGCCATCAAAAAGGGATGATGCGATGGCGCGACCTTCACCGGTGCGCTCACGATGAAACAGGGCTTCGAGGATCGCCGCATGGACCGCCATGCCGCACGCGATATCACATACGGACACGCCCACGCGCCCCGGGCCGTCAGGTGTTCCAGTGACCTCGCACAATGCGCTTTCGGCCTGTACGAGCAGGTCATAGGCGCGCATATCCCGATAGGGACCCTCTTCACCATAACCGGAGATGTCGCAGGTAATCAGGCGCGGGAACTTGAGGCGTAGTTCGGTGGACCCGAACCCGGCGCGGGCGGCGGCACCAGGCGACAGGTTTTGAATAAACACATCGGCCTTTTCCACCATCCGATGGAGTAGGGCGGCATCGTCAGGATCCTTGATGTCGAGCGCGAGGGATTCCTTGCCCCGGTTAAGCCAGACGAAATAGGCGCTTTGCCCTTTGGCGACCCGGTCATAATCCCGGGCGAAATCCCCGTCCGGGCGTTCGACCTTGATCACGCGCGCGCCGCCGTCGGCCAGTCGCGACGAGGCGTAGGGGGCGGCGACCGCCTGTTCGACACTCACCACCAGAATTCCGTCCAATGCACCGGGCATCATGTTTCTCCGCGTATCTTAAAAACATCCTCATGCTCAGCATGAGGGCTCAGTCTGCCATAGAACTAGCGATCAGGCTCGGGCATGGTGGTGTTTTGGAATGAACCGCCCGTTGTGCCGACGCTAGGCCGCATATTTCGTTGATGCTATGGTGGGACCAACAGAATGAGGGGAGGAAGTTGGTATGACGGATCAGGCTTACGTGCGCGCAGACGCCGGTTCACCGGTGCTTGAGGCGCTTCAGGCTTTGCTTGGTGACCGGATCACCACGTCCATGTCGGTGCGCGAGCATCACGGGCGCGGCGAGGATTATTTCAAACCGGTTCCCTCCGATGCGGTGTGTTTTCCCCATTCGACCGAGGAAGTCGCCGAGATCGTCAAGATTTGTGCGGCCAGCCATACCCCGGTTATCCCGTTCGGGACCGGGACCTCTCTCGAAGGCCATGTCACCGCGCCCCATGGGGGCGTCACCGTCGATATGAGCCAGATGAACGAGGTGCTCGAGGTCAATCCCGAGGACCTTGATTGCCGGGTGCAGGCCGGCGTGACCCGCAAGCAGCTCAATGAATATCTGCGCGACACGGGCACGTTCTTTCCGATCGATCCGGGCGCAGATGCCTCCCTTGGTGGGATGACGGCCACCCGAGCCAGCGGCACGAACGCGGTGCGCTACGGCACCATGAAGGAAAACGTCCTCGGTCTCACGGTGGTTACGTCGGATGGTCGGGTCGTGAAGACCGGCGGGCGGGCGAAGAAATCGTCTGCGGGATATGACCTCACGCGCCTGTTTGTGGGTTCGGAAGGTACGCTGGGGGTGATCACCGAAATTCAGCTCAAGCTTTACGGCATTCCCGAGAAGATGGCCTCGGCAGTTTGCCAGTATCCCTCGCTCCAGGAAGCTGTCGACAGCGTCATCATGACCATGCAGGCCGGTGTGCCTGTGGCCCGGATCGAGATCCTCGATGCGCTGATGATGGACTGGACCATAGATTTCGCAGATCTGCAGGGCTACGAGGTTAAACCGACGTTGTTTTATGAGTTCCACGGCACCGAAGCGAGTGTCGAGGAGCAGGCCAACACGGTGCGCGAGATCGCCGATGATTTCGGCGGCTCGGCCTTCCGCTGGACGGCCAATCAGGAAGAACGCAACCATCTTTGGCAGGCGCGCCATGACGCGCTTTACGCAGCCCTGGCCAAGGCACCGGGCAAGCAGGCCTTGTCGACGGATGTGTGTGTGCCGATTTCACGCCTGGCCGAATGTTTGCTGGCAACAGAGCAAGATACCCGCGCATCTGGCTTCGAAGTGCCCATCGTGGGACATGCCGGGGACGGCAATTTCCATTGCGTGTTTTTGCTCGATCCCGATGACAAGGATGAGCTCACGCGGGTCAAGGAATGCACCGAGCGGCTGGTCCACCGCGCGATTGCGTTGGGGGGCACGTGCACCGGTGAACACGGTGTTGGCGCGGGCAAGATGGACTTCCTCGTTGCCGAACACGGCGAGGCGGTCAGTTTGATGCGCACCCTGAAACTGGCCTTCGATCCGGATAACATCATGAACCCGGGCAAGATCATTCGCGTATGAGGGTATCAGCATGCTTCGAGACGGCGCTTTACGCCTCCTCAGCATGAGGTCCCATTAGTAGTCGTCTCCTCACCCTGAGGAGCGCGCGCAGCGCGCGTCTCGAAGGGGCCTTCGGGAGCGCCAGGAAAGAGAGCCAAGATGACCTCCAATGTCGTTCAGCTACGTGATGTACCCTCGATACGCGATAGCGTCAGTTCTGAGGAATGGCAGGTGCGGGTTGATCTGGCCGCGGCCTATCGTCTGGTCCACCTCTATAAATGGGCAGATTCGATCTACAACCATGTCTCGATCCGAGTGCCCGGCGAACCGGATTTCTTCCTGATCAAGGCCCATGAGCTGCTTTACGACGAGGTCACCGCGTCCAATCTGGTGAAGGTGGATGCCCGCAACGACGACGTTGATGAGAGCTTTCATGTGAACAAGCCGGGTTTCACCCTGCATGGTGGCCTGATGCAGGCGCGCCCGGATATCAACGCGGCCGTCCATACGCATATCCCCGAGTGCATCGCGGTTGCGAACCAGCCCGACGGGGTGTTGCCGCTGTCCCAGACCAGCATGCAGTTCTGGAACAATGTGGGCTATCACGACTATCAGGGCATCACGGAGAATTTGAGCGAACGCGCGGAGATCGCCGCCGCGCTGGGTGACAAACACACGCTGCTGATGCGCAACCACGGGCCTGTAACGGTTGGTAAGACGATGCGTGACGCCTTCATTCTGATGCGTGATCTTGAGACCGCCTGCAAACTGCAGCTCCAGCAACAGGCTGCCGGTCTGGATCCTGTGATGCCATCGACGGAGGTGCTGGACCGCTATGTGGAACAGCGTAAATCCCACAACGCCGGCCGCGGCGGCTCCGATTGGCCTGCCTCGCTCCGACGCCTCGACCGGATCGACCCGTCTTACGCCCAATAGGGCGTTTCCGTCGGTCAGCTCTCCATGTTTCGCCTACTTCGATTAGTCGTTTTTGTCGCCATCGCCATCGGCGTGTCGATGTGGATCAGTGAATCTCGCGGCGATGTGGGCATTGGCCGGGTCATGGTCACCGACCCGGTATCGGGAAAACCGGCACCGACGACAGTCTGGTATCCGAGTGATGCGCCCGCCAAATCCATGGAGCTCGGACCCTACAGCTTTCGAGCCGCCCCCGGTGCTGTACCAAATGGCACGGCGCGCGGCCTGATCGTTGTTTCCCATGGTTCGGGCGGAAGCTCGCTCGCCCATATCGATACGGCGACGGCCTTGGTGGAAGCGGGGTTCGTGGTGGCCGCGCCCCGGCATCCCGGTGACAATTTCGGTAACGCTTTTGACCGTGGCACCTGGCAGGTCTTTGCCGGGCGCCCGAGGACGATGTCGGCGGTTGTCGATACAGTCCGCGCCGATCCGCGTTTTGCCGAAATCCTGACCGAAAAACCGACCGGCGCGCTGGGGTTATCGATGGGGGGGTACACGGTGCTGGCCCTGGTCGGCGGCGTTCCAAACCTCAAAGCACTGGCCGCCTTTTGTGAGGACAATGCACACGACGCTTATTGTGCGCTGGGCGCTGCACGACCTTCTGCGGGGGAGCAGGAGAAGAGCCTGACAGGGCTGGCTGATCCACGCATTCGCGCGGCGGTTGCCATCGCCCCGGCCACGGCATTGTTTGCCGATGATGCATTTGCATCGATTGCCGTGCCGCTGCGGTTCTACGTCGCCGGACAGGACGGCATTGTTCATCCTGATCAGCACGCAGAGCGTTTCCGCGCTCATTTTTCACCGGGCATCGAATATGTCCGGGTTGAGGTGGCGGGCCATGTCTCGTTTACGACCCCGCTGCCGAAAGCGATAACATGGGCAATGCCTGCGTTCCTGCGCGATCCAAAGGGGTTCGACCGAGAAACTTTTTTGAAGAACTGGAACCGCGACATCGTCGCGTATTTTGAGAAAAACCTACGCTGAAGGAAATCACCGATGATTATTGACCACCGTACCTACACGACAAAGCCAGCCCATACTGGTGATTTCCTGGCGCTTTGGGAGCGCATGGCGCTGCCATATCAGTTGCAATATCTCGGCGGGTTTGTCGGCATGTTTACCTGTGATGTGGGCGATCTGAGCCAGGTCGTGCATATGTGGCGCTACGACAACCAGGGCGACCGGGAAAGCCGCCGCACGGCCATGTATGAAGATGCGGGCTGGCTGGAATATGTGAAGGCACTGAAGGAATCCGACCTCATCGTGAAGATGGAAACCAAAATTCTGAAGCCGGTGTCGTTCTCACCCTTGCAGTAGGGCGACTTCAGCGCGGGGTCGCGCGGCGGCCCCTGGTCATCAGATAGACCCCGCCGATCACCAGGGCCATGGCGATCAGGTGGAAGGTCTGGAATTCCTCACCCAGCAGCACAACCGCGAGCAGGGCGGTAAAAAGCGCGCGCATGTAATTCGACATGCTCGCCTTGTTCGCCCCGATCTGGCGGATCGCGACGCTCATCAGGGCGACCGCGATAGCCGTGACGGCAATCCCGACCCAGAGGATCGAGCCCACCGTGAGCAGGTTGATCGGTACCGGGCGCAAATAGATCGTTTCGATGATGTAAAGCGGCAGGGTGATCACCGCGCCGGTAACCAGCACCACGACCATCAATTGTGGCACCGGAATTTGCTCGGGTACTTTGCGGATTAGCACATTGTAAAGCGCGGCAAAGGTGATGGCGGCAAGCATGATCAGGTCGCCAATATTCATTCGCATGCTCAGGACTGCCAGCGGATCCCCCCGGGTGATAATCACCAGCACGCCGATCCCGGCGATCACGATGCCGATCCCCTGTTTCCAGTTGATCGCGTCGCGGAACATCAACCAGGTCAGGAGCGCAGTAATTGCGGGCTGGGACGCGGACACAACGCCGCCGTTGATTGCGGTGGTGAAAAGATAGGCGGTGTAGATTAGGCCGTTGCCCAGGGGCACAAAAAGGATGCCCATCACCGTGAACAGCTTCCAGTGCCGGAGGATCAAGTGCCGGTTGGCGATCAGGCCATATCCGGTGATCGGCAGCAGGAAGAGGGCCCCGACGACCATGCGCCAGAACACCATGCCCATCGGCGGGACAACGCCGTTCAAATAGCGCGCGAGCACGTGATTTGAGGCGATGATCAGTGCCGCCGCGATTATCAACAAATAGGGCAGGGCATTTGAGCTGTTGGTGTCGGTGCCGGCCCGCGTCGCTGAGCTTTGATCGGTCATGAGGACACCTTATGCAGCTTTCCGGCGATGGCTGCGGGTCATGAGGAAGACGCCACCGATTACTAGGACCAGCCCGACCGCGTGGAAGGTCTGAAATTGCTCACCCAGCACAAGAATGGCGAGGATCGCGGTGAAGCCGGCGCGCAGATAATTTCCCATGCTCGCCTTGTTGGCCCCAATGATGCGGACTGCGGTGTTGGTCAGGCCGACGGCGAGGACGGTAACCGCGACCCCGACCCAGAGCATCGCGGCAATAGTTTCGGGAGTTACCGGGACCGGGCGATAGAAAATGGTCTCGGCGATATAGAACGGGGCCGCGACAACCAGACCGGTTAGCTGGATCACCACAAGCAGCGGCAGGATGCGGATTGCTGCGGGAACCAGACGCAACAGTACGTTGTGCATGGCGATGAAAAGCGTCGCGATAATCATCATCAGATCGCCAATATTGAACTGCAAATGGAGCAAGGCTGCGGGGTCACCCCGGGTGAGGATGGCAAAAACTCCCGCTGCTGCGACCAGAATGCCGACCCCCTGTTTCCAGTTGATCAGATCTCGGAACAGAAGCCATGACAGGATCACGGTCAGAGCGGGCTGTGAGGCGGAAACCACGCCACCATTCAGGGCGGTGGTGAAGTTATATGCGACGTAGATGATGCCGTTGGCCAGGGGCACGAATAGCACTCCGAGAAGCACGAACAGCTTCCAGTGTTTCAGGATCAGGGCGCGGTTGGCATAGAGGCCGGGCGCGGCAAACGGCAACAGCACAATGGCCCCGATGGCCATACGCCAGAACACGAGCCCCATGGGCGGCACCACGCCGTTCAAATGCCGGGCGACGATATGGTTGGACGCAAGGATGATCGAGGCAACGACGATCATGCCATAGGGCAAAGCGCTGTTGGGCGCATCAGCGCTCAGCCGTTTTGGCAGGGGAGTGGAAGAAGGAACAGGCGCGTCGGACATGGGGGCACCATACGCGGCGGGCCCCGATGCTCACCAGTGCTCGGATGCCCCAAGCCGTGCAGAATTTCAGGGGCTGACCGCACGGATTTGCAGGGGCACGGATTGCCAGCGCCGTGCCAATCACCGAGAGTCGGAATTCAAGACGATTTACGCGCCACAGGAGTGATGAAGATGATCCGGACCCGTATTTGCCACGTACTGGGCATTGAGCACCCGGTTGTCCTCGGGGGCTTTGCCTCCATTACCGCGCCTGATCTCGCTGTGGCCGTCTCGGAGGCTGGTGGGCTGGGTGGTTTCGGCGGCAGCTATATCGATGCGGGGCAAATCCGCGATGTGGTTGCCACCTTACGCGCGGCGACTGATCGGCCCTTCGCCATCAACTTCCTGATGTTTGTGAACAATGAAGCAGGCTTTGCCGCCGCGCTGGAGGCTGCGCCGCCGGTGATGGCGTTCGCCTGGCCTGAGGGCGGTCAGGATCTGGCCACGCCCTTCGCGCGCGCCCACGCAGAGGGTTGCAAGGTGATGTTCATGGCCGGCGGCGTGGACGAGGCAAAACGGGCCGCAGAAGCCGGCGCGGACGTGATCGTCGCTCAGGGTACCGAAGGCGGCGGTCATGTGGGCTGGATGGCGGCCTCGGTCCTGGTGCCGATGATCGTGGACGCAGTAGCGCCGATCCCGGTGCTGGCGGCCGGTGGGGTCGTCGACGGGCGCGGGTTGGTCTCGGCGCTGGTCATGGGCGCGGAAGGCGTTCTGTTGGGTACTCGGTTTCTCGCCACGGAAGAATCACCGCTGCACACCAATTTCAAACAGGTCATTCTCGACAGCGATGGTCACGACACAGTGCTGACCGAAGTACCTGATCTGATCGGCGCCCGCGTCTGGCCGGGGGCGATGGCCCGGGCCAAGCGCAATCGCTTTATCGACCGCTGGTCCGGCCGCGAATGGGCCCTGCGCCAGCATCAGGCCGACGCGAATGCGACATTGCGTGCCGCCCAGAAAGCCGGTGATGCGGATGAGGCTTCACTGTTGATCGGTCAGGATGCCGGGCTGATCGACGATCTGCCCCCGGCGGGTGAACTCATTACCCGTATCGTGACCCAGGCCGAAGCGATTATTACCCGGCAATTGCCCGGGCAGGTACAACCCGACTAGCGCGGCTCAGCCGGTCTCACTCAACCGCTTGCGCAGCAGATCCAGTGCCGTGATCACGGCGTAGCTGCGCATCCGCGACAGCACCCCGGGCATGGCCACGGTCTTGGCCTCGGCGCGCTCAGGTAGCACAACCGCCAGGAAGACGGTGCCCGGCGGGTGATCTTCGTCGTCATGGGGCGCCAGTGCCGCGATCCCGATATCGGTCCCGATCATTTCCCGGGCGTGCATGGCGGCAGCCACGGCCCGGTCTTCACCGGAGAGCGCAAGCGCAGCCTCATTGGTGCCGTGGGGGGCGATGGTGGCGCCACGATAGATTTCCATTTTCGGGTCCAGCGCGGTCATCCGGGTCGACATGATCCCGCCGGTCAGGTTTTCCGCCGCAGCGAAGCTTAAGCCCTGCTGCCGGAGCAGGCCCAGGACCACGGTCTCCATGCTTTCGTCATCAATGCCGAAGATGTAGTCCCCCAGCAGCTCACGGATGTGAGCTTCCTCTTTGGCGATGATCGCTTCGGCGGCGGCCTCATCAGGCGCCTTGGTGGTGATCCGGACCTTGATGCCCTCGATCCCGCTGGCCTGGAAGGCGATGGTCGCGTGGCCGCTTTCGTCGAGGGCATCGACCCGGTCGGCCAGGGTTTCGGCGATAGCGGATTCGCCGTAGCCCCAGGTGCGCATGACCCGGGAGCGGATCACCGAAGCATCCCCGCCACGCTGGCGCAGATCATCGAGTACGGTGCCGAGCATCATCTCGCGCATTTCGTGGGGCACGCCAGGCACGGCGTAGATCACCTTTTCGACCCCATCGATGGTCAGGGGGCAGACCAGCCCCGGCGCGGTACCGGGCATCTGTGCGATCGTGCTCGCACCCTCGGGAACATCGGCCTGACGCAGGTTATTCTCGGGCATCACCCGGCCCCGGCCTTCGAAGATATCGCGGATATGGTCGGCGATCGTGTCGTCGCGAACCATCTCGACCCCCATGATCTGGGCGATCACGTCCCGGGTGATGTCGTCCTGGGTCGGGCCGAGCCCGCCGCAGCACACCACCGCGTCGCTGCGCTCAAGCGCCTGGCGGATGCAGAATTCCATCCGGCCGGCATTGTCGCCGACCTTTACCTGGAAATGGGAATCGATCCCGACCAGGGCGAGCTGCTCGCCGATCCAGGAAGAATTGGTATCAACGATCTGGCCGAGCAACAGCTCGGTGCCGACGGCGACGACTTCACAACGCATGGGATGATCTTTCGGTTGGTATCTGGTGTGGCCTAGACGGGCATTGGCGGTTTGCCCGCCTCGCGCAGGGCGCGTTCGTATACCGGGATATCGGCGCTCGGCTGCATCTGATCGGTCTGTCCGAACATGTCGGAGATCCAGCCCCGGTGGTAGCTGCCATGGGTGACCAGATGGGTCAGGCACATGGCCCGGGACATGGACCCTGAATTACCGCCGATCAGCTCGTAATCAACGATTTCGGAAAGGTCATCGGTACTCAGGGAAGCCACATAGTCGCTCAGGGTCTTGTCCATCTTCCGGCGGGCGGCCCAGAGCGCATCGAATTCCTCGAACTTCACATCGCGCAGGGTCTGATAGTCGTGGCTCTGGTCCTGCATATGGCCGAGCCAGATGTTATCGACATTGAGCAGATGGTGCAGGCTGACATAGATCGACTGCAGCGGGGTTTCCCGCTTCTTGGTGATCTCTTCCGCGGGCAATTTCGAGACGTCCGAATAGGTAACTTCATTGGCCCAGGTGTTGTAGTCGATCAGCGTGCTGAGATAGGTCTTGTCTTGCATGTTGGGTTCTCCCTTGAGGGGCAGAATAGTTGCTCGCGGGGAACTTGTCGAAGGTCGCGCGCGAGGCCGTGATGTCCCATCAACACACAACTGAGCCCTCATCCTGAGCCTGACGAAGGACGAGGGCTACAACCGCATACTTCGACAAGATCAGCATGAGGTTGTTTTGAGAATCGCCTTGAACTTCCGGTCCTTCTTGATCGCCATTTCCCGGCGCAATGCGTCGCCATGGGGCAGGGGGCCTTCGGTGTGGACGACCGTCCACGGGCCGCGTCCGCAGGTAAACTTTGCGCCATTGCCGCTGTTATGGGCCTCAAGCCGCGCCGCTACATCCAGCGCGATGCCGGTATAGGTGGTGCCGGCCGCGTTGCGCAGCACGTAGACAAAATAGGGGGCGTCGGACGTCATCGGTCCTAGTAGTGCGGCGGGGGTGGGTCGTCCGGGGTCTTCTCGCTGACCACCTCGGCGAGCTCGCCCATTTGTCCCGAGAGCCGCCGGACCTGTTCGCGCAACAACTCGACGAGGTTCGCCTGCTCGGCAACAACGGTCGAGAGTTCATCGATCGTCGCCTCCTGATGGACGAGGCGGGTTTCAAGATCGGCGATGCGGTCGGTGTCGGAGGTCATGGATGACTAATACCAGTGGTTCGAGAGTGTTGCTCGCTAAATCTAGCGACCGAGCACCGTCACCACGGTCGCGGCCTCCTCAATCCCGAAGAACCCGCCGCCGTTTTCGGCTGCGGCGATCTTTGCACCTTCGACCTGGCGTTTTCCGGCCTCGCCGCGCAGCTGGGTGACCAGCTCGTGGATTTGCATGGCGCCTGTGGCCCCAATGGGATGGCCTTTCGATAGCAGCCCACCGGACGTGTTCACTGGAATACGCCCGCCGAGTTTGGTTTCACCGCTTTCGGCCAGCGCACCGCCCTCGCCACGGGCGCAGAAGCCCATATTTTCGACCTGTACGATTTCGGCATAGGCGGACGCGTCGTGGACTTCGGCGACATCCACTTCTTCGGGCGAGACCCCGGCCATATTGTAGGCGCGGTTGGCGGCGACCATGCCGAGATGGTTGTCGAAGTCGTTCGGGTCGCGGTCCGAACCGCTGACAAGCGCTGTGCCCATGACCTTTATCGCCCGTGACTTGTCAAAGCGATCGAGTGCGTCCGCACTGGCGAGCACAAGCGCTCCGGCTCCGTCAGAGAGCGGCGCACACATGGCGCGGGTCAGGGGCCATGAAATCAACCGGTCGTTGAGCACATCATCGACGCTGAAATCCTTCTGGTACTGAGCCAGGGGGTTCATGGTCGAGTGGAAATGGCTTTTGGCAGCGGCGGCCGCGATCTGGCGCTGGGTGGTGCCGAAATGCTTCATGTGCTGGCGGGCCAGCGAGGCATAAATATCCATAAAGACGCTGTGTTCACCGGTGTCTTCGAGCGCTTCGGGCGGTAGTTCCAACCCTTCACCGAGCGCGAGCAGCCGGGCCTCGGTTTCTTCCTGGGTGTGCACATCCCAGCCGCCGCGAAAGGCTTGAAACATGAGATCGCGTTTTTCCGGGTAGAACATTTTCTCGCTGCCTGCGACCAGCGCCACGCCCCCCATGCCAGCCTTGAGATAGGCATAGGCCTGATTGAGACCCGTGGAGGATGAGCAGCAGGCGTTTTCCACATTCACGATGGGAATGGACTCGAACCCCATGGCGCGCAACGCACATTGGCCGCGCACGGTGTTCTGGCCTTCCATCATCCCCTGACGGGTATTGGAGAACCACGCGGCCTCAACATCGCCCATGGCAGCACATGCATCAGAAAGGGCGGCAGAAACCGCCTCGTTGGTGAGTTCCTTGACCGATTTGTCCGGGAACTTCCCCAGCGCAGTCATCCCAATGCCAACGATGTAGATATCCGTCATGTCTTCGATCCTTGATGCGGCGTTTTCGGTAAGAGCCGCGATTTTGACCTGTCTGGTCGCTTTGCGCCAGATTTACGCGCTCTTGCGTCAGGCCTAGAGTGTCCGCCTGATTTACGGAGAATTTACATGTCAGCACGTATCGGGGTTATCACCCCCATGGATAACGCGATGGACGCCGTGGCCGAGGCCTTTGCCGACGTTTGGCCGGAATGCGAGCCGATCACGGTGCTCGATGAATCCCTTTACGCCGATTACGGCGGCGGCAAAGGGGTCACGGACGAGACCTATGAACGCATGCTGGTGCTGCTCCAATACGCCCAGAATTTTGGCGCCGACGGGATCGTGTTCTGTGGCTCGGTGTTTGGCCGCGTCGTGGAAGCCACCCGCGAGCAGATCACCGTGCCGGTCCTCAGCGCCCAGGAATCCATGATTGAGGAGGCGTTTGCCGCCGGGTCCCGTTTCGGCATCCTGACCACCGTGTCGGGATCGCTGCAATGCCTGCTCGACGATATCGAGCGTTACTCCCAGGAGCACAGTAAGCCCTATACCCTGGTTCAGCTTGTGGAGGATGCGGCGCGGCCGATCATCCTGGCTGGCGATGTAGAAACCCATGACCGCATGGTGGCCGATGCCGCCGACCGGATGACCGAGTGCGACTGTCTGATGTTGGGGCAGTTCTCCATGACCAGCGCGGTCAAGCAGTTCACCGATATGCCGCACCGTCCGGTGCTGACCGCACCGCATACATCTGTGCGCAAGCTCAAGCGGCTGTTGGGAGCTTAGCGACCATGTCCAGATCATCCCCGCGTATCGGTGTTGTTTCCCCCACGGAAGTCGCCTTTCCGACGGTGCGCGCAGCGTTTGCCGAACTCTGGCCTGAGGCCGAGCCGGTCTGCGTGCTTGACCAGTCGCTTTATGCGGACTTCATCAATGACGACATGACCGTGCCCGATGTCATGCCCGAGGAATGCTACGCCCGGATCGCACGGCTCTTGCGCTATAGCCAGAATACCGGCGCGGATGCGGTGATCTTCTGTGGCTCTGTGTTTGGGCGTCTGGTCGAAGCCGGGCGCGAGGGAATGGATATCCCCGTGCTGACCTCCTACGAGGCCATGATCGAGGCGGCTTTCGGGCAAGGAAACCGGCTGGGTATTCTCGCGACGACGCCGGGCACGATCAAATGTCTGTCCGACGATATTGTCAGTTATGCCGCAGCCCATGATCTTACCTATGACCTGATCAGTGATGTGGCTGATGGGGCCTTTGAAATTCTGCTGGAAGGGGATCGCCCGGCCCATGACGATCTGGTGGTGACGTCAGCCGCGTCCATGACCGACTGCGAAAGCCTGATGCTCGGCCAGTTTTCGATGGGGCTGGTGCCGCGCAAGATTACGCCCATCGAAGGGCGGCCGGTCTTTACCGCGCCCTATACCGCCGTCGCGAAGCTCAAAGCCGAGCTGACGGCCTGACCTGATGGCAAAAACTAGCGATCTTCGGATGACCCCGTCTGAGTGGGTCCTTCTTTTCATTCTGGGTGCGTGCTGGGGCTGCACGTTCTTTTTCAATGAGATCGCAATCCCTGATGTGCCGCCACTGCTGATCATCCTGTTTCGGGTGTCCCTGGCCGCGGCCATTCTCTGGGTCGCCATCCTGGCAACTGGCGTGCATGTGCCTCGTGAGCGGGAGACCTGGTTCGCGCTGCTGATCATGGCTGCAACCAATTCAGCGGTACCGTTTTTCCTGATCGTCTGGGGACAGGTGCATATCACCGGGGGGCTGGCATCAATTCTGATCGCGACCACGCCGCTCTTTGCCGTTATCGCGGCGCATTATTTTACCCAGGACGAAGGTTTTACCGTCGGCAAAGCGCTGGGGGTGGTCGCGGGGCTTACCGGGGTCGTATTCCTGATTGGTCCGCAGCTGCTCGGTGACCTGGGAAGTGACCTTTTGGGACAGCTCGCGATTCTGGGCGCTGCTTTCCTGTATGCGATTTCGGCGATCTACGGACGGCGTTTCGCGGCCCGCAAAGTCCCGCCGCTGGTCGTGGCCACCGGACAGATGTCGATGTCGGTTGTGCTGCTACTGCCCGTTGCACTGCTGTTCGAGCAACCCTGGAATATCGCCAATCCGGGCCTGCCCGCCTGGGGTGCGATGATTGGGCTCGCGGTGATCTCGACGTCGTTCGCCTATCTGATCTATTTCCGCATTCTGGCGACAGCAGGTGCGATCAACATCCTGCTGGTGAACTTCCTGGTGCCTATCAGCGCGCTCCTCCTCGGAATTTTTATCCTCGGAGAGACTTTGACCACAGAGCAGGCCATCGGGATGGCTTTCATCGCGCTGGGTCTGACGCTGATCGACGGGCGTTTGTTTGGGCTGCGGAAAGCGGCTTAGGCCTTTATCCCTCGGCGATCTCGTTCACCAGAACACCCACATTCTCGATATGGATCTCACAGGTGTCTCCGGGCTGCATGAATACCTGCGGCTCGCGGGACTGTCCGACGCCCGAGGGGGTGCCAGAGGCGATCACGTCACCGGGCTGCAACTCGGAGATGTTCGAGACATAGGAGATCACCGTCGCCACGTCGAAGATCATGTCTTTTGTGTTGGCGCTTTGCATCGTCTGTCCGTTCAGCACGGTGGAGATATCGAGCACCTGAGGGTCGGGGATTTCGTCGGCTGTGACCATCCAGGGACCGAACCCGCCGGTCTTGGCGAAGTTTTTGCCGGGGACGACCTGGGAGGTGTGGTACTGCCAATCGCGGGCACTGCCCTCATTGAAGCAGGAATATCCTGCGATGTGTGACAGGGCATCTTCCTTGGCGATATAACGCCCACCCTTGCCGATAATCACGGCGAGCTCGCACTCATAGTCGAGCTTCTGGACGATCGGCGCCTTCATCAGATTCTGTTTGTGGCCGACCATGGTGTCGGCGTAGCGACCGAAGATCATCGGGGATTCGGATTTCGAACGGGGCAGGCCAGCATCGATCGCCTCCTGCAGATGATCCATATAGTTCACGCCGACGCACCAGATATGCTCCGGGTCGGGAATGACTGGCAGGAAGGTCACGTCATCAAGGGCGTGGTCAGCAGCGGCACCCGCATAGGCGGACATATCAGCGACCTTGCCGCCGGCGATCAGGCCTCGCAGGGAGGTCACACCCGCATGCTGGGTCAAATCGACAACACCGGCATCGGTGACAAGACCAACACGCGCGCCGTTGCCGGCATCAAAGGTAGTCAATTTCATAATCTGGTTTCCTGTTCAGGCATCTAGAACTTCGCGGGCCTTGGCGACCACGCGTTCGGTTGTAACCCGGAATTCGTTTTCCATGGGTTCAGCATAAGGGACAGGCATGCGCGGTGCACCAATGCGCCGGGCATGGGTTTTCAAATCGTTCGGGCGGTTCTCCGACACGTCCGCCATGATTTCTGCGGCAAAGCCGCCAACCTGAACAGCTTCCTGAGCCACAAGCAGGCGTCCGGTTTTCTTGATCGACGCATAAACTGCGTCTTTGTCCCAGGGCCACAGGGTGCGCAAGTCGATGACTTCGACAGAGGCGCCGTCGCCGGCGAGAATTTCAGCGGCCTCAACGGCCAGATGGGCCATGCGTGACCAGGACACGATGGTTAGGTCGGTGCCCTCGTGCAGGGTTTTAGCGACCCCGATTAGGACCACACCTTCATCATCGGGCACATCTCCTTTGGAAATCCAGAGGTCCTTGTGTTCCATGAACACCACCGGGTCGTCGGCGCGAATGGACGCCTTTAGAAGGCCACGTCCGTCTGCTGGGGTTCCCGGGGCAACGACGACGAGGCCTGGTGTGTGGACGTACCAGGCTTCGGTGGACTGGGAGTGTTGTGCGGCACTGCCCTTGCGCATGCCGATGGCCTGCCGGACCACAAGTGGCACGCGAGCCTGACCGCCAAACATGTAGCGGATCTTGGCGGCCTGGTTGACCAGCTCATCAACCGCGCACATGCCGAAATCCGCCATGCGTAAATCAGCAACCGGCCGTGTGCCGGCAACCGCAGCACCCACCGCAGCACCCATGATCGTATTCTCGGAGATCGGCGTGTTAACGATGCGCTTGGGACCAAATTCGTCAATCAGACCCAGATACTGGTTGGCGCTCGTGCCACCATGGGCGGTCGAGAGATCTTCTCCCAGCGCCCAGACCAACGGGTCCCGTCGCATTTCCTCGGCCAGTCCTTCACGGACCGCATCAGCAAAAGTCATCTCGGTCATGACGCACCTCCCGTACTTGTCCAGGGTTCGGGCGGGCCGAAATCCTGTACATCGGCGTAGGCAAGCGCGGCATCGGGAAAGGGGGATGCCTTGGCGGCTTCCACCGCGGTATCGATCCGGGCATAGGCTTGGCCATGTGCGGCACGCAAATCGGCTTCCTCGATCCCGTTCTCTGAAAGCCATCCGGCACAACGGGCAAGGGGTTCGTTCTCCAAGTTTTCTGCGGTTTCACCGTCCCGGCGATACAACAGCTTATCGCGTGAGATATGCCCCTTCACCCGATAGGTCCGGGCGTGAAGGAAGTGCGGGCCCTGTTCGCTGCGCACGCGAGAGATCAGGTCCGCCGCCAACTCGTCGACGGCTGAAATGTCATTCCCGTCCACATCAAAGGCCGGCATGCCAAAAGCCTTGGCGCGCGCGACCGGACCGTCGCCGGCCGTCACGCTGCGGGTCAAGGTCGAGGAGGCGTAGGTATTGTTTTCGCAAACAAACAGAATTGGGAGTTCAAAGACCATGGCCCAGTTGAGGGCTTCATAGAACGGTCCGCGATTGGTCGTCCCGTCGCCGACGAACACGGTAACAATGTTGTCTTCACCCTTGATGCTGATGGCCTGCGCAGCGCCGACCCCCATGGTCAGGCCGTCGGCGAGCACGCCGTTGGCCCCCAGCATGCCGACGGAGAAATCCGCGATATGCATCGAGCCGCCTTTGGCCCCGCTGGTGCCCCCGACACGCCCCATTAGTTCTTTCATCATGGCTTTCGGATCAGCGCCCTTGGCGATGGAGTGGCCGTGCCCGCGATGGTTTGAAAGAATGTAGTCGGTCTTGCGAAGGTTGCTGCACACCCCGGTGCCGACCGCTTCTTGGCCGATATACTGGTGGATCGATCCGTTGATAAAGCCTTCGTCGAAGGCGATTTCCGACTTCTCTTCGAAGGCACGGATCAGGCACATGGTTTTGTAGAGTTCGAAAATATGCGCGGGCTTGTTCTCGCGCGCTGCTGTCTCGCTCATCGGTTGTCTCCTTATGCGATCCGGTCGCCTTTTTTGATCGGGGCTGTGCGGTTGTCGACACCGGGCAGCATCTTGCCGGCATCGCGGGTCACAACGATGTCGATCACATTGGGCTTGTCGCGATTTTCCAGGGCCGTGCGTAAGGCAGGTGCCAGCTGGTCAGGGTGCTCTACCCGAATGCCGCGACAGCCGAGATTTTCGGCGATGTTGGCGTAGTTCAACTCCGACAGATCTGCGGATTGATAGCGACCGCCGAACATCGCGTGCTGCAATGCCTTGATGTAGCCCGACGCGGCGTTGTTCACGACCAGCACCGTGACCGGAACCTTGAGGCGGGCCGCGGTTTCAAGATCACCGAGGGTCATGTTCAGCCCCCCGTCACCGGTGAGGGTGAAGACCGGACGATCCGGCGCGGCCAGCTGGGCGCCGATGCCACCGGAGACGCCATAGCCGATGGAGGCCATGCCCCGATCCGGGATATAGCCCCGTCCGGCTTTCTTGGTGTCATAAATCAGGCCGGTCCAATGGGCGGCAAAGCCACCATCGGCGACCAGGATTGCGTCTTCCGGCAGGACGTTGTTCAGCTCATGGACCATGCGCGCCATGTTGACCGGCACCTCGTCTGAGGTCAGCCGTTCTTCGACTTCGGCACGCCATTTGGCCTTTCCGGCCGAAATTTCCGTGATGAAGTCTGCGCGGGACGCCCGGCGTTTTTCCGCGCCGTCAGAAAGTGCTTCGCGCAAATCCGCGATGCCTTCGCGCGCATCACCGCAAAGCGCGATATCCGTGCGGGCCCAGCGACCGATCTCGGCCGCCATGATGTCGAGATGAATGATCGGAATACCTGGCCGGGGAATCGTATAACGCTTTGTGGCGATTTCCCCGAGCTTGCAGCCGACCACGAAAATCGCATCGGCGGTGTCCAGAATGTCATTGGCGGTGCGGGAATATCGGCCAAACAGCCCAAGCGAGAGGTCATGTACGCAAGCGATCGAGCCTTTGCCCGAAAGCGTATGTCCGACCGGGATGGCTTGTTCTTCGGCAAAAGCCGTCAGTTCGTCCTGGGCCCCGGAAATATGTATGCCACCACCTGCGAGGATGACGGGACGCTTGGCGTCGGCGAGTAATTTCGCGGCGCGTTCTACATCGTCCCGCGCCGGGCGGGAGCGCCGTGATGGCGCATTGGTGGTCGTCGGGTCGGCGAACAAATCGTCGGCAGAGAATTCGAAAACACCGTGGCAGATGTCTTCGGGTACATCGAGCAACACTGGGCCGGGGCGTCCGGTCGTCGCAACGGTGTAGGCGTAGCGAATATGCTCGGGAATGCGGGTGCCGACCTCGACGCGGATCACTTCCTTGACCGCCGGGCGCAGCATTTCGACCTGCCGGGTCTCCTGGGTCATGTTCTTCCAGGAATGTTCCCGATTGCTGTCACCGATCATGGCGATCATGGGAATACCCGCGTTCAGAGATTCTGTGAGAGAGGTCAGCAGGTTTGTCGCGCCGGGCCCCAGGGTCGCGTCACACACGCCGGGCCGTCCGGTCACCCGCGCCCAGGCATCTGCCATGAAAGCACCGCTGCGCTCATCGTTGATCAGGGTGTGCTTCAGGCCAAGTTCGCGCACCGCATCATAGAAGGGGAGTAGCTGGAAACCGGCCATGCCGAACATCGGCCCGACATCATGCAGCTTGAACATTTCGGCGATGGCTTCGCCGCCGCTCATCTCGATTTTGACGTTGCCACCGTCTGCAGCTGTATCGCTCATTCTGATTCCCCTGAGTGCCGACCGATCTGCACAGGTGCTTTACCCGGTCGTTATTCTGGCGCGATAGTATCACCGAACCTTCGCGGGAAAACGCGTCGGCCATGAAAAATTGACGGGGGAGCGTCACGTGACAAGCAATCTAGCCAACGAACCCGCTCGCGTTGCGGCAATGTATCGTAAAATGCTGGTTATCCGTGCCTTTGAAGAGGCCGCGGGTGAGAACTTTCACGCCGGCAATGTGCGTGGTTCGGTACATCAGTATATCGGTGAAGAATCGATCGCTGTCGGGATCTGCGAGAACCTCCGTGACGACGATTACCTCACCAGCAATCACCGTGGTCACGGTCATTCGATCGCCAAAGGGGCGCGTCCTCGCGCCATGATGTTGGAGCTTTTCGGTAAAGAAGGCGGGACTAGTAACGGCAAGGGCGGTTCCATGCATATCGCGGATTTCTCCGTCGGGATGCTGGGCGCCAACGGTGTGATTGCCGATGGGTGCACGATTTCAGTCGGCGCTGCTCAGGCGGTTAAACTGCTTAAGCAGGATCGGATCGTCGTCAATTTCATCGGTGATGGCGGTATCAATCGGGGCCCGTTCATGGAGGCTCTCAACTGGGCCAAGGTCTATGAGCTGCCGGTGTTGTTTATTTGTGAGAACAATCAGATCGCAGCCACCACCCACACGAAAAAGGTCACCGCGGGTGAAGGCATTGCCAAGCGGGCAGAGAGTTTCGGCCTTCCGGCGATTACGATCGACGGCAATGATCTGTTTGAGGTTGATCGCACGGCCGCGCGGATCGTCTCTGAAATCCGCAACGGGTCCGGTCCTCAGCTGATCCAGGCCATGACCTACCGATTGCGCGGCCACTTTGCCCATGATCCCGCGGGTTATCGCCCCGAGGGCGAGGCCGAAGCTGCGCTCGCGAACGAACCGGTGGGGCGTACGGAAACCTGGTTGCTGGCAAACGGCCTGACCCCGGAAGAACTTGAAAGCATCCGCGCCGAGGTTGATACCGAGATCGCCGGCTACGTGAAAGACGCCAAGGGCGCGCCCTGGCCTGATCCTTCGCTGGCTTTCACCGATGTTCAGGATGTTGGTGCGCCGAAGATGCCGGAGGCAATCCAATGAGCGAGATGACCTACGCCCAGGCGGCCCGGCTGGGCCTTCAGGAAGAAATGCACCGCGATCCCACCGTTTGGGCGCTCGGGGAAGACCTTGGCTATGAAGGCGGCATGGCGGGTCAGTACATGGACCTGCAGGCAGAGTTCGGGGAGGATCGCATCGTCGATACGCCGATTTCCGAATCTACAATCATGGGGGCGGCCGTGGGAGCCGCCATGGCCGGCACACGCCCGATCGCTGAATTGCGCTTCTCGGACTTTGCCATGTGCGCTGTGGATGAACTCGTCAATCAGGCTGCCAAGGCCCGTTATATGTTTGGCGGCCAGGCGCGGGTGCCGATGGTGGCACGAATGCCCATCGGGATTCGGGGCGGGATTGCTGCACAGCATTCTCAGTCACCCGAAGCCTGGTACACCCATGTGCCCGGTCTGGTCGTCGTTACGCCGGGGACGCCGGCAGATAATCGTGGATTGCTCAAATCGGCGATCCGTTGTGATGACCCGGTCGTCTACATGGAACACAAGGGGCTGTGGGGCGTCATTGGCGAGGTCGATGAAGCCGACCAGTCGGCTATTCCGCTTGGGGTCGCCAAGACGGTTTGCGAGGGCAGCGATATCACTCTTGTGAGCTGGGCAGCACAGGTCGGCGTGGTGTCGGAAGCCGCAGAACGGCTCGCCGGAGAAGGTGTTTCTGTCGAGGTGATCGATTTGCGCACCCTCTGGCCCTGGGACCGCGACTGCATCATGGCCTCGGTCGCCAAAACCGGGCGTCTGCTGGTCGTGCATGAAGCGGTTCGGGTCGGCGGATTCGGCGGTGAAATCGCTGCCGAAGTTGCCGAAGAGCTCGGGGTTCCCGTGGCCCGGCTGGGTGGTGAACGCATTCCGATCCCGTTTTCGATCCCGCTCGAAGAAGCCTACAAGATCAAGGCCGACCGGATTGCAGCGCGGGTCAAGGCAATGCTCGCCTAGGCGTTGATCTCACGCATCAATTCTACGAAGGCGATGCACGTCATGCCTTGTGCTGCGCCATGGGCATGCGCTGTGGCGTTGACGTGGGAGATCATGCCGTCTTCATAAGTGGAGCGCGCATCGCCAATTCGTGCGCTATCGGTCGAAACCGTCGCGGCGGCTATGGATCTCGTGTCGAGGTCGGGCAGGCGGGTCGGGTCTTCGGCACCCGCGTCATTGAAGACGGCCGCGTGTACATCGGGTCGGTTCCCCCAACTGGGAGCTTCCTTGAGCAGGTCCCCGTGTGAGGCGGTGATCACAATCTGGCCAACATCCTCGGGGCGGACCAGCGAGGTTGAATCGCACCCGATGACCGTGGGCCTTCCGGAGGTCTCAAGCAGAACAAAACGCGCTTCGTCATATTTGGGAACCGGTCCATCGCCGCCTGGTGCCGTTTGCATCACAAGGGCCGTTTCTATGGCCAGCTGACCAACCGTGCCGCCGGCCAAACGGGCGGTTTCGTTCACGTGGCTGATGATGCCGGTTGCGGCCATTCCTACGCCGTCACCGATCCGGGCGCTGCGATAATCGATCGTCGCACCCGCGATCCTCAGATCGTCGAGATAGGGCAGAGAGGCGATTCCGGCTTCGTTTCGGCCGATTCCCGCGTCGTGCAGGATGACCCCACGGATGCCAGCCCGCGCGGCGAGATATCCGGCATAGACGCCACCATGGGACGCCGCGATGGCGACCCGGCCTTGTGGGGCGTCGCCAAATTTGGTTACGGAATCGATGATCAGGACGTCATTCTGAATCATATGGGCGGTTCACAGGGTTTGTTTGGCTAATTCAATTGGTTAGCGAATTGTTAACACGAACCGCGCGTGGATGGGCTTAAATGGCGCTAAACGGTTGCGAGAATGGCAATTCAGGGTTTTTGAGAGATTTGTCGAACACTCTTTTTGCGGGAATATCGCGCCTCAATAATCGTGTTGGTGCCTTCAATTAAAACATTGTAAAATATCGCTACTTCCTCAGTACTTGTCATAGATGACCGGGTAACGAACCGCCATGTTCTTAGCCGGCTGGCGAGCCAGGCTGACGAAGATGCGGTTGTTCATACGTTTGCCGATCCTCGTGATGCGTCTTTGGTAAGATCGCGTTAACCGCAGTTAACGCGATCAGCATGGCGTCTAACTAATTCAGTGACAAGACAGAAGCCCTTGACATTAAAGTGGTAAGTGCGTCCTTGAAGGTAGTAATGTAGTCAGGTGTTCGCGCGAATAATCACAAAGAAATCCTCTAAAAAGTAGTATTTATTATTCACGTATTTGAATAGTTGTTTGATTTAAAAAAAAGAATCCCGATTCACGATGCGCGATTGGGTCGGCCCAGAAGGCCCCGGGCAATGATACCAGCCTGGATCTCTGCTGCGCCTTCGAAAATGTTTAAAATGCGCGCATCACACAAAATTCGGCTGATATCATACTCTTCGGCGTAGCCATTGCCGCCGTGGATCTGCAATCCGTTATCTGCGTTTGACCACGCGACCCGGGCGCCGAGTAGCTTGGCCATGCCCGCTTCGATGTCACATCGCTGGTCTGAATCCTTCTGGCGGGCCGCGAAATACGCCAGCTGTCGAGCGATCATCGTCTCCGTCGCCATCCAGCCAAGTTTGCCCCCAACCCGGGCAAAGTCTGCGATCGGCCGACGGAACTGCTCCCGGTCATTGGCATAACCGAAGGCCACTTCGAGAGCGTTTTGCGAAACGCCAACCGCCCGCGCGGCGGTCTGGATCCGCGCGGTCTCAAAAGTTGCCATCAGCTGTTTGAAGCCCTGGCCTTCCTGCTCGCCGAGCAGATTGTCTGCGGCGACCTCGAAGCCATCAAAGCCGAGCTCGTATTCCTTCATGCCACGATAGCCGAGAACCCGGATTTCCGAACCTTCCATGCCGGCAGCCGGGAAGGGGTCCGCTTCTGTGCCCCGGGGCTTTTCGGCCAGGAACATGGACAGGCCTCTATAGCCATCCTCATCCGGGTCGGTACGCGCCATCAGGGTCATCATGTCGGTGCGCGCGGCATGGGTGATCCAGATCTTGTTGCCCTTCACCCGATATACATCCCCATCCCGTGTGGCACGGGCGCGGATATGGGCCAGATCCGAGCCGTGATTGGGCTCGGTAAAGACCGCGGTCGGCAGGATTTCGCCAGCGCCGATGGGGCCGAGGTATTTTTCTTTCTGCGCCGGTGTGCCGTTGACCCGGATCAGCTCGGCGGCGATCTCGGAGCGGGTGCCGAGCGAGCCCACGCCGATATAGCCTCGGGAAAGCTCCTCGGTGACCACGCACATCGCGATCTTGCCGAGCCCCAACCCGCCGTCTTCCTCGGGGATGGTGAGGCCGAACACGCCCAGCTCCGCCATCTCGTGGATGATCTCGAGCGGAATGAGTTCGTCGCGCACATGCCAGCCATGAGCATGAGGGGAGACTTTTTCATCGGAGAAGCGCCGGAACTGGTCGGCGATCATGCCGTGGGTCTCATCAAGCCCGCGATCGCCGAATTCCCCGCTGCGATCCCGCAGGGTTTCGGCGATGGCCTGACGCACGGCGATACTGTCGCCCTCTTTCATCAGCTTGCGAGCCGCCGCACCGCCAAAGAAGTCACTCTCGTCGAGCCCCAGGTCACCCGGGCGGGCGATCTCGTCCTGGCTCATGGCGATGCCGTATTTGAGCTGCTTCAAATACGCTCCGAAGCCACAGGTGAGGATCATGCTTTCCAGGTCGGAGAAGCGCCCATCGCTTTCCAGCCGTTCGGCCCAGCCGAGCAGCTGTTCGAGAGCGTTCACATAGGTCGCCATCCAGGCATAGCCGTGCAGGGCGAACTGGTGAGTGTCGAGCAACACCGGTTCGACCGGCCCGCCCGGGGCAGCGAGTCCCGCTGCAGTGCGCCCGGCCACGTCCCGAAACGCCAGCGCATCGGGCAGGGCCTCTCGGCAAAAATCTATTGCTTCATGTGTCATGGTTTTACCTTTTACCCTCTCCGCCCTTTAGGGGGGAGAAGATGTTGAGCGCAACGAACCGGGTGAGGTGGGTGCTGGATTCGTGTGCGGTCTTAAGCGGGATGGGCTGTGCGCACCCCCACCTCACCCCGACCCTTTCCTCGCCGGAGGAGAGGGAGGTTACAGCGAGGTTCATGTACCCATCCCCGCATCCATCCCCGCGATCACGCCGGCATCGTGGAGCTTGCCGATCTCGCCGTCGCTCAGGCCCAGCTCTCCGGACAGGATTTCATTCGTGTGTTCGCCGAGCACCGGCGCGCGGAGGTGTTCACGTTCGAAGGCACCGAACTTGTGAGGGGAGCCCGGCGCCAGATAGGTGCCGATCCCGGGTTGGTCGATCTCTGCAAACAACGGGTTCGCCTTGGAGGCGCGGGGATCTTCGGCGACCATCTGGCCGAAGGTCTGGTAGGGTCCCCAACACACATTATGGGCGTCGAACACCGTGCGGATTTCCTCCAGCGTGTGCGCCGCGCACCAGCCGCCCAGTGGCCCGGCGATGGCGTCTCGCGCAGCGTAGCGGTCTTCCTCACGGGTGAAATCGAGCCCTGTTTCGGCCTCCAGGGCGGCCATCTCGGCCTGGGTGCCTGTTGCTTCGACCAGCTTCTTCCACTGGGGGACCGACACGGCGATGATCATCACCTGGCGACCGTCTTTGGTAGCAAAATCCCGCCCGTAGCTGCCATAGACATCATTATCGATATGGGGCCGCTCGGTGCCGTTGATTTGGATCTCGCCGATATAACCAAGATTGCCCACGGTCGCGAAAGCCATGTCCGCCAGAGACAGCGAGACATACTGGCCTTCCCCCGTTAGCCGCCGGTGGCGCTCGGCCCCCAGCAGCCCTGTGGCCGCCGCATAGCCAGTGGAAACGTCCCAGCCCGGGAAGACATGGTTCACCGGGTGGGTCTCCGCATCGGGCCCGGTCACATAGGGAAAGCCCACCGCCGCGTTGACCGTGTAATCCACCGCGACGGAGCCATCCGGGTTACCCAGAATATTCAGCGCGATCAAATCCGCGCGTTTGGCCTGCAGCGCCTCATAGGAGAGCCAGCCTTTCATAGGGAAATTCGTCAGAAGTATGCCCCGATCTTCGCCGGGCTGGGTGATCAGGCTAGAGAGGATTTCCTGTCCCTCAGGTTTGCGGAAATCCACCGCAATGGAGCGCTTACCCTTGTTCAGCCCGGCCCAGTAGATCGAGTTGCCTTCGGCGGTCACCGGCCAGCGCTTGTAATCGATGCCGCCGCCGATCATGTCGAAGCGGATCACTTCGGCGCCGAGCTGGGCGAGTGTCATCCCGCAAGTGGGCGCCGCGACAAAAGCCGACCCCTCAACGACCCGCAGGCCGGAAAGTACACCGGTCATGATACGGCTCCGATCCAACACCCTCTCCTCCCAGGAGGAGAGGGCCGGGGTGAGGTGGGGGAGGGCAGGACGCTTCCGGGATGGATCGTGCGGGCCATCGACGCCCACCTCACCCGGTTCGCTCCGCTCACCACCCTCTCCCCCCTAAAGGGCGGAGAGGGTTGGTTTTCTCGGGTATGACGAATTTCGGTAAACCCCAACATCCACTTCCCCCCAATGACGAACACGCGTGCGGCGTCTAAACTCGGCCCCAACGTTATCATTTTAAGGGGACGCGCCGAAATGGCCGCACAGCAAAATATCGAAGCGCATAATTCAGCCGACGCACTGACACCTGAATTGCTGGCCGCCGCCGCTCAGATCGATTCTTCCACCTTGCACGAGGCCGCCGGGCGCATCGGCTCGCTGCCGTCCGCGATCAAGGCAATCGCCCCGGGCATGACCATCTGCGGGCCTGCCTTCCCGGTGAAGGGCCCGCCGCTGGATAATCTGGCGATCCATTTCGCCATCGACGAGGCCCAGCCCGGTGACGTGATTGTGGCGGATGTGAGCGGCTGCTATGAAGGTGGCTATTTCGGCGAGGTGATGGCCACGTCGGCCAAGGCCCGCCAGCTCGGCGGCCTGGTCATCGACGGCTGCGTGCGCGACGGCGCGGCGCTGGCCCAAAAAGGCTGGCCGGTCTTCGCCAGAGGCCTGTGCATGCGCGGCACCCTGAAAGACTTGAATGGCGACTTCAAAATCAACGGGACCCTGGCCTTCGGTGACGTGATCATAGCCCCGGGCGACCTGGTTCTGGGCGACGGCGACGGCGTGGTGGTGATCCCCAAAGCCATGGTGACCGCAACTATCGAAGCCTCGATCAAGCGCGAGGCGGCGGAGGCCGAGATGATGGAAAAGCTCAAGACCGGCGTGACGGCGGTGGAATTACGCGCGTGGAAGCGGGGGTGATTGAAGATTGTATATGAAGTAAGCAGCCAGATTGTTGTTGTCTCAGGTCCTTTGAACCAAGCGTTAACACCCAAAAACACCCCAAACACCGACCGTTTTCCCTGGAGGACTTGAATTCGAAAAACAAGAGATTTATTTACTCTCCACGGCTGGGAATGTGGACTGGTTTCGGTAATATCCGTCCGTTCGAAAACCACATTGCGGGTTACAGGCATTCGCCGGTCGATGGCCGCGCGGAATTTTGGCGTCTTGACCCTAACACCGGGAAAACCCGCGCTCAGTGTGGAATCTTGGACGAACAGGGACGTAAGTACGACTGGGACGTCAGTTAGTTTGTGAAAAAAGTGCTGCACCGCGCGTGTCGTTGGTGGCACTTGAGATATTCGGGAAGTGAAGCTGATCATGGCCAACGAGAAAACAATATTGCC
Source organism: uncultured Alphaproteobacteria bacterium (assembly GCA_964276015.1). Taxonomy (GTDB): domain Bacteria; phylum Pseudomonadota; class Alphaproteobacteria; order UBA6615; family UBA6615; genus JABJAG01. The sequence continues at coordinate 166,363 of CAXYDO010000002.1, read as the reverse complement.
GCTTTCAGGTGCCGCAGCCGGATCAGCTGTGTCCAAACCGGCTATCCATGATGGCGAAAGTAACGGCCTTTATGCCGGCCAGCGTTCGGCCCAGGGGCTTTATGACCCGGCCAACGAGCATGACGCCTGCGGCATAGGCATGATCTGCTCGATCCGCAATGAGCGCAGCCGCAAGATCGTTGAAGACGGGCTGAAGATTCTCTGCAATCTCGAGCATCGGGGCGCTGTTGGCGCGGATCCGAAGGCCGGGGATGGCGCCGGGATTCTGATCCAGCTGCCCCATGAATTTTTTGCGGCCGAAGTCGAGAAGCTTGGCTTCGATCTGCCCGCCCCGAACCATTACGGCGTGGCCCAGCTGATGCTGCCGCGCGATGCCGCCCATCACGCCACTGTTGAAGCGGCTTACGAGATGGCTGCAAAGCAGGAAGGTCTGAGCATTCTCGGCTGGCGCGACGTGCCGGTGGAATCCTCGATCTTGGGTGAAAGCGTAAAGCCGACCGAGCCGTCCCATCGCCAGGCGTTTATCGCCCGGGGCCCGGGTATCGCCGATGATGAGGCGTTCGAGCGCAAGCTGTTCGTGGCCCGCAAGGTGGCGTCCAACTATCTGCGTCGTGAGCACCCGGAGGCCGCCATTGGCTATTACCCGGTGTCGGTCTCGTCCCGGACCATCGTCTATAAGGGGCTGGTGCTCGCCGACGGCGTGGTCACCTATTTCAAGGATTTGCAGGACGAGCGGGTCATCTCGGCCGTGGCGCTGGTGCATCAGCGTTTTTCCACCAACACCTTCCCGTCCTGGCCGCTTGCCCATCCGTACCGGATGATTTGTCATAACGGCGAGATCAACACGTTGCGCGGCAACAACAACTGGATGGCGGCCCGTCAGGCGACCATGTCCTCCCCGGTGTTTGGCGACGACATGCAGAAGCTGTGGCCGATCTCCCTTGAAGGGCAGTCGGATTCGGCCTGTTTCGATAACGCGCTTGAGCTGCTCTACCAGGGCGGTTACACGCTGCCCCATGCGATGATGATGCTGATCCCGGAAGCCTGGGCCGGCAATCCGCTGATGGATGAGACCTTCCGCGCCTTCTACGAGTACAACGCCGCCCTGATGGAGCCTTGGGATGGTCCGGCCGCCATCGCGTTTACGGACGGCAAGGTGGTGGGTGCGACGCTGGATCGAAACGGTCTGCGCCCGGCCCGCTATCTGGAGACCAAGGACGGGTTTGTCTTGCTGGCCTCTGAAATGGGCGTGCTCGACATTCCCGAAGAGAATATCGTCCGCAAGTGGCGTCTGCAGCCGGGCAAGATGCTGCTGATCGATCTGGAGAAGGGCAAGGCCATCTCTGATGAGGAGCTTAAGACCGAGCTCGCCAGTAGCCATCCCTATCAGGAGTGGCTCGCCAGTACCCAGATCCGGGTGAAGGACCTTCCCGAGGTCGGGCGCGCCCCTGCGGTCTCTCCGGTGCCGCTGCTCGAACGGCAGCAGGCGTTTGGCTATTCTCAGGAAGATCTGAAATTCCTAATGCTCCCCATGGCGCATACGGGCCAGGAAGCCACTGGCGCCATGGGCACCGACACGCCGCTCTCAGCCCTGTCGTCCCGGTCAAAGCCGCTGGCGTCATACTTCAAGCAGCTGTTTGCCCAGGTGACGAACCCGCCGATCGATCCGATCCGCGAAGAGATCGTCATGTCCCTGGTCTCGTTTATTGGGCCGCGTCCCAATCTGCTTGATCTGGAGGGGACTTCCAGCCTGAAGCGCCTCGAAGTGCGTCAGCCGATCATCACCAATGCGGGGCTGGAGAAAATCCGCGCCATCGGGGATATCGCCGACAACCAGTTCCAGACCGAGACCCTCGACATCACCTACGGGGTGAGCCGGGGCGTGGAGTATATGGAGCAGGCGATCGACAATCTTTGCGCCCGCGCCGAAGAAGCCGTGGATCAGGGCTACAACATCATCATCCTGTCGGACCGTCTGGTCGGGCCGGAACGTATCGGCATTCCCTCGCTGCTCGCGACGTCTTCTGTGCATCACCACCTCATTCGCAAAGGCCTGCGCACGTCTGTGGGTCTGGTCGTTGAGACCGGAGAGGCCCGCGAAATTCACCACTTTGCGACCCTGGCCGGGTTTGGCGCGGAAGCCATCAACCCGTGGCTGGCCTTCGAGACGCTCGCTGATCTGCGCGAGAAGGTGGACGAGGACCTCAGCGATGAGCAGGTCATCCGCCGCTACATCAAGGCCATCGATAAGGGCTTACTGAAGGTGATGTCGAAGATGGGCATCTCAACCTATCAGTCCTATTGCGGGGCGCAGATTTTCGATGCGGTCGGGCTGAAGACGTCCTTCGTGGAGAAGTATTTCACCGGCACCCATACCGCTGTCGAAGGTGTCGGGCTAGCCGAGGTCGCCCGGGAAACCATGCAGCGTCACGCGGATGCGTTCGGGCTCAACCCTATCTATGAAAGCGCGCTCGATGTGGGGGGCGAATACGCCTTCCGTATTCGTGGCGAGAAGCACAACTGGTCCCCGGATACGGTCGCCGATCTGCAGCACGCGGTGCGCGGAGAGCTGCCGGACAAGTACCGGTCCTATGCGGCGGCGATCAACAAGCAAGACCAGGACCTGATGACCCTGCGCGGTCTGTTCCGCCTGAAGGATGCCGAGGAGGCAGGGCGTGCTCCGGTATCCCTTGACGAGGTGGAGTCAGCCGAAGATATCGTCAAACGTTTCGCGACGGGAGCGATGTCCTTCGGGTCGATCAGCCGGGAAGCCCACGCCACCCTGGCGATTGCCATGAACCGGATCGGCGGCAAGTCGAACACCGGTGAGGGCGGCGAGGAAATCGATCGCTTTACGCCGATGAAGAACGGTGATTCCATGCGCTCGGCCATCAAGCAGGTGGCCTCAGGGCGGTTTGGTGTGACGGCGGAATATCTAGTCAATTCAGACATGATTCAGATCAAGATGGCCCAAGGCGCCAAGCCCGGTGAGGGCGGCCAGCTACCCGGTCACAAGGTCGATGCGGTGATCGCCAAAGTGCGCCATTCGACCCCCGGGGTTGGACTAATTTCACCGCCACCCCATCATGATATTTACTCGATCGAGGATCTGGCTCAGCTGATCTTCGATCTCAAAAACGTCAATTCGGCGGCCGATATCAGCGTGAAGCTGGTCTCCGAGATTGGCGTCGGGACTGTTGCGGCCGGTGTCTCCAAGGCCCGCGCGGACCACGTGACTATTTCCGGTTTTGAGGGTGGCACGGGTGCCTCGCCGCTGACGTCCATCAAACATGCCGGTTCGCCCTGGGAGATCGGCCTCGCCGAGACCCAGCAGACGCTTGTGATGAACGATCTGCGCGGCCGTATATCTGTGCAGGTCGATGGTGGTTTGCGGACGGGCCGGGATGTGGTCATTGGCGCGTTGCTGGGAGCCGATGAGTTCGGCTTTGCCACAGCCCCGCTGATAGCGACCGGTTGCATCATGATGCGCAAATGTCATCTCAACACCTGCCCGGTTGGCATCGCGACCCAGGATCCGCAGCTGCGCAAGAAATTCACTGGCGCACCAGAGCACGTAGTCAATTTCTTCTTCTTCGTCGCCGAGGAAGTGCGTGGCCTGATGGCCGAGATGGGCTTCCGGACCGTGAATGAAATGATCGGCCAGACCGATATGCTCGACACACAATCCGCGATTAAGCACTGGAAGGCTCAGGGGCTGGACTTCACCAAGCTGTTCTTCAAGCCCGCAGAAGCCGACCATGTGAATATTCATCGTACCACCGATCAGGACCATCCGATCAAGGACATCCTGGATCGCAAGCTGATCGAGCTGGCCAAGCCAGCCATCGAAGATGGAACGCCGGTGAAGGCTGAACTTCCGATCCGCAACACCGATCGCACCGCCGGCGCCATGCTGTCGGGTGAAATCGCACGTAAATACGGGCATATTGGGCTGGCAGAAGACACTATCTGGATCACCTTGAACGGGGTGGCGGGGCAGAGCTTCGGCGCCTGGGTCGCACGGGGCGTGACCCTCGATCTCGTGGGCGAGGCCAATGACTATGTGGGCAAGGGGCTCTCGGGCGGCAAGCTGATCGTGCGGCCGAACCCGAAGAGCGGCATCGACCCGGATAAAAGCATGATTGTCGGCAACACGGTGCTGTATGGCGCGGTGACTGGTGAGTGCTATTTCCGAGGCATCGCCGGGGAACGCTTTGCGGTTCGGAATTCTGGCGCCATCGCGGTTGTCGAAGGGGCCGGGGACCACGGTTGTGAGTACATGACCGGTGGGATCGTTGTGGTGCTGGGTGAGACCGGTCGCAACTTCGCCGCGGGCATGTCCGGCGGGATCGCCTATGTGCTCGACGAGGCGGGGGACTTTGAAGGCCGCTGCAATCTGGCGATGGTCGATCTGGAGCCGATTGAGGACGAAGAAGAAGAAATGGAGAAACTGCATCGCTCGGACATTGAATCCCACGGGATGGTCGATGTGCGTTCGGACATGACGCGGTTTGACGCCGAACGTCTGCGCCAGCTGATCGAGAACCATGCGCGCTACACCGCCTCGACGCGGGCGCGGCATATTCTGGACAATTGGAGCGTGTATCTGCCGAAATTCGTGAAGGTCATGCCGGTCGAATACCGTCGGGCGCTTCAGAAAGTACAAGTTGAGCAGACCGGTGACATGAATATCGGCATGCGGAGGGGCTAATGGGCAAGGTTACAGGATTTATCGAAATAGAGCGGCACGACCGCACCTATAAGCCGGCAAGCGACCGTATTCGGAACTATAAGGAGTTTGTGATTCCGCTGGAAGAACGCGACCTGGAACGCCAGGCGGCGCGCTGCATGGATTGCGGCATTCCCTTTTGTCACAGCGGCTGTCCGGTCAACAACCAGATCCCGGACTGGAACGACCTCGTCTACAATTCCGACTGGGAAGAAGCCTCGCGCAATCTGCATTCGACAAACAATTTCCCGGAATTCACCGGTCGTGTCTGCCCCGCACCGTGCGAGGCAGCCTGCACGCTCAACATCGATGACAACCCGGTCACCATCAAGACCATCGAATGCGCTATCGTTGACCGCGCCTGGGATGAAGGCTGGATTCAGCCCCAGATTGCCGAGACCAAAACCGGCAAGAAGATCGCCGTCGTCGGGTCCGGTCCGGCCGGCATGGCCGCAGCCCAGCAGCTCGCCCGGGTAGGCCATGAAGTGCATCTCTATGAGAAGAACGAGACCCCGGGTGGCTTGCTTCGCCTTGGCATCCCCGACTTCAAGATGGAGAAGCACCTGATCGACCGGCGTATGGATCAGATGATCTCCGAAGGTGTGGAGCTCCATTGCGGGGTTTATATCGGGGTCGATATGACCGCTGCGGAGATGGAAGCCAACCACGATGCGGTTCTGCTTTGTGGCGGTTCCGAGATGCCCCGTGACCTTCCCATTGAGGGGCGCGATTTCGACGGTGTTCACTTCGCTATGAATTTCCTGCCTCAGCAAAACCGCCGGGTTGCGGGTAGCAATCAAGGAGATGTCGAACCCATCGTGGCTTCCGAGAAGCACGTGGTGGTTATCGGCGGCGGGGATACCGGGTCGGATTGCATCGGCACCTCGATCCGTCAGGGCGCCCTGTCGGTGGCCCAGCTTGAAATCATGCCTGAGCCGCCGGAAAAGGAAGACAAAGTCCTGACCTGGCCCCACTGGCCGCTCAAGATGCGCACGTCGTCTAGTCAGGATGAGGGCGCGGAGCGCGACTTCTCTGTCACGACCACGAGCATCGGTGGTGCGGATGGTCGCGTGACCCATATCAACTGCCAGCAGGTCGATGAGAAGTTCCAGCCTATTCCGGGGACGGAGTTTGAGCTCAAGGCCGATCTTGTTTTGCTCGCCATGGGGTTCGTGCATCCGGTCTCCGAAGGCATGCTGAGCGAACTTAATCTCGAACTCGACGGACGCGGCAATGTGAAGGCCGACACGGACGCTTACGCCACCAGCCGGGACAAAGTGTTCAGCGCCGGTGACATGCGTCGTGGCCAGTCTCTGGTTGTCTGGGCGATCCGCGAAGGCCGTCAGGCCGCCCATGCGGTTGACAAATTCCTGATGGGAAGCACCGAACTGCCGCGTTAAAGGCGTTGGTGCTCTGTCGGGATTCATTTCCTTAGACAGATGGTTGGCTGGCCGTCCTCACCCTGAGCTTGACGGAGGGCGAGGGTGCAACCTCATGCTTCGACAGGCTCAGCATGAGGTTGTTTGAGATTTGCACTCGCCTTCGACGGAGTGACAATTCTCAGTCAAACAACGCCACGGCCCGTGTCCAGCCCGCAGTGCCGCCTCTGATCTTGCAGGGGAAGCAGGCAATCAGGAATCCCTTATTCGGCAATTCCTCCAGGTTCTGGAGTTTCTCGATCTGACAATAGGGCTCCTCGATCCCGGCGTAATGGCCTTCCCAGATGATCGAAGGATCCTTGGTCCGCTCCCAGAGCTTTGCCGTGTGGAGAAAGGGCGCGTCCCAGGTCCAGGCGTCGGTGCCGCAGACGCGCACGCCTCGTGAGGTGAGGTACAGCGTGGCTTCGCGGCCCATGCCGCAGCCGCTGTCGATATAGTGGTCGCTGCCATAGGCGTCCGCAGCCGACGTGTTCACCAGTACGATGTCATACGGCTGCAACACGTGGTCGATGCGCGCGAGCTCGGCCTCGATATTGGCCTCGGTGACCAGATAGCCGTCATCGAAATGCCGAAAATCTAGCTTCACCCCCGGACGCATGAACCAGTCGAGCGGCATCTCGTCGATGCCCTTCATCGGGTCGCCGTTCTTGTCGACCGGATGATAATGCTTGGGGGCGTCCACATGGGTGCCGTTATGGGTCGCCAGGGTGATCGTCTCGTAGGCTGAAGCTACGCCGCCGGGAAGGTCGTCTGTGTCGAGCCCGGGATAAAGCTTGCGCCAGCGGTCGAGATTATCGCCGTGCTCCATCATCGTAATCTTCGGGCGCATGGCCGCCGGGTCGACGATGATCACGTCATCGAGGGTCATGGAGATATCGACAATTTTTCGGGGCGGCTGCATGGCGTTTTCCTTGTTTGCGCGGGTGGACTGAAACGATGATAATCGGGTGCACGCGCGCCGTCATGGGGCGCGACATCGTCCAGGGAAGCGCCGACCATGAAAGATCTCTGCCTCACAATCGAGGATATTTATATCCCCACGGCCCGTCGTAAGACTGTCGATGCGGAGAAGGTGGCTGAAATCGCCGAAAGCATGCTCCAAGACGGGCAGAAGACCCCAATCATGGTGCGTGATGACGGCAAGCGGCTAATCCTCGTCGAAGGTCTGCAGCGGATCGAGGCGGCGCGGTCCCTGGGTGAAGAGACCATCATAGGCATCAAGGTCCAGGCCCGACGACGCTAGCGATCTTACGTCGCATTTTGTCGCGTGGCAGGTTTGCCGGGCGTCCTGAGCCTGACGAAGGGCGAGGGCGCAACCTCATACTTCGACAGGCTCAGCATGAGGTTTTCGGAGGCCATAGCGGCCTTGGTGGGAGTGTTGAAGAAGAGGGTTGCCTGTCCCTTACTCTTCGACCAGCCCGTAAGGATTATTCTCCAGGCCCGGGAACATGTCCGTGCGCGGGGGCGAGAAGAACTCCACGATTTCGCATTCTTCGCGATACCAGACCTCGTGCTCGACCCCGCCGGGGATGAGCACCAGGGACCCGGCTTCGCAGCTGGCTTCTTCGCCAGTGCCGAATTTGTAATCGAACCGGCCTTTCATCAGCCAAGTGATCTGCTCGTTGGGGTGCGAATGGGCGGGAATATGACTGCCGACGTTGAGCCGCGCCCAGAAGCCCATAACCTGTTCGCCGCCAAGAACCTTGATCTCGCCGAAATCCGTTTTATGAACGGGCAAATCGTCGAGCTGATGAATAAGGGTGGTCAGGTTCTGGGGCATATCGGTCTCTCAGTGGTGCGTGGCTATTCCGTGATGCGCCACGCCAGCGTTTCCCCGGCATGGAAAGGGACGAGGGTCGTATCCCCCGCGTCCAGCGTATCGGGCACCGTTGCAGGCTGGCGCTCGAGGGTGATGAAGTCGGTGTTCAGGGGCAGACCATAGAAGTTCGGTCCGTGCTCGGAGGCAAATCCCTGCAGTAGGTCCAGGGCACCTTCGGCCTCAAAGGCACGGGCGTAGCTTTCCAACGCATAAGGTGCGTTGAAGATACCGGCACAACCGCATGCGGTTTCCTTGTCCCCGAGCGGGTGCGGTGCAGAATCTGTACCGAGGAAGAATTTTGACGAGTCCGATGTGGCCGCTTTGCGCAAGGCCAGTCGGTGGGCTTCCCGCTTTGCGACCGGCAGGCAGTAGAAATGTGGCTGGATACCACCGACGAAGAGGGCGTTTCGGTTGAAGTCGAGATGGTGCGGGGTGATCGTCGCCGCAAGGTTCTCACCCCCGGCCTCCACAAAGGCCACCGCGTCACTTGTGGTGATGTGTTCGAAGACGATTTTCAGCTCTGGAAAATCGGCGATAAGGCCGGTCAATACGCGATCGATGAAGACGGCTTCCCGGTCGAAGATGTCGATCTCCGGGTCGGTCACCTCACCATGGAGCAGCAACGGCATGCCGAGCCATTCCATGGTCTCAAGCACTGCACGGATATTGGCGACATCGGTGACGCCGTGACTGGAATTGGTGGTGGCATTGGCCGGGTAGAGCTTGCAGGCGGTAAACACGCCGTCGACAAAGCCGGTCTCGATCTCCGCCGGATCCGCATCATCGGTCAGATAGCAGGTCATCAATGGGGTGAAGTCGAGCTCCGGATCAAGGGCATCCATGATGCGTCCGCGATAGGCCTCGGCTGCATCAACCGTGGTCACGGGCGGGGCGAGGTTGGGCATGACGATGGCGCGGGCAAACTGTCGTGCGGTGTGATTGACCACGGATTTGAGCATTGCCCCGTCGCGCAGATGGACGTGCCAGTCATCGGGCCGCCGGAGGGCAAGGCGGTCGGGCGCGGTTGTCGTCATGCACTTGCTCCTGGGGGATCGCCCCGGCGATCCGAGTGTTTGGGCGTGTCCAATGATGCCACCGATGCGCGGACGTGGCCAGTGAGCTTTCTTCCGCAACACCATCATTTGGTCGGGGCATGACGAACGAGAACCGTCGGGTTATAACTTCTTCAAGCACAAATACATCATTTTCACTGGGAGATTTTCACCATGGTCAAGCTGGCACCGGCTGACGTCCTTACTAAAGAAGTCCTCGACTGGAAGGGGCTGCACCTCTTCCATTTCATGGGCTCGTCCTGTTCCCAGAAAACCCGGATTGCGTTTGCGACCAAGGGGGTGGAATTCGAATCCCACCATATGGACATCATTCATTTCGAGAATTTCAACGAGTGGTTCATGGGCATCAACCCGCGCGGCCTGGTGCCAACCATCGTCCATGATGGCGACGTACATATTGAAAGCAACGACATCATCGAATATGTCGATGCCAATTTCCCGGGTCAGGCACTATTCCCGAGCGACCCGGACGAGGCGGCATTCGTGCAGATCTCGATGACCGAGGAAGATGATATGCATCTCTCGGTGCGGGCGCTGACCTTCCGCTACATGCTCCCCTACGAGATGATGAAGAAATCCGATGAAGCCGTCGACACGATGGAAGCCGAAGGCGGCGACACGGTGGCCGGCGTGGTCGACGGTCGCAAGGCGATCGAGGTTAAGTTCTGGCGTGACATGAATGCCAACAAAGGCATTACCGACAATCAGGTGATCGCGGCCGTGAAGGATTTCAAGGGCGCCTTTGCCAGGCTCGATGCACGGCTTGCCGCGCATGAATGGCTGCTGGCCAGCGGATTTTCGGCGCTGGATATCTCCTGGTGGATCACGGTCTTCCGGGTCACCAAGCTGGGCTTCCCGACGGAAAACTTCCCGAACCTGTTTGCCTGGTATGAAAAGCTACTCGCCCGCGAAGAATTTGCTCGCGAAGTTGGCGCTCCACCTGAGATGATCGAAATGTCCATGGCACATCAGGCGTCTTGTGCAGCTGATGGCAAGAGCATGGTTCAAATCATGGACGCCAATGGCCTTTAGGCACCCAGCTCACTTCAATAGTGCGAATTGAGATCGGGCCACCTTTGGGTGGCCCGTTTTCGTTGGTCTGAACGTAGGAAGACCGAGCGGCCTAGGCCACCAGCACGTAAAGCGAGGAGAGCGTCAGGGTCGTCAACGCGATGATTCGGAAGACCCGCTCGCTGGCCAGAGGGAACATCTTCGTGCCGATCGCGGCGCCGACCACGAACGGGATCAGCAGGGCACCGACAAGCCAGACGATTTCGGTTGTAATCAGGCCCTTAAAAGTCAGCACGACCATGAACCCGACCAGGATGACTGAGAAATAGGCGATCAGGTTCGCTCGGGTAAGCGCGGGGCTGTCGTCGCTCGACATCAGATAAAGAATTACTGGTGGCCCGGCGACGCCAGTTGCTCCAGCCAGAGCACCCCCGAAAAGGCCAACCCCTATCGCTGGCCCCATGCCGCGGGGTCCGCGATAGCGCCAGCCTGACCACAAGATGAGTGCGACAATCAGGACAATGGCGCCAATGGCGCGGCGCATTTCGTCAGCGGGGACAGAAACCAGAATGAATGTGCCTGCGGGGAGCAAAACGAGCGCGGGCAAGCTGATCGCCCAAATCGTCTTCCAGTGGGCGACCTTGATGGCTTTCGGGGTGAGCTGGATCGCCGGTGCGATTTCGACCATGGCGGCTACAGGTACGCCCACGGTCGGCCCCCAGATCAGGCTGAGAATGGGTGCGTTGATCAGCGCAGACCCGAACCCCGAGAACCCCCGGATCAGTCCGGCGGCAAATACGGACAACGCGGCGTAGACGAGCCGGACGTCCAGATACTCAGCGGGAAAAGGAATGTCGGGCATAAAGTAGTCTGCAGGTTTTGATTGTTATTGTTATTCGTCATGCTCGGACATTTCCATGCCTTAGCTTGGGGCTACTCCCCGAACTGAATACCGATCCCGGCCATGGCGTCGCGGGTGTCTTTGCCCCAGCGGCGCTCAATCTCTTTGCCGGCACCGGCGGAATGGATCACCTTGTCCTGATTGTCGCCTTCGGGTGCCTGGATCGCGACAAACAAGCGGCCCATATCGGTGCCCACATTGCGAAACTCGCGATAGACCCCGGCGGGAACCGAAATGAAGTCGAGGGGCTCAAGCCGAATAGCATTTTCGCCGTTCGCACCCCAGGTGATGTCGAAGCTTCCCTGGATGCAGAAAAAGTTCTCAACGGTTGCCGTGTGTTTGTGCAGACCGGAGGAATCCCCTGGCGGGCATTCGGCGATCGTAACTGTCAGCCCCGGCGCGCCTTTGACCGGCGCCACCTTACTACGTCCGGCCCAGCCTTCCGGGCTCATCACCGGGAAGACCTTATCCGAAGACATCATCTGCATGGCCTCGGGATCGATCCCGTGGGTCGCGTTCATGGTGTCCTTGTAGGGGACCAGGTCGTCAAACCGGGCGACGCGCTTTTCCATCTCTTCGGGAGTTGGATCGGCGGCGGTCTTCGGGGCGGGGGCGTTCATGATATTATTCTCCAGTACTTAGATACCCCATGATGGCGCATCGGTGTGGTTCGGAGAAGCCCACACGCGATAGAAACGGGCAAATAACTTCCGGCGATCACTCATGCCTATGCGGGGGCGTGCCGCCCCATGCCGGGGGATTAGGCCCAGCCGATCCAGTCGCAGAGCGCGCGCCCCATTACCAGTTCCAGGTCCTCGCCCTTCAGCCAGGGCAGTTCCTCTGTAAAATGGGTGACTGACTGACGATAAGTGCAAGGCAGGCGAGTCAGGTCCGAGCCCCAGAACAGGCGGTGCGGCCCAAACGCGTCAAAGACACGTTGCAGCGGTTCATGGGTATTGGGATAGGGGTAATCCTGCGAGGAATAGGCGGGAAGCGTGGTGGCCTTGACGGAAACATTGTCGAACTTGGCCATGTCAATCAGCTCGGGCAGGACCGCGAAAGCTACGCCGTCGGCCGATTGACCGGGAAAGCCCAGATGGTCGACGGTCAGTTTCAGATCCGGAAAGGCTTGGGCAATCCTGGGGACTTCGGAAATGAATCCCGACAGCATGAACATCACCGGGACACCATGCTCCTGGGCGTCGCCCCACAGCCAGTCGAGTTTTCCTGATGTCAGCAATTCCTGTTCGTCGGGCTTGCCGAAGGTAAAACGCACGCCAAGCATGCCGGGCTGGTCGTTCCAATTGGCCAGCTGGCTAGCCGCAGACGGATCAAATAGCGGAAACCGTCCGAGAATTGCGAGCCGGTCCGGATTGGCCTGTGCGGCGGCGATGGCCTGGGAATTATCGTCCCCCATCCACATGGGCGGTACGATGACGGCGCGGTCAACGCCAGCTTCGTCCATTTCAGCCAGCAATTCTTCCACCGTGTATTGTGGGACTTTCCGGTGCCAGGGGTTCGCCCTCTCGGGACGGAAGCTCCAGAGATGGACCTGTGAATCAACGACCATCATGACGTTCCTCGTGTTTTAGTCTTTATCGCTGGGATGTTGCACATTATCGGGTCGTTTCAGCGCAATGATGTTTTCGGACTCAATCTTGGCGTAGTCCAGATAACCGAGCCGGGCGATCAGGTTCATCTTGTGGACGTCCACGATGCCGTCGGTGATCACGTCGTCATCGATGTGGATGCCGACTACTTCGCCGATCACCATATGGGACTGAGAGTTACGCCCTGGCGGCAGATCGATGGTCTGCAAATGTTTGCATTCCAGCGCTACTGGTGAGGCCTTCACCCGGGGCGGACGCACATTGTAACACTCGGCGGCTTCCAGCCCGGCTTTGGCCATTTCGTCGACACTGGACGGGGCGTGTTCGGCGGTCGCGATCATCTCGTGGCGCAAATCCCAGGTGCACATGTTGAACACGAACTCTCCAGTGTCCTGCACGTTCTGATAGGAATCCTTCTTCTCTTCGGTACCCGGCTTTACCGCGTTCGGGCAATACATGACGCAGGGCGGATCACCCGAGAGGGCGTTGAAGAAGCTGAACGGGGCCAGATTGACCACGCCTTCGGTGTTCATGGTCGAGATCCAGCCGATCGGGCGGGGAACCACCAGCGCGTTGTAGACGGTATGCTTGAAGGGCGACGGTTTCATGCCGACTTCGAGGGGATTGAAAAACATCGATGACGTCCTCTGTTTAGTCTTTTTCCATGGGCAGGGTCTCGTCCTTGCCCCATTCCTGCATTGAGGCGTCGTACAACGCCACGTCTTCATAGCCGAGCGCCTTCTGGGCGAAAAAACCCAAGGTGGCCGAAATGCCGCCGCCGCAGTAATTTACGATCTTGCGGTCTGGCGTCACCCCGGCACTCTCGAACATCGCTTTTAATGTTGCCGCGTCGGAAAAAACACCCGACGCCATGTCACAGACTTCGGCATAGGGCACATTCACGCTGTTGGTGATGCGTCCGGCCCGGCCAAAGGCCATCCCACCGCTTCCCGTGAACTGTTCGGCTGAAAGGGCGTTAACGACCGCCGCCTCGGGCTTGTCGAGCACGGCGAGCACGTCTTCCTTGCCAAAGATCACATCGTGACGCGGGGCGGCCGTGAATGTCGCGGCGGCGTATTCTTGTGGGGTGGTCGATACCGGGTGGCCGCTATCGACCCAGGCGGCGTAACCGCCATCGAGTACCATCGCGCCCTCAAACCCCATGGCATAAAGCGACCACCAGGCACGGGTCGACCAGAAAGGCTGGGTGCGGCTGTAAAGCACGACGCGGTGATTGTCGCTGATGCCCAGCGCCCCGGCCTTGGTAGCGAAATCCGCCGGTTCCGGCAGGGTGAAGCGGAATTCGTGGGGGGTGATCGACAAATCATCCTGGCAGTTCAGATAGGCCGCGCCCGGGACGTGGCCGGCAAGATAACCGTCCTGATCGCCCTCGACCCGATATTCCAGTTCCGGGTCCGGAACTAGCAATGTGGTGGTATCGAAGATCAGTAAATCGGGATCGTCCAGATGGTCTGCCAGCCAGGCAGCGTCGACCAGCAGGTCCCGGTTTAGCTCGGGTGTGTTCATGGCTTTGATTCCCCCTTCGAATTTACGCGAACATTCATCGCACATACGTTCGCGATGTAATACATTTACGACCAACAAGAATGAAGCTTTGGGGAGAGATCAATGGCGGGACGTTTGGCTGGCAAAGTATTTGCCCTCACGGGAGCAGAATCGGGCCTCGGACGGGCGATGGCGCTGCGCGCTGCAAGCGAGGGCGCGCTGATCGGCGTTGCGGGCCTCGACACCCAGGGCCTGGACAAGACCGTAGCCTCGATGTCCAACCTTGAAGGTACGGGCATTGCGATCCCCACCGATGTAACGGATCAGGGTCAGGTCAACGCCCTCATCGACGGCACGGTTACCGAATTCGGTCGGCTCGATGGCGCGATCGCTAATGCGGGCGCCTTCAACGAATGGACCAATTTTCAGGATTGGGATCTCGCCGACTGGAACCGGGTGGTTGCGGTCAACCTCACCGGCGTGTTCGTGACCCTGCAATCTGCAGTGAAAGTGCTGCTCGCCCAGGGTGAGGGCGGGTCGCTGTTGGCCACGGGGTCGTCCACCGCGATCCGGCCAGCACCAAACCTTTTGCCCTATGTGTCGAGCAAAGGCGGTGTACATCAGATGATGCGGGCGCTGGCCGTTGAGCTCGCCCCCCACATGATTCGGGTTAATACAATTGTGCCGGGCATGGCGCGGACGCCACCGGTCGAGCGCGTTGAGGGCTATATAGACGCCGGCTTACAAGCCATTCCGATGGGCGAGATCGTCGAGCCCGAGGAAATTGCCGCACTGGTCGCCTTCGCTCTGTCTGACGAGGCGCCGCACATGACAGGTACTCTTTTGAAAGTCGATGCGGGCCGTACCTCGGCCTAGCAATTCTGAATTCACCCGAAAGGAAATTCTGTGGAAGTCAAAGGCATTGTGATTGAAAAGATCGGCGGTCCGTCGGTCATGAAATGGAAAATCGTAAACGTGCCCAAGCCTAAGAAAGGGCAGGTCACGGTTCGTCACACGGCCGTCGGCTTCAACTTTATCGATATCAACCACCGTACCGGCCGTTATCCGTTAGAAATGCCCACCGGGATTGGTTCGGAAGCCGCGGGCGTCATCGAGGCCGTCGGCGCGGGCGTGAAGGACCTCAAGGTTGGCCAGCGTGTGGTGTATGTCGGCGCCGTGGGCACCTATGCGGAGGCTCAGACCGTTCCTGCCGCAATCTGTGTCCCGATCCCGCGTGACATCACCGACGAAGTTGCCGCGGCCACCCATCTCAAGGGCATGACCGTCGAAATGCTCGTCGAGCGTGTGGGGAAGGTGAAAAAGGGCGATGTGGTCATGATGCATTCGGCATCCGGCGGTGTCGGCCTTTTGCTGTGTCAGTGGGCAAAAGCGCGTGGTGCGACGGTCATCGGTACGGCGTCTTCCGCATCCAAGTGCAAGGAAATCCTCAAAGCGGGTGCCAGGTACGCCATCGACACGTCGAAAAAGGACGTCGTCAAGGAAGTCGCCAAGATCACCAAGGGTGCTGGCGTCGACACGATCTTCGATCCGGTCGGGAAGGACACTTACGAGGTTTCCCTGGGCTGCCTCAAGGATCGCGGCCTGCTGGCCAGCTTCGGTGGGGCTTCCGGGCCAGTACCGCTGGTCGATCTGAACGAGTTCCGCTACATGGCGCGGGCTTGGAACCTGACCCGGGCCTCCTTGTTCAACTGGACGGCCAATCGTGACGACTTGTTGCACAGCTCCAAGCGGGTTTTTGCGATGATCCGGTCTAATAAGGTGAAGGTGAAGATCAATCAGCGTTATCCGCTGAAAGACGCACCGAAGCTGCACAAGGACATCGAATCCCGCAAGCTGACCGGGATCAGCATGCTGGCTCCCTAGGGTCAGGACTACAGAGTTCAAAACGACGGGTGGAGGCGTAAACAATGCGTGTGATCGATTTTTTCGACCGCGGGGCACTGCTCCACCCGGATCGGGCCTTCATGATCGCCGAGGATGGTGCGACGACGACCCACGGCGAGGCCCGGGATCTATCCCATCAGACCGCGCGCGCCATGAACACTGCCGGGTTTGGCTACGGCAAACACGCGGCAATCTACAGCCCGAACCATCCTGGCGCGTTCGATGCTCTGCTGGGGCTGTATCGCGCCGGCGGCGTCTGGGTGCCGATCAACGCACGCAATGCAATCGCCGAGAACGCCTATATTCTCAACAAAAACGATGCAGAGTTTCTGTTTTATCACAGTGACTTTGAGGATAATATTAAAGTTCTTTGGGAAGAGTGCCCGGGGATTGCAAACTATGTTTGTCTCGATCGTTCCGGAGCCGATGCGCCGTCTTATGCGGACTTTATTGCCGGCCATGAAGGAATAGCGCCGGACTTCCCCGACAATCCCGATGACATTTGCGGAATCTTTCCGTCCGGGGGCACCACAGGCCGCCCGAAAGGAATTTTGTGGACCAACCAGACATTCGAAACCATGGTCGCGGCGATGGCGGTTCATATGCCGCCAAAGAAGCCGCCGGTGCATTTATGCGCAGCTCCCATGACCCATGCGGCGGGTGTGACCGCGATGTCCCTGATGGCGCTGGGCGCTACCAATATCATCATGAATGGGGTGCAACTGCCCCAGCTCATGCAGAATATCGAAAAATACGGGGTCACCAACCTGTTTCTGCCCCCGACGGCGATCTACGTGATGCTCGCCCACCCGGAGGTACGTAATTACGACTATTCCTCGCTAGATTACTTCCTCTATGCGGCTGCTCCCATGTCGGTCGACAAGCTGAAAGAGGCGATCGACGTGTTCGGGCCGGTTATGGCCCAAAGCTACGGCCAGGCTGAGGCGCCGATGATCTGCACCTATATGTCGCCTGAGCAACATATCGAGGCGCTCACGACGAATAAGGCACACCGGCTTGCCAGTTGCGGTCAGCCCTGTCTGATGACTCCGGTCGAGATCATGGATGATGACGAAAATATTCTGCCGATTGGGGAGCGGGGCGAGATTGTCGTTCGTGGGACCCTGGTGATGGCGGGATATTACAAGAACAAGGGCGCCACGGATGAGGTCACCGCCTCTAATGGGTGGCATCGCACCGGTGATATCGGCGTGAAAGACGAAGATGGCTTCATCTATATCGTGGACCGCAAGAAGGACATGATCATATCCGGCGGGTTCAACGTCTATCCCTCCGAGATTGAGCAGGTCGTCTGGGGGCATGACGCGGTTCAGGATTGTGCTGTTGTCGGCGTCCCCGACGAGAAATGGGGCGAAGCGGTGAAAGCCGTGATTGAGCTCAAACCCGGACAGACCGTCAGCGCGGAAGAGATCATTGCCCTGTGCAAAGAAGAGATCGGCAGCGTAAAGGCCCCGAAAACCGTTGAATTCTGGGACGAGCTGCCCCGGTCTCCGGTGGGCAAGGTCCGGAAGAAGGATATACGCGATACCTTCTGGGTCGATCAGGACCGCCAGGTATGATGGTCACGCCGTTATGAATCGAAAGATTGCAATCCTGGGGCTCGGGCAGATGGGGAGCACCGTTGCGCGGATGCTTGCGGCGCAGGACTATAACCTCTCTGCCGTGGATCGTCCCAGCGCCCAGTGGTTGGCGAAATCCGGCGGAGAACTTGTTGCTGACGCGAAAACTCTCGGGGAAACCGCCGACATCGTCATTTTGTTCCTAGCCCGCGAGGAAGATGTGGAAGCTGCCGTATTCGGGCCCGGCGGGCTTGCCGAAGGTGGCCGTGAAGGCCTGATCGTCGCCGATATGGGTACGTTCGGCGTGGCCCTGAAGGAACGTATTCGCGATGCCCTCGCGCCGTCGGGCACGATCATGCTGGATACCCCGATCAGCGGAACGCCGGAGGCGATTAAGACCGGGCGAGCGGTGATCATGCTAAGCGGTGATGAGGCCGCCTGCGAGATTGTGCGCCCGGTACTGGAAGTGCTGGCCCCGAAATGCCCCTATGTGGGCCCGTTCGGTCACGGAATGAAACTCAAATTCGTCCTCAACACCATGGTCACCAACCATGTTCTGGTCACCGCGGAAGCGCTCAATATGGGCATTGCCTCAGGACTGGACCCGCAGCAGATCATCGAGGCGGTCATGTCGAGCGTGGCCACATCGACCCAGTTTGAGCTGCGTGCGCCGGTGATGGCGGCGCGGAAGTGGCAGCCGGCCCCTGCGCCAGCCCGGCTGGTCGAAAAGGATACACGCTACATCGTCGAACACGCCGAGGCCCTGGGTGTGGCAGCACCTGTGGCGCGTCTCACCCGGGACTACTATGCGAAGGTGGCGGAGATGGGGCTGCTCGAAGAGGAGCTTTCGATCATCTATGAGGCGTTGGAAACCGATAATGAGCCGAAAGACTAAGCTACCTCGGCCTTGATGTGCTTCATCGTGCGCAGGAATGAGAACACGCTGGTCAGTACCAGAAATCCGATCCCTGTATAGGCTACCTGAAACGACACGAAATTGACGACGGCGCCGAAGATGGCGGGCCCAACCACCACGGCGGCGAAAATCACGAAAGTGACCGCCCCGGTGGCGCGGCTGACTTCGCCAACCGGCGCGCGACGGGCGGCCTCGGCCAGATAGACCCCATTCCAACCGGCCGCACTGGCTCCAAACAGCACACCCAGGCCGTACATCAGGGCGAGGGGCCATGATGAGGTCAGGGCGGCCGTCAGGAACGCCGCCACGGACGCCAGCAGAGCTAGCATCAACAGGGTTAAAATCGGTGTCATCAATCGCGAGGCAATGGCGCCGAATATTATGCGGCCCACACCACCGCTGGCCTGCGCAACAGCGAGAATGGCCCCGGCGGTAATCACGGACAGGCCGATATCTTCCTGCAGGTAGAGCACGATGAACGTGGTGAGCGCGTATTGCGCGATCACGAGCGGCACGCAGCCGGCCAGCAGCCAACGCAGGATGGGGCTGCCGAGTATCAGCCGGAGCGGGCCCACCAGTTCTAGTCGCACTTGATGGGCGGGGTTCGAGAATTGGGCAAAGCCTCGGGACCAGATTTCGAGCACGACGACGGTGACAAGGCAGGCTCCGGCGACGACCAGGATGGAGACTTGCCAATTCCAGAGCAGAGTGAGCGGGGGACCGACGAATCCGGCGAGCACGCCGCCGAGGGGAACACCGGTCTGTTTGATTGAGAACACAAGAGGTCGCAGATGCGGCGGGGTCACCTGCGCCAGGATATGGGAACTTGCCGGTGTGGCAGGGCCGAGCCCCATGCCGATCAGGGCGCTGCCGAGCGCCACAAACCACAGGTTTCCCGTCGCAATCAGAGCGCTGCCGAAGGCGCAGAGCAGCACCATGATCTGGGATGCCCGCATCGGATTGAAGCGGACCACCATTCCGGCGGCCATCATTGCGCTGAACATGGCCGCGGTGAACAGAATTGTTGGCTGCATGCCAATCCAGGCCGGATCGAGGCCCATAGCAGGTAAAGCCTGCTTGACCAACACCGGGGGCGCAAAGACCGCCCACGAGATCATCGCCTGAATCAGGGTGAGCAGGATAGTCGGCCCAATATATCCGGCTCGGTCACGCATGGAATTGTGTCAGTTCGCCTAGTAGTCAGGCATCGAGTATAGCAGCACACCGGCCTTGGCGCCGATCCGCTCGGCCTCGTCGGCAGCGGGCTTGCTCGGATCCCAGGGCTTGGCATCATACCGCATGCCGCTGACCTCGTTCGTGACCTCGGACATCAGCCAGACAATCGGGGCCTTCATCAAATCCGCCCCGATCAGGACCGGGGTTTCGAGGGTCTCGTCACGCTGCTTCATTTCCTCGGACATGCCTGGTGTTGCCGCACCGGCACCCGGGTTCAGGATGTTCACGGTGACGCCGGTTCCACCTAGATCCTTGTTCCAGATCTCCGTGGCCACTTCGAGGGCCGCCTTTGAGGGACCATAGGGGGAAGAGCCCTGCTTGGTCATGGTTCGGTACATGGTTGTCACATTCACGATTCGGCCCCAGCCCTGATCCACCATCAGCGGGGTGACCCGGCGCGCCAGCTTGTCTGCACCGATAAAATTAGCTTCGAGGACGTTCTGGATGACCTCATCGCTGGCCTCCCAGAATTTCGGCATCTCGCCGGTCGTACGCCAGGCTTCGGTTTTGTGTCCATCGGGCCAGATATAGGTGAATGTGAGCCCGGCATTGTTGACCAGACCGTGGATAGCGCCAAAGGCACCAAGCGCCTCAGAGACAATACGATCGCAATCTTCGCCGCTGCGAATATCTGCGGTTACGCAGTGAATATTACCCGGATTGCTCGCGCAGGCGGCTTCGAGCTCGGGGAAGTCATCGGCGATATGGGCGGCGGCCACCACATTCGCCCCGGCTTCGGTCAGCGCTTCGGTCATGGCCCGTCCCAGCCCTCGCCCCGCGCCAGTCAGGATGATGCTGCGTCCACTCAGATCATATTCGGCCATGATTGCCACCGTTTCGTGTGATTTCTGGTTGAGAAGGAACTTCAAGTTACGGGGCGCGGCAGCACCGAACAATTTTGTCGTGTTCGTTGTCTTACTGGATGAAATATATCTTTATCGAGGCAACTTGTGTTTATGCAGCATGGGACACAGGCCGCGTTGGTAATGTTCACTTGTGAGGGTGTGGAGTTAATTGTTGTGGGTTTGCAGCTCACCAAAGCGTGAGTCTCAGTGAGGCAATAATCTTGAGGCGGATACAAATGTCATCCGGAACCGAATTGGACGTCTTGTGCCGTTCTTAAAAGAGGGACCGCACGAATCAAATTGTTCTTCTGATCGCTTTAGCACGTTCGAACGATCTTGAAGATTGTATCTAGGGAGGGATATTCATGACCCGATCAAGATCGGTTTCAGCATGGCCCCGACCCGCGACCTCGCCGCGCATCGGCCCGACCTCAAATTTGACATTCTTCTTGGAGGCTCTAATCAGGGCTGCGATTCCCGCCTGCGTAAGCTTGAGGACCGTGTCGAGGAGCTGGGTCTGGGCAGCACAATGTGAGGAGCGTCGGGCATTGCTACGACCCATCAGGATCGCCGATAAGGGCCACATCATCGTCCATGGCGAGATTGCATTCGCGAGTAAGGATGCAACTGATTTGCACGAAAACGATATGGTTAAGAGTAGCTATCTCGGTGTATAACGCGCGATAAGAGTGAGGGTTTAAATGCGTTTTACGTTTCCACTGCGAGCCGGTATTCCGGTCTCGCGGTGACAGATATCCGCCAGTCGGGCGATCCCGTCGCGAATATCCTCTTTGGTGGGGCTCCCAAAACACAGACGTAGTTTGTGGCGCCCGGTCTTTGAATCGGCTGACCACTGTGCTCCGGGGTTCAGAGCCACCCCTTCGGCCAGCGCGACTTCCGCCAGCGCCGTGGTGTCGACCGCATCGGGCAGGGTGACCCAGATGAATATGCCACCTTTGGGCACAGCGAACTCAGCCGCCGTGCCAAATTCGGCGTTGAGAGCCTCCATAATTGTGTCGCATTTTTCGCTCAGCACAGTCTGCATTTTCGCGACATGGTCCTCGAAATTCGTCGTGCAGTACTCAGCCAGCAGCATTTGTTCGAGCGAACCGGACCCGGCGTCGTGTTTCACCGCGAGGGCGCGTGAGATTACTTCCCACTCGCCGGCCAGATAGCCGACCCGCAAAGCGGGGGCGATGGTTTTCGAGAACGAGCCGCAATAGATCACCTGTCCGCAGTCATCCAGCGCGCGAATTGCCTTCGGGCGGGTGCCATCGAAGGTGAGATCGGCATAACAATCATCCTCAAAAATCGGGACGTTATGGGTCCGGGCCAGCTGCAGGAGTTCCAGCCGGCGTGATTCGGGCATGACCGAGCCGGTGGGGTTTTGCACCGTGGGGATGGTGTAGATGTATTTCGGTGGTGTGCCTTTGCGCTTCAGATCGTCGAGTATCTGTGACAGCGCGTCCATGCGTATGCCGTTTTCATCGAGCGGAGCAGGGATGTAGTTCACCCCGAGCCGGTCAAAGCGCTGCATCGTGCCCCGATAGGTCGCTTCTTCGCAGATCACGGTATCACCGGGTTCCAGGAAAACCGCGTTGACCAAATCGAGTGCCTGCAGAGAGCCTGAAACGATCAGAATGTCATCGGGATCCTGCGCCATTCCCGTGCGCGCTTTGAGGGATGTGGCAAGGAATTCGCGCAGGGGCCGGTAACCCTGTGGTCCGCTGGCCAGTCCGTAGGTGGACAGGGTTTGCCCGTCGCGCACTAAGACGTTTCTGGAAGCCTCAATAAACGCATCGACAGGCACCGCTTCGGCATCGTTATGGCCGCCGACAAAATTATACCGGGGAAAGCCCGACCAGCGCCCGGACGCCGCAGGCAATCCCGCACGGAAATGCGGGGTGTAATCGTAGGTCATGCCTGAAGCTCTGTTTCGTCTACGCGGCTTTGGGTTTTTGCATCAGCTGCCAGATGCGCTCCGAAGTGGCGGGCATGTCGATATGGGACACATCGAACTCCTGCAGGGCGTTTGTAATTGCTGCGATGAGCACGGGCGGGGCGACCAGCGCACCGGCCTCTCCCGCACCCTTCACGCCGAGAACATTGGTCAGGCAGGGCACCTCGTTGGTGTCGAGGTCGATCATCGGCATGTCGTCGGCCCGGGGCATGGTGTAGTCCATGAAGGAGCTGGAGGTCATCTGGCCCGATTCTGGGTCATATACCGTGTTTTCCATGATCGCCTGACCGATCCCCTGCGCCACGCCGCCATGGACCTGACCGGCGACCAGCAACGGGTTGATGACCCGGCCCACATCATCCATCGCGGTATAGCGCACGATATGGATGACGCCGGTGTCTTCCTCGATTTCCAGTTCGCACACGTGGCAGCCATTGGGATAGCTCCAGCTGTCGATTGTGTGGGTGTCGGTGCCGGTGAGGGGGCCTTGCAGCTCTTCGGGGATGGTGGTCGACGTGCGTGCGTGCTTGGCGACGTCAAACAGGGTGACCGTGCGATCCGTTCCGGCGACACGGAAGGTGCCATCGGCGTATTCCACGTCGACAGAGGCCGTTTCCAGCATTTCAGAGGCGATCAGCGTGCCTTTGCGAACCATCTCGTCAGAGGAGTTGATGGCCGCCACGCTGCCCACATGGCTGGTGCGAGAGCCGTGGCTGCCACCCCCGCTGGGCAGATTGTCACTGTCGCTGGTGTCGATATGAACCTGATCAAACTCGACACCGAGTTTTTCGGAAATCAGCTGCATGAAGGACGTGTCATGGCCCTGGCCCATCGGCTGGGTGCCAACTTTCACAATCACCGTATCGTCGGTCACTTCGACTTCGGCTGATTCGGTCGGATTACCCGCGGTGGTCTCGAGATACTGGCTAACCGCAATACCGCTCAGCCGGCCGCGCTCGTGCGCTTCCGCCCGGCGTGCCGCATGGCCGTCCCAGTCCGCCATTTTGGCGGCCATATCCATATTGTCCTCGAAAGCGCCGCTGTCATAGGTCGTGCCCACCGCGTTGGTGTAGGGGAACTGATCTTTGGAGATCAGGTTGCGGCGGCGCAGTTCCACGGGATCAATACCCATGTCATGGGCTGCCACATCCACCAGACGTTCCATCACGTAGACGGCCTCGGGCCGTCCTGCCCCGCGATAGGGGCCGACGGGGGCGGTGTTTGTCACCACACATTTCACTTCAACATCCGCATGGGGAATGTCGTAAACGCTGGTCAGGATCTTTGGGCCGATCTGGGTCGGAACGGAAACTCCGGCCGAACAGGAATAGGCCCCGATATTGGCGACGGTCTTCACCCGGACCGCGAGGAACTTGCCTTCCTTGTCGAGGGCGATCTCGCTGTCAGAAATATGGTCGCGTCCGTGCAGATCGCTGAGGAATGCTTCGGTTCGCTCACTGATCCAGCGCACCGTGCGGCCCAGGCGTTTGGCTGCAACCAGCACCAAGACTTGCTCGGGATAAGGATGGGTCTTCATGCCGAACCCACCGCCCACATCGTCCACAAGAACGCGGACCAGCGAAGGATCACATTTGAGGAATGCGTTCGCGATCCAGTCGCGCAGCATGTGGCGGTTCTGGTTCGAGGTGTAGATCGTGTAGCGGCCGTTTTCGGTGTCGTAGCTGCCAATGGCGCCGCGTACTTCCATGGAGTTCTGCACGATACGCTGGTTGACCAAACGCACCGAGGCCACATGTGCGGCTTCGTCAAAGGCTTTGCTGGTGGCGTCGCTGTCGCCGATCTGGGCCTGGAACAGGAAGTTCTTTGGCACATCGTCGAAAAGCTGCACCTGGCCATCATTCATGGCTTCGGCGGTGCCCACGACGGCGGGCAGGGGGGCGTAGTCGATGTCGATGGCTTCCGAGGCATCCTTGGCCTGCTCAAGGGTTTCGGCGACTACAAATGCGATCGGATCTCCGACATAACGTGCACGATCGGATGTCAGCGCATATTGCGGCGGATAGATCAGGGGGGAGCCGTCGGGCTTGGTCAGTGAGGCGAAAAAGGGCGGCGGTCCCGGGAAGGCACCGATGCCGTCATCGGCAAGGTCTTGCCCGGTCAGCACGGCCAAAACCCCGGGCATCCCGGTGGCACGGGACGTATCGATCGAACGAATATCGGCGTGGGCGTGGGGCGAGCGCAGGACATAGCCAACCGCATCTCCGTCGCGGGAAACATCGTCATTGAACTTGCCGCGTCCCGTCAGAAGGCGAGGGTCTTCGGTTCGCCGTACTGGTTGTCCAACACCGTATTTTGCCACGTCATTTCTCCCGGTAATCGATATGTTATGGTGCGTATCTTGGTACGAACGGACCCCTCAACGCAACGCGTAATGGGGGCATTCGAGGAGGGTAAAAACTGATGTCCATTCCCAATCAACGCACGGTCTATCTGAACGGCGAATACATTCCCGAAAACGAGGCAAAGATTCCGTTTCGCGATCGAGGTGTGAAGTATGGTGACGCGGTCTTTGACACCACGCGAACCTTTGGACATCAGGTGTTCAAGGTGCACGAGCATCTCGAGCGGCTGTATCGCTCCCTGCGCTATATCGGGATTGATCCCGGGCTTTCCCTCGACCAGATGGCGGAAATTACCGAAGAAATCGTTAAGCGCAACCTGCCCACGATTGCCGCAGACGAAGACCTCTGGGTCTCGCAGCGGATCACAAGGGGCATTGTCGACCCCAATGAGCGTTCGGCCTGGCCTGACTATATCGGTCCGACGGTGATTGTGGAGAGCCTGCCCTTGCCGCTGGCCAATCGCGCGAAGCTCTATCGCGACGGGATCGACATGATCGTCTCGTCGGTTCGCCGGACCGCACCGGATATGCTCAGTCCGCGGGCCAAGACCCATAATTATCTCAACCTGATCATGGCGGATGAAGAGGTCTCAGCCCAGAATCGTGAGGCCTATGCCCTGATGCTCGACCACAACGGCAATATCGCCGAGGGACGGGGCAGCAACGTGTTCTTTGTCTCTGAAGGCAAGCTGGTGACCCCCCATGAGCGCTACGTGCTCCCGGGAATCAGCCGTCAGACCGTGATGCAGCTGGCCGACAAGATCGGAATTCCCTGTGCGGAGAAGGATTACGACCTTTACGACGCCTATAACGCGGACGAGGCCTTTATCACCTCGACCAGCTTCTGCATCTGCCCGTGTCGCAGTGTCAGCGGTCGCGTTTTCGGGGACGGCGCCATACCCGGGCCGATGACCAAGCGCCTGATGGACGCTTATGTGGAGTTCGTCGGCTTCGACTGGGTCAGTCAGTACACCCGCTACCCGATTGTCGAGGCCACCCGCCTCTAACCGTGATCAGGGGGTGTGCTTGGCAAACCAGTCGGTCAAGGTTGTCATGGACTTCTCGGCTTCCTCCATCAGGAAGAAGTGGCTCGATTTTTCGAACACGACGGTTTCAGAACCGGCGATACCCGTTGAAAGCTCGTCCGTGCCCTGCATGGAGCAGATGGGGTCCTGACGGCCGGCCATGATCAGGGTCGGGCAGGCGATTTCTCCTAACCGGTCTGCGGTGTCATGGGCAAGGGCGGTGTTGTTCAGGTTCACATAGGAAACCTTGCTGCGCGCCTCATTGCCGACCAGGGCCTCGATCCGGTCGATCGCCTCGGGGTTGTCGTTGTAAAATGAAGGGGCAACGAACACATGGGCGGAGTGCCGGGCCCAGTCGACCCAGTTGTCGCGCCATTCCAGAACTTCGCGCATGTTTTCTAGGATACGCTTGCCGATCCGGTCCACCTTCGGCGTTGAGGCCGCCAGTATCAGGCTTTGCATCCGATCCGGTGCCCGCAGTGCCATATGCTGGCCGATCAGGCCCCCAAGTGAACGTCCGACCACATGGGCTTTCTCGATGCCGAGATTGTCCATAAGCGCAAGCATCGTGTCGGCGAGTTCCTCGGTGCTAGTAGGCGCATCAACCGCCGTGCTGTCGCCTGATCCGGGATTGTCCATGCCCACCACGCGGTAGCGATCCTTGAACAAATCGATCTGGGGGAGCCACGCGGTGTGGTCACCGGCCAGACCGTGGATGAGGACGACCGGGAACCCGTCACCGTCTTCAATGTAGTTTACGTCAAATCGACCGCAATTTACTTTGGGCATTGTAAATTCTCCTTCTACGTTCTT
Organism: uncultured Alphaproteobacteria bacterium; assembly: GCA_964276015.1. Lineage (GTDB taxonomy): Bacteria > Pseudomonadota > Alphaproteobacteria > UBA6615 > UBA6615 > JABJAG01. Next base: position 139,633 of record CAXYDO010000002.1, on the reverse strand, counting down.
CAGGCTGCGTTCTTCTCGAACCAGGATTCAATTGATGTCATCGCCTTTTCGGCTTCTTCCATCAGGAAGAAATGGCTCGAATTCTCGAACACTTCGAGTTCGGCATTGGGCAGCTGGTCCATCATCCAGTTTTGCGCGGTCATGGAGCAAATCGGATCAAAGCGACCACCCATGACGAGGGTGGGGGTCTTCACTTCAGAAAGACGGTCAAGGACATCATGTTCGATACAGGCCGTCGCCAGATTGTCGTAGGAAACCATGTCGCGGTCTTCGCCACTGACCAGGGCCGTGATCTTGGCCATCAGGTCAGCGTTGGCATTATAAAAACCAGGCGCGACAAACAAATAAACCGCATGCGGGGCCCATTCGGCCCAGCTCTTTCGCCACGTCAGGAGCTGCTGCAGGTTTGCGATGACCTGAGACCCAAGCGGGTCGAGCCGGGCAAACGAAGCGGCCAACGCCATCGACTGCAGGCGCTCAGGTGCCTTGAGCGCGATATGCTGAGCCACAGCGCCGCCCATGGATCGTCCGACCACATGTGCTTTCTCGATCCCGAGCTTGTCCATCAGGCCGAGAGTTGCGTCAGCGAGGTCAGCGGTGACCACCGGGTCGGAAACCAGCGAGCTGTCACCAGAACCAGGGTTGTCGAACGCGATCACCCGGTACTTGTCCCTCCACGCGGCGAGCTGTGGCATCCAGGCGGTGTGATCACCAGCCAGGCCGTGGATCAGAAGTACGGGAAAGCCTTTGCCTTCCTCGATGTAGTTGATGTCGTATCTTCCGGTATTCACAACAGGCATTGTATTGCTCCCTGGAAATACAAACGCCGCGCACCGTTAAGCGGTACGCGGCGTCTGAAATTGACTAACTTGAACTGAATTTAGCGGACACGGTCGCCATTTGCGTCGAACAGGAATACCGCGTCATCGGGGAAACCGATGGTCACTTTTTCCTGTCGTTTCACCAACTTCGTACCATCGACAACAGCCACGAAGGGGCGTGCTTCTTCTGTCTCGAAGTAGAGCAACGTGTCCTTGCCGAGAGGTTCGACCAACTCGACATTGCGCTCAATGGAGGCGCCGCCACCGTCATCGCCGATATGCACATTCTCGGGGCGAATGCCGAGCGTGCCTTTACCCGGCGTGGCGGAATTGTACTTGGCTGGAAGCGGGATATCGAAATGTCCGCTCTTGAACTCAAGCCCGTCGCCGCTTTTGACGAATTCTCCGTCAATCAGGTTCATCGCGGGATTGCCGAAGAAATCCGCTACGAAGTAGGAGACGGGATTGCCATAGATTTCCAGCGGTGTGCCCTGCTGCACGATTTCACCCTGGTTCATCACAATGATCCGATCCGCCAAAGTCATGGCTTCTTCCTGATCATGGGTGACGTAGATGAAAGTCTTCTGCAGCTCATCGTGCAGACGGTCGCACTCGGCGCGCAGTTCACGGCGCAACTTGGCGTCGAGGCTGGACAGCGGTTCGTCGAGCAAGAAGTTTGATGGTTCTGTCACCAGGGTCCGCGCAAGGGCGATACGCTGTGATTCACCACCCGAGCATTGGGCCGGCATCTTCCCGAGCAAATGCGTGATACGCACCAGTTCGGAAACCTCCTTGACCTTTAGGGCCCGTTCGACGGGCGGGACTTTCTGCATCCGCAAGCCAAAGGCGATGTTGTCGGCAACGTTCTTATGCGGGAAAAGCGCATGGCTCTGGAACACCATGCCCAAATCTCGATCGCCTGGCTCTTTCTCGTTGACGACAGTGCCGTCGATGATGATTTCGCCATTTGTCGGGTCTTCAAACCCGGCAATCATCCGAAGTGTCGTGGTCTTGCCACAACCTGAGGGTCCTACGAAAACGATGAATTCGCCGTCTTCGATCACCAGGTCCATTGCCTTAACAGCAACTACGTTGCCGTATTCCTTGCGCAGGTCTACGAGTTCTATACGCGACATGGCTCGCTACCTCCTCACCATTCCAAAGCTGAATCCACGAGCAAGATGCTTGCGGATAATCATTCCCACCAGAATTAGTGGGAGAGTTATGCCGACCGAGAGTGCGGCTTGACGTCCATAGACGCGGCCTTCGGTCGACCCCTGGTATTTCGACAATTCAACCGGGAGGGTCACCACCGCTGTTTTCGACAGCAACAGCGCGAGCAAATACTCGCTCCAGGTTAAGATCAGAATGAACAGGAACGTGGCTACCAGGCCCGATCGAACGAGTGGGAGGACAACTTCCCAGATTGTACGGGCACGGCTGGCCCCTAGAATTTCGGCGGCTTGTTCCATTTCTCGCGGGACTTCGTCGATGAAGCTCTTCGACATCCACACCGCGTAGGGCAGGGTGGTCAGGAAGTAGAGCAACACTAGCCCTGTGATTGTATCGAGCAATCCCAACGCGCTGTACCAGATTGATATGGGCGCCACCAATACTATTGGTGGCACCATTCGTAACATCAATAATCGGAACATTCCTTGTTCGGTCAAGATTTGGTATCGCGACACCCCGTAGGCGAGGACCGACCCGAATAATACGGACAGTGTTGTTGCGATGACCGAAATCAGGGCGCTGTTGCCCAGCGCTTCCCAGGGACGCTGCAGGGACTGGGTATATGTTTCCAGATCACCTTCATCGTTGGTCGCATATTCGCTGACATCAGCCCACACAACCAGATAGTTCTGAATAGTTGCGTTTTCCGAGAAATAGACCGGCGGCCAGGCAAACCATTCTTTATCTGGTTTGAAGGATGTCGACACCATCCAGAAAATTGGGAAGCCGACAATACACAGCCAGAAGGTGAGGACCAGATAACGGAATACCGAAAAGGACATGCGTCGTTGAGACTTGGTCATTGCCATTGTTCTAGCCCTCCTGCGGCTTCGAATCGTACATCGCGTCGAGGCTCTTCTTTTCACGGCGTAACAGCCAAATTGCGGACATAACGATAACGACCATCAGGATCAGGACGACGTAGGACAGGACAGCGGCATACGAGATGTCGAAGAACTGCCACGCATTGATAAAGATATATACCGGTATGGTTTCTGTTGCCGAACCGGGACCCCCCTGAAGTAGACCCCAGGTTTTGGGGAACTCCGCCATTGATTCCAGAAAGCGCAAAATCAAAGCTAGCAGGATCACGGGGCGCAGCAACGGAAGCTGAACTTCAAAGAAAATCTGGAACTTATTGGCGCCAAGGATTTGGGCGGCTTCCTGAGGTTCTTTGGGAAGTGAAGCGAGGCCGGCCATCATGATAATGAAGCTGAACGGGGTCCAGTTCCAGATCTCCATGAAGGCAATGGTCGTGAGCGCAATTTCCTGTTTGTAGAGGAACTGGGCTTCGATCCTGAGGCCGGTGATCCTGGTTAGAATGTCGTTCAGGGGGCCGTTCTGATACAGGATCATTTCGCCGGTATAGGCGATCACGATCGGCACGGTCAGCATCGGTAGAATGAAGAAGATATAATAGAAGCCTTGGCCGCGAAAAGGGCGATACATCAGCAATGCCAGAGCAAAGCCAATGATGAAACACCCGGTCGTGACGCCCAGTGAGAAGAGCAGAGAGCGAACGATCGAAAAACCGAACTTGCTGTCGGATAAGGCGTCCGCCCAAAGGTCTACACCAGCCCATTCGGATGCCCTGAAGTAAGAGCCGAAACCGGTGTCGTCTCCCGCATCAAAGATCGAGAACGAGAAAAATGAGAAGTAGCCCTGCAGCACTAATGCCGGTCCAAGGATAAATATCATCAGCACGATGAACGGCGACAGGACAGCCCATTTGAACCGTCTAATCCCCTGCGCACGCGTGACAGCGCGTTTGTTCGTCGGCGCGACGTTCATTGTCGTTTCAGCAGTCATATTTAAAGAACCTCGATAAACCCGGAGCGCAACATTCGCTCCGGGCTATCATTACGAGGAATACAGGCAGTGATGCCTGCGTTCGATCAGGTCGGGACGTCGACAGACGGGAAAAGCGACTTATAGGTCTTAAGCTCTTCCTTCAGACGACGCTTGCCAATGCGGCGGATCGAACGGGTCCATGCATCGGTGGTATCTGCGTTCACCTGTTTGGCTGTCTTATCGCCAGCATAGGCCTCCGAGATATTACGCTTAAGCTCTGTTTCGAACTCAAGCAGACCCGTCATGAAGATCGGCGGGGTTGTTATCTCCAAGTTCCTTTTGATCGCGGCCATGCCACCCGGTGTGTAGGTCTTCGCCGGGAGCGATCCTGCCTTGAAGTGATCGACATGCCACGGATCGTGGAATGTGTTCACCCGATCACCAACGATCTTCGCGCTTTCTGCAGCCGTGCCCATGTAAAGGGCCATATAAGCCATAGCTTCCTTACGTGGGCTGTGGCGATTAACCAGCATCGACACAACAGGCGTCGAGCAGGATCGCTTGATCAGCTTGCCACTGAACTTGGAACCAGGCACGTCGCCGTAGGTCCACATGCCGGCAGTCTTCGACTTGTCCGGATTTTCAGCGAGGGCGATTATGCCGTCCCAGTACTGACAGGAGAAGGCATTGCCATTGATGATCCGTGGGATCATCTGCGGTGTGCCCCAACCAGCAGCTTCCGGATGAGAAGCCGACTTGACGTTGAGGAACGTCTGGGTCGCGTAAATGGCCTCGTCGGTGTTGATGTTGGGCTCCATATCATCCGTGAAGGGGAATCCACCGGCGCTATAGAGGTACATGTACCACCACACTAGGGATGACCCACGGTCACGAAGGTTGGCCGAACCCCAAAGGTTGTCTTCCGGACGGGTAAAGAAGTTCATGAGCTCAAGCTCTTCTTCCCACGTCTCCGGCCATGTCATTTCACGACCATACTTGTCAGCAAAGGCTTTGCGCTCATCGGGGTTCTCGAAGAGATCCTTGCGAATGAACTGGACCATCACGTTGCCATCCGTCGGGATGCCATAGGTCTTGTCTTTGTAAGTCATGAACTTGCCGAAGTTACCAACGGCGTCGATCTTGAAATCGGCCTTCTTCATGTACTCATCGAGCGGCTCCAGAAGTCCGGCGGATGCCAGCGACGGGATCATGTTCGAATCGACATGGAAAAAGTCGAATTCCGGAGATTTGGAAAGTGCTTCGGCCATGGCGCGCTGCGGAATTTCGAACGTGCTAATGTCCTGAATTTTCGGCAGCTTGATGTTGGTGGCGTCACCAAAATCCTTAATCGAGCCAGACGTGGCGACCTGATAGTTCGACCACATGATACCCGAGACGTCGACTCCGCCCGGAACCGCGGCTTTGGCAGCAGCTATAATACGGTCACCTTCGGCGCCCGCGAATGCGGTACCCGTCAACGCCGGGCCTGCAGCACCAACGGCAGCCGCAGCTGCGCCGGTCTTCAGAGCTTGACGTCGTGTGACTTTAGAAAGTGTTTTCTTCGTCATACTTGGTTCCTCCCAGTTCCTGCCTTGTTGAAAAATGCACCTAGGCAAGGTTTTTAAACCGCCATCAGGTGGCGACTCTAACGAAATGGTACAACACTTTCGCCCAATGGGAAAAGATTTCTTAAAGGAAAAAAAGCCATTTTTCGTTCACAATATCCACAATGGGCAAACTTCTTGGCGGGCTTGCAACTTTAGGCTTACTCAATGTTCTCATCGCGGTCCTTGTGACCCTGTGATTCGCACTAATAGAGGCGGGTAATAAAATGGAGCATATGATGGATGATACACGCGCCGATACCGGGCCGCGGACTACCTCAACGCTTGGATTCAAGGTACGTACGTTGCGCAAAGTACGGAATTGTACCCTTGCGGAGGTCTCAAAAACGTCAGGTCTTTCGATTTCTGCCCTGTCAAAGATCGAAAACGACCAGGTGTCGCCGACTTTTGCCAATCTGATGCGGCTGGCCGAAGGGCTTGGTATCTCGCTGAGTGATCTGGTGGTGCTCGATGACCAGGCGGGCAGCGTCTCGGCCCGGATGACCGTCAGCCGAAAAGCCGACACGAATTTCCATTCGACCCCAAAGTACGACATTTACGCGCTATGTGCGGATTTAAAACGCAAACGGATGACGCCGCTGATCGAACGGGTCAAGGCAGACGACCCGAGTAAAATTGACGGTATGCTGGCCCATTCCGGGGAAGAGTTCTTTTACGTCCTGCAGGGATCGATCGAGATTCACACCGAGCATTATAGCCCGGTGCAGCTCGGCGAGGGGGATAGCGCCTATCTGGACAGCTCGATGGCGCACACGCTGGTCGCGGTTGGCGGCAAGGACGCCGATATTCTGATGGTGTGGCTTGGTCCGAACCAAACCGGCGGCGAAGACGGCGCGTCGATGGCTGAAGCGATCCTGAACCAGAATTCACACGACTAAATTTCAACCAACTTATTTTGAGGGAGCACTACGATGGAAGTACGTCAGCTCGACGTGCCGGATACGGACGTCATTCAAGTTGGGGAGGGGCCGGACTTTTTGTTGCTCCACACCCTGTTGGCCGAACGCACGGTCTTCGATCGGGTTCTGCCAAAGCTGGCGGCAAAATATCGTCTGACGATTCCCAATCTTCCCGGATATGGCGCCACCCCGCCCCTTGAGGGCGACGCGCCGGTGGTGCGTGACTACGCCGACCGGATTGCCGGCATCATGGATGCGGCCGATTTGCCCGACGATACATATGTCCTGGGTAATGGCGCCGGTGGCTTTATGTCTGTTGCCCTCGCGATCAATCACGGCGGTCGCTTCAGCAAGCTGATTCTCGCTGATACAGGACCAGGCTTTCCCGAGGCGGCCAAGGCGCCACTGCGCTTCCTGGCCAACAAGGTCGAGACCGACGGCATGGAGCCGGTGCTCGACGCGGCTATGCTGCGGATGTTCCCGGAGAGTTTCATCGCCGCGAACCCGACGATCATCGCCGAACGCAAGGCCGCACTGGCGACCTGCAATCCAAAAGCTTTTGCCGCAACGGCCCGGGCTCTTGCCAATGTGGAAATGGCAGACGAGATCGGCGATATCAAAAACGAAACCCTGGTGATAGTCGGCCTTGATGATGAGACCACACCGCCAGCGTTGTCCTATGCGCTGCATGAAGGCATCCCGGGCGCTCAGCTCGTGGAAATTCCCGATTGCGGGCACTGTCCCCAGATCCAGTCGCAGGAGATTTTCCTGCAAGCGGTGAGCGGGTTCCTCGACAGCTAGGGTTTGTATGGCTGTACCGTGACAGGCGCATTGGTTCCTGCGCGTCTGGACTGTTAAGCTTGCCGTGGTGGTTTGATGTCTATGTCGTGAGGGAAGTTATGCGGTTTGCGGTTGATACTGGGGGTACGTTCACTGATCTGATCGTCGAGGATGACGATGGCGGTCTGCACATGTTCAAGGCGGCGACAACGCCGGATGATCCGATCCGGGGTGTGCTCGACAGTTTACAGGTTGCGGCGGACGATTTCGGGATGGAGCTTGGGGCCTTACTGGCCAAAGCGGATTTGTTCATCCACGGGACGACCCATGCCATTAACGCGATTGTCACCGGGAACACCGCAAAGACTGCGTTCCTGACCACTGAGGGACATCGGGACATTCTTGTGTTTCGCGAAGGCGGGCGGATGGAGCCGTTCAACTTTACGGTTCCCTATCCGCAGCCCTACATTCCGCGCGCTCTTTCTTATGAGGTGCCCGGCCGAATTCTGTCCGACGCTTCGGAGATGCGCCCGCTGGACGAAAACCGGGTCATCGAGATTCTTGAAGACCTGAAGGCCAAGGAAGTCGAATCGGTCGCGGTTTGTCTTCTGTGGTCGATCATCAATTCCGCCCATGAGGACCGGGTGGGCGAGTTGATCGCGCAGCACCTGCCCGGTGTACCTTATACGTTGTCCCATGTGCTCAACCCGTCCTTGCGAGAATACCGTCGGGCCTCTTCGGCCGCCATTGATGCTTCGCTCAAGCCCTTGATGAGCGCCTATATGCACAATCTGACCGGGCGCCTGAGCGAGGCTGGCTTTGCCGGGCGCGTGCTTATTGTGACGTCCCAGGGTGGCATGATGGATGCCAGCGATATTGCCGAGCAGCCGATCCACCTGATCAATTCGGGGCCGTCCATGGCGCCGGTCTCTGGCCGCTATTTTGCGCGCGAGGATGAAGGTTCCGACACCGCGGTGATCGCTGACACTGGCGGCACGACCTATGATGTCAGCCTGGTGCGTCGGGGTCGTATTCCCTGGACGCGCGAGACTTGGATTGGACAACCCTATCGCGGCCATATGACCGGCTTCCCGTCGGTCGACGTAAAATCAATCGGTGCGGGTGGGGGGTCAATCGCCTGGGTCGATGATGGCGGCATGCTGCATGTTGGCCCGCAAAGCGCGGGCGCGGTCCCGGGGCCGGCTTGTTACGGGCAGGGCGGCGACAAGCCGACAGTCACCGATGCGTCCCTGGTGCTGGGTTATCTCGATCCGGAATTTTTCCTCGGCGGCAACATGTCTTTGGATATGGAGGCCTCCCGTGCCGCTATGCAGCGCGACGTCTCAGCGCCGATGGAGATGAGCCTCGAGGAGGCGGCCGCTGCGGTGATCTCGATCGCCACCGAAAACATGGTGCAGGCGATTGTCGATATCACCGTCAATCAGGGGATCGACCCGCGCGATGCGATTCTGATCGGCGGCGGCGGCGCGGCGGGTATCAATTCTGTGGCGGTTGGACGGCGACTGGGCAGCGAACGGGTGATCATTCCTGAAGTTGGCGCGGCCTTGAGCGCGGCGGGCGCCATGATGTCGGACCTCCATTCCCAGTACACACGGACCTTCTTTGCGAAGTCGGAATCCTTCGACGCCGCGGGGGTGAATGGGATCCTCGATGTGCTTGAGGCCAGCTGTAATGCGTTCATCGATGGGCCGGGGCAGGGCTCGATCGACCAGACCATCGAGTTTTTCGCCGAAGCACGCTACCCGGAACAAGTCTGGGAAATCGAAGTGCCGCTTGCCTCTCGCCGTTTCGAAAGCGATGCGGACCTCGAAGCTCTGGTGCAGGGCTTCCACAAGGTCCACGAGGAGCTCTTCGCGATCAGGGATCCAGATTCCGGGGTCGAGGTCGTGGGCTGGACCGCGTCGGTCAAATGTCGTCTGCGCGAAGGGGAAAGCGGTTCGTTGGCCTTACGCGAGCTCGAGGCAACGACAGACCGCTCACGTCCTGTCTATTTCAACGGCCATGGTCTGGTCGATGCGACGGTGCGCCGGTTTGAAGCGATGAACGAGGGCGAGGTGCTCGCGGGCCCCGCGATCATTGAATCGCCGTTTACAACGGTGGTGGTGGACCCGGGGGCGACCGCTGAGCGGCGGGCGTCAGGCAGTCTCTCCATCGTGCCCGGCACGTCCGGTCTCTGAGCCGCGAACCGGAAGGGGATAACACCATGGCAGACAAGAAAATCGACGGCGTCCAACTCGCCCTGCTCTCCCACCGCTTGGAGGGTATCTCACGGAAAATGGGCAACACGCTTATGCGCACCGGACGGTCGGGTGTGCTCAATATTGCGCGGGACTTCTCGTGCTGCATCCTGACCGCGGATGACAAGCTGGCCTCGGTGGCGGAAAGCCTGCCGATCCATGTGCTGTCGGGCCCGGACATGATGTGCAAGACGATGAAAGAGTTTCATCCCGACTTCAAACGCGGTGACGCCTTTCTTCACAATTCGCCTTATCACGGCTGTTCGCATCCGGCCGATCACACGATCCTGATCCCGGTCATCGACGATGACGGTGTGCACCGCTATACGGTCGCTGCCAAGGCGCATCAGGCGGATATCGGCAATTCGATTCCGACCACCTATCACGGCACCGCGCGCGACGTTTACGAAGAAGGCGCGCTGATCTTCCCGGCGGTGAAGGTGCAGGAAGATTACGAATACAACATGGATATCGTGCGGATGTGCCAGATGCGCATTCGGGTGCCCGAACAATGGTGGGGTGATTTCCTCGCCATGATGGGATCCGCCCGAATCGGCGAACGGGAGCTTCTGGCCCTGGGCCGCGAAGTCGGCTGGGACACGCTGGAGAGTTTCAACACCCAGTGGTTTGCCTATTCCGAAGAGCGGATGGTCGGGGCAATCAAGCAGCTGCCCGCGGGCACCGCGACTCGGACCTCGACCCATGATCCGATCCCCGGCACCCCGGAAGATGGCATCACGATCACCAGCACCGTGACCATCGATCCCGATGCGGGCATGGTCACTGTCGACCTGCGTAACAATATCGATGCTCAGCCTTGCGGACTTAACCTGTCAGAGGCCTGCGCCCGGACTTCGGCGATGGTCGGCGTGTTCAACTCGATCGATCATTCGGTGCCCAAGAACGCGGGGTCTTTCGGGCGCATCGAAGTGCTGTTGCGCGAGAATTCCGTCTGCGGCATTCCCAAACATCCCACCAGCTGCTCCGTGGCAACGACCAATATCGCCGATCGGGTGTCGAATCCGACGCAGGCAGCGATCGCCGAAATCGCCGACGGGTTCGGACTGGCTGAATGCGGGGCGATTATCCCGCCGGCCACGGGTGTGGTCTCGGGAATTGATATAGACCGGGGACAGCCCTTTGTGAACCAGGTGTTTCTCGGCTTGACCGGCGGTGCGGGTGCCCCCCATGCGGATTGCTGGCAATCGATCTGCCATGTGGGCAATGGCGGGCTCTGTTATCAGGATTCAATCGAGCTCGATGAGTTGCGCCAGCCTTTGTTTATTCAAACCCGCGGCTTTGCGCCTGACACGGAAGGCGCCGGGAAGTTCTGCGGTGCGCGTTCGGCCTATGTCGAGTTTGGGCCCCGGACCGGCAATCTTGATGTCGCCTATGTGAGTGATGGCGGGATCAATGGTCCTCAGGGCGTACGCGAAGGGCTGGGCGGGGCCTGTGCCAATCAGTTCCGAATTACGCGCAACGGCATGCATGAGGAATTGTCCAATTGTGACGTGGTCAACCTGGTCGCAGGAGAGCTGATCGCCTCTCAATCCTGTGGCGGCGGGGGCTATGGACTGCCGACCGATCGCGAGCCCGAGAGCGTGGCCCATGACGTGCGGGAGGAATATGTCAGCGTCGACCGTGCGGCCTCTGTTTATGGCGTCGTGGTGGATGCAGCGGGAAATCTTGATGCGGCTGCGACCGAAGCGATGCGCGCGGGCATGACGACCGTATGACCTCGACGTCTCAGAATAAAAACGAGGATACGCTCGACGGGGTTCAGCTGGCGCTGCTTTCGAACCGGCTCGACGGCATTGTGCGCAAGATGGCGAACACCCTGCTGCGGACCGGTCGCTCGGGTGTGCTCAACACGGCCCGGGATTTCTCCTGCTGTATCGTGACCGCCGATCACCAGCTGCTGACCGCGACTGAAAGCCTGCCGATTCATGTCCTGTCTGGGCCGGATATCATGGCACGGTCGATGGCGGAGTTTCATCCCGACTTTCGCAATGGGGATGCCTACCTGCACAACTCGCCCTATCACGGCTGTTCCCATCCCGCCGACCACACCATTCTCGTGCCGGTGATGGACGAGAATGGACGGCATCGGTTTACGGTTGAGGCAAAGGCGCATCAGGCGGATATCGGTAACTCGATCCCGACCACCTATCACGCCCGTGCGCGCGACGTTTATGAAGAAGGCGCGCTGATATTTCCCGCGGTGAAGGTCCAGCAGGATTACGATAATATCGAAGACATCGTGCGGATGTGTCAGCTGCGCATCCGGGTGCCCGATCAGTGGTGGGGTGATTATCTGGCCATGATGGGCGCGGCACGGATCGGTGAGCGAGAGCTGGTCAGCCTGGGAGAAGATGTCGGATGGGACCGACTGGAACGGTTCGCGTCCGAGTTCTTCGACTATTCCGAAGCCCGTATGGTGGCGGCACTGCGTGCCGTCCCGGCCGGTACAGCCGGGCATTCGAGCACCCATGACCCGATCCCGGGGACGCCGGAAGAAGGCGTGAAGATCAAAGTCTCGGTGACCGTCGATCCCGAGGCCGCGATGGTCGATGTGGATCTGCGCGATAACCCGGACAACATGCCTTGCGGCCTAAACCTTTCGGAGGCCTGTTCGCGCACGGCGGCCATGGTTGGTGTCTTCAATTCGATTGTGCACAGCGTGCCGAAAAATGCCGGCTCGTTCCGGCGGATCAACGTCCAGCTGCGCGAGGGCTGCGTGGTGGGAATTCCCCAGCACCCGACCAGCTGTTCGGCGGCCACCACCAATGTCGCGGACCGGGTGTCCAACTCGGTTCAGGCGTCGATGGCGAAGATTTCAGAGTTCATCGGTCTTGCTGAATGCGGGGCGTCGAGCCCACCCGCCGCCGCTGTGGTTTCGGGCATTAATCCAGAAACCGACAAGCCGTATATCAATCAGGTGTTCCTCGGTCGGACCTGCGGTGCGGCCAGCGCACTCACAGATGCCTGGTGGACGGTCGGGCATGTGGGCAATGCGGGAATGTGTTTTCTTGATTCCGTCGAGCTCGATGAGCTGCGCCTGCCGATTTATGTGGATGCCCGCGGGTTTGTTGCCGACACGGAGGGTGCGGGGCGCACCTGCGGGGCCCCTCAGGCTTTTGCCAAATACGGTCCTCGCGTCGGGACAATGTCGCTGATCTACAATTCGGACGGCACGATCAACGGACCCAAGGGCGTTCGCGGCGGGTTGGGCGCAGCCCATGCGGGTCAGAATAAGCTGACGGTGGATCGCGAAGAGGAAGAGGTCCCCCGGGTGGGACAGGTCTTCCTGGATGCGGGTGAATTAATCGTCTCGCGGTCTTGCGGTGGCGGCGGTTTCGGACCGCCCGTGGAGCGTGAGCCCGAACGGGTGCGGCTCCACGTGTCTGAGGGGTTTCTCACCCAGGCACGGGCCCGCGAGATTTATGCTGTCGCGGTGGATGACGACGGCACGCTTAATGAAGACGAAACCGCGCGACTGCGCACTGCTACGGAGTAGCACATGGCTAAAATTCCTGTTTCCGGCACTTGTGATCCGAGGTTCAGCGCGATCGAAAACGCGTTTCGAAGGAACATGCAGGACGGTGATCCGGTGTGCGGGGACGAGCTCGGCGCTTGCGTGTCGGTGGTGGTCGACGGTGAAGTGGTTGTCGATCTCTGGGGTGGATATAGCGATGCGGCACGGACTCAATCATGGGCGCGCGACACCACGACCTGCATGATGTCTGTCACCAAGGCTTGCGCCGCCATTGCCTTGCTTTCCCTCATAGATCGCGGCGTCGTCGAGATGGACGCGAAGGTCAGCCAGTACTGGCCGGAATTCACCGGCGGCGGCAAGGAAAGCATGTCGGTTCGCACGCTGATCTCTCACCAGTCCGGGGTGATCTATGCGGACGCTGCGCTTGCGGGTTCATTGTGGGACGGAACATCGGTCGAGCGCGCGCTGGAAGCTGCAACGCCTGAATGGGTCCCCGGGACCGGCGGGGCCTATCATTCCTTCACTTATGGCCCACTTCTGAATGGCCTGATCCGTCGTGCTGACGGGCGCGATGTTGGAACCTACTGGCGCGAAGAAATCGCCGAGCCGTTCGGGATCGACTACGGCATTGGACTGACCGAAGAACAGGCCGCGCGCCGGGCCGAGTTTGTCGAAACACCGGGAACCCCATCGCGGGACGGCATCAAGGGCGACGCCGAATCGCCGTTGCTGCGCGGATGGAACCCGATGCCCAAAGATGAAGATTTCAATTCCGATGACTGGGTTCATAACCAGTTCGCTTCAGCCAACGGTCACGGTAATGCGCGGGCCATTGCGCGGCTCTATGGCGGGCTGTCGAACCGGGGTGTGATCGACGGGAAGCGATTGTTGTCGGAAGAGCTGATTGCTGATGCGATCAGCGAGCATTGGGATGATCTTGACCGAATGACCAACCGGCGGTTCCGGTTCGGCTGTGGTTTCATGCTGTCTTGTCCGCCATTCCCCTTCGGTGGCCAGCACAATAATTTCGGCCATACAGGTATTGGTGGAGCAATCGGATTTGGCGATCCGGAGCGTCACATCGGGTTTAGTTACTGTGGAAACCGCATGGCGCCAATCGCCGATATGGGGCCCTTTGCGGGACCGATGATCGATGCAGTTTACGCGGCAGTCTAGGAGAATTTGAAAATGCGTTTTGAAAACAAAGTCGCGCTCGTCACGGGCGGATCCTCAGGTATTGGCGCGGAGACCTGTGTGCGGTTTGCCGAAGAGGGCGCCAAAGTGGCTGTGGTCGCGAGCGCCTCGCTCGATAAGGCTCAGGCAACGGTTGATCGTTGCGGAGAGGGCGCCAAAGCCTTCACCTGCGATGTCAGCGATGTCGCGCAGATCGACAAGCTCGTGTCAGATGTGATGGCAGCCTATGGACTGATCGACATTCTGGTGAATGCGGCGGGAGTGTTTTTCCCGACCCGGATCGGAGAGACCGAAGAAGAGATGTTTGACGAGATGGCCGGTGTCAATCTGAAGGGCTGTTTCTTCATGTGCAACGCGGTTGCGCCGCATATGATTGAGAACGGCGGCGGCAAGATCGTTAATCTTGGCTCGGCTGCCGGGACGGCAGGGCGCAGCAATTATATCATCTACTCAGCGGTGAAAGCCGGGGTCATCAACATGACCCGCTCGCTCGCGGCAGCCCTGGCGCCCCACGATATCAACGTGAATTGCCTGGCGCCGGGAAACACGGCGACGTCCATGAACGAAAATGTGCGCACCGAGCCAGAATACGCAGAAATATACGAGACCATTAAAAAGAATACGCTCAGCAACCGCCCCTTTGCCGATCCGCGCGAGATGGCCGGCGCGGTGCTATTTCTGAGCTCAGACGATGCAAAGGCCGCGCACGGGGCGATGCTGCTCATGGATGAGGGCCTGTCGGCCGGCTACTAACCTCAAATTTGATTTTTAAAGGGAGACGGATCATGGAATTGCGAAACAAGGTGGCACTGATCAGTGGTGGATCGTCAGGTATCGGCGAGGCGATTGCTCATAAGTTTGCCTCGGAAGGTGCGACCTGCGCGATTATCGCCAGCTCGAACATCCGCAAGGCCAACAAGGTCGCCAAGGAAATCAAACGCAAGTCGAAGGGCTATGTCTGCAACGTCACCAAGCCCGGCGAAGTGCAGGCGACCGTCGACAAGGTTCTCAAGAACCACGGCAAGATCGATATTCTAGTCAACGCAGCGGGGGTCTTTTATCCGACTGCAACGGGCGACACCAAGCCTGCGGATATGAACCGGATGGTGGATATCAACCTCAAGGGCACCTGGAATATGGCCAATGCGGTTGTGCCCCATATGGTCGGCCGCAAACGCGGCAATATTATCAATATGGCCTCTGTCGCGGGTGTGGTGGCCCTGCCGTCTTATGCTCTGTACTGCGCGACGAAGGCGGGCATTGTGATGATGACCAAGGCGATGGCGGTGGAGCTTTCGCGTTCGGGAATTCATGTGAACTCGATTTCACCGGGCAATACCGAAAGCCCGATGAACGAGGATATTCGAACGGATCCCGAGCTCAAGCCGGTGCTGGAATTCATGGATATGCTGACCCCGTCCGGGCGCACCTATTCGAAAGCCGAAGACATCGCGAACGCGGCGTTCTTCCTGGCCTCGCCGAAAACCGGCCAGGCGGTCTACGGGGCAAACTTCGTTATTGATGAGGGCTTTGCGGCCGGATTGTTTATCGCCGATTAGGCGGAATTCCTTGAGCAATATTCCGGGGCGGATGGCGATCTACGCTGTCCGCCCCGTTTGATTCCGCTGGTCTGTTCAATCCTATGAATTACGGGGGAACCAGTCGGACCCACGCCCGTCCGGTGTGAGGTCGAACACGTTCCACAACGGCTAGATCGTGTCCACGTGACGGGGTTGCATGCCGTCGGGGGAAGGTGTGAAAAACATCTCCGAGCCACAGGTGCGGAAAATCTCCTCATCTGTCTTGCGGAAGACGTTGATGGCGGGGGTTTGCGACTGTTCGTTGGTTTCGGTGTGGTAGTCGGCATTGTAGGTTGCGGCACCGGTCGAAAGCAGGCGGACGTTCTGCCAGCCCCAGGTGCGGCCCCAGGCACGAAATTCGGCTATCGGTGCTTTTGCGAATACGGGAAGTTCATTTTGTCTTGAAGCGAAGTTCATTTTGTCTTGAATATGAGGCGCCGTGCCGTCCAGACCGTCGATCAGGGAGGTGCAGGCGGAACAAGCATTTCCGCCGGGCGTGAGCATGAAGGAGTAGACTGCCAGCGTGCCCTTGCCGGGTGCAAAAAGCTCGGAGAACGTGGTCTGTCGGTCGTTTCCTTCTATTTAAAGATCAGCCGACCCTTCGGTTAGTACGTAGTCTTCTTGTAAGGTGCCGCTCAGCGGCAGAGCCCGGCGCATGACAGCGACTTCTTCAGCCCGCGCACGGAATTATTTCCGCGGTAAGCAAAGCATCTCGGGCCACGCGGTAAGATTTGGGCTCATTGGGGAACCTTGTGTCGTAATGCGTTGCCATGTCGATCTCTCCCTATATTTAACCGTTAAGTTAATTATAGGGAGAGATCGGTTTACTTGCAACCACGGTCGCGGTTCTAGAAAGCGTTTCGAACCACGATGTAGAGACCCAGCAGGAGCAGGGATGACAGCAGGACCAGTCGGAACCGGGCTTCAGAGATGCGTTGGCGCACTTTGGCACCGATGTAGTAGCCAATCAGCGCCGGGATCGTGAACAGCGCCGAAGAGATCGCCAGTTCCGTGTTGAGCAGGCCTTTTTGCTGGAAGGCGAGGGTGATGGCGAAGGTCGCGGTCAGGAACAGCAACCCCATGGCTTGGACCAGCATATCCCGACTTAGCCCAAGGGATTGTAGATAGGGCACGCCGGGAATGACGTCCGAGCCGGTCATTCCGGCGGCCACCCCGTTTAGGCCGCCAATAACCGGCGACATCCAGCCTTCATGCCGGCCGGGCGAGGGAATGCGCGGTGCGCGCAGGCCGTACGCGGCAAACAGCGCCAGCAAGATCCCCAATCCGATGGTCAGGAGTCGCGTGTCGGCAACCACCAGGATTTCAGCACCCAGCCAGACCCCGACACAGCAGGTGAGAAGGATCGTCCAGATGCGTCGGATGGACTGCAAGAGTCCCGGTCCGCCAAGGACCTGCCAGCCGTTGGCGGCAATACCGGGGACAGTCAGCAAAGCGATGGCGACGGGCAGTTCCACCACCGTGGCCATCAGCCCGAGGATGATCGCCTTCATACCGATCCCCACGGTTCCCTTAACGAGACCGCCCAGGAAGAACGCAAAGAACGCGAACGCGTATTGGAAGTTTGTGAGCTCCAGAAGGGGCATTATCTGGCTTTTCGACCCTAGATTTCCCACTCCACATTGCCGTCCATGCCGATTTCCTGGCCGGTGATGTGACGTCCGGAGTGGGACGCGAGGAATACGGCGAGATCACCGACTTCGCTCGGATCGATCCAGCATTTCAGGGAGATGAATTCCAGGAACTCAGCTTCGCGTTCTTCGGGGGTAATGCCCCGTTCCTTGGCCTGGTTGGCGACAATGCCACGCCCGCGTTCATTGTCGATCAGCCCGGGCAGAATGGCGTTGCAGCGAATGCCGAACGGTCCGTATTCCCGGGCCACCGTGTGGGTCAGGCCTAGCACGCCGACCTTGGAGGCGACATAGGGGGAGCGCAGGGGCAGGGCGACCTTGGCCGAAGCAGTAGAGATATTCAAGATAGAGCCGGAATTCTGCGACTTCATGTGGGGGGCGACGTTCTTGATGCAGTAGAACATGCCATTGAGATTGACCTTGATGGTGCGGTCCCAGTCTTCGTAGGAAATGTCTTCCAGTGCAGCCCGAGGTCCCCCGATGCCGGCATTGTTGACCAGCACATCGACGCCGCCCATCCGGGTAACGGCTTGCGCGACCAAGTTTTCCACGTCTTCAGGGTTGCCCACATCGGCCAGGCTGCCCGAGACGGCATCGCTGCTGTCGATCGCTTCCTGGAGAAAGTCGGGCTGCACATCACAGACATGAACCTGGGCACCTGCGGCAACAAATCGATCGACGATGGCCCGGCCGATACCCGATCCACCTGCAGTGACGATGACCCGTTGGCTTGTGGCTATATATGACATGAGAAACTCCCAGTAAGCATTTGATTTAAATAATATTATATGACTTTTATTGTTTGCTCGAAAGGGTGCGCCAGCGTCGGGTAATCGCCGCCAGTTCCTCGCGTAGTAATTGTATAAAACGTTCGGATGCGCTGTTCAGCGGTCGGCGAACCTGACGGATCAGGTAGTAGTCCAGCTGTGCGCGAGGCCGCACGATCGGGTTGATGACAAGGGCGCCGGAGTCCCCGGCATCGATCACGGAAGCGACCGCGGTGAGCGTCGACCAGCCCGAATGGCGTACATATTCCAGCGTCGTGTTCAAAACCGTCGGATTCGATGGTGGATTCGACTTCGAGCTCTGCCCGGGCAATGTGCGTGTCGATGAGCTGGCGAATGGCGTGACGTCGAGTCGGTAGGACCATGCGCAAGGGCGACAAGTCCTGCAAACGGATGCGTTCAAACGGGGTGAGCCCGGAACCTGGGCCCGAGACGAGAACCAGCTCGTGCTCGGCCAGCAACGTCGCCTCGATGCCTTCATGGCTGACAGCGCTGGTGACAACAGCAAAATCCAGCTCGCCCGCCGCAACCCGGTCGGTCAGGGTGCCGCCATAGGCCTCATCCAGGGTCAGTTCGACATTGGGATGGACCTCGGTGAACCGCGATAATGCTGCAGGCAGTGCGCTTCGGGACACGGAAGGAACCGTTCCAATTGTGAGCGCTCCGGTGACATCCCCGGATAATTCGCGGACGGCAATGCGGGTATCCGCCACGGCGCTGAGAATCGACAGGCTGCGGGCATACAGCCGTTTCCCTGCGATCGTGGGGACAACCCCGCGCCGGCTGCGTGTGAACAGTGACACGCCCAGTTCGTCTTCAAGGTTGCGGATCTGAACGGAGAGGGCGGGCTGGGTGCAGTTCGCCCGTCGGGCGGCGCGTGAAAAGCTGCCTTCCTCGTAAACGGTCACGAATTGATCCAGCTGCCGAAGGTCCATGCCTTACTATAATGTAGAACTATTGAATTTTGCAGAACCTATAAATCAGGCTGCCGCCGCGGATGCTTTCGCGACCACCCGGGTCCAGGCCGCTGCGGTTCGGTGCAGGGCTTTTTCAAGGCGTCCGACCAACTCTCTCGCGGCCGGTGAAAGCGGGTTCTGGGTCTGGTGCACCAGGAAGTACTCGAGAGTGGTTTGCAAATCTTTCAGCGGGTTGACGATGTAGTCGCCCTGGTTGAGATCCCGGACAATGGTGGTAACGGGGAAAATTCCCGAGAAGTTGGAGTTACGAATGAATTCCAGAGAACCAAAAAGCCCGTCGATTTCGATGATCCGCTCAATCTTGATGTTGCCGACCTTGATGTAGCGTTCGATCAGCGTGCGCAAACTGTGCTGCGAGGATGGCATTACGAGCTTAATTGGTGGCAACTCGGCGAGAATGACGGGTTCTAGATGACGGCGACCGGTGTCTCGCCCCGAAATCATGGCGAGGGGCTCAGAGGAGAGCACGCGCATTTCGAGACCGTCATGGCGCGGCGGTTCGGTGACAACAGCAAAGTCGAGTTCTCCGGACATCACCCAGTCCGTCAGGGTGCCACTGAAGGCCTCAACAACCCGGACATCGACATTGGGCAAGGCGTTTGTGAAGGGGGGGAGCACTTCGGCCAACGCGCCCTTGGTTATGGTCGGTATCAAACCGACATTAAGCGCGCCGGACACCCCGGTCGCAAATTCGCGCATGTTCTGCGCGGCCCTCTCGACGTCACCAAGAATGCGGCGGCAATCTTCGTAAAAACGCTCGCCGGCGGCCGTCGGGCGCACCCCGCGCGCGTGGCGTTCGAACAGCACCACACCAACCGAATCTTCCAGGTTCTTGATTTGCAGACTGAGGCTCGGCTGCGCCACCCGCAGACGGTTGGCGGCGCTGTTGATGCTGCCATCCTCATAGACGGCCGCAAAAGTACGAATTTGCTTTAAATCCATGACTTACCTCTCACCCGCGCCCACTCCTAAGGTATATAAAAGCGCTATAGCTTGCATTGCAACTTCGTATTTGTGGGTATGGCTAGGTCGCCGTATGCTAGTCTAGAATCAAAACGCTGTTTGAAAAGGAGCCAGAAATGGCCAAACCCAAAGTCATCGTCCAGCTTTACCCGATGTTCCCTGCCGATGGCGAAGAGGACCGGAAGGCCAAGCGTCCGCTCGGCAACGACAGCGACATGTATCACAAGATTGTTCATGAATGGACTGAGATCGTTAAGGAAGCCGACGAAATGGGCGTTTGGGGGCTCGGCACGATCGAGCATCACTTCCATTCCGAAGGTTACGAAGTTGGTCCGAACCCGGGCGTCCTGAACGCTTATTGGGCCGGTCAGGTAAAGAACGCGCATGTTGGGGCCATGGGCTATGTGGCCGCGACCCACGATCCGCTGCGGATCGCTGAGGAAACCGCGATCATTGACCATCTGACCAAGGGTAAGTTCTTCGTCGGCTTTGCCCGCGGATACCAGTCCCGCTGGGCCAATGTGATGGGCCAGTTTACGGAATCTCCCGCAACGGTGTCCGATGGCAGCGCTGCTGATGAGCGCAACCGTCAGATCTTTGAAGAGCGCGTGGGTATGGTGATCGAAGCCTGGACCCAGGAAAGCGTCCGCGTGAAGGGCGAGTTCTACGAAGCGCCGTACCCCTATGAAACTGGTGTCGAAGGCTACCCTGCCTACGAAATCGCCCGGGATGCTGGTGCGGAAGGCGAAATCGGACCT
This sequence comes from uncultured Alphaproteobacteria bacterium, assembly GCA_964276015.1. Taxonomy (GTDB): domain Bacteria; phylum Pseudomonadota; class Alphaproteobacteria; order UBA6615; family UBA6615; genus JABJAG01. The sequence goes on along the minus strand of CAXYDO010000002.1, from coordinate 118,824 downwards.
GACGGCAGTGTACAACGCGTCTGTGTTGTGCCCAAGCCCTACCAGAAGCCGCATCCGCCGGTATTCGTGGCGGCTTCCAAGAGCCAGGCCTCGATCGATTTCTGTGCCCGTAACGGCTTTATCCCGACCTACTTCATGCCCACCAAGGGCGTGGTCGAGCTGTCGCATTATTATGAGAGAGTTGCGACGGAAACCGGCTTCAACGTGCAGCTTGGGCAGAACCAGAACATCGTGCGCTGGCCGCATTTTGCTGCTGATGCTGAGGGATATGACAAGAAGCTGCGTGAGTATGATCTCGACATCTACAAAAACTTCTACGGCCCGTTCTTCCCGCAGTTTCCCCAGGGCACGGACGACGAACTTCTCGTCGGTATGAAGGAATCAGGTATCTTCATCGGGGGAACGGTCAATGAGGCTATTGCCGAGTGGAAGTCTATCTACGAGCAGGTGCCGTGTGAGTACATCACGCTGATCTGGCATTGGGCACAGCAGCCCAAGGAAGACATGCTCGAAGAGCTGCAGATCTTCATGGACAAGGTCATTCCTGAGCTCGATACCCCGGACTTCGAGCCGGTGACTCTCGCTGCGGAATAGCAGTTCAGTTATTGAGGTTGAAAGGGCCGCGTCGGGAAACCGCCGCGGCCTTTTTATTGACCGGTCCGTGTGGAAGGGCAATTCTGAGCGGGGGAGAGAATATGATTCGAGATAAACTGGGCATCGCGGTCATCGGGTGCGGACGTATTGGCGGATTGCGCGCGAGCCTGTCCTCGACCCATCCGAGCGTAAATTTTCTGGCGTTGTCCGATCGCGAACAAAGGCAAGCCGATGTGCTCGCCCAACGCACGGGCGCGGACGTCGTGACCACCGACAATATGGCCGCGATCACCGATGATCGGGTGGATGCGGTCTTTGTTTCCACACCGGAGCACGACCATCGGGATTCGATCGTGGCCGCGCTGGAAGCCGGGAGGGCGGTTTTTGTCGAGAAGCCGATCGCGCTGACCCTGGAAGATACCGATATCATTATTGAGGCTGCCGAACGGACCGGCAGTGAGCTGCGGGTTGGTTATTCCCGGCGCCATGACCGGCGCTGGATGATGACCAAGGAACAGATTCTACAGGGCCGGCTCGGTGAAATTCTCGGAATACAGTCCCGGGTCTACAACACCCGGGCCCAGCTGATGGAAATTCTGAAACGCTCGCCTGATGCCACGCCCGTCACCGATGTGCTGACCTATTACGTGGATATGGCGTGCTGGTTCATGGAGGGTATTCGCCCGGTCGAAGTGGTGGCGCGCTCCAAGTACAAGATATTCAAGGAGCTCGGTTACAACGCGGCCGATGTGACCTGGGCGATCATCACCTTCGAGAACGGCGCGGTGGTCAATCTGGGGATCAGCTACGCGCTGCCGGCGACCTATCCGACCATCGGCCAAAGCTCCCGGTTCGAAATCATCGGCGATGAAGGGGTCGTGTTGCTCGATGCGGACAACAAGGACAGCCTGCTCTACACCGACCGCGGTGCGCCACACACTTATGTGCCCGACCACAACATCAATATGATGTTCATGCAGACCACCTCAGCAGCAGATTTCGCGGTCGGGGACTATTGGGGTGCGGTGGCCAGTGAGACCCGCTCCTGGCTTGATCACCTGATGACCGGTCGTCCGAGCCCGCACACGACCGCGCGTGAGGCGCGGCGAACCCTGGCGGTGACCCTGGCGATCGAGGAAGCCGCTGCGACCGGCCAGTCTGTCACCCTGGATGGGTAACGCCCGTGGCAGACGACGCGCGGTTTGATTTTATTGTCGTCGGTGCCGGCAGCGCGGGATGCGTGCTGGCCAATCGCCTGAGCGAGAATGGACGGCATTCAGTGCTTCTGCTCGAAGCCGGTGGGGAAGACCGCAGCCCGTGGATCCATATTCCGTTGGGCTACGGCAAGCATTTCAACAATCCCCGGGTGAACTGGCTGTATGAGAGCGAACCCCATCCGGCCACCGGGAATCGCGCCTTGCCCGAGCCCCGGGGCAAGGTTCTGGGCGGGTCCAGTTCGATCAACGGGCTGGTCTATGTGCGTGGAGATCACAGCGATTACGATTTGTGGCGCCAGCTCGGTAATCCCGGCTGGGGCTTTGATGATGTGCTGCCGTATTTCCGCAAGGCCGAAGACCAGCAAGGGGACGAAGATGCGTATCACGGTGTCGACGGCCCCCTGACCGTAGCCGACGCACCCGAACCCCATCCGCTTTGTGATGCGTTTATTGCAGCGGGCGTGGAGCAGGGCTATCCGCGCAATCCGGATTTCAACGGGGCGAGCCTCGAGGGGTTTGGCTATCTGCAGTTCAACCTTAAGCGCGGCCGGCGGGCGAGCACGGCGACGGCCTATCTGCGCCCGGCGCGTCGCCGGCGCAATCTGCACGTGGTAACCCACGCACATGTAATGCGCGTGCGCTTCGATGGCCGGTGCGCCACGGGGATTGAATATATGCGCAACGGGGTGCCCCAGGTGGCCCATGCCGCCAGTGAGGTTATCCTGGCCGGAGGGGCGATCAATTCACCCCAGTTGCTGCAGCTTTCCGGCGTTGGCCCTGCGGCCCACTTACAGAAACACGGCATCCAAGTAGTCGCCGACTGCGCGGGCGTGGGAGCGAACCTGCAAGATCACTACAACGCCCGGCTGGTGTATCGCTGCACACAGCCGATCACCCTGAACGACGTGGTCGGTCATCCCTTGCGCGGCGCAGCGACGGTGCTGCGTTACGCCTTTGGCCGAAAAGGGTTTCTGACGGTCGGGGCGTCGAGCGCTGCCGGTTTCTTCCGCGCGGATGCCGCCGCGGTAGCGCCAGACATCCAGGCCGGGATCGCGCTGTTCAGCACCGATAAGGCCGGGACGGGGCTGCATCCGTTCTCCGGGTTTTCGATCATCGTGCGTTTGCTGCGCCCCGAAAGCCGGGGCACGGTGATGATCGAGAGTGCTGATCCTTTTCAGGCGCCGATTATCCAACCCAATTATCTGACAGCGACTCGCGACGAAGACTTACTGGTCGAGGGTTTGTTGACGATGCGAAAGCTCGCCGAGACGTCAGCCATGCAGCCCTATGTGGAATCTGAACACCTGCCGGGGCCTGCCTGTGAGAGCGCGGCGGATATGCGTGAGTTCGTTCGTCAACGCGGCGGGACGAGCTACCACCCTGTGGGCACGTGCCGGATGGGGGCTGACCCGGAAGCGGTCGTCGATGCACGCCTGCGTGTTCACGGTCTCGACGGGCTGCGGGTGGTCGATGCCTCGGTGATGCCGCGGATCGTATCGGGGAACACTAATGCGCCGACGATCATGATCGCGGAGAAGGCAGCGGACATGATCTTTGAGGATGTCGTGCAATGAAACAGATCAGTGTGGGGGTTATCGGGACTGGCTGGGTTGGAGGCATTCGTGCGAATGCCTGCGCGACCAGCCCGATTGTCGGCGAGCTGCATATTGCCGAGACCAATCCGGCGCGGGCAGCCGAGATTGGTGCAGAGACTGAAGCCGCTCACGTCACCGATGACTGGCGCCAGCTGGTCAACACCGCGTCAATCGACGCGATCATCATTGCCTCGACCCCGGAATCGGCCCGCTACCCAATCGTGAAAGCCGCGCTTGAGGCTGGCAAGCATGTGCTGATTGAAAAACCCATCGCGCCTACACCGGCGGAAGCCGATGAAGCGATTGCGATCGCGGAAGCTGGTGGGCTGCAGATCGCGGTGGGTTATACGCGCCGCTTCGATCCGAAATACGCCTTCCTCAACAAGACCATCAAGTCAGGCCGTATCGGTGACCCGATTACCTGTCTGGTGAGCCGGAATATCACCCGGGAAATCGGGGCCAAGATCAAAGGTCGTTCGAAAATGTCCCCGGCTGCGATGGGCGGCACCCATTCGATCGATTTTCTGCTCTGGTGCCTGCAGCCGCGCCTGCCGGTGCTGGTCTATTCGCAACAATCGGGAAAATTGTTCAATCAGGTCAGCGGCACGCCGGATCACCAGTGGATCATGGTGACCATGGATGACGGGACGACGATCACTGCCGGTTCGGGCTGGGTGTTGCCACTGGGTTACCCCCAGTATTCCCAAAGCTGGATCGAGGTCGTGGGGCACAGAAGGGACCCTGACCGTTGATGACACCCATCGCGACGTTCGCATAAACACGGTGGAAGATGGCATTCGCTATCCGCTCTCCTCGATGCCCGGCGAGCAGGTGGATCATGTGTTTGCCGGGGGCGATGGTGGATGAGACCCTGCACTTCGTTCGGGCGATCGCCTTTGACCAGCCGGTACTGGCCAAAGCGCGCGAGGCACGGCTTGTTATGGATGTCACGATGGCGGCGGATAAGTCCGCCGAAACAGGCCGCGCGATAGAGTTGCGCTAAAGCGCGATAGTACAATATGGTAGCATTATCTCACCAAGCGAGACGGCATGCCCGAGTATAAAAACCAGTCCCTGGAACGCGGATTCCAAATTCTTGAATATCTCGATTCAAGTCCGTCGGGGGCGGGCTGTCTCCGAGGTCGCGCGCGTGACCGGCTTGCACCGCGCCACCGCGCATCGGTTACTCGAAGTACTGTGTGGTCTGGGGTATGTCTACAAAGCCGAGGACCGACGCTACTGGATCGGCTATGCGATGCATGTGTTTGGGCGTCAGGCGAGCGTGGTTAGCCGTATGAGCCATCACGCCCATCCGCATTTGGTCAAACTGGCCCATGAAGTCGACGAGACCGTCAATCTGGCCTTTTTGGAAGGTATTCAGGCGGTGGTGGTCGACCGGGTTTCCACAGAACAGGCGCATCGGTCCGACGTGCAGATCGGCGGCTATTTCGATGCCCATGCATCAAGCCTCGGCAAGGCCTTGCTCTCCATGCGAACCCCCGAAGGTGTTCGGGCGAACTACAAGGTTACACGGCTCAGCTCCTACACCCAGACGACGATCACCGATCTGAACGGGTTGCTGCGCGAACTCGCCGAGATCCGTCGCCTTGGCTACGCGGTGAACAATGAGGAACGCTCACCGGGCATTCGTTCGGTCGCCGCGCCGGTCGTAAACCCTCATGGTCAGGCAACGTTTGCGATTTCTGTTACCGGTCCACGGGCGCGATTGAACGATGCGCGTATCTCGCGTATCGGGACGCGGCTTCAGGAAGTGGCCCGCGATATTCGGGACCAGCTCACACTGCCGGTCGCCAGCAGCTGAGCAGAACGTCAGCCGATTGCGGCAGCGTCGCGTAGTTCCTTGATTTTTGCCTCGTCATAGCCGAGCACGTCGCGCAGGACCTCATCCGTGTGCTGTCCGAGCAGAGGTGGGTGATGACGATAGGTGACTGGTGTTTCTGATAGTTTGAACGGACTGGCGATCAGGGTCGCACCGTTCGGCCCGGCGAGCGGATGCGGGATGTTGATCACCATCTCGCGTGCCTTGACGTGGGGGTCTTCAAACACCTGGTCGAGGGTATTGATGGGGCCGCAGCCAATCTTGTTCTTCTCCAGCTCTTCGAGCCAATAGGCCGAGGATTTCTGCTTCATGATGGCTTGCAGATGGTCCACCACTTCCGTGCGATTGCTCACCCGTGCCGCGTTGGTCGCAAAAGTCGGGTTTTCGGGCAGGTCCGGTTCGCCGAGGATGCCCGCAAAGACTTTGAACTGATTGTCGTTGCCCACCGCCACAACGATGTGGCCATCGGCGGTTTCGAACACCTGGTAGGGGACGATGTTGGGGTGGGCATTTCCCAGCCGTTCGGCATGGCCTGAATGAATGAAGTTCATGCCCTGATTAACAAGCCAGGCAACCTGGGTGTCGAGCATGCCGATATCGATGTACTGGCCCTGGCCGGTGACCGTTGCGTGGCGGAGAGCGCCATTCACCGCGACGGCGGCAAACATGCCGGACATGATATCGGCGATCGGCACACCAACCTTCTGCGGTTCGCCTTCGGCTTCGCCGGTCAGGGACATGATCCCGCCCATGCCCTGGATCAGGAAATCATAGCCGGGCCGGGTTGCGTAGGGGCCGGTTTGACCGAACCCGGTGATCGAACAATAGACGAGCTTGGGGTTGGCTTCTTTCAGGTCGTCATAGCCGAGTCCGTATTTGGCCAGATTGCCGGTCTTGAAGTTCTCGACCAGGACATCGGCTTTCACGGCGATTTCGCGCACGATGGCCTGACCGGTCTCGCTGCTCAGGTCGATTTCCACCGAGCGCTTGTTGCGGTTGGCACTCATGAAATAGGCGCTCTCGCTGCTATCTTCTCCGTCCGGCCCGGCCATGAAGGGCGGCGCGAACCGGCGCGTGTCGTCACCGGCACCGGGGCGCTCGATCTTGATTACATCGGCGCCAAGGTCTCCGAGCATCTGGGTGCAATAGGGACCGGCAAGGACGCGGGTCAGGTCGAGGACGGTAATGCCGGAAAGGGCGCCTGTGGGTTCGGACATTCTGAATTCTCCATGATCGGGCGCATTGGCGGCCGGTGGACTGATGTGGAGTGGTTTGAATAGTGCATTCGCGCGTCCCGCTCAACGGCACGGTAATTTCGTTCGCCCAGCAAACGCTGGCGCTGCCGTGAATTGACTTCTGGAAGGTGGACGCACATTTAGAGCGAGACCTTTTGCAATGCCTGTCGTTCTTATCGTTGAATGCGGGCCTCTAGATACGGAGAAATCATGTCAGTAGAAAAAGCACTCGCCGCGGCCCGGGCCCGGATTGAGGATTACCGTAGCCGGATGAGTACGCTCGACGACAATGCGCGAGACCTGATTTTCCGTGAATCACGCAACCACAACTGGTGGCAGGAGCGCGATGTTTCAGACGACCAGCTGCGGGAGATCTATGATCTGGTGAAGTTTGCCCCGACCAGCGCCAACACTCAGCCCATGCGGATTACCTTTTTGCGCTCTCAGGAAGCCAAGGAGCGGCTCGCGCCGGCTCTGATGGGCCCGAATGTCGAGAAGACGATGAAAGCGCCGGTTGTCGCGATCCTCGGATACGACAACACCTTCTGGAAGAATTTCCAGCGTTTCTATCCTATCCGTCCCGAGATGGCCGACCGTTACAAGGAAAACCCGGACATTGCAGAGAGTTTTTCCTACCAGCAGGCAACGCTGCAGGGCGCTTATTTCATTCTTGCCGTTCGCGCGGTTGGCCTGGATTCCGGTGCCATGGGTGGCTTTGATGTGGGCAAGGTGAATGAGGAATTCTTCAAGGATTCAACGGTGCAGGCAAACTTCCTCTGCAATATCGGTTATGGCGATCTTCAGGGCATCAAAGGCCCGCGCCTCGATCGGTACGCATTCGACGAGGTTTGCAAAATCATCTGATTTATTTGTGTGAAAACGGCGGTGCTTCGGTGCCGCCGTTTTTTTTGTGCCTAACGTGGCAGCTGAGCGGTCATTTTGCGTGATGCGTCGCGCAGCGTTGAGAAGAAATGTGTCGTCATTTCGTCGAGCCTGGTCCGCGCGGCATGGGTTCCGACATTAAGCGCAGCCACAATACGTCCGTTCCGATCATAAATCGGCACCGCAAGCGAACGCAGTCCGGTTTCCAGCTCCTGGTCGACCAGTGCGTAGCCCTTGAGTCGTGCGGTTTCGATCGTTGCGCGTAATTCGCCAGGGTCGGTTTTGGTGTGTTCGGTAAACTTATGCGGATCAATTTCTGCGAGATACTGGTCGAGACTGTCGGGCGGTTGGTGGGACAGCAGCACGCGTCCCAGTGAGGTCACATGGGCGGGGAGGCGGGTGCCGATGTTGAGGTTGATCGACATAATCCGGGTAGTGGAAACGCACGCGACATAGACCACGTTCTTTCCGTCGAGGACCGCGGCCGAACAACTTTCCTGCAATTCGTGGACGACGTCTTCCATTGTCGGTTGTGTAATCTGCCACCAGTTTTGGGAAGACAGGTAGGCGTAGCCGAGCCCGAGGACTTGTGGCGTGAGGGAAAATTTACGGCCGTCACTGCGTACATGGCCCAGGTTTTCGAGCGTCAGAAGAAATCGCCGGGCTGTAGCGCGAGTTGTCGTGGTGGCCTCGGCAACTTCACTAATAGTCATTTCGGGCGTGTCGGGGCCGAACGCCCGAATCACCGCTAGCCCCCGTTCCAGGGATTGCACGAATTCAGTGTTGGGAGAACGAGTAGACATGGGCTGGTCTGCGAAGCAGATAAGAGTGCGTATAACGAACTATTGTTTGCATAACGAACTTAGTGAATTGGAAATGTGCTGTCGATGCAATTCTCGACAGGTTTTGTACCCCGAAACAAAGCTGCAGTGCGGTTGCGAATGCCCACAATTTCAGCGCATTCTGCGGGCAATCAAATATGGCGCTGACGGGTATCAAAGCCCGAAAGTGGAACAGGAGAATGTGAATGCGAGATCTAACCGAAGCCAATGTGACCGATGCGGTCCTGAATGTGATCGCGGAGGACACCAATCCGCGCCTCAAACAGATCATGGAGGCATTGACCCGGCACGCTCATGACTTCATTCGTGAAGTTAACCTGAGCCCCGATGAACTGCTCTATGCGGCACGGTTTATTCAGAATGTTGGCCATATCTCAGACGACAAGCGTGAAGAAGGCGTGCTGCTCGGTGACGTGCTGGGGATGACGGCACTGGTCGAAATTCTCGGCGATCGGGTGCGGACCGGCGCGACTGAATCCAGCCTCCTGGGGCCGTTTTATCGTGAAGGTGCGCCCGCCCGCGAGATGGGATTTGATATTTCCCTCAATGATGATGAGGGCGAGGACGCTTTCCTGCAGGGCCGTGTTCTTGATGGCGAGGGTAACCCGATCGAGGGCGTTATTCTTGATCTGTGGCAAACCTCTCCGAACATGTTCTACGAGGCCCAGGTGGGGCAGCCGAAGGACTATGAGGACTACGCCTATCGCGGCAAGTTCAAGACCGGTGCTGACGGACGGTACTGGTTCCGGTCCCGCAAGCCTGTCGACTATCCTGTGCCCACGGACGGCCCGGTTGGTCTCATCCTGCATGGGACGGGCCGCCATTCATGGCGTCCGGCGCATTTGCACTATCTCATCTACAAGGATGGCTACCAGACCATCCAGACCGAGATGTTCAACAGCGATAGCAAGTATCTGGATTCCGACGCCGTGTTCGGTGTGAAGGAATCGCTGATCATTCCTTACGCGAAGGTCGAGGATGCGGCGCGGGCCGAAGAGTACGGCTTTAGCGGCGCGTTTTATGAGGGCGTTTTCGACTTCGTGATGAAGGACGATGCCAGCGTGAAGGATGCAGAGGCAGCCTATAGCGAACGTGCGAGCATGAGCTCGTCCTAGTTTGAAAACGTTACGTGATCCGGCGCCGCCTGCAATGCGGCGCCGGATTGCGTTTGAACAGGAGACCATATGATGGATATAAAAATCGGCTGGATAGGTACGGGAAAGATGGGCGGCCCCATGAGTTGCAACATCATAACGGCAGGTGGCCAGGTGACGCTGTTCGATCCGATCCCTGAAAATGTCTCTGGTGTCGTGGCTGCTGGCGGTACTGCTGCGGCTTCAAATGTCGCGCTCGCGGCGGTTTCCGAAATTGTGTTTTCCATGATCCCCAACGACGCGGTGCTGAGGTCCGTGACATTGGGGAAGGCAGGGATTTTCGTCGTCATGAAGCCCGGCAGCATTTATGTGGATATGAGTACGGTGTCGCCGGAGGTCTCTGCGGAGGTTTCGGCTGCCGCGGAAGCCGCTGGAATTGCCTATTTGCGGGCACCGGTATCGGGGAGTATCGCGCTTGCCGAGGCGGGAAAGCTGACGATCATGGTGTCAGGACCGGCGGCAGCCTATGAGCGCTGCGAGCCGATCTTCGATGCGATGGGGGCCCAGAATTTCTATCTCGGGGACGGTGACCAGGCGCGCTACCTGAAACTGGTCATCAATCTTCTGGTCGGAACCACCGGGGCTGTGTTGGCTGAGGCGCTCACATTGGGCCGGAAAGGTGAGCTGGACTGGAACCAGATGATCGACGTGATCGGTGTCAGTGCGGCCGCGTCGCCCTATATTCAGTACAATGTTGCGCCGCTGAAGGCGCGGGACTTCACGCCGCAGTTCACCACTGAGCAGATGGTCAAGGATTCACGACTGATCAGTGAAGCGGGTCATGCAGCAGGAGTGCCGCTCGCCATCGGGGATGCCATGCTGGCCACGTTCGAGCAGACGATCGAAGCGGGTTACGGTGGGGAGAATCTCACGGCGGCGATCAAGATGATGGAAGCCAAATCCGGGTTGGACGAGCTCTAGAGCGCGTCGGCGCCGGTTTCGCCCGTTCGCACACGTACCGCGTTCTCGAGGTCGAGGACAAAGATCTTGCCGTCCCCGATCTTCTCGGTGTTGGCAGCGTTGCGGATTGCTTCGACCACGCTATCGGCGACCGCGTCATCGACGGCGACCTCGATTTTGACCTTGGGAACAAAGTTCACCTGATATTCGGCACCGCGGTAAATTTCGGTTTGACCCTTCTGACGCCCGTAGCCTTTGACTTCGCTGGCCGTCATGCCCTCGATGCCGACGCCAGCAAGCGCTTCGCGTACTTCGTCGAGCTTATGCGGTTTGATAATTGCGACAATGAATTTCATGTCATTTCCAGTCTTGTTGGGGATGACACCGGGCTTTCCGGTGCCATCCCACAGTCAATTTCATAACGCGGGGCTACATGCTGTGGTAGCCGCGTTCGCCGTGCATTGCGAGATCGAGGCCCTGGACCTCGGTTTCTTCGTCGACCCGGAACTTGCAAAACTTCTTCACCACTGTGGCGATGATGAATGTCAGGACCCCGGACCAGACGGCCACAACGGCGATTCCGAATGCCTGGATGCCAAGCTGGCTGCCCACGGTCATGCCTTCGGAAACTCCATTTCCGCCAAGCGTGACGGAGACAAAGAACGCGACCAGCAGCGTGCCGAGCGCACCGCCGATGCCATGCACCGCAAACACGTCCAGGGAATCGTCGATCTTCAAACGCTGTTTTACAAGCTGGGTAATAAAGTAGCAGACAATGCCGCCGGCCAGGCCGAGGCAAAGTCCTCCAATCGGACCAACGGATCCCGAAGCTGGCGTTATGGTCGCGAGACCCGCAACCATGCCTGTTACAGCCCCGACCAAGCTTGCCTTGCGGTAGCGGATCAACTCCATCACCGACCAGGCGATGGCACCCGCGGCCGCCGCAATATGCGTCACGGTCATGGCCAGTGCGGCCCCACCATCTGCGGCGAGGGCGGAGCCGGCATTGAAGCCGAACCAGCCAACCCACAGCATGGCAGCCCCGATCATGGTCATGCCCGGATTGTGCGGCGGTTGCACTTCATTGGGAAAGCCACGACGTGGCCCCAACATCATCGCTAGCACGAGCGCCGAAGTACCCGCGGTCACATGGACGACGACGCCACCGGCGAAGTCGATCAGGCCCATTTCGGCGAGGAACCCGCCACCCCAGACCCAGTGCACGACCGGGGCATAAACGAGGGCCACCCAAATCAGTGAGAACACGATGACGAAGGAGAAATGAATGCGTTCGGGATAGGCGCCGACAATCAGCGCAGGGGTGATGATCGCGAAGGTCATCTGGAACATAAAGAACAGGTTTTCCGGAATGGTGCCGGCCATCGTGTCGACGTCGACACCGGAAAGGAAAGACTTTCCAAGCCCGCCCCACCAGGCATTTCCGTCTCCGAATGCGATCGAATAGGCAACCACAAACCAGAGAATTGAAACTGTCGCCGCGATGGCAAAACAATTCATAAGAACCGACAGCACATTCTGGGCACGCACCAATCCCGCATAAAACAATGCGAGCCCGGGAAGCGTCATGAAAAGTACCAGTGCCGTCGAAGTTAGAATCCAGGCCGTATCGGCTCCGCTCATGATTTAACTCCTGAGTTTAAGTTGTTGATATTTCTACTTGTTTCAGCTGGGCGCCCAACACCTCCGGCACAGGACACCTGTCCTTTTGCACCAGCCATAGCTGGCGCATTGCCAATTTTGTGAGGCCCCCGATACGGCTTGATTGCATTTATATTTCTTATTTTGCCGCCCGTAGGCTATGCGAGGATAATATCTGGCTGAGTTGTGTTCGCAAGGGGGCGTGGTGGTACAAATTAGCGTGAATAATGTGGATATCGGCCCGAACCGCCAATTGTTGTGCGCCCTGTTCGAGCACGCGCTCGCAGCCGCGGACCCCATGCGCTGTGTGCGCGATCATTTGCCCTCTATTCCCGAGCGCGGACGCATTGTCGTAGTGGGGGCTGGCAAAGCGTCTGCCGCCATGGCGCGTAGCGTGGAAGTAACGGCAAAAGCAGGCGGCTGGTTTGACCGATTGGAAGGTATTGTGGTCACCCGGTACGCCCATGGCGTGGATTGCGGACGGATCAAGATCGTTGAAGCCTCCCATCCTGTACCTGATGCGGCCGGAGAAGCGGCAGCCACCCGTATTCTCGCTCTGGTTCGCGAGCTGAACGAACGTGATCTTTTGCTTTGCCTGGTTTCCGGGGGTGGTTCGGCGTTGCTGGCACTGCCGGCCGAAGGTGTGAGCGCGGCCGAAAAAGCTAAGGTTAACCGGGCCTTGCTACGGTCTGGCGCCCCGATCGGACACATGAACTGCGTGCGCAAGCACATTTCTGCCATCAAAGGAGGCCGTTTGGCCGCCGCAGCTTACCCGGCACGGGTCGTCTCGCTGATGATCTCGGATGTGCCCGGTGATGATCCTTCTGTGATCGCGTCCGGACCAACGCTTCCCGACTCGACCACTTCTTCGGAAGCGTTGGCATTGTTTGAGCGTTACGCAATCGCGTTGCCCGAGAGCGTTCGGGGGCTACTTGCCGGAGAGGCGGGGGAAACACCCAAACCTGGCGATCCGATTTTCGACAGGGTCGAGAACATTATCGTGGCCCGACCGGCTGATATGATCGTGGCGACCGCGGATCATGCGGAAAGCCTGGGCCTGAAAGTTGTTTCCCTGGGGGCTGACCTTGAGGGAGAGGCACGCGATCTTGGTGCCGAACACGCCCGTCTGGCCCGACGTTTGAAGCAGGAACGAGCCGCAGACCTTCCGCTGGTCATAATCTCAGGTGGGGAAACCACCGTGACGGTCCGCGGCGAGGGAAAAGGCGGTCGTAATGCAGAGTATGCACTTGGCCTTGCGGTTGGTCTGGAGGGCGAGTCGGGAATATACGCCATCGCGTGCGACACGGACGGCATCGACGGGGTAGAGGACAACGCCGGCGTTATCGTCACACCAGATACAATCAACCGCGTGGAACAAGCCGGTTTGTCTGCCCAGGATGTTCTGGACAGGAATGATGCCTATAGCCTGTTTGCGGTTATTCAGGATTTGGTTATGACCGGACCCACACGAACCAACGTCAATGATTTTCGGGCCGTTCTGATAACGTCCGAATAATTTATCAGTTGAACAATAGGGTTGTGCGCGATGGTGCGGTCAGTTATTTATCGTCTGATAAACGATAATGCTTACGCCACACCAGTTACAAGAACCCGCCATGACCCCGTCCAATGTAGATAGTTCCGAAGCCGTTTCCCGCAAGACGGTATTGGCACGCGCCGAAGAACTTTTGCCAATCCTGGCTGAACGCTCTGAAGCTGCATCCGAGCAGCGTCGCTTGCCCGAAGAAAATGTTCGGGATTTTCACGACGCCGGGCTGTTCAAAATTCTGCAGCCCAAACGGGTCGGAGGACTGGAACTCGATTTAGCCATGCTGGTCGATGTGGGGGCGGTCGTATCGCGAGCTTGCGCCTCGAGCGGCTGGAATGTGTCCAATCTGGCCAGCCATAACTGGATGCTGGCGATGTGGCCAAAAGCGGCCCAGGACGAAGTCTGGGGCAAAAACGGCGAAACCGCAGACACGCTGATCTGTGCGTCGGTGATATTCCCCGCCGGGCGCGCCAAGCGCGTTGATGGGGGGTATCTGCTGAGCGGTCGCTGGCCGTTCTGTTCGGGTATCGATCCGAGCGAGTGGAATATGCTCGGCGGCATGGTCGAGGCTGATGAAGATCACCCCGAAAAAGAGGCGCGCATGTTCCTGTTGCGCAAATCAGAGCATGAGGTGATCGACACCTGGTTTACCTCGGGATTGCAGGGCACCGGCTCGAAGGATTCAGCTGCGGATGAGATTTTTGTCCCCGAATACATGACCGTTTCCGCGGATGACGTGAAGGGTGGTCCGACGCCGGGAAGTGACGTTAATCCCGGTGCGCTCTACCAGATTCCGGTCATCGCACCCTTCGCCTATGTCCTGTCGGGAACCCCGCTGGGGATCGCCGAAGGTGTGTATCAAAACTACGTCGACGGCATGAAGTCCCGGACCGCGAATTACACCGGGGCGCGGATCGCCGATCTTCAGAATGTTCAGATCAAGGTTGCTGAAGCCGGTGCGGCCATCGAAGCAGCACGGCTGATGATGATTGGCGATTGCGACCTGTCGATGGATATCGCCGGACGCGGCAAAATTCCTGACCTGGAGACCAAGGCCAAATTCCGCCGCAACGGCGCCTACAGCGCCAATCTCTGCATCGAGGCGGTTAACAAGCTGTATCAGGCCAGTGGCGGGGGCGGCATCTATACCCGCAACCCGATTGCGCGGGCTTTCCGGGATATTCATGCAGCGCGGGCCCATATCGCCTTCAATATGGATGTCGCGGGTGCGACCTTCGGTCGGATCGCGCTTGGGCTCGGTTCGGATAATCCGGTCCTCTAGCTTGAGCAAAACCGCGGAGACCCCGCGACAACGGCTTTCCCCTGCGGAACGCGAACGTCTTATCGTTGACGGCGCGATCGCATTTTTCGCCGAGGTGGGTCTGTCGGGTCAAACCCGCGAACTGGCGCAGCGGCTCGGGGTGACCCAACCGTTGATCTATCGATATTTTCCGACCAAGCAGGATTTGATCGAACGGGTGTACGAAGAAGTCTTCGTCGGCCGCTGGCGTCCTGAATGGACCACCTTGATCGCCGATCGCGAGCGTTCGCTGCGCGACCGGTTGATCGCGTTCTACGGTGTCTATGCGCGCGACGTCCTGACCTATGAGTGGATCCGCATCTACATGTTTGCCGGACTGGCTGGTGAGGACATCAACCGGCGCTACATCTCCTTGTTGGAAGATCAGCTTCTGACCCCCATCGCGTGTGAGGCGAGGGCAGCCGTGGGGGCCCCAACACCGTCCGAATTACCGATCACCGGGCTGGAGATAGAGGCGGCGTGGCACATACATGCGGCGGTTTTCTATTATTTTGTACGCAAGCACATTTATGGCGCGAAGACAGAGCCCGATCTGGCGGCGTTCATTGAGGATGCGGTTGATCGCACCCTGGAAGGGGTGTTGGACGTTACAGCGCGCACGCTCACGTCATCCTAATTCAATCGAAAGGCCGGGCATTTCTGCCCGGTCTTTCGATTGATAATAATTTCCGATTCTCGGTTATGCAGCTTGCTTCCGCGCCTGGCGCTTGGCCTTCCAGGTCTGGATATCGAGCTTGAAGTGCATGTAATAGACTTTCGGGAAGACAATCAGGATATCGAACAAGGCGACCCATCCACCCTTGAGGGTGACCGGGATAGTGATGAACGGTGATGCCCCGAGAATCGCGACGTGTTCATCGGGGTTGATGGTGTCCCGATTTTCCAGCGCACGTTCCACATGGTGGGCAAACGACCAGTCTGCCCGGTACGTCACCTGACCGTCCGGGTTGATCACATAGACCGTGTTGGGAAGCAGGCCCCAATCGTGATGCCATTTCCCTTCGACGTCATCGACGATGATCTTACGATTTTCGGCGTAGTCGTCGCGGTTGCGCTTGGCGTATTCGATTTTGCCGTCGATCGTCGTCGCCTGTTTGGCTTTCTCGCCCGGATGGGCCTCGCGGACATAAACCACCAGCCATTCAACGTCGGGAAACTTTTCCTTCAGCTTGGCAAAGGGCTTTACGTTCTTGACGTACATCGGGCAGGTCAGGCTGCCGGATTCGATCACCAGCCATTTACCCTTGTAATCGTTCAAGGAGACTTCCTTGCCGTCCAGATCGGTCAGCGTGTAGTCGTAATTGACGGTTTCACCGGCTTTCGGGCCTGGGAAATACCCAAGCTCGTAATTACTCATCTTGAAACGCGGATAGGCGTAGGAATCCCCACGGGCGGGAGCAGACATTGATCTTGGTCTCCTTATCGGACGCAACTTCTTAATGGACAGCACACTGTGGTCATAAGCTAACCCAATTGTAACGATTCTTGAGCTGCGACGGAAGCAAACCTCTAATCATGATAGTCATGTGCGACAGTTATGGGGCAGAATCTTTTAACGATAGAGCGATTTACCTAAATGGCGCTCACGGCAGTGTGAAGAGAACTCAGACGCTGGTCCAGCCGCCGTCGATGGTGAGACTCGCCCCGGTAATCAGCTCGGAGGCCGGTGAGGCCAGGAACACGACGGACCCCGTGACGTCGGAAATCTTGCCCATGCGACCCATCGGTATCCGATCCATCACGAATTGCCGGAATTCCGGGTTCTCAAACATCGGCGCCGTCATCGGGGTCTCGACGAAGGTGGGTCCAATGCAATTGCTGCGGATGTTCTGGGGTGCCAGCTCGGCGGCCACGGCTTTGCTCATGCCTTCGACGGCGTGCTTAGTGGCGCAATAGACGGTCCGGTTGGGAGAGCCCACATGGCCCATCTGGGAGGACATGTGGATCATCGATCCGCCGCGCCCACCGGCCAGCATCCGCCGGGCGGCGGCCTGGGCGACGATGAACATCGATTTGATGTTGAGGTCGAGAAGGAAATCGAGGTTTTCCTCGGAGACATTGATGAAGGGTTCGGGGCGATTGGCGCCGGCATTGTTGAACAGAATGTCGATGCGCTCGAGGCTTTCGATGCGTTCGGTCACCTGGGAGAGATCGGTGACATCGCAGACGATCGGTGTGGCCTTGCCGCCGGCGGCGCGAATCTCTTCGGCCACGGCATTGAGTTCTGCCTCGGTGCGACTGACAAGCACCACCTCCGCACCGGCTTCGGCCAGCGAAAGTGCGACACCACGCCCGATGCCGCGTCCGGCGCCGCTGGCGAGGGCGACCAGGCCATCCAGGCGCAGGGACGGCGTTGTCAGGTTGTTTGCTTCGGCAACACTCATGTCATTCACTCCACGTCACATTGTCTTAATACTGGTGATTGCATTCTTGCAATCCGGATTTGGTGCGACCATAACCGACGCCAAGTTCGGTTGTAAGACCGGCTTTCGAGTTTCAAAATTTATAATCAAGACAGTCGAGGGAACGAATAATGGCCAAGAAAGCAACGGCGAAGACGGCGATCACAAAGAAGCCGGCAGCGAAACGTGCCGCGAGCAAGAAGAAGCTGCTCACCAAAGCGGACGTTATGCGCAAATGCCGACAGCTTAATAACTGGGGCAGGTGGGGCAAGGACGATCAGCTCGGTGTGCTCAATTACATCACACCGGAGATGATCACTGATGCTGCCAAGCTGGTGAAAAAAGGCAAGGTCTTCCGTCTGGGTCTTAACCTGGATGAGGATGGTCCGCAGAACGGTCTGTTCGGCGGCCGCTGGAACCCGATGCATCAGATGCTGGCCACTGGTACGGACGCCGTGCAGGGCATTCAGGAGCCGCTTGCTGGCATGCGCTACGCCGATGATGCGATCAACCTGCCGACCCAATGCGCCACCCAATGGGATGCGCTGGCTCATGTCTTTACGGACGACAAGATGTGGAACGGTTATGACGCGACCCTCGTCGACGTTCGTGGCGCCCACAAGAACGGTATCGAGCACTTTGCCGACAAGATGGTCGGTCGCGGCGTCCTCCTTGACGTGGCCAAGATGAAGGGTAAGAAGCGCCTGGCTGATGGTGAGGAAATTACCATTGCAGATCTGGAAAAGACCGCAAAGAAGCAGAGCGTGGAAGTGCGTCGTGGTGACTTCGTGATCTTCAACACCGGTCAGATGGCCGATTGCCTCGATAAGGGTGATTGGGGTGGATACGCCGGTGGTGATGCACCGGGGTTGGCGTTTGAGACGGCCGACTGGATTCACAAGAAAGAGATTTCGGGCATCTGCTCCGATACCTGGGGTATCGAAGTGCGTCCGAACCGCAGTGTTCCGGGCCTCAATCAGCCCTGGCATTGGGTCACCATCCCGCATATCGGGATCGTGCATGGTGAAATCTGGTATCTGCGTGAGTTGGTCGAAGATTGTGCGGAAGATGGGGTTTACGAATTCTTCCTGTCCGCACCGCCGCTGGTCATCACCCGAGGCACCGGATCACCGATTAATCCCCAAGCCATCAAGTAGCCTGACGAAAATATGTGTGCCCGGGGGGCCGTGTTCCATTGGAGCATGGCCCCTTTGTTTTGCTAGAGTCTGTTTTTTTAAGAAATACGGCAAGGCGCATAAGTGCTGCCAAACACGCATTCGGGGGAGAGCTGAAATGCATAAATATGACGACCCGCAGTACCGTTTTGACATGGAAATGATCAAAGCGAAGTCCGAGCGTAACAAGAACTGGGGCAAGTGGGGTCCGGACGACGAATGGGGCACCATCAATTTTGCCGGTGACGAAGAGCGCAAGGCTGCGGCCGGCCTGGTCAAGCGCGGAGAAGTGTTTGCTCTCGGCCTGAACTTCGACAGCGACGGCCCGCAGAACGGTTTGTTTGGCGGCCGCTGGAACCCGATCCATACAATGCTCGCGACCGGTACGGATGCGGTTCAGGGCAAGCAGAAGGTTCCGGGCAAGAAATACCCCAGCCAGTATGCTGACGACGCCGTGTCCCTGCCGTTGCAGTGCGGCACCCAGTGGGACGCCCTCGGCCATGTCTTCAACAATGATAAAATGTGGAACGGCTATGACGCCACGTTGGTTGGTTCCAACGGTGCCGAGAAAAACGCGATCCACAAGATGCGTAACAAGATGGTCGGCCGGGGCGTGCTGCTCGACATCGCCCGTTGGGCGGGGGTTGATTCCCTCGACGATGGTACGGCGATCGACGCGGAAGATCTGGATGCCTGTGCCAAGGCGCAAGGCGTGGAGATTAAGCGCGGTGACTTCGTGCTCTACCGTACCGGTCACATGGAGCGGTGCCTGAAGAATGGTGAATGGGGTGGCTATGCCGGCGGTGAAGCCCCGGGCGTGTCGTTCCATACCTGCGACTGGATGCACGATATGGAGATCGCGGCGATTTGTGCTGATACATGGGGCTGTGAGGTTATTCCGAACGAGACCGATGATGTGTTCCAGCCTTGGCACTGGATCGTGATCCCACAGATCGGCATTACCATGGGCGAAATTTTCTATCTCAAGGACCTCGCCAATGATTGCGCAAATGACGGTGTGTACGAATTCATGTTCGTCGCCCCGCCGCTGCCGATCACCGGCGGTGTCGGCTCACCGATCAATCCGCAGGCGATCAAGTAGTTCCTGCGTCAAAATTGCACGAGTAGAGGGCGGTTTCGGGGTTGCCGGTGCCGCCCTCCGTGTTTAAAAAATGACAATTCGGAAAACCAAGGAAGTATCAAATGGCTATCGAAATTCTGAAAGCGGGTATGGACTCCGAAGCGACGGATGAAGCCGACTCGAAGGTCCGTGAAATCGTTGTCGGTATCCTCAACGAGGTGAAGACCCGCGGCGACGCTGCGGTCCGCGAGTTGTCGGAGAAGTTCGATAAATGGTCGCCGGAAAGCTTTCGTCTTTCTGATGCCGAGATCAAGGAGCTTATGGACTCGCTGCCCGAGCAGACGATTGACGACATCAAGTTCGCCCAGGAGCAGGTGCGCAACTTCGCCCAGGTCCAGCGTGACTCAATGCACGACGTGGAGGTCGAAACCATTCCCGGTGTTCGCCTGGGTCATAAGAATATTCCGGTCAACAGCGTCGGCTGTTACGTCCCCGGCGGACGGTACCCGATGGTGGCCTCAGCCCATATGTCGATCGTCACAGCGAAAGTCGCGGGCGTGAAGCGCGTGATCGCCTGTACCCCGCCGAACCAGGGTGGCCCACATGCGGCAACCATCGCTGCGATGTATCTTGCCGGTGCCGACGAAATTTATTGCATGGGTGGCGTTCAGGCTGTTGCGGCCATGGGGCTGGGGACGGAGACAATCGATCCCTGCGTCATGCTGGTCGGCCCGGGTAATTCATATGTGGCCGAAGCCAAGCGTCAGCTCTATGGCAAGGTCGGCATCGATTTGTTTGCTGGTCCGACAGAAGTTCTCGTGGTCGCCGATCACACCGCAGATGTCGAAATGGTTGTGGTCGATTTGCTGGGCCAGGCCGAACATGGCCCGAACTCACCCGCAGCGGTCATTACCAATTCTCGTGAGCTGGCCGAAGCTATTCCTGCAGAGGTCGAACGCCAGCTCAAGATCCTTCCGACAGCCGATATCGCTTCGGTCGCGTGGAAGGACTACGGCCAGATCATTCTTTGCGATACCCGTGACGAGATGCGCGACGAGGCTGACCGCATCGCCTACGAGCATGTGGAGATCCTGACTGAGGATCCGCGCTGGTATCTGGATAATTTGACCAATTTCGGGGCGCTGTTCATCGGGCCTGAAACCAATGTTGCTTATGGCGACAAGGTCATTGGCACCAACCATACCCTGCCCACGAAAGGCGCGGCGCGCTACACGGGCGGATTGTGGGTCGGCAAGTTTATGAAGACCTGCACCTATCAGCAGATCACCGAAGAGGCGAGCGCCGTGATCGGTGATTACTGCTCGCGCCTGTGCGAGGTCGAGCGCTTCTGGGGTCATAAGGAACAGGCCGATCTGCGTCTGCGTCGTTACGCCGGTCGCAACATCGGCATCGGGGCGACCGACGCCGCCGAATAGAATATTCCCATGTGGAAATGAGAAGAGGGCGGTGCGGTCAGGCCGCTCCTTTTCTTAATTTCGTATAAGTCGGCAACAAAAAAGGGCGACCCGGAGGTCGCCCTTTTCCGTTTCGAGAAGCCGAGGCTACTTGATGGTGTAGTCATGCACCGGCGTGGCACCGTTCTTTTTCGCCAACTCATAGAGGCGATTGAACGTGGCTTTTCCCGGGAAGCCCTTTTTCTCGTACTCAGCGGCCTTCTGCTGGACCCACGGCTCGACAGCTTTGGCCATCTTGTTTCGCTCGTCATCACCGAGATCGCGAACCGTCACACCCTGCTTCTTGAGGTTTACAAGAGCGGAGCTGAACTTGCGTACGCCTTCGTCTTCAACCGCAACGTTGTAGACACCGGTCTCTTCCGTGATGATCTTCTTCACGGAGTCAGGCAGCTTGGCCCAGGTGTCGTTGTTGACGGTCACCGGATACGCAACCACCGAGCCCCAGCCCATGGTCGTGTAGTACTTGGCGACTTCGCCGAACTTAAAGCCGAAATACGGAGCCGGGAAAATCACAACACCCGAATACACGCCCGACTGCAGGGCGTTGTAGACTTCGTTCAGGTTGGTCTGGACCTTGGAGGCACCTGCATAGTCAAGCCAGGGAAGGTTAGGACCGGCAGCACCAATCTTTACGCCCTTGAGCTCTTCCATTTTCGTCCACGGGAACTTTGTGCCCAAGCCGTAATCATCGAACGCACCGTTGGCGATATAGGTCTGGTTATAGTTGTCCGAGAATACCTTGTAGAAGTAATCAAACTCCTTATGGATCTGACGCGAGGTCGGACCCATGATCTTCGGATCACCCGAGATGAATGGGTTGAAGTAGTTCATGTTGTGGACGAACAGCTTGGTCGGCTCAAAGCACGAGCACATCGCGCCAATATCGACCAGGCCTTTCTGAGTAGATTCGAGAACCTCGAACAGGTTGGCGATCGTGCCACCATAACCCTCAATGAACCGAACCGTGTGGTCGGTTTCCTCTGCGACGCGCTTGGTCACATTCGGAACGAAGGTCTTATTGAGCTGGTTCACGCTGGCAAGCGGTGCAGACGGATGGCCGGCAGCGATACGCAGGTTGAAGTTGTCGGCCACGGCCGAAGTGGTTGTTGCGGCTGCTGCGACGGCTAATACGCCCGCTGCTGCAACACTGGTGAGGTGCTTACGTGCTGTCACTGTTTGTCTCCCTTGGAACATTTTTCGTTGTTACGAAACGACAAAACCGAACCGCCTAAAAGGGGCGATACGTCTGTCGTTGTCGCGAAGAGAAAAGCAGTTATTGCTGGCAAAAGCTAGGGCTTATAAATCGAATGTCAAAACATCTGGCCATGCCACTGCCTGCCTTTCAGATTATTGATCCGGACGCATGCAGGAGTTGGTGCCAATTTGGTAGCTAACAGGCTAGTCGTCAAATGTGGCGAACTGATCACGAGTGTTAGATGAGAAGGAGGCAAGTGGGAGGCAAAAAAAGGCAAAAACAATCAGATCGCTGATTTTACATAGGCTTTCATTCTGTTAGGTTCGCCCACGGATTCGCGCGGGGAGGCACGAATCCTGTAATTTGCATCACTGTTGTGACCAGCAGTGGTGTTTAAAGGGAGGGGTTTATGGTCGATCGAGTCGTTTATACTGTCACGCGTGTCTGCAGCACGATTGCTGCATTCTGGGCATTGGCGCTGGCATTTTTGATTCTCTACGATATTACCGGGCGGACATTCTTCAATTCTCCCTTTGATGGGACAATTGAGATCGTCGCGAACTCGATGGTTTCGATCCTGTTCCTGCAGATGCCGTACACGATTTACCGTGGCGCTCATCTTCGCACGACTGTGGTCTATCAGAACGTGAGCGCCACGGCCCGGCGGATAATCGACATTCTTGTCGGCGTGCTTGGTGTCTGGTTCTTCCTGTCGATCGCGTATGGCAGCTTCGAAGATATGGTCATCGGTTGGAAAGTTGATGAACGGGAAGGCGAGGGCTCGATCAGTGTTCCCATCTATCCGGTTCGTACGATGATCTTCATCTTTTCGCTGATATCGGCCTTTACCTATCTCGTGCTACTCGTCCATTTCGTGTTTGGTGGCGAAGCGATCACGGAAGAGGAAGAAGGCAAGGTCGACGCGGTTTCCGGGTCACAAATCTAATAATTTAAACCAAAACCCGTCCGCAGCGTGCCACTGGCCACGGCGGAACAAAACGGGATAAGGGGGCGTACTAAAATGGATCCAACTTCAGCCGTACTATTAATGCTGGTAGTGCTAATTCTTGCCGTCGTCGGCGGAATTCACATCGGTATTTCGCTTGGCGTGAGTGCACTCGTCGGCACATGGATAATGTTCGGCTCGTACGAGCTGGCCGCAGGCCAGGTGGGCAGTACATCGTTCTTTGCGCTTCGGGATTTCGTCTTTGCGGTGATTCCTCTGTTTGTGCTTATGGGCGAGTTCGTCAGCAGATCGGGATCTGCAGCTGATCTCTATCGAGTCATGAATTTTGGCTTGAAGCGTATTCCCGGACGACTCGCGGTTGCGACGGTCGCGGGCAACGCGGTGTTCGCCGCGGTGACCGGAACGAGCCTTGCTTCGGCGGCGGCGTTCTCGCGTTTGGCCTATCCGGAAATGATGAAAGCCGGCTACGGCCGTAAATTTGCATTGGGATCGGTCGCCGGTAGTGCGTGTCTCGGAATGCTAATTCCGCCGAGCGTGCTCCTGATCATCTGGGGCATTGTTACGGAAATCTCGATTGGTTTCCTCTTTCTCGCTGGCATTATTCCCGGTTTGGTGCTCGCGCTTTTGATGGCGTTCTATTGTTCAGGTACGGCGATGATCAAGCCGTCCTTGGCACCGGCTGTCGATTTGTCGAATGAAAAGCTCACCACACAGGAATTGATCAGTGGCGGTGGCGTGATCTTCCTGATCGTTGCGGTGCTGGGCAGCATCTGGGTGGGACTTGCTACACCGTCTGAAGCCGCTGCGCTCGGTGCGTTGTTCGGTCTGGTGCTCGCGTTAATCAAGGGCGTGCGCTGGGAAGGCATCCGCGAATCCATTATCGACTCCGGGAAGGTCATTGCGCCCATTCTGTTCCTGCTTTTGACGGCTCAGATGTACGCACGGCTTCTGACGACCGGCGGCGTGGTCAACTTGATCACGGACACGGTTGGCGGTGCGGGGATTGATCCGAATGTGGCGATCCTGATGATGATTGTGATCTGGCTCGTGCTTGGCACGCTGCTGGATTCCGGTTCAATCATCTTGCTTACGGTTCCAATCTTCTGGCCGATCGCCCAGAACTTTGGCTACAACGAGTATCAGTTTGCGATCATGGGGATCTTGGCAATTGAAGCTGGATTGCTGACACCGCCGGTCGGATTACTCGTATACGCGGTGAAGGGCGCTGTGCCGGATAAATCGGTTCAATTGTCGGAGATTTTTGCCGGGTCGATACCCTATTGGATCCTAATCCTGATCACGCTCTTGCTCGTCTGGATCCTGCCGGAAATGACGACCGAGCCGATCACCTGGAGCTCGGGAATCATCTTTAACCATCAGATTGGTTTCTCTTTCCGATGATTTGAAACCCAATCGGGTCTAAAATGGCGGCGATGTCTTCGAGAGGAGGCATCGCCGCTTTTTTTGTGTGATGCTGCATACAAAGCCGAAGATGTGGAGACCAAAGGATGAGTGACGATATCGAGATTATGCCCCGTGACGACATGATGAAGCGGGTGGCGTACTGGAAGGACCAGAAACCAAATTCGCAGATGTTTGTGGATACCCGCTTGCCGGAATACGAACGTGATCTCTATTCGATTATTGGCCAGGGGGTGGCCGAAGACCCGGACAACCCGGTGGCCATCACCGACGTTGATGGGTTTCACATCGCCTATATCGGGTCCGAACCGGGCAAGGGCGCGTCATTTCATTCGCATCCCACCGTCGAAGTATTTATCCCGCTCACCGGATCGTGGTCGATCTACTGGAATCAGGGAGATGACCGGGAAGAAGTGATCCTGGGGCCAATGGACTGCATCTCTGTGCCCCCCAACGTCATGCGGGGCTTCTACAATGCGGGGAATTCCCATGCGTTGATGATCGGAATTGTCGGCGGGACCGAAGCGTCGAAAGTCAACTGGCCTGAAGATATTCTGGATCAGGCGCGGGCCACCGGTCTCAAACTCGATGCAGACGGCAATATCATCGAATCGGCAGCTGCCGAATAGGGGAATGAAAACGGGCGCCTCGGCGCCCGTTTATTCATTGAGGTTGCGGCGGTTGACCTAGCCGCGGCGCTCTTCGGCTACCGTCTCGATCGCATCAACGATCGCCTGGTAGCCAGTGCAGCGGCAGTAATTGCCCGAGATGAATTCCCGAATTTCCTCGCGCGACGGCGTATCGTTCTTGGCCAGTAGCTCCTGGGCGGTCAGCAGCATGCCCGGGGTGCAGAACCCGCATTGCACGGCGTTGCGCTCGTGGAACGCTTTCTGGAGATCGGCAATTTCGCCGTTGTCCGAAAGTCCCTCGATAGTCTCGACCGATGCGCCTTCGGCCTGGGCTGCGAGCATCAGGCACCCGCGTACGATATCGCCATCGACACGAATGGTGCAGGCTCCACAGACACCATGCTCGCAGCCGACATGGCTGCCGGTGAGCTCCAGCTCATAGCGGACGAAATCGACGAGGTTGGTCCGGGCGGGAACGCGCTGGCTGACCTGCTGGCCGTTGACGTTCAGTGTGATGTCGACGTTCTGGTCCATGTTTCTTCTCCGCGCGTCTAGGACGTGAGTTCTTCGAGCGCGCGCTTGGTCAGCACACGGGCGAGATGCATCTTCATTTCTGCCGGACCGTTGAGGTCGGGCATCGGGTCAAGATCGGCGTCCAGCGCTTCCTGCGCCCGCTTGATCGTCTCGTGATTATTGGGTTGGCCGTTCAGGGCGTCGCTTGCGCTGGTTGCCAAAATCGGCTGGTCGCCGGCACCAAAAAATCCCACCCGCATATCGGCGAAGGTGTCACCGTCGAACCGACCCTGGATGGCAATGCCCACAATCGCGTAGTCACCGTGACGACGTGCCAGTTCGATGAATGCGGTGCGTTCGCCGTCCTGAATAACGGGGATTTCGGCACCCACGAGAAGTTCGTTTTCTTTCAGTTCGGTTTCGAACAGGCCCTGAAAAAAGTCATTTGCGGCAACGGTGTGTTTGCCGTCGCGCCCCTGGAGGACAAAGCGAGCACCAAGAGCACGTGTAACCGCAGGCAATTCAGCTGCCGGATCGGCAAAGGCAATGGATCCACCAAATGTGCCCCGATTACGAATGGCCTGATGGGCCACATGAGGCATGGTCTTGGTGATAAGCGGGGCGTGGGTTCGCACAGCATCTGATTCGAGAACCTGTGCGTGGCGGGCCAGCGCACCGATTTTCAATGTGTCGCCTTCCACGGAGATATCCGACATACCGTCGAGGTGATTGATGTCGATCAGCACCGTAGGAGCCGAGAGACGCATGTTCAGGGTTGCCATCAGACTCTGGCCACCGGCCAGAATGCGGGCGTCGTCACCATGCTCGTCGAGCAGGTCAAAAACCTGATCGAGCGCCTCGGCACGAACGTAGGCAAATGGGGCGGGCTTCAACGTGCTTCTCCCTCAGGAACTCTATGGAACAGTACCAGGATTAAGTTACGTTCCGGCACATATGTTTTCTACGCATTTGCGGTTCCCAAGTCTATGCGAACCATATGCCGATGCCTATGTTGCGCCGCTCCTACGTCACAGTTTACCCAAAGGTTTTTCATGGCAGGTGCAAAAGTTCAGGTGAAGAAAGCGGTTTACACCTTGGTCGGCGAAGCGGTGTCGCATTCGCGAACGGATATCAGCGTACGTGACGTCAAGGTCATCACGGATGAGCCGCTCGAGCGCGATGGCACCAATGTCGGCGCGTCACCGACGGAAACCATGATGGCGGCACTGGTCGGCTGCACCAACAACGTGGCCACGCGGATCGCACATCACAAGAAACTCAATTTCGAAATTCAGACGATCGAATGTGACGTTGAGTTCGACCGTCGTGGTGTCATTCTGGCAGAGCCCATTTCGGTTCCGTTTCCGAATATCACGCTCACGATCAATGTGAAGACGGATGCCACGCCCGAGCAACTGGTCGAAGTTGAGGAAATGCTGCCGATTTACTGCCCGGTTGCTAAAGTGTTTCGTGAGGCCGGCAGCAATGTCGTCGAAAAGTGGAACGTGATTAGCTAAACACTAAACAAATAGGGGCGATTATGGCGCTTACGATCTGGGGACGAACGACGTCGTCCAACGTGCAGAAACTTCTCTGGGGCTGCGCGGAGATGATTGTCGCCTATGACCGTCCCGATATGGCGGGTGCGTTTGGGTTCACCGATGAATATCTGGCGATGAACCCGAACCGCCTCGTTCCAACCATCGATGATGATGGCTTTATCCTGTGGGAATCGAATGCCTGCCTGCGCTACCTGTCCGAAAAACACGGGCGTGGCACGCTATGGCCCGAAGACCCGCATGTTCGCGCTGATGCAGATCGCTGGATGGATTGGCAGACGGCAACGTTCTGGCCAGCCCTGCGGCCGGTCTTTCATCAATTGATCCGCACGCCGCTCGAGAAGCAAAACCCGGACATGATCGCGGCCGGGGTGAAATCAGCCGGTGAAATCAGTGCCGTACTCGATCATTTCCTCGACGGCCGGGACTTTGTGGCGGGGAACGACTTCACCATGGGGGATATCCCCATCGGGGGCGTAATCTATCGCTGGTACGCGATGGATATCGACCGTCCCGACCGTCCCAACATTCGAAAATGGTATGACCGGCTCTCCGAGCGCGCAGGCTATGCCGAACACGTCCAGATCCCGCTGTCGTAGGGCAGGCCTAACTCCAGAGCTTCTCCGAAGCCATCGCCGCGCCTTCGGTCATCGCCTTGAACTTCATCCAGACGATGTTGCGATCGACTTGCACACGTCCGGCAAAGGTCCCAAAACCACAATCGCCGCCGACGATAACGTTCTCTCGGCCGACAACACTTGCGTAGTTCTGGATGCGGTCGCTGACCAGTTCGGGATGCTCGACGAAGTTGGACGTGGTGTCGATTACGCCCGGGACGATAAACTTGCCTTCGGGCATTTTGACGTCGCGCCAGACCTTCCATTCATGCTCATGACGCGGATTGGCCCCGGGGAAGGAGACCGCTGCTGGTTTGGCGCCCATGATGATATCTACGATATCGACCAGGGGGACGTCTTCGTGATGCGGGCCCATCGTGCTGGCCCAGCAGACATGCATTCGCATCTTGTCTGCCGAAATATCGCGAACGGCATGATTGAGTGCGTCCACATGCATCGAGATTTCCTTACGGAAATCTTCGAGCGAGAGATGTTTGAAAATCGTGTGCCGACTAAGTGCTAGATCAGGGCAGTCGAGCTGAAGTACGAGACCGGCATCAACGATGGCCTCGTACTCACGCTTCATGACCTCGGCCAGCGCGAAGATGTATTCCTCTTCGGTGCCGTAATGCAGATTGGGCAGGAACCGGGCGATCTGGCCCGGTGACGGTGACGTCATGAAGAAGTCTTCGGCGTTGGCTTGTCCGATCACACTTGCCGCGCGGTCGATATCGGCCTGGGCTGAATCCCAATCCAGCCAGCCGACGTCGCCTGTGCAGGCCGGGCGATGGGTGAGGGGGGTGACAAAGGGCTTGAGCATCTCGGCGAGCTCGGGAAACTCTTCTTCATCCGCAGTCATGGGAATTGTCTGGTTCGGGCCGCCATAGCCGGTCAGCCGGTCTTTTACGTGGATCGTGTAATCCGCACGTCCCTGTTCGCCGTCATTGATGACATCGAGGCCCGCATCGACCTGTTTCTGCACAACATCCGCGACAGCGCGGCCAACGGCCTCATCGAATCCATCGAGTTTGGTGCCGGGGTTCTTTTCGCCCTCCATCAGGAGGTCCACGACGTCATGTGGTCGTGGCAAGCTGCCGGTGTGTGTGGTCAGAATTCGGTCCGTACTGCGCTTCATGATAAGTCCTAGTGTTCATGTTCCTGTTGCTCAGGATTCGTCGGGAAACTAGCACATTTAAAATCCTAAATGGCAATTTTGCCTATTGGAAGCGAAAGCCCGGAGCCGAGGATGATTTCCAGGGTTTTGCGCAAATGGGCATGATGGGCGACAACAGCAGCCTCCACGTTACCGGCCAGAACCTTGTCCATCAGTTCCTTGTGTTCGTCGCCCTCCGCACGGGCGGGATAACTGATGTCCACGGCAAGATGGCGATAGCGAAGTGCCTGGTCGGCCAGCAGGTTGCAATAAGTGAGAAGGCGGGGTGACCCACAATTATTCAGGATCGCCATGTGGAAGCCGTGATGCAGGGCTTCCCATTCGGGATTGAACAGGTAGCTTTTTGCATCCGCAGAACGGGGCGTGCGCGATAGGCGATGAAAGGCGATCAGGATCGCTTCTTCCCATTCTGAGGTCGGATTATCCATGGCAGCGCGAATGGCCGTTTCTTCAGCCCAGCATCGCACCCGAATGAGATCGGTGAGGTCTTCTTCGCCGATCCCGGCAACATGGAAGCCCTTCTGGTCTTCGAAGCAGACGAGTTTTTCAGCGGAGAGGCGGTTCAGAGCCTCGCGGACCGGACTGACCCCAACCTGATAGCGGCTGCGCAGCTCATCAGTGCCCAGTTTGTAGCCGGGGGTGAGTTCGCCGACAATGATGTCATTGCGTAATTGGTCGTACACCGCTGTGGCGGCGGTTGGGCCACCGGCGCGGCTGTCTCGAACGGGGTTTTGTTTGCCTGCCATCATGGTGCTCCAGCCCATCCTTGTTCGGTTTACAAGCGTGGGGTGAGGGCAACTATATTCCAAAATAGTTCAACTTCTAGAATAATTTCGAATATCGTTGACACAATGACGTGAAAACCGTTTCTATCCTCCGAACCAGATGCGCCGTCCAAGAAGCGCCACACATTTAGTTTTGGGTCCAACCCACAGGGAGAAAGCCATGATCAATACCAAATCCATCGCCAAGAAGTTCGGTGCTGTCAGCATCGGCGCGTTGATGGCGTCTGTGGCGTTTGCCGCACCGTCTTCGGCTGCAGAGAAAATCAAGATCGCTGCGATCGACGGCTATTCGCCGAAGTCGCTCTGGGTCGCTGAATTCATCAAGTATTACATCCCCGAGATCGACAAGCGCCTGGCCAAGACCGGCAATTACGAGATCGAGTGGAACCAGGCCTGGGGCCAGATCGTGAAAGTTCGCGGTGTGCTCGGTGGTTTGCAGAAGGGCCTCGGCGACATTGGCGTCGTGACCACGGTCTTCCATGCGGACAAGGTGCCGTTGCAGCTGGTCGCTTACGCGACTCCGTTCGTGAGCAACGATCCGGGCCTCGTGGCCAAGACCGTTGACGGCCTTGCCGACAAGCACCCCGAATTCAAGGCTGCCTTCAAAAAGTTCAATCAAGTCTATCTGACCAATCTGGCCGTGCTGGATACCTACCAGATTTTTTCGAAAGACAAGGTTTCACAGCTTTCTGACATGAAGGGCCTGAAGCTGGGTAGTGCGGGCCTGAACCTTCGCTGGCTCGAAGGCTTCGGTGCTGCTGGTGTCGCGGGTAGTCTCGTGACCTATCACAACAAGGTGGGCACGGGCGTGCTCGATGGTTTCATGCTGTGGCCGGAAGCCGTTGTTGGTCGCAAGATTTACGAAGTTGCGCCTTACATGCTCAAAGCCGATCTTGGCACGGCCAACTCGAAGGTGATCTCGGTCAACAAGGACACCTGGGAATCCCTGCCGGACGAAGTGAAGAACGCCATGCAGGAAGCCTCGATCGGTTATCGCGATCAGATGGGTGTCAAAGCCCTTGAGCTTGCGGATGCCAGCTACAAGGCTTTCACGAAAAATGGGGGCACGATCACTAAGCTGAGCCAGGCTCAGCGTCAGCAGTGGGCCGACAATATGCCCAACGTCGCCAAGGACTGGGTTGCTGCACGCGAGAAGGAAGGCAATCCGGGTAAGGTCGTTATGAAGTCCTACATGAACACCATGCGCGCTGCCAATCAGCCGATCCTGCGTCAGTGGGACAAAGACTCAGGCTCCTGAGCCTGAACGGAAAGTAGGTTCGAAATGACGGATCTGACCGAGGGGGCGCCACCGATCAGTGGCGCCCCTCAGGATTTGCTGGATCGTATCCTGACTGTGATGAACACGATCGGGTCACTTTGGATTTTTGTCTTGATGGTGATGATCGATACGGATGCGTTCAGTCGCACCGTGCTTAATCATCCGATCCATGGCGTCAACGAGCTCGTTGAGATGTCGATCATTGCGATCGTTTTCATGCAGCTTGGTGATGCGACCCGGAAGGGGCGGTTGACCCGTTCGGACGGTTTCTATGGCCTTGTCCAGCGCCGCAATCCCCGTGCCGGACATGTCATGGGGGCCATCTTTGATTTCCTGGGCGTGGTGTTCCTTTTGATCGTCCTCTACGGCGTGATCCCGGAACTCTATGACGCCTGGCGCCTGAATTACTTTGTTGGCGAAGAGGGGCTGTTCACGGTTCCCGAATGGCCCATCAAGGCGATCCTCGTGCTGGGTTGCATCGTGACCATGCTGCAGTTTTTGAAATTCGCTATCCGACACGTTGTGCCGGCATGGCACGGCAGGTCGTAGCGGGCCCCGGAAAGGTTTACCGAAGATGGGTGGTATTGAGGTTGGAATTGCCTCGGTCGCGGTGATCGTGTTCCTGATCTACATGGGGTTGTACATCCCTGTGGCGCTGGGGCTGGTTTCGTTCATGGGTGTTTGGCTGATACGCGGCAATCCGGATATTGCCGTGGCGCTGTTGTCTGAATCGATTGCAGATACCGTCTCCGAACTTGTGTTTGCTTCCGTGCCGCTCTTCGCCCTGATGGGGCTGATTGTGAGCAAGGCAGGCCTGGGTAAGGATGTTTACGAAGTCGCTAATTTTGCCTTCTACCGGGTTCGCGGGGGACTCGGCATTGCGACCGTTGCGGCCAATGCAATTTTCGCCTCGATCACCGGCTCGTCGATAGCTTCAGCCTCTGTCTTCACCCGCGTCGCGGTGCCGGAAATGCGCCGGTTTGGTTACAAGCCGCGCTTCACTGTCGGGGTCGTTGCCGGGTCGTCCGTGCTGGGTATGCTGATCCCGCCAAGCGCGATGCTGATTATTTACGCCATCGTGACCGAGCAATCCGTCGGGCGGATGTTCATCGCGGGAATTATTCCGGGCATCTTGCTGGCATTCTGCTTCGGCATTCTCATTCTCTTCCTCGCTTACGCTTTCCCCAAATATGTTGGTGGGCAGGATTCAGCCTCTGTTGCTGCTGAAGACTGGGCCAACCTGACCGGACTGGATCTCCTGAAAAAGATTGTCCCGGTTATAGTGTTGGTGTTTGTGGTACTCGGGGGCATTTATGGTGGCTTCGTCACGCCGACAGAAGCCGGGGCGGCGGGCTCACTGGCCGCGCTCGTCATCGCTTTGCTCAAGAAGAGCTTCACTTGGAGCGATCTCTGGGAAGTGCTCGTCGAAACCGGTTACATCACCGCGACGATCCTGTTCCTGATTACGACGGCGTCCATGTACAGTCGGATGCTGGGCGTGGCCGCGCTGCCGACCGTGTTTGGTGAATGGCTGACCGGTTTTGATCTGACCCTGATCCAGTTGATGGTGATCTATGTCCTGCTGATGGTGGCGCTTGGAACGATCATTGAGACGGCGTCCATTATCCTGATCGTGGTGCCGCTGTTTCTGGTTGTGCTCGACAGCTTCAATGTCGATTTGGTCTGGTTTGGAATTATCACGGTGGTCGGTGCGGAGATCGGCTTGTTAACGCCGCCGCTGGGAATATCGTGTTTCGTCATTAAAAGCGCGATCAACGATCCAACGGTCAGTTTGGCGGATATCTTTGCCGGGGCATTCCCGTTTGCGGTGATGATGTTCATCGTCCTGATGGTGCTGATTGCCTTTCCGCAGCTCAGCTTGTACCTGCTTTCCATCGGCTGGGTTTAATGACCCGCCGTCTGGTTTTCCGTCGTGTGTTTGCCCATAATTGCGGTCATCTAACACCCGAGGGAAAACATGCAGATTTTCAAGGATCGCGTTCCATATTCCGCCATTGTCGATCGTCCGGCCTGGAAGCTGCCGGATGGCAAGCGCATGGCCGTCTGGATCATCGCCAACGTCGAAGACTGGGACATTTCCCGACCGATGCCGCGCACGGTTCTGCCGCCCCCCATGGGTGTGCCTCTGTTGCCGGATCTGCCGAACTGGTCCTGGCACGAATACGGCATGCGGGTGGGGTTTTGGCGCGTTCGCGATGCCCTGCGTGACCGCGGCATCCGGCCGACCATGGCGATCAATGGCCGGGTCTGTGAGAATTATCCTCGAATCGCTGAAGCCGCTCTGGAGCTCGATTGGGAGTTCATGGGACATGGCTATCTGCAGGGGCCGATGCACAAGCATGACGATCAGCAGGAGCAAATCGACCGGGCCGTCGCCGCGATCGAGAAATTCTCGGGCAAGAAAGTACGTGGCTGGGAAAGCCCCGGCCTGACAGAAACCTTCCAGACCGTCGATTTCCTGCGCCGGGCAGGGGTGGAGTATGTCGCCGATTGGGTGTTTGACGACCAGCCGGTCGAAATAGAAACCACCGACGGGCCCATGTTGTCCGTGCCCTACACCGTTGAAACGAACGACATCACCATGATGGCGTTGCAGCAGCACACCTCGGACGAGATGTTCAAACGGTCGAAGGATCAGTTCGATCGGCTGTATCAGGAGAGCGAGGATTCAGCCCGAATCATGTCGATCAGCTTGCACATGTATCTCACTGGCGCGGCCCACCGGATCAAGTATTTCGAGGACATTCTGGATTACATCCTCGGACATTCTGATGTCGCCATAGTGCCGGGCGAAGAGATCATGGATTGGTATCGTGCTGCCCATAGTACCGGGACACCGGCATAATCCCCCGCGGAAAGTTCTGACCCATGGCTTTGCTTCTAACGCCGCCCGTTGAGGGCACGCTCCAGACATGGCGCGACGGCATTCTGGCCGAAATTCCGGATCTGGAAATCCGGCTTTGGCCCGATGTGGGAGACCCGTCAGATATCCACTATCTGTTGATCGGGCGGTTCGACCTTGCCGATCTGCCCGAATTGCCGAATTTGCGCTTCCTGATGCCCATGTTTGCAGGAATTGATCATCTCGTGGCGCACCCGAACATGCCCGACGTGCCGATCGTGCGTACTGGCTCGCCGGAAGGTGACCCGGCGATGACGGAGTATGCAGTGCTCCACGTGCTACGCCACCATCGCCACATGCCGGACTATCTTGCGCAGCAGGTGCGTAAGGAATGGACGGTGATCCCTCAGAAATTGCCGCGTAACCAACGCGTTGGGTTCATGGGGTTCGGGACGATGGCCGAACAGCCGGCGCGGGCGCTCCATGGGATGGAGTTTGATGTGGCGGCCTGGGTTCGCAAGGAGCGTCAGGATAAGGATATTGAAATGTTCTGTGGCCCGGATTCGCTTTCCGCGTTTCTGGGACGTACCGACATTCTGGTCTGCCTGCTGCCCCTGACCGGGGATACCGAAGGCATCCTGAATACCGAATTGTTTGCGCAATTGCCCCAGGGAGCAGCATTGATCAATCTTGGTCGGGGCGCGCATCTGGTCGACGATGATCTGATTGCGGCACTGGATTCCGGGCATTTGTCCGCCGCGACGCTGGATGCGACCAAGCCGGAACCCTTGCCGGGCGACAGCCCGCTCTGGGACCACAAGCGTGTTACGATCCTGCCCCACACAGCCCGCCGGGTACGCCCGGACACTGTTGGCCCGCAGGTCGCGACAGCCGTCCGTCTTGATAGGGCGGGAAAACCACAACTTTGGGCCGTTGACCGGTCCGCTGGATATTAGAGGAAAATTCCGATGGCACTGACCGACGAACAAGTCGCAACCGCAGCTGATCTGCTTGCGAAGACGTTTCAGGCCCGCACGACGATTGATGCACTGCCCGAAGGGTGTGGTCCAGCCAATGCTGCTGAAGCTGTTCAGGTGCAAATTGCGATGCTCGAACGTCTTGGCCTGGAAGCAGCCGGTTACAAGGCCGGGTTCACCAACCCGCCGATGCTGAAGAAAGCTGGTCCAGATGGGCCGATGTTTGGTGTCATGTTTCGGGATTTCACGATTGCCAGCGGTGGTTCGCTGAAGCGTTCGGATGTGGGGCCGGGCGCTCTGATCGAAGCCGAAATCTCGTTTCGTATGGGAACAAATCTGCCGGCGCGTGAGGGCGGATACAGTGATGACGAGGTGATGGCGGCTGTCGACAGCGCCATTATTGGTATCGAGTTCGCGGTGCCGCGTCTGAACAACCCGATGGGACAACCGATGGTGCATCTGGCTGCTGATAATGGCGCGGCCATGGCTTATGCGGCGGGCCCGGATATCTCTGACTGGCACTCCCGCGATCTCCGACAGCTCGATATCGAGCTGCTGTTCGACGGTGAGAAAGTCTCGGAGGGCCTGCCGTTACCCGCGCGTTGCGACGAGCGCTGGGCGCTGGCCCAGACGGTCAATCATTTTTCGGCCCGCGGTATCGGGATGCGTGCGGGAGACCTGATCACGACCGGGGCCGCGGCAACACCGATCCCGCTTGGTACGTCAGCTGACGTGGTGGCGCGGTTTGCCGGCGTGGGCGACGTCCACGTGACCATCGAGGGCTGATGATCACGCGCCTCCTGTCTTCTGTTTTTGTTTTGATGGTTACGCTGGGCGGTGTTGCCCATGCGGCTGATAGCGATATCGAGGCGCTAAGCAAGAAGCTGCTACCCGGCATCAAGGACGAGGACAATCGCCGGATCATCGACACCAGCGACTATCCGTGGAGCGCCATTGGCCGGGTGAACAGCCGTTTGGGCGGGTTCTGTACCGGAACGGTGATCGGTCCCCACGAAGTTCTGACCGCTGCGCATTGTTTGTGGAACAAGCGCACGCTGCGCTGGCTGGTTCCCGAGGCGCTTAACTTTCTTGCCGGCTATCGACGCGGGGAGTTTGTCGCCCATGGCAAGGTGGTCTCTTACACGCTGGCCGACCCGCTGGGGACACCCCGCGACGGTGCGCGGTTCCGGCCCAACGACTGGGCTATCCTTCGCCTCGCGGAGCCGATCGACGGGGTGACCGGCGTTTTGCCGTTGGGTATTTCGGGCACCCCCGTTCGCGAGTACCTGCAAGCGGGCTAAAGCAAAAACAAGCCACATATCCTGACCGTTGATGAGGGCTATGAAGTTGATGACAGGCCTCGTCCGGGCCGGCTACTATTGCATCGTTGTGACGCGGTCAGTGGGGATCCCCGATCCTCGGCATAGCCGGGGATTCACTTGTGGTGCTGGGGGTTCATATCGTGACCCGTCGGCCAAAAACCGGCGAAAGTACCGGAATTGCGATTCTGATCGACTCGATTTCGGATGCGGCTCACTAAAACCATCCTGCCCTTGTCTCCGGGCAATTCATGACATACCTGTGTTGCATCCCTTATCTGGACACAAAACTACTATGGCTGAAGCCGACACGATGACGAATTCACCTGTTCTCGATGCCCTGAACAATCGGGCCTCTATGCCGCCGCGACTGTTCAGCGACGAAGTTCCTCCCCGTGAAGATGTCGAGCGGATGCTCGAGGCCGCAATGAGCGCCCCCGATCATGGTGCCGTGCGCCCGTGGCGGTTCCACATCATCGAAGGCGAGGCGCGAAATCGGCTCGGCGATCTGTTTGCTGAAGTGGTGCTTGATCGCGACCCGTTCGCGCCGACTTCGGCCATCGCGAAAGCCAAAGCGCGCCCGTTGCGCGCGCCGTTGATTATTACCGTTTGTGCCAAGGTTGATCCGTCACGTGCGCCCAAAATTCCCGTGGTTGAGCAGGTCGTTACCGTCGCAGCGGCGATGGAGCATCTCGTGATTGCCGCCCAGGCGATGGGCTATGGCGCGATCATCCTGACAGGTACAAATGCTCATGCGGGCAAGGTCCGCGCGGCCTTTGGCCTGGACCGTGAAGATGAACTTCTGGGGTTTGTATATATCGGTTGTGCTGACGAGCCAGCACCCGCGAAGCAGCGCCCTGACGCTGCGGACTACACCAGTATGTGGACCGGCTGAGGTAACCCAAGCATCCTTCGAGACGGCGCTTTGCGTCTCCTCAGGATGAGGATTATGGGAAACTGCCGGCTGCGGCCGAGCATCCTTCGAGACGGCGCTTCGTGCTTCCTCAGGATGAGGTTTGTGGAATATTGATAATCCTCATCCTGAGGAGCACGCGATAGCGTGCGTCTCGAAGAAGGGCTGAGGAACGCTCATGACAGCATTCGTCTACATCTTAAGATGTTCGGGTGGCAGTTATTGCGTTGGATCCACACGATCATCTCTTGAGGCGCGCGTCGCCGAACACAATGCGGGAAACTTCCGGGGTTACACCTGGAGTCGTCGTCCGGTGGAGCTTGTGTTTCACGAATCCTCTGAGAGGATCACTGACGCCATTGCCGCTGGACGCCAGCTCAAAGGCTGGTCGCGAGCGAAGAAGGAAGCGCTGATCAGCGGAGATACTTCAGCAGGCCGCGAAACGTAGAACCGGGTTTTCCTAATTATCCTTCGAGACGCACGCTAACGCGTGCTCCACAGGATGAGGATTAAACAAACCTCATCCTGAGGAGGCTCAGAGCGCCGTCTCGAAGGATGTTTAGAAGAGTTTCCCTAGAAGGTTTCGTTCCAGTGCACCATCGGCAGCCCGGCTACCGGTGAGGTGAAGTAGGGCAGGTTGGTCGAGCGCAGGCTTCCCACATAGACCGTCTTGAGGTCGGGTCCGCCGAAGGTCACTGAAGCGCACCATTTGGCGATGTCGCCGCCGCATTCGAGCAGCAGCTCTGCGGTGACTTCGCTTTTCTGGAAAGCGTCGTTGAGCTTCTTCACTTCGGCCGGGTTGGAATCATCAAAGATGATGTGCAAATCACCATCCGGCTTGATGGCAAAGAGGCCGTCATTCATGACATGGGTGCCCCAGAGGTTGCCAAACCTGTCAAAGGCGATGCCGTCGATCAGGCGACCGTGATCGGTCGGGCCGTAAATTTCCTTGCCCGACAGGCTGCCGTCTTCAGCAATCTTGTAGCGGGCGATGTTCCGACCACAGGTCTGGACGACATAAAGCCATTCTTCGTTCGCATCGAGCTTGCACTCGTTGGAGAAGTGCACGTCGTCTGCAACGATCCGAACGCCCTTGCCCTCTTCATAGAGCAGGATGCGGCCGTCGACGATGTCGGGGCTGATGGCTTTCGGCCAATCATGGAGCATGGTCGAGATCGTAATCCAGATGCGGTTCTTACTGTCGCGGGCGACGAAATTGACCTTGCCGATTTCTTCGCCGTCGACGCTGTCGAACATGACTTCGGTTTCGCCGGTGCGCGTCATGCGCTCCAGGCAATCGGTGCCGAAATTCGAAATCAGAATGTCGCCATTGCTGGCGAAGGCCAGGCCATTGGGCAACGTGCCATCGATAAACTTGGAGCCTTCATCGTCCGTGGTCTCGAAGGCCTCAGCGTCGTGGGATTGGGTGATGATCGACTGGCTGCCATCAGCGGCAATCCGGACTACGCCGCCGCGCGCATCGGCGGACCACAATGTGCCGTCTTTCTCCGCGAGGATGCATTCCGGGCGCTGAAGATCAGAACCGATGAATTTGAAATCGTCTTTGGTGAGGGTAAATCCGTCAATTGGATTGGCTGACATTTGTCTCGTCCCCGCTTGTTATTGTGTTCGTTTGAGCCGGCTGCGCCGCACGGTCGTAACCGCGCGGCGCTTTTGCTTTTATGTCCGGCTTTAGGTGGATTCTGGCTTGGGCCTAGAACTTCACCATGTCGCCGCCCTTGAGATCGAGGATCTCACGGGCTTCATCCGGTGTCGCAACTTCGAGTGAGAGGTCTTCGACGATCCGGCGGATCTTGGCGACCTGCTGTGCGTTTGATGTCGCCAACTCGCCTTTGCCGATGAAGAGTGAATCTTCCAGACCCACACGCACGCTGCCGCCCATCAGGGCAGACTGGGTGGTGAAGTTCATCTGGTGACGACCG
Organism: uncultured Alphaproteobacteria bacterium; assembly: GCA_964276015.1. Lineage (GTDB taxonomy): Bacteria > Pseudomonadota > Alphaproteobacteria > UBA6615 > UBA6615 > JABJAG01. The sequence goes on along the minus strand of CAXYDO010000002.1, from coordinate 79,748 downwards.
GCGGCCAGAACGGAGAAGACATAGTCATCACCGAACAGCTTGTCGGCTGTCGATTTCATGTGCATCAGATGCTCAAGGTCGGCGCCAATGCCGCCCATGATGCCGAAGATGAACTGCAGGAAGATCGGGCCCTTCAGGCGACCGGTCGAGTAGAAGTAATGCGTGTTGTAGAGATGGCTGACGTCGTAGCACTCATGCTCGAACTTCACACCGCGCTTATCGTGCAGCTCGGTGATGATGTATTCCATCTGCTTGAAGGTGTTGGTGAAGATGAAATCATCGGTCATCTCCAGCATGGGTTTTTCCCAATCGTACTTCCAGTTGTCATAACGATCGGCGAGACCGAAAATCCCGAAGTTCATGGACCCCATGTTGAACGAGGTCACTTCTGGCTCTGCGCGAACGGCTGCAGCAATACGCTCTTCAACAGCCATGCCCAGACCACCGCCGGTGGTGATGTTCACAACAGCATCGGTGTTTTGCTTGATGCGCGGCAGGAACTGCATGAATACGTCCGGATCGCCAGTCGGCTTGCCGTTCTCCGGGTCACGTGCGTGAAGATGGATGATCGAAGCACCGGCTTCGGCCGCCTCGATTGACGCCTGGGCGATCTCATCCGGCGTGATCGGAAGATTGTCCGACATGGTCGGTGTGTGGATCGCGCCTGTGATTGCGCACGAGATAATGACTTTGGTTTGTTTCGCCATGTGTTTTCCCCCTGAGGAACTGGTTGTTTTCGTTGCCCCGATACTGGATCGGGATGGAGTTGGCTGTCCACCGGCAAACGTTCAATTCACTCATGTGGATTGCTGCCAGAGGAGGATCGCCAACCCTCCTTTCTAAGATACGACAAAAGTACTAGCGGACCCGGGTCAAGTCCAGAACCTGAAACCAATCTATCCGAGCTCGAAGCTGGTAATCTCGAATGTCATGTCGAGCGGAAGAGCCGGTGCCGGTCCGCGATACATGCGGGCGGTTTCGAAGACCGGTTCAAGACTATGCCGGGAACGGAGATCAATCGCCGCGCTGTTGAGCTCGGGTAAGTCAAGAGACACTGGTTTGCCGGCGCTATAGGGCCCGAGAGCGTCGAGCAGGCGTGTTGCTGTCTCTGCATTTTCCGCAAACAAAGGTCCGATTTTGTAACCGTCCCGGCAGGGTCGGATGATCCCGTAACCGGTGATTGCGCCGTCGACGTGGTGCATATAGCCGACATGTCCGGTCGCGCCGAGCCAGGATGCCAGGAACGCAGTGCATGGTGCGGCAAAGAATGTTTGATCGTAGGTCGCGATAGCACCGAGATGCTCGGAGCTGATTTGCACCAATCCGTCAGGCTTTTCGGCCCCCGATCGCGGTATACTCCCGTAGCGGATATTGCGGTGCGCCAGGGTGAACCCGGATTTTTGATAATTCTCTTGTTGGTCGATGACCCCGTCGAGGCCGACGGTCGTCGCGGGGCAGGCGGCCAGTGAGTGTTTCCAGAGTGATCCCCTGGCGGCAGAAATCCGGGTGCGCGATGTAGAACCCCAGAAAAGCAAACGCCGGGCTGTAGCTCACGAGGGATATGCAGGCTGCGAGTTCGCCTTCCTGACGTGCGATCCAGAAGCCTTCCGGGTCGGCGGCGTGAAAACACGCAGCATCATGCAAGCCGGAGTTCCAGCCTTCCCGGGCGGCCCATTCGATCATCACATGGAGATCGCCCCGGTCGGCGCGGCGAATATCTAGACCCTTTGGCATTCCAGCCTATTTTCCCCAGGAAAGGGCGAGCGGGTTCAGTTCCTGCGCGAGAGCCAGCAAGGTCGTGCGTATTTCCGGCGAGAGCGGGGCGATCGGATGACGGCAGAAATCCGAGCCGATCACACCACCTTCCTTCAGTACCGCCTTGGCCGCGCGGAACCCACAAAGCCGGTTCTCGTGGTTGATCAGGGGCAAAACCCGTTCATATGTCGCCTGCGCCGAGGGGCGGTCGCCTTCAAGATGGGACATGATCGCTGGGCGAATAAGGTCCGGGAGCAGCGCGGACGTCATGCACCCGGTGGCGCCGGCGTCGAGATCGGCCAGCAAGGTGATGCCTTCTTCACCGTCAAAAGGCCCTTCGATGAGGTCTCCGCCGGCCTCAATGAGCGCCCGCAGTTTATTGGCGGCCTGGGCGCATTCGATCTTGAAGCAGGTCACGGCCTCGATCTCCCGGGCCATGCGCACCAGCAACTCCAAAGGCAGCTCGACTCCGGATAACGGAGCGTCCTGCACCATGATCGGTATACCGGCCTGCCCGGCGGCTTGGAACTGCTCAAAGGTTTGCCCCGGCGTGCCGCGCATCAGGGCGCCGTGATAGGGGGGCATCAGCATGATCATGCCCGCGCCCAGGGCGGCGGCTTGATTTGCACGCGCGACGACGATATCCGTGGCAAAATGGCTGCAGGTGACGATCACAGGAACCCGGCCGGCCACATGCTCGAGGCAAAGCCGGGTCAGAATATCCCGTTCTTCATCGGACAGCAGAAACTGCTCGGAGAAATTGGCCAAAATGCAGATGCCGTCGACACCCTGATCGACCATGCAATCGAGAATGCGCTTCATGCCCTCCAGGTCAAGACTGCCGTCATCGTGGAAAGGTGTAGGGGCCACCGGCCACACACCGCTGTATTTCAGGTCTTTGGTCATCATGGTCCGGCTGCTTTGTGATCGGTCCCTACCTTATATCCAAATGGGTCGATGCTCACCAGCCACGTAAGGTTGACAGTCTCTCCGGCGGGAACGTTCAATACGCCTTCTATTCTGAAAGGATAGGGCGATGTCCGAGACACTCTTTTTTAATGTAAACGTGATTGACGGTACCGGGGCTCCGGGGTTTTCGGGCCAGGTTCTAGTCAAAGGCAACCGGATCGCCGAAGTGGCGCGTGACGGTGCGGCGATCGAGGCACCGAATGCGGAGACCGTCGATGGCGCTGGGGCCACGTTGATGCCGGGCATGACTGATGCCCATGGGCATCTGAGCTTCCTGAACGCGGCGACGCTGGGCGAAATATCTGCCCTGACCCGCGAGCGCCATGTGATGGAAACCGCCAAGAACGCCAAATTACTGCTCGATCATGGCTTTACCAGCATGTTCAGCGGTAGTTCCGCACGCGAGCACACGGATATCGTGATCCGGGACGTAATCAATGCCGGTGATATTCCGGGACCGCGCCTGAAAGCATCGACCCGGCAAATGACCGTCACGGGCGGGTTTGGTGATATCGGCAAGACGGACGCGTTCTCGCTCACCCTCAATGGCCCCGAAGCCTTTCGTGATGCCTGCCGTGAAGCGGCAAAAGCAGGTGTGGATACGTTCAAGATCGTGCCATCAGCACCGGGTTCCGTAGGGGCCGACGTTCTGGCGGAAGACACCGCCATGAGTCATGCAGAAGTTGCCGCCGTATGTGAGGTCGCACGTCAGCGAAATCGGATGGTGGCGGCCCATGCGCGCTCGGCCGATGCGGTGAAGATGTGCGTCCGCAACGGGGTGCAGGTGATCTATCACGCGACCCTTGCCGATGAAGAGGCCATGGACATGCTCGAAGCGCGCAAGGACAGCGTCTTTGTGGCACCGGCTATGGGGCTTCCTTATGGGCGCCTGAAAGATGGTGAGAAATACGGGGTCGCCACGAACGATTATATGCGCGCCCGCGCCGAAAAAGAGATCGAGACTGTCAGCGCCAAGATGGCTGAGTTGAAGGACAGAGGCGTGCGGGTGCTGCCCGGTGGGGATTATGGATTTAAGTGGAATCCTCATGGTAGGAACGCACGTGATCTATATATGTTTGTTGATCTTTTTGGGTTTTCGCCGCTTGAGACAATCCGGGCGGCCACCCAGCATGGTGGGGAATTAATGGGCATGGCCGGAGAGCTGGGTGTCGTGACCCATGGTGCCTTGGCCGACATGCTTTTGGTCGATGGTGATCCGGTCGCCAATATCGAAATCTTGCAGGACCAAAACCGCTTTCTGGCGATCATGAAAGACGGCGAATTTTACAAAGTACCGTCTCGCGACCGGGCGCAGGCGCGAGTCGCGGCCGAATAGGTCGATTTTCAGGGGAAATCAATGAAACTGGTGACGTTTACATCAACGGGTGATGACCCACGGGTCGGGGTGCTGAACGAGGCCGAAGACCGGGTCATCGATCTGGCCGTAGCCGATAATCAGCGCTATTTTGGATCGATGCTGGATCTTATGGAGGCCGGCGCCCCGGCGCTGGCGCGCGCCCAGGAAATCCTGGCGGCCGCCAGCGCGGGAGCTGGTCTGGCCAGTAGCGAGATCAGTTTGCTGAGCCCTGTACCGTTGCCCCCGCAAATCCGGGATTTTCTGTGCTTCGAAGAGCATCTGATCAACGGCTACAACATGCTCCGCAAGAAGAAGTCGGAAGCCGAGCCCGATCCGGTTGAAGCGCTGGCGCGGTTTGAGCGGGAAGGGGTCTTTGCGATCCCCTCAATCTGGTACGAACAGCCTGTCTTCTACAAGCCCAGCCGGTTCGGCGTGATCGGCACTGGCCATGACGTGGCCTGGCCGCATTTCTCTGAGCTTCTGGACTACGAGATGGAGTTTGGGGCCTGGATCGGCACGAAAGGCAAGGATATCTCGCCGGAGGCCGCGCGGGATATGATCTTCGGCTATTCGATCTTCAACGATATTTCCGCCCGTGACACCCAGGCCCGCGAGATGTCGGCTGGGCTCGGGCCGGGCAAAGGCAAGGATTTCGAGACCGGCAACATCATCGGGCCCTGCATTGTCACCGCCGACGCGTTTGATCCCTACAACGCCGATATGATCGTGCGGATCAACGGCGAGGAGCGCTCCCGCGGAAACTCCCGGGATATGCACTGGAAATTCGAAGACTGCATCGCGCACACGTCCCAGGCTGAAACCGTCTATCCGGGGGAATTCTTCTGCTCAGGTACCGTGCCATGGGGCTGTGGACTCGAGCACGATCTGTATTTGTCAGATGGTGACGTGGTCGAACTCGAAGTCACAGGCATTGGCGTGCTGAAAAACCGCGTCGTGAAACAAAAGTAGAGGGCTGCCTCAGCATCCTTCGAGACGGACCTCCGGTCCTCCTCAGGATGAGGATTGTGGTTTGCCCTCAACCTCATCCTGAGGAGCGAGCAAGGCGAGCGTCTCGAAGGATGTTGAGCAAGCTCAGTAAGTACAGAAAGAGAGTGAACATGGCGAAATGGGAATACACCAAGGGACTGCACGAGGTTGGTAACGGGCTTTATGCCTATCTGCTGCCCGATGGCGGCTGGTGCTGGTCGAATGCCGGGCTGATCGTGGATGGGGACGAAGCCGTACTCGTCGATACATTGTTTGACCTGCCGATGACCTCGGACATGCTTTCGACTATGCGCGACGCCGTCCCGGCCTCACAGCGCATCGGTAAGCTGGTCAACACCCACGCCAACGCGGACCACACCTGGGGCAATCAGCTGGTCAAGGAAGCCGAGATTATCGCCTCGACAGGTTGTGCAGAGGAATTCGATCATTTCCTACCCGAAACCTTGTTGGAGATGATGGGGCAAACCAGCGAACTCGGCGTTCTTGGGGAGTTTCTGGAGCATTGCTTCTCTCCCTTCGATATCCGCGGGATCGAGCTCACCCCGCCGACCACCACGTTCAGCGATGAGAAATCGATCACGGTCGGCGACAAGAAGGTCGATCTTTATAGCGTCGGCCCAGCCCATACCCGGGGTGATATCCTGGTTCATCTGCCCGACGAAAACCTGATGTTTGCCGGCGATATCCTGTTCGTCGGCGGTCACCCAGTGATCTGGGACGGCCCGGTCGATAATTGGCGCAAGGCCTGTGACAAAATTCTGGAGCTCAACCCGGACATTGTCGTGCCGGGGCACGGCCCTGTAGCGGGCCAGGAAGAGGTGCGCCGCTTCCGTGCTTATCTGGATGAGATCGAGCACGAAGTGCGCAAGCGTTTCAATGCGGGCATGAGCGAGATGGATGCCGCCAAGGATATCGCGCTGGCCAATTACGAGGACTGGATGGACGCCGAACGGGTCTACGCCAATGTCGCCTCGATCTATCGCGAGATCCGCGAAGTTCCCGCTGGAGAAGGCATGACCCCCATAGAAGTATTCGCCGGCATGGCCGAGTTGTTCAAACATCAGAAATCCAATGGAACCCAAGGCCATCACGGGCATCAACACTAACTAACGGTATTGATGGGCCTGATGCCGGACTAGCTGTGCCAGCCGCCATCGGCCATGAGGACGGTTCCGTTGGTGAAGCTGCTTTGATCAGAGGCCAGGAAAAGCACCGCTTTGGCGATTTCCGTGGCCGTGCCGTGACGGCCCAGCGGGATCATGTTGTTCAGCATCTCGGTGGCATTGACCCCCATTGCCGCGCTGACCCGGTCCTCGATGGTCTGCTGAAACTCATTCTCCAATGGGCCCGGAGCAATAATGTTGGCCCGAATATTTCGGCCCGCCAATTCGCGCGCCACGCAGCGAACCATGCCGATTAAGGCGTGTTTTGAGGTGATGTAGGCCACGGTGCCCGGCCGCGTGCGCACACCCATGATGCTTGAGGTCACAACAATCGACCCGCCGTCACGAAGGTGGGGGATCGCGTATTTCAAGGTCAGGAATGTGCCACGCACGTTCACGTCCATGACGTCATCGAAGATGTCTTCGGGGTAATCCGCGACGGACGCGTTAGTGCCGCTGACACCGGCATTGGCGAAGAGAACATCGATCTTTCCCCACGCGTCGGTGGCCTGTTTTATGAACGCCTGCACCTGTGTTGTGTCTGAAATGTCGGCTGCCGCGATCAATGTATCGCTCGAGCCAATTGCGTCGGCAGCCTGCTCAAGCGCAGCTATATCCCGATCGACGAGCATGATTATCGCACCTTCCTCGGACAGGGCCTTTGCGCTCGCCAGGCCAACGCTGCCTGCGCCACCGGTAATGACGCAGTATTTGCCGTTCATGATGCCCATGTCTGGTTACTCCTGAAATGCGAGGGGATTAGGCGTCCAGCTCGGGATAGTGGCGGAAGATGCCGTGTTCGTTGAAGGGAATGCGCCGGTCTGAGGTCAGATAGGCCGCAACACCGGGGTGGGCCGCGATTGTGTCGTGCAATGCGATCACAGAGGGGTAGTCCGGTTCCAGCTTCGCCATCGTTTTTGGAAAGGCGTAACGCATGCCGGTCACGACCTGGAACAGGGAATGCTCAACATGGGAGCAGGTAGAGCCCACCAGATGATTGTTGGGCTGCAGCAGACGCTCAAAATAGTCATAGAATTTCGGGATCCGCATGTCGCGGAAACTGGGCGCACGCCGCAGCGCTTCTCCTCGCTGGTCCTCGTAATAGAACTCCTTGGCCAGCGGGTGGTGAACGTCATGCGCCTCGACCAGGAAATCGGCCAGCAACATGGAAAGCTCGAGCGCCCGGCGGCGATCCGCCTCGTCTGTCGGGGTCAGACCGTGCCGTGCACCCAGATAATCCATGATCAGCGGTGTCTGGGTGACCAACACATCGCCGTCTTTCAGGATCGGCGGTGCAAAAGGCGGCGCGGTGAGATCCATGTCATCGAGAATGCCCCGCAAAGCGGGAATACCGTCGCCATCAGCCTCGGGTTTGCGCGCCACATCAACGTATTCGACGCCCGCATCTTCGAGAATCAGGCGGATAAATTCGCCGCGCCCGGGAATGGTGGGCCAGTAGTAGAGTTCGTACATGTTCGGGCTCTTTCTTCGTTCTCACCTATCCCTGGTGACGACCGTTTCACGGTCTCCTCGGGATGAGGAGTTTTGATTATCCGCTCACCACGAACCTCATCCTGAGGAGCCGCCATTGGCGGCCTTTCGAAGGATGCTCGGCTTGGTCTTGCAGCTTCATGAACTCCCCGCCATTCTAGCGCACCGAAGTAGGAGTTATCTATGAACCTAAATCAGTTGCTCGTGCGTGCGGTGCGCTCATTTCCCGATCGTGTGGCGATTTCCCACGGTACGGCCGATTACTGTGATTATGCGACCCTGGGGCAGCGCGCGAGCGGGCTGGCAGGCGCAATGCAGATTCAGCTGGGGCTGAAGCCCAATGATCGTATCGGCTTGTTCATGACCAACACGCCGGAATATCTCGAGGCGTTTCATGGTGCGTTGCATGCCGGGATGACTGCGTTGCCCATTAACAACAAGCTGCACGAGAAGGAACTCGCCTACATTCTCGATGACGCCGGGGCCGGGGCCGTGTTTGTCACGCCGGATTTGGCAGAAAAGGCCGCGAAGGGCCTGGAAATCACCGGAAGTAAGGCGCGCATCGTGGTTGTCGGGGAGGCCGAATATAACGGGTTCCGTGACAGTGACCCCGTCGACATGGTCGAGCAGAGCTACGATGATTTGGCCTGGCTGTTCTACACCTCGGGTACGACGGGCAATCCTAAAGGGGCGATGCTCAGCCACCGCAATTTGTGGGAGATGATGCTGACTTATTTCCTCGACGTGGATCGGGTGCCGACCAATGGTGCCGCCCTGCATCCCGCGCCGATGTCACATGGGTCCGGATTTTACGGCATTCCCCATCTGGCTGTGGGCGCGCGCCAAGTGGTTCCGGAATCTGGCGGGTTTGATCCGGATGAAATTTTACACTTGTGTCAGACACTTGATGAGGTTTCCTTGTTCGCTGCACCAACTATGGTGAAGCGTCTGGTCAATCATTCCGGTGGGGGTGAAGCGCCCAATCTTCGCACTGTGACTTATGGCGGTGGGCCGATGTATGTTGCTGATCTGAAGGCAGCGCTGGAGCGTTTCGGGCCAAGATTTGTGCAGGTTTACGGTCAGGGTGAAAGCCCCATGTGTATCACCGTGTTGCCGCGTGAAGACCACACGGACACGGACCATCCACGCTACGAAGAACGCCTGGCTTCAGTCGGGTATGCCCAGACCGTGGTGGACGTAAAAGTCGTCGATGGTGACGACAATGAGATGCCCACGGGAGAAGTCGGTGAAATCTTGGCCAAGGGCGCCGTCGTGATGCGCGGTTATTGGAACCGCCCGGATGCCAGCGCGGAAACCTTACGTGGAGGCTGGCTCCACACCGGAGATATGGGGGCGTTCGACGCGGACGGCTATCTGACCCTCAAGGATCGCTCCAAGGACATGATTATTTCCGGCGGCACCAACATCTATCCCCGTGAGATTGAGGAAGTTCTGCTGCGCCACCCTGATGTGATGGAATGCGCGGTGATTGGGCGTCCGCACGAAGAATGGGGCGAGGAGGTTATCGCTTTCGTCACCCCGCGTGAGGGGGCCGAGGTGGATACAGGCGAGTTGGACCAGCTATGTCTGGACAATATCGCCCGTTTTAAACGTCCCAAGGACTACCGGGTCGCGGCTTCCCTGCCAAAAAACAACTACGGCAAGATCGTCAAACGGGAGCTGCGCAATCAGCTCGCCTCAGAAGACGAGAGCTGATTGCGCACGTCAGTCCTCCTTGGCCATCACTGCGGTCAGGTTCTCCACCCCGTCATAGTAGCCTTTCGGATCGTCCATCGAAGTGATCTGGGACCACAGATCGGCGATTTTCTCTGGTGTCATGGTCTGGCGCGGATCGACGTGCACGCCGGCACTTTCCATCACCTGAATCTTTGAGTAGTAGCCCGCCGTAGCCGCGATCACGTTGCCGCTGTCGGTACAATCCTCACTCACCAGATAGGACACCATCGCCGCAACGGCTTCCGGGGTCACGAGTTCCGCATCATAGGTGTCGAAAATGCCCGAAGGCTCTGCAATCCGTGTGGCTGCCAAGGGGGCGAGGGCGTTGATTTTAATATCGTAGCGTGCCGCTTCGAGTTTCAGTGTGTTCATAAAGCCGACAACGGCCATTTTTGCGGCGGAGTAGTTGGTCTGCCCGAAATTGCCGTACAGGCCGGAATTGGACGATACCATCAGGATGCGGCCGTAATTGGCTTCGCGCATATGCGGGAAGGCGGCATGAGTGACGTAGATCGCGCCGAGGAAATGGACCTTCACGACAAATTCGTAATCGTCGAGGGACATTTTATGGAACGTCTTGTCTCGAACGATCCCGGCATTGTTGATGACGATATCGATGCTGCCGAACGTGTCGGTCGCGGTTTTTACGATATTGGCCGCGCGATCACGGTCGGCGACACTGTCATAATTCGCCACCGCCTCGCCGCCAGCCGCCCGAATTTCTTCGACCACTGCATCGGCAGGCGTCGCGGAAGAACCGCTGCCATCGACCGCGCCGCCGATATCGTTCACCACGACCTTCGCACCGCGCGAGCCCAGTGCCAGCGCATAACTTTTTCCAAGCCCGTTTCCGGCACCGGTTACGATCGCCACGCGTCCATCAAATCGAATTGTCATTCTGGTCCCCTTAAGGTCCGCTCATTCACGGCGGAAGATTGTTTTCCGATTGGTATGGATTGATCGCTTTAAGTTAAGCGATTCGGCCACTGGTTGTTCCCGAGCAAAATAAACAATCACCGAATTGCGCGTGGATTTTCAAAGCTGTGCGCGCTAGCTTGCGCCGCCGCGGAAAACGGGCTGAAGACGCGTTGTTTTTATTATAGGGGAATGTCGATGGAATTCGCGGATCTGGATTGGACACGTTACTGGTTCATGTTCCCGATTTCGATGGGGGTCGCCACCACGGCGATGCTTAGCGGGATTGGTGGCGCGGCGCTGTTCGCGCCGATTTTCCTGATTATTTTCCCCATGTTGGGCGCGGAATATGTTCTCGCCGGGACCGCGGCCGCCATTGGAACGGCGCTGATGACCGAAGTGTTCGGGTTTTCCTCAGGCTTTGTCGGTTACTACCGTAAAAAATTGATCCATTTCCGCAGCGCGATACCGTTTCTGACGGTGGCCATTCCCGTCTCCATTATAGGGGCGCTTATGCTGGCGACGTTGAAAGAGCAGGAGATTCTGCTGAAAGCGGCCTATGCAATTTTGATGCTGGCCCTCGCGCCCATCATCTTCCGACATAGTCCGCCCCAGGAAATGTTGACGGCGGAAGACGATCAGTTCGAGGGCTCGGGTCGTGAGGCGGTGAGCGTAACCGATGCGGTCGGCACCACCTATGAATTCAAGAAACCCCAACAGGGCATCATTGGGGCCATAAGCACCAGCGTGGGCAGTTTTTTGACCGGCCTGCTGGGGGTCGGAATCGGCGAAGTCATCATGCCGCAACTCGTGAAACGCAATCACGTTCCGGTTCCCGTCGCCGCCGCGACCTCCGTGTTCATCGTTATTGTGACGATTGCAGCAGCTTCCTTTACGCAGGTCTCCGCGTTGATCGCCGCGGGTGGTGCCAATGTCATCCCTTGGAACCTCGTGGTTTATACGATTCCCGGCGTGATTATTGGTGGTCAGATCGGCCCCAGATTGCAGGGCAAGGTCGCGCAACGCTCGATGGAACGTACAATTGCCACGTTGTTCGCGATTATTGGCCTGGCGATGGGTTATATCGTGCTCCGCGAACTCGGTGTTTTCGCCTCCTAACCGACGAATGTGCTTAAAATGTCACTAGGTCTTTCAGATGATCGCTCCCGTCGCCGGCGTCGGCGGCAGGTGTTCGGGTCCTTGTTTCGTTGGGGTCTTATCCTTGCGGTCGGGATCGGCGTGGGTGTCTGGGCCCGCGAGGTGGGGCGGGATATTGCCCAACAGCGGGCGAGTGAACTGCAGGTGCGCCTCGATGCCGAAACCGATGCTAGTGAGAAACTTCATTTTGAAATTGCTGGCCTGAAGGCGGCATTGCGCACCGAACGGGACAAGGTTTCAGGTTGGCGTGCGCGCTATGAGCGTGATGTTCCAAATGAAACGGAGAGGTCGATCATGGCGACTGTCCGGGAGCGGATCCGTAATGGCGTATCGGCGGACCGCCTGCAGACAGTCGTAAGGATCGCTCGTGACGACGTAGCGTGCAAATCTTTTGGAAGTACCAAACGTTTCTTTGTGAACAACGAAATCAGCCGCGGTGCGAATGATTCTGTGAGTTTTGCCAATGGCGCGATAACCGTGACCGGAACCGGAACCGCGGCACGGAACGCGAAAAACCAGCCCGAGGCCTGGTTCGACGCTGCTGTACCAGTCACCTTGGACTTTGCTCATCAGGGCGGAGAGACGTCTCAGACAACCGGAATTCTGCCGCTCCACCACTCAGTTGCGGTTGGGGATGTTGAATTTCGGTTTAGTACGGTCGCGGGCGCACGGTCTTTTGTGGAGGTCAGCGGCCAACGGTGTCCGCTCTTTTAAAAATTTCGTTCAAAATCATGTGTTTGATATGGGTATTTGGTGCAGTTTTGGCGTAAGTTCCCGATGTCTTAAATGCAACGGATCGAAAATGGCTTCTGAACAGCGCCTGGCGCGGGTTCACAAAGCTTGAATCGATTGAACCGAACGGATAAATCGGGGTGCAATTTTGGTGGCGGTCCAGGTGAAACAGGACTGTCAAATATGAAAATGCTGGCAGTTTGGCAGCAACGGCGAGAACTGGTTTGGCGACTTGAAGTCGCTCACAACAATTGTCGAAAAGACCAAGCTGCAAAGGTCGCCAATTAATGGCGGCCGTAACGGAGGGAATGGACGAGCCGTGACGAAGCTCCTTGATATTAAAGGCCTGACGAAAAAGTTTGGGCCCATCACCGCTGTCGACGACGTGTCGTTTTCGGTCGATCGTGGTGAAGTGCTGGGTTTCCTTGGGCCTAATGGCGCCGGAAAATCCACAACAATGAAAATTGTGACAGGGTTCCTGTCTCCAACCGAGGGATCGGTTGAGGTTTGCGGCCACGATGTGGCCCGCGAACCCATGGCGATTAAGCGACGGATCGGCTATTTGCCCGAAGGCGCGCCGCTCTATGGGGATATGACGCCCATGTCGTTGCTCAGCTTTGTGTGTGATTTGCGACGCTTGTCGGCGCAGGACACCAAGCGCGGCATCGAATATGCCGTTGAGAAACTACATATCAACAATGTGCTCTATCAGCCGATTGAAACGCTCTCGAAGGGTTACAAACGGCGGGTCGGATTGGCGCAGGCCATCGTTCATGACCCGGATGTCTTGATCCTCGATGAACCGACGGACGGCCTTGATCCGAACCAGAAGCATGAAGTTCGTGAATTGCTGACCGAAATGGCCGGCAAGAAGGCGGTGATCATTTCCACCCATATTCTCGAAGAGGTCGAAGCCGTTTGTTCGCGTGCGATCATCATCGCCAAGGGCAAGCTGGTGGCCGATCAGGATCCGTTGACCCTGCAGGCTCGCTCCCGTTTGCACAATGCGATCGGTATTCGTTTGCCGGCCGCCCAGGTACAGGCTTGTACTGAGGTGCTGAATGCATTGGCACAAGTACAGGCTGTTCAAACCACCATGCAGATTGGCGATACGGTTGAATTGCTCGCCGTGTCTGTAGATGGGCTGGCGATCCTCGAGCCAGTGCGTAATGCCATTGATCAGAAGGATATCCGGGTGAACGAAATATTTGTCGAACGCGGCCGTCTTGAAGATGTCTTCCGCGATCTGACGTTCGAAGTCGAAGGATTGAAGGCCCCGTCCATGGGCGGGATGGAGAGCAAAAATGCGTAATATCTGGATCGTGAGCAAACGCGAGCTGTCCGCGTATTTCACCTCGCCGCTGGCCTATATCTTCATCGTGATCTTTCTGGCCCTGGCCGGGGGACTGACGTTCTTCTTCGGGTCCTGGCTCGATCGCGGGCAAGCTGATTTGCAGGTGTTTTTCATCTATCACCCGTATTTGTATCTGTTCCTGATCCCCGCAGTCGGGATGCGCCTCTGGGCCGAGGAGCGCAAAACCGGGACGATCGAGTTCCTGCTGACGCTTCCCGTAACGACCGGCCAGATCGTGTTGGGCAAGTTCCTGGCCGCGTGGATATTCGCGGGCATCGCGCTGGCGTTGACCTTCCCGATGTGGCTGACGGTTAATTTTCTGGGCGAACCGGATAACGGAATCATTCTGGCTGCCTATATCGGCAGCTGGCTGGTCGCCGGGGGCTTCCTGGCTTTGAGTTCGTGTGTTTCGGCACTCACCAAAAACCAGGTGATCGCCTTCGTGCTTGCCTCAGCGGTCTGCTTTATTTTCATGATGAGTGGTGTGGAGATTATCCAGTCCTTCTTCCGGGCCTGGACGCCGCAGCAATTTGTTGAATCTGTTGCTGAACTCAGTTTCCTCACGAACTTTACCGAGATCGCACAAGGCGTGATCGACATCCGTGACATTGTCTTTTTCCTCTCCGTCATCGGGATTGCATTGTTTGTAAACACCGCAATCGTCGAAGCGAAGAAGGGAGTCTGAACCATGTGGGATAAGATCCGCAATACCGACCGCGCCGCGCTTGCCTGGGCCACTGTGGCGCTTTCAATCGTGTTCTTCATTTCCTTCAACACCCTGGTCAACACGGTGTTTACCAGCACTCGTCTGGATCTGACAGAGGACAAGTTATTCACCCTGTCAGATGGCACGCGGGAAGTTCTGGCCGAACTCGAAGAGCCGATTGATCTGAGATTCTACTACTCGGAGAAGTTCGACGAAATCGGGCCCGACATTGCACGACATTCGGACCGGGTTCGTGAGTTGCTCGATGAATATGAGCGTCTGTCTGAAGGGAAAGTTCGGGTTGAAATTTTTGATCCCCAGCCTTTCTCGACGGAAGAAGACCTCGCGGTCAGCGATGGTTTGCAGGGATTGCCGTTTGATCAGTCTGGCGCGCGCGCGTATTTCGGCGTCTCAGGAACTAATTCGACTGACGATATCGATTCGATCGGATATCTGGCCCCGGAGCGCAGTCCGTTTCTGGAGCACGATATCACACGGCTGATTTCTAACCTGGCAGATCCGGAAAAGCCGATTGTTGCGGTGCTAACGGATTTGGCCATGCAGGGCACGGAGTTCGACGACTTCACCCCCTGGCTTACCATCGATGGAATGCGTCAGTTCTTTAATGTCAAGTTCCTCGACAAGGACGCAACAGAGTTGCCCGAGGATATCTCGATCCTGGTGGTCGTAGGTGCGCATACCATTCAGGATGAACTTCTCTACGAGATGGATCAGTTCGTGATGAATGGTGGCCCGGCGCTTATTTTCGCTGATCCGTTTGCGGAATCGATGGCCCTGTCCGGCCCGGCTGCTGGACAACTTCCACCACCGGGTGTGGCGCAGGCGGCGATCGAACCCTTGCTCAATGCCTGGGGCGTGACGGTCGAACGTGGCCAGTTTGTTGCCAATCTTGATGACGCTGTGCGGGTCGGGTTCCCCGATCCGGAGAACGGTCAGCAAGTGGCGATCGACTACGTGGCGTGGCTAGATATGCAGGGGGCTCGTTTCTCTCAGGATGACGCCATTACTGCTCAACTTCAGCGCATTGTCGTAAGTTCTTCGGGGGCGTTCATGTCCGCTGAAGGCGCGGAAACCACACTTGAGCCGTTGATTTTTACCACGGCGAATTCAGACCTGATGAGTGCCTTCGATGTCTCTCAGCAACCCAATCCGATTGCGTTGCGTGACAAGTTCGAATCTCAGGATACGGTCTTCAACCTGGCCGCGCGTCTGACGGGGCCTGTGAAATCCGCATTCCCGGATGGTCCCAGCGACAAGGCTCTGGAAGGCATTGACGACGAAGCCAGGAAGGATGAAGTCCGCGCTGCCCACAAGGCAGTTGGGGTCAAGCCGGCCAATATTATCCTGGTCGGAGATGCCGACATGCTGGCAGATCAAAATTGGGCGCAGGTCCGTGATGTGGCCGGGGAGCGGGTTACCGTTCCGACCGCCAACAATGCTGACTTCTTCATCAACGCTCTGGACAATCTGCGGGGCAAGCAGGGATTGGTATCCTTGCGAGGACGTGGGCTGGCCATTCGTCCGTTCCAGGTGATCGTCGAGATGCGCAATGAAGCGGACAACAAGTTCCGGTCTAAGGAGCAGGAGCTCCTGGGGCGTATTGCGGAAGTTCAGCTATCCATCGAACGCATGCAGCGTGAGGAACAGACCACCGGCGTACTGCTGACGTCGCAGCAGCAGGCCGAAATCGATAAGTTCCGGCTCGCCATGCTCGACCAGCGCAAGGAGCTGCGCGATGTGCAGCGTTCCCTGCGCGAAGATGTTGAGTCACTCCAACGTGACGTTCGATTAATCAACATTTGGGCGGTGCCGATCCTGATCGCATTGCTGGCCATGATCCTGGCGGTTATTCGCCGAATTCGACGTGCGCGTTATCACCGCACTGTGTTGCACTAGGGGAGGATGATCTGATGAGCCCTCGTATTTTTCTAACCTGGCTTGTCGTGACTGTTCTCACTGTGGTGCTGGCAGTCGTGGTCGGTCTTGGACGTGAGACCGCGAGTTTCGATCTGGTCAAGCGTGCGCCGGTCTTTGATTCATTGCGCGCAAACCCGGATGCTGCGGCACGGGTTGAGGTGAAGAGCCGATTTGGCGAGTTCACCTTGCTGCGTACTGAGAATGGCTGGGTCACGCCCGATCGCAATGGCTACATCGTCGAAGAATCCGATGTGCGCCGTCTCATCATCAGTCTGTCCGACATGCGTTACGTCGAACGTAAAACGTCGAATCCGGAACGGTTCAGACGTTTGGAAGTACAGGAAATTGAAGATGAGCTTGCTGATTCCGCCTATTTGCGGATCGCAAACGCGGACGAAGAAACACTGGTCGAATTAATCGTGGGCCGTCCCAGCGCACGGTTTTTCGATGGTCGATCCAGCGGCACCTATATTCGGATTCCCAACACCAATGAAACCTGGTTGGTGACAAGCGTCACGAACGTTCAGACGCGTTTGATCCCGTGGCTTGACCGCGAGGTGATCAAACTTCCGGCGAACACGATCAAGCACGTTTCAATCGGGTCAGGCGAGGGGGCTTACAGCCTGTCTCGCGATGATGCGAAAGGTGAGTTTGTCCTTGCTGGTGCGCCTGAAGGGCGAACTCTTGATCTGGAAAAGACCACACTAGTGGCGCGCGCGCTGGCCAATGTCGAACTCGAAGATGTGAAGCTACGCAGCGAGTTATCTTTGCCTGCAGATGCGATGGTGGCTGAGGTCGTGACGTTTGACGGAGTGTCCGTTCAGGCCCGCGTAGCAAAAATCGACAAGAAGAACTGGGGTACCTTTGAAGCCACTTATGTCGGTGATGCATTGGATACGTCAGACGCGGCCAACGCGGCGCGTGATGCGGTTGAAACGATCAACGCACGGGTTGGAAAATGGATCTATTGGCTTCCGAGTGCCACGTTTACCAATCTGACACGACCCATCGCCGATATCCTGACACCGGCGCCTGATGCGTCCTGAGTAAAATCTTCGGAAAGATATGACGTGATGCAGCCCGAAAGATGCTTTCGGGCTGCATCATTTAGGGGACCAGCATGGAAACGGGACTAAGCGGAAAACGAGCATTGGTGCTGGGGGGCAGCAAGGGGATCGGACGCGGTATTGCCGAAGGACTGGCAGCCGAAGGCGCTCGGGTTATCCTTGCCAGCCGTGACGGTGGCGTTTGCGCGACAGTTGCCCAGGAACTGGCGTCACAGTTCGGGGCCGAAATCCACGGTACGGCTTGTGACATGGCAGATATGGCGGCAGTCGACCGGGTTGCTGCCTATGCCCAGGATACGTTCGGGGGCATCGACGTGTTGGTCAACAATACGGGGGGGCCACCGTTTGGACCGATCAGCCAGGTCGATTCAGATACCTGGCGGCAATACTTCGATTCGATGTTTGTATCGGTCACTCGCCTAACCGGTCATATCCTTCCGGGTATGCGCGACCGGCGCTGGGGGCGCATCCTGTTGGTAACCTCTACGGGCGTGGTTGAACCTATACCCCAACTGGGTATTTCGAATTCGTTGCGTATCGCATTGACTAACTGGGCCAAAACCATCTCGCTGGAGGTGGCACCGGACGGTGTGACCATCAACGCCTTGATGCCGGGTCGGATCGACACAGACCGGATCAAACAATTCTATGAGGTTGCTGCAACGCAGCGCGGTGTGGATATTGAAACGATCAAAGCCGAAGTCGCTGCGGGAATTCCCATGGGGCGCGTCGGTCGGGTTGATGAGTTTGCCGCGCTCGCGGTTTTTCTGACCAGTGAAGCGGCTTCTTATATAACAGGCACCGCAACAGCGATTGACGGTGGAGCAACGGCGCGGGGCGTCTGAGGTTCACCGAATTGAAACGTTTTTCTGATGAATGTTCCGTTATTTCATTCGCTTAGCGGAATACCTTAACGTCCGCACAGATCTTACGCGATGATCGGTGGAGATCCTGATGGCTTGCAAACCCAAGACCAAAACCAAAAAGGCCGTGGCTGCTGAAGAAGTTGCGGAAAGCGCTCCAGCACCGCGTTTTCCTCTGTTTTATAAGGCACCACGCCCGTTGGAAGCCGGCCGGCACGCGAAGGCAACTCTCGCCGCTGATCTCGATGTCGCATTCTCTGCCAATGCCAATGCGATACCATTGAACGTGGTCGAATTTGCGATCTCAGCTCGCCATTATCCGATCGTGTTTTCCAACACCGCACCTTATTTGCCGGTTGCCATTACAGGCTTGCGGACAGGAGTTAATGCTTTCATCGATGCCGAGGGCAAACGATGGGCGCGCGGATGCTATGCGCCAGCCTATGTCCGCCGTTTCCCGTTTATCCTGATGGAGAACACGGAGCAAAAGCAGTTCATCCTCTGCATCGACGAGGATTCAGGTTTTCTCGGTGAAGACGGTGATCGTGGTCTGTTTGAAGACGATGGCAAACCTACCGAGATTACCAACCAGGCTCTGGAGTTCTGCCGCGCCTATCACGCGCAGTACGAGGCGACCCAGAAATTTGTCCAGGAACTTACTGAGCGGGAATTGCTTACGGACAATTCGACGGAAATTCGCCTCTCCGATGATCGCAAAATTCAGATGCAGGGCTATAAGGTTATCGATCGCGAGAAGTTCGAGAAGCTACCCAATGAGGTGTTCCTGGAATGGCGCACGAAAAACTGGCTGCCTGTTGTTTACAGCCATCTGACGTCGCTTTCCAACTGGCCGGCGGTGCTTCAGCGCGCTGCTGATCGGGCGGCCGAGGTCGAACTCGCCGACTAGGTCACGATTTCCTCTGTCACCCGGGTTGCGGACCGGGCGAGGTCTTTGAGCTGCCTGGCATCATCAAGAACCAGGATGCGCATCGGTTCCTTGCGGCCGCGGACCTCGATTTCTTCGTGTTGCAGAGTGGTTTCGTCGAGACCAGCAAGATCGGCGACATGCTGCGATACGATCAGCTGTGCCCCAAAGTCCTTGGTTTTTGCTTCAAGACGGCTCGACGTGTTCACCGTATCGCCGATCGCCGTCACGGAGATCGCTGGCCCGTAACCCATCTCTCCGACGATCGCGGGGCCGGAATGGATCCCAATGCCGATCCGCAACGGCGCGGGTAAATCGGCCTTGAGCAACTCGTTCAGCTCGTCCAGCTTTTCGGCCATGCCTTGTGCGGCGTTGAGGGCCGTGGTCGCACCGTCGCGGGCATTCGCATCGACCCCAAACAGAGCCATGATGCCGTCGCCGATGAACTTGTCCACCCGTCCACCGGCCTGTTCGATAGCTTCACCCATGGAGCGGAAGTACCGATTCAGGACAAATACCACGTCATAAGGAAGTTTTTGCTCCGAAAAGCTCGTGAATCCCCGAATGTCGGCGAAAAGGACCGCGATTTCCTGTTCTTGCCCCTGCATGGCAGCCGACTTTGCAAACCCGTCCCGGGGGCTGGCATTTGGCGGCAGCAGTGGCGTCACTGAGAGGTCCTCCGAAGGGCGTGTCTGACAGGCCAAGCGAACATCTGGGGCTGCTCCGACGCGGCGCAGGACCTTTTGCTCCGATTCACTTGCCTTGGGGAGGTTATCCATTAGCCCATTAATACGGACCCGGCAGGTTGAGCAACGACCGCGACCACCACAGACTGCGGCGTGAGGGATGTCATTGAGCTGGCTGGCTTCGAGAATGGTCATGCCTGGCGCGACCGAAACGGAGCGGCCTTCGGGATAGTTGATTCGAACAATCCCAACGCGGTGCTCGAGATATTGGCGGATCGCGCGAGCGATCAGGGTCAGCAATACGGCGACCGCCATCCCGATGAAAATTCTGGACTCAAGCTGATACAGAAACGCGATTTGGTCCGGATCTGGCGAGGTGTTGTCGATAACGATGTCGAGCCGGAAACCAAGATCTTCTGCGGCAAGGCGGCCCACAGCGCGTCCTGCTGATACAAAACCCAGAAGTCCCAGCACCGGTACCAGCAGCGCCACGCCATAAAGCCAGGGCAGGATACGCATGAACCATGGTTTGAGCCGGAGCCAGTAATACAATCCAATACAGGCATGGACCCAAACGATCAGGGTCGCCGCGGTCTGCCGAACGCCGCTGACAGGGTTGTCGACCCATAAGGCGAGCAGTACATAGGCATAAGTATCGTCAGTGCCATAGAGCTGAACGGCAGCCCGGGTTCCAAGTAAATGAATGACGAGGAGAACGGGCGCGGCAAACCCCAAAATCAACTGAAGCGCTTCGCCGATACTTATTTTAAGGCGCCGACGAGAGTAGACCGCGTAAAGCGCGAACACCATGTGGACGAGAAGCGCACCGACGAACAGCATGGTGCCGACTGGGTTGCGCCACAGCAGCAGAAAATATTTCCGGCCCAATTCCATCGCTTCGAGGGAGATCAGACCCAGCGCATGGTTGGCCAGATGCGTGACCACAAAGGCAAAAAGGATCAGGCCGCTGCCCAGCCGCAAGCCGCGTTTGGTGATCGGTATTTGTAAGTTTCCGGCTTTTTTCGAGCGTGCACCGCGATTTTGGGGGTTTGATTCTGACATGATGTTGAATGAAGCCTGATTGACACTCTAGGATGTAAGGGTAGCATGACCTACAGGTGTCGAAATGGAATTCAGGGGGGACACTTGTATCAGACTGGAATTGGGGCGACGTGGGGGCCCCGGCTAACGGACCCGGAGAAAAAAACTATGCGTGCACGTATCGCGACAGCAATGGTCACTTCATTTCTGGCATTTGGTGCCGGCGGGGCATTTGCCGCCGGAACCACGACAACCACGGCCCTGACGCCGGTGGAAGTCCGAACCCAGTTGGCCAGCGCGGAAGCCTTGATCAGCGAGAAAAGTTACAGCGACGCCATCGAAGTTCTCAACGGTATTGTTGAGACCAACCCGCGTGAGGCTGATGCCTATAACTTCTTGGGCTACAGTTACCGTAAATCCAAGGACTACAGCCGCGCCGAGCGGAACTACAAGCGCGCGCTGCGCCTGAACCCGGAACACAAGGGCGCTCTCGAATATGTGGGTGAGCTTTACCTTGAGACCGATCGCCGTCCCAAGGCAGAGGAAACCCTCGCCAAGCTCGAAAAGCTTTGCCCGACCGGGTGTGAAGAGCTTGACGATCTGCGGCAGGCCTTTGCCTCTGGTGGCCAGACGAGCAAGGCCAACTGGTAAGCTCCTGATCACGGGCCGAAGTGAATTGACCCCGTCATGCCTATGCACGGCGGGGTTTTCCTTTGGATTCAGCTAAAATTTGAAGTGATCGGAATGGAAATTGTCCTCCAAACGTCTCACCTTTTGAAGACGGAGGACAGAATTTGATTTAGGCTTTCCATCAGTAGTTGCCGCGATGCATGACAGCACCATGCGATTTGGTGTCGCGGCGAACAATATTGCCAATACCAGCACACCCGGATATGTCCCGCAGCGCGGAGTGCCTTCGCGTTATCAGGGTAACATTGCGCAAATTGCGGCGAGCCCGACGGCCAATTCGTCATTTGCCAGCACTGCGGCGCTGGTTTGCATGCCAGGCGTTCATTTGCCCGGTGCGTTCGTTGACCTGAAAACCGCCGAAGCGAGCTATAAGGCCAGCTTGACCGTCTTAACGGCGGCGCAGGAAATGAGCCGTGTGTTGGTGAATCAGTCCCGCTAACGCCGTCCGGCTCGACATAAGCGACCCGGTCATTTGATCTCCATGCCCCGTGCCACCAGGCTTTCCAGGGCTTCAGGGGAATCGACATCCACCAGGACGGCGTCGTCCTGCATTTCGACCTCGCACACCAGATCGGTATTGTCTCCAATCATGTGTTTCGCGCCGACATCACCGCCCAATGACGCCATATCATCGAAGAACCGACGATCCCAAAGCACGGGGTTACCGCGCTTTCCGCGCCATGTCGGTACACAAATGACATGTCCCTCATCCGGGTCATGGGAAAGCAGGAGCTGTTTGAGGTGCGTCGCGGTGATCCGCGGCATATCTCCGAGGGTGACCAACGCGCCGTCACAGCTGTCGGGTATGGCGTTGATTCCGACGCGTAAGGATGTGCTTAGGCCTTGGGCATATTCCGGGTTGTGAACGTAAAGCACATCATCGCCGAGCGCGTTTTGAACGTCCTCAGCGTCGTGGCCGGTGACCACGATGATCGGATCAGTTCCTGCTACCCGCGCGGCATCGATGGCGTGCCGGGCCATGAGTTTTCCGTCGACCTCGATCAACAGCTTGTTGAGTGTGCCCATGCGCCGGGACTGACCGGCCGCGAGGATGACCGTGGCAAAACGGGGCGCGGACTGTTCGTCGCGATGTCGGCGTGGCGCGGCCGTGGTACGGGGCAGTGGACGGGAGGGTATTTCCTTCATCAGGCCGCCAACGCCCATCCCCATGATATGCGCGTTGTCGATGGGGATATCCGCCATCAGACGTTCCAGAATGAGATCATTACCGCCGGGACGGGGAGACCGTGCTGAACCAGGCAGGGCAAGGATATCAACATTTCCCATTCGCGCGACAACCAGCAGATTGCCTGGGTCGACCGGCATGCCGAAATGTTCAATCGAACCGCCGGCCAGGACAATCGCTGCCGGGATCACGTCCTGACGGTCGACCGTCGCAGAGGCGCCGACAATCAGGATCAGCTCGGCGCCGGATGCGATCGTAGTACTCAGGGACGACGCGATGGCTTGGGGGGTGTGTGCAGCGCTTTGTTCAAGGGTCAGCGTACTGCCCAGAGCTTCAATCCGCTGGCGGATAACACGTGAGGTTTTCTCCCTGACCCGGTCTTTGAGGCCCGGCAGATCGGTCTGTAAAAGCGCGACCCGGCGTGTGCGATAGGGGTGGACAGAGATCAGCCCGCCGGCTTCCCGCGCAGCGATTTCTGCCTGGGCTAGCTTGGCTTCGGATACAGCAAAGGGGATGATTTTGACCGTCGCCACAACCTGATTATCCTCGATCCGATCGAACGGGCGCAGGGTGGCTATGGTGATGCCTTCATCGATGGCGTTGACCCGATTGACAGCTTCCGCGTTAAGCATGGCGAGACCATCATGTTCGGCGAACAGATTCACGCGTCCGGTTCCTTCGGTCCCTGTTCGAACTCCAGCCCCTGATGCCGCCTCGGCCAAACGGCGCGCTGCGGTATTTTCAGCAACATCGTCGGGCTCAAACTGCACCACGGTGACTTCGGTCACCCCCGCGCTACCAAGCTGAGCCAGATCGTCTTGGGTCAGAACGTGGCCCTTGCGATACCGGTGCCCACCCAAAGTCTGGCCATGCACCAGCATGGTGCCGAGGGCCTGGGTGATGGGAACGGCGCCGAACTTCATATGGTGCGCAGGACTTGCGTGATTTGAGCCATGATTGAAATCGCAATTTCAGCGGGGCTCTTGGCATTAATCGAGAGCCCGACCGGCGCATGAATTTTGTCGATTTCGTCAGCGCTATAGCCGTCTTCAGTCAGCCGCTCGACCCGTCGGCCATGGGTTTTTCGACTGCCCAGAGATCCGATATAAAACGCTTCGGAACGTAAGGCGACATGCAGCGCGGGGTCATCGAGTTTCGGGTCATGGGTGAGGGTGACCACCGCCGTCCGATTGTCGAGGTTGAGGGCCTCGAGGGCGCTATTGGGCCAGTCTTCGCTTAGGGTCACGTCGGGGAAGCGATCTCGTGTGGCGAATGCCCCACGCGGATCAACAATCACGACTTCGTAGCCTGATGTCTGTGCCAGGGTGACGAGGGGTTGGGCGATATGTACTGCGCCGACAATCACCATGCGTTTTGGCGGATTGAACACTTGCACAAATAGCGGAGTCCCATCGGCATCCACGCGGCTGCTCTTGTCGTCGCGCAAGCCCATACGTGCGGATTCGATCACGGCGTCATCGATTGCAAGATCACCCTCAACCGCGTCGCGATAGACCAAGGTTTGGTCACCGGTATTGAGGTTGGACACGAGGGCGACCGGACGCTTGGCCTCGCGTGCGGCGAGCAGGTTTTTCAGAGTATCAGGGCGCATGGGCTTCTCACTCGACCCACTCGATCCAGACTTCGACCTTGCCACCACAGGCAAGACCGACTTCCCAGGCCATTTCATCGGTGACGCCAAAATCGAGGAGGCGCGGTTTGCCGTCCTGCATCACTTCTCGTGCTTCATGCACAACAGCACCTTCGATGCAACCGCCGGAAACAGATCCAATCATGTTGCCGTCTTCGTCGACGGCTAACTGGCTACCGGTGGGACGTGGTGACGAGCCCCAGGTACTAACCACGGTCGCGATCGCGACACTTTTGCCAGCTTCGCGCCAGGCGGAGGCCTTTTCGACCACATCGTCATGGTTCAGGGCCTGTAGGTCTATTACGGTATCATTCATTGTGCAGCCTCCTGCCAGGGATTGTTCTGGAATCTTTTGTCGAGAGCGGGCTTGGTCAGGACCTCTGACAATTGTTCCAGACTTTCCAAATTGTGTATTGAGCGAAATTCATCGACATGGGGCAACAATGCTTGAGCGCCGAGGGACTTTGGCTCGTATCGATCGTAACGTAAGAGCGGGTTTAGCCATATCAAGCGCCGGCAGGACATGTGCAGACGTTCGATTTCCCGTTCGAGACCATCAGCCGCGTCGCGATCCAGACCATCACTGATGAACAGAACCACCGCGCCCTGACCCAGGACCCGGCGTCCCCAATTGTTGTTGAAGTCGTGCAGTGAATGCCCGATGCGGGTGCCGCCGGACCAGTCATCGACGGCTTCTCCAACCTTGTCGAGGGCCTCGTCCACATCTTTGTAGCGCAGCTGCCGGGTGACATTGGTCAGACGGGTGCCAAACAGGAACGTGTGCACCCGGTCCCGGTCATTGGTGATGGCGTGCATGAAATGCAGCACCATCCGAGAATACCGGCTCATGGAACCTGAAATGTCACACAGGACAACAAGCGGTGGATGGCGGCGTTTGGGGGTGCGAAATTGCAGCGGGATCGATCCGCCGCCGCCGCGCAGCGCGGCACGCAAGGTGGTGCGCATGTCAATGCGTTGTCCGCGGGGATCACGACGATAGCGCCGGGTGGCGACTTCCATGATCGGTAACCGCATATTCGCAATGGCGCGCTTGGCCGAGTTGAGTTCTTCGCGGGACATTTTTTCGAAATCGGTTTCCTGCAAAACCTCGTTTGCCGACCATGTCATGATCGCATCGACAGTAATGTCTGGCTCTTCGTCTTCGCCCTTGCCTTCACCTTCGCCGGGCGTTTCCGGTGGGTTCTGCTTGAGCGCTTCAGCGAGTCGACGGTTCATTTCCTCGGCTTGTTCCTGGGCATCGGGATCAACGAACGAGGGCAGTACCAGGGAGGCCATCCGCTCGAGCAATTTCGGATTACGCCAGAAAACATGAAAGGCCTGGTCGAAGATTTCACGCTGGTCACGACGGTTCACAAAGACCGCGTGCAGGGTCCAGTAGAAATCGTCCCGATTTCCCAGGCCGATACTTTCGACCGCATGGATACCCTCGATGACCTTGCCGGGACCAACTGGCAGTCCGGCGGCCCGCAAAACTCGGGCAAAATGCATGATGTTGGTTGCAATCTTGCCCTCGGTGTCAT
Source organism: uncultured Alphaproteobacteria bacterium (assembly GCA_964276015.1). Classification (GTDB taxonomy): domain Bacteria; phylum Pseudomonadota; class Alphaproteobacteria; order UBA6615; family UBA6615; genus JABJAG01. The sequence continues at coordinate 53,815 of CAXYDO010000002.1, read as the reverse complement.
CACCGAGCTGGTCGAGTTGTGCCCTCGCATCCAGTGCGGAACGTGCCGCGTCGGGGATCGCCTTGTCGGACACCGGTCAGCCGGCCGATAGCTGTGCGGTTGCGATTTCGCTTTTGACTTCATCGAGGATTTTGGCTGCTTCGCTGCCGCGAATTTTGGCGATGTCGTCCTGGTACTTAAGCAGCACACCCAGGGTATCGTCGATGGCCTCGGGTGTCAGTTCGATAATGTCGAGCTGGTGTAGAGCGGAGGCCCAATCGATGGTCTCCGCAATACCGGGAACCTTGAACAGATCCATATCGCGCAGACGCTGAACGAAATCGACGACCAGACGGGAAAGCTTGGCATCGGCTTGGGGGGCCTTGAGGGACAGGATTTCCAGTTCCCGCTCTGCATTGGGGTAGTCGACCCAGTAGTAGAAGCAACGCCGTTTCAGCGCGTCATGAATTTCACGGGTTCGGTTCGATGTGATGATCACGATCGGAGGTTCTTCGGCACTGATGGTGCCGATCTCGGGAATGGTAATCTGAAATTCAGACAGCACTTCCAGCAAATAGGCTTCGAAGGCCTCGTCGGTCCGATCGAGTTCGTCGATCAACAGAACAGGCGGACCTTCGGGTGAGGGCTCAAGGGCCTGCAACAAGGGCCTGCGAATAAGAAACTTGTCCGAAAAGATGTCTTTGCCCAGGCGGTCACGATCACTGACGCCTTCGGCTTCGGCCATCCGGATCTCGATCATTTGTGCCGAGTAATTCCATTCATAGACGGCAGACGCGACGTCCAGTCCTTCGTAACACTGCAACCGCACCAGTTTGCGGCCAAGGGTTTGGGAGAGAACCTTGGCAATCTCGGTTTTGCCGACGCCTGCTTCGCCTTCAAGGAACAGGGGGCGGCCAAGTTGCATCGACAGATGAACGGCGGTCGCCAGACTGCGGTCTGCGATATAATTTCCCGAACTCAGGAGCTCGAGTGTTTGGTCAATATTTTCTGGAATTTTGCTCAAGAGACAATCGCCTGGTCTGCGTCGGTAAGAATCCGGGGCGGTCAGGATATGTCACCGCTTCGGGAGATGAATAATCGGCTTTGATATAGCCCAGTGTGACCTGTCGGGCCAAGGGCAGGAACGAAGACGGCCGGAGCATTGCTCCGGCCGCTAATTCATTGTTGCCAGTCGTTAGTTCAGCCGGCGGCATCAACCGCGCGGCTGGACATGATCGAAATCAGGTGGGCGCGGTATTCAGCCGAAGCGTGAATATCGGAGTTCAGGCCGTCATCGGACATTTTCACGCCCTTGGCAGCTTCTGCGCTCCAGTTAGCCGAAAGGGCGGCTTCGATATCGGTGGCACGGAATACACCGTCCTGACCGGCACCTGTAACGGTAACGCGGGTTTCACCGCCGGTCTGAGCTGCCATCACGCCGACCAGCGCGTAGCGCGAGGCAGGGTTAGGAAATTTGGCGTATCCGGCCTTCTCGGGGATCGGGAAGCGAATGGCGGTGATCAGTTCGTCTTCTTCGAGGTGAGTCGCAAACATGCCGTCGAAGAAGTTGTCAGCCGCAATTTCGCGCTTATTCGTGATCACTGTGGCCTTCAGGGCCAGGACCGCTGCGGGATAGTCTGCAGCCGGATCATTGTTGGCCACCGAACCACCGATCGTGCCGCGGTTTCGGACCTGCGGGTCACCAATGTTGCTGGCCAGAGCGCTCAGAGCCGGGATTTTGTTGGCAATGGCGTCGGAGTTTGCAACTTCAACATGGCGAGTCATGGCACCGATGGTGATCGAGTCACCGCCGTCTTCGATACCGGCCAGGCCGTCAATGCCGGACAGATCAACCAGATCTGAAGGTTGCGCGAGGCGCTGCTTCAGGGTCGGAATAAGGGTCATGCCACCGGCAAGAAACTTACCGTCCTCGGCAGAACCGATAGCGCTGGTGGCGTCGTCCTGGGACCCGGCCTTCTGATAATTGAACTGGTACATAGTTTCTCTCCTTCGCCAGACGTTATTCCGCCGCCTGGCTGATACTGGATGCTTGAATAGCCTGCTAGACCCCTTTGGGTGTCGTCGACATAATTATTATCCCCGCAGAGCTTCAGCGCCGGCGAGAATAGATTTAACAATGTTGTGGTAGCCGGTGCAGCGGCAGAGGTTGCCCTCAAGCCATTCACGAACTTCAGTTTCGGTCGGATCCGGGTTCTGTTTGACCAAATCGAGCGCACTCATGACCATGCCCGGTGTACAGAATCCACACTGCAGGCCGTGGTTCTCACGAAATGCTTCCTGCATCGGATGCAGCTCGTCGCCATTTGCCACACCCTCGATGGTGGTAACGTCAGCGCCCTCTGCCTGTTCGGCCAACATGGTGCAGGACTTCAGGGATTCGCCGTTCACGTGCACCACACAGGCGCCGCACTGGCTGGTATCACAACCGACATGGGTGCCGGTCAGACCAAGACTTTCACGAAGGTACTGAACCAGCAAAGTCCGAGGCTCGACGTCGGCCGAAACGGACTTTCCGTTCACCGTCATGGTTACGGTGGTCATAACAATTCTCCCTGCTTTGGATTGCCCCTTTTCGAGGCTTTCCCGATCTGCTCCCTACGAGAGCAGTAAATCAATATCTAGAATCAGTGGATCTTCATCCGCGCAAGCCTTTGCGTCAAGCGCCACAAGGCCAAAACGGATGATTTCCCCAAATTATTGCTGGCCGAGAAGCGCATACAACACGAGTGCAGCGACAATCGCACCAACAACCCATGTCCCCATGCCAATTTGGGCCATGGCTGTGGTATCCGAAGCGCTCGCAGGAGCGGGGGCTGGCGCAGCTTCCGGGGCTGCTTCAGCGGGTGTTTCGGCAGCGGCTTCACCGCTTTCGACGGCGGCGGCAAAATTCTCAAAAAACTGGCCGGCCATCTTTTTGGCTGTCCCGTCAATCAACCGAGCGCCGAGCTGAGCCAGCTTGCCGCCAACCTGCGCGTCGACCTCGTACTTGAGCAGGGTGCCGTCCCCATCGACTTCGAGGGCCACGTTGGCCCCACCCTTGGCAAAACCGGCTGCGCCGCCTTTGCCTTCACCCGAGATGCGATATCCGTTCGGCGGATCAAGATCGGTCAGTTCAACATCACCGGTAAATTTGGCCTTCACCGGGCCAACTTTCGCGGTGACTTTGGCGGACATCTCGGTCGACGATTTCTGGACAATTTCTTCACAACCAGGAATCGAGAGTTTGAGAATTTCCAAGTCATTCAGGGCGTCCCAGACTTTTTCCCGGGGTGCATTGATTTTGTATTCACCTGACATTTCCATGATGAGGGCACTTTCAGCGCTGATGTTTGATGTTCAGGGGAACATAGTCTTGCATAAAGGTATCGGCAAGGCATGGTCGCGGCAAAAAGGGCTATGATAACACGGTGTCGCAGGCTTTTGAATTCAGACCAAGCCGACGGAATTAAACGCGTTGAAAACATTATCCCCGATCCGTGATTAAGCTGTGGATCACTGTCTCTTGCACGGTTCAGACGGGAATAGTAAGACCGATAGGTTGTTATGGAGGAGGGCGAAGGCAGCTAAAATTCAATCTGGCGCCGGGCTGGGAAATCATTTGCCTGAACCCTCGAATGGTTGTGGTCCGTCATCGGGCCGAGGGACGTTACGTGCTTTATTTTGCGAGCGCCGTCGTCGTTATTTATGCGTTCTGGCTGGTGCTTTCCGGGCATTACACGATCACGTTGATGGTCATTGGTCTGGTGTGCTCGGTTGGCGTCGCCGCGCTTGCCTCTAGGATGGCTGTCCTCGACAAGGAAGGCCACCCGATCTACCTGCTCGGCCGCGCGCTCTGGTATTGGCCCTGGCTGATCTGGGAGGTCGTCAAGGCCGGTATTGATGTTTCGAAAATCATCCTGTCGCCATCGCTGCCGATCAGCCCAACATTGATAAATGTCCGTGCCAGCCAGAAATCAGCGGTTGGCCTCGTGACTTACGCGAACTCCATTACGTTGACGCCTGGTACGGTCTCGGTTGAGCTCGAGGATAATGAGATCACCGTGCACGCCATTACCCGTGCCGGCGCGCACGACGTTGCCGAAGGCCATATGGACCGTGTTGTGTCGCGGTTCGAAGGTGAGGGCGCATGATGATGTTTGCCGTCGCGACAATCGCGGTGCTGGTCACCATTGCCATGGTGCTGTCCCGCGCAATTCTGGGGCCATCACTGTTTGACCGGGTCTTGGCCGGCAACACGGTCGGGTCGCTCGCGGTGCTGATCCTCGCCTTGATTGGGTTCGTTACCGGACGCCCCGAATTTCTTGATATTGCGATCCTCTACACGCTGCTCAACCTGATCGGCACCATCGCCGTGCTGCGCTACTTCAAGATGGCCGAGCCCGTAAATCCCGAACAGGTGAAGGATTAAGAGGGATGGCGATGGCACTCGACATTCTGAGCTGGATTTTCCTCGTCGCGGGCAGCGGGTTCTGTCTGATCGGTGGATTGGGGCTGCTGCGCATGCCCGATGTATTCACGCGGCTGCACGCGGTTTCGGTGATCGAAACCCTGGGCATGGGTTTCATTATTCTCGGTTTGATCCTGCAGGCCGGGTTCACTCTGGTGGCAGCCAAGCTGATCATCATCGCAGCGCTTATTTTGCTGACCTCTCCGGTCGCAACCCATGCACTGGCCCAGGCCGCGCTTCACGCGGGCATTCGGCCCCAACTCGACCATGACGAGACCGGTGGCCATATCGCGGGGGAGGGAGAACCATCGAACTCCTGATCAATACTGTTCTGTTGTTGCTGATGGTGGTGACCGTGATTGGCATTATCCGGGCGCACAACCTGTTTGCGGTTGTGATGCTGGGCGGTGTCTACAGCTTCCTGATGGCCACGGTGATGGTCATTCTGGATGCGGTCGATGTGAGCATGACTGAAGCTGCTGTTGGCGCGGGGATGTCGACGGTGTTGCTGCTTGCCGTTCTTCATCTGACCAAAACCCGGGAAGCGCCGCTGCGTCATACGCCGATTATTCCGATGATCGTGTGCCTGATCACGGGCGGTGCATTAGTTTTCGGCACGTTGGATCTGCCACCGTTCGGAGAGGCCAACGCCCCCCAGAACCAGCATGTGGCGCCCTATTACATCGAAAACGCGGAACGCGAGACCGGTTCCCCCAACATCGTGACCGCCGTTCTGGCTAGCTATCGCGGCTATGACACGCTGGGCGAAGTGGCCGTGATCTTCACCGCCGGAATTGGCGTTTTGATCTTGTTGGCATCGGGACGCGGCCGTCGGCGCGAGACACCGGACGTGGAACAAGACCCCAAGGATGACGCGGTATGATGCGGGATACGATCATTCTGCGCGTAGTTGCGAAGTTGCTGTTGCCGGCGATTTTGATTTTCGCGCTTTATGTGCAGTTTCACGGAGACTATGGCCCGGGCGGCGGTTTTCAGGCCGGCGTGGCCGCGGCGGGAGCCATAATCCTCTACGGGATTATATTTGGTATTCCGGCCGCCCAGCACGTGATTCCAAAATCGGTGGTTCAGATCATGATCCCGCTGGGCGTACTGATCTTTGCTGGTACCGGCGTGGCCGGGCTGCTGCTGGGTGAGAATTATCTCAACTACTCTCCGCTGGGCAGCTATCCCGCGGCCGGCCAGCATTTGGGGATTCTGATTGTGGAGGCCGGTGTGTTCATCACCGTGGCCTCGACCATGCTGGCCATTTTCTATGGGTTTGGTGGCCTGGCAGATGAGGCGGATGCCGAGCAGGCGCGGGAAGGTCAGGAATGAACACGATCCTTGCTGATCTCAATTACTGGGTGATCATTTTCCTGTTGGTCGGCGGCCTCTATATCGTCGTGGCCCACGGAAACATGGTCAAGAAACTGGTCGGCCTGTCGATCTTCCAGACCTCGGTCTATCTGCTGTTCCTATCGCCGGGGAAAGTTCTGGGCGGAACCGCACCGATCGTCGCTGACGGGTTTGAAGTGTACTCGAACCCGTTGCCCCATGTGCTGATTCTCACCGCCATTGTGGTGGGGGTGGCGACAATCGCGTTGGGGCTGGCGCTGGTCGTTCGCATCCACAAATCCTACGGGACAATCGAGGAAGACGAGTTGCACGATCTGGAGTCCGACGCATGATCGCCGCGCATCTTCCCGCTCTGCAGGTTGTAATTCCGCTTCTGGCGGCCCCGCTTTGCGCGATTTTGCGCCATGGCACGACAGCCTGGCTGGTCGCGCTGGTGGCCAATTGGCTGGCCTTTGCCGTGTCGATCGGCCTTTTGATCCAGGTGCTCGAAGGTGGTGTAATTTCCTACGCCATGGGCGGCTGGGCGCCGCCGATCGGGATTGAATACCGGGTCGATCTGATCAATGTTTTCGTGCTGTTGGTCGTGTCCGGCGTCGGGGCCGTGATCATCCCCTTCGCGCGAACCGGCACGGCAGCCCGTTTCGACAGCATCAATCAGGCATGGTTCTATACCATGTACATGCTGGCGCTGACCGGGTTGCTCGGCGTCACGATTACCGGTGACGCGTTCAACATCTTCGTGTTCCTCGAGATTTCGTCGCTGGCCAGTTATGTGATGATCGCCATGGGGCGTGACAAACGTTCCCTGACCGCGGCCTATCAGTACCTGATCATGGGAACGGTCGGCGCGACCTTTATCGTTATTGGTATTGGGCTTCTCTGGGCGATGACCGGGACCCTCAACCTCTTTGATCTTTCCCAACGCATTCCCGATCTTGGGAACTCTCGTTCTGTGCTCGTCGCACTGGCTTTCCTGACCGTGGGAATATCGCTCAAGCTGGCGTTGTTCCCGTTGCATCTCTGGTTGCCCAACGCCTATGCCTACGCTCCGGCTGTGACCAGTGCGTTCCTGGCCGGAACGGCGACAAAAGTTGCGATTTATCTGCTTTTGCGGTTTTTTTTCACGGTCTTTGGCGGCGGCGGGTTCTTTCTGTCGACACCGTTACCGGAAATGCTCCTGGTGCTGTCCGTTGTGGCCATGTTTGCGGCGTCAACCGTGGCAATATTCCAAAACAACCTGAAACGCATGTTCGCCTATTCGAGCGTCGCGCAAATCGGCTTTATCACACTGGGAATCAGCTACGCGACGGAAACCGGTGTGACAGCTGCGCTGGTCCATCTGATGAACCACGCGATCATGAAGGCGGGCATCTTCATGCTTCTGGGCTGTGTCATTTACCGGCTAGCCTCCATGCGGATCGACGATATGGCCGGGATTGGCCGCAAGATGCCGTTCACCACGGCCGGAATCGTAATTCTCGGTCTGGGACTACTCGGGGTGCCGGGAACGGCGGGCTTTATCTCGAAATGGTGGCTAGTACTTGCGGCCCTGGAAAAAGGTCAATGGTGGCTGGTGGCGTTGATCGTCATCGCCTCGTTGCTGACCATGCTCTATGTCGGGCGATTGGTGGAGGCGGCCTATTTCCGTGAGCCGAGCGAAAAGGTCATGAGGGTGCGCGAAGCGCCACTGGCGATGCTGATTCCGGCTTATGTGCTGGTGGCCGCGAGTATTTTCTTCGGTCTGAACACGACCTATTCGGTTGGTCTCGCGCAGAGTGCTGCCTCCAGCCTGATTTCGGCGATATATTAAGGGTGTGCTGATGAGCCCGGCTGACCACATTCTCCTTGCACTGGTGATCCCGATCGTTGGCGCTGTTCTGATCGCGCTGGTGGGACGCAATGCCAATTTGCGTGAAGGCGTGACTCTGGTGACGGCGGGATTGCTGTTCCTGAATGTTTTGCAGTTGTTACAGCTGGTGCGTGCAGGGATGCGTCCGGAACTGGCCGGGTTCGAGGTTACACCGGGGCTGGAGATCGCGTTTCAGGTCGAGCCGCTGGGGATGCTCTTCGCCCTGATTGCATCGTTCCTGTGGATAATCAACTCGCTTTATTCGATCGGATATATGCGGGGTAACAAAGAACCGCGGCAGACCCAGTTCTATGTTGCGTTTGCGGTTGCCCTGGCTTCAGCCATGGGGATCGCTTTTTCCGCTAACCTGTTCACATTGTTTATTTTTTACGAGATGCTGACCTTGAGCACCTATCCGTTGGTCGCGCACCACGGAGATGCCAAGGCCCGGAATGGCGCCCGCGTTTACCTGCTCATTCTGCTCAGCACATCGATCGTGTTCCTGATCCCGGCCATTCTCTGGACCCTCAGCCTGACCGGGACACTGGATTTCACCCCGGGTGGAATTCTGGCCGGAAAAGCCGACGCCAACACCACGGCGATTCTACTGGCCTTGTTTGCCTTCGGGGTTGGTAAGGCCGCTGTCATGCCGGTCCATAAATGGCTCCCCATCGCGATGGTCGCACCGACACCGGTAAGTGCTCTGTTGCATGCGGTGGCAGTCGTTAAGGCCGGGGTTTTCACGATCCTGAAGGTCTCTGTTTATATCTTTGGCTCGGATCACCTGCTCGCGACCGGCGCGTCGGACTGGCTGGTTTATCTGGCAACCTTCACGCTGCTTGCGGCTTCCGTGATCGCGCTCACCAAGGACAACCTGAAGGCCCGGCTGGCCTATTCCACGGTCAGTCAGCTTGGTTATATTGTTTTGGGAGCTGCCATTGCGACGCCGCTGGCGCTGATCGGCGCGGGGATGCATATCCTGATGCACGCCTTTGGCAAGATCACACTCTTTTTCGTTGCCGGCGCGATCCACACGGCGACCCATAAAACGGAAATCAGTCAGCTCAACGGGATCGGGCGGATCATGCCGTTCACCATGGGAGCGTTTTTCATTGGGGCGCTCTCGATAATCGGATTGCCGCCACTCGGTGGAGCCTGGAGCAAGCTCTATATCGCGCTGGGTGGGCTCGACGGGGATTATTGGTTTGTCGTCGCGGCACTGATGGTCAGTTCACTTCTCAACGTGGCTTACCTGATGCCAATTGTGGTGCGGGCATTCTTCCGTCCCCCCGACCCCTCGGACCACGATGGCGATGATGGTCATGCCGGTGCCGGAAGGAGGGAAGAAGCGGGGTCGACGATGCGTTCCCGCATGGCCGAAGCGCCCTGGTTCTGCGTTGTTCCCCTGTGTTTCACCGCATTAGCCTGTTTCATTCTGTTTTTCGCGCCAGACGCTGTTGAACAGTTGCTGCAGGGCATGCTGGAGGTCCCGCGATGAGCGAGAATCAAACCAAAGCCGAGGACGCGGCGGCACCAACCCCTTGGCTTGAGCGCAAGGAGAACGTTTCCAAGATCGCCTGGACGCTGTATTTATCCTGCGCAATTCTGGTGTTTTTGGACCTGTCAATTCACCGGCACGCGGAAATGGGTTTTGACGGGAATTTTGGGTTCTATGGCGCTTACGGGTTTTTCGCGAGCGTGATTCTTGTTTTTGCGGCCAAACAGATGCGCAAACTTCTGAAGCGTCCCGAGGATTATTACGATGATTGAGTTCCCGCCGGGCTTGATTCTCATTCTGGGCGCCTTGCCGGTGCCGTTCCTGCGTGGTCCGCTGCGCGCGATCTGGCTTCTGGCCTTGCCCGTTGCCGCCTTTGCGCTGCTTTACAGCCTGCCCAACGGGGACCATTTCGCTGTCGCAGCGTTTGGTCAGGAACTCCAGCTACTGCGCGTTGATGCCCTGTCCAAAGTATTTGGATATGTCTTTCTGATCGCGATCTTCCTGGGTGTGATTTACGCGCTGCATTTGCGCGCCGTTGAGGAACACATCGCTGGTCTGGTTTACGCCGGCGCCGCAATAGGCGCGGTTTTTGCCGGAGATCTGATTTCGCTGTTCGTTTACTGGGAACTGACCGCGATTTCATCGGTATTCCTGATTTTGGCACGGCGTACGCCCGAGGCGCTGGCGTCCAGCATGCGCTACCTGATCATCCAGGTCGGATCGGGCGTCCTGTTGCTGGCAGGTTTGATTGTGCGCTGGCACGAAACCGGGTCAATCGAGTTCACCCATATCGGCATTGATGGTGCCGGGGGTGTGCTGATCCTCTTGGCGTTCGGGATCAAAGCTGCGTTCCCGCTGCTGCACAACTGGATGCAGGATGCGTATCCGAAAGCCACCCCGACCGGGGCCGTGCTACTTTCGGCCTTCACGACCAAGCTGGCCATCTACGCGCTCGCCCGTGGTTATGCCGGGACCGAGGAGCTGATCTGGATTGGCGCGACAATGGCTGCGTTCCCAATTTTCTTCGCGGTTATCGAGAACGATCTGCGGCGCGTGTTGTCCTACAGTCTGAATAACCAGCTGGGTTTCATGGTCGTCGGCGTTGGCATTGGGACTGATCTCGCCCTCAACGGTGCGGCAGCGCACGCCTTTACCCATGTCCTCTACAAAGCGCTGTTATTCATGTCGATGGGGGCGGTACTGCACCGGACCGGCACCGCACTGGCCAGCGAGTTGGGCGGTTTGTACAAGTCGATGCCGTTTACCACCGTGTTCTGCATCATCGGCGCGGCGTCGATCTCTGCGTTCCCGCTGTTCAGCGGATTTATCAGTAAAGCTATGATCCTGTCAGCCACCGCCCATGAAGGACATTTCTGGGTCTGGCTGGTTTTGCTCTTCGCCTCGGCCGGGGTCTTCCATTATTCCGGAATCAAGATTCCGTATTTCGCATTCTTTGCGAAAGATTCCGGGAAACGCCCCGCAGAGGCACCCTGGAACATGCTTGTGGCGATGGCCCTGGCCGCAATCCTGTGTGTTGGCATCGGGGTCTGGCCGTCCGCTCTATATGCGATTCTACCGTTCGAGGTGGATTACATTCCCTATACGGACTCCCATGTCCTTTCGCAGGTTCAACTGCTCTTTTTCTCCGCCCTCGCATTCATGGTGCTGATCCGAACCGGGCTTTATCCGGCGCAAATGCGCTCGACTAACCTGGATACGGACTGGTTGTATCGGCGTGTGGGACATTCGATCCTGCAATATGCCGCGCGGGCGGCGGACAACGTTCACAGCGATGTCTATGACCTCGTCGTTCGCCGAGCGCGGCGCTTTGTCGATCAGCTGTACAAGCATCATGGTCCGCAGGGAATTATCGCCCGGACATGGCCCACGGGTAGTATGGTTTTGTGGGTGGCAATTTTGCTCGTGTCCTATCTGGTCCTGTATTTTCTCGATATTTTCTAGACCAAATACCGCGTGACGCTGGCTTTCGGGCCTATTGCGCCTTACATGTTTGCTAATGGCGTCCCACGGACGAACTTCAGAACCGGAAATCGAGATTTCGGAAATGCGACCAGGCGCTGAACGGCGCGCTTTGCGCGCTTTGCTGCCCTATATGTGGCCGCAGGGTGACGTGGAGCTAAAGGCGCGCGTGGTGATTGCCATGGTGCTTTTGGTGGCCGCCAAAGTCGCGACTGTCGCGATCCCGGCAGTATTTGGACGTGCTGTGGATGCTCTGGAAGGGGCTTCAACCGCCGGAAGCGTTGCGGCCGTCCCGGTCGGCCTGCTGATCGGCTATGGCTTGTTACGCGTCGGCCAGCAGGCTTTTGCAGAATTACGTGATTTTGTCTTTGCCAAGGTCGGACAACGGGCCATCCGGCGTATTGCGTTGCGCATATTCCAGCATTTACACGCACTATCCCTGCGGTTTCACATGGACCGGCAGACCGGTGGACTGAGTCGCTCCATTGAGCGTGGCATCAAAGGTATCGATTTCCTGCTGCGCTTCATGCTGTTCAACATTTTGCCGACATTGGTCGAAATTGCCCTTGTGTGCGGCATCCTCTGGTCTCTGTTCGGGTTTGTGTTCAGCGCGATCACTTTTGTGACCGTGTCGATCTACGTGGCCTTTACGCTGATGTTCACCGAATGGCGGTTGAAGTTCCGTCGGGCGATGAATGACAGCGACAGCGAGGCCAACACCAAGGCGATCGACAGCTTACTGAATTTCGAAACCGTGAAGTATTTCGGCAACGAGGAACACGAGGCTGAACGTTACGACAGCTCGATGCAGCGTTATGAAAAAGCTGCGGTCAAAAGCCTGACAACCCTCTCTCTACTCAATGTCGGACAAGGCATGATTATGGCTGCCGGCATGACCATTCTATTGGTCCTGTCAGGCTTCCGCGTGGGTGACGGCAGCATGTCGATCGGCGCGTTTACGGCTGTAAATCTGTACATGATGCAATTGTTTCAACCTCTTAATTTTCTTGGATTTGTTTACCGAGAAATTAAGCAGTCCCTGGTGGATATGGAACAAATGTTTGGCCTCCTTGAGGAGAACAAAGAGATCCAGGACAACGTCGAAGCAGCACCCCTCGACGTCCCTGACGGTGTCGTGCGTTTCGAGCATGTTTCGTTTCGTTATGATCCCCGAAAATCGATTCTTTGTGACGTTGATTTCGAAGTTCCCGCCGGGAATACGGTTGCGATTGTGGGGGCGTCCGGTGCGGGCAAATCGACGATCTCCCGATTGCTGTTTCGCTTCTATGATGTGGCCGACGGCCGGATCACCATTGATGGTCAGGATATCCGCGAGATCACCCAGGCGAGCTTGCGGGCATCAATTGGCATCGTCCCGCAGGATACGGTGCTGTTTAACGATACGATCTTCTACAACATCCAGTATGGACGCCCGGCCGCCAGTCCGGCAGAGGTGGAAGAGGCGGCGCGTTTGGCCCAGGTCCATGATTTCGTCATGGCACTTCCGGATGGCTACAACACAAGGGTCGGTGAACGGGGGCTAAAGCTCTCGGGCGGCGAAAAACAGCGGGTCGCGATCGCTCGTACGATCCTCAAGGATCCCAAAATTCTGCTGTTTGACGAGGCGACGTCAGCGCTCGACACCCATACCGAACGGGAAATCCAGACCGCGCTTGACCAGGTGTCTGCTGATCGCACGACCCTGGTGATCGCCCATCGGCTTTCGACCGTGGTCAATGCGGATGAAATCATTGTGCTGGATGACGGCGTGATTATTGAGCGCGGCCGTCATGCGGCGCTGCTCACCCATGCCGGTGGCGCCTATGCCGAGCTCTGGGAGCGCCAGCAAGCCGCCGTCCGCCGCGCTGAAGAGCAGACGGCGGACGTGCAAGACGGCATTTTTGTGCCCGTGGCACCCAAATAGCTCTCTAGCGCACCTCGACGGCGTAGCTTTCGACCGGCGGGATGGTCTCGATCATGCCACGGGCTTTCAGGAACTCAGCAAACCGCTGGTAGCGGCCTTCGTCCAGCGCGGAAGGGCGCAAGGCGAACCGGGGCAGGGTGTCACGCCAGGCGCGGCGGTTGAGCTCGTCATCGAGGTCCTTACGACCCTTGATGAACAGCTCCCAGGCTTCGTCCTGATGGTTGATCATGAACTGGGTGGCCGCCTCGATAGCCGCCAAAAAAGCTGAAATCTCGGGGTTTCCGGTGTTGTCGCTCTTGGCGACGATAATCAGCTCGTCATAGGCGGGAACGCCTTCCTCTTCGAGATAGAACGCGCGGCCCGGGCGGCCCGCCAGATCCATCTGGTTGAGCTCGAAATTTCGGTAGGCGCCGATCACCGCGTCGACCTTGCCGCTCATCAGTGACGGTGAGAGGGAGAAATTGACGTTCACCAGCTCCACATCAGAGAGTTTGAGGCCGTGCTTCTCCAGCATGGCGCCGAGCAGCGCATCCTCGAAACCACCGACTGAAAACCCGACCTTGCGCCCCTTGAGGTCTGCAATGGATTTGATTGGTCCGTCATCGAGCACCACGAGTGATGATAACGGGGTCGCCACCAGGGTTCCCACGCGCTTGAGCGGGAGCCCGGCTGCGACCTGCAGGTGGAGCTGGGGCTGATAGGAGATCGCGACATCGCCGCGACCCGCAGCGACGAGCTTGGGAGGATCGTTAGGATCAGCCGGTGCGATCATCTCAACATCGAGACCGCGTTTGGAGAACTCACCGAGTTCCTGAGCCACGAATAGCGGCCCATGATCGGGGTTTACGAACCAGTCGAGCAGGACAGTGAACCTGTCTGCGGCGGCTGCCGGGGACGCGATCAAAAGGGATAGAAAGGCCGAAAGAATCAATTTTTTCATAGTGTTGTCTTCGTTTTGAGGGTTACGTGAATGAAGCTGGGTCGACTTCGGGTTGCCAGGCGACCAAACGCCGGAGCGCGGCGTCGATCAGGAAATAGAGGCACACAGACATGATCGCGAGCACGAACAGGGCGGCAAACATGGCGTCGGTCTGCACGCGGCCGTTCATCAGCAGCATGTAGTAGCCCAGACCGGCCGACGAACCGACCCATTCGCCGACCACCGCGCCAATGGGGGCAACAGCGGCGGCGACGCGCATGCCGGAAGCAAAGGCGGGCATTGCGGCAGGCAGTCTGATCCGTCGCAGGATCGAGGCTTTCGAGGCGCCCATGGTGCGCGCCAGGTCGACCCAGCCCGGCTCGGTGCGGCGCAAACCATCGTAGAAGGCGGCAGTGACCGGGAAATAGATAATCAGGGTGGCCATCGCGACTTTTGGCGCCATGCCGTAGCCAAACCAGAGCACCAGGACCGGGGCCAGGGCGAACACAGGGATGGCCTGAGAGATCACCAGTACTGGCAAGAGCCATGACCGGGCCTGACGAAAATAGGCCATCACCAGGGCGCTGCCGGTGCCGAGAACGGTTCCGAAGAGCAATCCCAGCAGGATTTCCGACAACGTAACGCCCGCATGACCGAGCAGGGTGTCGGTCCGCTCTAACGCGATCAGGATGACCGAGGCCGGGCTCGGCAGGATGAACGGGGCGATGTCGAACAGCGATACGATCCCCTGCCAGATCAGAATAAGCCCGGCAAAGACCAGAAGGGGACGGAGCAGGGCACTCATGTGGCTCGGGTCCGGTTGCCCGGTTTGCTGTTGCCGGACGAAAGCGCGGCCATGATCTCGTGATAGGTCTCACGCAACGCAGGGTCGGTAGGATCACGAAGGGGTTTTTCCGACGGTGAGAGTGGGGTTCCCGTCTGATTGTTGCCGGCGCGAATGATGTGGATCTGGTCGCCGAGCCGCAGCGCCTCGAAAGGGTCATGGGTGACCATCAGTACGGTGCGCTCACCCAGCAGCTCGAACGCCAAATTCTGCAAATGGGTTCGTGTGATCGCATCGAGGGCAGAAAATGGTTCGTCCATGAGCACAATCGGCCGCTCTTCCATCAGGGTTCGGGCCAGGGCGACCCGTTGACGTTCCCCGCCTGACATCTCTCCGGGGCGCGCATCGGCACGGTTTGTGATCCCGGTGCGGGCCAGCATTTCCCGGGCCCTGGCCTGATCGGGCCGTTCGCCGCGCAAATGCGCCCCCAATGCGACGTTGTCTGCTGCGGTAAGCCAGGGTAGGAGCAGGTCCTGTTGGGCCATATAGGCGGTTTTACCGACGACGGTTTTTCCATTCTCACCGACGATTTGGGTATCGGAAAGCGGCTCGATCAGCCCGGCAATGGTGCGAAGCAAGGTCGATTTCCCCACGCCGCTTTCGCCCAGCAGACATGTCCACACGCCTTGCCGGGC
Organism: uncultured Alphaproteobacteria bacterium; assembly: GCA_964276015.1. GTDB lineage: Bacteria > Pseudomonadota > Alphaproteobacteria > UBA6615 > UBA6615 > JABJAG01. The sequence goes on along the minus strand of CAXYDO010000002.1, from coordinate 38,363 downwards.
ATCAAAAGCCAGGTTTTCAATCAGAGTGGTGCCATCCCAGCCGAGCTGTAGATTCCGCACGGACAGACCAATAGCGGTCTGATCCTGCACGTTTTCTGGGTCCTTAGCAGTCAAAATCCACGTCCCTCCGCCGGTGTTAACCGGATCAGGTTCCAAGGGTCGTCGCGCCGGTCTTGGCACGACCTCTCAGCCGAAATGGCTCCCCATGTGGTTAAATCACTATGATGTGTGTGACCGCCAGCCGTCAATGTCGGCGATTGCGAACTTCTACGCAAAGGGCTAGTTCATGGGGATGCCGGCCGTCATCCAGAAATCAGTGGTTTTTCCTTCGAAACGCCTTTCGGCGCCGCTGTTTATCGGCAATGAAATCTATCGACATTCGGACTTCGGTCCCAAACATCCCCTTTCGGTCCCGAGGGTGCCGGCCACCATTGATCTGTCCCGGGCGATGGGGTGGTTGCCGGACGCGGTCTATCGGGAAAGCGCACCGGCCAGTCCCGCCGAAATAATCCGGTTTCATGATCCCGCTTATCTGGCGGCTTTGCGGGAAGGGGAGCGAAACCTCGAACTCTCTGCAGCCGACCGGGAAAAGTTTAATCTGGGGCGGCTCGAGAACCCGATACACAATACGATGTATCAGCGTCCGGCCATATCGGCAGGCGCTGTCCTGAAAGGTTCGGAAATACTGGGATCAGTTGATTCCGGCACGGTTTACAGCCCGGCAGGCGGAACCCATCACGGTCAGCCCGCCCGGGCCAGCGGATTCTGCTATTTCAATGACCTGGTGCTGGGATTGTTACGACTCAAGGATCTTGGCTTTCGGCGAATTGTTTACCTCGATATCGACGCCCATCACGGGGATGGTGTGCAAGACGCATTCGCTGGTGACGCCGGTGTCTTCACGATTTCAATTCACGAGGAACGCCGATGGCCGTTCACGGGGCAGATGAATGATACGGAAGCCGGAACAGCCTGTAATTTGCCGGTTCCACGGGGCTTGCGGGATTCCGAGTTCCGCCTTCTCTTGGATGAAGTCGTGGTGCCGTTGATTACGCGGTATGAACCAGAGGTGTTGGTGCTGCAATGTGGGGCGGATGGGCTCGCCGATGACCCGTTGAGCCGCATGGAGTTGACCAACCAGGCGATTTGGGGGGCTGTCACAAAAGCAACGGCCCTCGCGCCCCGTGTCCTGGTCACCGGTGGCGGGGGCTATAATCCATGGAGTGTGGCGCGGTGCTGGAGCGGTGTCTGGGCGACATTGAATGGGCACGAAGTTCCAGACATTATTTCGGGCCAGGCTGAGGAGGTTTTGCGGGCCTTAACCTGGAACAGGGCAGGTGGACTTAATCCGCCGGCTCACTGGTTTACAACGATCGCGGATCCACCGTCCGGAACAGCGGTCCGGAGTGAATTCGGACTCGTGGTGGAGGCTGCGTATAGTATTTATGTAAATAATCAGGATAAATTTGTATGCCCATGAAAAAACTGAAAAAAGTGGCTACAGTATTAGCTGCATTATTAGTAATGGGACCGCTATTTTATCCGCTACCTTTGAATGCGCAGCAGGATATTGAATTTGACCTGTCCGAGCTCGTTATTGAAACCGCAGACGGTTCGATACTGAAGTTTAATGTGGAGTTGGCAGAGTCCAGCGCGCAAAAATCTCGGGGTCTCATGTTTCGGCGTGAAATGGCGCCGGATGCGGGAATGCTGTTTTTACATTCGAAGGACCGGGTCCTGACGATGTGGATGGCAAATACGATTTTGCCGCTCGATATGCTGTTTATCGCAGCAGATGGGAAGATCGCGCGGATCCAGGAGCAAACGATTCCGCAATCTCGCGAGGTTATCTCGTCACGCAAACGCGTGCGGGCGGTTCTCGAACTGAATGCCGGCACGGTTCGCAAGCACGCTATCAGCGTCGGCGACCGGGTAATCCATAATCACTTTAACTAACTGTTACTAAACACAAACCTTTACTAGCTGTGGGCTCCAACCTTGGTCGGCTGAACCGGTTCCCTGTGTTCCCCGGCGCAACCATGCAGGATGTCCCGTCGGGCACTGTGACGATGATTGACCAGCTGGTTCCCGCGTTATTTGTCGAGAACCTCGAAAACACCACCATTGCTTGCCAGGCCAATGACCACCGGTTGTTCCTGGTAGGTTTTTGAAAGGTGAGTAACCGCCGCGTCACGATTGGTGCAGCTTGGATTGAGCGGGGTTGCATGTGCGGCGTTGCTTCCAGCAACAACCGACAGGACAAGTCCAGCCATCAGGCATTTCGTCCCGGACATGACAGTCTCCTTGCGTTCAGGTTTGCCGGATTTCCCGGCCTCAATATCCCAAGTGTGGTGAATCAGAATTAAAAAACACTAAATTTACAGTGTGTTAATGGTTTCCGAAGAAGATGCCCGGTTTTTGTAGCGCGCTAAAGCGAGGCTATCGCGAGGCTTTTTTTCGTCGGCCATAATTGGTTAGCACGATGGCCGTGACCATCAGCACAACACCCCCAAGAATACGCAACGTGACGGGCTCGGATAACAACCACCCGCCGAGCAAAAGTGCGACGATCGGATTGATGCCCACGGTGATGGTCGCCTGGGTAGGCGTAATTAGGAGTAGGGCGCGTCCCCACAGGAAATTCATTAAGGCAGCGCCCGGAATGGCGAGCACGACGATGATCAGCCAGCCTTTGCTGTCGAAGACCAGGTCCTGACTGAGGGCCGGGTTGGTCAAAAGTGCTAAAATAAAGAGGAAACCGCTGCCCATCAGCATGGTGTAGACCGTCACGGGCAAGTTTCCGTACCGAACCAGGTAACGCGGTGAAAACACGTTGTAAATCGCGGCACACAGCATCGCCACGAACATAAAGGCATCGCCGCGCAGGGCATCGGGAGCGGTCATGCTGACATTCTCCCCGAGGGCGAGAAACGCACCTCCGATCGCGATCAAAATGCCGGCAGTTTTTTGCCACGTTATGCGCTCTACGCGAAAGACCGCGCCGATTATGATCGTCAGCATTGGAATAGAGGCAAAAAGCAACGCGCCACGGGCTGCTGTCGTGTCTTCAAGGCCCCGGTTCATGAAGAACGGAAAACCGGAAAACATGATGATTCCAAAAACGCCCAATGTGGCGAGATCCCGTCGCGTCATTCTTGGAATTCGGGTCGTGATCAGCAACACCAGCAGCAAAAACACGGCCGCTATGCCGTAACGCAGAAACGCCAGCGCAAGTGAATCTGTCTGATCGATGATCAATCGGGTCAAGACGACCGTGCCGCCTCCGATGCCGGTGGCGGTACTCGCCATCAGGACGCCAGCGACCGTGCCAGGCATGCGAAATTGCATCCGGGATAAGGACATAAGTCAAAAAATCCGATTGTAGAAAAACGTGAAATTTCTCAATATGAGACACGGAATATGAGAATAAAACAGCGTGTGAAAATGCGGTGATACCACATTAAACACGCCGCCTAATATCTTGAACCAGATGAGCCAGATCCTCCTTTAGATCAAGCCGCAGATTGTTTCAATTTATATGACGACGGACGATTCTTGTTTTGCTCCGGTTTGAAGCATGGCCTAGGCGGCCTGGGTCACGGGCTGTTATTTACTCTAACGCGCAAACTAGTTAATAAAAGCTTCATGTTGAGCTCCTTCTGACGGAGATTTCATAATTATAGTATTTTGGCACAGGGAACAGAATAATAGATAAGCAACCTCAGTCTAATAAAATCCTCGCGGATAAAAATGATCCAGATACCGATGTAAATCAGCCTTGGCTGCAGGACAATCAAGCTTGGTGGGATTGGTATGTAACGCTGGCTGATAACAAGGATAAGGACAATGATGCCCCCCTTGCAGAGGTAGCACCGACACCTGAATTCGAAATACCATCTGATGCAGCCATCGAAGACGAGCTTATGGCGCCGTACAAGTTAACCGAAGAGCATTGCCTAGCGTTCCGCAGGGACGGGTTCATCAAACTACCAAACGTCCTGTCGCCTGCCGCTGTGACGCGCTTACGCCTTGAACTCATAAAACTTTTTAACGAAACGTTTGAGGTTGCTCTCGACGGCGGCAAGAGCGATCGATTCTTAAGTCTCGAAATGATGTGGCTGGAGAACAACCTCATTCGAGGCTATGTTCTGAGCCCTCGTATTGCAAAGATTTCAGCAGACCTACTCGGCATAAAAAGTGTGCGCCTTTACCATGACAACGCGCTTTCAAAAGAGCCTGGCTGTGGACGAACGCCATGGCATTATGACGATCACCATTTTCCATTGGATACTAATGATGTTGTCACCGCTTGGATCCCAGCGCAGCCAGTGCCCGTTGCTATGGGGCCCCTATCATTTGCAAAGCCGTTGAACATTTTTGAACTCGTGAAAGACATCAAATTCAACAAACTTGATACCAGCTACGATAAACAAATATCGAAGACCTTTAAGAAAAATCACGTTTCAATTGAAGACGGTTCTTTTGCGATGGGTGAGGTCAGTTTTCATCACAACCTGAGCTTCCACACTGCGGCTGGAAATAGCACCAAAAAGAGTCGTGTTGTGCTAGCTAATACTTATTTTGGCGATGGCGCACGCGTGGTTAAGGAACCCACAATGGTATCAGGAGACTGGCAAAAATTTATACCGGGCGTTGCTCCAGGAGAAATTATTGCAAGTGAACTAAACCCCATTTGCTGGCCCGCAAACACCAAACGAAAAGCTTAAATATATGACTAAGGCAGCTGATACGTTTGAACGTAGTTGCGATCACTGGAGCGAATCTAGTAGGCAAGAGATGGAGGACTTCTACGCACTAGCTTATGTCGACTATCGCCATTTAGCGGAAGCCCTCGATTGGAAAACTTGGCTCGAAAACAGACAAAAAGAAGTTGGTTCGCGGAGCCTCCGGCTTTTAGACGTTGCATGCGGATCTGGAAAATTTCCTGCTTCACTTGTGTCACATGCACACGTTTCGGTCTCAGAAATCAGTCCCGTTGACTACACACTTCTTGATCCGTCAAGGTTTTCAATATCCGAGGCAAAACAAGCTTTGGCTGCTCCTTTTAGGGCTGGCGCTGAATACGAAATGATGTTGCAGGACCTTGATTGTCAGCCCGGATCTTTCGATATTGTGTGGGCAACACATGCGATTTATGCGATCCCAAAGAAAGAATTGGAAAAAGCCCTTGGACGGTTTGTGCATGCGATGGGATACGGAAACACAGCTAATAATCACGGTACCGGCTTCATTGCCCATGCAAATTTTCAGTCCCACTATCTACAGTTCTATCAGCACTATCTAAATGGTTTTAAGGGCGGCATGGGCGAACCGTACGTCAGTTCAGAACAGATACTCACGGCCCTCACCCAAATGGGGGTTTCATTCGAAATCAAACAAATTAACTATACCAACGGCCTACCTCAGACCGACGAACGGCAAGTAGAAGGATACTTGCAACGTTGCTTGTTCGACGACACATTAAGCCTCAAAGAGATGCTAGCTAACAATGTAACCGGTCCATATCTCGAAAGGTGCCGCAAGAATGGTGCATGGGAATTCGCACAGCACGTAACAATGATCTTTGTGAATCCCTCAACAGATTTGGTGTTTACGTGATTTCGAACTGAGATTCCGTCTGGCCTTTCGGGAAGATTAAAACTCCAAAATAACAATCTTGGGGTACCTTACCTAATGCCTAAGCCCGTTGTTTAAAAAGGATAATTGGCAGTTTATCATGAACAAACCTTTAAACATAAAATCAGCGTGGACACGTCAGGTCGACAGCGGTCAACAACCGGGCAGTGCTGATTTGCAAGATCATCTCGCCGCTGTTCATGATAACAACGCAGGATTCACAGAAGTATGCGCGTGGAACTGTAGAGATTCTGACGGCAAAAATAGCTATGACTTGCTGGCAGACATCGTTGATCAAGAGAATCATTCGAACGTTCTCGATCTTGCATGCGGTAGCGGTGTACTACTGGATCTATGCGATCAACGCTTCGGCACCAAAGTGGCGCTTTCGGGCGCTGATATGAGCGAGGCCGAACTAAAGCTTGCGCGTAAGCGGCTAGCCCATACAGACATCGAATTGCACCAAGGCATGGCGCAAGATCTAACTTTTTTAGCCGAAGAATCGGTTGATGTAATCCTCTGCCATTGGGCTTTGACTTTGATGGACCCCGTGGCGCCAGTGTTTACTAGCGCCAAACGCGTGCTTGCGAAGAATGGGATTTTTGCTGCAATTATTGACGGCGACGCGAAGACCGCACCCGGGTATCAGGAAATTCACGACATCATTTATGCATCCGCACGAACCGAGTACCCAGGTTACGAGGCTATGGATCTTGGTGACCCACGCGTAAGAACAGCGGCGGCGATAAAGGGGCTTGCGGCTCAAAGCTTTATTGGAGCTGACATTGAGATAATGCCGACGGTCCTTAGTTTTTACGCGTCGCCGGATACCTTAGCACGTGAAGTCGCCGGTTTTTTCTATGCCTCTTTCGTGCTTTCGACAGCCATCCACCAGAAAATGCTGCTCGATCTTGAAAGCCACTTTTCTACAAACCAACACGATGGCTCCAGCTGCTTCTCATTGCCTGTAAACCGCCTAATTATAAGGTTACAAGCTCTATAAGTAAGCCAACTGGTCGGAAAGGTCCGAACAGACTAGCCCATGCCTTACATGGGGTGATTCCCGGAACGAGAAGAGCACGCGTCAAGTTAATAATCGTAAGGGCTTCAAAAAATGGATAGAGTTCATCAAATAGCCCCCACACTTCTCCGGTTCAAGGATCTCTGAGACCGTAACATCGTCACTAATTGGACCACGCTTGGGCGTTGGATACGACAGGGACGTTTTCCTTCAGGGCGAAAAGTTGGGCCGCAGACGCGTGTCTGGACAGAGGACGAGATCAACTCTTGGTTCGTAGAGGCGGCAGGCGATGATGTCTGAGTTCACTGTTCACACTGCCCGACATGGGGTTGCGCTTCTGAACCAAAATCTGCCGTACTGGAGTACACACCGCGACGAACTGAACGCATCGCCGTTGGCGCACGAGGAATGGTGAGTAAGCGCACAAATGTGAGAGTGCAAATTAACCACTGCAAGCCTCGGCAATACCTAATATTAGCCGAGGGTGAAGCCCAAATAGTCCGATGCTTCCAGTAGTGGGTTTGTTTTTGTGCCGCTTACCCCATCGAGATGACAGTATCTCTCGATTGCCAACTCATTGATAAGGCCTTAGAACGACCCGATGTGGGCATCAGAATATTCATTCTGTTACCCCCAATGTTACCCCAGAGGAAATTTCAGCTGGGTTTGGGAGCGAGAATATTCTTTAACCCATTGAAATGATTTAAAGTCGGGGCGTAGCTCAGCCTGGTAGAGCACCTGCTTTGGGAGCAGGGGGTCGCATGTTCGAATCTTGTCGCCCCGACCATTCATTAAGGGATTGTGCGCAATGAAAGCTCGCATTTACCAACCCACGAAGACCGCCATGCAATCCGGGCGCGGGAAGACCCGCAAATGGTTGCTGGAGTTCGAACCCACGCGCCGCCAGCAGCTCGATCCGTTGATGGGCTGGCCCGGCGCCGGGGACACGATGGCGCAGGTTCGTCTGAATTTTGATTCCCGCGATGAGGCAATCGCCCATGCGGGCCGTCTGGGCCTGGACTATGTGGTGCAGGAGCCCAAGGAACGGCAGATCAGACCGAAGGCCTATGCCGACAATTTCGCCGTGGACCGCAAGACCCCCTGGAGCCACTAGGCACCGGTTTGTCTCTTTATGTCTGCTTGCGTGCGATGCGCCCGTAGCTCAGCTGGATAGAGCATCGGCCTTCTAAGCCGAATGTCGCAGGTTCGAGTCCTGCCGGGCGCGCCACTTTTTCCGATAGGATGGTCTCGAGGGAGCCCGCGATGTCAAAGCCGGTCATGACCATCGACAAAATGGTGCGCGCGGATAAGCTCACGCCACCCCAGATGACGACACGTTTTACACCGACGGACGATCCGTTCGTGCTCGCCCATATGGGGATCTCGGCGGTTGCCGCGCCGGACTGGTCCCTGACCATCGACGGGCTGGTCGAGAAACCCCTGACACTCGCCTACGAAGAGCTTTTGAAGCGGCCCAAACGGGTGATCGAGACCGTGCGTCAATGTGCGGGCAGCCCGTTGAACCCGACGGTGCCGAACCGACGGATCGCCAACGTACGCTGGGGTGGTGTCGATCTGGCAGAACTGCTCGCTGAAGCCGACGTCAGTCCTGAAGCCACCCATCTCTGAGCCTACGGGCTCGATCACGGGAAATTCGCCGGTGAGGCTCAGGATTGCTACCTGAAAGACAGCCCGCTGGCGCGCCTGGCCGAGGGTGACGTGATGATCGCCTATGAGCTCAATGGGGAACCGCTTCCCGTTGAACATGGTTTCCCGGCCCGACTGGTGGTGCCCGGTTATTTCGGGACCAACAGCGTGAAGTGACTCAGCCGTCTGCATCGGTCCGACCAGCGGGCTTGGAGCCTGTTCACGACGCGGTTTTACAATGATGACGTTCCCGGGGCGGACACCACGCGGCCGGTCTGGGCGATCGCGCCGGAGAGCGTGTTCGTCTCTCCCGCGCCGGACCGCACCTTGCGGCGTGCAAGTGATGAGATTTGGGGCTGGGCTTGGTCTGCCAATGAAGTGCGATCAGTGGACGTCAGCACCGATGGTGGCAGCACATGGCACGAAGCGTTGCTCGAGGCGCGCTCAGAACGCAGCTGGCAACGATTCTCATATGTCTGGTCGGATCGGAAATCCGGTGCCCATTAACTCATGTGCCGCGCCACGGATCAGGACGGGAACACCCAGCCCCATGACCGCGCACGAAACGCGATCTACGGGATCACCGTGACATCGACTAAGCAACGGGTTCAAGCCTTAAGCATGGCCCGAAGCTTGGCGACGGCAGCACCGGGGGAGTTGAGCACCGGAATATCGGTCACGGCTTCAACGGCAGGCACCGCCCGGGACAGGGTGAACTGAGCGAGCACGATCACGTCAACATCCGTCATCGAAGCTGCGGCGTCGGCCACCATCCCGTCATGGGTTGCACCATCACCGGCTGACATGGCGGCGAAGGCGTGATCGACGAAATGCTGGGACAGGGTGATGGACTGCCCCCGGGCAGCCGCCATGGCCTCAATTTCGGCAGAGACAGATGGAATGGTACCCGCGACTGTGGCCAGAACCGCGATCCGGCTCCCGGCATCCAAGGCCTGTTCGATCATCGCATCATTGGGCTTGAGCATCGGGATCGGGTGTTCGGGGATTACCGCGTCGATACAGGGCTGGAAGGCCGAGCAGGTGAACAGAATCGCGTCCGCGCCGCGTTCGACCATGTAGCTTGTATGCGCGGCAAACGGCTTGTACATGCCGGGGACGACGCCCTTGGTTTCGCCGACCCAGCGAAACAGGCCGTCATCCATCAGATTGCTGATCCGGGCTTCGGGCCAGTCGCGGGCAAAGGCGTCCATGGCCGCAGCCATCGCGTCCTTGTGGACGCTGAACAGGGTGATGTCGGGCTGGGTCACTGGATTCTCCTGGGATTAACGTGGGGGCTTAGCCCACCCACGCGCCACCATTAATGTCGAGGACTGCCCCGGTCGTGAACGCTGCCCCGGGGGTGCACAGATACCAGATGCCGTGGGCGAGCTCTTCGGGTTTGCCAAGACGGCCCACCGGGATCGCCTTGCCGCGAGCTTCCAGCAGCTCGGGCGGGTGGCGTAGTACCCGGGGGGTGAGGACCAGTCCAGGGGCAATCGCGTTGACGGTAATCCCGAACGGCGCGAGCTCGCGGGCCAGCCGCCGGGTCATCCCGATGATCGCGGCTTCATTGGTGGAATACTCGATCGATCCTGCGCCCGCCGTACGGCCCGCGACTGAGGAGATATTCACGATCCGCCCGTAATTGTTGGCTTTCATGGTCGGGACGAGTTCGCGGGTAATCAGGAACTTCGCGATCACGTTCCAGTCGTAGTTTTCGCGCATGCCTTCGGCGGTGACGTCTTCGAGGGCCGGGGCGTCAAAGAACCCGCCTGCCGTATTCACCAGGATGTCGGCGCGTCCCCAGGTGTCGAGGATGTTCTTGGTCGCGGCTTTAACCTCGGTCTCGTCGGCGCATTCGGCCTTCACGAACATCGCTTCGCCACCGGCATCGGTAATCCGCTTGACGACGGCTTCGCCCTTTTCGGGGGTGCGTCCGATCACGGCAACCTTTGCGCCGGCTTCGCCGAAGCGAACACAGGCTGCTTCACCCATGCCCGCAGTGCCGCCGGTGACAACTGCCACCTGACCATCGATTGAGCTCAAATCATTCATGAGAGTTCCAATTCCGTGTTGGTCGATGTGAATTAGCGGCGAGGGGGCGGCGGTCCATTGTGTCTGCCAGGACCAGCGCGTCCGCCGGGACCACCAGGGCCGCGTTTGAAATCATCACTGATCACACCCCAGAGGCAGCGAGGGAAGAACGGATAGGTGTCGGTCGCGTAATAGACGAACCGGCCGTATAGGTTCTTGCCGCCGTTACACTCGTCGAGACGTCCCGAACCGGCGATATACTCCCAGTCCTCGTTATAAGTGCCGTCATGGACATCACCGGGCGGGAATACGCGATGGCCCTTTTTCAACTGGTAGCTCGAGGTCATGCGGGGGCCGTTATAGTGGATGTCATAACCATCCGCGGCGTAGCCGATCAGGGTGGCCCGGGTCGACTTCCAAAGCGCGTCGGCAACCCCGTGATAGTGATATAGCCCGCTCTTATCGACATGGGCGTTGTTGTGATCCATCCCGAGTTTGTCTCGCGCGCCGAGCCCTTCCAGATTCCAGCCGGAGGCCGGGTTGCGTGAAAACCCACGCGGGCTTTTGGCATCGTAATAGTCCGCAGTGCCGGGACGGAACTGTATCCCGTTGATCGCGACCCCGATGGAGCCCCGGATATATTGCGCAACGTTACCATGGGTGTTGGGAGGTTTGCTGGGCATGCAGAGCCGGATGTTTTGCACGGAAATACTGTTAGGATTGCCCTTGTTGGGGAAGGCGCCGGTGTCGTGATCCGGCAGGCTGTTGCCGACAAAGCAACGCAGATCGGGTTCGACGATCATCTTTATTTCGGCGTCCTGAGCCTGCGCGACGGCAGACAGGCTGGTGATCGACCAGATAGCAAAGGCCGTAGCGCCGAGAATTCGTGTCAAAATCATACGGGTTTACGCCTCGTCTTTGATGATGGCCGCGGTGTTGTCATGCGTTGCGTGCCTTGCCGATCTCATACCAGCCAGTCACGTAGTAAGTATCGACGAAAACTCCCGGTGTCACGATGATCTCAGGGTCGAGATCGTCTATGGCGACGTCTTCCTGAACCTCGACAATGGTGAAGTCGGCTGCCATGGCCATGATCGGGTTGAAGTTCCGAGCTGTTTTGCGATAGATCAGGTTTCCGCGAGGATCGGTTTTGTAAGCCTTGATCAGGGCAAAATCACCTTTTAGGGGCTTTTCCAGCACATACTCCCGGCCATCGACGTTCATGGTTTTCTTGCCCTCCGCCAGATCAGTACCGACGGCTGTGGGGGTCAGAAATCCACCCAATCCGGCGCCCGCAGTGCGTATGCGCTCGGCCAGGGTACCCTGAGGGACGATCTCGACCTTTCTGGCGTCGTAGAGCTTCCTGAATTCGTCGAGTTCCTTTTCAAGTCCCCACTGGAAACTGCAGATCAGTTTGGATACGCAGCCTTCCTCGATCAGGCGCACGATCCCGCTATGGTGGCGGCCCGGATTATTGGTGATGATAGTCAGATCCCGTCGCCGGAGGTCGCAGACCCCATCGATCAGGATTTCTGGTACCCCGGGTTCAGCGAACCCCCCAATCAGGAGGGTCGCGCCGTCGCCGATCCGGCCCACGGCGTCTTCAAGCTTGGCTGATTTCTTGTTCTTCATGAACTTCGTCGCCGTCGCCGTTCATGCGGTTTCAGAAGCTAAGGCTAGGCAGCAACGTCGATGATGCCGACCGCATCCATGTTCAGGGGTGCATCGGTGACCGCCTGAACTTCATCCGCTGTCATGCCGGGGGCCACTTCGTTGAGCACCAGACCGTCAGGGGTTACAGAAATCACGGCCATATCGGTGTATATCCGGGTGACAACGCCCATCGCGGTCAAGGGATAGGTCCGTTCGGCCACAATCTTTGCAGCGCCGTCCCGTGCGGTGTGGCTCATCATCGCAAAGACGCGCTTTGAGCCGGCGGCGATGTCCATGGCGCCCCCGACACTGCCGGAAGTCTGATTGGGCAAGCGCCAGTTACACAAATCGCCGTTCATAGCGACCTGAAACGCGCCGAGAACCGCACAATCCAGTCGGCCGCCCCGGGCGATCGCGAAGGAATCCGTGTGGTGCACATAAGCGCCACCGGAAATCATCGTTACCTGCTCTTTGCCAGCGCTGATCAAATCCTGGTCAGCGTCACCTTTGGCAGGGGGCGGGCCCATGCCGATCAAGCCATTTTCGCTGTGAAACATCACGTCGCGGTCGTTGGGGATGAAGGCGGGGATCATCGTCGGCATGCCGATGCCGAGATTGACCAACCAGCCGTCTTCCATGTCCTGTGCGGCCCGGGCGGCTATTTGCTGACGGGTCAGAAGATTTGTTTGCTCGCTCATGCGTTGCGCTCCTTGCCGATTTCGTACCAACCGGTCACGTAGTAGGTGTCCACGAAGACGCCCGGGGTGACAATGACTTCCGGATCGAGATCGTCGATCGGGACATCTTCCTGAACTTCGACGATGGTGAAGTCCGACGCCATGGCCATGATCGGGTTGAAGTTCCGCCCGGTCTTACGATAGATCAGATTGCCGCGGGGATCGGTTTTGTAGGCCTTGATCAGGGCAAAATCGCCCTTCAGGGGCTTTTCCAGTACGTAATCCTTGCCGTCGACATTCATGGTTTGCTTGCCGTCCGCCAGATCCGTACCGACTGCCGTGGGGGTCAGAAACCCGCCCAGTCCGGCGCCCGCCGTGCGCATACGCTCGGCCAGGGTGCCTTGAGGAACGATCTCAAGATTAATCTTACCTGTATCATATAACTCTTTGAAAACAAATGATTCTTTTGCCCAGGGGAAGCTGCAGACGAGCTTGGAAACGCAGCCTTCCTCGATCAGCCTCGCGATCCCGCTATGGCCGGTACCCGCGTTGTTGGTGACGATGGTCAGATCCCGGCGGCCTAGGTCGCAAACCCCGTCGATCAGGATTTCCGGCACTCCTGGCTGTCCGAAGCCACCGATCAGGATGGTCGCGCCATCGCCAATCCGGCCGACTGCGTCGGTAAGCGTTTCCGACTTCTTGTTCTTCATCAAATTCGCCTTCAAACAGGTTTGAAATAGGGGGCGGGCTTGCCGTCAGGACCGTCCTGAAAGACGACACTGACACGGTCGCCAATGGAAATCGCATCTGGCGCGCTCTCCACCAGACCGCCCATCATGCGAAAGCCCTCATCGAGATCCACGAGCATCACCGCGTAGGGGTCCTTGCCTTTGAACGCTGGTGGGGGCCGGTGGACGATCGAGCAGGAGTAAACCGTGCCTGCACCGGCGGAAACCGCCCAATCCGGGTCAGGAGCGCCACATTCGGTGCACAAGGACCGCGGATAGAAAATAGCCGTGTCACAGCTGCCGCAGCGCCGATAGCGAAGTTCACCGGCGGCCGCACCTTGCCAATAAGGCTCGGAATCGGGATCGGGAAGGGTGTCGTCGGACATGGTCTATTGCACTCCCAAAATGGCGGTTGAGTTGGAAGATAAGACGCCGCCGGTGCCGCTGACCAGGGCCAGTGTCGCGTCGGCGACCTGGCGGGCGTCACATTCCCCGCGCAACTGACGCACGGCTTCGATGATTAGGAAGATGCCGTACTGGCCAGGATGACAGTAGGACAGGCCGCCACCATTGGTGTTGAGGGGGAATTCGCCCGACGGGCCGGTGCGGCCATTGGCGATAAACTCACCGCCCGCACCCGGGGGGCAGAAGCCAAGAGATTCCAGTGTCAGCAGAACGGTGATGGTGAAGGAATCGTAGACTTCCGCCACGTCGAGATCCGCATGGGTGATGCCGGCCATCTCAAACGCCCTGGCCCCGGATTGGGCCGCCGGGGTGATCGTCAAATCCCGCATTTCCGAAATTTGGGCGTGGGAGACGCTTTCCCCCTGGCCGAGCAACCAGACCGGCGGCTTGTCGAGGGTTTTGGCAATATCGGGGCTGACCAGCACAACCGCGCCGCCACCATCCGTGAACAGGCAGCAATCCAGTTTGCTCAGCGGGGTCGCGATCGGCCCGGACGTGAGCACGTCCTCACGGGTCAAAGGCTCGCGGCGATAGGCTTTGGGGTTCAGGGAGGCCCATTCCCGGGTTGAGACCGCCAGATCGGCGAGCTGTTCGGAGGTGGTGCCGTATTGGGCGAAATGGCGTGAGGCGGCCAGTGCATAGGATCCGACCGGGGTCGGCAGGCCGTAGGGCGCTTCGTACTGGTAGCCGAGATCGCTTCGGATCTGAAAGATGTACTTGTCAGCCCGCGAGCGCTGGGTGCTGCCATACAAAATGACTGCGACATTGCAGAGCCCGGCCTGGATCGCGGCGGCCGCGTGGCCGAGATGAAATTCGAACGAAGCCCCGCCCACCATCGTGCTGTCAGAATAGGCGGGCTGGATGCCGAGATATTCGGCGATCTGCAGTCCCGGGAGACGGCCCCAGGCTCCTGAGACAAGCAAGCCGTCAACGTCAGATTTCTGCAATCCTGCGTCTGCGAGCGACGCGACGAGGGCTTCGGCTTGCAGGCTAAGAACGGTTGAATCCGGCACCACCCCGAGACGGGATTCGGCAACTCCGGCAATGGCGCAAGCGCGCTTCAGGCTCATGGATATTCCCCCACGGATTTTTGTGTCGCGATATCTTCCGCGATCACTCCTCTGAAGTATCTCGAAGTCCCGGAAATGTCCATGTTCGACGTGCGGATGGCGCACCGAAATGCCGGGTTTGATCTTGGGCCGAAGCCGCCTATTTTATGGGTAAGGTCAACAGGAGACGACGATGGGTATGTTGGTAGACGGGCAGTGGGTCGATGAGAACGAAGTGAAGAGCAAGACCGACGCCAGTGGCGCGTTCAAACGGGTCGATTCCACGTTCCGCAACTGGATCACGAATGATGGCTCAGCGGGACCAAGTGGTACTGGCGGGTTTGTTCCCGAGCGCGGTCGCTACCATCTCTATGTCGCGATGAACTGTCCCTGGGCCCATCGCACCTTGCTCATGCGGAATTTCAAGGGGCTTGAGGATGTGATCACCCTCGACAAGACCGTACCCGGCCGGCGCGATCAGGGATGGTATTTCGAAGGTGATTTCGTGGACACCGAAATGGGCAAATCGGCGCTACACGAGGTCTATACGGAATCCGACCCGAACTGCACGACCCGGGTCACGGTCCCGGTGCTTTGGGACCGAGAAACAAGCAGCATCGTTAGCAATGAATCTGCCGAGATCATCCGAATGATGAACGGGGCCTTTGATGCGCTGTCGAATGGGGACGGGGATCTCTATCCCGATGATCTTCAGGGTGAGATTGATAGCTGGAACGAGCTGACCTACAACACCATCAATAACGGGGTTTATCGCGCCGGGTTCTCGAATTCCCAGGCGGCCTACGATGTGGCCGTGCGCGAGGTCTTTCAGACCCTCGATAAGCTCGAAGCCCGCTTGTTAGAAAACCGATATCTCTGTGGGGACCGGTTCACCGAAGCCGATGTGCGGCTTTTCCCGACCATGATCCGGTTCGACGTGGCCTATTTCGGCGCCTTCAAGTGTAATATTCGTCGCCTGATAGATTATCCCAATCTCTGGGCCTACACGCGCGAGATTTATCAGATGCCCGGGGTCGCCGACACGGTGGATCTGGATGTCTACAAGCGGGGCTACTACTCGAAAAGCCCGCAGCGCAATCCTTCCGGGATTGTTCCGCTCGGCCCGTTGATCGACCCGACCATCCCCCACGGACGGGGCTAGACCTTCAGGCAACTACGACTTCAGGCGGTCCAGCCCGGCTTCGAGATCGGCGATCAGGTCGTCGGGATGCTCGAGGCCCACATGCAGGCGTAACAGGGTGCCTTCGGCGTCCCATGTGGTCGCCGTGCGGATGGGGGCGGCTGGCAAGATCAGGGATTCATAACCGCCCCAGCTTGCGCCCATGGCGAAGAGATCCATGCCATCGAGCATCTTGCCGAGATTTTTATCGTCGTGATGGTGGTCGAGCACGAAGCCGAACAGGCCACAGGCCCCTTCGAAATCGCGTTTCCAAAGTTCATGGCCGGGATCGTCGGGCAGGGCAGGAAACAGCACCCGGGAGACTTCCGGGCGTGCTTTTAGCCAGTTCGCCACGATCAACGCGTTCTCCTGATGTTGTTTCAGACGCACGCCCATGGTGCGCAGCCCGCGCAGGCCGAGATAGCAATCATCCGGGGCAGCGTGCTGGCCCCAGAACCGGAAATTCTTGAGGATCGTGTCGTAATGGGCATCGGTCGTCACGATGATGCCGAGCATCGCATCGGAATGGCCGACGATGTACTTCGTTGCGGCGTGTACCGAGACATCGACACCGCGTTCGAAGGATTTGAAATTGATCGGCGTGCCCCAGGTGTTGTCATTGATGACAACGGCACCGCGGGCATGGGCCGCCGCCGCGATGGCAGGGATATCCTGGACGTCAAAGGTCTGGGAGCCCGGCGCCTCGGTCAGGATCACTTTGGTGTTGTCCTGAATCAGATCGGCGATGCCACCGCCGAGCATGGGGTCGTAATAGGTTGTCTCGACACCGTATTTCGCCATTACGTTATTGCAGAAATTACGGGTCGGAAAATAAGCGCTGTCCGTGCACAAGATATGGTCACCGCTCTCCACGAATGCAGAGACGGCAATAGTGATGGAGGCCAGTCCTGAGGAAACCGCAATCGCCCGGTCACCACCCTCGACCAGGGCGACGGCTTCTTCGAGCGCCTTCTGGGTCGGGGTGCCCATCCGGCCATAGGTGATGTCCTTGGTGTAGTCCCGGCTGCGCCATGCGGCGAGTGTCGGGCTGGTCACCGTGGAGGCATGATAGACCGGGGGATTGACGATGCCGTAATTGGAATCCGGGTCTCGCCCGCCCGTGGCCAGCAGGGTTTCGTCGCGCTTGTATGTTTTCTTGCTCATTTCGCACCCTTTGCCTTGGGCGTGTCGTCGCGCCCACCCCATTCGGTCCACGAGCCGTCATAGACCGCCCAGTTCTCACGTCCGACCAGATGCATGCCCAGCCCAACGATGCAGGCTGAAACCCCTGAACCACAGGTCGTCGCAACCGTCTTACTACCATCCGCACCAACTGCATCGAGAGCTTTGATAATTGAATCGGCATCTTGGTAGGTGCCGGTTTCTGCATTGGTGATCCGACCGAAAGGAAGATTTGCCGAACCCGGGATGTGCCCCGGTTCCACACCGGGCCGGAGCTCTGCCTGGCTGCCGTCAAAACGGTCTGCGGCGCGCGCATCAAGTACAAGATCATCGGCGGCTTCGATGTTCTGCCGGATCTGGTCGATCGACCGCACCAGATGCGGACGAAACGCAGCTTCGAAACGGGTCGGTATCGGGGCGGGCACTTCGGCTGTGACCGGGCGGCTGTCGGCTTTCCACTGGGTGATGCCGCCGGTCATCAGGGCGACATTGTCGTGGCCGAACACCCGGAACATCCACCAGGCGCGAGGCGCGGAAAACAGGCCGTTCGCATCATAGACGACCACGCGGTCGGTGTTTTTGATGCCGAGCGCGCTGACGGCCGCGGCGAAGTCAGCTTCTGAGGGCAGCATGTGGGGCAGGGCCGAATTGGTGTCGGCAATCTTGTCGATGTCGAAATAGACCGCGCCGGGAATATGGGCTTCCTGGTATTCGGCAGCACCGTTACGGCCAGTCGGGGGCAGGTGCCAGGTGGCGTCGACAATATGTACATTCGCATCGTCAAGATGATCGGCGACCCAGGCCGTGTCGACCAGCGCATCAGCATTTACATATAACATCAAAATATATCTCTAACTGTTTCTAGTTGCTATCGTTTAGGGCAATTCCGACGCGCCGGTTCTGGCGGCCTTTGCTTTCGATTTTGGTGACCGTCACCGGGCCAATTTCGCCGGTGCGCGCGACATGGGTGCCGCCGCAGGGCTGCAGGTCGAGACCCTCAATTCGGATCAGGCGAACCTGTCCGGCTCCAGACGGGGGCTGGACGCTCATGGTCTTGACGAGGCCCGGATTGGCGGCGAGTTCTACATCGCTGATCCAGTCATCGGCGACGGTGGCGTTCGTATCGATCAGCCTATTAAGTTCAAGGGTGATCTCGTCCTTGTCCAGATTGTTCTCGGGAATGGCAAAATCGAGCCGGCCCTTGCCTGCATTGACCTGCCCCCCGGTGACGGGGAAGGGGACGACGGCGGACAAAAGATGCAGGCAGGTGTGAACCCGCATCAATTGATGGCGGCGTTCCCAGTCGATTTCTGCGGTCACGACCGTGCCGGGTTCAAGCGCCGTCTGGTCTTCAGCAAGGACGTGAATCAATACATCCGCGCCGCCGTCTTCGTCGCGGCCTTTGACTGTGGTGGCGACCTGAACGGTTTGCCCGTCGCCGGTGCGCAACACGCCACAATCGCCAGGCTGGCCGCCGCCGGTGGGATAGAAAACCGTCCGATCGAGGATGATGCCGCCCAGATCGTTGACCGCGAGGATCGTCGCTTCACAGGATTTGTCGTACGGGGCGTCACGAAAGACGGTTTCCGTCGGCGCTGGGCTCACGTGTCGAGCCATTCCGGGAAGGGCAGTCCTTTTCCCTTGAGGAATTCGACGTTGAAGATCTTCGAAGCGTAGCGGTGGGCGCCGTCACACAGGACCGTCACAATCGTGTGGCCTGGCCCCATTTCCTTGGCGAGACGAATGGCACCGGCGACGTTGACCCCGCTTGAGGTCCCCAGACTGAGGCCTTCTTCACGCAGCAGGTTGAACATCACAGGCAGGGCTTCTTCGTCGGGGATCTGGAAAGCGATATCCACCGGCGCTCCTTCGAGATTGGCGGTGATCCGTCCCTGGCCAATGCCTTCGGTAATCGATGTGCCTAAAGATTTTAGTTCGCCGTTGGTATAATACTCGTAGAGCGCAGCCCCCATCGGATCGGCGAGGCCGATCTTGATCTCCGGGTTCTTGGTTTTCAGGAACATCCCGGTGCCCGCAAGGGTTCCGCCGGTGCCCACAGCGCAGATGAAGCCGTCCACCGTGCCGTCGGTCTGGTCCCAGATTTCCGGCCCTGTGGTCTCGAAATGGCCCTGGCGGTTCGCGACATTGTCGAACTGATTGGCCCAGATCGCGCCGGCTTCCTCGCTCTCGGCGAGTTCTTCGGCGAGACGGCCGGAATACCGAACGTAATTGTTCGGATCTTTATAGGGGGCTGCCGGGACCTCGATCAGCTTGGCACCAGCCTGGAGCAGCGCATTCTTCTTTTCTTGAGTCTGGGTTTCCGGGATCACGATCACCGCGCGGTAGCCCAGGGCGTTAGCGACATGAGCCAGGCCGATACCCGTATTCCCGGCTGTACCTTCAACGATAACCCCGCCGGGCTTCAGCAGGCCTTTTGCCTCGGCATCCCGGACGATAGCCAGGGCAGCACGATCCTTGACGGACCCGGCAGGATTGAGGAATTCAGCCTTGCCCAGAATGGTGCAGCCGGTCTCCTCGGAGGCCCGCTGGAGCTTGATCATCGGCGTGTTGCCGACAGCTTCGATAAATCCGTCACGAACATTCATGTCTGACGCCTTCTGTCCTGAATTCTGGGTGTTTGTGAACCTGCGCGAATGTAACCTCGGCTAGGAGGGCCTGCAAGCTCACCGCGCGGAAGGGGCCCATTGTTGACGCAACCGGTCCCGGTTCAAAAGGAACCATTGCAACGCTAGCACGGCGTGGCCGTTCTCGACCTGTCCGGAGGTCAGTAAATCCGCGACGTCGTTACCGGGAACAACAAAGGCCCGGATATCTTCGCCTTCATAATCCAGACCAAACAGGCCCCCGGCATCCGAGGAATCAATTCGGGCGCAGAAGAAATGCACCGTCTCGCTCGCACCGCCGGGCGAGGTAAGAATTGTGGCCATCGGCTCAAGTTCAAGTGTCGTTAGGCCCGCTCCCTCAAGCATTTCAAGTTGCACAAGGCTTTCAGGGGTTTCCCCGTCTTCGATGATACCGGCGACGATTTCGATCATCCAGGGCTCGCGGCCCGCGGCATGGGCGCCGACGCGGAACTGTTCGAGGAGGACGACTTCGTCGCGGACCGGATCGTAGGGCAAAGTGGCAGCGGCGTGGCCGCGCTCAAATATCTCTCGGGTGATTTCTGCCGACATGCCGCCGTCAAAAGTTTCGTGGCGAAGCCGGTAGCGATCAACCCGGAAGTAGCCTTGGAACGCCGTGACGCGCTCTAAAATGTCGACTTTGCGTGAAGTCATTGCTTTTCTGTCGGCGGCACATCGACGGCGATATCGGACTCTGTCTCGCTGGGCTCGATATCCAGGCCCGCAAATGCAGCTCTCGCTTCAGGAGCAACCGTTCGTATGTGCAGGTCGCGCTGCGGAAAGGGAATTTGAATTTCGTGTTCGTGAAAACGGTCCCACACGCCCAGAAGAACCGCTGATTTCACGTTGGCAATTCCTTCTTGAGGGTCCCTAATCCAGAACCGGATTTCGAGATTGACCGAATTGCTCCCGAATTCCATTAACTGGCAGACTGGTTTCGGGTCGGCGAGAATACGTTCGGGGGCCTCTGTGGCCTCCACGCAAAGCGCCATTGCCTGACGTACGTCGGAATCGTAGGAGATTCCAACCGGGATACGAAGTCGGATGCGCTTGCCGCTGAACGACCAGTTCTCCACCCGGTTTACAATCAGCTCTTCGTTGGGGATCAGGTGCTCGATCCCGTCGCGGGTAATCACCGACACGTAACGCGCGCCCAGAGACTGGATCCAGCCATAGGTGCCTGCCACCCCAATCGTGTCTCCAGGTTTGATGGAACGATCCATCAGCAAAATGATGCCGCTGACAAAGTTGCTGACGATTTTCTGGAGACCAAAACCGATCCCGACACCCAGCGCGCCACCAAAGACTGCAAGGGCGGTGAGGTCGATCCCGACATTGTTGACCGCCAGCATGATGGCGATGAAAAACAGGACAATTTTCAGAAGTTTGGAAAACAGCACCTGAACCGAAGGGGTCAGGTTGGGCAGTTTGGCGATTCGGTTTTCGAGAATGCGTGCCGTCAGGCTGGCGATCCAAAGTAGCAGGACAAGGTAAAACACCCCCTCGAACACGGTCAGGACGGAGATGCGGATCTCACCAACATTCAGTGCCACGCTGTCGAGCAGATCGAGGGTGGGCTGCAGGAGCTTGAGAATATTCAGCGCCGCGATGCCCCAAACCACAACCGCGATAAACTTGGCCCAGACCTGATCCCGAACGAACTGGGAGATCAGACGGATCACGATCCAGGCATTAACCAGACTGACAACCACAGACATCAGCCGGATGGGGAATTCGAGCTGTTCGGCAATCGCGATAGAAACCCAGAGCAGAATGACCCAGACAATCGGAGTGAGCAGAGGCTGGAACGTTTTCCACACGCGGGTAAGTTTCACATCGTGTCGCGACGCGTCGATCAAGCGACCCAGATAGGATTGGAAGGGGGTGGAACTAAACCACGCCACGAGGAAAGTTGCGCCAATCGCGCCAAGTTCCCACAACGCCGCATAAGTCAGGATTTCGGCCTGGAACCAGGCGAAGACATCGTTCAGATGAGCCTGGAGCGTTTCGATATTCAACAGTTCGTCCACAAATTTCGCCTTATCTGGGGTCGCGCGCCCACAAGATCGGCACGACTCTAACCAATGATTGGATTCGCCGATATTGAGCCCTGGTTACCGTAACATGGGTCACTGACCTGTCGTTTTCAAAACCCCGGAGTGAAGTATGCGCCGTGAGAAGTTTGAATCTCCCGGATATTCTGCTGATGGACGAAGCCTTCAGCGCGCTCGATCCACTGATCCGGGTGGATATGCAGAACCTGTTGCTCGAACTGCAGGCAGAATTGAACAAAACCATCTTGTTCATCACCTATGGTCTCGATGAGGCCCTGCGTATCGGGGATCGGATCGCCATTTTGCGGGATGGAGAAATCATTCAGCAGGGCAATCCGCAGGATATTGTGCTCTCGCCTGCCGACAGCTACATCGCCGACTTTGCGCGCGACATCAACCGGGGACGGGTGATCGAGATCGGACAGATCATGCGCGATGTAGTCGAGGGGATGCAGGGCCCCAACGTCGCCGAGACGACCGTTCTGGAGGACGTCGCACGGCTGCTTTCGGACGCAGATGCCGAGGTTGCTATCGTGATCGACGGTGAAAATCGTGCGGTCGGGTCGGTTACCCGTGGTGATCTGATGGACGTGATGATCCGGGAATGGTCAGACTGACCTCAGGCTCGCCGGTCTAGGTCCACCAGCGCCCGCTGGCGCCGATCGCGACCAATATCAGTCCCAGGGGAAGGTTCACGGCGATGATCTGACGGATTCGGACGAGGTCCTTGCCCGCCTGTTCCCAGCTCTTTCCCCCACCGCGTCGCGGAAATCAGCCCACGCTCCCCAGTAAAGCCAGCCAAGCAGCAGCACCATGACCCAGGCCACGCCCTGCATGATGTGGACATGCAGCCCGGCAAACTGGAATCCGCCCTGGGTGGTGAACAGCATCAGGTAGCCGGTCGCAAAAAGCAGCACGATCGACAGCCAGACCCAGGGGAAGAATTTTCCAAAGGTCGCCTCGATAATGATCAGACGATCGGCGGGGCGTTCCAGGGCGCCGAGTGCAGGGCGCAGGCAGACATAGATCGTGAACATGCCGCCGACCCAGATGACGGAAGCGAGAATGTGCAGGGCAAGGCAATGGCAATGGAGGTTATGGGATCTCTTGAGCAGGGAATGGAAGTGACGTTTCGCCCACAATAGCCCTGCGCGGGCGCGGGATCAGTGAGAATTCCGCGACTTGATAGTAATGTGATTGTTGCGCGGATGGCGCGATAGGGTGGCGCGGGGCTTCTTCTGGGCCTTGAGCTGACGCGGATCGGCGTCACTGCCGTATTTTACCTCGTCACCCGGGGCCGCAGGCGGGGTGATGACATGTCCCTCGCTGAGCGCGTCGAGCCGGTCGGACAGATCGACGATCTTCTCGGCGATCAGATGGGTCACGATCCCTTCGCGTTGCAGCTTGCCGGTGATGCACACCAGCCGTGAGGCCAGGATCACCTTGCGGAACTGCTTGAAGACGCTGGGCCAGACGATGACATTGGCGACCCCGGTCTCGTCCTCGAGGGTTAGAAAAATCACACCTTTGGCAGTGCCCGGACGCTGGCGCACCAGCACCAGCCCGGCGGTAGTCAGACGACGATTATTGGGGCGTTCACGCAATTCGCGGGCACAGACCGCATCCATTTCATCGAGCTGCTCGCGCAGCAGCTCGATCGGGTGGTGCTTGAGGGACATGCGGATCGAGGCATAGTCATTGGCAACAATCTCCCCCGGGGTTTCCTCGGGCAGGCTGATCGCGGGCTCGGGGATCGCATCCCGGGCCTCGGCGGCCGCAAACAGGGGCAGGGCAGAGGCGGTTTCACGCCCGTTATGACCGAGGGCCCGGATTGCCCAAAGCGCCTCGCGCCGTTCCAGGCCGAGGGAGGCAAAGCCGTCCGCTTCGGCCACCGCGACCAGGGCAGCGGAATTAACCTCGGCGCGGCGCCAGACATCCTCGACCGAGACATAGCCATTGAGGGGGCAGGCTTCGGCGATGGCCCGCGCGGCGTCCTCGTTCAGGGATTTGATTTGCCGGAATCCGAGGCGAAGAGCGTGCATATGCGCGCGGGGTCGTTCGGTGATGACTTCCAGGGAGTTGTCCCATTCCGACCAGTTCACATCCGGGCCGCGTATTTCGACATCATGATCGCGGGCATCGCGCACGATCTGGGCCGGGGCGTAAAAGCCCATGGGTTGGCTGTTGAGCAAGGCGGCGGCGAAGATCTCCGGGTAATGACATTTGAGCCAGGAGGAGACATAGACCAGCAGGGCAAAGGAGGCGGCGTGGCTTTCCGGGAAGCCATATTCACCAAACCCTTCGATCTGGCTGAAACAGCGCTCGGCAAATTCCCGCTCGTAGCCCCGTTGCACCATCCCCTCGACCATCTTCGCGTGGAAGGTGTGAATGGTACCGGTTTTGCGGAACGTGGCCATGGCCCGGCGCAGCTGGTCGGCCTCGCCGGGAGTAAACCCGGCCGCGACGATGGCGATCTGCATCGCCTGTTCCTGGAACAGGGGAACCCCCAGGGTTTTACCGAGTACATCGGTCAGTTCCTGGGAGGGGAATTCGACGGTTTCCAGGCCATCCCGGCGACGAATATAGGGATGGACCATGTCGCCCTGGATTGGACCGGGGCGAATGATCGCCACCTCGATCACCAGATCGTAAAAATTTCGCGGTTTCATGCGGGGCAAGAAGGCCATCTGGGCCCGGCTTTCGACCTGAAAGACACCCAGTGAATCCGCCTCGCAGAGCATGTCGTAAACCGCCGGGTCTTCCGCCGGCACCGTGGCCAGTTCCAGAGACCGGCCGTAATGGCGCTCAAGCAGGTCAAAGGCCTTACGAATGCAACTCAGCATGCCCAGCGCCAGCACGTCGATTTTCAGGATGCCCAGCGTATCGAGATCATCCTTGTCCCATTCGATCACCGTGCGATCCTCCATGGCGGCGTTCTCGATCGGCACCATTTCGTCGAGCCGACCCTTGGTGATCACGAACCCGCCGACATGCTGGGAAAGATGGCGCGGAAAGCCAATCAGCTCCTGGGTCAGCTGCAGCGCCAGTGCGAGCCGGTGATCCTCCGGGTTGAGGCCCAGGGAGCGCACCACGTCTTCGGGCAGGCCTTTATTCGACATCCCCCAGACCTGGCCCGACAGGGCGGCCACAGTATCCTCGGTTAGCCCCAGCGCCTTGCCGACCTCCCGCAGGGCAGAGCGGGAGCGGTAGGAAATCACGGTGGCCGCCAGTCCGGCGCGCGCGCGGCCGTATTTCTCGTAGATGTACTGGATCACCTCTTCGCGGCGTTCGTGCTCGAAATCCACGTCGATATCCGGGGGTTCGTTGCGTTCGGCCGAAATGAAGCGCTCGAACAGCAAATCCAGCCGGGCCGGGTCCACCGCGGTGATCCCGAGGCAGTAGCAGACGGCGGAATTGGCCGCAGAGCCGCGGCCCTGGCACAGGATGTCGCGGGATCGGGCAAAACGAACGATGTCGTGCACGGTTAGGAAGTAGGCGGCGTAGCGCAACTGCGCGATCAGCGCGAGTTCGTGCTCGATCTGGGCGCGGACTTTCTCCGGCACCCCCTCGGGATAGCGATTGACCGCCCCGCGCCAGGCAAGATGGGCGAGTTCCCCGTCGGGGGTGCGCCCCTCGGGCACCGGTTCGGCGGGGTATTCGTATTTCAGATCATCCAGGGAAAACCGGCATTTTTCGGCGATTTCGACGGTCCGAGCGATGGCTTCCGGGTAACCCCGGAACAGCCGCGCCATCTCCGCTGCCGGTTTCAGGTGACGCTCGGCATTAACCGCCAGGCGGCGCCCGGCATTGTCGATGGTGCAATGCTCGCGGATACAGGTCACCACATCGGCGAGCACCCGGCGTTCGGCGACGTGATAGCGGGTATCATTGGTTGCCACCAACGGGATCGCGCTGGCCCGGGCGATCGCGGCGAGATGGGCGAGGCGGCGGGCGTCGTCACCCCCGGTAAAGATGGCTGGCAGCCAGATAAGTTTCTGATTCAAGTTCGTCGTGCATCTGATTCAAAAAGCTGGAAAAACTCTCATCCGGGTTGTCCGGCGCGAGCGCGATCAGGATTTGGCCAACCCCGGCGGCGAAGATGCCGTCCGGGGCAAAAAGATCGGTGGCGCTGAGGTGACATTCGGCTTTTGCCGCGCGGCGTTTGCCCAGGCTGAGCAAACGGGACAAGCGCCCATAGGCGTCCAAATCCGTGGGCAGGCAAAGCAGGGCGGGAGTGCCGTCGCTGAAATCGAGCCGGGCCCCCACGAGAACGCGGATTCCCGCAGATTTGGCCCCAAGGTGAGCCCGAACCACTCCGGCCAGGGTATTTCGGTCGGTTATGGCGACCGCGCTATAGCCCAGCTGGCTCGCCTGAGCCGCCATTTCCTCAGGGTGGGCAGCCCCGCGCAAGAAAGAAAAATTGGTCGTGACCTGAAGCTCGACATAGGCGAGATCATCGATCATCCGAAAAACCCGTGCAGGTACCATTGGGGCAGGTCGTCGGGCGCGCGGTCGCGGTCGTAAAGCCCGTCTGGATAAAGCCCGCTGCGATAAAGCCAGAACCGGCGACCTTCGGAATCCTCCACCCGGTAGTAATCACGGGTATCCGCATCGAGGACGGTGTTGCCGCCCGCCGCATTCGGGGCGCGCCACCATTCCGGGGCGATCCGCTCGGGGCCTTCGGCGCGGGTAATTCGGTGCTGCCGGCCGCGCCAGCGAAACATCACCGGCGGGTCATCGGGCACTGGCGCGACCGCTTCGATAAGTTCGGGCCGTGGCAGCAGCCGGGGCGGGCGTGGTTGCGGCGGTTCCCAGATATCTGCCGGGCCCGGCGATGGTGCCCTGCCGGTCAAAGCCGGTGTGCTGGCCTGTACCCGTTCGGGCAGATGGCTATCGCGAGCGGCAAACCGGCGCACGTTTTCCGGACCGAGCCGGCCCGACAGCCGGTCAACCAGGCATTCCAGGGCGGCGGGGTCGCTGTCCTGGGTGCCGACCAGCCCGGTTTGTGACATCTGCAGAGGCTCGGTGCCGGTTGCTGCCAGGGTCAGGGTTTCGACCATGGCTTCGGCCGCCGCGCTGAGGGCATCCGGCGCGCGGCTGGGAGGCTGGGGGAGACGGTCGAGCTGTTCGCGCATCAGGCGCATCAGATGGTCCGGGTCCCGGCTTGCCCGACTGGTGCCGGCGTCGATCGTGTCGACCCGACCGGCGACCCGGTACAGGCAAAGCTCCAGCCGCCGGGCGCCTCGTTCGGCCCGGGCGAGCCGGTTGCACAGGGCTTCGAGGAGGTTGCGGGTGGCTGCGGCGATATCCTCTTCGCGCCCCAATGCTTCGGGAAAAGCCGTGCGCAGGCGCCAGACCGGGGTGGGGGCCTGGGGGGAGATCGGTTCATCGAGCTGTCCGAAGGCCTGATCGAGACGCAGGGCGGGCAATTCCCCGAACCGGCGCGCCAGCCCGGCACGGGGCAAGGCGGCCAGATCCGCAATGCTGCGCAGACCAAGCCGTTCGAGGCCGTCGAGGGTTTTGGCGGGCAGCCGCAGGGCCGTAATTGGCAGGGGGGCGAGCCTCGTCTTGTGTTCGCCCGGCGCCATGATGACCGTCGCGGCTTTGGCCGGGGCTCCGAACCGGGCGGCAGCCCAGGCGGCCCCGGTTGTGTTGGCCAGCCCGGCCCGCGCTGTGTAGCCGACCCGGGATAGCCGCCCGGTCAGATCGTCGAGCATCGCGGCTTCACCGCCAAACAAATGCGCGCAGCCAGTAACATCGAGCCACAACCCGGCCGCGCCACCGGGTTCGAGCCCGGAGGTTGCCGCCCAGGGGGTGTAGCGTCCGCACCAGCCCGCGACCCCGTCCAGGGCGGCGGCATCCCCGCCCGGATCGTGATCATGCACGGCGAGTTCGGGGGTGAGGGCACGGGCATCGGCGAGGGTTTGGCCGGGAAACAACCCGGCTTTGCGGGCGTTCAGGGTGACGGCGACCAGGCGGATGGCCCCACCTTCCGGGGCAGCCAGCACGAGTGGGGCGCCGGCATGCTCAGCCGGTGCGGGCTTGCCATTTTCCGTGCGGGACGGACGGGAGCTGAGCTTTCTGCGGCAGCGGTCGGTCGCGAAGCGGGGAAACCAGAGCGAAACCACCCGTCGCGTCACGGCTGTTGTTGTGTCTGTCATCTCTCCATTCCAGTTGCCAGCTGCGCGGTTGTCCCCCACGGGCGCGCAGAAGTTCGACTTGCCAGCGGGGTTGTCCGGGCAGGCGCGCGGGCAGCCAGGCGGCCTCGGCCGGGCTGCCGGGCCGGGAGGTAATTCGCCAGCGGCTAACACTGGCCGTCGGGGGCAGGGCGTTCTCCCGCCCGGTCGCAGGCGCCCGGCGCAGCAGCAGGCCCAGCCCACCGCTGGTTTCGGCCGCAAGCTGCAGGCGTCGGCTCGTGGTCAAGTCCATGTCTTCGATTTCCGCGCAAACCAGCCTGACCGACGGCGCACGCAGGGCTTCTTCCATGGCCCAGAGCGCCGTGGCGGTGAAATCACTGTTCGAGGGCACCCGGACGACGACGAGAGCGGCGGGATCGAGGCCAAATTCTAGCAGGCCGGGGCCGTACAGGCTCTCGCGGCCGGGGTGGCGGGGCGCGATCCAGATCACCGGCGCGGCACGAGCGCGCTGGGCCCGCCCGGCAAGGGCCGCTACGAATGCCGTCACCGCCCCGTTGAGACCATCTCCGGAGTTTTGACGAACCGGATATTTCGTTTTGATTTCAGTCTTTTGGGAGTTGTTGCTGCTGTCACCATCGAGGATTTCGTGTATCGCCCCGGTGGCTAATCCGCCCCAGGGCAGATGCTCGTCGATCTCGGTCACACCGAAAGGCAGAATCGCGGCCTCCGAGCGCATCCCGTTTCCGCGCCGTTCAATGGCAGCAATGCGGCCGCGCAGCCGCTGTAGAATATCTCCCTCCGCAGGCACCGGTTCTGTTCTCCAATGATAAATGTTCTTTTTTTGTTCTATTCGCCAAGGGCAGGAGAGTCAATCGGATGCAGGAGAGCTTCAACGCAATTGTGACTGTGCCGGTCACCGGGAGATCGTCATCATGGTTAGATGATCATGTTCGCCCGAATATTAGCCGTCATTCTTTTGTTCTTCACCCTGACGCTACCGCTCACGGCCCAGGCGGAATCGTTCCAGTCCATTCGGATCGGGGATACAGACGGGTTCGGGTTTACCAGTACCGCGGTGCTGGCACGGCCGATCCA
Organism: uncultured Alphaproteobacteria bacterium; assembly: GCA_964276015.1. GTDB lineage: Bacteria > Pseudomonadota > Alphaproteobacteria > UBA6615 > UBA6615 > JABJAG01. The sequence continues at coordinate 9,162 of CAXYDO010000002.1, read as the reverse complement.
GGGGGGTAGGACAGGGGCCGGCGGACAGCAATGGCAACGGGGTGCTCGAGCCGGATGAATTTCTGCCCGATCTCAACCGGGATGGCGGGGTCTGGTATGCGGGGGAAGACAATTTCGACAAGCCGTTCTGATGCGGAACGTGCGGGCTCTGGCCATATTTGTTAGGGCTGCAAGGCGATCGAAAGTTCAACCCAGGGGTCGAAATGGTCGGAGTAGAACATGGCGCTAATTCAAAGGTTTATACGTAATTCTCACGGCGGGGCGATGCTCGAATTCGCGTTCGCCATGCCGGTGATACTCGGGATTCTGATGGGCGGGTTCGAATTCGCCCGGTTTGCACTCGTGAAGCAGAAAATGGAACGGGTGACCACCTTTGTGGGCGATCTCGTTGCCCGGGCCGAAGCTTTGGACGAAGGCGATTCCGACGATTATTTCGCCGCCGCGGGCCAGCTCGGGGTCCCGTTCGACCTGTTTGCCGACGGCAATATCATTGTCACGCCCGTGACCGGGGAAGATACCGGCCCGGAAGTGCTGTGGCAGCAGGTTGGCGCCCCGGGAGACAGCGCGGTACTGCCGCCAAGTTTCAATGTTGATGAGGGGGAGGGGCTGGTGATCACCGAATTCTATTTCGACTTTCAACCGGTGTTGCTGGCCTCCCTGATCCCGGCCCGGCGGCTTTACTATCAGTCGGTTTACCGGCCGCGACGCACGGCGATCCTGGCTCTGCAGGCGGAATAGGTCGAATGCAAAATACTGATAACCCCCCCGTTAAGAATCGTCGCGCATGATGGGTTTATGCCTGATGCATCTGGAAATACGGCCGCGGCCTCCTATACCGACATCACCCGCCTGATTGAGCGGTTGCACCGTCGTTATCTGGACGTGATCCGCTATGAACTCAGCCAAATGGGGATCGACGACATCAATGCCGTGCAGGCGCTGTTGTTGATGAACTTGTAGGATGCGGAAGTATCAATCCGCGAACTGGTCGACCGGGGCTACTACATTGGCTCCAACGTCACCTGCAATGTACGCCATCTGGTCGACACTGAATACCTCGAGCAGGCGCGTTCCGAGCGGGATCGCCGTTCGGTCCGGATCAAGGCCACGAAAAAGGGCAACGCGCTCTGTAAATCTTTGGCCGATATGGAAGCCCGCCATTCCGACTCCCTGAGTGCGGATGTGTGGAGCGCATCGATGGCGCCTGGGCCCTGTTGCGCGGCCTCGAACGGGTCTGGTCCGACGATATCCGGTTCGGATAAGCCAACCCATCTTGCCTCTCGTCATTGCGAGTGTTCCAATTGCCGACCTGAATAAGGTTAGCGAAGAGGGAACATTATGGCGATTGCGGCTTTTTCACTTGAGGGCAAGAAGGCACTCGTAACCGGCGGTGCGAGCGGAATCGGTGCGACGACAGCCGGAATATTACGAGATTTAGGAGCTGATATTACCCTGTCCGACGTTAACTCGGACGGTCTGGCCGCTCAGTCCGAACTTTTTGACGGGTGCCCGACATTCGAGTGTGATGTGTCCAACGAGGACCAGGTCGAGGACATGGTGGCCGCGGCCGCCGCCGCGCTGGGCGGACTGGACATTGTCGTAAACTCTGCCGGCCTTGTTGATCAGGTCAAATACGCCCTCGAACGCGAGATGGAACCCTGGCAGCGGGTGATGGACGTGAATTTCCGCGGCACCTACCAGATTTGCCGCGCGGCGGGCCGGATCATGGTGCCTCAGGCAAGTGGCACGATCGTCAATATTGCCTCGGTCAATGGCCCTGGTGGCTGGCCGAGACGCACCGCTTATGGGCCTTCCAAAGCCGCGATTGTGGCGCTAACCCGGGAGCTGGCTTGCGAATGGGGCCAGTATGGCGTGCGGGTGAACGCCGTCGGCCCGGGTTATATCGCCACGCCAATGATCGCCGGGCTGATCGAGCAGGACAAAATTGACACGGACCGGATCAACAGTCGGACGCCGCTCGACCGACTGGGAACACCCGACGAAGTCGGGCAGGCGATCGCCTTCCTGGCCTCGGATTGGGCGTCCTTCATCACCGGCGAAACGCTGTTTGTGGATGGCGGCTGGATGGCGTATGGCGGAGCAGGGGAGGTGAAAACGTTCTGATTGGTTCTTATTGAAGCTTGTGGTGCCCGAATATGTCTCTCATGCACAAAATCCGCGTTTATCACGCGACCCTTGCGATACTCACCTTGCTGGCCTATTTCTCCGGTGATTTCGGTTTCATCCATGACTGGCTGGGCTATGCGGTCGGGGTGATCATCGTGGCGCGGCTCGGCTGGGCGGTGTTTAACCCGCGCCAGCTTGGCCTTAACCGTTTCTATCCGGTGTTCGATGGGATCGAGTGGACGAATGCGATCACCCATCCGGCGATCAACAAGACCCTGATTCTAGCGGTTGCGGACTCGGTTATTCTGGCCACGGCGACAAGGATTACTGACTCTGATCGATGGGGGTGAGATTTTGGATGATCTGCACGAAGCAGTTTCGGGGATTGTGATCTACCTGGTGATCGCCCATGCGGCATATCTGTATCTGATCAAGCGATCGCTCGTGCGGTTCATGCTGTGCCGGGTTGATCCGACGAAGAAGGCGGCAAAATAGAAATGCAGATTAACGCGCATAATATATATTATGTTAAATAGCGTATATCTATATAGCTCAGTATCTTACGATTTAGGTCCATAAACGTTGATCATCGGATGCTTATCTCTAACCCAGCTGTGTGCCTCTACCCGTCTTTTGCTTCAGCATGTTGTTGAAGGGAATTAGTGGACCTTCTGACTGCTGTCGTTGCTCTGAGCTGCCTCAACCTGCTTTTTGACGCTCAGATCACCCGACACCCAGGCATCCAGCACCGGCTTGATGGTGTCGAACGGCTGATAGCCGACCGTTAGCGCCGCCATGGTGGTGTCTTCGCGCAAGACGACAGTTGGAAATCCCGTGACGCCGGTTTTCTGACACCAGGCGAAATCGTCCATGGTTTCCTGCTTGGTAGCCTCAGCTTCAAAGGCCGCGGCAAATGCTGACCCGTCGAGGCCTTCCTTTTCGGCGTAATCCACGAACGTCTCGAGCTTGGTCGTGTCGGTATCTTCGACGTAATAACCCATGTGGATGCGCTCGTAGAACGGCAACAGCACGTCCGAGTTCATGTTCCGGACCACCACCGTGGCACGACAGGCTGGTTCGGTGTCGAGAACAAAGCCTTCGCGCTCAAAAAACGTATAGTTGAACGGCTGACCGCTGGCCTCGGCGACCTGCTCCCAATGATGCTTGATGGTCGCCTTGTATTGATCGTTCATCGGGTCCGTGTCGAAGGCATGCAGCCCACCAACGATCAGCCGCAGCGGCGCGTCCTTGCTGTAGTCCTGCTGAATTTGTTTCAGAACCGGAGAAAACCCCCAGCACCAGGAGCACATTGGATCTCCGACATAGATGATTTCTTTAGCCATGGTCACCCTCCTTGGGGTGTAAGCGGTATTGGTTAGTGTCAGCCTAGCAACGAACGGCGAATCTGCGAAGTGGTGTGCGGGCACATCACTCGGGAATCTCGATCACCATGCCATCGAACCCCGGCTCGACGCCTGCGGGTAGTTTACGGCGCAGGATTTCGTAATCCATCCGGTGACTAAGATGAGTCAAAATGGCCCGGCGTGGGCGCACCCGTTCGATCCATTCGAGGGTCTGCTCGAGATGGCTATGGGTCGGATGCGGGGTTTCGCTCAGCGCGTCGACGATCCAGGTATCCACCCCCTCGAGAATACCAAAAGCCTCTTCCGACATGGATTTGGCATCGGTTGAGTAGGCAAATGGCCCGAAACGAAAACCAAGTGAAGGCATCCGCCCGTGTTCCTGCCGGAATGACTGGATGTTCAGCCCGCCCAGAGCAAGCGGCCCGTCGATCAGGCGTGGCACCAAACAAGGGCGCCAGAATTGCGGTTGCGGCGTCGGATACGGTTCAAACACATAAGCAAAGCGTTCCTGCAGAATCGCCAGGGTCTCGGCGTTGGCATAAGCATCGATCGGGCCACCATGTCGATAATTGAGCGGCCGAATATCATCGATCCCGTTGACGTGGTCCGCATGGGCATGGGTGTAGAGGATCGCATCAATATCCGAGATTTCTGCTGATATGAGCTGTTCACGCAGATCCGGTGATGTGTCGACCAGGATATTGGCGGTGCCCGTCTCGACCACGATGGAGGGTCGCCGGCGGCGGTTTTTCGCATTCGATTGGTCGATATTGGCCCAGCCATCAGGCCCAATGAGCGGCGTACCGCCCGAACTTCCACAACCCAGGACCGTAATACGCATCGGACGCCCCTGCTCCGGTCTAAATGCTGGCTGCGGGCCGTTGGGCGCGCGAAAACAGGCGGAAAAAATTGTCGGTTGTGGCGGTTTCTAGCGCGTTCCGGTCCATGCCCCGGACTTCAGCCAGAACTTCGGCTGTGTGGGTAACAAAAGACGGCTCGTTGCGTTTCCCGCGATTGGGGATTGGTGCAAGGAACGGGGCATCGGTTTCTACGAGGATGCGATCTTCAGGCACATCCCGGGCGATATTTCGTAATTCCTGGGCGTTCTTGAAGGTGAGGATGCCGGAGAAGCTTATATACATGCCCATCTCCAGAGCTGATTCTGCGAGGCCTCGTCCGCTGGAGAAACAGTGCATGACGGCGGTATACACCCCCTTCTCCATTTCATCACGCATGATGTCGGCGGCGTCTTCATCGGCGTCGCGGGCATGGACGATCAACGGTAATCCTGTCTCCCGGGCTGCCTCGATATGGGCACGAAAGCTGATCTGCTGACGGTCGCGCGGGGAGTTGTCATAGTAGTAGTCGAGCCCGGACTCCCCAATGCCGACCACCCTTGGGTGCTGGGCCAGTTCCACCAGACGATCGGGGCTATCGACCCCTTCTTCACCAGCCTGGTGGGGATGCACCCCGACCGAGCACCAGACATTGTCGAACCGTTCGGCAACCGCCTTTACGCCCTCGAACTTACTTAGATGGGTCGAAATCGACACCATGGTGCCCACACCTTCAGCACCTGCGCGGGCAACAACATCGTCAAGTTCACCTTCGAAGTCTTTGAAATCAAGGTGACAATGGCTATCAACAAGCATCGTTCAGTCTGCCGCTTCTTGGGCTACATAGCGCGGAAAGACCGGGCTTGGCTTGGGCAGTTCGGTGCCGCTCGCGAGCGCATGATCCGATCCGAGATGGGCAAAGTCGCGGGCCTCAGGGTCAACGGCCAGCTGGTCGAGCATATTGGCAGCGGAACCCGGCATGATCGGCTGCACCAAGATGGCGAGATGGCGAATGATTTCCGCCATCACGTAAAGCACGGTGGCCATGCGATCGGGGTCGGTTTTGCGCAACGCCCAGGGCGCCTGGGCATCCACGTAACGGTTGGCGTCACCCACGACTTTCCAAATTGCCTCAATCCCCCGGTGGAAGGCCTGCTTGTCGAACTCCTCGCGGACCAACTCAAGCGCACCGTGTGCAGCTGCGAGCATCGCTTCATCCTCTGGGCTGAAAGCACCGGGAGTGGAAACCGCGCCGTCGCAATTCTTGGCGACCATCGACAGAGAACGCTGAGCCAGATTGCCGATATCATTGGCCAGGTCACCATTGATCCGGGCGACCATGGTTTCGTGGCTGATATAGCCGTCATTGCCGAACGGTACTTCGCGAAGCAGGTAGTAACGCACGGGGTCGAGGCCATACTGGCCGACCAGATCCTCGGGCAGCACCACATTGCCGAGAGATTTGGACATTTTCTCGCCCTTGTTGAGCAACCAGCCATGGGCATACACGCGTTTAGGCAACGGCAGTCCGGCTGCCATCAGGAAAGCCGGCCAGTAGACTGCGTGGAAGCGGACAATATCCTTTCCCACCATATGAAGATCGGCAGGCCAAAACTTTGAATAATCGGGATTCTCTTCGTCCGGATAGCCAACAGCTGTCAGGTAGTTGGTCAGGGCGTCGAGCCACACATACATGATGTGATCCGGGTCATCGGGAACCGGGATACCCCATTTGAAGCTCGTACGGCTGACGGAAAGATCGCGCAATCCACCTTCGACGAAGCTGATGACCTCGTTACGCCGTGTGTCGGGACCGATGAAGTCGGGATTGTCCTTGTAGAACTGGAGCAGCGGCTCCTGCCATTTCGACAGATCGAAGAAATAGCTGGGCTCCTCCACCCATTCCACTTCGGCGCCGGTCGGGGCTACTTTTTGGCCCGCCTCGTTCTCCTCGAGGTCGCCTTCCCCGTAAAAGGCTTCATCGCGGACTGCGTACCAGCCGGAATAAGAACCAAGATAGATATGTCCGTTTGCCTGGATGGCGCGCCAGATACCCTGGGCAGCGCGAAGGTGGCGCTCTTCGGTGGTGCGGACGAAGTCATCGTTTGAGAAATTCATATCCGCGGCAAGGTTGCGGAAGTTCTCGCTGACATTGTCAGTGAAGGTCTGCGGGGCGATCCCGGCGGCATTGGCTGATTTTTCGACCTTTTGGCCGTGTTCGTCCGTGCCGGTCAGAAAATGGACGTCGCGCCCGTCGAGCCGGTGAAACCGCGCCAGCACATCGCAGGCTAGCGTCGTATAAGCATGGCCGATATGCGGTCGGTCATTTACATAGTAAATCGGCGTTGTTAGGTAGTAAGGGCTTGATGCCACGACATAAAAACCTTTGATATGTTCAGTAGACAGCCGTTACGCGTCGGGCGTTTCGGTCTGATCTTTGGCCTGAAGGTCTCGGACCTTCTGTTTTTCACTTTCCTTCCAGCCGAACCAGACTGCCAGCAGCACCGGCCACAACAGAATGATCAGCCAGTCGAGGACGCCTTCGGGCAGGAAATTGAGGCCTCGCGGTCCAAGAATAAAGTGATCGAGCATCCCGATCCCGATCATGCCCCAAAGGAGCCAGGTCAAAGGTTTTAGGAATTTGAGAAGTAAATGCATTTGCGTCAACACCTTTGCCGGCAGCTATCCCCGTGCGGCGGCGGACAGCTCGAAAAATGTATTCAGAACAACCTGCTTACGATCAAGATTAACGCTATCGGCGCGACCGACAAGTTCGTCGATCTTTTCCCATGCCGCCAACCAGGGGTCCAGCGCGCCCTGCCCGCCGGTGATGTTGCACCTTCGCGAATGTGGCGCAACAGCCACCACTTCAGTATTTCGAGAAATGTGCGGTAGCTGGCTTCGCCGGCGGCCCCCGGCAAATTTGTCCGAAGCCGCGTGCAGGCGTTCGCTGTCGAGCGTGGGAAGCGGCTCGACCAGCGCCATGAGTTCGCGATAGAGCTCGAGCCCGCCGGACTGGGCCAGCTGAAGGGCGCGCCCGGGGGAACCGTCGGAGATATTTGAGATGATGGTCAGATCGTCCGCACTGAGTGTGGCGTTCTTGCGGGCCAGTATCTCGGCTACATGGGGCTGTTCAAGCGGGCGCAAGGCCAGCGTACGGCAGCGCGAACGGATTGTCGGCAACAGGCGCGAGGGTGCGTGGGCAATCAACAGTAATAATGTCCGCGGGGGTGGCTCTTCCAGCACTTTGAGCAACGCGTTCTGAGCGTTTGTGTTCATCTGGTCAGCCGCGTCCACAATCAGACACCGCCAGGCGCTTTGACCGGCGGTGTGGTGTAGGAAAGTGCCTGCTTCGCGGACGTCTTCAACCGAGATTTCGGTGCGAAACCGATAGGGTGACTTCTTGGTGTAGCTGCGGCGTACCAGGCGACAATCCGGATGAGACCCCGCCATGATTTGGCGAATATCGCGATGGGCGGGATCGGTTTCTATGCCTGTGGCTCCGATGGCCGCATCGCTTGCGGCCAGCACCCGCCGGGCAAAGCGCCAGGCCAGGGTCGACTTGCCAATCCCGGCAGGCCCGGAGATCAGCCAGGCATGGGCCAGTCGGCTGCTTTCTCTGGCGTCGCTCAGGGTGGCAATGGCTTCGTCATGACCGAGAATATCTTCGGTTTCCAGCCGTGGTGCCTCGATCGCATCGATCAGCTCGTCACTCATGACGACGGCATTTCTGACTGGAGGCGAGTTTTCGACCGTTTTCCAGATTTCCGCGCCGACAATGTCAGGTTGGTTGTCGGCGTCTATTACGGCACACCGGCCGGGATCGTTGCGGGCGATGTAGAGAAAGCCGGTCCGTAGGCGTTCGTGGAATGCGATATCCATGCGCTCAAACCGGTTCCTCACGACTGGCGGTGTTGGTATTCCGGGCGTTCGCGCGCGCCAGCCCGATTTCAACGTCAATATCGAGTATGAGCGTCAAGTCAGGGACAAACTCTCCCACGACCACGTCATACAGGTTCTCGATAAACTCGATCGGGACGCTATGCCCGTAGCCCTGATAAGCCAGTGTGGAATCTGCAAACCGGTCACACAGGACCCAGGCCCCCTGCTCGAGCGCCGGCCAGATCGTTTTAACCAGGTGTTCGCGCCGCGCCGCGAACAGCAACAGGCTTTCGCTTAGCGGATCCCATTTGTCGGTGGCACCAGATACCAACAGGGACCGGATCGTGTCCGCGCCGGCCGCCCCGCCGGGTTCACGGGTCGTGACAACATCGTGGCCCCGGGCGCGTAAAAGCGACGCCAGAAGCTGGACCTGTGTGGTCTTGCCGGTGCCTTCTCCGCCTTCGAACGTGATGAACTGGCCGTATTGTTTATCTGAGCTCATGAAGCAGGTGTCACACGGGGAATGCGGGCCGTCAACCGCCCGAGGATGCACCAAAGATGATGAAGTTGATGGCGCTCTTGATGCGTCTGAAAAACGCCAATTGTCCGACCGTGGTCGCCGTTTTGAGGGGGCGAATAATCGGCTCGATATCCGGGGCGGTCACTTCGATTCGGGCGACAATTGTGCCCGCCGCGATCGGCGCGGGGATCGGGCTTTCATAGATCACCTTCACCTTCATCTTCCGGCGCGCATCCTTGGGAATGGTGATGGTCAGTGAATCTTCGATCACGAGGGGGAAACGGTGGCCGCATCTCCAAGCCAGACTTTGGCTTTCTCGAGTGTCTCACCGGCAGTGAAGAGTTCGTAATTGTCAAAGACCTGGAAGCCCCAGTTGATGAGGCGCTCGGATTCGGAGCTGCGCGAGCGGACACTGTCGAGACCATTGATCACC
>CAXYDO010000001.1:0-162495 GCA_964276015.1 uncultured Alphaproteobacteria bacterium | reverse complement strand
GCGCAAGCCTTCAGCTGCCGGGCTGTCATCTAAAATGTCGTCCGCTGGTGCGCGACCAGGCAGAGAGACGACTTTTTCGTCGTCATTGGCCTGCTGGGCTGTTGCCGGGGCCTCTTCGTTGCCGCCATACGGATTGCGCGGGGGTCGCTCATTTCCAGTCCGTTTGCCCAAAACATTGCGCAAACGGAACACCAAAAAGCCCGCAATCATCGCAAGTATAATGATGTCGATGAATTTCACGCCGCTATCCGTCCCAATTTTGTTGCCGCCACCCTATATATGACCGAAGCAGAAACACGCCCGAGCCTTTAAGGCATAGAATGTACGCCCGTAAGTCAGGCGCATAAATGATTGATACCACCTAGATAGGGATAAACCCATGAAAGAACAACAATGCCGCTGCTAATTCTCGCATTGTTCATCGGCACCCCGGTGATTGAAATATATCTGTTCATCCAGGTTGGTGGCTGGATCGGGGTCTGGCCCACCATCGGCCTGGTCATCCTGACGGCCATCATCGGAACCACCATGCTGCGTCAGCAAGGCGTCGCTATGCTTGCGCGAGCCCAAGCTGAAATCCAGCAGAACCGGCTTCCCATGCAGGAAATCTTCAACGGATTCTGCCTGGTCATCGGCGGGGTGATGCTGTTAACGCCGGGGTTTCTGACCGATGCGCTGGGGTTCTCGCTGCTGCTGCCACCGCTCCGGGCCATCCTGGGCCGGGGTCTCTGGAAACTTCTCGAGCGCACCCGCGGCGTTCATTTTTCCGTGTATGGCGCAGGAAACGGCGCCGGGACACCCGGAGGTACGCCAGATGGAACACCCGGCGGACCGGTGATTGACGGCGAGGAGTTTGGCGTCGCGCGGGATGATGAGCACCCCGATAGCGGCACGCCGGTTGTCCCCACCCCACCAGCATGTTAGCCAGTCCGCCACTTCATTCAGCGAACGCAATTCTAAGATAAGAGACGGACAAGCCCATGAGCGATCAACCCGCAAACCCCACCGAAGGCGGCAACGCCACACCCGATGGCCAGCCGATGATGCTAGTCAATGCCCAGTATGTGAAAGACCTGTCCTTTGAGAACCCGAACGCGCCGCAGTCGCTTTCCCAGCAGGGCGAACCGAATGTGCAGATCGCGATCGACGTCAACGCAAACCAGGTTGCCGATAAGGCTTTCGAGGTCACGCTGACTCTGCGTGCCGAGGGCACGGCCGGCGAGACCGCCTTGTTCGTCGTCGAGATCGTCTATGCAGGTATTTTCTCGATCGGCGAAGTGCCCGAAGAATACATGGCCCCGTTGGTCTATATCGAGGCCCCGCGCCAGCTCTTCCCGTTTGCCCGCGCGATTATCGCCGACGCGGTCCGCGATGGTGGTTTTCCGCCGCTCCTGATCCAGCCAATCGATTTCGTGGCACTCTTTCAGCAGCGCGCGGCATCGGCCGAAGCTGAAGGCGCCGACGGCGCCGCACCCGCAGCAGCACCTGCTGCCGGCAATGGTGCGGCAGGGGGCGCCAAGGATGACGGCCAGAAGTTCGAATTTGAGCTTTAGGGCTTAACCCCAGGACTTAGCTTAAGTCAACTTAGCTCCCGGGCTTCCACACCGAATCTTGCAGGTTTTCCACCAGCACAGCGTGGGCGATGAGCTCTTCGGCGCTCGGCGCATGGCCCCGTGCTACCCGCGCCTGACGCTGAACCGCGACTGGCGTGTCCGCTAGTGCTTCGTTGCCGGCCAATTCAAGCCCGGGCTGCAGCCCGCCACATAGCTGCAAATATACGTCAGCGAGCAACTCCGCATCGAGCAACGCCCCATGTTTGTCACGTCGTGACAGGTCGATTTCGAAACGTCGGCACAACGCGTTGAGGTTGGCCTGGGCGCCCGGGAATTTCCGCCGTGCGATGGCGACAGTGTCGATCGCACGGTCCCGGTCGAGCATCGGACGACCCAGGCGTTTCAGCTCGGCATTGAGGAAATTCATATCGAATACAGCGTTGTGAATCACCAGCGGCGCATCCCCGATATAGGTCAGGAAGTCTTCGGCCACTTCAGCGAAGACCGGCTTATCCGACAGGAATTCCTCGCTCAGCCCGTGCACGTTGAAGGCTTCCACCGGCATGTCACGTTCCGGATTGATATAGACGTGGTACGTCTCCCCGGTCGCAATATGGTGCATGGTTTCCACGCATCCGATTTCAACGACACGATCGCCGCTCGACGGGTCGAGGCCTGTAGTTTCCGTATCGAGGATAATTTCACGCACGGCGCGGCTCGCTTCGCTGGAGACAAATTTAGTCGGTTCCGCGCAAGCCATATGACGCGGCATTCCGGATCGCCGTAACGATCCGTTTCAATCGGGAGAAAGTATAGGCCTTGCCGAGGCCCGTCTCCACGACAAAGTCGGCGCGGTGGCGTTTCTCGCGATCGGGGAGCTGGGAGGCCAGGATGCCAGCAAACTTGTCCGCATCCATCCCCGGGCGCGCCAGCACCCGGCGACGCTGTAGAAAAGCTGGCGCCGACACCACCACGACCGCGTCGACCCGGGCTTCCCCACCGGTCTCGTAAAGCAGCGGAATATCGAGCACCACTAGACCTGTGTTGAGCAACTGATGACGGCGCAGGAACTTATGTGACGCCAAGCGCACTCGGGGATGCAAGATTGATTCGAGATCAAGCCGCGCCGCGGTATCACCAAACACCGCCGCACCGAGGGCCTGCCGGTCGATGTCCCCGCTCTGAACGACACCCACAAAGCGCGCCTCGATCGCCGCGCGGACCCGCCCATCATTCGCAAGCAGACCATGTACGGTCGCATCGGCGTCGTGCACCGGCACCCCCATGACCCGGAACATATTCGCCGCGGTCGACTTGCCCATGCCGATCGATCCGGTAAGGCCGAGAATAATCATCGGGCCGCCAGCACGGCGTTACGCAATTCATCATCGACAACCGGATCAACCCCGAACCAGGCCCGAAATCCAGCCCGCGCCTGGTGTAACAGCATGCCCAGCCCGTCGACCCCGGGATTGCCCCGCGCATGCGCGGCGGCCAAAAGTTCGGTTTCTAGCGGCGCGTAGACGATATCGTTGACCACCGCATCTGCAGGCAGGGTCGCGAGAGCGAGAGCGAGCGGGGCCTGCCCCGTCATGCCCAGCACGGTGGTGTTCACCAGCAGGCCCGCACCTTCAAGCGCGGCCGCGGCATCACCCCAATCCATCGCCTGTATGTTGATCTCTGGATCATCAATAAGTTCAGCCAGGGCTTCAGCTAATGCGCGGGTTCGGTTGACGATGCGGATTTCCGAGATCCCGCAATCAGCCAACCCGACCAGTGCGGCGCGAGCCGCACCCCCGGCGCCCAGGATCACCACCGGGCGACCCCCAAAACGTGTGTCCAGCGCATCCGGCACGGCAGCACGGATATTCTCGATCAGGCCATAGACATCAGTATTGGTGCCGGTCAGCCGCCCGTCATCCTGGAGCACCAGCGTGTTCACCGCGCCGATGCGCCGGGCGGTATCGTCAATTTCATCGACCAGCGCCATTGCCGCTTCTTTATGGGGCACGGTCAGATTGGTGCCGCGATAGCCTTCCTTGCGCAGCCGTTCCAGTGCCGCAGGAAGCTCTTCCGGGCGCACCGGGATCGCCTCGTAACTGCCCGCAATTCCGTAGCGTTGTAGCCAGTGGCCATGCAGCACAGGGGATAACGAATGGGAGATGGGCCAACCCATCACCCCGGCACGCAATGATGTCGCGCTGGAAGTGAAATCGGTCATGTTTTAAGCATCGCGTTATTCCGCAAAAATTCCAGCAAAGGCAGCATTGGCAGACCGAGAATATCAAAGAAATCGCCGTCGATCCGGGAAAACAGCTGAACCCCAAGCCCCTCGAGCAGATAGGCCCCAACCGACTGGCAGGCTTCGGTCCCCACCGTGGCCACGTATTCCTCAATAAAACCGTCGCTCAGCATTCGGATATCCAGCACGGATTCGCGGTTTTCGTGCCAGATCACGGACCCATCGCGGACCATGCAGGCGCTTGTATGCAAGCTATGGGTTTGGCCCCGCAGGATCTCAAGGTGACTTCGCACATGATCCAGATCAGCGGGTTTCTCGAACAATTCGCCGGCACAGGAGAGCACCTGGTCGGCGCCAAGTACCATCGCACCAACATGGCGGTCGGATATCTTTTGCGCTTTCAGCTCCGCCAACGTCTCGGCGATGGAGCAATGCGCCGCCCCGGCGGCAAGAAGGCTATCGCGCACGCTGGCTTCATCTATATCGGCGGAATCCACCAGATGGGTCACCCCGGCATTGGTGAGCAGGCGGGTGCGCACGGCGCTGGCAGAAGCCAGCACAAGCGGTAAATTCGGAGCCGCGCCGATTACGTCAGGAGAGGACATCACTGGGTCGCGGCAGGATATTCTCGCCACCCTCTTCAAGCCGCCGGTTATATAGGGTCATGATCGCAGCCGAGGTTTCCTCGATCGAGCGCCGGGTGACATCAATCACCGGCCAGTTATTACGCGCGAAATAACGTCGCGCTTCAGTAATCTCTGCGCGGACCTGACCAAAATCCACATAGGCGGTTTCTTCATCCTGGTGCAGTGAGGTCAGCCGCGCCCGGCGCAACTCAACGAGCCGCTTGGGGTCATTGGTCAGACCAATCACCAGCGGGATGGTAAGACTGTCGAGCCCGGGGGGCAAAGGGATATCAGGTACCCAAGGCACGTTGGCGGCCTTGATCCCCCGGTTTGCGAGATAAAGACAGGTCGGGGTTTTTGATGTTCGTGAGACCCCAATCAACACCACGTCCGAACCGTCGAGCTCGTGGGCACGCTGCCCGTCATCATGGGACAAGGTCCAGTCCATCGCCTCGATGCGTTGGAAATAGGCTGCGTCGAGCTCATGCTGACCGCCGATGACATTGGTTGGTTTCCGACCGAGAAAACTACCGACCGTCGCGATCACCGGATCGAGTACAGAGATGCATGGCACCTGGCGAAGGCGGCAGCCGCGCACCAATTGTTCATGCAATTTGTCATTGACCAGGGTGAAAATTACCGGACCGGGCTTATCGCTGGTTTCTTCAAGAACCAGATCCATCGCTTTCTCGGTTCGCGTCATGGGCCAGAAATGTTCGACCACATCAGTGTCCTCAAACTGGGCCAGGCACGCCCGCGCGACGGAGCGAATGGTCTCTCCGGTCGAGTCCGAAACCAGATGCAGATGAAATTTTTCTTCGTTCTCACTCATGAATTTCGCCAATCAGGCTGTGGGTCGTTTGGCTGGACAGGTGGATAAATCATCTTTTTGTCCAAGTGCAAAATTTTGTTCAACGCTAGGCCTAATCTTCACTTCCTTGTCATCCCAAGGGGAGCAGAGTTCTACCTTGCCTGTATAGATGATCCCGTTCAGATCTTGTCCCGTGAGGTTCTCCTGACAATCCACATCTCACATGCTGGCGTAAAGCTTTCCAATCAAGCGGATAGATAAATTACCCACATAATCATGCGCCCGTTCTTTCCGGATCAAACCCCTTCGGGAGAACTCTGTGCGCATCGACTTATCCCTGTGATTCACCGGACATCTACTACTAAAGTTCAAATTATCACTACGTTCTTTTAACTTCTTTTAAAGTGCATCGAACAGTTTGCTTCGCCATAATCAGCGCTCAATTCGAACATCACATTTCTCGCCCCAGACCCCGATATCTGCTGTGACCAATCTTTTTCTCGACACCCTCGCCGGCAAGACCGGACCTCGGCCCCCTTTCTGGTTTATGCGCCAAGCAGGACGTTTTCTCCCAGAATACCGCGAATTTCGCGCCCAGGCCGACGGGTTTCTCGATCTTTGCTACACCCCTGAGCGGGCTGCCAGAGTGACGTTGCAACCGATCGAACGGTTTCGGCCGGATGCTGCAATTTTGTTCTCCGATATTCTCGTCATTCCCCACGCATTGGGCCAGAACGTGAGTTTTGTCGAGGGCCATGGTCCCAAGCTTGAACCGATTCAAACCGCTGCTGATTTGGCGCGACTGGACCCTGGCCGGACCCTCGATCATCTCGCACCGGTGTTTGAAACTGTGCGCCTGGTTCGTGCCGAACTTCCCGATGATTTGGCCCTGATCGGCTTTGCCGGATCCCCCTGGACAGTGGCAACCTACATGATAGAGGGGGGAAGCACTCGAGATTTTAACACGGTCAAAAGTTGGGCGATCACCCATCGTGACGCGTTTGCGACCATGCTCGACCTGCTGGTTGAAGCGACGACCGCTTATCTGCTGGCACAAGTTGCGGCGGGCGCTCAGGCGCTACAGCTTTTCGATACTTGGGCCAGTGCGGTGCCAGCCTCGGAATTCGAATCCTGGGTGGTCTCGCCGACCGCGCGGATCGTTGCCGGGGTAAAGGCCGAAGCGCCTGAAATTCCGATCATCGGTTTTGCCCGGGGCATTGGTCCACGTTTGCCTAATTATGTTCGCGATACGGGAATTGATGCAGTTGGGCTGGATTCGGCTATTTCGCCTGCTGAAGCTGCGACCAGCCTGCAGCCGCTTTGCCCGGTGCAGGGAAATCTCGACCCGGCCTATCTGCTGGCGGGAGGAGCTGAAATGGAACGCGCCGCCCATGAGGTTCTTGAAGCGTTATCCGGAGGACCGTTCATTTTCAATCTCGCCCACGGCATCAATAAAGAAACACCGCCAGCCCATGTGGAGCGCCTGGCCGAGATTATCCGGGATTGGGGCACCACCGGATGACCACCGCAGTGGTTCTTTACAATCTTGGCGGTCCAGTCAAGCCAGCTGATATCCGGCCGTTTTTGTTTAATTTGTTCAACGACCCGATGATTTTTGCTTTGCCACAGCCCTTTCGATGGCTTTTGGCCCAGCTGGTCTCGCGCCGCCGCGCCCCCGTTGCCGCGGAGATTTATGCCCATCTTGGGGGTGGGTCGCCACTGCTGGCTAATACAAAATCACAAGCTGAAGCCTTGGAAAATGCATTGAATTCGTCTGGGAATGAGCGTTTCAAATGCTTTGTCGCCATGCGTTACTGGCATCCGTTTTGTAATGAGGTGATGGATGCGGTGATTGCCACGAAACCTGATCGAATCGTGTTGCTGCCGCTTTACCCGCAATTCTCAACCACCACAGTGGGCTCAATGATGCGGGTCTGGAACCAGCTCGCGGCGAAGAAGAAACTCACGATCCCGGTTTCAGCCTTGTGTTGTTACCCGACCAATCCCGGCTTTGTCGGCGCGGTGACCCGGTCGGTCACTGATGCGGTGGCCGCCCTGCCGGAGGGCGCCCCGTTCCGGGTGTTGTTTTCTGCGCATGGTTTGCCAAAAAAAATCGTCACCGCTGGGGATCCCTATCAGCGGCAGGTGGAGCAGAGTACCGCGGCTGTGGTTGCCGCGTTGGACCGGGAAGTGGACTGGGTCAATTGCTATCAGAGCCGGGTCGGACCGCTAGAGTGGATCGGGCCGGCAACCGAGGATGAAATTACCCGCGCCGGAGCGGATGGCATGAACATTATCCTCGTGCCCATTGCTTTCGTCTCGGAACATTCCGAAACACTGGTCGAACTGGATATTGAGTATCGTGAGATCGCCGATCAGTCCGGGGTGACGCATTATCTGCGCACCCCCACGGTGGGGATCGCGCCGGAATTCATTGATGGTTTGGCCCTGCTGGTGCATGAGAACATCACGGCGGATTGCGATATTTGTAGCGCAACCGGCGCCCGAATTTGCAGTGCGGAATGGTCAAAATGTCCGGCCTTAGCTGCTTCCCCAACCATCGCAAAGGCATTGTAAGAGCGCAATATGGGTGATTTTCTGGTCGTGGCCTTCCCCTGGATTAAAGCGATTCATGTGATCGCGGTGATTTCCTGGATGGCCGGGTTGCTCTATCTGCCCCGGCTCTTTGTCTATCACGCTGTGGCCGAACCCGGTTCGGACAAGTCTGAAACCTTCAAAGTGATGGAACGCCGCCTGCAGCGCACGATCATGAACCCGGCAATGATCCTTACCTTTGTCTTTGGGGGGCTGTTGCTGGCCACGCCGGGGGCGGTGGATTGGGGTGCGGGCTGGATTTGGGTCAAACTGGCCGCGGTTATCGGGATGACCATCGCCCATCATTATTTTGGCAAGTGGCGCAAGGATTTCGAAGCCGATGCGAATTTCCGCTCGACCCGAACCTACCGTTTGGCCAATGAAGTGCCCACGCTCCTGATGATTCTTAGTGTTATTATGGTGATCGCCAAGCCGTTCTAGAATGCCGTTGCATACAGGGCTGATGGGAAGCGGTTGTTTGCCGCGTTTTATGAAACAGGATTAACTTGACGCCGGGGCATCACTAAGTGCGTAATAAAGTCTCTCAGATGACAGCAAAGAGCTGTCGCTAAACCTTCCGCAAAAAATTACGTTCCTTTCTTACCGGCGCCTGGCGTCGGCGATCCGCGAAAATTCCGCAGGCCGCCCCCGCGCCACTTTCGAACCAATTCCCGACGACAAGCATCCGCTGTGTCGTTCTGACATTTACATCACAGGACAGGTTTCCACTATGGAAGCAATGGATCTTCAACAACTGAAGCAGAAATCCCCCGCGGATCTTCTGATCCTCGCCGAAGAACTCGAGATCGAGGGAGCCAGTAATCTGCGCACCCAGGATCTGATGTTCGCCATCCTCAAGGCGCTCGCCGAGGACGGCACGACGATCAATGGCATCGGCGTTCTCGAAGTCTTGCAGGATGGCTTCGGCTTCTTGCGCTCGCCGGAATCAAATTACCTGCCGGGCCCCGATGACATTTATGTCACGCCTAACCAGGTCCTCCGCTTTGCCTTGCGCACCGGCGATACGGTTGAGGGCGAAATTCGCTCTCCCAAGGATGGCGAGCGCTACTTCGCTTTATTGAAGGTCAACAAGGTCAATTTTGACGACGTGGATGTGACCCGCCATCGGGTCAATTTTGACAATCTGACCCCGCTCTATCCCGAGCGGAAGATCAAGCTGGAGATTGAGGATCCCGAACTCAAGGATCCGAGCCTGCGGGTGATCGATATCGTCGCGCCCCTCGGCATGGGCCAGCGTGCTTTGCTTGTCGCCCCGCCGCGCACCGGTAAGACGGTGATGATGCAGAACATCGCCAAGGCGATCATGGCGAATCATCCGGAAATTTACCTGATTGTTTTGCTGATCGATGAACGCCCCGAAGAAGTCACCGACATGCAACGCACCGTGCGCGGCGAAGTGATCTCCTCGACCTTCGATGAGCCGGCCACGCGCCATGTGCAGGTCGCCGAAATGGTGATCGCGAAAGCCAAGCGCCTGGTCGAGCACAAACGCGACGTGGTCATCCTGCTGGATTCAATCACCCGCCTGGCACGCGCTTACAACACGGTGGTGCCGTCCTCGGGCAAGGTGCTGACCGGTGGTGTCGACGCCAACGCACTGCAGCGTCCCAAGCGTTTCTTCGGTGCTGCACGTAACATCGAAGAAGGAGGCTCCTTGACCATCATCTCCACCGCGCTGATCGAAACCGGTTCGCGCATGGACGAGGTCATCTTCGAAGAATTTAAGGGCACAGGTAACTCGGAAATCGTCCTCGATCGCAAGCTCTCTGACAAGCGCACCTGGCCGTCCATCGACATTACCAAGTCGGGCACACGAAAAGAAGAGCTGCTGGTCGACAAGGGCACGCTCTCGAAGATGTGGGTCCTGCGCCGTATCCTCAACCCGATGGGTGTGGTCGACGGCATGGAGTTCCTGCTCGGCAAGATGAAGTCGACCAAGAACAACGACGACTTCTACGACACGATGAACCAGTAGGGGTTCGGATTAGAGATCAAAGACAACGCCCCGCCCTCGAGCGGGGCGTTTGTCATTCCGGGCTTGTTCGGGCGATAGTTCCCGCACGAGAACACCGGCTAATCGACCCAATCGACAGGGAACAGTCATCAGGAGATCATCGGATGAGTGACAAGAAGATCGCCGTCTTGGGCACCGGCGCCAATGGCGCAGCGTTTGGCGCTGACATGATCAACGCGGGACTGGACGTCACCTTTATCGAGCAATGGCCCGCCCATGTGGCTGCGATGCGGGCGGGCGGCCTGCGGGTCGAGATGCCCGACGCCACGGTGACAACGGAAGTCCGCGCGTTCTATGTCAGTGACTTGGCGACAATGCACCAGACCATCGATGTCGTATTTCTGGGAGTCAAAGCCTACGACACGCGGTGGGCCTGCGAACTCATCCGGCCCCATGTGGCTGAAGACGGCCTGGTGGTTGGCTTGCAGAACGGCATGACCCTGGACGATGTCGCTTCAATCATGGGGTCTGAACGCACACTCGGTGCGGTCGTCGAGGTCGCAGCAGGCATGTATGAGCCCGGCGTGGTAATTCGCCAAACCGGGCCCGAGGGGACCTGGTTCGGGGTCGGTGCCTATGACGAGACCACCCGCGGCCGCGAGCATGAGGTTACCGAGATATTGCAGCACGCCGGCGCCGTCGAAATTCGCGACGATATTCGGTCGGCGAAGTGGATGAAGCTCGTGGTTAATGCTTCGGAGTTTCTGCCCTCCTCGATCCTCAACCTACCCCTGGCCGATGCCATCAAGATCCCCGGCATGCGCGAAGTGATGCTTGCTTCGGGTCGGGAGGCTGTGCGCACAGGCCTGGCGCTTGGCCATGATCTGGTGCCGATTTTTGGTAGCACGCGGATCGAGGAAAACGACCCGGATCATTATGCCACGATCTTGCTGGATGCCGTCCTCACCCACTGGACCCTGCCTGACACCAAGGTGACGACCCTGCAGGACTGGACCAAGGGCCGCCGGGCCGAAGTGGATGATATCAACGGTATTGTCGTCCGAGAGCAGGAACGGCTGGGAAGCGCCGCCCCGGTAAACACACGTCTTGTCGAAATCGCCCACCAGATTGAACGCGGCGAGTTAGCGGCCGATCCGTCAAATGCCAACCTGTTGCGCGCATTACTCGACATGTAAGGCCATATCCGGCCGGGCTCACGGCTGCCTATTTGGCGGCTGGCCAGATGCGGAAGCAGGTGATGACTTTTTGGGTCTGGCCCGCAGTTTCTAACTGGGTGGCGCGGTCTCCGTGGTCAACAGTCTCTGGCCAGTCGAGGACGCACCAACCCAGCTTTACATGGAAGCGTTCCATGAACGCGCCCGCTTCGGGGATTATGCAGGCAGTTGGATTTTGGCGCGGTACCGGTTGCGGAAGGCAGGCTATCCGCCTTCCGTCTACGGGGCTTTCATTCTCGGTGGCGCGGTTCGCCCATCCGAAAACTATGCCAGCAAGATCGTTGAGCCCGTCGTCTTTCGTGCGACCAAATCCTTATGGGCCTGGATGGTTTCCGATAGCGGGTAGGTCTGGTTAATCTCGATTTTTACGGCACCCGAAGACACCACATCGAACAGGTCGCCAGATGACGCGAGAAGCTCTTCGCGGGTATGGGTGAAATCAAACAGCATCGGGCGGGCCAGGAAGATGGAGCCGTTGGCGGATAGCTCAGCCGGGTCGACCGGCTCGGGGGCGCCGGACGCGTTGCCGAAGGTGATGAGATAGCCGCGGCGCTGCAGGCATTTCATGGAGCCGCGCAGGGTCGTCTTGCCGACGCTGTCATAGACCACGGGCACGCCGGCGCCGTCGGTGATTTCGTTCACCCGCTCGACGAAATCTTCCTCGTTGTAATTGATCGTGTGGTGGCAGCCATGGGCTTTGGCCAGCTCAGCCTTCTCTTCGCTGCCGACCGTGCCGATCACCGTGACCCCCATATGGTTGAGCCACTGGCAGGCGATCAGGCCGACGCCCCCGGCGGCTGCGTGCCATAGGACGGTGGAGCCTTTCTCCACAGGGAAGCAAGTCTTGATTAGGAACTGAGTGGTCATGCCTTTGAGCATCATGCCGGCGGCTTGTTCGTCGGAAATTCCGTCGGGCAGCTTCACGGCAATCTTGGCGGGCATCACTCGCTCTTCGGCATAAGCGCCCATCGGCATGTCTGCATAACCAATCCGGTCGCCGACCGCGAGATCGTTAACCCCTTTGCCCACGGCGACGATTTCTCCCGCGCCCTCAAGGCCAAGTCCGTTGGGCATCGGCACAGGACGCGCGCCGGAGCGCAGATAGATATCGATGAAGTTCAGACCGGCGGCGGTCTGCTTTACGCGGATCTCGCCCGGGCCCGGATCGCCGACCTCGACTTCTTCCCACTTCATGACGTCCGGACCACCGGCCTCGTGAAAACGAATTGCGTGCACCATGATTTTCCCCTGAAAGATGATTTATGTGTTGGCGCGGAGCCTATCGGGCGGACGGGCTGGCTTCAAGCGAGCAGAGCTTTTTCCAGGGTCAGCAAAGTGTGTTTGGTCTCCAGCCCGCCCCGCCCGGAATAACCCCCCATGCCGCCGCCGGTCGCGATCACCCGATGACAGGGCACGATGATGGGGATTGGGTTCTTGCCGCAGGCGGTTCCCACAGCTCGAGCGGCTGACCCGATGGCTGTGGCCATCTCCCCGTAGGTCTGTAATCCCCCATAGGGAATTGTTAGCATTTCGGTCCAGACCTTCTTCTGATGAACCGTGCCTTCCGGATCGAGGGGTAAATCGAAATCCTCCAGGGTTCCGGCGAAATAGGCTTCGAGTTGGCGCGCGGCTTCGTTGAGGAGCGGCGTGTTCGGTCGGTCGGTCTCCGCGTCGACCCACTCCAGCGCGGTGATCGCATCCTTGCAGGTTCGGATGGCGATCATCCCAATCGGGGTAACGAGGGTGAGGCTGTCCGGATCCTTCATGTTGATAGCTCCGCAATTAGCGCGTCCGGGGATGTCACCGGCAGGCTGCAAACCGGGCCGTGGCAGACATAGGCGTAAGGCACTCCGTCCTGTTGGGTCTTGCCCGTCGCCGGATGACCGTCGGGCAGGGTTTCGCCTGGTCCGACAAGGCTGACGATGCGCGTTGCGCCGGCCCCGCGATAGGCCGCCTCCCGCAAGGCCTGACTGCGGGGGTCGTCGGGCTTTCCAATGACGGCCACCTGGGTGGCGTCGGCGAGCAATCCCCCCGCCATGAGCAACGTGCCGTAACCGAACGGGTTTTTCGCGCTTTCCCCGGCAAAGGCACGTAATACCGCTTCGGCCCGATCCCGGTGATGCAGCTGCCCGGTCAGGTGATAAAGCCGGACCAGCACTTCGGCGACGATCCCGTTGCCTGCCGGGGTCGCGTTATCAAAACCGGTTTTGGTACGCGCGATCACGTCGGAGGCCTGAACGTTGGTAAAGAAATACGCACCGTCAGCGCTGGCGAAATGGGTATTGAGATAGGTGATGGATTTCTGGGCGTCGTCCAGACCGGCGATATCACCGGTGGCTTCATAGAGGGCGACCCCGGCGCGGGCCAGTCCGGCGTAGTCATCCAGAGTGGCGCGGTGGCGGGCGTCTCCGTTACGCCAGCTGTGGCGGAGTTCGATCATACCGTCGGGGGAAGCGACGATCATCCGGTCTCGAATAAATCCATAGGCCTTTTGGGCGGCGGCCAGCCAGTCAGGTCGGGAAAAGCTCATGGCCGCCTCGACCAGGGTGGCTATCATCAGGCCGTTCCAGTCGGTGAGAATTTTGTCGTCGAGGGCGGGACGGATACGTGGCGCGCGGATGTCGAACAGGCGTTTGCGCAGACCGGCGAGCCGGGCTTCGGTGGCGTCGTCTTTCCAGACCGGGTCCTGGTTACGATTCAGGATCGTGTGGCCCTCCCAATTGCCGTCCGGGCGGACGTCGTAGGCGGCGGCAAAGAACCCCGCATCATCTCCCAGAGCGGCGTCGATTTCGTCCGCGCCCCACACATAGAACTTCCCCTCAACCCCTTCGGAATCTGCATCAAGTGTGGCGTAGAATCCGCCCTCGGGATGGGTCATTTCTCGGAGCAGCCAGTCCACGGTTTCTTCCACCCGGGCGCGATAGAGAGGGTTACCGGTCTCCCGCCAGGTGATGGCGTAAAGCTCGAGAAATTGCGCGTTGTCGTAAAGCATTTTTTCAAAATGGGGCGCAAGCCAGGCCGGGTCCGTCGAGTAACGGGCAAAGCCACCGCCAAGATGATCATAGATGCCGCCCTGGGCCATGCGGTCGAGAGTCAATGTGACTGCGGCTTTAGTCGGTGGGTCACCCTGGGCCCAGATCATTTTTAGGACGCCACATTGGGGAAACTTGGGCGCGATCCCGAACCCGCCATGGACCGTGTCTACTTCTCCAGCCAGTTGGGTGGCCATGGTGGTGAGTTGTGCCGGCGTAGGGATATCGCCAGCTTCGGGCCGGGCCATGTCCTCTATCGCTGCGACGATCGCGTTCGTGTTTTGCGCGACCTTGTCGTGTTCGGTGCGGTAAATTCGGTCGATATGTTCGAGCAAATCCGGGAAGCCCGGCCGGCCGTATCCCGCGCGCGGCGGAAAATATGTTCCGCCCCAGAACGGCTTGCCTTCTGGGGTGCAAAAAATCGTCAGGGGCCAGCCGCCATGCTCGCCCATCAGGGACAAGGCCCCTTGGTAGATTGCATCAAGATCAGGGCGCTCCTCACGATCGACCTTGATGTTGATAAACAACCGGTTCATGACCTCGGCCGTTGCCGCGTCTTCAAAACTTTCATGGGCCATGACGTGACACCAGTGGCATGCCGCGTAGCCGATTGAGAGGAGGATCGGCTTGCTCTCGGCTCTCGCCCGGGCGAGAGCGTCATCCCCCCACGGATACCAGTGGACGGGATTGTCGGCGTGCTGCAGAAGATAGGGACTGGTTTCGTCGGCCAGCTGGTTGCTTGTCATAAGATGGCCTCGATGGCGACGGACGGGCTAAGATGGGTTGCCAATCTATAATGTCGGCGCCGACCCGGCATAGGCAAGACGGCCCCCACCACGAAAGGGATTACGATGAAGGTCACGATCAATATTGATTGCTCTCCCGAAGAAGCGCGGAATTTTATGGGCCTGCCTGATGTAGCTGCGGCTCAGAAAGAAATCGTTGAAGCGTGGCAGACGCAGGCCATGGAGGCGATGTCGGGAATGGACCCGGCTGCTTTGTTTTCCGCCTGGATGTCCGGTGGTGAGCTGGCGGGCGGTACGCCAAGCGGCAACGGTTCCTGGGATCAGATGCAAAAGGCTTTCTGGGCGGCCATGCCCAACGCCGACGGGTCGACAAAGTCGTAAACCGAATTGGTTGAAGCGCCTACATATGTGCCGGACACGATCTACGCCTTGTCGAGCGGTGCTGGTGCTGCCGGTGTGGCGATGGTTCGGGTCTCTGGACCGGCCAGCGACGAGTTGCTGGGTGCTCTGGGGATCAGGGAGTTACCAGCCCCGCGTTATGCTGCACTGCACAATATTATGTCGCCTGGTATGGGGAGCCGGGTTGATCAGGCCCTTGTATTGCGGTTCCCTGGCCCAGACAGCTTCACTGGTGAGGATGTGGTTGAGTTGCATGTCCATGGTGGTCAGGCTGTTCTGGCCGCATTGTTCGAGGCCCTGGAGGCCTCCGGGCTGGTTCGCCTGGCCGAGCCCGGGGAGTTCACCCGGCGGAGTTTCGAGAACGGCAAGCTGGATTTGACCGCGGCGGAAGCGATTGGGGATTTGGTCTCCGCTCAGACCGATGCCCAGCGAATACAGGCTTTGCAGCAGTATGACGGAGGCCTGGCTGAATTGTATGGCCGCTGGCGGAGTGAGCTGATCAATCTTTTGGGCAATGCGGAAGCCGAAATCGACTTTTCTGACGAGGAACTACCTGAGGCACTACATGAAAAAGTAGTCCAAAGGATTAACACTATAAAACAAGAGGTTGTTAAACATAGTAGTTCGACACTACTGGGTGAACAAATACGGTCGGGGTTCCCAATTTTGATCCTCGGTGCCCCCAATGTAGGAAAGTCGAGTCTTATGAACATATTAGCCCGTCGTGACGTTGTTATTGTCTCCGAAATCGCCGGCACAACCCGCGATGTGGTTGAGGTGCAGTTGGATCTGGGCGGTTATGCGGTGACAATCTCGGATACGGCGGGCATTCGGGAGTCAAATGATGCGATTGAGGTCGAAGGTGTTCGTCGCGCAGAGCAACGCGCCCGGGATGCCGCCCTCAAACTGGTGGTTATCGCCGCGGATGAGGCTGTCGTGTCGGACCGGATCCGGAAGTTGATCGACCAGAACACGATTTTAGTGGTCAATAAAATTGACGTGTTAGGCCGGCAACCGGATTTGTTGGGTTTACCGGAAGCTGCGCAAACACGCCCTGTTTCGGCCCAAACGGGGGAGGGAATTGATGCGCTGTTGGCCGGTATGACCGCTCTTGTTTGCGAACGCCTTGCTTCTCGGGAAGGGGTGGTGCCGACACGGCAACGTCACCGTCTGGCCCTAGAGGACGCGGTCACAGCGCTGGACCGGGCCGCCTCTGCAGCGCTGCCCGAGCTGGCCGCTGAGGATGTTCGGCTTGCCGTGCGCGCGCTTGGCCGAATTACCGGGCGGGTCGATATAGATGATGTTCTTGATACAGTCTTCCGGGATTTCTGCATCGGGAAGTAGCTCTCAACTAAAACAGGAAACAATCATTGTTTCACGTGAAACATTGAGGCCACTCCGACTTTGACTTGGACCACGGGAGGTCTTACATAGCCCGCGCCATGACAGATACAGCAGTGACATATGATGTGATCATTATCGGCGGCGGCCATGCCGGTTGTGAGGCCGCTGCTGCGTCCGCGCGGGTTGGCGCGTCGACTCTGCTGGTGACCCACAAAGCCGACAAGATCGGGGAGATGTCCTGTAATCCTGCCATTGGTGGATTGGGCAAGGGCCATCTGGTGCGGGAAATCGACGCCCTAGGCGGGATCATGGCCCGGGCTATTGATCGTGGCGGAATCCAGTTCCGGATGCTCAACAAAAGCAAGGGTCCTGCGGTCTGGGGCCCTCGGGCCCAGGCGGACCGCAAGCTCTACCGGGAGGCGGTTCAGGATTTGCTGTCCAAGCAGGACGGGCTGGATATTCTCGAAGGCGCTGTTGAAGATTTACGCCTGTCCCATTCAGGTCCCGGGAGTGGTTCTGTGACCGGGGTTGTACTGGCTGATGGACGCGAAATCCGCGCTGGCGCGGTGGTTTTGACCACCGGAACTTTCTTACGCGGGGTTATCCATATTGGAGAGAAGCAGGTGGCGGCGGGTCGGATCGGGGAAGCCCCGGCGTTAGGGCTTTCTGAAACGCTTGCCGCCAAGGGTTTCGCACTGGGACGCCTGAAGACCGGGACACCCCCGCGTCTCGACGGCCGGACCGTTGCCTGGGAAGCGCTTGAACGTCAGCCCGGGGACAACCCGCCAATTCCGTTCTCCTATGTGACCGAGCGGATTACCACCCCCCAGATCGATTGCCATATCACCCACACCAACCAGGCAGTTCACAACATCATTCGGGGAAATTTGGACCGGGCACCGATTTATTCGGGACAAATTGAAAGCGGGGGCCCGCGCTACTGTCCGTCGATCGAGGACAAGGTGGTACGCTTTGCTGACAAGACCCGGCACCAGATATTCCTGGAGCCCGAAGGCCTGGACGATCACACGGTTTACCCCAACGGTATCTCAACGTCTTTGCCGGAAGATGTTCAACTGGCGTTGCTGGCAGAGATTCCAGGACTGGAGAACGCCCGGATGATTCAGCCGGGATACGCCATTGAGTATGATTTCGTGGATCCCCGGGAATTGTCCCGAACTCTTGAAACCAAACGGGTTTCCGGGCTTTTTCTGGCCGGCCAAATCAACGGTACCACCGGTTACGAGGAGGCGGCCGGGCAGGGTCTTGTGGCTGGGATCAATGCGGCGCATCTGGCGGCGGGCGGTGACGCGCGGTTTGAGCCGGACCGGGCCAATTCCTATATCGGGGTGATGATCGACGATCTGGTGACGCGAGGCGCAGACGAACCCTACCGGATGTTTACCTCCCGGGCCGAATACCGGCTGCTGCTGCGCGCCGACAACGCGGATCGTCGGCTGACCCCAATCGGGGACGCGCTGGGCTGTGTGGGCTCTGAACGGGTAACGCGCCTCAACGCCAAGACTGCGGCTTTTGAAGCGGCCCGAGTCCGACTGGACGCGGCCTCACAAACCCCTGATGCTTTGGTCCGCCATGGGATTAAGGTCAACCGGGACGGGGTGCGGCGCTCCGCTTTCGATTTACTCACCTTCCCCGATGTGAATTTTGAAAGCCTGACCGGCGTATGGCCTGACCTGGCAGACATCGACCCGGAAATACGAACGACCCTGGAGATCGAGGCCAAGTACGCCCACTATCTTGAACGTCAGCGGGCGGATGTGGAGGCCTATCGGCGTGACGAAGATTTGCTTTTGCCACCCGACCTGGAATACCGCGGAATTCCGGGGCTTTCCAACGAGGCAAGCCAGAAACTTGCGGACCTACGGCCTGAAACCCTGGGGCAGGCCGGCCGTATTCCGGGTATGACCCCGGCGGCTCTGTTGGTGCTGCTTCGGCATGTGCGTCGAGGGCCCAAAAAATCAGTGAGTGCCGCCTAATCCACCACATATTGTAGTTGGCCCCGTGCCCAATGCCTGTTAAAGGGTGAGCATGGTCGAAACAGCGACAATGTCGGTCGAAGAGTTTGGTCGTACCGCGGATGTTTCACGTGAAACACTGGCGCGGTTCGAAGCTTACGAAGACTTACTCCAGCACTGGCAGAAACGCATCAATCTGGTGTCCCGCAATACGCTTGCGGATATCTGGCGAAGGCATTTTCTCGATTCTCTGCAGTTGGGACCACTGGTGATCGTGTCTGGGGCTTCAGGTCCGGCCCTTGATATGGGCAGTGGTGCGGGATTCCCTGGGCTCGTTCTCGCCATTGCCGGAGATACGCCATTTGTGCTGGCGGAATCGGATTCCCGGAAATGTGCTTTTCTACGGGAAGCGCGCCGCGTGACCGACGCTCCCGCGGAAATATATGAAGGCCGGGTTGAGGCGATGGAAGCGGGTCCGGGCTATAGCACCATAATCGCCCGGGCTCTGGCCCCGGTCCCCAAACTGCTTGAATTGGCTAAACCCCTGCTGCGTCCGGATGGCACCTGTCTGTTCATGAAGGGCGCCCAGGTTGAAGACGAGCTGGCCGCCGCGGCCCCGGACTGGACCATGGATGTGACCAAACATCAAAGCGCGGCGGATCCGCGCGGTGTAATACTTGAAATAAGGAATCCTGACCGTGTCCTATGAAATTGAAACCAAGGATCAGGCCCCGGACACCGCGCCGGTTGCCCATATACCGCTGGACCGGCGGGGCACACGGATCATCGCGATCGCTAATCAAAAGGGCGGCGTGGGCAAGACCACCACCGCGATCAACCTTGCAACAGGCCTGGCGGCTTGCGGTCAGAGGGTGCTGGTGGTCGATCTCGACCCTCAGGGCAATGCTTCCACCGGCCTCGGGGTGATGGAATACGAGAACGACGTTTACGACATGTTAATTGGCGGGACGGATATAACTTCAGTGATTTGTGAGACCCAGATCCCGGGGCTCGATGTGGCGCCGGCTTCTGCCGATCTGGCGGGGGCAGAGATTGAACTGATTGACCTGGAGCACCGGGAAGCCCGTCTGAGCAAGGCTCTTGAGCCGGTTCTCTGCAGGTATGACTATATTATCACCGATTGTCCGCCCGCGCTGGGCTTGCTGACCATCAATTCGCTGGTGGCTGCTGAATCTGTTTTGGTGCCCCTGCAATGTGAGTATTTTGCCCTGGAAGGGATGACCCGGTTGATGAAGTCCATCGAGCGCATCCGCCGTGCCTACAATGAAACCCTTAATATCCAGGGTATCGTGCTGACCATGCATGACGGACGCAATAATTTGTGCCGTTCTGTAGAAGCCGAGGTACGGGAATATTTCGGTGACCAGGTTTATCGTACGGTGATCCCGCGTAATGTCCGGCTCTCGGAAGCCCCGTCGTACGGAATGCCAGCGCTGGTCTATGATCTGGCCTGTGCGGGCTCACAGGCCTATGCCCGGCTTGCTGCTGAATTGCTGCGCCGGGAAGGGCTCGACCCGATTGGGGAGGCCGCAGAATGACCGAGACCCCTTCACGCCGGCGCCTGGGGCGCGGCCTGTCGGCCTTGCTCGGGGATGATAACGAGGATTACGGGGAGCTCGAACGGGCCAAGCCGCAACGCGAGCTTCCCATTGAGCAGCTTCGTCCTGGCCAGTATCAGCCACGAATCAATTTTGATGATGAAGCGCTAAATAGCCTGGTGGAATCGATCCGGGCAAAAGGCATCTTGCAGCCTATTCTGGTGCGCCGCGACCCGGTCCGGGTCGATCAGTATGAAATCATCGCCGGTGAACGCCGGTGGCGCGCGGCACAACGCGCGCAGCTGCACAACGTGCCGGTCATTATCCGAGAGCTTGATGATCAAGAGGCGTTAGAAATCGCGCTGATCGAAAACATTCAGCGGGCAGACCTCTCGGCGATCGAAGAAGCTGAGGGTTATCAAAGACTTATCGATGAATTCACGCATACCCAGGAAGCGCTGGGAAAGGTTGTCGGTCGGAGCCGCAGTCACGTGGCCAATACGCTCCGTCTCCTGACCCTGCCCGCCGAAGTGCGCGAGATGGTGGGTAAGGGCCTTCTGACCGCCGGCCATGCCCGCGCGCTGGTCGGACGGGAAGATGCGGTTGCTCTGGCGCGCCAAATTGCGAGCGATGGGATGTCCGTGCGGGATATCGAAAACCGAGTTGCCGATGCACCTGGCGGCAACGCCCGAGTTTCGAAACCCCCTGCCGGAAAAAGTGCTGACACGATCGCGCTGGAGCGTGATGTGTCCGATGCGATCGGACTAAAGGTTACGATCAAGCTCAAGGGCGGTGAAAATTCAGGACGCGGCACGTTGTCGATCGATTTTGGAAATCTGGATCAGCTCGACGATGTCTTGCGCCGTCTGAACCAACAATTACACGATTATGAAGCCGTTAAAGAAGCTTTAGAAGCACCCCCTAAAAAGTCTAGTTTCTCTTTTAAACCAAAGACTTAGTGCCTGTTCGAGCGCCGCATGCTGGCAATGGCGTAGAGGGTTCGACCGCACGCGGCCTGGGCCGGCGTTCCGGTGGACTTCAAGGCCAGTTCTGCTTCCGTCAGCCGCTTTAGCGCTTGTTCGACCGCAGGTCCGGACCATGTGCTGGCTTGGCCCTGAAAGCGTCTTGCAAGTTTCCAAAAAATCGGTGGACGCAATCGTCGGGCCGCAGATTCGTAGTTTTCACCACTTGCGAGCAATCCTGAAACACGGTGTAGCCGTTGGAAATGCCGCTGCATTCCCCGCATCAACCCTACGGGCTCGCCCCCATCGGCCCAGAAACGTTCAATCGATCGATCAAGGTCCACGATATTGCCATCGGCCGCAGCATAAATCGTCTCATCCAGAGATGTGGTCCCGGAATCCCCGATGCTGGCCAGCACATCGTCTTCGCTGACCTCACCGCTGGGGCCGGTGTAGAGAACGAGCTTTTCCAGTTCACGACGATTGCTCTGGCGATCATCGCCCAGAATTCCGGCAAGCGTACGCAAGGCGTCGTTGCTAATCCGCACATCGGCTTCCAGCAGAACAGACCGGGCTAACCGGGCGCGCCCTTCTTCATCGTCGGGGTAGCAGGGCAGAGCGGCGCAATCGTCGCGGGATTCGCACAATTTCCGAAGGCTCGAACGGCCCGAGAGGTTACCCGCCTCGATGACCACGAGAGCATTGGCACCCTGTGCGGCTTCCAATGCGGACTTTAAGTGGGTGGATAATGTATCCCCGGCATCACGAACGACCACAAGGCGTTGTCCGCCGCCAAACGACAGCGCCAGAATTTCATCGGCCAATCGGGCTGGCGCTTCGCTGATTGTACCACCGGACAGTTCGGCCACGCGGAATGGATCATTGCGATCATCGACGACCTGGCGCGCCAACGTTTCGGCCCGTTCACGCACCAGCCCGGTATCGGGTCCGTAGAGCAGATGGGCCATGACCCTGGGATCGGGCTGGGCCAGAAAGCCATCAACACGCCCGGCGGATATTTTCACCGCACCCGCTCGCTGGATAATGCCTGTGCGTTTCGGGCCATGTAGATCGCCAGGCGATCCACGATACCATCCGAGATATCTTTGGCACCGCGCCGACGGGCATCCGCTTCCGCCGATAGTGTCGCGAAGTCCGTCAACAGAATGTCGTACCCGTTGACCGAGCGGACGGATCCTTTTGTCAGGACGGTGCTATCGGAATTGAGCAACAGCTCAAAACTGGCGGTGATAGTGAGGTTGGCGCGGGTCGCGCTCGAATCGTTTTTTACCGCAAGACTGGCTTTTGATTGGGTCAGTTTTACGTTCAGCGTATAGCGTGATGGTGGGGACGGTCGGGTTGGCGTTAACCGGTTGGTCAATTCGATTCGAACCATCTGGCCGGTGCGGCTCGCAATTGGGGGCACACCGACAAACGCAAGGATATCCTCAGTGGCAGCAGCATCGGTTCGGTTGCCATAGAGCGGTTCAAAACCACAGGCAGCCAAGGTGAGGCACCCAACCACCAGAAGATGCCGTAGGCTAGACAACAAAGTTCACCAATTTTCCGGGAACAAAGATCGTTTTTCGAATGACTTTCTCTCCGATTGATTCCGCTACATTCACCACCAGTCGAGCAGCGGCTTCCGTAGTCTCGCTATCAGCTTCGGCCGGAAGGTCGACCGTGCCCCGGAGCTTGCCGTTGACCTGGATCGCGTATGTCACACTGTCGGCAACGAGCAGGTCTTCATCCGCGACCGGCCAAGCGACATCACACAACAATGTTTCATGCCCGAGAGTATTCCACATTTCTTCAGCGAGATGCGGCATCATCGGGCTGATCAGGCGGATCAGCATTTCCAGCGCTTCGCGCACGCTCGACGCACCAGCGGCCTGAGATTTGATGGCCCCGGATACGGTGTTGGTCATTTCATACAGGCGCGCGACAGCACGGTTGTATTGAAAACGTTCAAGATCAGATGTGACCCCCGCGATGGCCTTGTGTACTTCGCGTCGCAAATCCTGAGACACATCGTCGGTCTCGAACGCCTGGTCACCATTGGGCCCGTCGGCATTTTCCATGATCAGTCGTGCGATACGATTCACGAACCTGAAAGCGCCCTGCACGCCGGAATCGGTCCATTCCATGTCGCGATCGGGCGGGCTGTCCGACAAGATGAACCAGCGCGCGGTATCGGCGCCGTAATCTCGGATGACGTCGGTTGGGTCGATGGTGTTTTTCTTCGACTTTGACATCTTTTCGATGCGTCCGACGGTTACTGGCGCGCCATTGTCGTGACGCACGGCAGCGCCACCTTCGAGCTGTTCAATGGCCTGGGGCTCGAGCCATTCGCCAGAATCGTCACGATAGGTCGCGTGATTGACCATCCCCTGGGTGAACAGCCCGGCGAAGGGCTCGGCCAGGTCAAGATGCCCGCTGTCGCGCATGGCCCTCATGAAGAAGCGGGAATAAAGCAAATGCAGGATCGCGTGCTCTATGCCGCCGATATACTGATCCACGGGCAGCCAGTAATCGGCTGCGTCTCTCTCTACGGGGACGTTAGCATCAGGGGAACAGAAGCGGGCGAAATACCAGGACGAATCCATAAACGTGTCGAAAGTGTCCGTGTCGCGTTCGGCAGCAGCGCCGCAGGACGGACAATCCACATGTTTCCAGGTGGGGTGACGATCGAGTGGGTTTCCAGGGGATTCGAAATCGATATCTTCGGGCAACTCGACGGGCAGATCTTCCTTGGCCACGGGAAGCACACCGCATGTCTGGCAGTGAATCACCGGGATCGGACAACCCCAATATCGCTGGCGGGAGACCAGCCAGTCGCGCAGGCGGTAGTTGACCGCGCCTTCGCCCTGACCCATCGTTTCAAGACGCGAAATGATTTCCTGTTTGGCGGCGTCCACCGCCAGACCATTGAGAAACTCGGAATTGGCAAGCGCGCCGGGGCCTGTATAGGCCTCGTCTCCGACGCTGAATGTTCCGGCATCCGTATCGGCGGGAACAACAACCGGGAGTACGGGCAGCTCATAAGTGTGGGCAAAATCAAGGTCGCGCTGATCATGGGCCGGACATCCAAAGATAGCACCGGTTCCGTAACCCATCAGGACGAAATTGGCGATGTA
Organism: uncultured Alphaproteobacteria bacterium; assembly: GCA_964276015.1. Classification (GTDB taxonomy): domain Bacteria; phylum Pseudomonadota; class Alphaproteobacteria; order UBA6615; family UBA6615; genus JABJAG01. The sequence continues at coordinate 138,303 of CAXYDO010000001.1, read as the reverse complement.
GACCGGGAGTTCTTTGCCCTCGATGAATGGGTGTGCAACGCGCAGGCCGGTATCATGGCCGCGTTTATCGGCCGTCTGAATGGCTTCTTCGCTGGTACCCAGCTGGCGGCATTCCTCGATGAAGGCGGCCGCCTTGGGGTCTTGTTGCGAGAGTTCTTCGGCTAACGGATGGTCGGCCGCGATTGCACAGAAACTGGCGCCGAAGATGGTATCCGGGCGGGTGGTATAGACCCGCAGCGTGTCGGTCCGCGCGTCGGTGAAGTTGAAGCTGATATAGGCGCCTTCGGACCGGCCGATCCAGTTTTCCTGCATCGCCCGGACTTTTGCCGGCCAGCGTCCAAGTTCGCCGAAAGCTTCCAGAAGTTCATCGCTGTAATCGGTAATACGGCAGAACCACTGGGCCAGACGGCGGCGTTCGATCGGGGCCCCTGAGCGCCATCCCTTGCCGTCGATCACCTGTTCATTAGCGAGTACGGTGTGGTCTATCGGATCCCAGTTGACCCAGCCGTCCTGGCGATAGACCAGGTTCTTTTCGAGAAAATCAATGAAGATGGCCTGCTCGTGGCGATAGTAGCTTGGATCACAGGTTGCGATCTCCCGCGACCAATCGATCGACAGGCCCATGGCGCGCAACTGACCGCGCATGGTGGCGATATTTTCGTAGGTCCAGGCGGCCGGATGGACATTCTTTTCCATCGCGGCATTCTCGGCGGGCAGGCCGAAAGCGTCCCAGCCCATCGGGTGCAGGACATTGAATCCCTGGCTGCGTTTATAGCGTGCGACCACGTCACCCAACGTGTAGCAACGCAGATGGCCCATATGGATGCGCCCCGAAGGATAGGGGAACATCTCGAGCACGTAGTATTTGGGCTTCTCGGAATCAGCGATGACCTGGAAGGTGCCATCATCGTCCCAGACGGCCTGCCACTTCTGCTCGGCTTCTCGGAAATTGTAACGCTCTGCCATCGACGGATACTCTTTCGGCGCCGATTGGATGTCGGCGATGCCGGTCTGTTCAACTGGAATAAGTCAGCACAACACTGAATACAGAAATGAATGCGTCGCTGGTGTCTAGCCGCCCGTTCGGGAAACGCGCAACTCACGCGCCCGGGTCAGGATCGCGTTCTCCAGGCTGGTCGATGTGTTGTCGCCGGTATTGGCATCGAGCCATTCGCGGCTTTGGTCACGTTTCTGGCGAAACACCGAGACGCGGATGCCGTCGGAGCGAAGTTCGCGACCGAGAATATAGACGGTGACCTTGAAGCGTTCACTCGGGCTTTCCGGTGGCGTGTACCAGTCTGTGATGATGACGCCGCCAAACGGATCGGCGGAGGACAAGGGCAGAAACGAAACCATATCGAGCGAGGCGCGCCAGAGGAATCCGTTGACGCCAATACCACTGTTGGTGTTCGTATCGTCGTTCCCGCCGAGCAGATTGAAGTCCCCGAAAAGCTTCCCGCCTTGCTTGGCGAGTTTGTCTCGCTCGCCATCCGCGTCCGCGCGCTCGCGCGCGAGACCTTCGCAGGCAGTCAGGCTCAAAATCGCACATGTCGCAGCAATACGAAGAGCGCGACTGGAGATTACATTCTTGATCATGGTTCGATCCTGAGTCCGGTGACACCGCAGAGTAGCTTTCGGTGTATTTGTGCACCAGTCATTAACAGACAATGACGCACAAAAAAACAGGGCGACAGTAAACTGTCGCCCTGTTTCATCTTCAAGCTAAAATAAGGCCTAGAAGAAGAACATGTTCGTGAGCAAGAAGCCACGACCGTCGTTGTCAGTAGTCGCGACGCCAGCAATAGCGTCATGCGACAGGAACTCGAGGTCCGCACGTAGCAACCAACCCGGTGCGACAGTGTAACCTGCACCCAAGCCCATACGAGTGACTTCAGTCGTGACGGCCGAAGTTGCAGCGTTACGCTCGGCGTCCAGATACCAGACGCTGACGCCCCATGGGCCGGCCTGATAGCCAAGACCAACGGACCACTGATCACCAGCGCTGGCGCCGGCAGCAACAGCAGCCTGAGTCAGGTTAGTGTTGTTGTAGTCACGATAATGCGCACCGATGGTGAAGCCAGCGACCTTGACGTGACCGCCAACACCGAGGATCTCCAGATCTTCGATCTGAACGCTGTTACCACCAATGATGTTGTTGTCATCACCAGTTTCGTAAACAACAGAAAGCCCAACACCAACGTCGTCGAACTTGCCGACATAGTTGGCGGCGAGGCCCATGACATTGTTGTAATCGGCGTCGTTATCGGTGTCGACTAGGGAAGCGACGGCACCCGAGCTAACACCAGTATCCGGGGTCAGCGAAGCGCCGACCTGGAAGCCCGAGAAGCGTGGCGAGAAGTAACTGGCCTTCGTGTCATCGGTAGATGTCAGAGGCTGCCAGTCCGCACGGGACATAATTGTAGCGGCGCCCAGACCTTCCCAACCGGAGAGAAGCATTCCGAGACCACCGAACGGTCCGCCGAGACCCTTATGGGCGTTCCACGAGCCGAGCATCATGCGGTTAGAGACGTCGTCATTATCGCCCAGTTCCAGGCGGCCCCAGACATCACTGTCGATGAAGGCATAAGCTTCGTCAGCTGCGGTCGCGTCGCTGCCACCAGCATTGAGCTCAATGTTCACGCCATACTTGATGCCGTTGTCGGCAGTGGCCGACGCACCAACGTGGACCTCTGTCTCGTTGATCTTGAAGCCGTAACCCTGGCCCTGACCTGCAGAGAGGTCTTCGTCAACGATCTGAACAGCGAACCAAAGGGTACCGCTAACTTTGACGGCCATCGAATCTTTGGATCCGACTGTGCCTGCCATTGCCGGTGCGGCAAGAAGCGAGGCAGCAACCAGCGCTGAGCTGGCAAGAAGTGTCTTTTTCATAGTTTTCAATCTCCATAATCATGGACTTGCGTCCGCGATATGACCCTTAAACGGGCCGATCAGCTTCGTAACACTGGCGTTTTCGCGGACGCCAACTCCGTGTAACGAAACCTTAATACGATAAAGCGCCGGAAATGCCGGGTCTGCAATAAAATCTGCGACGGGCGCGCCCAATTTTTTATCACATGTGATAATTTGGGCACAGTCGGCTAAGTGGCTGCAAATACTCAGCCCGGGACCACATAATCGTTCTTCATGAAAGCAGCGGTCAGGATGTGGGCCCTACCGCGGAGCGAGTACTCGCATGCCCACCAGATCCTGAATCAGCTTGGAGCGGGCCGCCGCTGTCAGGTCTGGAAAGTTCTCGGCGAGTTCATCGCCGGAAAACTGCCCTTTTTCCACTATCCAGTCGACAGGATCGGCGATATCCGTGGGAATCGGGACCTTGCCCTTGTCACTTTCTAGGATCGCCCGGCCCTTGTGGCGCACCACCTTCAGGCTCGTGGCGGTGACCGCAAAGCGCGCCGAGTTGTCCTCTTCATAGGCATCGCCGGGTAGATTGAAGCCCCCCCGCGGGTATTCGAAGCCTTTGCGAAAGGTTTCGATGGCGGCCCAGATATCGTCGCTCTGGCCGATTTCAGACAGGCGGGCGACCATCGTGTTGATCCAGTCGCGGGCCGCGCCGTCGTCTGCAAGCGGCATGTTCCGGCGAAACAACGGATCGGTCATTGCGCGCTCGAAGAGCAGAGACATCAAGTCGAAGCCGATAATATGCGTAATACCGAAGGATAGATGGATGCAGCCGTCGCTGGACGCCAGTGCGTCGTGATATTGGCCCCGGGGGATATAAAGAATATCGCCGGGCTGCAGAGTGACCTCTTCGAGTAACTCCCCACGATGGGCCGCATGGAAATCGTCGTCGAGGGCCTTGAAGTCGTCACTGGCGATCGGGTTTTCCAGCCGCCCCTCGTAAATCCGCCAGACTTTCTCGCCGGCGACGTGCAGCGCGAAGACTTCGTGGGTATCGAAATGGGTCGGAAAGGCCTGATGCTGGTTCCACGAACAATAAAGATTGCTCTGGGCCTTGCCGCCCAGGCGAAGCTCCAATGCGTTGGCGGCCGCAATCAGGCCTGGGGTCAATGTGTCGATGTCATTGGCCACAATCGAGGCCCCGCGCCGGAGCCAGCTTTTGACCTTGCGGGAATCTGGCTGCAGGCTCGGCATGCCGTGCCGGTCCGTGGTCTGTCGACAATACTGCTCCGGCGGGATCGGCTTGGTATCGAGAAACAGCTTGAGGGTTTCCGGGGTCCAGATCGCAGTCATGTTGAGGATTTCACTTAACGTGTCCCAGGTCATGACATCGTCGAGCTTGTCCGGCGTTTGGGCGCGGATATGCAGCGGCTTCTTGTCGTGGTACTCGGCAAAGAACTGCTCTTCGCTGATGGGCGCGATAAGTTCCGCGAATGATTCGATCCGGTTCGTCATGGTCCGTTTATAGTATGTTTGCGATGCGTCGAACATTGCGATGAAGCAGTACAACGTCAAGCTCTGGCAGGTGGAAAGCTGTGTGTGTGGGACAGGAAATCGCGGAGAACCTTCGCAATGTGCAGGATCGTTTAACCGCCGCCGCGGCGCGCGCGGCGCGTCAGGCCGATGATGTGACCTTGGTCGCGATTAGCAAAACGCAATCCGATGAACGCATCGCAGCCGCACTGACCGCGGGACAGCGCGTATTTGGCGAGAACCGAGTCCAGGAAGCCCAAGACCATTGGGCTGATCGACGCGCAAGCACCGACACGCTGGAATTGCACCTGGTCGGGCCGTTGCAGACCAACAAAGTTAAGGATGCGGTGGCGTTGTTTGATGTGATTCAGACCGTCGATCGACCCAAACTGGCGGAGCATCTGGCGCGGGCCTTTGCGGCGGCCGGGTTGGTCCGGCGTTGTTTCATCCAGCTCAACACGGGCGAAGAGCCCCAGAAGGCCGGTGTGCTGCCTGGTGATGCGGATGAATTTATCCAAACATGTCGTGCGCTGGAATTGCCCATTGAGGGTCTGATGTGCATTCCGCCAGTTGATGTTCCCGTCGCCCCGCATTTCGCCCTGCTGCGAAAAATTGCCGTACGCAACGGGTTGTCGGGTCTGAGCATGGGGATGTCGGCTGATTACGACGTGGCCGCCGAATTGGGCGCGACCCATGTGCGGGTCGGGCGCGGAATATTCGGGGCGCGGGCCGTCACGCCCTAGGTGGCGTTGATCTCGATAACGCTTTCGTCATCCAGGCATTCGATCAGACCAAGCAAGACCTCCCGCGTTACAGCCACACATCCTTGGGTAGGCGCGAAATCTGCACGTGCGATATGCAGGAAAATAGCACTGCCGGCGCCGGGAACCACGGGTCTATCATTGTGTCCCAGAACCACAAGCAGGTCGTAAACCCCGTCATCGCGCCAAAATGCCTCTGCTGAGCTTGGGTAGGGCAGCTTGACCGCCCGGTTGTAGAGGGGGTCCTCGGGAGCGTCGCACCAGCCGTCATTGGTCTGAATCGCATACACCGGCAGAGCTGTAACCGGTGAAGCCAGGCGGTCCGGTCGAAAATAGACGGCCCGAAACGGAAACCGGCCTGCCGGTGTGGCCCCGTCGCCCTCGTATTTATCCTTTGTGATCCCGGCTGGCCCGATCGCCGCGGGGAATTCCCCGTCATTGGCGTTGAGGGTGACTGGGCCGCCATTTTGAGCTGTCACAGTAATAATCATGGTCTGCACTATAAACGAATGCGCTGGCGCGCAGGTCAGAACGCGCGCTACGACCTGTCGTCAGGCGTTTGGCTATCGGCGAGGTTCCGAGCACGAGCCAGTGCTTCGTATTTGTCGAGAGCATCAAACATGGCTTTGGCGACCCATGGCTGGGCTGTTGCCGGCGGTATCGGACTGCCGGCGGCCCGGGCAGTTGCGTTTTGTTGGGCCAGACTCAATGCGTCGGGCAGCCATTCGAGAGATTTGGGTTGAGAGACAGCGGTAGCGGCTTCCGGGAGTAGTGTAGTCGTCGTATCTGCATCAGCAGCGGCAGCTGGTATGGCCACTTTTTCCGGGGGCCGCGCAGCGAAGAGATTTGGATCAGCCAGGTCCGTTCCGGAAGGTTTGGCGTCATCCGACAAGAGCGTCACGGCGTGGCCCAAAAGGTTATCCCCGGACGCCTGTTCCAGTAGGACATTGGCTGTCGCGGCCGCGAACCCGATAGGGCCACCAAAAACCGCCGCCCCCCCCCCCCGACCATGCGGGCCGTTGAGTTTATCTCTTCTCCGGTCCATTCCCGGTAAATTTTGGACACAAGCGGGATGTGTTGCAGGGGATTGATGATGTCGAGCAGGGTGGAAAAGAACTCGCCTGCATCTGCTATTGCCCCAGGGGCCGTGTTATCGGCAGAATCCGGATAGGGATGGAACGGATCCGTCAGCGATTGAGTGAGCATCGCCGGCCGATCTATATTTAGATAAAATAACAAAGACTTACAGGCATGATCCAAAACACTACTTGTACTGGACAGCAATATATCCGGTAAATCCTGCCGGGTGCTTAGTACAAATGACCCGCACGGGCTTTCTTTGTGGCCAGGTAGAATTCATTGTGCGCATTGGGGGGGAAACTGTGCGGCACCCGTTCGCTGACGGTGATGTCCCATTCCTCCAGAGCGGCCACTTTGTCCGGATTGTTGGTCATCAGCCTTACATTGCCGATCCCGAGCTGGCGGAGAATTTCAGCGGCCGGGCGGTACAGCCGCTCATCGGCGTCGAAACCCAGTTGCTGATTGGCATCGATCGTGTCGAAGCCTTTGTCTTGAAGGGTGTAGGCCCGCAGCTTATTGACCAGGCCAATGCCACGGCCTTCCTGAGCTAGATAAAGCACCAGGCCGCCGCCTTGGGTGCCGATCTCGGTGATCGCACCGCGCAGCTGATCGCCGCAATCGCATCGCAAGCTACCGAGCAAATCCCCGGTGAAACACTCGGAGTGCAGTCTAACCAGAACGGGTTTGTCGATGTCGGGGCTGCCGATGAGCAAAGCGAGATGGTCTCGCCCACCGTCGCTCGGTCGGAACGCGATGATTTCGACATCGTCACTGACGTCCAGAGGCACCCGAGCCGCGCCGACCCGGTTCAGGGTGCGGGATTCAATTTCCTGATAATTGCGGACATGGTCAACCTCGACCGTTAGCAGGGCTTCGTTCTCTGCCCAGGACGACAAATACGGGAGGCGTTCGACAGGGATCGTTGCCACCACCGCGGCGGGTAGCAGGCTGGCCAGCTTGAGCAACTCAATGGCGCCAATTTCGGCTGCACCGGGTACCGTATCAGGGTCGATATGGGATATCGAGATCGGTTGCGGCAGGGTTTCCGTATCCGAACGGGGGACCGCCGGGTCGGCCATCATGCGCACAGTATCTGCAGTTACACCGCCTGACAGGGACAAGCGCACAGCGCCCTCAGATTTTTCACCCAGCCCCAGGATTGCCGCCCGGCGGGCGGTCACCAGCAATGCGGTCGTGGATTTCGAAAGCCCGGAGATCCGCGCCAGGCCCGATGTGGTTGTGCCTTCGGCGGCCTGCACCAGAAGGGCGTGGTTGTCGCCCATCAGAACGATGGTGGCACCGCGGCGGAGATCGCTGATAGCCCGTTCGACGGGTTGTAGGGTATTGGGAAGCTGGCTCATGGTCACCGGACGGACAGGGCGTAAGAAAACTTAATATGCGCTATGGAGTTCGGGGCGGCAACCGCTGTCATCGCCGTTGGGTTGGCGTTGTGCTCGCTTGTGTGTGATCGAATGTGAGGTCGCGTCACCCCCCCCCTCTGCCCCTTGTTTTGACGTCCGTCATCGCCACGTGTTTAGCGAACAGGAGGGCATATCCATGGCCAAGGCAATCTGGAACGACGTCGTTCTCGCCGAAAGCTAGAGCTTCGAGACCGTCGAGGGAAATATCTATTTTCCCCTAAGCTTGCTCAACCGTGAGTATTTCACCGAAAGCGCCACCACGACGGGCTGTTACTGGAAGGGTACGTCGAATTATTTCACGGTGCAGGTAAACGGTAAGGAAAACCCCGATGCCGCATGGTATTATTCTTACCCGAAGCCGGCGGCGGACAATATTTGCGACCACGTGGCGTTCTGGCGCGGCATCGAAGTGAGCGCATAGATATGGCTGGCATGGCGATAGGACAATTGGCTATGAATGTGGCGGAAACCAAGGTAGCAAAGGGAAAGAAGGTCTTGCTGATCGATGATAATGACGCCCTGCGCGATTCATTGTCGGAGCAACTCCGGCTGCACGAGGAATTCGTGACCACGGAATTGGCCAGTGCGTCAGACGCCCTGGAAATTATCAAAACCGAGTATTTCGACGCGATCCTGCTCGATGTGGGTCTGCCGGATATGGACGGGCGCGAGGTGTGTCGCCGGATGCGCCGCAACGGGGTCAAGTCGCCGATCATCATGCTGACCGGCCACGACACCGATGCAGATCAGATTCTCGGTCTGGATGCGGGCGCCAACGACTATATCGCCAAGCCGTTTCGGCTGAACGTCTTGCTGGCCCGGCTGCGGGCCCAGTTGCGTCAGCACGAGCAAAGCGAAGATGCTGTGTTCACGATCGGGCCCTATACGTTCCAGCCGGCGCAGAAAATGCTGCTCGACGCCGACGAACGCAAGGTGCGCCTCACCGAGAAAGAAACCGCAATCCTGAAATACCTGTATCGCGCCGGCGATAAAGTGGTCAGTCGCGATACGCTGCTCGGGGAAGTCTGGGGGTACAACGTCGGGGTCACGACCCACACCCTGGAAACCCATGTCTACCGCTTGCGGCAAAAGATCGAGGCGGACCCCTCTAATGCGCGTATTCTGGTGACCGAGCCGGGCGGCTACAAACTCGTTCCTTAATCGGCCGGCCGCGCGGCGTGCAATTTTCGCATTTGCACTCCCAGTATCAGTGTCCCGATGATCGTGGTCACCGCCATGGCTGCAAACACAAGCGGCGCGGTGCTCCAGGACCCGGTCAGCAGGAAGACCCCTGATGCAATCAGCGGTCCGGCGAGGATGCCCAGGTAGCGCCCGGTCAAAACCACGGCAAATGCTTCGGTTCCTGCGCGATGACCCCCCAATAAGGTCGAGGGCAGCGCCCACAGGGATGTGGGGGTAAGCCCGCCGGCAACACCCCAGATGACGAGGCTGCCAAGGCCGATCCAGAGATTGCCGGCAAACGGGATCATCAACCATCCCAGGGTTTGCAAAGCTAAAGCGAGGGTCAACAGGCGGATCACGCCAAGGCCGGTTTTCAAAAGAAACCCGCCGATCAGCGCGAAAATAAGCAACACCACCACTGGAATCTGATTGATCGCGACCGCGTCATCGGCCGGAACGGTGAAAACATCAACTAGATAGACGTTGAACCAGGTGAAGTAGCCCATGAATTGGGCCTGCCACAGGAAAAATAGACTCGCCGCAAGCCAGAGTGCCTGGGTTTCCGGCTTTGTCAGAGGCTCGCTGGCGGCGACAGCGTTTTCCGCCTGGGTTGCCGCCGATCGGTACGCCATTCCTGAAACCTTGCCACGGGCCAGGATGTGCCAGGTCCACAGGGCAATCACCACAGTGGCTGCGGCACCAAACCACCAGACAGGCTGCCATAGGGACTGGGCGACGGCGGGCTGGGCGACCAGGTTTGCGACGAGTTGCCCGATCGGGATCCATGTGGCCTGGGCGGCGATGACAACCGGCAGGTGGCGCGGGCCGGCGCTCATATTGGCAAAGGCCGGCATACAAACAGCCAGAACAGCGGCACCGAGCCCTTCGATCGCCCGCGAGATCAGCATTATTGTGACGTTCTCGGGTTCGAGCAGGCCGAGCGTGGTGCCGATCAGCATTAGCGCGAAGGCGCCCACCAGGTAGCGGATCGCCCCTTCGCGCCTGATGCCGCGTCCGATCCGGACGCTGGCCAGCATCCCGGCTGCGGCAAAGATCGACATCATGCTGCCGGCGACGATTTTTTCGTAGCCGTAGAGATCGATCAGCACCGGCAGAACCGGGGGCACCTTGAACTGGAAATAGGCGGCGACGAAACCAAGGACGATCCCGTAGGACACGCCGGTCCAGTTGGTCTCTGTGGTTTGTGTGGCGGGGTTAGACATAACAACATCCGATACTTGGCAAGCCGCGGATCATGTCGTGTGGGTTCCCGCGAAACAAGCCCGGCCTGGGCTGACTTGAGTTCGGTGAAAAACTATATCAGACTGGCACTTTCGGTCACCCATCCGTTCATGGCACCTTGTTGGCTATGAAATTTCTCTTGCCCATGACCACACGCGACGGACAGCGATCCATGCGTGTGCGGATGACCTGACATGACTGATACAGATGACGTAACCGTCCGGTTCTGGGGCGTGCGTGGATCTATCGCGTGCCCGGGTCCCGAGACCGCACAATTCGGCGGCAACACGTCTTGTATCGAAGTTCTTTGCGGTGACGGCCGGATCATTCTTGATGCGGGAACCGGTATTCGCCCGTTGAGTAATTCATTTGAGCGCGGCGCGCCGGTGGATGCCGACCTGCTGTTTAGCCACACCCATCTCGATCATATTGTTGGCATGCCGTTTTTCGGACCAGCCTATGCAGAGGGCAGTAGTCTGCGTATGTGGGCGGGCCATTTGCAGCCCGCCCACACGCTCGAGGAAATCCTTTGCGCGATCATGGTCGCGCCGCTCTTCCCGGTCCCCATGGGAGTGATGTCGGCGGCAAAGACGTTCAATGATTTTAGGGCCGGCGACACATTCTCACTGAGCTGCGGTGCGGAAGTACGGACTTGCCCGCTGAACCATCCCAATGGCGCGACCGGCTATCGGATTGAATATGACGGCCACTCGATTTGCTACATCACCGATACCGAGCATGTCGAAGGGTCCCAAGACGAAAACATCCTCGCGCTGATCGATGGTGCGGATGTGTTTATCTATGACACAACCTACACCGAAGCCGAGTATCCGGCCCATCGTGGCTGGGGCCATTCAACCTGGGAAGAAGGCGCTGCCCTGGCCGAGATCGCTCAGGTCGGAACCTATGTGCCGTTCCACCATCATCCGTCCCACGATGATAACACCATGGCGGGGATCGAGCGCGCAGCGCAGGACCGATACAAAGATACGATTGTGGCGCGCGAAGGTCTGACCCTGACGCTTTGACACCGGTTATTTAATCGGCGCACACAGGGCGATCACACGGCTTTGAACGGCAGCCGCGCTTTGGCTTCCCTATATCCGTTGTACCACTTGATCCAGCCGGCGGTATCGCAGGCTACATTGGGACGCCTCGTTCATTTTCACCCTTCTCGCTTCGATCGTCCGCGGTGGTGCGGGCCCGGGGCGTGCTGCTGACGGCGACTTCCGAGGGCTCGGCAAAGCGCAACCTATCCCGGTTCTTCGACAGCTATGTCGCTGAACACATCATTGGTGGTGACCACGAGCTCCATCCGGGGGAGGGCCAGCCGCGTGACGCCGCCGTGGTGTTCTTTGACATTCGCGGGTTTACCGCCCTGTCCGATCGTCTCGACACCGCGGGCCTGGTGCGCCTGCTTTCCGAGTATCAATCACGGATCGTGCCGGTGGTGCAAAAGAACAACGGTGTGATCGACAAGTTCTTGGGGGTTGGCGTTATGGCGACGTTCGGGACGGCGGTGCCGAGCCAGACCTACGCCCGGGATGGCATGCGGGCTATCGAAAGCGCGATCGGGTCTATGGATGACTGGAACGCACAACGGGTAAAGGGCGGTGAGTTAAGTCTTACGGTCAACGCGTCGGCGGCATCCGGGCACCTGATCTTTGCCGCGGTCGGAGATGATGCGCGACTGGAATACACGGTGATCGGGACACGGTTAATCTCGCCGCCAAGCTGGAAAAGCATTCCAAATTTGAGAACGCCCGGGCCATCACCTTGGCGGCGATCTACGATCTGGCCCACGCGCAGGGGTTTCAGCCGCACCATGTCTATGAGCGCCAGCGCGCCCGACAGGTCGATGGGGTCGGGGCGAAACTCGACCTGGTGGTCGTGGACGCCGAGGCGATCGTGTCGTGAGTTCCTACTTGTAGGGATCTGCCGCGTCGCGCAGTCCGTCGCCGAGAAAATTGAAGGCCAGGATGACCAGAATAACCGGGATCATCGGCGCCATCAGCCACGGGTAAAGTACCACCACTTGAATATTCTGGGCTTCGTTGAGCAAGACTCCCCAGCTTGTCACCGGCGGGCGCAGGCCCAATCCGAGGAAGCTCAGGGCGGTTTCCCCGAGGATCATTTCGGGGATAGCAAGACTGGCCGACGCGATCAGGTGGCTGGCGAAACTCGGCACCAGATGTTTTCCGATGATGCGTTTGGTGTTGGCCCCCATCAGGCTGGCTGCGACAGCAAAATCTTCCTCCCGCAAGGAGAGCAGCTTTGAACGCACGGCGCGGGCCAGCGATGGCCAATCCAGCAGGGCCAGAATCATCGTGATACCAAAATAGATATAGATCGGCGACCACTTGGCCGGGAGGGAGGCCGACAGGGCCATCCAGAGCGGTAATCGCGGAAAAGACTTCAGGATTTCGATGACGCGCTGGACCGCATTATCGACCCAGCCGCCGTAGAAGCCGGCAATCCCGCCGATCCCGATCCCCAGTGTGAAACTCAGGATGATACCGATCAGACCGATGGTGAGCGAAATTCGCGAGCCATAAAGAATCCGCGAGAACATATCACGACCCAGTCGATCGGTGCCGAGAAGGAAGACCGGCTGGCGGGTGCCTTGCGGACAGATGAAGTGGAAGTCGCCCTTGAACAGGCCCCAGAATTTGTACTCTGAACCCTTATAGCCGCCGGAACAGAAGAAGCGCAGGCGGTGCACCTTGTCCGGATCCGGGGTGTAAATTTTCTGCAGGGTTTCGGGGTCGCGCTTGGACGTGTAGCCATAGACAAACGGGCCCACCAGCGCGCCTTCACGGAACAGGTGGATGCCTTGCGGAGGCGCAAAAGTGTGGCGCACGTCGCGGTGTTGCAGTTCGTAGGGGGCGAAGAGTTCGGCAAACGTGGCAACCAGATACATTGCGATCAGGAAAAAGCCGGCCGCGACTGCGATCTTGTGGCGCTTGAGCTTCCACCACATCAGCCGCCACTGGGACGCCATGTAGTATTTTTCCTGCTCCTCAGTCAGTACGACTTCGACATCCGGGTCAAAGGGTTCCTCAGACACGAAATGCGGGATGTCGTCCGGGGGTGTCGTTGGCAGATCAGGGTCTTTGGGGTCGGTCATCGGGTTGCCCCCCCGCTGAGACGTATTCGGGGATCGAGTGCGGCTAGCGCGAGATCCGACGCCAGGGTGCCGACCACCACCAGCGTGGAGAGCAACATCAGGAACGACCCGGCGAGGAACATGTCCTGGGCGCGCAGTGCGTCGAGCAACATACGACCGGTAATATCGAGATTGAGGACCACGGCAACCACGGCGGAGCCGGAGATCACCTCGGGCAGGATCGACCCGATATCGGCGATGAAGGGGTTGAGCGCAACGCGCAACGGGTACTTCCAGAGCAGCTTGCGCGGGTGGAGCCCTTTGGCGCGGCCGGTCACCACATATTGTTTCTGTAATTCGTCGAGAAGATTAGCGCGCAGGCGGCGGATCATCCCGGCGGTGCCGGAGGTGCCGATCACGATCACGGGAATCCAGAGATGCTCGAGCACCGAGAACATCTTGTCGAGGGACCAGGGCTGGTTGCGGTATTTGTCATCCATGATCCCGCCGATCGACGTGTCGAACCATTGGTTGGCGAAATACATCAGCACAAGGGCGAGCAAGAAATTTGGTGTGGCCAGGCCAAGATAGCCGATCAGGGTCGCGATGTGGTCGGGCACGCTGTACTGGCGGGTGGCGACATAAGTGCCGATGGTGAAGCTCACCACCCAGATGAACAGGATGGTGGAGAAGGTTACCACGAAGGTCAGGAGGATGCGCTGTCCGATCAGCTCGGACACCGGACGGTTATGTTCAAACGACCACCCAAAATCGCCCTGGAGCAAGCCGAACAACCACGTGAAGTATTGTTCGATGGCCGACTTATCGAGACCATAGGCACTGCGTAGCGCCTCGATCTGGTTCTTGTCGACGGCCTCTCCCCGGGACTGCATTTCTGCGATCAGGGTTTCCAGATAGTCCCCGGGGGGCAGCTGAATAATAAGGAACACGATCGCGCTCACCGCGAGCAGGGTCGGGATCATTAAGAGCAGGCGATGGGCAATATAGCGCAGCATTGTCTAGCGGCTCGCAGCGTCGTCGAAATAGAACGTGTCAGGCAGGTAAATGCCGAAATGCGCACCGGGGTCCCAGGCATAGATGGCCTCGCCGGGCACATTGCGCAGGGCATCGGCCACGACAACGGGCTGTTTGGTGCAGCAGACAACACCAATGGTGAACGTTTCCTCGGCATTGATGTCGAGAATGCGTTCCCAGATTGTGTTTCTCTCGGCTTCTGACTGGGCGACCTGCCAGTTCTTGAATAGGTCGAAAAGTTCGATCGCAGCGGGCATATCAATCGGGGCGCCAGCTTTGCCGCCGGTCTCAAAATACTGTCCCCATTTGGGCCACTGGTACTGGACCTGCTGGGTTGGCACGAATTCGGCCGGGCTCATATTAGCAGTGACGATCCCGTTGTTGACGCCAGACCAGACGCCACATCTGGGTTTCGCCAGAGAAAATCCGGTTGCGGAATACTTCGCGCTGGGACGGCCGGGTGAAAATCTTGATGCCGATCTCCAACCATGTGTCGTGGACCAACTCCAGAACGTCGGTCTGCTCGGTTTCTTCGCCGGCAGTCTCGACTACGATCTCCATGCGGCGCCCGTCAGGAAGCAGGCGGACATCGCCGTCGCGCTTGTCGAGCCCGAGCCCGTCGAGCAACGCGTTGGCTTTGTTGATATCCAGCCGCGCCCAGGCGTCTCGGTACTTGTCCTTGAACAAGGGGCTGCGGGCCAGGACGGTGTTGTTGGACGCCTCGGCGAGGCCGAAATAAATTACTTCGTTGATTTCCTCGCGATCAATCGCAAGGCTGAGCGCATGGCGGAAGTCACGGTTGCGGAACAGTTTGCGCCATTCCAGGTCGGCCACATGCATGTTCGGGTAGATCGCGATCCGGGCGCCTGTCGCCGTATCCCAAAGCCGGGTTTTAAAGGTTTCCTTCTTCTCCGCCCGCTTCAGGAAAGTGAAATGGCTCATGAACAGGCTGCGGGCCTGCAGGTCGATCTCTCCGGCGCTGACCTTCGCGGGGATCAGCTTGCCGTCGGAAATATTCATTAATACGCGGTTGATATAAGGCAGCTGGTTTCCTGCCGTGTCGACCCGGTGGAAATACGGGTTGCGCACGAACACAAACTGCTGCGCCGGCGGGCGCACTGTGTTCTGCCAAGGCTGAAGGGTCGGCAGTTTCGGGTTGTCGAGGTCGTAGAGATTATCCTGGCTGTTGTGTAGCGGCGCCCAGCCCCGCATGCGCCGCTTCTTGATGAATGCGGCAAGAGCTTCGGGCTCGGCATATTTCTCGTGGAACTGTTTCAGGAAATGCGCAGGCCGGAACAGAAAGGGCGGACTTGGGCCAGCCAGGGCGGGCAGAAAAAATGGATTTGGCTTCGTCCAGCTGTAGCGGATCGTGCGCGCGTCGAGGATCTCGACCTTGGCGACTTCGCCATCCACTTTGAGCAGGACCGGCGGCCCCAGGGGTGCCAGATCGATATTGTTGGCGACGTCATCCCACCAGTAACGGAAATCCTCCGTCGTGAATGGATGTCCGTCGGACCATTTGTGTCCCGCACGCAGGGTCAGGGTGAAAACCTTGTCGTCCTCGCTGTGGAAGGACTCCAGAATGTCGGCGACCAGATTGTAGGATTGGTCGTAACCGACCAGCCGGGCATAGCCGTAAACCGTCATCAGGCGGGTGTCGCGGGGACCGGGCCATGGCGATCCGAAGATCGCCGCCATACGTACCAAGGGATTCGGTCTCGACCACCCGCGGCGGCTGCGGCAGGCGTTGGTCGAGGGGGGGCAATTTGCCGGCTTCGACTTCGGCAGCCAGCATGGGTGCCTGTTCAAAGCCCTGCGCGGCTCCGGTTGGTAGCGCCAGAATTGTGGTGAGACCGAGGATGGCAAGAGTGTGCCTGGAATTCATGTCACGCGACCTCCGGGAGTGCGCCGCGATCGGGATCGGCGCGAACAAAATGGCCATCGCCGAGTTCGACAAGCCGCGGGCGGCTATCGGCGTCGATGGTAAAGGGGGCAGGCCAGCTGGCCGGGTCGGACGCACGGTCCGCCATCAACAAGCTCAGATCGAGCTTGCGTTCGATATTGGGTTCGGGCACCGCCGACAACAATGCCTGTGTGTAGGGATGGGCCGGATTGCGGAACAGGGTTTTGCTTGGCGCCATTTCGACGAGGCGCCCGGCGCACATGACGGCGATCCGGTCGGCGATATAGTCGACAACCGCCAGATTGTGACTGATGAACAGATAGGTCAGCCCCGAGCTCGGATTGCAGGTCCCTTCAGCAGGTTCAGGATCTGAGCCTGAATCGAGACATCGAGCGCGCTGACCGGTTCGTCGCAAATCAGCACGTCAGGCTTCAGAGCCAAAGCGCGGGCGATGCCGATGCGCTGGCGCTGCCCGCCGGAGAAGCTGTGCGGGTAGCGATTGAGGAAGCGCGGGTCGAGGCCAACCAGCCGCATCAATTCGCGTACGGCGTCTGCGCGGGTTTGCGCTGTCCCTATCTTGTGGATGATAAGCGGTTCGGAAATGATATCGAACACGGTCATGCGCGGGTTCAGCGATCCGAACGGGTCCTGGAACATGAACTGGACCCGGCGGCGGAAATCCTTGAGCTCGCGCCCCTGAAGAGCCAGCACGTTAACGGGCTGGCCGCCTTCGAAGAAGGTCACCGTGCCGGTATCGGTACTCAGGGCGCGCATGATCAGTTTGGAGGTGGTTGTTTTGCCACAGCCAGACTCGCCCACCAGCCCGAGGCATTCGCCGGGGGCAATCTCGAAACTGACATCGTCGACAGCCAGAACCTCACGTGATTCCTGGGAGCCGAAATAGCTTCCTTTTCGGATCGTGAAGCTCTTTGACAGATTTTCGACGCGCAGGACCGGCCCGTCGGTTTTGGTGCGCGCACGGTCGGCGTCCGGCTTGAGCATATTGCCGGTCTCTGCCTTGATCTCGCGCAGGGGGACAAGTCGTTCGCCTTCCTTGAGTTCGAACCGGGGGACAGCGTTCAAAAGAGCCTTCAGATAGGGATGCCCCGGGTTCTGATAGACCGCTTCGAGGCTGCCGCTTTCCATGACTTTGCCGCGGAACATCACCACGACTTCCTCGGCCACATTCGCGACCACGCCGAGATCATGGGTGATCATCAGCACGGCCATGTGCAGCTCGGATTGCAAATCCTTGATCAGCTTGAGAATTTGGGCCTGGATTGTCACATCGAGGGCGGTGGTCGGCTCGTCGGCAATGAGCAGAGCCGGTCGGCAGACCAGCGCCATGGCGATCATGGCCCGCTGACGGAGCCCGCCTGAAAGTTCGAACGGATAGGTTTTCATGGCCCGTGCGGGATCGGGAAACCCAACCAGACGCAGCATGTCGGTCGACAATTCCCGGCCCGCTGGCTTGTTCACTTTGCGGTGCAGATGCAGGGCTTCGGAAATCTGATCGCCGATCGTGTGCAGGGGCGATAGCGATGTCATGGGCTCCTGGAAGATCATCGACACCCGGCCGCCACGGATCGACCGCAGCTTTGGGCCGTCCCGATCGAGCTTGGCCAGGTCAATGGTTTCACCGTCGCCATTCGGGTCGGTAAACAGGATTTCCCCGCCAGCCACAGATCCGATATTGGGGAGAATTCCCATGATCGCCTGGCTGCAAACCGATTTTCCCGAGCCGGATTCACCGACCAGAGCGGTGGTTCTGCCGGGACGAATGCGGAACGAGACGCCGTCAACAGCACGAATCTGCTCGCCGTGGACAGTGAACTCGACCTTCAGGTCGCGTACACTCAAAAGATCTTTCATCGCCGCCAATCCGCCGGGTTGCCCCAGCCGGTCAGCGCGGCCGGGGTTGTATCAATGGGAGGGGCCAACTCGCCCGTGCTGCCCATACCCAGGGCGGCAAAATTACGCGCCGTGGCATCTGATAATTCCACGTCGTGGGTCTGGGCGGCGCGCAGCGCCTGCCGGCAGACGTCTTCGAACCCTTTGAGGTTCGAATGGATGCTCAACTTGGTGCCGGCTCCCCGCAGGGTGAGATGCATCCAGCCGGCCTCACGATCGCGGCGGGTCGAAAAATAGGAAAGCTTCAGGGTTTCCAAATCGCGCCATGAAAGACGAGACGCGGTCCAGCCGTTGATCACGACGCCGCTGTCGTCCAGAGTGACCCGGGTGTGGCCATGGGCCCAGGTGCGCAATCCAAAAAGAATAAAGAACGCGGCGGGCACGGCCAGCACATAGCTGGCGATGGCACCAGGCTCGAGGAGGAATAACGGCGTGATGCAGGCCGCGCTGCCCAGTCCGGCGCGCAACAAATCCGCGTTCAGATCGCGGCGATGATAACGGTGCGTGCTCATGGGGTGGGAAAGACTTCCTCGGCGGATAACCATTGGCTCGCCGGGTGTTGGTTGGTGTGGTCAACAAACTGGCGCACAAACTCTTTCGAATCCGTTTTCATAACCGCGTGATGGGTCATGAGGCCGGTGGCTTCGTCGGCGTCTACCGCGCCGGTGCGCCGTGCTTCGAGATGGGCCACCGCGTCGGCCAGGATGGCTTCGCCGCCGCGGAAGCCACCGGCGGTGCCGGTCGCATGCCCCCGCCAGTCGATCACGTCCAGATGGACATTATTCGCGTTCAGACCGGCAATCGGCGAGGGCCGGTTGCGGGGTCCGAGAGTGCTGAGGCCGCGAAACCCGAGTTCGGGCAGGAACGGAATCAAATGCGGCGCGATGCGGTTCCAGGGGGGCACTATCACCGGGACAAACCCGGCAAAGCGTTCCATCGCCTGCAACCCGGTCGCCAGATCACCGATCACATAGGTGGCGGGCCGACTGCCGTCGAGCTCGATCTTGCGGTCGTCGGGGCCGGCGAAATTGGTGTGGGAATACCCATGCTGGAGCACGGCGATCGCGTTGCCCTGGTCCAGCGCGGCACGAAGTTCAGACGTCGCGGTGGCCGGAATAACGGCAAGCGCGAGCGGTACGCCGAGGGCGGTGCGCAAGAGCAGCAATTCATTGAGCGCGTCCGTGTGGTCCGCCGCATCGTCGTCGCGCCACCAGAATGTGGCAGTGCGCCCGTCCTCCTCCCAGAGGTCGAGCTCGCGCGTGAGGGCTTCCCATGCCGTTTCTGGCTGAAGCGCGCCTTTGGTCATCGCCAAGGCCATGGGTCCGTACAGCTCTCCCTGCGTATCCGAGCCCCTAAACCCAGATCACCTTGTTGTGTTCACACTAGCCGGATCAGGGCTCGGGGTTAACTACGATTTCGTCAGTTTCGGCCCCAAAATCGGCTTTTCGATGTTTATTCAGTGCCGAGTGAAGCATCGCGGCGGTTTTTGGGGCGCCGGCCATGTCTACAGGCACAGAAAATTGATCGGGACGGGCCATCGCGCGGGTGATTGCGGCGGCAACATTTGCTGCGGTGACCGCGTCGGAGTCGACAATTTCGAGTGCACCTTTTTCGGCTAGTAGCCCGCAGCGCAGGGTTTGTTCACTTTCGAGGCCGCCGGCGTAGGGAATGCAGACCGCGCGGGTGCCCGCCGCCAGCAATTCCATCACCGTGTTGTAGCCGCCCTGGGATATTGAGAGCGCGCAATTGGCCAACAGTTCGGGGAAGTCTGGTCGGGCGCGCTCGACCGTGACGCCGTTTGGGACGTTTTTCCGATAAGCGGTAAATTCGGCTTCGGGAAGGTTGTGGCCGATCAGGACGCGCCAGGGGGTGTTGGCAAGGGGTGAAAGTCCGCGCGCATCGAGGGTGGCCTGCAGCATATCGTCACTGACCGCACCGCCGCCGGTGGAGACGATCACTTCTCCCGCGCCCGGTCCGTTTTCGTCGCGGGATGCTGCCGGGTCGGCTACATAGCCTGTGTAGTGCGACAGGTCGGCGATCTCTGCCATACGGGGAAACGTCGCGTCGAAGGAAATGAAGGTCGCGTCACCGTGAATCAGCACCATGTCGAAATAGGTGCGGGTGCGGCTGACCATTTCGTCGATCCGCTCGGGCTTGCCGGGCTCGACCAGGATGTCGCGCACGGAAGAAACAATGAGCGGGCGGTCTGATCCGCGGGCCTGCGCGGCGTCGAGCAAGGGCTCGAGTTCGAACCGCATCTGGCGACGCCCGAACGGAAACAATTCGATCATGAGAATGTCGTGCTGGACGCGTTCAAAGGCGTCGACCAACCGCGCCCGGCGCCCGGCCTTCCAGGCATCGTCGATCTGACGATCATCCGCATCGACCAGGACCTTGAAAAACTTGTCTGTGGCCCGGGTCGGGGGCAGTTGTTCGAAGTGGCTCGCGCCGGATTGGAATCCCGGGACCGGGGCGCCCCCCGATACGAGCGTGACCTCGAGCCCGGCGGATTCCATCGCGCGGGTCAGGACACCGGCGCGCATCAGGTGACCGATACCGAGCAGATGCTGCACATAGAAGAAGACTTTGGGGCGCTGGGTCATGGGTCTGGGCTGCCTGTGCTCAACCGTTGAGGGGCAGGTTGAGTTGTTCGATCTGCGCGGTGCCGTCCGGGGCTGCGCGGAAGACCTGCGCCCGTCGTCGGGACATCTCGTCGGGGGTTTCACCGGTCAAGTCCCAGCCGGTGGCGATTCCGTAGACGGTGCGGATCACCCCGCGATGGGCGATGACGATCCGGGGGGCCTCGCTTTGGGCCGCGTCTGCCAGAAACGCCCCGATCCGTCCGAGCATGTCCCGGCGGCTTTCACCGTTTTCGGGCCGGTGGTCTGCGCTGTGGATTTCGGGGCCCACGGCGGCCTCCATCTCGTGCAGGTCACGCCCTTCCCAGATGCCCCAGGATTTCTCCATCAACCGCTTGTCGGTTTCGATCGGGCCCAGTTCGGGGTGGGCTAATTTGAGGATTTCTGCGGTTTCGATGCACCGGATCAGCGGGCTGGAAATGATTTTCGCGTCGGCCAGGTCGGGGGGTAATCGCCAAACCCCGACCATGTCCCGACCGTCGTCATTGATCGGGATATCCTTGTGGCCCTGCATCCGCCGCGCGACGTTCCAGTCGGTCAGGCCGTGCCGTAAAAACACCAGCCGGGTCATGAGGCGCGGACCACAGAAGCGACGGTTTTCAAAGTGGCGTCGAGGCGTTCGGCAGCGACCGGCACATCGAATTGTTCAAGTACCCGGCGGGAAGCGGCTTCGCCCATGCGGGTGCGGGCCTCGGGATCGTCGATCAGCCGCTGCAGGGCCTGGGCGAAGGCGGTGGCATCCCCGGGCTTGGGCAGCAGGCCGGTGATCCCAGAGGCGATGATATCGGGAACGCCGCGCTGTTTGCCCGCGACCACAGGCAGCCCGGCGGCTTGGGCCTCCAGCAAAGCGATGCCGATGGCTTCGTCGATGGCTGGCCAGACCAGCATGTCACTGGCCGTATAAGCTTCAGTGAGCGCGGGTTCATCGAGGGTGCCAAGAAAGGTGACCCGCCCCGGCGCGGCGTTGTTCAGCTGCGCGGTGATCGCGTCGCGCTGGGGTCCGTCACCCGCCACCAAAAGATGCCAGTTCGTTCGGGAGAGCTGGGTCAGCGCTTCGGCCAACACGGCGTATGACTTTTCCTTGGCGCCCGGCCGCATCATGCCCACGGCGAGTAACAGGACAGTATCGGGGTCCCAGCCGCCCCGGGCTGCGAACCAGTCCCGCAGATTGGTGCGGCGCGTCCGGGATTTTGTGAATGGAGCGGCGTCCACGAAGGGTAGCAGGCGTCGGTGCAGCACCGGTTCGCGCAGGACCGGCTGCAAGCAGTCCCAATCGTCGCTGTTGAGGGTGAGGATGGCATCGGCGCGTGCGATCGCCGCATTGGCGCCCTGATAGCCGATATCCCAGGGCCCGCCCGCGCGCTTCGGCGCTGAAGAAGCTTCGACCACGATATAGGGAATGTGAAAAGCATCCGCGATTCGCGGCCCGAGCCAGTCCGGGGCTTTGTGATAGAGGTGATAGGTCAGCCAGGCTTTCGGGCGTTGCTCGAGCGGCCGGGCGGCCAGTTGCCGGGTGAGGCGGTCGACCAGCTTGTCGCCGAGCCCTTGCAGCCGGGCTTGCCGGTCCGGGTCGCCGGCGCCATCGCGACTGACGAAGCGGGAGATCAGTTCCGGGGTGTGGCCACTATGGCGTAGCGCGGTCATTAGCAAGCGGGCAAGATGCCGGTCGCCCGAGGGAACCGGGTGGTCGGGGGGCTTCATCGGAGCATAAAACGCGACCCGCATATCAGGCGGCCGCCCGGGTTTGCGGGGTTTGGGGGTCGAGCAGCGCGGCCGCAATCGCATCGATGCCGGCATCCATGTTGAACGCGGCGTGTACCCGCGCGCTGCCAGCAGCGGCCAACCGTTCGCGCAGCGCACCATCGGTAGACAATGTCACAAGCCCAGCGGCGAGCGCGTCGGGATCGCCCGGCGGCACCAGTAATCCGGTTTCGCCCTCGGTGATGAGCTCGGGGATGGCGGACACGGCGGTGGAGAGACAGGCCACACCAAGGGCCTGGGCTTCCATTAGAACATTGGGCAGCCCGTCCCGGTCACCATCGGTGGCGATCTTGCTGGCCAGCACAAAAACATCGGCCTGGGCAAGCAGCGCCTTCACTGCGCTTTGGGGTTGGCGTCCTTGCCAGGTGATCCGCGCCGCGATGCCCAGACGTTCGGCCCGGGCCTGCATCATGTCCTCGAGCGCACCGCCGCCGATATGTTCGAAACCCCAGTCAAGGGTGTCGGGCAGCTGCGCCAGGGCCGACAGCAAATCGTCATAACCTTTTTTTTCGACTACGCGCCCCACGGAGACGATTCGGATCGCGCCTGGGTCTCGTTCGGCGGCGGCCGGCGCGGTAAAGCGATCAAAATCGAGCCCGTGATAGTGCAGCAGAACCTTGTGACCTTGTCCCGGGACCAGCGCGCGCAGATGGTCAGCACCGCAAGCGGTGCAGGTGGTTATCCATGCCGCGTCGCTGATCTTCTCGCGTTTCTCCCAATCCGGTGTGGTCCAGATATCCTTGGCATGGGCCGATACTGCGAAGGGCAAGCCGCGCATCCGGGCGGCGTAGCGCGCCACCGAGGCCGGGGTGTGCAGAAAATGGGCGTAGATCAGGCGGGTCCCTGGGTGCAGGTCCTGGGCCAGCACGCAAGCCTGGCCAAACCGCCGGAGCCGGTTCGACGTGCGGTCGCGGCGAAAATCCTGCCAGAAATCACGCGAGGCAGTCGCGTAGCCCGGCAGCTTGCGGGCGGCCCACCAGCCGCGCAGCACCCGCATGGGCGCGCGCCAGAGATACTCCGGCAGGTAACTGACCGCGGCGGCGATCTCGTCGTGGATCGGATGGGTCGTGGGATCGTAGGGGTGGCGCAGGGAATGGATGTCGATTGTGTGGCCGCGGGCTTCAAGTCCGAGCAGCTCCTGGGCGACAAAGGTTTCCGAGAGCCGTGGATAGCCTTTGAGCACGACGGCAACCCGCCCGACTCCGGCGTCGGCGCCGTTGTCCCGGCGCGTGCGCACTCAGGATTGTCCGGTGTGCTGGCCTGGAACGTCGCGCTCGACCAGCCGCATCTTGGCGCGTCGGCGGCCGGCGGCGATATCGACGAGGCGGTCCACGTTGCGCAGCCCGTCGAGAAGCCCGGGCACGACAACCTCGGAGGGCAGGCTTTGCTGCGGCAGATGGCGCAACGCCGTTGCCATGATCTTCCAGTCTTCCTGTGGATTATCCAGGATTTCGGGCGAATCCGGCATCAGCATCTTGATCAAACCCATTTCTTGCATTCGCGAGGCGCGCAGGAACTGTTCGAGCCGGGGTCGGGTCCGGGGCACGATCAGGGCGGGTTTGTCGAAGGAGAGAATTTCACAGACCGTGTTGTAACCACCCATGGCGACGATGCCGCTGGCGTTCGAGATGAAGGCCTCGGGGTGGTTGTCGAAGGTGATCGATTCCACATTGTCGAGCCGCGCCATACGGGCGTTGAACTGGGCCTGGAGGTCGGGATCGAGAAACGGCCCGAAGACGAAAAATGCAGGGACGGGCTGGCCGGGGTCATTCTCGTAGGCGCGCAGCACCCAGTCGAATACCTGCTCACCGTCGCCGCCGCCGCCCGCGGTGACCAGAACATAGGGCTTGTTCCTGAAAGGTAGCTCAGCGACCGGCAGCGAGTTCGAGCGCAGGGCCCGACGCAGATAGCCGGTATAGACCGTCTTGCGTACGACCTTGCCCGGCAGGTCGAGGCCGTCGAGCGGATTGCTGACCTGGGGCAGGCCGTAGATCCAGATTTCATCGTAAAGGTTTTCCAGGGTCGGCAGCACGTTCTTGTTCAGCCACTCCGGGGCCAGTAACACCGGGTCGTCGAGGATATCGCGCAGGCCGAGAACCAGCTGGGTGCCCCGTTCTTTGAGAGCCACCAGTGTGTCGAGCACCTCGCCCCGCATGCCGTGGGGTTCTTTGTCGACGATGAACACGTCGGGCTCATAGGAAAGGGCGGTGTGGCGAATGATGTTGGCGCGCAACGCGACGGTTTCTTCGATGTCCATCGGCAGCTTGAGGGGCTTGTATTCGCCGTTCTGCAGCTTGATCACACCGGGAATGCGTACGAAATCGACCCGTTCACCAAACTCGAAATTGCCGATGATCGGGGAGCCGGACAGAATAAGTACGCTGATGCCCGGATCGTGGGCGACCAGAGAATGTGCGATCGCACGGCACCGGCGCAAATGCCCGAGGCCGAACGTATCGTGGCTATAGATCAGGACTCGCCTGTTGCGGGTCGCCATGCGCCGTTCCTTAAAGTTCTTGGCGAATTCGGCGCGGACTATGCCACATCCCTATCACCGGCTGGAACCCATTGAATTTGGGTCGATTTCAAGCGCCCCGGCAATAGTTTTACCCCCCTTGTCCGAATGCGCTACTGTCATCGGCGTTGCAGACAAGTGTTGGTCGAAGGAGACGTGTGTGAGCGAGCGATTAGAACGAAGCATGTATAGCTTCGTGCTGCGGTATAGCAAACGTCAGCAACTCTTCATTTTGATTTTTGTGGTCTTTTCCTGGCCGATCGGATTCATGCTGCTCGATCTGCCCAAGCAGATCATCAACCGGGCGCTCGGGGCCTCCCAGGACGTCTATTCCCTGGCGTTGCTTGGGTTTGCCGAAATACCCTTCGCGGTATCACAACCCACCTTCCTGGTGTCCCTCTGCCTGCTGTTTTTGGCCCTCGTCATCGTCAATAACGGCCTGAAGTTCAAAATCAACATTACGAAGGGCCGCACGGCAGAGCGACTGTTGCGCCGGCTGCGTTATTCCCTTTATTCACGCGTTTTGCGGTTCCCGATCCCTCATTTCAAGCGCGCCAGCCAGGGCGAGGTCATTTCGATGATCACCGCAGAATCTGAGCCCATCGGCGCCTTTTTCGTCGGTGCTGTGGTCGACCCGATCTTTCAGGGCGGATTGCTGCTTGTCGCGATCGGCTTCATCATCGTCCAGGACCCGCTGCTGGGCGTTGCGGCGGCGGCGTTCTACCCGCTGCAGATTTACGTGGTGCCGCGTCTGCAAAGGAAAGTCAGCGCGCTCGGCAAGGCCCGTTTGCGCCAGATCCGCCATCTGTCTGACCATGTGGGTGAGACCGTCGGTGGGATTGTCGACATCCACGCGAACGATACATCGAACCTGGAACTGAGCCGCTTCGCCGACCGTCTGGGCAATATCTACAACATCCGCTTCGAGATTTTTGAGCGGAAGTACATGATCAAGTTCCTCAACAACTTCCTCGACAAGCTGGCACCGTTTCTTTTCTATCTTTTGGGCGGCTTGCTGGTGATCAAGGGGTCTTTGGACATTGGTCAGCTCGTCGCGGTGATCGGCGCCCATCGGGAAATGTCCTCTCCTTGGAAGGAAATGCTGAACTGGTATCAGCAGCAGGCTGATGCGCGGGTCAAATACGATCAGGTGGTCAGCCAGTTCGAAGTACCCGACATGCTCGATGACACTCTCCAGCTTGGCGATCCCGATGCAAATCTGAAGTTCGAGGGCGATTTTGATATCTCCAATGTCAGCCTCGTCGATGAAGACGAAGTGGGCCGCCTGGCCAATCTCAGTATAAAGCTCGCGATCGACGGGAATGTGGCCGTGGCGGGCTCGGGCAGCAGCGGCAAGGACTATTTCGGACTGATGCTCGCCCGACTGGCGCGACCCACATCGGGACAGCTTCAGGTCGCCGGGCACAATATTATTGAACTGCCGGAATCGGTGACCGGTCGACGGATCACCTATGTCTCCGCAGCCCCCTTCATGCAGTCCGCCTCGGTGCGCGACAATCTGCTTTACGGTCTCAAATACCGACCGGTCCGGTCGGCAGCCTATGACGACACGGAAGCGATAAAACGCGCGCGTGACTTCGTGGAAGCGGCGGGGACAGGGAATATCGATTTCGACTACCGCGCGGACTGGATCGATTATGACGCCGCCGGGGTCGCGGACGCCGCTGAATTGTTCGTCCGGATGATCGAAATTCTCGAGATCGTCGAGCTCTCTGAGGATATTTACAACCTCGGTCTGCGTGGCACGGTCGACCCCGAATTGCGCCCGGATATTGCGGAATCGGTTCTCAAGGCGCGGGCCGGTCTGGCGGACCGTTTGGGCGAAGATGAGTATCGTGGCCTGGTCGAGAAATTCGACCGCGCGGTCTACAACACCAATGCCAGTGTCGCGGAAAACCTCTTGTTCGGTACCACGGTGGGAGACGCCTTTAAACACAATCTGATGGCGGAAAATGAATACGTCATCGAGGTGCTGCGTGAAGCCGACTTGATCGACGATATGCTCAAGGCCGGTCGCGAAGTGGCTGAAACCATGATCGAGATTTTCGCCGATCTGCCGCCGGGTCATGAGTTCTTCGAACAGTATTCGTTCATCAGCTCGGAAGACCTGCCGGAGTTTCGTACGCTGCTCTCGCGAACGGACAAACACGGCTTCGACGATATGCGTCCCGAGGACCGGATCGCGCTGCTCTCCCTGCCCTTCAAGCTCGTGACGGCACAGCATCGTCTCGGCGTGATCGATGAGACATTGCAGGCCAAAATTTTGAAGGCGCGCGCGATTTTCGCCGCCAAGCTTCCCGACTCTCTTAAAGGGGCGGTCGAGTTCTTCGATCCTCAAAACTACAATGCGGCCGGGTCGCTGCAGGACAACATCCTGTTCGGCAAACTGGTCCATGGGCAAGCTGAAGGCAGCGGCCGTATCGGCGCCCTGGTGGCGGATACCCTCGACAATCTGGGCTTGCGCGGCGCCGTGTTGGAGGCCGGGTTGGAATTCCAGGTCGGGGTGAGTGGCAGCCGGTTGTCGACTGGACAGCGTCAGAAGCTGGGGATTGCCCGGGCCTTACTGAAGCGGGCTAATTTCCTGATCCTGAATGAGACCACCTCGGCGCTAGACCCCTCAGCACAGGACCGCCTGGCTGAAAAAGTCCTCGCGACCCGCGCCCGTAAGGGTGTCGTCTGGATCGTGAACCGGGTGGGGATGGCTTCAAAATTCGATCGTGTGGTGGTTCTTGATGATGGCCGCCTTGTTGAAGAAGGCGCGTTCGACGACCTAAACCAGGATGGGACAGCGCTTCACGCGTTGCTGGAATCCGCCTAGTGCGGGCAATTAGTTGGTACTTATCGGGACCGATGGGAGAGAAAAGACGTGAGCCTGAACGAAGAAGTTGAGCTGCTGCGGAACATTCCGCTTTTCGCCAAGCTGGAGCCCTCGAAGCTCAAGCTGCTGGCGTTCACATCCGAGCGCATCACCTATGAGGCGGGCCAGGTGCTGTTTTGTCAGGGCGATGTTGGGGACGCGGCCTATATCATAATCGAAGGCGCGGCCAAGGTGCTGGTGGATACCGATCAGGGTCAGATCGAGGTCGCCGCGCTGGGCCGGAACGACTTTGTCGGTGAAATTGCCATTCTCTGCGATGTGCCGCGCACCGCGACCGTGAAGGCTTCGGCCAAGACGGTGACGTTGCGGATTACCAAGGATCTGTTCTTTCGCCTGGTGGCGGAATTCCCTGAAATGTCGGTCGAGATCATGCGCGAACTGGCCTCACGTCTGGAGCACACGACGCAGCAATTGCGCGAGGCCCTAGCGCAGAGAAAATAGTCTGCACGGATCAAGCCATTATGAGTCGTCTCGACAGTTTTATACGCCGGATGCAGGCCCAGCGCGATTGCCTCAACGCGGCCGCGCAAATGCTGGCCGACACCCCCGGTCCGGTTCTCGATCTTGGGTTGGGCAATGGCCGCACCTTCGATCACCTGCGCGAAACCATGGTGGGGCGCAAGGTGTTCGTGTTTGACCGGGTCGTGAACTCCAATCCGAAAAGCACACCGGATCACGAGCATATCTTTCTGGGGGAAGCCGATGAACAACTCGCATTCGCGGGGGCCCGCTTCGGTCGTACGGTCGCTTTGATCCATTCGGATCTGGGAACCGGCACGGACGCGGATGCGGTACTTGCTGCGCGCATCGTGCCGTTACTTGTGCCGATGTTGCGGCCCGGCGGCATTCTGGTCGCCAATAACCGGTTTCCGGCAGATGCCTGGGATGAACTTCCGCTCCCTGACGGTGTTCCCGCCGAGCGCTACTTCATGTACCGAGTGCCGGCCTGAGCCCGCAGCGTTACGCCCAGCGCTAAAGCTCGAGGTCGACGATCACCGGCACGTGGTCGGAACATTTCGGCCAGTCGCGGGCATCTCTCAGAATTTCGAACCCGCGGAGTTTGCTTTTCAAAGGCGGCGTGACCCAGACATGGTCGAGACGGCGTCCGCGATCACCGACCTTCCAGTCTTTCGAACGATAGCTCCACCAGCTGTAGAGTTTCTCGGGTTCCGGCGCGAAATGCCGGACCGCGTCCACCCAGTCATGGGCGGCCATCATCAGGTTCAGTCGCTCAATTTCGACCGGGGTGTGGCTGACAACCTTGAGCAACTGCTTGTGGGACCAGACATCTGATTCCAGCGGCGCAATGTTCAAATCCCCCACCAGGATACGTTTGGCCCGCGGGCTGGCAGTCTCTTTCAGCCAGGCTGTGACCTCGTCGAGGAAAGCGAGCTTGTGGGCGAACTTCTCGTTCTTGACCGGGTTGGGCTCATCGCCGCCGGCGGGTATATAGAAATTATGAATCTCCACGCCACCGGCGATTTTCACCGAGATGTGGCGGGTGTCTTCGCGGCCGCACCAGTCGTTTCCGCCGGTGGCCGTGAACGGTACCTTGGAAAGGATCGCGACCCCGTTATAGCCCTTCATGCCCCGCATATGGCGATGCGGATAGAGATCGCTCAGGGCGTCATGGGGAAACAGCTCATCGATCACCTTGGTTTCCTGCAGGCAAACGATGTCGGGAGCCGCCTGCTTTTCGAGCTTTGCAAAGAGTGGGGCACGCAGGCGAACCGAGTTGATATTCCAGGTCACGATCCGCATGGGCTTGCTCCGGTCGACCCTTCGAGATGACCGCTGCGCGGTCTCCTCAGGGTGAGGTTTTAATGACAACCCTCATGCCGAGGTGCCGTCGAAGGCGGCGCCTCGAAGCAGGCTGGAAGGGACGAACTAACGAACGCTGATCTCGATATCGCTCAAACCGTCGATATGACCGTGCATCTTGTCGCCGGAGACCACCGGACCGACGCCGTCGGGGGTGCCGGTATAGATCAGATCGCCGGGCGCAAGCGAGACCAGGCCCGACAAATTGGCGATGGTTTCCTGCAGGTTCCAGATCATCAGCTTGAGGTCTGAATCCTGTTTGGTTTCGCCGTTGACCTTGAGCCAGAGATTGCCCTCGGGGAAATGGCCCACGTCGGAAACCGGGTGGATGTCACCGCACGGCGCGGATTGGTCGAAGCCTTTGCCCATGTCCCAGGGGCGGCCCTTTTCGCGGTGGGCAATCTGGACATCACGACGGGTCATGTCGAGGCCGGTGGCGTAGCCATAGACATGGTCGAGCGCGTTGGCCTCACTGATATTGGCCCCGCCCTTTCCGATCGCGGCAACCAGCTCCATCTCGTAGTGGAAATTGCCGGTCTGAGGCGGATAGTCGATTCTGCCGCCGGTCGGCACGATGGCGTCGGTGGGCTTACAGAAATAGAATGGCGGATCACGCTCGTCGCCTCCCATTTCGCGGATATGGGCGACATAGTTGCGCCCGACGCAGAAGATACGGCGCACGGGAAATCTTTTGCTTTCACCGACAATGGCGATCGACACCTGCTCTGGTGCCGGAATGACGTAATCCATCCCTGACCTCGTTTATGTAAATGCGTTGTTGTGGCCGATGTTCTAGAGCGCCGGGCGTACCCTTGTCACCTGTCTGGACCGCCTAAAAAGGGGAAAACAGTTGATCGCAAGGGCGCGTATCAGGCGACGTGGGCCCCGGTCCGGGCTGCTGCCCGGCGCCGTGCGGCGGCGCCGAAGGCTTCAAACAGGCCGCGGTTGAAGGCATGGGTTTCGGTTCGGTATTCCGCGTGCCACTGCACGCCGACAACAAAGCTCGGCGCTCCGGGCATCGATACGCCCTCGACGACCCCGTCAGCACTGAGCGCTTCGACCACCAGCCCATCGGCGACCTGGTTTACGCCCTGACCGTGTAGCGAGTTCACGATGACCTCCGGGCCTTCGATGCCTGCACCCCGGGCGATATCGGCGAACAGGCCCCCCTCGGTCAGGGTGACGGGGTGGCGGGGTCCGAACCGGGTCGACATCTTGTCCGTCTGGATCATGCGGTGGTCGTCATGGCCTTCAACTTCCCAAAGATAGGGATGCAGGCTTCCGCCCAACGCGACGTTGATTTCCTGGATCCCGCGACAAATTCCAAACAGAGGCAAGCCACGTTCAATGGCCTTGCGGGCGATCGACAGGGTTGAAGCATCGCGCAGCGGATCTCGCATGGTCTCGGGGCGAAACGGCTCGCCATCGTAATGGTGGGGTTCGACATTGCTGCGCCCACCAGTGAGCACCATGCCGTCGAGCCGGTCGAGCAGGCTGTCGACGGGATAGTCGCCACCGAATTCGATATCGCCCATGGTCGGCACCATCACGGCCACGGCTTGCGAAGCTTCAACCACCGAGGCGACATACTTGTAGCCCGCGGCGAGCATGTCGAAGCCGTTACTGTCTTTCAGATCAGCATTTACGCCGATCAGGGGGTGGATCGTGTCGGAGCGGGCCATTCGAAACTCGTGTGTATCCTGAGATCGCCCGCCGGAACGGGCGGGTGCGATTAGTCTACAGAGATACCGGCGTTGGGATCGACCGTCGAGAACAATTCGCGGGGGTTTTTGAACGAGACCCCGAAGCGCGGTTCGAGCAACGCAATCTCAACCCTTGCGCCCTGGGCATCGATCACCCGCCACTTGGCCAGCCGCATGGGGTTGTCCTCGAACATCAGGGTTACGGTCCCGGAAACAGGGGATTCGGTTTGGACCAGGGTGATCCGGAAAGCCTGGGCGCTGCGCTCGAACTCGGTCACAGTCACATCGTCGCTCAGCTCGATCTTGTCTTCGAGTAGGAAACCGGCCGGGGTTTGGCCGACCGGCAGGTAGGTGGTCTGGCCGAGCTCGGTATCGTGAAACATCAGCACAAGGTCGCTGGCGATCATCAGAACCGGGACGGGGGGCGAGTATTCGATCCGTAGATGATCGGGCCGATCTAGAAAGATCCGGCCTTCGGCGATGCCCTGTTCGGAAAACTGCAAAAAGCGGCTTTCCATGGTGCCGAGTTCGTTCAGATAGGTCTCGATCCGGGTCAGGTCTGCTTGGTCTGCAGGGTTGAGATGCGCCGGAATCGGGTCAGCAGCGTGGGCGAGAGGTGTCAGAAACGCGACAGAGAGCAAAGCGCCCGAAAGCACCAATGTCTTGAGCTTGAACATGGTCTCAAGATAGGTGTCTCGAAGGCAAACCGCGAGTGATGATTTTGTGATTTTGGGCCTGCCTGGTCGATTAACCGTGATCGCTGACCAGGACTTCACGTTTGCCCACGTGGTTTGCCTGACCGACCACGCTTTCTTTTTCCATCTGTTCGATGATGCGCGCGGCGCGGTTGTAGCCGATTTGCAGGTGGCGCTGGATAAAGCTGGTGGAAGCCTTCTGCTCACGAGCTACCAGAGCGACGGCGCGATCATAGAGATCGTCGCCGCTGTCTTCGCTGGGTTCGAAGCCGGGGATGCCGTCTGCGGCGGCGCTATCCTCGGTCACCTCATCGAGATATTCCGGCTCGCCCTGGGCTTTCAGGAACGCGACCAAATCCTCGACTTCGGCATCGGCCAGGAACGGACCATGGACACGGGTGATCCGCCCGCCGCCAGCCATGTAGAGCATATCGCCCTGACCCAGCAGCTGCTCGGCCCCTTGTTCGCCGAGGATGGTCCGGCTGTCGATCTTTGTTGTCACCTGGAAACTGATCCGGGTGGGCAAATTGGCCTTGATGGTGCCGGTGATCACATCAACCGAGGGTCGCTGGGTGGCCAGAATGAGATGAATGCCCGCGGCGCGCGCCATCTGGGCGAGACGCTGAATGGCGGCTTCGACATCCTTGCCGGCGACCAGCATCAGGTCGGCCATCTCGTCGACGACCACCACGATAAAGGGCAGCGCGACCATGTCGAGGGGTTGTTCCTCGAAGACCGGCTTGCCGGTTTCCTCGTCGAAACCGGTCTGCACCTTGCGGGAAAGAATCTCCCCCTTCTTGCGCGCTTCTTCGATCCGCTGGTTGTAGCCGGCGACATTGCGCACGCCGAGCTTTGACATGGACCGGTAGCGGTTTTCCATTTCCCGCACGACCCATTTGAGGGCCACCACGGCCTTTTTCGGGTCGGTCACTACTGGCGACAGCAGATGCGGGATCCCGTCATAGACGGAGAGCTCGAGCATTTTGGGATCGATCATGATGAAACGGCATTCCTCGGGCCGCAGCCGGTAGAGGAGCGAGGCGATCATCGAGTTGACGCCGACCGACTTGCCCGACCCGGTTGTGCCTGCGATCAGCAGATGGGGCATACGGGCCAGATCGACGGTGACCGGATCGCCTCCGATATCTTTGCCGAGGGCAAGATTGAGATCTCCGTTGTGCTTCTCGAAGGGTCGGGAGGACAGCAACTCGCGCAGATACACCATCTCGCGCGACGCGTTGGGCAATTCGATCCCGATGACGTTCTGGCCTGGGACCACGGCGATGCGGACGGAAACCGCGCTCATCGAACGGGCGATGTCACCGGCCAGGCCGATCACCCGGCTGGTCTTGGTGCCCGGGGCGGGCTCTAGCTCATAAAGCGTGACCACGGGGCCGGGGCGGACCTGAACAATTTCACCGTGAACGCCGAAATCCTCCAGCACCGATTCCAGCAACCGTGCATTGGCTTCGAGGTTGTCGTCCTTGGCGCGGCCGGCCACGCGGACAGATTCGTCCGCCTCTTCGAGCAGATCGAGCGGGGGAAATTCGTATTCGCCGCCCGGTGTGGGCAGGTCGAGCTTACGCTGGCGGGACGCCTCGGCACGTTTGCCGGGCTTGGGTTTCTGGGCCCGTGGGGCGACCCGGCGCGGGGCGGGCGGGGACTGATCTTCCTCGTCGTCATCCGCAGTTCGGCCCCGCGAAGGCGGTGCGGGCGTCTTGGCGGGAAGCAAGCGGGGTTCAGCCCGCACGGTGCCGCGTTCGGCGACCAGGCCGCGGAGACTATCGCTGCCGCGGCGCGCGGTTTTGCTACCCAGGCGCGCGGCCCAGCCGGCCCCCTGGGCGCTGAGCCGGGTCAGACTGGTGATGCCGTGGCCCAATCCGTGCCACTCGGTACGGGAGAGGCCGAGGGCCACAAACAGGAACAGTGCGGCCATCGGGGCGAATGCCAGGCCGAGATACACCGGTGCGATCCCGTATCCCCCAAGCCAACCAGAGGCCGGAGCGAAGGTCAGGGCGCCGAACGTGCCACCAAGTCCGGCACGTAATGGCCAGCCCGCGGGCACCGGGACAATTTGCAGGGCGAACGCGGCCGCACACAGGGCCAGTAGCAGGCACAAGACGCGCCAGCCAAGCCGACGGACCGGAAGA
The DNA here is from genome assembly GCA_964276015.1 of uncultured Alphaproteobacteria bacterium. Classification (GTDB taxonomy): domain Bacteria; phylum Pseudomonadota; class Alphaproteobacteria; order UBA6615; family UBA6615; genus JABJAG01. The sequence continues at coordinate 104,087 of CAXYDO010000001.1, read as the reverse complement.
TGGCGCATCAGGCGGGTGCCCCAGGCCAGAAACACCAGCACCGGCATCAGGGCCACGATGCCGAAGGATTGCAGGGACAGATCGGCCAGGGTGGCTCCAGTTGCTCCTAAAAGGTTGCCGGCGGCCTGGCCGCTCGCGTTGTTCAGGGAAATATCGAGGCTGTCATAGCTGGCCAGCGCCAAAGCCAGAGCAGCGGCGGCGGCGATCAAAACAAGTCCGAACACCTCGAGCCCGCGGCGGTAGAGAAACTCACGGACGGGATCGGGCAGGAAGGTCAGCCGTTGTGCCAGGCCGCGGGCAAAGCCGCGCGCGGGTCCGGTTTGTGTCTTTGTCGCCATGTCAGTCGTCTTTCGTCTGCACGTTCGTGACTAGTGGTCGAGAGTATTAAGGAGCCGCGCGATCGCATCGCGGGTGGTGTCGAGATCGTGTACCAGGGCCATACGGATATACGCGGCACCCGGATTGGTGCCGTTCGCATTGTCCCGTGCGAGGTAGGCACCGGGCAAAACCCGGAGACCAGCCTCGGTCCAAAGCTTGTAGGTTGCGGCTTCGCTGTCGCCCACATCGAGCCACAGGTAGAATCCGCCCCCGGGCCGGAAAGCGCCAAACTTGCCGTCGAGCATTTCGAGCGCGAGGTCAAATTTGGTCTGATACAGCGCCCGGCTTTCCTCAACATGGGTTTCGTCACGCCACAGCGCGGCGGACGCGTTCATGACCGGGAGAGGCACCTGGGCGCCGCCATACTGGCGCAGGCGCAGCAACAGGCGAATGAGGTCGGGATCACCGGCCACAAAGCCCGACCGCAGGCCGGGGACGTTGGAGCGCTTGCTCAGACTGTGGAAGACCAGAGTGTTTTTAAACGGCTCATCCCCGCCCAGCCCCCGGCAGGCATCAAACAGGCCTGGCGGCTTCGCGCCGGTGTAAATCTCGGAATAGCATTCGTCGACGGCGAGAACGAAATCGTTGCGCCGGGCGAGCCCGATAGCATTTTTGAGCTGATCGAGGGTTGCAACCGAACCCTGGGGATTAGCCGGGGTGTTGATATAGGCCAAAGCCACACGGGCAAGGTCCGCCTCGGGAACCTGATCGAAATTGGGCTGGAATCCGGTCTCGGACCCCGCCGGGAGATAGACCACATCCGCCCGGGCCAGTGCGCCGGCCCCGACATAGACCTGGTAGAAGGGATTGGGCATTAAAACAGCAGGTTGGACGCCGTTCTTCGCTGTGGGGACCGCCAGCAACGCGGCCATGAACAGCGCTTCTCTTGTGCCCGAGACAATCGCGATGTGCTGATTGGGGTCAATCGTGTCGGCGGCCAATGCGTAGCGCTGTTCAAGCCAGGCTGCGATCGCGTCCCTGAGACCGGCAGTGCCATTGGGGGGCGGATATCGACCCCATTCTGACATGTCCTGGGTCAGGATGGGCTCGATGAACTCCGGTGGGGCGTGCTTGGGCTCACCGATTTGCATGTGGATAGGCGTCATCCCGGCAGGCGCTTCCGTCGTGCCAAGCAGCGCGCGCAGCCGGTCGAACGGATAGTCAGAGAGTGAATCGAGTATATCGTTGTGCATGCCAGGCTCGCCGTTCTCGCCGCAAAAAAGAGCTGAGATCACAAAAACACTATCAGAGTCATACGCTTGTATCCACAAGCTAATAAATCACTCAAGAAAAATGCGTCCGTGCGTTGCGAATCTGAGGAGATTTCTCGGGACCTAAATCATCACATGACGGGTGAAAAACGTGAAAATGTCACAATTTGAAGCCCTCCGGGTCATTTCCGGGTGCAAAAGGGTAGTGGGCACAAAAAGAGCCCGGCGATTGACGCCGGGCTCTGACAGGTGTGGAGGGATTGGAAAAGTAAGGCGTTCAGCCGCGTTGCGAACCACGGCCGAATTCAGGATAGGCCTCGAGGCCAAGTTCGACCATGTCGAGACCCAGATCCTCGTCTTCGTCGTTGACCCGAATACCTATGGTGTATTTGAGCGCCAGCCAGACGATTGAGCTGGTGACAATCACGAAGACCCCGATCGCCACGATACCGATGATCTGAACCCTGAGGTCGCCACTGCCGAATATTCCAACAGCGAGGGTGCCCCAGATACCGGCCACGAGATGGACCGAAATGGCGCCGACCACGTCGTCGATCTTCAGCCTGTCGAGGAGCGGGACGGCAATCACGACGAGGACACCACCAATGCCGCCGATCACAATCGACATCATATGATTGGTCAGGTCCGGCCCGGCCGTGATCGAGACCAGACCAGCCAGGGCCCCGTTGAGGGCCATGGTCAGGTCGACCTTTTTGTAAAAAGCCTGGGTCATGAGCATTGCGGCCAGCACGCCCCCCGCTGCAGCGAGATTGGTGTTGGTGAAGACGATGGCCATCGCGGCGGCGTCGAATGCGGACCCTAGGGCGAGCTGTGAGCCGCCGTTGAAGCCGAACCAGCCCAGCCACAGGATGAAAGTGCCCAGTGTGGCGAGAGGCAGATTGGCGCCCGGCATCGGGTTAACGCGGCCATCCGGGCCGTACTTTCCTTTGCGGGCCCCAAGGATTAAGGCCCCGGTCACCGCGGCCCAGCCGCCCACAGAGTGGACAATCGTCGAGCCCGCGAAGTCAGAGAAGCCCAGTTCTGCGAGCCAGCCGCCACCCCAAGTCCAGGAGCCCTGGATCGGATAGATGAAGGTCGTCAGGACGACGACAAAGATCAGGAATGGCCAGAGTTTGATGCGCTCGGCCAATGTACCTGAGACGATTGAAGCGGCGGTGGCGACAAAGACCATCTGGAAGAACCAGTCGGACGCAACCGAGTAGCCCCCGTCGACCACGGCGCTCACAAGGGCGTCGGTGGCTTCATCGGCCCCCAGCAGGGCGAGTTCGGCCTCGCTCGGGTTATAGAAGAGCGAGAAGGACCCGATAAAGCCGCTGACATCGGTGTACATCAGGCTGTAGCCGAGCAGGTAGAACATGATGCCGGCGATCGAATAGAGCGCAATGTTCTTCAGGCAGATGGTGGCCGTGTTCTTCGAACGCACGAGGCCGGATTCAAGCATGGCAAAGCCGGCCGCCATCCACATCACCAATGCGCCGTTGAACAGGAACGAGAACGTATTGAAAACATAAGCAGTTTCGGCATCGACGGCTGCCAGCGCGGGTGCTGCCGTGACGAGCACCGCGGCCGTGGCCAGCGTGACAGTCACTGCATTTTTGATTTTACGAAACATTCTGAGTATCTCCCTTTGTCTAAAGCGCTTCGGAGCCGGTTTCACCGGTCCGAATTCGCATGGCGCTTTGCACGTCGATGACAAAAACCTTGCCGTCCCCGATCCGGCCGGTATTGGCGGCCTTGGCGATGACTTCGACGATGGAATCGATCTGGTTATCGTCGACAACGACCTCCACCTTCACCTTGGGCAGAAAGCTCACGGCGTATTCAGCGCCGCGATAAATTTCTGTTTGTCCCTTTTGGCGCCCGTAGCCTTTGACTTCAGACGCGGTCAGGCCCTGGACGCCGAGTTCATTGAGCGCTTCACGCACATCGTCGAGTTTGAACGGTTTGATCACCGCCATGACCAGCTTCATGAAAATCCCCTTTGCGTCACCAGTGGCCGCACCCAATGATTTGGGTGCGGATGTCGGGGTCTTCATTACAAGCCCCGTGCCAGCATTTCGGGAAAAAAAATCGCCCATAAACAAAGGCTTAAGGGATCTCGACAGCGAGGAGAGCCCGCGCCTGTGCACAAATTATGTGCAATTTTATTTATCTGTATAAATAATAGACATTACGTTCGGGCGTTTGTGACGCATGGACATGGCCCGGCGGTCGCGCGATCTTCGAGGCATGACGAATGCATTGCCGCAGACCCAAAGTGTCGAAGCGATTGTGATCGGGGCTGGTATGGCGGGGATGACCCTGGGGCATGCTCTTGCTTCGGCTGGAATCGAGGTCGCGGTCATCGACCGGGCCGACCCCACGATGCTTGCCGATGGGGCGCTGGACGGACGCACCACCGCCATCGCGGCCGGTAGTGCCAATGTGCTCGACGGGGTCGGGTTGTGGGACGGGATCACTGCCCATGCCTGCCCGATCGATACAATCCGGGTCAGTGATGGTGATTCACTGATGTTTCTGCATTTCGACCATCGTGAGACCGGCGATGTCCCCTTGGGACACATCATCGCGAACCGGCTGATCCGTTCGGCACTATTTGACCGGGTAAAAGCGGTCGATAATTTGCAACTGTTGGCCCCGGCGGAGATCGCTGAGATCACGCGAACTGAAACTGGTGTGACCGCAGAACTCACAGATGGTTCAACGATCCGGGGGCGGGTCGTGTTTGCGTGTGACGGACGTAACTCAACCCTGCGGCGTGACGCCGGGATTCCCGTCACCGAATGGCGATATGACCAGTCAAGTTTTGTCTGCTCGATCGCCCATGAGCGTCCGCATCAGAACATCGCCCATGAAAGATTTTTGCCCGGCGGCCCTTTCGCGTTGCTCCCGATGAACGATCTGGCGACCCCGGTCGCGGGGTTACGCCATCAGTCGTCGGTGGTCTGGAGCGAATCCAACGCTCTGGTTCCAAGTTTGCGCGACCTCCATGATGCCGCCTTCACCGAAGCCTTGGCGCAATGCGTCGGTGGGTTCCTTGGCGAGATTGCCGTGGCGAGCCCACGTTGGGTTCACCCCCTCGGCCTCAGCCATGCGACCAGATATACCGACCAACGCCTGGCGCTGGTGGGTGATGCCGCCCACGCGATCCATCCGATTGCCGGCCAGGGCCTGAACATGGGCATCCGCGATGTGGCTGCGTTGGCCGAGTTGGTGGTCGATGCGCGCCGGCTTGGGCGTGACATTGGCGATCCAGATATTCTTTCGGATTACGAGCGGTGGCGCCGGGTCGACAACATGATGCTCACGGTCACCACCGACGGGCTAACGCGGTTGTTTTCGAATGACGTTGCGCCGGTGCGCGCTGTTCGCGATCTGGGCCTGGCCGCGGTTAACGCAACCCCGCCCCTGCGAAAATTATTCATGCGTCATGCCATGGGCGTGGTCGGTGATTTGCCGCGGCTCGTGAGGGGCGAAGCGCTTTAGCCGTGGCCCTCAGGGGTCGCGGGAAAGCCCACGATCTTCCAGATCTTTTAGGTACCGATCCCACCATTCGGTGTGGCGGTCGGCGAGCTCGCGAAGATAGGCCCAGCTGAACAAGCCGGTGTCGTGTAAATCGTCGAAATGAATCTGCACGGCGTAATTGCCCACCGGCTCAATTTTCATAATTCCCACATGACGCCGTCCGGCGATAATTTTGCGTTCATCGGCGCCGTGGCCGCGGACCTCGGCAGACGGGCTGTAGACCCGCATATATTCGGTCGGTAGATCATAGGAAAATCCATCGTCAAAGGTGACGGACAGGGCCTTGCTGTCCTTGCTGTAACGCAGCGCGGTGACGTGGATATCGGTATCACTCACGAGGGGTCTGCATCCAGCTTGCGGGCTTCTTCGGCCAGCATGATCGGAATGCCATCGCGGATCGGGTAGGCCAGACCGGCTTGTTTGCTTATCAGCTCCTGGGCGCCGGCATCATAGGTGAGCGGGCCCTTGGTCAGGGGGCAGACCAGAATTTCGAGCAGTTTGGGATCCACGGTGGTGGAATCTGGCGGAGCCATGACGTGTCCTCAATTTAGCGCGGGATTGCCGTTGTCATTGTTGGCCCGCAGGTTGGATTCGATAAACCCGATCAGCAATTTGCACAATTGGGCGAGGTTTTCACTTTCCAGTAGCACTTGTTTTTCAGCTGTATCGAACGGACAGACCATCGCCAGGGTGGTGATCAGACGTGCGTCGGGAGTTTTGACCAGAGAGTCCCAGTCGGCCTGGATACTCTGGAGCTCGAAATAGCCTTTCAGGCTGGCGAGCAGGCGCTCTCGTTCGATCGGGGTGTCGGCGGCAGGTGCCAGATCATTCGGGAAGCCCGAATAATCGGTGCGGATCCGGCGATAGCCGTCGCGCAGGTCGAGCTCCTCGGCGATGGTGAATCTGCTTAGCCCGCGCAGCTCAATCATGTAGTGGCCGTCATCGGTCTCCTGGAAGGCGCGGATGCGACCGACACAACCGATTCGATAGAGGTTTGTACCGTCTGGTGCGCTTAACCCGGCGACCCCGTCTGCGGCGGGTTGCACGATACCGATCATGCGATCCCCGGCCAAAGCGGCATCGACCATCGCGAGATAGCGGGGCTCAAACACATTCAGGGGGAGGGTCCCGCGGGGCAGCAACAGCACCCCGTTGAGGGGAAAAAGAGGAAGCTCGACCGGGAGCGCGTTGCCGGGGATGTCCCCGATCATGAAAACAGGACGGAGGAGAGCTTGCGTCGCCCGTCATTGGTGATCGGGTCCGTCGGTCCGAGGGCCTCGAAGATTTTCAGGAGTTCGACCCGGGCCGCGTCCTCGTTCCAGTCGCGCTTGCGTCGGATGATTCCCACAAGCGCCTCGATCGCGGCCTCAGGGTCGCCGGAGGCGAAGGCCGCCACGGCGAAGTCGTAGGCCGCCTGATTGTCGGCCGGGTCAGCTTCCATTGCGGCGCGTAATGAATCGATCTCGCCCGCTACAGCGCTGCCCGCTTCGGCCAGCTCCAGCGCGGCCATGGCACTGCTTAACAGGTCTGACTTCAGGATTTCAGGGGTCGCCTGGTTGGCGATGTCTCGGGCCTTCTCGTGCTGGCCTGCCTTCAGATAGGCGCGGATCATACCGGTGAGGGCGCGGGGGTTTTCGGGTTCCTGGTTGAGAACCTGCGCATACAGCCCGCCGGCATTGGCGATGTCGTCTTCGGCCAGGGCCGCATCAGCGGCGTCGAGGGCCTGCTCGAGCGGAGAAGGGCCGGCATCGGCTACGCCGCCATACTTCGTGATCAGTTCGTCAACCCAGGCCTGGACCTGGCTTTCGGGAAGCGCACCCTGGAAGCCATCCACGGGCTGACCGTCCTTGAACGCATAAATGGTCGGGATCGACTTAATCTGCAGTTGGCCGGAGATATCCGGTGCCTTGTCCACATCGATCTTCACCAGGCGAACCGCGCCGCCAGCTTTCTGGACGACTTTTTCAATGATCGGGGTCAGGGTTTTGCAGGGGCCGCACCAGGTGGCCCAGAAGTCGACGATGACCAGACCTTCGCGCGAGGCTTCTATCACGTCGGCCATGAAGCCGTTCTGGTCGGTTTCCATGATCAGGGGACGCGCGTTAGCACCGGGCGCAGCGCCGGGTGCGATAACGGGTGCAGCACCTGGGGCAGCACCTGGGGCAGCACCTGGGGCAGCATCGGGGATAGGGGCATTGGCGTCTGTGACGATCGGGTCCATGGCGATAACTCTATTGCGTGCGATTTTCTGGGTGATTGAGCCAGAAGATGGAGCCTTGCGGGCGGTGTATCAACCCCTGTTTGCGGGTTTGATCAGACGAGGGCACGGGTCAGGGCAGATCTATCAGTACTGGCTTGTGTTGGCAGGCCTCCAGAAAGCGCAGCAGGTCCGCGCTACTGATCGCTGCCGTGGCCTCGTTGTGCAGGGGGTGGGCGTTGACCGGATCCGCCTCCAGGACGGCGTGAGCCAACACTATGGTGACGTCACCCTCGGTGTCGTTCATCACCGCAAACGGGGTCACTGAGCCGGGCTGGACCCCGAGCGCGGTTTCCAGGCGTTCCGCACTACCGAAACTGAGATTACCACTAGCCCCCAGCACGTGACGCAGGGCCTTGAGGTCGACCGAGGCGTCCTCGGGCACCGTGACCAGCCACTGGTTGCGCTTTTTGTCGCGCAGAAAAAGATTCTTGATATGGCTTCCGGGCATGGCCCCGCGCAGGGCTCGCGATTCTTCCACCGTGTGTAGTGGCGGGTGGCGGTGCATGGCGATTTCGATGCCGAGATCGGCCAGCCGCGCCAGCAAGGGGGCTTCGATTTTGTGTCCGTTTTCCATGCTCGCGGTATAGCGCTTTTATCAATCCGACGGAATTGTCACATGACCCCTTGAAATCATGTGTCGGTTGCGGTTATGTCCCGCTCACGACGCGGGAATAGCTCAGTGGTAGAGCATCACGTTGCCAACGTGAGGGTCGCGAGTTCGAATCTCGTTTCCCGCTCCAAATTCTAAAAGGCCCGGCTTTAACAAGCCGGGCCTTTTTCTATTGAGAGGCCGAAGCGTCTCGGCCCTAAAAAATGCCGGCCACCTTGCCGAATGGGCCACAACCGAGTGAAATCAGCGCCACGAATAAATCTGTAGAAACGGAAAGCTTCCATGCACGAACAAACGATCGCCGTAGAGACTCAAGACGGCGTTATGAAGACCTTCGTGGCGCAGCCCGAATCCGGCGGCCCCTTTGCGCCGGTGGTGCTGTTCATGGATGTCTGGGGGATACGCGAGCAGCTGTTTGATTTGGCGCGCCACATCGCCAGCGTGGGTTATGCGGTCGCGGTTCCGGATCTTTATTACCGGATGGGCGAGATGCATTTCGACTATCGCCAGCCCGATGGCTCGACCACGTCGCTCAAAGACCTGCCCGAAGCCGACCAGCAGAAAATTCAGGAGTTCCGCCTCCATCTGAGCGACGCTATGGCGGTCGCTGATACGGGCGCTCTGGTGGCGCGCCTGGCCGGGGAAGCCACGATCCGGTCCGATGTTGCTGGCTCGATCGGCTATTGCATGGGCGGGCGCCATGTCTTGCGGGTGGCCGCGGCCCATCCCGAATTGTTCCGGGCGAACGCGAGCCTGCACCCGACCCGTCTGGTCGTCGAGGGGACGGATTCCCCTCATCGCGATGCGGGAAATATTCGCGGGGAATACTACGGCGGATTTGGCGAGGAGGATCACTACACCCCGCCCGAAGTGATCGCCGGCGTGCGCGCCGCCTTCAACGGTCAGGCCACGACCTATTTTGACGAGGTTCATGCGGGCGTGCCTCACGGCTACGCGATCCCCGACCGGGATGTGTACGACAAGCATGCCGCCTATCGGGACTGGGAGCATATTTTCGCGATGTACGACCGGGTGCTGCGGGGGCGTTAGCCCCGCCCGGCTATTTCAGGGCCGCGAGTTTATCCTGCATGGGTTTGCCCATGAAATTGATCTTACCGATCTCGACGCCTTCGGCGCGGAGCAGATCATAGGCCGTGGTCACGTGAAAAAAGACCTGTGGGTTGGCAAAATGAATTACATGTTCGGCGGCACCGAAGGTGAGTTCTCCCAGGCGGGTTTTGACCTGAACTTCCCGATCGGGATCCCCTTCGAGCTGTTCGGGGGTCAAGCTGGCGAAGAAATCGAGGGTTCCCGCAATCCGTGCCTGGGCGCTGGTGATATCCGGATCGGGTTCCATGGAAATCTCCGGCCCGTCAATGCCGGCGAGCCGCGCGATGGCCAGGGTGGAATGAACACAGGCCTGGCGAATTTGTTCGGCGAGATTGAGCATGTCCGGGGCGAACCGGCGGCCCATCAGTTCACTTTCTTCGAGGCCTGATTCAGCAGCGAAGTCGGCAGCTTTGCCGAGGATTGTGCCGAGACTGGTCAGCATTTGCTGATAGGCCGGGACTGAAATCCCGTACATCGAAATGGACATGTTCTGGGTTCCTGAGAGTCTGGGTTAGTCGAAGCTGAAGCCGATGGTGCGGCACCGGAAATAGAGCCCGCCATCCTGGATGACAAGGGAGAGCATCATATCTTCGCCCTCATTGTGGTGCTCATGAAGTTCCGCCGGGGGCGTGATCATCAGCGCGTATTGTTGCCAGTCGAGGCGATTGCCCTCGATCACTGAATAAACGCGTTCTGAGTGAATCGGCAGGGTCAGCGCCACCGAGTTGTGTCGATGGGGGCGCTGGACCGAACCGGCGTCGAGGGAGTTCATCGCCAGTTTGATGGTTGGGTGTACGGCATCCGTATTGCCGTCATGCTCGCTGGTCAGGTGCAGGGCCAGCCCGGACACGTTGGGGTCGGCTTTCTGGATGTCGCGGACCTTGTCCATATGCGTACGGATATCGGCGAGTGGATAGCGCACTGCCTGGGTCTTTGCGCCGCCCTGGATTGGTGCTTCGAAACCATGGAAGGCAAGCTCGGGCTCGTTGGTCACCAGAAAGAGGACAGCGTCATCAGCGCCGGCCGTGAGCAGGGTTTCCCCGCCGCCGGGAAGGGAGAATACATCGCCTGTCTGCCAGGCGAGGGTCTCTCCAGCTTTTGCAGCCCGGCCCGAACCCTGGATGACGTAGTAGAATTCGCCGCTCGCCCGGAACTGGCCGGACAGGGTTTCACCGGCGGCAATTCGGGCGTATCGCGCGAGCATCAACGGTGTCGTCGCCGGCTCCTGGAGTCCGATGGTCGTGCTGATATCGAGGGAAATCCAGCCGGTTGGCGTCGCTGCGGCCATGGCCGTGTTGAGTTCGTCGGCAAAGATATGTTGCGGGACGTCCGGGCGCTCGACCTTGAAGATATTTGCCGGGCTGTAGTAACGCGCTCGGGCGACGAAAACGTCGTCATCCGCGGTGTTGGTGGCCTGTGGTGTTGATCCGTCCATGTCCGGTCCTCCCCGTTGCGGGATCAAGTCTAGTCCAATGGGCGGCGGACACCAATGGACTTGACCGGCGCATGCTGGCCCCGTTCACTGGGGCCGAGGAGTTGATTGATGACCGACACCGTGTCCCCACCCGTTTTTGTTCCCGCTTCCGTCCAGGCTGGCCTGCGCGCGCGGGCGGAAGCCCTTGTGCCGGACCTTGCCGCGCGGGCTGCAGAGACCGAAAGCCTGCGCCGGATTCCCGATCAGAATATCGCCGATCTGAAGGCGGCGGGGCTGCACCGGATCTGTCAGCCAGCGCGCTTTGGGGGCGCGGAAACCCCGCTCGATGAGGCCTGCGATATTGTCGCGATACTCGCCCGGGGCTGCTCGTCCACGGGCTGGGTCGCCGGGGTATATACGGACCACCAGATTTTACTTGGGATGTTCAACGATCAGGTCGCGGATGATGTCTGGGGCGAGAACCCGGACAATCTGGTTTCGGCGGGCTTCGCCCCGTCGGGCAAGGCCACGCCGGTCGATGGCGGCTGGCGTGTGAGCGGAACCTGGGGTTGGTCGAGCGGGTGTGATCACGCGGATTGGCTTATTCTGGTGACCCTGCTGCCGAGCGGCGAAAGTGGCGCGGTCGAACCTAATTTCTGCCTGGTTCCGCGCGCCGAGGTCGTGATCGAAGACAATTGGAACATCATGGGCCTGGCCGGGACGGGCAGCAAGAATTTTTCCGTTGAGGACGCCTTCGTGCCGGCCCATCGGACGTTGCCCGGCCGTCTGGCGGCGGTCGGCGGTGCCGGACTCGGGCAAGTCGATGGCCCGGCGCTCTATCGTCTGCCCCATCCGCCTTGTGTGCCGTTCCTGCTAGTCACACCGGCGCTGGGGGTCGCGGAAAGCCTGCTCGATCAGGTGACAACAGAGATGACGACCCGGGCATCCCGGGGTGTGCCGATCGCTGAATACCAAAGCCTGCAATTACATATCGCCGAAGCGGCTGCCGAGATCGACGCAGCGCGGCTGCTGCTGATGCGCGACACGGGCGATGCTATGACGGCAATGCAAGACGGGTGCGACCTCACCCTGCTGGAGCGCGCGCGTAACCGGTGGGACCACGCCTATATTGTGCGCCTTTGCCGCCAGGCGGTGGGCCGCCTGTTCACGGCCGTGGGTGGACAAGGCATCTTTCTTGATAATGCTGCCCAGCGAAAATTCCGTGACATTCATGCCATGAGCGGTCATCTGGCCCTGGGCTGGGATATCGCCGGCACCACCTACGGGCGCGTGGCGCTCGGCCTCGAACCCGATGCAAGGCTGATCTGAGCTTGTGTTTTATGAGAACCACACAAATCTGGAGATCGTCGCCCAGCTGATGATCGCGACCTTGTTTGTCGGCACCTTGCTGATCAACGCCACCACCAAGGTTAAGCAACACGCCGACCGGATGGCGGCCATGAACGTGCCGATGCCGTATATTGCGTTGTGGGCAGGCTTTGCCTTGCAGGCTGTCGGCGGCGCGATGGTTGCGCTCGACTGGCACACGGATATTGGCGCGATCATCCTGGTCGTGTTCACGCTTCTGGCGAGCGCAATCTTTCATCGCTTCTGGCTCATGGACGACCCGCTGCGCCGCCACATGCATTTGTCGATCCTGTTTTCGAATATCGCCGTGCTGGGCGCGCTTCTGCTGCTGATCTAGCGGCCCTTCGCCATCTCCAGATATGTCGTGTCGATGTAGTGTTCGGGCCCGTGCAGATCATCGGGGGCCGGGCCGAATTCGGCACGCAGGTTGAGGACGGTTGCGATGCCGGGCAAATCGAAGCTGCCGTCGCGCTGTAACCCGGTCTTGGGATCCAGAAATACGTTGCAGGCGGCCTTTGCCACTTCGCGTGACATCTGGGGCATGTTGGCGGTGATCAGGTCGAGTGATTCAGCACGGTTTCCGTCGTCGAAGCACCAGTTCACGGCTTCCAGATAAGCGGCAATGAAGCCTGAAAGCGTCTCTGCGTTTTCTTTGGCCCAGGCGATGCGTGCGCCGCCGACTAGGCCCTGATAGCTGTCGAGAATGTCGCTGGCCCGTGCAAGGATATGGTGCCCCTTGGAGGCCCCCAGAACCTCGAACGGGGTGACCTGCAAGGTCCCCTTTTGTTCAGGATGTTCCATCATCGCTTGCCAGCGTTGCAGGACACCGCCGGTCGACATCCATTCGATTTCTTTCTCTTCGTCGATGCCGTTTAGGGCCAACATGCGGCGCAGCACGAACGCAAAGCCCGTGGTCATGGCATCCACGGTCAGGATCTTGCCGCGCAAATCCTCAAAGCTCTGGATATCAGGCTGAACAACAAGTCTCAGGAAGGCATCGTCAGATCCCATGAAGGCAAAGAAATCCGTGTTACCCTCGGCCGGGGCTTCCCCCTGTTTCTCGCGATAGGCAACGATGTTGTCGATGGCGGTCATCGCAATATCAAACTTGCCCGCAGCCAGGCCGGTCAGCTGTTCGACCGAATTGGGGGTCATGACCAGTTCGGTTTCGATGTCGCGCGCCGCAAACATGCCGTGGGCAGCCCCGGCCCAAAGCGGCAGGTTGATGGCTCCCGGGAAAACATTGATGATGAGCTTCTGCATGGTTCTTCTCTCCTGAATTCCCGGTTTGCGGTGCGGCGCCATATTGCGGTTTGCACGGTGCGCGAAAAAGCGTTTTGTTGTCGAACAATGACCGATCGCGTGACAATTTCCTATGACGGCAGCAACACGATTGACGTGATGCCGGGGCGTGCCCTGCGCCTGAGCGGCGAAACCTATCCGCTGTTCCGTCCGCCAGACCCGGCGAGCGTGGCCGATCCGGGCGATTGCATCGATTTCCTCAAGACCCTGCATCTCAGCCTGTGTCCGGTGTTCAACATCCGATTGCGACGCTGGATGGAACGGTATTTCGGTGCGGTGCTGGCGCAGGTGGATGCCCGGGCGGAATCCCTGGCTCCGATCGCGGGCCTCGACCCGGCGGTCTCACATCGCGCCTGGAGCTACGGGGCATACCGACCGCTGTCGAATGCGTCCTTTAAACTGGACGGGGTCCGGCACGATGTGCCGGTTTTGCTTTGGTGTACAGACGGACCGCTGGCGATCCGCTTCGAAGTGGGCGGAAATACGAATGGTATCCGGACGGTGATATTTGGAGACGCGGAACTCGCTGCGTCGGGCGGGGAATTTCTGGGCCAACTGGGCGACGACGTTGCCGAATTCTGGCATCACGTCGCCGCCCCGCGGCACCCTTTTGTGCGCAGCGCCCTGGCGGGGCTGCGCGGCTGAACTCAGATGTTGAGTTCGAGGCAGTAAAGCCCACCGGCATGGCGGTCGACGCAGTAGACGATCCGATTCTCATCCACATAGACGTCGTTGATCTGGGCCGTCGCGACCGGTGAATTGTCCGGCTTGGGCGGCACGAAATAGGCTACTTCCTTGGGCTGCAGCGGATCCTTCAGATCGAAGACCCGCAGGCCACCATTGAAGAAGGTGCCGAAGATCAAATCATCCGACTGGAAAGACGGTCCTGGCCGGTTCTCATGCAGGTTATGGGCCCCGAAACGACCGCCGCGGTTGCGGAAGTCATCGAGCGGCGGCATCGGCAAGGTCGCAATCGGGACCATGTTGTCCTCCTTGCGGGCGTCGACAACCCAGGCCAGCTTCGGCCAGTCGAGGGCATCGTCTTTGACGCTTTCATCGGTGACGATGAGGATGTCCTTGCTGAACAGCGGCAGCACCGTATGGGCAAAACCCGGATAGGGGGGGTGCGGGTTCCACTCGCCGAGCACCTTCGGGTCGGATTTGTCGGAAATGTCCATGATGAAAGTACCACCGTCGAGATAGCCGAGATACATCCGATTGGGACGCTGCGGGTAGACATTGGTGTTGTGAGCCCGGAAACCGGAATCGATGTCTGGGTGGCGCGGCGGCGGCGGGGCGCTGTCGCCTTCGCGGGTGCCGGGATACCACCAGCGACCGACTTCTTCGGGCTTGGTGGGGTTGCGCACGTCGATGCAGCGATAGAACTGATCATCTTTCGGGTTGGTCGGGACGAAATCGTCCGAGCCGCCCGCGAAATGGACATACTCCCCGTCCGCAAACCAAAGCTGATGGACGCCACGTGAATGGGGGCCCGAGCAATCGAAGAAGGAAATCGATTTGGGGTCTTCTGGGTTGGAAAGATCGAACAGCTCGACGCCGACCTTCTCCATGTTCACGCCGGGCGTCTGGTAAGCGACGGCCATGATGTCTCCGGTCACCTCGAGGGAGTTCGAGCGCATTTCCATCACCGGCAGATCGGTCTGGCAGATAACTTTGGGATTGCGCGGGTCGCTAACGTCGACGCCGGTAAAATTTTTCGGGGCTGATTCATGGGCGAGCCACATGATCCGGCGGCCATCCGGTGCGACCTGCATGGCCATGCCTTCGCCCATACCGCCAAAGCCGACAAGCGTATCCTGGGACAGCAGTGTCATGTTGTGAATTTCTTGATTGGCCATCGTGTCTTTCTCCTCGCTGGGATTTTTATCGGTCGCTGTTGACCGGTTATACCGTGTTTTGGGTTGCTGTTTGTATGACCTGCCATACCCGCTCCGGGGTGGCAGGCATGTCCATATGGCGTATCCCGAGGGGGCGGAGCGCGTCGCAGATCGCGTTCATGACCGCGGGCAACGCGCCCACCGTCCCGGCTTCGCCGGCGCCCTTCAGGCCCATGGGATTGTTCTTCGAGGGGACGTTGTGTTCGATCACATCGAAGGACGGAAAATTGTCGGCGCGCGGCATGGCGTAATCCATGAAGGAACCGGTTAGAAGCTGGCCGCTCTCGGGGTCGTAGACCACCTGTTCGAGCAGGATTTGTCCTGCTCCCTGGACCACACCGCCATGGACCTGACCCTTCACCATCATCGGGTTCAGAGCGACCCCCACATCGTCGACGACCGTATAGGCGATCATCTCGACAACTCCGGTTTCCGGGTCGATTTCGATTTCACTCACATGGCAGCCATTGGGATAGGTTGGCCCAGGCGGCAGAATGATTGCGCTTTCCGAAAGGCCGATCTCTAACTCTCGCGGCATTTTCGCTGCCTGGTAGGAGGTTTTGGCAACCTCAATCAGGGTGATTTCCCGATCCGTTCCGCTGACCGTGAAGACACCGTCATCAAACGTGATGTCGTCTTCGGCTGCCTCGAGCAAATGGGCTGCGATCTTGCGCGCGCGATCAATGATCTTTTCCGAAGCCCGTTGCAGGGCGGCGCCGCCGACACTGATGGAGCGTGAGCCAAAGGTTCCCTTGCCGTGATGGACCAAGTCCGTATCACCATATTGAACGCGAATTGAGTGAAACGGAACGCCGAGTTTTTCCGATGCGATTTGTGCAAAGGCTGTCTCGTGACCCTGCCCGTGGGAATGGGTGCCCATCAACACGGAGACACCGCCATCGGTGTCAAATCTTATAGCTGCGCTCTCTTCATTTGGAATGGGCAGCGGTCCGCCAGCAATTTCAATCACGCTGGCGATTCCCATGCCGCGCAGCTTGCCGCGTGATTTTGCTTCTTTCTGGCGGTCTGCGAAACCATCCCGGTCCGCAGCTTCTATGGCACGATCAAGGCAAACCTCGAATTCGCCGCTGTCATAGGTGAAGACAAAGCCAGTGTCGTAGGGCATCGCTTCCGGCGAAATCATGTTGCGGCGACGCAACTCCACCGGATCTATTCCCAGCTCAGCGGCGGCCACATCAATCGTACGCTCAATAGCGTAGGATGCCTCCGGGCGGCCAGCTCCACGATAGGTTGCGGTTGGGCTAGTGTGGGTGAACACCCCACGGGCTTCGGCGTGCAGATGGGGCGTGGTGTAGACGCCGGACAATCCGCCGAGATTGTTGGTGGGCGAATGGGGGCCGGCATTGCTCATGAAACCGCCAAGCGCAGCATCTGTTGAAATCCGAAAGGCAAGAAATTTGCCACTCTCGTTCAGCGCAAGGGCCGACTTCGAGACATTGTCACGCGCGTGATAGTCGCTGGCGAGGGCTTCGCTGCGGGTCGCGGTGAAGCGGACAGGTCGTCCAGTGCGTTTGGCAGCCCAAAGAACAAGACCGTGCTCGGCAAAGGTGCTGCCGCGCATGCCAAAGCCGCCGCCCATATCGGGTGAGATGATTCGTAATTTGGCTTCGGGGATTTTAAAGATGTTTTTGCACAAATCCGACCGCATACGGTGGGGTGACTGCATGCCCGCATAAAGTGTGTAGCGTTCCTCGAGTGGATCGTAGAACCCGATCGCCGCACGCACTTCCATCGTGTTGGTGGAAACCCGACTGATTGTGAAATCCAGCTCAGTCACATGGGCTGCATTGGCAAAAGCGGCGTCCGTCGTATCCTTGTCTCCAAGGGAAAACACGAAACTCTCGTTTCTGGGCACGTTATCCCAGACCTGTGTGACGTCTTGGTCTCGCGCGCGACCTGTATTAGTCAAGACATCCATTAGCTCGTAGCTAACGTCAATTGCCTCGGTGGCATCGACAGCCTGTGCGTATGTCTCAGCTACCACAGCTGCAATAGCCTGACCGACTAAATGCACTTTGCCATTGGCAAGCAGCGGATAAGGCGGCTCTATCATCGGTGAACCGTCTCGTTGTTTGCGTTTTACCGCAACGGAAAGCCCTCCAATGTTATCGGTTTCTAGGTCCTCCGCTGTTAGAACAGCGATAACCCCCGGCATTAATTTAGCGGCGGTTGTTTTTATCTGTTTTATGTGAGCTGCCGCGTGGGGGGAGCGCAGCACAGCCATAAACGCCGCCCCGGGAACCTGTCGATCGTCCGTATAATTTCCTTGGCCAGTTAGGAGCCGCTGATCTTCTACACGCGGCACCGATTGGCCGATGCCATATTCCCGCATCAGGGTTGCCCAGAATTTGCCGAAAGTTTTGTTTTATTCAAACGGAGGCGGTTCATTAGGGCTAGTCGTCTTTCTTTTCTTCGGCAGCCGCGAGTGTAGCTTCGCCATCCTCAACTGCCTTATCCCAAGCTTTTGGCTTAAAGGAATAATACAGGGCAACTACTATCATGAAAATAATGACGTCCGATATCCAGCGGCTAAAGATGAAAGAAAACGGACTATCATCTGAAACTACTAGTACGTTGCGCAGCCCGTCTTCGGCTATTGGGCCGAGTATAATGCCGAGCAAGATACCAGCTGGCGCAAAGTTATATTTCTGCGCCAAGTAGCCGATAACTCCCATAACAACCATTATCCAAACGTCCCACGGATTCCCGCTTGCAGCGAATGTACCGACCACGCAAAAAATCATGATAATTGGCGCCAAGAGCCCTCGCGGAAACAAAGTCACGTAAGCCATTACGCGCGCAAGCACTGCTGCAATTCCGCCCATGAAGAAATTCGCGAGTATAAAGCCCCAGATTACGGTGAATATAACCTCGGGAGAGTCCCGGAATAACCGATCACCCGGCTGTAAGCCGTGAATCATTAGTGCACCGAGTATTACTGCGGCGGATATCCCCCCAGGAATACCCAGAACGAACATGGGGATAAGAGATGTTCCAGTTACACCATTATTGGAACCCTCAGTGGCGGCTAGACCTTTTATCTCGCCTTCTCCAAATTTATCTCCCTCTTTGCCGCGTTGTATCTCCCAGGAGTATGCTATCCACTGCGCTACGCTACCACCTGCTGCGGGGATAACCCCCATGACAAGGCCAGTTGTCCAGCCGCGCACAAGAGACCATCTGCAGTGAATTATTTCACTTAGTTTAGGCCAAATATTCCAACTCAGCTTAGATACACCTGAGATATTAGATCTCGGACTCCCTTCACATAAGGTCAGGGCCTGCGCAAAAGCGAACAAACCTATGACCGCCGGTAAGATATCTACTCCGGAATAAAGTCCATCAAGTCCAAAAGCAAATCGAGGGAAAGATGATGCGGAATCAACACCTATAGTGCTTATTAATAGTCCTAATAAACCAGCAATTAGACCCTTAAGAACAGCCCCAAAAGAAACAGCTGCGATCGCCGTTAAGCCAAGCAGGGCGACAACAAAGTATTCAGATGGACCGAATAAAAGGGAAACTTTTGCCAAAGGTGGCGCAAGAAATAGAAGAGCAAAGCCACTAATCAGACCGCCCATGACGGAGGCAAAGGTTGACATGCGGATAGCCTCTATCGCCCGGCCCCGCTTTGTCATTTCGTAGCCTTCGATAGCAGAGGCGGCTGAAGCTGATGTACCCGGCGCACGAAGCAAAATTGCCGTGAACGAGCCCCCGTAAATGCCAGCAGCATAGGTCGAAACCATCAGGATGAGAGCAGTTTCAGGTGGCCATTCGAATGAGATCGGAATCATCAATGCAATAGCCATAGGTGGCCCGAGTCCCGGTATGGCGCCGATAATAAGCCCCACAATAATGCCAACAAACATCGCCCCCATGTTCTGGAGCGTGAGCACATTAAGGAGAAATTCAAAACTTTCCATGTCTTATCCTCGAAGCGGCTCTAAAAGAGCAGTCCTTCTGGCAAGTAGGCATCTAGTACCAGGCTAAAAAATGCGTAAAGAAGAGGAAATAAGAATGCCGCGGTCATTATTATAACTTTATGATTTCTAAGCCCGGTCATGTAGGTCACAACAAAGTAGAATACAAATGAAGACGTATAGAAGCCGATATATATGACGGAGATAGAATAAATTACACCAACAATGATAACGTAAAGGGGTTTCCATGCTTCGTAACGAAAATCAAATATTACCGATCCCTTTAATCGTTCAATATCTCGGCTTGTAAATGACCTTGCCAGCATACCAAGTGCTAGCAGCACAATTGAGATTGCAGCAAAATCAGGAAATGCATCTGAGCGCCCAGGGAATTCTAGTGTTAATAAATACACAAATCCGCCGGCAACGATAATGCCGAGGGCAACTAGTCTTTCCGCTAACAATCTCGTCATGAAATTTCTCACTTAGTGATCAGCAAATTCGAAACAATCACGCCCCGCCTAAATTCTGGCGGGGCGTGTTTAAAATTAACGTAAATGCCAAAATTCTAGGCTACTGAACGTCCTTTTGTTTCCAGTATGCCGCTTGTTCCGCGACCTTTTGGCCAGCTCGCAGCATATTCCACATGTTTTCACCTTTTAAGAACATCAGGTGATTTTTATTTGCCACTTCCTTCGCCATGTATGCAGGGTTGGTGATGGCACGCTCAACAGCCGCCAAGTAAACGGCACGTTTTTCTTCTTCAAGACCATTCGCTGTTGCAATAGTCCGCCCAGCGTATGTGACATTCGGTTTACCCGTAAGTTCAGTGAATGTTGGCACGCTCGGCAGCATTCTCCAGGGCTCCGTATGCATGACAGCGATTGGGCGCATTTTGCGCTCAAGGATACCATTAATGTAGTAGCCAACATTTGCTGCAACCATATCGACATGCTTGCCAAGGAGTAGCTGGATCTTTGCATTGTCCCCCTTACTCATTACAAACTTTGTCTTAAAATCTGGAAAAGCTTGCTGTGCGAATGCAACACCTATGTGGTCATCACTTCCTAAGCTGCCTGGTGCGACGATGAGGGGCGTTTTCGCCGCATAATCGAGGACGTCCTGCAGATTTTTGAACCGCTCATCATCCCAGCGCACCAGCCAAAGACCAGGGTCGTAGGAATGCCAAGCTAGAAAGTTGAATGATTCAAGTGTTTCTTTTCTCTTCATTGCTGGATTCAGCATAGAAAAGATGTGAGGAATATTTACGACGGCCAGCTTGTGGTCATCTTTTTTCTTGTTCCAAGTATTCGTAACTTGTCCCCAAGAAACCCAGCCGCCGCCGCCAGCTACGTTGGTTACCTTAACTGGGACGCCCAGCTCTTCTGATAGGTAGGGGGCAAAGAGTCGGAATGTACGGTCCGCCCCGCCACCCGGCTTAAACGGCACCTGAAGTTGCACAGGCTTGCTGGGGAAATCAGCGGCTGAAACCGACTTTGGTGCGGTCGCTGCCAGACCGAGTGCAGCAATAGCGGCACCCGCTAGAAGCGGAATTTTGGTAAATTTTAACATGCGGTGAACCATCCCTTTTAGTGATTTATCGTTATTGTCGTATGGAATTGTATCGGGTTGGGACACCTCAGGGAACAAAAATGAGAAAAATTTTTCAAATATTGAAACAATCTTTGCCAGTTACATAACTATTGGGCTGCATCCGCAGCAGTGCGGCCGGCAAAACGGAGAGATTCCCGCGCCTCTTCGGCCGAAAAGTTCAATTCGACTTTAATACCATTGATTGGCTCCATAAAAAACAGCTGATAAAGGGACTGATCATGGGCCTGTCGCTCGTTGTATTTGATATCGTTGCTTTCCAGCCGGTCCACGAATTCCTGGATCCCCGAACAATTGAAGCAGACATGGTCGATCCGTCCGGAGCCGCTGCTGGCTTCGGCCTTGGCGGCTGCGCTTTCGTCGCCGGGGCGCAGATATTCATTTTGATGATCGGAGTGGTTGGCCTTGCCGATATGGACCACGTCCTGGTCGCCGATATAGAGCCAATGGACCGGAAATCCGAACTCTGGATGGTCACCGGACCGGAATCCGAGATTGGCGACCCACCAGTCGCGCGTCCCGTCCGGGTCATCGGTGAGGATGAGAATATGCTCTATGAAATTCAGGCCCATGGATTGGCTCCGTATGTTGGCTGTCGCGAAATCATATTGGGTTGATTGTGGCGTAGTGGCCCGGTCGCCTCAACCCGCGCCCGGGCACAAATTTTATTCGAAAAGGCAGGCTAATCGAGAGGGTCGGCGTCGAGCAGCACGACCGCGATCAGGCAGGGTTCGGACGTCCGGTTGGACCAGGCGTGGATTGTGCCGCGCTGGACGCAGACATCCCCGGCTTTCAGGCAGACCTCCTCGTCGTCGAGTATCAGCCAAACTTCACCGGTCATCATGATCAGATAGTCGATGGATTTGGTTTTGTGCATACCGGGATGCTTCTGTCCGTCGAGACGGTCACCGGCGCCCATTTTCTCGAAATATTCCTTCATCTGGTCGTAGTTGCGCTCGGAATCCGGCGGCAGTTCCAGCACCCGGAAGACCGTACCACCTGCCGGGGGTTCCAGCGTGACACTGTCCCCCACGCTATCGTTGTTGCCGGCGTTGGTGTCGGGCACGGACCCTGACATCCAGATATCGGACAGGCGCACATTGGGCTGGCCGGTTGGGGTCAGCACATGGCCGAGGTCGGGGGTCATGGCCTCGTCGATTAAGACGACGGCCTTGCCGTTCTTGTCGTGGCCGGTGATGACCCGGCGGATATCGCGTGGCATGTGATCGCTTCCTAGTTCTTGTCGGGGGTGGGGCGGTCGCGCCATCCGGCGGGTTTCACGATCCGGTTCTGCAGGGTGCCGATTCCTTCGACCTCCAGTTCGACGGTATCCCCATCGGAGAGGTAGCGATTGTGCTCCAGTCCGCAGCCGGTGGGCACGGTGCCCGAACCGAAGACCTCTCCCGCGTGGACGGCCTGGCTGCGGCTGAGATGGGCCAGCACGTCTTCGAAGCGATGGTCCATCATGGAGGTGTTCCCGCGGCTCCATTCTTCGCCGTTCACCCGGGCGGTCATGGTCAGATTATAGGGGTCAGAGATTTCATCGGTGGTCACGATGCAGGGGCCGAGAATGTTTCCGGCGTCAAAATCCTTGCCGGGCCCCCCCATGCCCGCCCCAGTGCGAATTTCAATGGCCTGCAGGTCGCGGGCGCTGATGTCGTTAAAAATTGTGAAGCCGAAAAAATGTTCGGCGGCGGTGTCGGCCTGAATGTTGCTGCCGCCCGATCGGGTCACGACCGCCCATTCGAGCTCGTAATCCATGCGCCGGGCTTCGTCGGGCCAGGCGATATCGTCGTCGGGTCCGATGATGCTGAGATGGTTGCTGTTGAGATAGACCGGGGCCGCCTCCCACTCTGCCGGAACGTCGAGGGCGCCGGATGCCCGGAATTTTGCCATCGCCGCGTCAGGATTGGCCTCCCGCGCGGCCAGTCTGGTGCAGCGGACGGCGCGCGCATTTCGCAGGTGCTGGAGAAAGCAGGTGCAATCGCGTAAACGTCGGGGGTTTGGCAGGGGTGCATTCAACGTGGCACGGGAACTCGCGTGAATCGCGGGTTCGACCCCATCCTGCAAGACGCGGTCGCATAGAACCCGCGCGCGGTCGAGCGCTGCCGGACCAGCGTCGATCAGATCCAGCATGCTGGCAAAATCCGCCATGTCTGTGTCGAGACTATGGGCGGCAGCGGTGAGGTCGATGATTTTCTCATCGCCGTTGACCAGCGCACCGAGGCGGAAATCCGGTTTGGCTGGAATGCTGAATGTGACGAGACGCAAGGCAAGAACTCCTGGCGGATGGCTCGGGAAGTGGTCACCTGACAGCGTTCCTGAAAGCTCTGGATGAGGCAAGGCCCCAATCGATGATCCCTAGAATTCTAGGATTGAGCCGATCAGGAGAACCCCAAACAGGGCGAGCGCGTAAAAGCCGGTCAGGCTCGACAGCATGAATACGATATTGCCGAACGTGCGCAGGGGGTGTTGGTGGTGCTCTAAGGCCAGTCGACGGGGCGAGCGGCGTTCGCGCCCCGCGATCAGCGAGAAGAAGACCGGGCGGCCTTGCAAAGGCAGGCTCAGTCGCAGGGCGACCGGGTGGGTGGATCATTTTGTGCGGCGGTGTTGTCGTGGTTGTGAAGGCTGTCTGACGTCATGACGTTCCCCGGGTTTCCCGCCGTGGTGCACGGTTGGTGTGTTAACCATGTTTTACCGAACCTAATCGTAGGGTTAGCCTGTACGCCGACTTTCACGGCATAACCAAGGGCAGTTGGCGCTGGTTGAACCCCCGAAGGAATGACCCGAATGGCACCGCGTAGCAAATCCCGGAAGAAGAACCTCGTCGCCAAAACAGCAGCGATCGCCACCGATAAGCTCGGTAAGAATGCGGGCAAGGCCTGCGCCGCATTCATCGGTGCTTTCTACGCCAATGTGCCACCGGCAGATATTTCATCCTCAAGCCCGGAGATGCTGTTCGGGGCGGGGGCGTCCTGCTGGACGCTCGCCCAGAAGCGCATGGCGGGCGAACCATTGATCCGCGTGTTCAATCCGCGTCTCGAGACCCATGGCTGGCAGTCGTCCCACACCGTCATCGAGATTGTGACGGATGACATGCCCTTCCTGGTGGATTCGCTGACCGCGGAACTTAACTACCAGGGCCTGACCGTTTATCTCGTGATTCACCCGATATTTGCGGCTACGCGAACCGCAAAGGGGAAGCTCACGGACTGCCAGCCATCGATCAACGGCAGCGCCCAGTCCGAGAGCTTTATGCATATCGAAGTCAGCGAGCAGACCGATCCGGCGGCACTGGCGCGATTGACCGGCCGCCTGGAGCAAGTGCTTCTGGATGTCCGGGCGGCGGTCGAGGATTGGCCGAAAATGAATGCCCAGGTCCGCGATATTATTGCGGATCTGGAAGCCCGACCTCCGGCCATCGAAAAGAAAGAAATTGACCAGACCCGGGAATTCTTAGGATGGCTGTGCGATGACCATTTCACCTTCCTCGGCTATCGCGAGTACAGCCATAAGGGCAAGGGGGCAAAGCAACGCCTGACCTCCAAACCCGGCGGGCTCGGCGTTTTGCGGGATGCCGATCGCGCGATATTCGAGAACTGGGCCGAGGATGCCTCGCTGCCCGAAGAGGTACGTTCGTTTATCCGACAACCTCAGCTGACGATGATCACCAAGGCCAATCAACGCGCCACGGTTCACCGCCGCGTTCATATGGATGTGATCGGGGTGAAAACCTTTGACGACAAGGGCCATGTGACTGGCGAACGGATGATTGTCGGCTTGTTCACGTCGGCGGCTTACAGCCTGTCCCCGATGAATATTCCGATGCTGCGCAGCAAGGTGGAGACGGCTCTCGCTCGCGCGAAATTCCCGCCGGCCAGCCATGACGCCAAAGCGTTGGCGCATATTCTGGAAAACTATCCTCGCGATGAACTGTTACAGATCAATGGCGATTTGTTGCTGGAGAACAGTCTGGGGATTTTGCACCTGCAGGAACGTCAACGCACTGCATTGTTTGTGCGAGAGGACCCGTTCAAGCGCTACGTCACCGGCCTCGTCTATGTGCCCCGTGACCGCTACGATACGAATTTGCGGATCAAGCTTTCGAATATTCTCGAAGACGCATTCAAGGGTAGCCTGACTGCGTTCTATCCCGAATTCGGAACCGAATCCGTTTTGGCGCAAATTCTCTATGTGATCAAAATCGGACCGGATGGCATCCCGACTTATGATGTCGAGAAAATCGAGACTTCGCTGCGCGAGGCCACCCGATCATGGGAAGACCGCCTGTGCGATGCGCTGGTAGAGGCCCGCGGCGAGGAAGCCGGTCTGGCGATGTTCCGTCGCTTTGGCCAGGCTTTCACGGCGGCCTATCGGGACCGCTATAGGCCTGCTGATGGGGTCGACGATATCGCGTTGATTGACGCCGCGCGTGTCTCGGGCGATTTGCAACTCAACCTGTACCGGCCGGCTGATGAGCCCGCCTCAACGGTGCATCTAAAACTTTATCACGCCGGTTCGGCCCTGCCGTTATCCGACGTCATCCCGATGCTCGAAAACATGGGGTTGAAGGTGATTGGCGAAGAGCCTTTCGGTGTGAGCTATCTCTACGGCGAAACCGACGGCGAAATCTGGGTCCATGATTTTGCGATGGAATCCCGCAGCGGGGCCGATATTGATCTCGCGACGGTGCGCGAGCCGTTTCATACGTGTTTTGCGCGAGTGTTCGCTGGCCAGGTTGCTGATGACGGGTTCAATAACCTTGTGCTCGGCGCCGGCCTGGAATGGCGTGAAATTCTGATCCTGCGGGCGTATTGCAAATTCCTGCTACAAAGCCGGATCCAGTTCTCCCAGGCCTATATGGAAGAGACTTTGGCAAACAACCCGGCTTTGGCGGGCGCCATTGTGGCGCTGTTCTTTGCCCGGTTTGATCCGGAAGTTGCCGGCACCACCGCGGGAACACGGCGGGCCAAAAAACTTTGGGGCCAGATTACCACGGGGTTTGATCTGGTTGCCAACCTGGATGAAGATCGAATCCTGCGCCGTTTTTTCAACGCCATTGAATCAACCCTGCGCACCAATTTCTTCATGACCGAGGACGACGGGGCGCTGAAGTCTTATGCGTCCTTCAAGATCGACAGTCAGAACGTGGACGAGCTGCCTGAGCCGCGACCGATGAAGGAAGTCTTTGTCTACAGCCCGCGGATGGAAGGTTGTCACTTACGCGGTGGCGATGTTGCCCGTGGGGGGCTACGCTGGTCGGACCGGCGGGAAGATTTCCGTACCGAGATCCTTGGGCTGCAGAAAGCCCAGACCGTCAAGAATGCCGTGATCGTTCCGGTCGGCGCGAAAGGCGGTTTTGTCTGTAAGGCGCTGCCGGCCCCGACTGGTGATCCTCAGGCGGACCGGCAGGCGACCCAGGAAGAGGTCGTGGCCTGCTACAGCACCTTGATCCGGGGCTTGCTTGATATCACCGATAATTTTGTCGACGGCAAGATCGTGGCTCCCCGCGATGTGGTGCGGCTTGATGCGGATGATCCTTATCTAGTGGTCGCCGCAGACAAGGGAACCGCGACCTTCTCCGATATCGCCAACGGCATCAGCCAGGATTACGGATTCTGGCTGGGTGACGCTTTCGCGTCGGGTGGCTCGGCAGGTTACGACCACAAAAAAATGGGCATTACCGCGAAGGGGGCCTGGGAATCGGTCAAGCGCCACTTCCGCGAGATCGGTCATGACACCCAGAGCGAGGATTTCGCGGTTGTGGGTGTTGGCGACATGTCCGGTGACGTCTTCGGCAATGGGATGTTGTTATCCAAACACATCCGGCTGATTGCCGCGTTCAATCACCTGCATATCTTCTTTGACCCGGATCCGGATCCGGCCAAAAGTTTTGCCGAACGCAAGCGCTTGTTTGCGCTGGCTCGTTCCAGCTGGACCGATTACAACGCGAAGCTGATTTCTAAGGGCGGTGGGATTTTTGATCGTAGCGCCAAGTCGATCAAACTGAGTCCCCAGATGAAGGCCGCGGTCGGCGTCAGCCGGGATGCCATGACCCCCAATGAGCTGATCCGCGCGATCCTTGTCGCGGAGGTCAACCTGCTCTGGTTTGGCGGCATTGGGACTTATATCAAGTCCTCCGATGAATCCCAGACCGACGCGGATGACCGCTCCAACGACGCGGTGCGCGTCGATGCGGAGACCCTGAACTGCAAGGTCATTGGCGAAGGTGCCAATCTGGGCCTCACCCAGCTTGGGCGAATTGAATATGCCCGCAAGGGCGGACGCCTGAACACGGACTTCATCGATAATTCGGCCGGTGTCGACTGCTCGGATCACGAGGTGAATATCAAGATTGCCCTCGATGATGTGGTGTCGGGCGGCGCGATGACCCTGGTGCAGCGCGATGCCCTGCTGGTGAAGATGACGGATGAAGTGTCCCGCCTCGTGCTGAACGACAACTATCTTCAGACCCAGGCCATTTCCCAGGCCGAACGACGGGCCCCGGAAATGCTGGAGGCCCAGTGGCGTGTGATGCGCACCCTGGAGCGTCGCGGATTGCTCGATCGGGCAATCGAGCGTCTCCCCGATGATGAAGAAATGCAGGGCCTTCAGGACGATGATCTTGGACTGACCCGCCCGGAATACGCGGTTCTGTTTTCCCACGCCAAGATCGCGCTGTATGGTGATTTGCTGCCGACCGAGGTCCCCGACGACCCCTATCTGGTCAAGGATTTGGCGCGGTATTTCCCCAAACCTTTGCGCGAACGGTTTGAAACCCAGCTGTCGCGCCACCGTTTGCGGCGCGAAATTGTGGCGACCTATGTCACCAACTCGCTCGTTAATCGCGTGGGTGCCACCTTCGTGCAGGACTTGCAGGAACGTTCGGGTGCTGCGCCCGACGATATCGCGCGGGCCTATGTGATCGCGCGCGATGCCTTCGATCTGCGTCCGGTATGGCGCGACATTGAAGGTCTGGACCTTAAGGTTGAAGCCGAAGTCCAAATGGATATGGCCCATGAGCTGGAGATGCTCGTCGAGCGCATGACCGTTTGGTTTCTGAACAACGCACGTCGTCCGCTCGACATTGAATCCACCATCGGGTGCTACGCCCCCGGGGTTCATTCTCTGGTCGACAACCTCCCCGAGATTGTCGCCGAGGAAGACCGTCGGGATATCGAGGCTCAGACCAAACGGCTTGTTTCGGCGGGGGTGCCCAAGGCGTTGGCCCGCAAGGTGGCGAGCCTGGATGTTCTGGCCGCTGGTGGTGACGTCGTGCAGATCGCCCGGGATTCAAATGTTCCGGTTCTCGACACGGGGCGGGTCTATTTCGAACTCGGCGCGCGCCTTGGCATCGACTGGTTGCGGCACACCGCGCGCGGTGTCTCAGCGGCTTCGGACTGGGAACGGCTGGCGATCGAATCGATTATTGATGACAGTTATGGGCACCAATCCACCCTGACAAACCGGGTACTCGAAGTGGCCGGCGGCGGGAAGCTGGGTCCGCGTGCGGCCGAGGGCGTGATCACGACGTGGATCGAATCCCGCAACGGTGCTGTGGAACGCACCTGCCAGGTGCTCGATTCCCTGCGGGAAAGTGTAACCGTTGATCTGGCCATGCTAACTGTTGCGAATGGCCAGTTGCGCGGGTTGTTGGCCTCTTAGGGCCGCGCGAGGGCATGGCGCCGGGTAGACGGCTGCGCTAAACAGCAATGTCGGCGGTTTGCGTCGGCGGTTATTGGCGGACCCTACGTGACCCAAAGCACCACGCCCCCTGCGAAAAACCTTGCGATTCCGGCAGCGCTCGCGGCGTGCCTGTCGACCGCGCTGGGGGGCTCGGCGTTCGTCGCGATGCGGTTCCTGGTGATGGAAACCGAGCCGGTCACGATTGCCTTTTTGCGTAATTTCATCGCGGCGGTGGTGCTGACATCCATCGCCCTCGTTGTTATCCGCCGGTGGCCGTCGCCCCGCGAATTGCTCGTCATGGGGGCAATGGGCGCGATGTTCTTCGGCGGCCTGCAGTTCATCTTTTCAAATGCGCTGGCCTTTACCACCTCCTCGCGCGGGGCGCTGGCCTACATGACCGCGCCGTTCATGAGCCTGCTGATCGCCGGGGCGTTCGGGATCGAGAAGCCGACCCTGCAGAAAGTCGTCGGCATCATCATTGCCACATCAGGTGTGGTTTTTGCGCTTGGCCAGACAGCGGGCGCACCGCCTGATGCGTGGATTGGGGATGGTCTGGTGTTGATCGGCGCCCTGGTCACCGCCATTTATGGCGTGTGGTCGAGCCGCTGGTTGCAGCGCTATCCCCCACTGGTCGCGGTTGTGACCGGCGTGGTGCCCGGATCGGCGCTATTGTTTCTGTTTGCAACGGCGACAGGGGCGCCAGCATTCACGCCGGACCTTTCATCAACCGGCTGGGCGGTGGTGGCGTTTCTGGGGTTCGGGGGGGCGGTGATTTCCTACATGCTCTGGCTCTGGGCCCTGCGCAACACGACGCCCACACTTGTGGCCGTGACACTGCCGATGAATCCTCTGATGGCGCTGTTGCTGGGCGGGTTACTGCTCGGTGAAGAGGTGAATACCAAGATGATTGGCGGGTTTGTGCTCGTCATTCTGGGAGTGGTGATCGCCAACTGGCGTCGCCGCCAGGTCAAAGCAAGTGGAGAGGATACGTGAGGCTCCCGTTTGATCGGAAGGCCGTCGGCGCATGGTGCGTCTTCGACTGGGCCAGCTCACCCTTCCCTGCTGTGGTGCTGACCTTCGTTATTCCCGCTTATTTCGCCGATGCGGTCGTGAAAGACCCTGCGTTGGCCGCCGAATGGTGGGCGATCATGACCGGCGTGGTGGCGTTGGCCATTGCGGTGCTGAGCCCAATACTTGGCGCGATCGCTGATCAGGGAAGGGCCCGCAAACCCTGGTTGATTCTATTTACCGTGATCATGGCGGCGGGCTCGCTATTGCTGTGGTTTGTAAAGCCCGACATTTCGGACGCTACCCTCCTGCTGGCGCTGGTGGCGGTTACCGTGGTGGCGTTCGAATTGTCGATGGTGTTCTACAATGCTTTGCTGCCGAGCCTGGTCCCGTCGAACTGGCTGGGTCGGATTTCGGGCTGGGCCTGGGGCTTGGGCTATATCGGCGGGGTCGGCGGGTTGCTGGTGGTTCTGTTTGGCTTTGTGCTGGTCGACATGCCGCCCTTCGGTCTCGACAAGGACCCCGCTGTTCTTGAAAACGTCCGCATGGCCGGACCGGTGGTCGCCGTGTGGTTGCTGGTTTTCTGCGTGCCGCTATTCCTGTGGACCCCGGACCCCCGTGGCGCGGGCCTGTCGACGGGCGCGGCAATCCGCAACGGTTTGATTGAACTGCGACGGACGCTGAAAAACCTGCCGGCCCATCCGCAGCTCTGGCGTTACCTGCTGGCCCGGATGCTGTTCACTGACGGGTTGAATACTTTGTTTGCATTTGGCGGAATTTTTGCGGCAGGAACCTTTGGCATGGGGGTCGAAGAGGTCATCATGTTTGGCCTCTTCCTCAATGTGACGGCCGGAATTGGGGCTTTTGCCTTTGGCTGGACCGACGACCGGATCGGCGCCAAACGGACAATTTTGATCGGCATCGCCGGGATTGTGATCGTGGGAATTCCGCTGCTGATGGTCGAGTCCAAACTCGCCTTCATCGTATTGGGGTCAGCGCTGGGCATCTTCTTCGGGCCGGTGCAGGCCGCCAGCCGGTCGATGATGGCGCGGATTATCCCACCTGGAACCGAAAGTGAAATGTTCGGGCTATACGCCCTGTCGGGAAAGGCCACCGCGTTCACGGGTCCCTGGGCGGTGGCGTTGGTGACGGCGATAACCGGAAGCCAGCGCTGGGGCATGGCCACGGTGCTGCCTTTCCTGATTATCGGCGGTCTGTTGTTGCTGTTTACCGTGCGCTACGTGCCGCCCGAAGGACATGTTTCAACCGGCTAGAGCTCAGTTGGCCAGGGTCACCGCGGTGCCGGCGGCGATAACCATCAGCATCGACCCTTTGGCGCCGACCACGGCCTCGCCGGCAACAATGCCGAGATAAGCGTTGATGGTGTGACCTTCGATATCGCCGGTTGTGGTGATAATCATGTTGTTGTCCTGTTCGTCTCTAGTGGCGGAAATGGCGTATGCCGGTGAAGACCATGGCGATTCCGGCCTCGTCAGCCGCCGTGATCACCTCGTCATCACGCAGCGATCCCCCGGGTTGAATCACTGCTGTTGCGCCCGCTTCGATGGTCGTCAGAAGGCCGTCGGCAAACGGGAAAAACGCGTCTGAAGCCGCCACGGAGCCGATAGTCAGGGGTTCGCTTTCACCTGCGGCCTCCGCAGCTTCCTTTGATTTGAGTGCGGCGATCCGGGCGGCGTCCACCCGGCTCATCTGGCCAGCACCGATCCCGACCGTGGCGCCGTTCTTGGCGTAGACGATCGTGTTCGATTTCACATGCTTGCCGATGGTGAAGGCCAGCAGCATATCGGCGATTTCCTGTTCGCTGGGCTGGCGTTTGGTGACGATCTTCAGGTCGGCAGCGGTGATGTGACCGGCGTCGCGATCCTGTAGCAGAAACCCGCCAGCCAGCGGCTTGATGTACTGACCCGTGGCGCGCGGATCGGGCATGGCACCGGTCAGGAGCAGACGCAGGTTTTCCTTACTCGCGAAAACAGCACGGGCTTCGGCATCCGCATCCGGGGCAATGACCACCTCGGTGAATATTTCAGTGATGGCTTCGGCCAGCGGACCGGTCAGGGTCTGGTTGGCAGCAACGATACCGCCGAAGGCGCTCACCGGATCGCATTTCCGTGCGGCGCGGTAGGCCTCGACCAGATTTTTCGACGTCGCCATGCCACACGGGTTGGCGTGTTTGATGATGGCAATGGTGGGGGCCTCGAACTCGGCGGCGAGTTCGAACGCGGCATCCGCGTCCCCGAGATTGTTGTAACTCAGTGCCTTGCCCTGGATTTGTTCGGCGTGCGCGACACCGGGGCGCGAGGCCCCGCCGATATATAGCGCGGCGGTCTGGTGCGGATTTTCACCGTAGCGCAGGACGGCAGCACGCCTGCCGGATGTGACATGGGTCTCGGGGAAGTCTTCCCTGAGTTCGCCGGACAGCCAGGCGGTGATTGCCCCGTCATAGGCTGCGGTCCGGGCATAGGCCTTGGATGCCAGGCGGCGCCGCAGATCCGCGGGGAGTTTGCCGCCATTGGCATCCAGCGCGGCGACGATCTCGTCATAATCCGACGGGTCGGTCACAACGGCGACGTGGGCATGGTTTTTGGCCGCGGCACGGATCATGGCGGGGCCGCCGATGTCGATATTCTCAACACAATCATCATAGCCCGCGCCGGAAGCGACCGCAGCCTCGAACGGATAGAGATTGATCACGATCAGGTCGATTTGTCCGATCTCATGGGTTTCCATCGCGGCGCGATCCTCGTCGTGGTCGCGCCGGGCCAGAATGCCGCCATGGATTTTCGGGTGCAGGGTCTTGACCCGGCCGTCCATGATCTCGGGGAAGCCGGTATGGTCGGCAACCTCGATGACGGGGATATCGGCGTCGGCCAACGCGCGCGCAGAGCCGCCCGTCGACAGAATTTCGATGTTATGGCGCGTGAGCGCCTGGCCGAGCGCGGTCAAGCCGGCCTTGTCGGATACGGAGATAATGGCGCGCGTGATTTGTGCGTCTGAGTTGTTGGGCACCGGTGGGTCGTCCTTCGTAAGATTGGGGTTGGGTTCTGCCCGGGCCAGGGACGGAATTTATTTTGCGGCGATGGTGTCTGTTGCTGATGTGTCGGATTGGAACTCGGGTACGAGTTGGTTCAGCTGGGCACGACAGGCGGTGTTGTTGCCTTCTCGCGCCACGTTCCACAATTCGTCGATCGCCCGCTCGAGCACTTCGCGATCCGCCACGCGCGGCGTGGCGAGCTGGATTGAGGCGTTATCAGTGGGCGCCAGGCTTTCGCCGTCGTGGAATAATTCTTCATAGAGTTTTTCGCCCGAACGCAGCCCGACGAATTCGATATCAACATCCTCGTAAGGGCGTTTCCCGGCGAGGCGGATCATTTGCTCGGCCAGATCGGCAATGCGCACCGGTTCGCCCATATCCAACACGAAAATGCCGCCGGGCTCCTGGGCGCCGAGGGTCGAGGCCTGGAGCACCAGTTCCACGGCCTCGCGGGTTGTCATGAAGTAACGGGTGATATCCCGATGGGTCACGGTCAGTGGGCCGCCGGCGGCCAGCTGGCGTTCGAACAAAGGAACGACCGATCCGGTGGACCCCAGGACGTTGCCAAAACGAACGGTCAGGAACTGGCATTCACCTTCCGCGCGCGCGTGATCGAGGGCCTGGCAGTAACTTTCTGCGACACGTTTGGTGGCCCCCATGGCGCTGGAGGGATTGACAGCCTTGTCAGTTGAAATCAGGACCATCTTTTGCGCACCGGACTCGCGACACAAATCGGCAACATTCCGGGAGCCGCCAATATTGGTGAGGACACCTTCAGCCACATGGGTTTCCACGATCGGAACATGTTTGAGGGCCGCTGCGTGAAAAACCAGGTCGGGGCGCGCCGCGGCAAAGACATTTGCTAGTGTGGTGCGGTCGCGTACATCGGTGAGATGAGCATGATGCTCGAGCCCGTCAGAGACTTCGCTCACGCCGAGATCGATGGCGTAAAGATTGAATTCCGAGTTATCGACCAGATCGAGCCGGGCGGGGCCCAGTGCCACAATCTGGCGAACCAGTTCACTGCCAATGGTGCCCCCGGCACCGGTTATCAGGACCCGTTGACCCTTGACCAGGTTTTCCATGGCGGGCCGGTCGAGTACAGCCTGGGGGCGACCGAGCAAATCCTCGACGGCCACAGGCTTGACCGCGACGCCTTCATCAATCCCGGATTCGAATTCCGTGAGACGGGGCAGCCGGGCCATGGCCATGCCGTGGGTTTCAGCGAGGTCGAGCAAGTGCCGTATAAAGGTGGGATCGAGGCCACGCCGGGTCAACACAAGGCGCTGAGGCCGTTCGGCCCGAAGCGCCAGGCGACGCATCACAGCGGGCAGTTCGTCGGGCGTTCCGAGTACCGGAACGTTGCGAATATGCTGTCCGACACGACGGCCTTTTTCATCGAGTAGTCCGACCACGCGGTAGGCCGGCCCTGGCTGACGCGCAAGATCACGAATAAAGCCCTCGGCTTCGTCGCCCGCTCCCACCAACAGAACCGGCACGCCGGCCCTGCCACTGGCATCGACCGTCAGTTCGAAGTGCCTGTCCTTGACCAGCCGGTACAAGAAGCGCGGCCCGCCCAGAAGGGCCATGAGCACAAACCAATTGATGACCGGCAGCGAGCGCGGAAGGAACTCCGCCCGCGAGGTGACGAACAGGATAGGGACGAAAATCAGTACCGCCAGGCTCACCGCTTTGGTGATCGCGATCAGGTCGTTCATCGATGCATAACGCCAGATGCCGCGATACAGGCCCATGGGCCAGAACACGCAAGCGGCGGCGGCGGCAAACAATGCTGTGCTCTGGATCACAAATTCCTGGGGAACGGTCTCGATAGACACGCCCATTCGGAGCCATAACGACAGCGGCACGGACACGGACGCCATGAAAATATCGTGCCCGTAGGCGATTTTGGCTCGGCCGAGAGGTAGTTTTGCGCGCATTCGCGGTCGCCCCGTTGGATGGCCCGCTTATACCACTAAGCAGACCCAGACAAAGCCCCGTAACGGTTCAAATAGCCGGGTCGGCAGGATTAGTTGTGCGCTTCATCCAGATCAGCAGCGCAAACACGATCAACGTGGCGACCAATACACCCATCCAGGGCCAGACTGAACCTGAAACTGCTTGCGCGGTCAGGACGGCCAGTCCGATCAGAATGAGGTTAGTCAACGCCACCGCACGGCTGACCTGGGCATGGCTCCGGCCATTCTGTACGGCCTTTTGGTAGTAGTGCTCACGATGGGCTTGCCAGACTTTATCGCCTCTCTGGAGACGGCGCAGCAGGGTCAGTGTGCCATCGACCAGATAATAGAGCGGCAGGATAATCGCGGCTTGTAGATGGCCGGATACAGCGAGGGACAGCAAGAGCCAGCCGAGCAGATAGCCCAGAGGAATACTGCCGATATCACCCAGGAATATTCGTGCCGGGTGCCAGTTCCAGACCAGGAAACCCGCCGCTGCTGACGCAATCGCCAGTCCGTGCCAGGGCAGGGCGCTCTGGCTGTCCAGCAAGAGGAAACTGATAAGCGCGATACCGCCACCAATCCCGAGCGTCTCGACGCCGCTGATACCGTCGATCCCGTCCATGAAATTGAACAGGTTTACAAACCAAATCCAGCCAATGACAGCGATCGTGGCATCGAGCCAGAATGGCAACAGGCCCTGAAATACCTGGCCGGGCAACATCAGGACCCCCGCAATGGCGGTCACAATCTGAACCCCCAATCGCGGCAGCGCACCCAGCGTGCGCAGATCGTCAATCCAGGAAACTGATGCGAGCGCGATGGCGGCCAGGGGAATGACCCATCGGGCCGTGATGCCTGGCTCTGACGATACGGCGAATGCGATCACGATCCAGACCGGTAACAAGATGCTCATGACCCCGATCCCTCCACCGCGCGGCGTCGGGGTATCGTGTGAGCTTCTGGCATTGGGCCGGTCGAGGATGTCGTGACGCAACAACTGACCGCGCACAAGCCACACCATGGCGGTCGTGGCGAGGGCGGTTCCGGCGGCAAGTATGACAAGGGTCCAGAGCAAGGTGTTGTCGTTTGATTGTCGGTGGAGTTGGGCATGTAGCGGCAAAAACAAAGGCCCGGCAAGGTGCCGGGCCTGAGAAACCGAAAGTCGATGTTTTTAGTTCGTGCGCAAACCGAGGTGATCAAGTTGCCGCGCGATCACCAAATCCTCGTCATAGAGTCGAATGGCGCGCGCCAGACCCGCCTGCCCCATGCGGTGACGCAGGCCCTCATCGGCGGCGAGAGCCTGCAGGGCGTTGGCCAAAGCCACGGGGTCGTGGAGTTCCACCAGCGTGCCGGTTTCACCGTCCACCACCTCTTCGCGACTGCCACGAATATCCGTCGCCACGACGGGCAACCCCGTCAGCATGGCTTCGATAATTGAGCGCGGCATGCCTTCGCGATGTGACGGGAGGGTGAATATATCGACCGCTCGCATCAGGTCGGGGACATCCTGACGGTAGTCGAGAAACCGGATGCGCGCGCTGAGGTCGGGCTCATGTGTGAGGCCTTCGATGATATCCTCGATCCCGGAAGCGTGGTCGCTCTTGAGGCGACTGCCGACGATCCAGAGTTCAGCATTTACGGTCCGCATTGCGGTGATCAGTTCGCGATAGCCCTTCTCGGCGACGAGCCGGCCCACCATCAGGATGACCACCCGGTAATCAGGGGTGCCAATTTCGGCGCGAAGACGGGCGCGTATATCCGGGGATTCAGCGGGCTTGAACACGTCTGGGTCGCTGCCATTGCCGATGGCCAGAACGTCACCGGTTTTGCACAGGTGCAACCGCCTGGCCGTTTCGGCGTCCTCTTCAGACTGGGTAAAAAGGGTGTGGGTCGTACGACCGGCCAGCCATTCTGCAAAGATATGGGTCTGCCGGCGCGGGGTTGACGTATTTTCGTGGAAGTAAAACCCGTGGGCTGTATACACGATCCGCGGGACCCCGGCGCGGGCGGCGGCCAGGCGTCCGACGAAGGCGGCGACCGGTGTGTGAACGTGAACCAGGTCAAATTTTTCACGCACAAACAGGTGGCGTAATGCCTGACCCGCTTTCACATTTCGAAGCGGGTTTCCCGAGCGAACGAGAGGGGCGGTTTCGACCCGAATACCTTCCTGCCGAACCAATTGCACGAGATCACCATCGGCGCACACGCCCACGACGTCATGCCCGGCATCCCTCTGGGCGCGAATCAACGGGCGCAGGAAATGGTAGAGGGTGAAATCCACCGTGCTGAGTTGGCATATTTTCAGGGGAAGTCTCTGTTCGGTTGCGCGTGACTAAGCTTAACCGGTTTCGGAGTCGCCTGCTCGAGGCGCGATCGCAACGATAATCATCACCATCAGACCCAGCGTTGCCATCCACCAGCCTTGCCAGATTCCAAAACCGAGTTGTGCGATGGCAAACCCGCAGGCGGCTGTTGCAATCATGATCGCCGGCCCGGCGTGGTTTTTGTCAGATTCAGGTATTGAGGCCACGAGTAGCGAAAAGATGCCTCCGACCAGGATGACGCCGATGATGCCAAGTTCGAGCCAGATCTGGACGAGAGCATTGTGTGGGTGCAACGGCATGGCCTGGCCGGTTTGCTGTGATCCATTGATCACAAACATCGGAATTTGCTCATGTCCCCCGGGAATGACACGGGAGGCGTCCAGGCCCCAGCCGATGATTGGATGCTCGAATATGCGACCGGCGGCAAATTCCCAGACTAACAGGCGATGCACTTCGGAATTGGGTGAGTAGATCGATGCCACCAGCGCATCGATGACGATAGGATTCAGGATATCGAGAAGTGGGATCATGACGACCGAGCCGGTGAAGGCGAGTAGCAAAAACCGCTTGCCCCAGCGCTGCGATATCCAGGCGATGGAGAATCCACAAATGCTGATGACAAAAGCGACGAGTGGGGTTGCCGGCGACAGAGCGAATAGCGTCAGGGTGCTGACGGCGATAACTGCGGCAGCGGCGTAGCGCCCATAAAACTGGGCGACAACAAGGGCAACCGGCCAGACCAACATCGCGACAGAACTTCCCGTGCGGTTGAGGCTGTCGAGTTCGTGACCATTTAAAAGTGTCGCCCCTAACCACGCAGATAGAATGCCGCTCGAAGCGATCACCGCTGCGGTTATAATCAGACCCGTGATTGTTCCGCCGATGAGCCATTTCCCGAACGTGCGGCGTTGGGTGTAATTTAACCGCTTGGCCGCATCGATCAGGATGATCAGGCTTCCGCCAACAAGCGCCAAACGTATTGAGGTTGTGATGGCCCGTTCGGGCAGGAGGGACCATGTGCTGCTGAGGGCGGCCCATCCGACAAGCAGAGACACAAGGATCACGAGCAATTTATTGGGGGCGTGCCAAACACGGCCCCGGATCATGCGCAGGGCAAGAATCGCGATAACCCCCGCCACAGCAAGGACCCATGTTTGTGAGGTTGCTGTTGCTGCGACGGGTAGAAAAAGAAACCCGAGAGCGTACACAACATAGGCTTCGTGGCGGTTCTGGTTTTCGGTGGTTACGGTCATCAAGGGTCTTTTGCCCATTTACGAGACAGACAGCAAGGCAGGCCAAATGCATCTGGTGTCGCAGATTGGCCGGGTCAGTGGAGATTCGCGCGATCCCATAGTTGATACATGAGAATCGTCCAGAGTGGGTTCTGGAGATTTCGCCGACCCGAGAGGTGTGTTTCCCAGGCCGCGCGGATGGGGGCCGGTTCGAGAAGCCCTGATTCAGATAGTGCATTTTTACTCAATAGATCTTCAGCCCAGTCGCGCAGAGGTCCCCGAAGCCAGTCGGAGATCGGAACGGCGAAACCCGATTTGGGTCGCTCCAGCAGCGCTTCGGGGATGTGCTTGGCCAACACGCGCCGCAAGGGAAGTTTTGTACGGCCGGCGGCAATCAGTTCGGAACGGGGCAAGCGCCATGCGAACTCGACGAGTCGATGGTCGAGCAGCGGCACTCGGACTTCGAGCGCATGGGCCATGCTGGCGCGGTCTACTTTCGTCAGAACATCATCCGGCAGATATGTCTTCGTGTCGGCGAGCTGGAGTTTGGCGACGGGATCGTCAAGCAATGTGTCGAAGCGCAGTCGGTCAGCCACGTGGTGGGCACCGCGGACGATGCTGCCAGGGTCAGACCATTGCGAGACGGTCGACAGATAGGCTTCCTCGGAATCCGAGGCTTCGATTGCGGCCGCTGCCTTCCACATCTTGTCACCGAATTGCGGGGGTGTGCGGACTAGAAGTCTGCGTGCCAGCTGGTCCCACATGTTTGGGGTAAGCGCGCGCATGGCGGCGGCAGTTTTCCCTCGGGCAAAGGGCGACCAGTTTGCAAACTGACGGGCAATTCGAGGGAGCGCGGCGTAGCGGTTGTACCCGGCGAAAATTTCGTCGCCACCATCCCCCGACAACGCAACGGTGACATGCTTTCGGGTCAGGTGTGAAAGGATATAGGTGGGGATTTGCGAGGAATCCGCGAAGGGTTCGTCATAGTATGTGGGCAGTGATGCGATCGTATCGATGGCATCCTGAGGTGAGACATGAAGTTCCTCATGATCGGTTCCGAGGTGGTTTGCGATCTGGCGGGCATCGTCTGCCTCGTTGTAGTCGAGGGCCGGGAAACCAATGGAAAATGTGCGCACCTTTCGTGTGCTTGCTTCCTGCATCAGCGCCACCACGAGCGATGAATCCAGACCACCCGACAGCCAGGCGCCAAGTGGAACGTCCGAAATCATTCGCGTCGTCACTGCGTCCCGAAGAAGTCGCTCCAGCTCTTCGAAATTGGCCGGGTCATCCAGTGACAACACATTGTCCTGGCCGTGACGTGCGACGGATTCGATATCCCAAAATATTTCCGTTTCCGGTTCGCCCTGAGGCCTCAGCTTTACAATTGTACCGGGCTCGAGTTTTTGGGTTTCGCGGTAAATCGTGGCGGGAGCCGGGATATAGGCAAACCTAAACAGCGCGGCCAGGGCATCGGGGTTGCGCGTGGTGTTGATCATGCCGGAGGCGCAGATGGCCTTGAGTTCTGACCCGAAGGCGAAGCAATCCCCGTTGCGGCCCCAGTAAAGCGGTTTGATTCCCAACCGGTCACGCGCCAGCGAGAGGGTTCGGGTTTCCCGGTCAAACACGGCAAGCGCAAACATTCCCACGGCAGTTTCTAACGCCTTGCGTAGACCCCAGCACGAAATGGCTTCCAGAAGGATAACGGTGTCAGAAGCGGAATCGGAGGCGTGTCCCTCAGTGGTGAGTTGCCGTGCGATGTCCCGGAAATTATAGATTTCACCATTGAAGACAAGCGTAAACCGACCGCAACGAGACACGGCAGGCTGATGCCCAACGGGCGTGGGGTCGATGATGGCGAGACGCCGATGGGCCAATCCGATACCGGCCTCAGGATCGAGCCACACTCCGTCATCGTCAGGCCCGCGGTGTCTGATGCTCTCGCCCATCGCCTCGGTTCGTTCGCGAAGCGTATCGGGACCGACGGAGCGGGTCCGATCTAGTATTCCTGCGATTCCACACATTTTGTCGGACTTACCTTTCAGCCGATGTTATGGGGTTGTGCTGAGTTCAAGTGAACGGGGAGAACTCTTTTGGGGTCGAAGAGCAGTTCAGAAGCAGAAACACTGGACCGGCTGGTGCCATGGACCGCTGCTATAGCATTTCAGTTTACACTTACATTGGGTCTTTCCGGCACCGCTATCCGGGTTAGTCTTGCCGATATACTAGTGCCGCTGGGCCTCTTGGCGATGCTGTCCGCTGTTCGCCGTCGTTATGGCCTGCGCGCGGGGTTCAGCCGGGCGACACCGAGATGGTCTTTGATCATTTGGGCGGTTCTGACGACGGCTTGGCTCACATTCTCTCTCTTGAACGGGCGTAACGAGATCGGCGGATGGAGCGGCTGGGCCCTTCAGAACAAGTATATTGGGTGGTACGCCTTACTGGTTTTTCTATTCTCGGGTTTTGCGTTTGAACGTGTGTTTTCCGGGTTCGCGACCCGCTTTCTAACGGCGTTCATTATTGTTGCCTGGGGCATTTCCCTCGCGACAATACTCGCTTTTGCGGTCGCGATCTGGGCTATTTTCCCCAAGGTATTTCTGTTGGGTCCCGACTTCCGGGCAGTCGGTATGTTGGTGAATCCGAATACATTCGGATTCACCATCGCGATTGCGGTCCTCCTGCATTTGTCCGGCTGGGTTCCGCTGCCGTCCGCAAAATGGATGCGGGTCAGCGGACTGGTTTTGCTCTTGGCGGTACTTGTCCTGGCGGGATCACGCTCGGCCTGGATGGCTTGTGTTGTTGCCCTGGTCACTATGACGGTGCTCCAGCGTTGGGATTGGCGACAATTGATCATGGCGGTTCCGGCGACGGCGGCGCTGTTGGCCATATTCCTGTCGACCTTTCCCCAGCAGTCGGTGGTCATCGAAGGCGCTGAACCGAACCGGGTGTATGTTTCCCGCGACGCTGTCGCGACGCTCAATCATGTGAGCGTGTCGCATCGGGTTGAACAGCTCGAGGGCGCTTTTGCGCTATGGAAGTCCGCACCTTTGAGGGGGGCAGGATTGGGCGTCTACCTAGACCGGGAACGCGAGCTCGGTCGGGGTATCCCGCAACAGATTCACAATTCGTATCTGTGGCTGCTTGCGGAGACGGGTCTGGTCGGGACGGTTTTATTCGGCGGCTTTTTCCTGACCCTTTTGGCCAAGTCCTGGCGCCGGCGCGAAAGCGATGACCTGATGACTATTGGCGTGCCCGTCTTGTTGATGGTGGCCGTTTTTGCCGTGTTTCAGGAGGCGCTATATCAGCGCCATATCTGGTTCTTTGCAGGCATTCTTTTTGCCCGACTTATGTTGGTGCGTGGCCAGCCTGACGCGCCAGGTTCGCAGGCCGTCTAGGTCTGCTGGCGCAGGGGAACGAGCCGCGGGCAATAGATGCCCCTGGAGGTCAGGGTTGTTGCTCTGATAATATGCCCGAGGTGAACCCCGATTGCTGTGGCGATAATTGCCGCCGTCACAGGGTCGACCAGTTTGTAGATGAAGGCGAATGTGATTATCCAGGCCGTAATCCCGCTTAAGCTGGCCGCCACTTCAAAGCGCACCAAACCATTGCTGATGAGCACTTCGTGCTGGGGCCCCCAAAGCAGTTCGAGGAATCGAATCAGGAACATCGCCCTGACGACATGAGCTGATTCGATGAACCGCTCGCCCAGTATCGAGAGCAGCCATTCGGACAGGACCAACACAAAAACCAGAGCGATCAGCGACAATGTAAGCAGGTTCCGCTGAATATCCTGGAGTATTCGTCGGGAATATTGCCGTTCGGCTGAAGAGCCGACGTACCGCAATTGGTAGGGCAAACTCAAGAATACAAAGTGCTGGACGACGATGAAGCCGATCGCGAATTGTGCTGCAATCCGGTACTCGCCGAGATCCGCCAATCCGACAAAAAACAGCAAGACCAGAATATCAATATAGTTGGATGCCCGTGACATGATATTGGTCATCATCAGCAGGAGAGTGTGCTTGATGAGGGGCGTGGCCAGAGACCTGTGCAGCCAGCCCATCTGACATTTCCACTGTGCAACGAGCAAAGCATATAATGAAAAAGTGACGAGAACCGCCGCCCAAACGCCAGCGAGGATCAGGAAGAAGCCGCTTACACTTTCTGGTCTCAGTATTATCAAAAATATGAGTGCGGTGATCGGCACCAGAATGTCGCGCACGCTGAAGAACAGGATCGTTCGCCCGGTCGAGCGCAGGGTCGCGAGCAGTGCCTCGCTTATTCCGGCGAGGCCAAAGGTAAAAACGGTCAGAAGAATGGCACCTGATTGTTCGTGCAGTGCCGGAACCAGAGCGGTAACGCCCCACGCCATGAGCATGGTGCCGATGGCCACGACGAAACTGATCGTAAGGTAGAAAGGCCACACAGGTGGGGGACGATTACGGGACACTTTCTCCTGTGTCACGAAACGGTTGAGCCACATGTCGCCGCCGCCGCTCACGACCGCGTTGACGACGCCGCCCAGGACCGTAAGAACGGTGAACGCACCGAATTCTTCAGGGATCATAATTCGGGCCGCGACGACAATGGTGAGGTAGGTAGCCAGTCTTGAAACGAGGGCGGGGACCATGGCCGCCGGAACAGCAATGCGCTGGAGGATGGGCGCAAAAAAGCCCTGTCGGCCGCCCCGGTCTCGCGTTGTTATTGCCCGCCGCAAACGCCGTGCTTCGCGTGCCGAATGCGACATGGGCTGCGATATCTGGAACAGCGCGGTCAAAACCTTGTCCGGGAGCAGACGAAATAGAAGTTCCCAGATCACGTAAAAAATCAGCGGCCGTGCCGATTCCATCGGGCTACAGATCTGCCAGCGTCGCCACAGTTCCTTCGCGCCGTAGGCTTCTGCGTGCTTGTCACGGATATAGCGCCAGAGTTCCACATGGCGCACGCGGGAGGTCGAGGCCAGCATGCCGTCGGCACTAACATGGTAATGGAAGTGTGGCTTATTGAGCGGGAGGCCGGTGTATCCATTCAGGCCCAACCGGATATTGAATTCCCAATCTTCGTAGCCAAGCTGCATCGATTCATCATAGCCGCCAATCGCCTCCCAGGCAGCGCGGGGCAGCAGAATGCAATAGGGGAGTTGATTGAAATAGAGCTGCTCGAAGGAGTTATGGGGCTTTTCCAGAACGCCGGCTGCCTCTCCCTCGAGTGTCAGATCGGCGAAGACGAAACTTTTCTCCGGGGCAGCCTGAAGTGCGGCATGAGCGTCCGTGAGGAATTTGGGTGCGAGCCAGTCATCGCAATCCAGGGGAAGAATGAGATCTGCGCGCGCTTCGTTGAAGCCGCGATTGCGCGCCCCGGAAAGCCCCCGGTTTTCCTGATGCACAACCCGTACATCATCGGGCAGGCTTTCAAGATAGGCGTTGGTTTCTGGGTCGGTTGACCCGTCATTGATGATGATGATTTCGAAATCGCGGAATGTCTGCGCACGCAAGCTGTCGAGCGCACGCGGCAAATAGGCATGCGCGTTGTAGCATGGAAGAAAAACACTGATTGTGGGTTGGGCCTGCACTTAGAGGAGTCTTTCAATAGCTGGTTGTTGAGGGGTGGACCGTTTGGCAATATCGCTCACGGGCGGCATAAGAGTGGGTTCTGGGTGTCTGGGGTAAAGATGGTCAACCATATGAAATATTCGTTGCCCGGTGTGGCTCTCGTGGTGCTGATCGCATTCAAGCTTGCGGTTATTGTCTTTTACGGCCCGCTCCTCCAGCCCGACAGTGCGGGCTACATCACCTTTGCCGATACGATTCTGTCTTCGACCCAGTGGCTGATCGACCGCCCTGATACGATGGGTGAAGATGCCTATCGGATGGTCGGTTATCCGGCGTTGATTGCGATTTCCAAAGTGGTATGGGGTGACTCTGGCTGGGGTTACGCGGTCCTGGTTTTGCAGGGGGCTGTGGGAACGGTCGCCGCGATTATGGTCTACCTGTTCGCGCGCGAAGCCATGCGTGGCTGGCAATGGGGCCTGGTGGTTGCTCTGGCCTATGCGCTTTCTCAGGCTGTTGTGTACGACGTTCATGTTTTGACCGATTCGCTTTACGGGCATTTTCTGGCGATCGTGATCGCCCTTTTGGGTCTACGAGGTCTTCAGGGAGGCTCGGGTTTGCGGTCCCTGGCGATCGTATCTGCCTTGCTGGCCAGCTTGTTTCTGCTGCGTGAATTTACGCTGTTCCTGTTGCCGGTTTTTGCACCGTTGATCATGGTCGCTGTTTGGCGGTCGGGCTACAGCCTGCCCAGGGCGGCGATCATAAGTATCGCGTTGGTGCTTCCGACCATCCTGTTTGCCGGCCTCTATTCCAATTGGAACGAACAGCGGACGGGCTCGAGCTTTGTGACCACGGGTGCGCGCACCGCCGCGCTTCTGCCGCTGGTGCAAATTGAGGGACGCGGCACGCCGGTCTTCGTTGGGCAATCGGTTCTTGATGTTACGGCGCGGGAAAATCTTTCCACCTATTTCTATGCCGACGTTCTTGAGATCAACCGGGCTCTCTGGCGGGCGGGTGTCACGGGTGCGCAGATGAGCGCGATGGCCCGGGATATTTATCTCCAGACATTGTTTGCCCATCCGCTTGCGTTCCTGCGTCACGCGGCAGGAGAGGTGAGGTTGGACCGACGTGCAAAGGCGCTTGCTAACCCGGTCTCGAGTTTTCGGGATCTGGAGGCGTTCCGCGCGGGCGGGGAAAGGGTTTCCTTTTCCTGGGTTCTTCCCGAGGCTCTGCGGCAGGGAGTGGGGCTCTCTATCATGCTCGCGCTGCTGGAAGGGGTTGGAGTTTT
This sequence comes from uncultured Alphaproteobacteria bacterium, assembly GCA_964276015.1. Classification (GTDB taxonomy): domain Bacteria; phylum Pseudomonadota; class Alphaproteobacteria; order UBA6615; family UBA6615; genus JABJAG01. Next base: position 59,341 of record CAXYDO010000001.1, on the reverse strand, counting down.
CGCGATGTTTGCGGTTGGCGTATGCGCATTCGTGGTGTTCCCGCTCTGGTATCTGGGGTCCCTCGCGTCTGGCCGTCGACCGCCGCCGTTCTGGCATGTTCTGGCCGCCGTTTGGGCGGCCTATGCCGGCACCATTGCAGCGTATAGCTTGATCCGGCTGGAAGACCGATACCTGATCGGATTCGGCCCCTTCATGATCGTGGTTGGCCTGCTGACGGCTCAGGCCGTGTGGCAGCTCTGTCCCTGGGCACGCCGGGCTTAGGCGCGGCCTGTTTGTTACTAACTAACCGTGAGCTCCTCGGTGAAAACACTGGCATGACGTGCCAGCCACGCGCGCAGGTCGAAATTCTCGATGGCCCGTTGCCGGGCCGCAACGGCCATCTCTTTATGCCCGGCAGAGACCTTGATCATGGCGTCGGCGAGCGTATGCGGATCGGGTCGGAAAGGGCGGTCCCAATTATCATCCGCAGGAATGCCAATGCCGGCCTTCGGCCCGACCAGTTCGGGTACGCCGCCGCTCGCGACATAGGCCACAGGCAGCCCGCATGCCATCGCCTCGATGACGGTGTTGGGGCACGGGTCCGCGTGTTTGGTCATCACATAGGCGTCTGCAGCACGATAGATTTGCGGCGCTTGCTGCTGGGTGTAGGCACCGCTGAACTGAACATTCTCGGTGATGCCAGCGCGGCGTGCGGCGGCAGTCGCGGCGGCCAGCGCGCCGGTGTCCAGCTGGCCCGAAATTTTCAGGTTTGCATCAAGTCCGTTCTCCCGCGCCACAGCAATGCCCGCGATTGTATCTTCCAGCCGATATGCGAGATGCGCCTGAATTTTTCCGGTCAGCAAAAACGTGAACGGTCGCGCAGAAGAATTTATATCTCCGCGTGACGGGGCAAAGTGCTCCAGGTCCACCGCGTTGAAGAGGATTTCACCCGGGCCCTGCCGGGGGCTGAGAAACCGGTCGGCGCAATCACGACAGAACGCGCTTTGCCAGAAAACATGATCCGCCAGGTGGTAGGCCTCGCTCATTCTGGCATTTTCGGTTTCCCAGTTACCGTCGTACCAGCCGGGGTAGAACACTCCATTTTGATTGTGCACGATGCGCGTCCCTCGGGCTTTGACCCGGAGGAGCACCTGGCGTGACAGATAGGGCGCGTTGCTCAGGCTGTACACCAGGTTGAAGGCGCCGGATGCTTGCGGAAAGGCTGATTGTAGCCGCTGGACCTTGACCAAAGGCCCCCCACTATCGCCGCTGCGTGCACCGCCGTAGAAAACGGCCGGGGCCGAACCGGGCCGGGCAGGTCGCGCAAAAACCAATGCCCGCGCCCCGGTTAACACGCGATACCCGGCGCGGGCTGTGGCCTTTAAAACAGGATCTTTGCGACGTGGGGCCATTATGTTTGCCGGACCTACGCCGACGCCTGGCAGCGTGCCCAGATTTCACCCCAGGGGGTGCGCAGTTCGATGATCTCGAAGCCGGCGCGGGTGACCTCGTCCTCGAAGGCGTCACGGGTGTGTTCGATCCGATGATCGGAGTCTGAGAGGAAGTTTGCGCCGACTTCACGACGCATGGGCATGTGCCAGCTGCGCTCGAACAGGGGCACGCGTATCAGCACGGTCCGGGGCGCGAGGCGTTCACGGATCGTGGCCAGGAAATCCACACGCTCATCGATATGTTCGAGAACATTCGAGAGCACGACCACATCCCAAGACCCGTCCGGAAAGGCCTCGGTGGCGTCACCTTCGACAAATGTCAGGTTGGATGGGTTGGTTGCCGCGCGGGCCTGGGCCACATTTCCGGGCTCGATATCGATGCCGGTCACTTCGGCGTCCGGAATTGTATGGGCGATGGATCGCGCCACTGCGCCATAGCCACAGCCGATATCTAACACCCGGTTACCGGGCGAAACATGGGTGGCAAAGAATCCATGATAATCCGTCAGTCGATGCTTGGGATGCTCCCCCTCGCCCAGAGCCATAGCGCGCTCGTTGATCACCAGTTCGAGCGAATCCTCGATCGTGTAAAGGCGGCGCAGGGATGCTTCGGGTTTGCCGATTCGGGATTCAAGCACGGCAAAGCCCATCACGATGCGGCGACGAATCCCAAAGGGAATGATCCGGTAAAGAAGGGACAGGAGGGCGGCCAGCTCAAGCGCGATACGTTTCATGTTCTCTCGATCAGGGGCTTGTAGACATTGTCGTAGTGAAGTTTGCCAACATGGCGCCAGTCATAGGGTTCTATCGCCGCCTGGGCTGCTGTGCTCATGCTCACGCGAAGGTTGGCGTTGCCAAGAAATGCGGCCGCGTGCCGGACAGTTGCTGCCGTATCCCCCACATCGACCAGAAACCCGGTCTTGCCGTCCTCGATCACATCGGTCGCCATGCCGACGCGACTGGAGACGAGCGGAATACCGGTGGCCGCGCATTCGAGAATTGCTTTCGGCCCGCCCTCTTCACGGCTGGTCATCAAATAGAGGTCGAGGGCGTGATAGGCCGAGACGATGTCGAGATAGTCGGCGAGATAGTGATGGGCGTAGGGAATGCCGAGCCGGTGCAGACCGGTGGTGACATAGCCGCGCGCAGGTCCGGTCAACAGAACAAAAATCGGAAAATCCTTGGCGAGTTCTGCCACCGCTTCCAGAAACAGATCAGGGCCTTTGACAAGCTTGGGGTCCAGGCCATCCCCCCAGCCATTGCCGTCCTTCTGGAAGGAGCCGATGACCAGTCGGTCTTCGGGCACGCCAAATCTATGCCGCGCCGCGCTCCGTGTATCGGCCGAAGGGGGCGTGAACAGTGTCGTGTTGACTCCGATGGGAATGCGGACCATCTGGTCCTGAGGGATACCCCAGCCTCGCAAGCGTGTCTCGACCTCCGAATTGGCGACGATCACCCGGTCGATCTTGTGCATGGCGCTGCGGAAGGCGTCCACATGGCGCGCCATATCCGGCCCATCCTCGGGCTTGCCGTGAAAATAGCTGACCGCCACGGCGGTCTTGGGGGAGATGTGCTCGTGCCAGACCTCCCACATGAACTGACTGCCGAAATGGGCAACACCCCCGACGATACGTTCGGGTCGTGTGGTCAATCTGGAGAGACCGGCATCGAGTTCGTTGACCCTTTGGCAAATCTGGATGCCGTCCCAGCGGATGGACCAGTCCCGTCGTTCCACCACGAAGGATACAGGAGTCTGGCCTGGAACGGGAAGCCCCATTGCCCCGAGTGTTCGCCAAGGTAACGCGGCGGCACTCCGTAAGGTGTCGCGCAGACTCATTCCTTGGCCCCCGGTGCACGTTCACAGATGCCGTACATGACCGCACCGAATGGCATGACCGCGTCGGCGACGATCGCACCACGCATCAGGGGGCGATAGAGCGCCGAAAAATTTTGACGTGCGGGCAGTTGTAGCAACATTTCGGGAACGGTGATGAAAATCATGTGCAACGTCAGGCTGAACATCCCGCCCAGTGCGAAGACAGATGTGTTGGGAGACAGAAACCGTTGCGCAACCGCCCCTCGGGCATATTGGCGAAAGCCGTGCCAGAGATAGGCATAGAGCGCTGCACCGGATGGAATGATGTGCAATTGAATGCCGCCGGGACGGAGTGTGGTGCGTAGATGTGCGATCAGCTTCTCGTCATCAGGGATATGCTCGAGAGCGGAATTTGAGAAAACCAAGTCGAAGCGCGCACCTGGTGCAAGATCATGTGCATCCATCAGTTCAAAGTTTGATGCGAACGGGGTTTTGAGTTGCCTGTCGAACCGATCTGAAACGTCCACACCTGTATAGGTTCCCTGAAACCCAGCGCGCGAGAGGAGTTCGCGAGCCCGGCCGCTGCCGCAGCCAACTTCCAGCACACTGATTTCCCCCGGAGCAATTAGCTTGGGAAGCTCGGCAACGATGAAAGCTTCGGCGAGTGCCCTGCCGGGTGATGGCGAAGCGGACCGAAGCGCTTCGCGCGCGGCCGTGTTGGCACGCCAGTGCCGGTAAACCGCAAACTGAACCGGTGTCAGGTCGCGCAGGCCGCGCAATGCGTTTTGCCATAGATATCGCAGGCGGTCGGTCGGCCGCAGGCGTACGTCTCCGTTCAGTTCACTCAAGCGTCGGGCTTCCGCGCAACGGCAAGCAGCATGTGAGCGACAAGGCCGGAAGGAACAAAAGGCGCGATTGCGGCGCTCATCGCCTTTGATACGAACCACTGATAGGGCATGCCGAATTCGTGCTGCAACGAACGCAAGACGCCCTGTCTTTTTCCAATAGCCTTGATGTCGAGAACTTCAAAACCACTTAGGGCGACGAGATCACGGAATTCACCCCGAGTCAGTCGCCACTGGTAAAACCGTGGGGTATCAGTGCCCGGTTCGGCTTTCTTTTGCCAATCACTCGCGGCCCGCAATGCATGTCGCAAATTATCGAAGGGCACAGAGGTAAAAAGTAACCCTCCGGGCTTGAGCACACGAAAGGCCTCGTCAATGCACGGGGTTAGCCCGGCCTCGAAATGTTCGAAGGTTCCCCAGGAGAAATAGGCGTCGAATGAATTTTTGGGGAGTTCCATGGCACGAATATCGCCGACTTCAAACTGGTTCTCCGGGAAGAACTCACGCAGTTTGGCCACGGTGTCCCGGCTGATGTCGAGCCCCAGAGTGGGCCAGCCTTCTTCGCTGAAATGGACCGTCCAGTCACCCAGCCCGCAACCGCCGTCGAGCATGGCCGCACCCTTGGGAAGTTTATCCAAGTAGGGCTTCATCACCCGGTATTCTTCTTTCCTGGGGATGCGCGAAGCTTTGTTGTCCGGTCCACCTTGCTCGAGCCATTTGTCGGTCCAGTACTTCTCGACAAATGCGATTTCGCTGTCGTCGGTGTCACCGGTATCGGTTGTGTAGTCTTTGCGCATAAATCTAGACCGGGAGTTGGTTGATTATGAATGTGAGCGGGTTGCGCCAAAGACGTCGGCGTTCCCCAATTTTGTCGCGCCGTGCGACGAGGTCCTCAAAGAACGAAATATATCCGGCGCACATTTTTTCTGCAGTGTTGTCGTACTGGGGCAATCTCCCGGCAAAATGCAAAAAACCCGTGTGGAATTTATCCAGAGTTGTTTCAAAGGTTTCTGGCTCAAAGGGCATACCAAAACCCTCGCAATATTCAGGGAGAGCACCGCTATTTCGGTAGAGTAAAGGTAAACCCGAAAGCGCACCCTCAATATGGTGCATGCCTGCGGGTTCGTTGACGCTCGCCGTGACATAGGCGTGATGTCGGCGAAGTTCAGCACCCAGTTCGGGTCCGTCCAGAGGTGGGATATGTGTTGCGTTCTGGAAGGCCGCGCCGTCAGGCAGGTTCCCGATATAGGTGAAATCCAATTTTCCCAGCCACTGGGATTCGGACATCATCGCGTCGAGCCGTTCATAGACATCGAAGCCCTTCATCCGATTGCCGCCCCAATGATGGGTCACGAACCGCATGGGTTCCTTTCCGTCCCAAGGCACGTGCCCGTTGGTGTGAAAAATATTCGTGTCTGCGCCGTTCAGGATCACAGTGGATTCACTCTCGTCCCGCCACACATCGAGCTCGCGCAACCAAGATGCAATGAAGACTGTTGCATCGGCCGCGTAATTGGCTGTCCGCAAACGCCAGTTCATCCATTTGGTTCCCTTGCGTTCGTCACATTCGTTGATGCGATGGACAACGAGGGCGCGCGGGTTTCGCTGCGCCAGATAGCGCAGGATTGCAGCCCCGGCGAAGCTGACATTTGGACTGCGTGAGCGTGGGTCGGTCATCAGAATCAGGTCGATGTCATCGCTGTTGAGATCGAAGCGCACAGTGTGTCCGGCGACTTCCAATGCGTCTGCCAGAGATACGACGAATCGGTTCCCGCCGCCGAAGGGTCCGTGTTGCACAATATGTCCGATGGCAACGATCATGCGACGGGTGCAGTTTCAGACTGCAAAGTAACCAGTTCCCGCATTGCCGTATCCATGCGTGACAAGGGAAAGACAGTCTCGGCCGTGTGCCGGGCTGCTTTGCCCATACGTTTGCGAAGGTTTTCGTCGCCCAGGAGCTTGGTGATAGCCTCTTGTACTGCATTCGAATCTCCGGGCGGCACGAGAATACAATTCTCGCCCGAAATGAATGCTTCGCGGTCCCAAAGTCCATCAATATCGGTTAGCACCACGGGCTTGGCGCAGGCCATTGCCTGCAGGGTCACGCTGTACCCGGTGGGCTGGAGGACGTTGAGCAACGGGACGGCTACGACAGCGGCGCGCCGGTAGATGTCCCGCAGTACAGGATCGGTGATGGCGATGCCATGAAAGGTGCCGCTGATCTGTTCGACATTGCGATCAGGTGCGGCAGGCAACTGCAGGCCGGACAGAATACGAATGGGGGCCATGATCTCTGCGTTGAGCAGTGTTGTATAATCCCGGGACGGGTCGCTGCCAGCCGCAAACACAACCCCATCACATGCATCCTCTTCATCTGCGCCGGGTGTCCAGAATTCGGAATCAATCCCGAACCGAAACAAACTGGTGCGTGCCGGGTCGAGACCATAAGTGTCGATCGCGTATTGACGATCAGCCGCGCCAAAAAAGAAGGCATGGTCCAGGCCATGCAGCCCGGCGCGGGTGCGCGCTTCGGCTATAGCCCGAAATGCTGGCGGCGTACGTTGAGTGAAGGTTGAGATGCCGTGGAACCCACCTACAAGACGGGCAGTCGCCCCGAAAGAACGGGCATGCTGGCCAAGGGAAATACTGAAGCCATCGGTGAAACTGATCGCCATGTCTTGGGTGGTAAGTTCCGGAAGGACGGCGCGCACCCGTTCGGCGCTGGTGCCGAAGCGCATAACGCGATTGCGCAGGATTTCCCACTTTAAGTGGAGCTCCGGCCACAGCCCGGTTGGATCGCTCCGACTGTCGGCGAAACCGGCGACATGTCCGTCGTCCCCCAGGGCGTTCATGCCATAGAAGAATTCGCGTGGCGTCGTTCCGTCGGCCTGACCCTCGAGGCGATCTATGCGCCCCCGGCCGGGAAAGAGAATGACGATATTCATGTTAGGTGGCGGACTTAGTCATCCAGCCCGGTGGGGGCGGCGAAGTCGGTCACGTGATACCAGTCGACCATCCCCTGCAAACCTCCATCGAGGGAAACGTCTAGCGTGAAGTCCGGGACCAGGCCTTCGAAGCGAGTCATCTCGGCGCTTTTGGTGAAACGCCCTTCGGGTTTACTCGGGTCCGTTCCGATTTTTGGGTCGCGCTCGGCCGCCCGGGTGATCCGCGCGACAAGGTCGAGCATGGAGACGGTTTTCTCGGTTCCGAGGTTGACCGCACCATCGTCGCATCCGGCGGCCACGAGGGCGTGCATCATGCGGGCACAATCCCGGGCATGGATATAGGACCGTCGCTGGCCGCCAGATCCCCAGACGATGACCGGGTCTTCGCCATCCATGACCCGTTTGACCAGCATTGGGATGGCCTGACTGAAATTTCCAGCCCAGCGATACCGTTCACCGAAAATGTTGAAGGGTCGTACGATGGTGAGGGAGGTGTCGGTTTCGCGGGCAAAAAGCTCGGATTTCAGTTCTAGCAAGCGCTTGGCCCAACCGTAGCCCCAGTTGACGGCCTCAGGTTCCCGCGTGAACAGCGGCATTTCAGGAATTATATCCGGGCCGTCATCGGGATAGACGCAGGACGAACTCGTGACCATCAGCCATTGCGGCGGACGCTTGGCAAGAGCAGTCAGCAGGTTGTGGGTGATTGCTTCATTGTGGTGAAGGATCGAGACATGGCGGCCCTGCGAATAGGCCACGCCGAAAGCCCGGCTCGCCAGATGGTAGACCGCGTCGACCGGGTCCCCTAGAGCCTGAGCGGTAAAGCCGGGGTCCTCGAGGTCTCCCTCGCGAACGTCAATATGGTCGCTGACGGCAGAAAGGTTTTCGGCTCGGCCGCGCGAGAAATCATCGACCACCACCACATCGCATCCCTGGGCTACAAGATGTTCCACCAGAGAGGATCCGATCAGTCCGGCACCGCCGGTTACGAGGACACGTTGAAAGTCCGGCACGACAGGTCACTCCGTATTGTTCGATAGGAAAGGGGGAAGGCTGGAGGTGATCTCGGGCCCGCCGGCAGGCGGGGTGCCGATTTCGAGCAGGACACCGGCGGAAGCAAGGGGACCAATGTCTGCGGGCAGGACGGCGTTGGTGTTCCGGGGTGTTTCGTAGCCAAAAATTTCGACCCGCTGAATGTCGCGGCGTTCTGCTATCTCTCGCATGAATTGGTCGGCGGACAGAACCACAAAATACATCGGCGGGTCGCTGGCGATATAAGCGCGGTCGATATCTGCCAGATGGTTGGACATGGAGGCCAGTTTGACGTCGAACAGGACATGGCGGCGAGACCAGGAAACCATGCGGTCGAGAAGCGCGTCAAAATGTGGCTCGTGTTGCATGACCCCAGTTGCGTTGATCAGGTCGGCTGTGTTTTCGGGTTCAAATGTCAGGGCGTTCACGCAATGGAAATTATGTGAAGGATACAGTGCCCGGGCACGGGCCACGCTGGATTCGCTGAGATCGAGACCGATATAGCGCGGCGCGGCGTCCAAAGTGGCGAGCAATTCGACAAAACGTCCGCTGGCGCAGCCAATATCGATGACGGTCTCGATCGCTGGCGCGATCGGTTTTAGTAAACGGGTTTCACTGTTGAAGAAATCCGCTGCACTCTTCCCGGCGAAATGGTCGACGATGTCGTCCTGGTTCCAGCGCAGATAATGGGGGTCGAGGTCTGGGCCGGTCATGGGATCACCGGAAGGTCGTTGGTGTCGATTCGCGGCAAGGCCAGTGGCGGGTCGCGTGAAAGATCTGCGACCCGGGGCTCCAGGGTGAATGCGGTGGTGCAGCCAGCCTGTCGGGCGGCAGATATGGCGGCGTCATCGAAAGCCCCATAGGGATAGCAGAAGCTCCAGCCATCCCCGGTCGGGAGGCCGAGGGAATCCAGAAATTCCCGGGATCCCTCAAACTCACGGTCGCGCGCGTCCGGGTTGAGTTCGTTTATGCGGTTGTGGCGTTCGCCGTGGCCCCCGAGCGCCATGCCGCCGGCCTGCATATCTCGCAATTCGTCGACGTTGGCGTAAAGCTGTTTGGCGAAATCCTGCTCGTCCGATGACACATGGCGGGAAAATAATCCACTGCAGATCCGGGCGCGCAGTACTTCTGGCAGGCGTGTCTGCAAGGCGCGCTTCACGAACATGGCCTCGGGCGGATTGTGCAATCCGGCGACAGCCAGCTCGCTATAGAGGGTTTGGGAATCGGGCAGGTCGTGGTTAGCGCGGGCGTCGTCGATCGCGGCGCGGGTCTCGTCGGATATTTTTTCCAGCCCCGCTGCGGCGATCGCGAACTGGATCTTGTTAACATCAAGGACTTCGTGGTCCCGGGCGGCCTGGGCGACGGGGAAGAAGACCCCCTGCCAGTCCCGATCTGCGAGACGCGGAAACACGATCTCGAAATGATCGCGATACCCATCGTCGAATGTGAGCAGGCAGGCGTTGACCGGAAGGGGGGCGCTGCTGTCCTGCGTGGCCGCGACAACGGCATCCAAAGTGACCGGTACAAACTGTGCGGCGATGTGTTCGAGCTGGTGATCAAACTCTGCCACTGTCCGCGCGTGCAGGCCGGCCGGAGCTCCATCGCGGACGTAATGCCAGGTGATGATCGTGACGCTGCGACCGGGCTTTGTGTCGCTCATGCTTCCCCCCAACGCGCACCGAGACGCGCGTAGAAAGGGGCTAGCTCGTCTCGAACGGTTGCGGCTTCCTCGGGGGTGATCAGGTCACGCCACTGGTGGATGGATGATTCGAAGATCGGTTTCTCAAGTGAGATAGATGTCTTGCTGTCCCGCCCCGTGACCTGTTTGACCGTGTCGCGCTCACGGGATGTGGCGGTGGTGTTTATTTCCGCACAGTTTGCGTCCCAGTCGAGTTCACAGAACGCCAGCACACGCCGCATGGCGTTCTCGGTGTCACTCACCAGGTCGATATAGTCGACTTCCATATAATTCTCGCTCGATGTGCCGAGCAAAGGGTCGATGGCGTCATAGGCATTTCGCGCACTGTCGAGAAAATCATCAAGACTGTCGCCGCGGCGGGCTTTCCAGCTGGCATAGCAATCCCGGTATTCCCGGGTCACATGAATCAGTTTGGCGTCTGGCCAGAGCTCCTGAATCAGCGGCCATTGCCGGATATTGGCGGGTGTTTTTTCGGCCCAGCGCGGTTTTCCGGCGCTTGTGGCCGCCACGCACAACACGATATCAATGAACTCGCGGGCCGGGGAGGCTCCCTTTGTTGCGAGGTGCCGCGCATAGGCCTCGCTGTCGATCTCGAAGAAGTCCCGCAGAAACCCCATGCGCCGAGAATTCGGTTGGCTCCAGTTTATGCGGATGTCGTCGTCGAACCAGTGGGTTTCAAACCCGGCATACAATTCGCGATGCTGCCCCAGGAGAACCCGCAAGAGCGACGTCCCGGACTTCATCAGCCCGCCGATGAAAACCGGCCGATCCGCCTCATTGGCGTTGGTCACGCGGTGCCCTTTGCGCTCAGGCGCAGGGCGAGATCGCGAAGTTTCTCGCCATAGGTCGGTCCTTCGAGCGAGGCAAAACTATTGGCATAGCTGCGGATGCGCTCACGCCATGCGGGGTCCGCCGCCTGCGCCAGAAGCTGGTTCACCGCGCGGGGCAGGTCGTCATCGCTTTCGCATTTCTCGACGCCGGGGCAACCCCACAGGCCCTGGAAATGTGCCAGCCGCGCGCTGATCGCGGCGGAATGTCCATATTTCGATTCCATATCCAGTGTCGGCATGAACGAGATCGTCGGCTTACCGTTGAGTGTGGTCTCCAGCTGGATGGTCGACAGGCTGGACACTGTTCCCGCGATCATGTGCAGCAGATAGCGGGTGACGTCGTAATCCGCCATGTCGAATGTATCATCCCCGGTGGCTGCGATGCGGCGGTAATATGCCTCCATATGCGGGTCCATGGAGATATGGCGGAACCCGGCCTCAAAGAAATCCTGTTCCCCTTCGATCAGGCCGCCGCGCCAGGGGTGAGGCCGGTAGAGAATATGGCAGGGTGCGATATCACCAGCCTCGATGGCGTCATCCAGGAGCTGGAGATGTCGTGTCTCGTTGATTGACTTGCTGACCCCGCCATAGAGAACGATGGGCAGTCCCTCAGGCACGCTGAATTTGGCGCGTACCGCGGCGTCAGTTTCCGTGACGGGATTTCGGTACAAATCAAACTGGGCGGCGCCGATGATTTCCACACGCTCGGGCGGCAGCCCCATATATTCGATGGCATGGTCGCGGGTCTGGTCCCCCCAGACGGCCAGACAGGTCGGCATGCCCGTTGCGGCGGCCTTCTGGCTCGGATTGTCCCAGGAATTCATCAGGACCAGGAACGGGATATCGAGCTTCTCGGAGGCGAGCAGCAATTCGTTGATGTAGTAACCATTGAGCTGGGTCGGCTGAATCAGGATGTCGGGTTTCTCTGCCTCGATCAGATCGCAAAGCGGTTTGTACAGCCCGAGTTCTTTCAGGAATTTCCGGCGGACCCAGGAATAGATCGGCTCACGTGACAACAGGTCGTAATACTGGGTTCGTTTCCAGCCGTTGATGTCGGTCATGCGGTCGCGCCGGCCGGCATAGTTTGCCGTCCCGCGCTGCTTGTGGAGGACCGAGATTGCGTAGAGCTTGTACCAACTGCCCATGCGCACACGGGGAATATGGGTTCGCAACACCCGGCCCAGACCAAGACGATCGATATCGAGGGTAAGCCACTTCTTCTCGGTCGAAATATCTTCGTTGAAGACATAGGTCACGTCGAACGCCTCTTCGAGCGCAGCGAAGGCGTCGCTTTGCACGAAGTGACGCACGATCATGTCGTGGTCGATGAAGACGAGGGCTTTGGGCATTTCGGGTGTTCCGAAAACCGGCTCTGTCTATTTCTCGTTACGCGCCCAGGCGATGGTCGGCGGCAACAGGTCGGGGTTCACCAACTCACAATTGGCCTGCACCTCGGCAAACATCGTGTCCAGGGCGGGGTCATCGAGCAGATGGGGCTGGAGCCCGAGTTCGATCAGGCCCGTATGCTTGGCATTGTAGTAATGGTCTTCCTGCTCGACGCGTGGGTTGGGCGTGTTTTCGATTCGCGCCTCGACCCCGGCGCGCTTGGCGGTGGCCTGCACCATGCCGGCCAGCTGCTTGACCGAGAACTGCTCGGTGAACTGGTTGAAGATCCGGAAGTCACCGCGATCTGCCGGCGTGTCGGCGGCCAGCGCGACACACTGGATGGTGTCCCGAATGTTCAGGAAGCCCCGGGTCTGTCCGCCTTTGCCGTAAACGGTCAAAGGCTCGCCCGTGGCGGCCTGGACCAGGAAACGGTTCAGGACCGTTCCGAAGACATGGTCATAATGGAATGACGTGCGCAGCTCGGGCGCCATGTCCGTCTCGTCGGTGGAGATGCCATAGACCACACCTTGGTTCAGGTCGGTGGCGCGCAAGCCCCAGATGCGGCAGGTGAACTCGATGTTGGCGCTGTCGTGCACCTTGCTCAGGTGATAGAAGCTGCCCGGCTTTTTCGGGTAGAGCATGCGGTCCTTGCGGCCATTATGCTCGACCTCGAGCCAGCCTTCTTCAATATCGATATTCGGCGTGCCGTATTCACCCATGGTCCCGAGTTTGATCAGATGGGAATCCGGCGCCGCGCTTTGCATCGCGAACAGCACGTTCAGATTGCCAATGACATTGTTGTGCTGGGAATAGACTGCGGTCTCGCGGCTTTGCATCGAGTAGGGCGCGGAGGGTTGTTGGCCATAATGGATGACGGCCTCAGGCTGGAATTCCTCGAACACCTTGTAGACGAAGCGATGGTTGAGCAGATCACCGACCCGCAGCTCGATATCCTTGCCGCTGATCTTCCGCCAGGCCTTGACCCGGGCGTGCAGATTGGAGACCGGGAGCAACGGATCGATGCCCTCTTCCAGCTCCCAGCGTCGCTTGGCAAAATTATCAACGACGAGAACCTCGTCGCCGCGTGCGGAAAAGTGCATGGCGGTGGGCCAACCCAGATAACCGTCTCCACCCAAGATCAATACGCGCATGTTTGAAGTTCCTTGCTCACGTGTCGTTTACGTTTCATGTGTTTTGCGCAGCCTGGCTAAATGCCATACCGCGCGGCGATGAGTTCGGCGAGCATCAGATCGATCTCGCTGTCGATATTTACCGATTCGTGGGCGTCCATTTCGACAAATCCCACCGGGGCGACCACCAATTGGCGGTCGATAAACCAGTCGTCGCGACCGACCACATAGGCGCCGCTGGAAACGCGGCAGATATGCTCCATGTCCTGTCGGCGCGCGAAGATATTCTGTGGTTCCCGGATATACCTTTCGACGGTCCGATCCGCGAGCTTTTCCAGAATATTTTCTGGCTTTCGCTCAAGCGGACAAACCGTAACGACCGAACCGACATCGCCTTCACGATAGCGCGCGATGGCGGTGGTGATGTGTTCGGGTCGACGGAAAGGGACCGTGGCCTCCAGAAACACCAAGGTCTCGACCCGGTGTCCGATATGCTCTTCATAAGTTTCGATCGCGTGGGCAATCACCGGCGGCATCGCCGTGTCGTCCGCTGCCAGATCGGCGGGACGTAGGAAAGGTACTTCGGCACCCGCACGTTTGGCTTCTTGTGCGATGGCGGCGTCTTCGGTTGAAACAAGGACATGATCACAGACGCCAGACTGGCGGGCGGCGTCCACGGCCCTCGCTATCAGGGACCGACCCCCGATTTCCTTAAGGTTTTTGCCGGGGACGCCCTTGGAGCCGCCGCGTGCCGGGATGAGTGCGAGGACGTTCATTTTAGTAGGCAATCGTTTTGTCGAGGGGCGGCCAGGTCTCGGCCAGCACCATGGCGATTTTTTCGCCGGAGTGTCCGTCCCCGTACAGCGTATCGCGGGGATATCGACCATGGGATATCTGGTTGCGGGCGGCGGCGAGTATCGCTGCGAGATCTTGATCGACATCGCGCACGTTGGGACCCCGTGCCCGTCCGGTCTGGCGACTGCCGATATTCACGACGGGGGTTCCAAGAAAAGCGCCTTCCCGCAAGCCACTGGAGGTGTTGCCCACGAGCCCCGCAGCGTTCGCCAGAAGCGCGGCATAGTGTTCGACCGGCACACTGCCAAGCCGCGTGACCGGTGGTGCATCGGGATCATCGATCAGGCTATCCAGAATGGCTTCGGCATCATGGGCCCCGGCGTCGAGGTTCGGCAGAATCCACACTGTTGGCAATCCGATCTGACGTACGGTTTCGGCGAGCTGCAGATAATGCCCCCGTGCGGCGCCGTACTCGGTCACGACCGGGTGGAATGAGACGACAAGGAAAGGTGCTGCAAGATCGATCTTTGCGCCGGTCCCGTTCGCGTCGAGGAACGCGGCGGCGTGCGCTTTGTCGTCGAGGTCCAGGGCGGCGATCAGGTCCAGGCTTGGTGTGCCCACGGTGAAAATACTTTCTTCCCGCTCGCCCATCTTTTCGATCCGCGCGGCCGCGCCCTGGTTTGCCGGGAAATGGAGATGCGCCAGCTTCGTGATGGCGTGGCGGATGCGTTCGTCGATCGAGCCGGAGACCTCACCGCCCTCGAGATGGGCGATCCGCACATTCATGCACAAGGCCGCCTGGGCCAGCGCCAGGGCTTCGTAGCGATCGGCGACGATCATCACCCAGTCGGGTTCCTGACGGGCCAGCACCTCCTGCATCGCTAGCAGGCACTTTCCCGCCGAGCGGGTCATGCCCGACAGGTCTGTCGCCGGGTCGAGATAATCCAATCGGTCGCCCACGGTGAACCCGTCCTGAGCCAGAAGGTCGCCATAGTCACCATAGGTCGCATCGAGCAGAGGCCCGCCCAGCACGACGCGGAGGTCTACATCCTCACGATCCGAGAGGGCGCGCATGGTCGTCTTCATCTTCGCGTAATTGCCGCGGGTGGTGAGGGGGATGCAGATGCGTTTGGCCATCGGGCGGGCTAGTTCAGGTTCTCGAACTGGAACGGGTCATCGGCTGCAAGGGCCGCGGTGAGCGTCTTGCCAATCACCTCGTCATATCGGTTGGCCAGAATGGCTTCACCGGGGCGTTTGGCGATCATGTCTTTAGCGGTAATCACATGGCCGGCGGGAAGGTCGCGGGCGGCGGCGAGAGACTTCAGGGCCCATTCCATTCCGGGTAGTTCGCAGGGGGCAGGTTCCTTGCGGCCGTGACCGATCATGATCTCGGTGCGTCGAATATCGGCGACCAGATTGGCGAAGTTCTCCGGTCCGGCAGAGACTTTCCAGTCCTGGGCGTTGGGAACATCGCGGAGAATGGTGATGTGCTTCTCGACGATCTCGGCGCCCCGCGCCACGGCCGCGAGAACGGCCAGACCATCCGCGGTGTGGTCGGAATAGCCAACAGGCCCCGCAAAAAGCTCTGCCATGCGGTCCATGGCTGAAAGATTGACGTCTTCGGGCGGGGTTGGGTAGCTGGTAACACAGTGGAGCAGCGCAACATCCTGACACCCGCCAGCCGCACAGGCGGTCAGGGCTTCCTCAATGTCGGACTCGCCATACATGCCGGTGGACACTATCATCGGTTTCCCAAGTTCGGCCAGTTTGGTGAGGAAAAGCGGGTTCGAACGTTCGCCCGACCCGACCTTGATGGCCGGGACGTCGAGCTCGGTGAGCCAGGACAGCCGGGTCTCGTCATGGGCGGTGGACATGAACAAGATGCCCTTTTCGTCGCAGCGCGCCTTCACCTCATGGGCCTCGTCGAGGGTGAGGTTGCGGGGCCGCAGCCGGTCACGCCAATCGGGCGCGCGTTTGGCGATCAGCGCATCGACGTCAAAGAACTGGGTCTTGAAGACATCGGCGCCGGATTCGGCGGCCAGATCGACGAGCTCGCGGGCGAGGACCATGTCACCGAAATGACCGACGCCAGCTTCGGCGATGATCAGGCACGGGGCGCCGCCGCCAATCGCGCGACCGGCGACCTCGAACTCGGATGAGAAATGTGACGTCATGCGTTCTCTCCAGCATGTGGCGCAGATTCCTGCGCAAGATGGCGAAACAGCGGACTTGCTGAGATCAGCTCTTCGTATCCGCCCGATGTCACCAGGCGACCGTCTTCGAGCAGGATGATTTCATCACAGGCCCGCAGCGCCGGGATCCGATGGGCCACCACCAGGGCGGTAATTCCGGGCAGGTCGTGCACCGTCGTGTTGATCGATTGTTCAGTCACGGCGTCGAGGGCGTTGGTTGCTTCGTCGAGTACCAGGAAGGTGGCACCACGGTAAAGCGCGCGGGCTATGGCAACCCGCTGGCGCTGGCCTCCGGAAAGACGACTGCCGCTATCTCCGAGCCTTGTGTCGAGAGCGTCGGGCCAGCTGCGGATCAGTTCACCAAGCTGCGCCTGATCGAGAGCGCGCCAGATACGATCATCGTCGATATCTGCGTCTGCCAGCCCGAAAGCGATGTTCCGGCGCAAAGTGTCATCCATCACATAGGGTTCCTGGGGCACATAGCCGATTGCGGATAGCCAGGAATCTCGCAGCTCCCCGTCCAGGATGTTGCCGTCGACATTGATGCTTCCGTTGTCGGGGGTGAGCAGGCCGAGCAGCATATCGATCAGGGTGCTCTTGCCAGCCCCGGAGGGTCCGGCAAGCCCATAGGTCTGTCCGCGGGTCAGCGTCAGGCTAACATTGCTGACCTGGGCTGAATCCGCACCGGGATAGGAGAAGGCCACATTGTCGAGCTGGATACGGCTCCAATCGGGTGCCGGTTGATCTTCGGGAAAATTCGGTTCGGACATCCAGGCCCCGATTTCCGCACGCAGCGCCATAAATCCGCGAAACGATGGCTCGGTCTTGATGAGCTTGTTGATGGACCCGGTCGTGGACGAGACCGCCGGGAGCACCCGGGCCATCACCAGCAATACAAAGGTCAGCTGACCGACCACGACCTCGGCGGGAAGATCCGAAAGGACCAAAGCCAGGGCGAGGGCCAGCATGCCCACCTGTCCGACCAGCAGTACGCCGCTCGGGATAGCCTTGTTGACGATGTTGAGTTTCATGCGCGCCGCGTTGCCGCGCACGAAGATCTGGACATAACGATGGGTGAAAAACCGCTCGGCCCGTGACGCCTTGACGAGCTTGCGACCGCTGAAGGTCTCAACGGCAAGCTGGTTCCCCGTGATCACCATGTCACGCTGGATGACGGCAAAGCGAGCGGCGAGCGGGTTGAGGACCGACAGCACGCTAGCGGCGACGACCGCGAGCACGCCGATGACGACGATCGCCTGCCACGGTGATGTGACAACGATCGCGATGATTCCAAGGGTGAGCACGAAGGCTCCATAGAGAATCTCAAGCACGACAGGATAAAGCGCCTGCCCTACCGTTGCCGCATCTGTGACCAGTCGCTGCGCAAGTTGCGGACCATTTTGTCCGCGGAGCCAGGCATAGGGAGCGCCCAGACAACCCCGGAGCGTGTCGCGCATCAATCTGTTTGTGAAGCGCATGGAGAAACGTTCGACCAGAAAATGGACGCCCATTCGCAGGCAGAAGGCGAGGGTCAGGCAAATCACCACGCCGACGCCGATAGCGATAAATGCCTCGCCCCCCCCGGGTAGCCCCAGTGAGGAGACGAGCTGTTCGACGGCAGGATAGCGGGACAATGCGGTTGGATCGATCAACAGGCCGACGAAGGGCACTGTGGTCGAAAGAGCGGCGAGCTCGGCTGTTGAAGCGACAAGGGACGCAGCGCCGATGGTCACCGCTGAAATTCGTTCGCGCCGGGACAACAACGTCCAGCCCTCGCGGGTCATGCGCGCGAGGGCACTGAACGAGCCCGTCGCGCGTATGGTTTTTTTGGGAGGAGAGACGGTCATTGTGATTGTGTCAGAACGCCAACGGGTCACGAACGGGGTCGAGGCCGCGGGTCCGTACGGCGCCGAAACGGTGCGTGGTCTGGACGTCGCCTGCGGAGTTCACCTTGTCGATGGCCGTGTGAAAATAGATTTCGAAACCACAGCGCTCCAACAGGCCCTTGATCTCGGATGCCCGGACGAGGTTCCCGGGCCATTCCGGTGAGCCGGGATCATAGGGGTGTCCGAAAACGAAACGCCCGCCGGGTTTGAGGACCCTTGAAACCTCACCGATGGCCTGTTCAAAATCCTCCGCATAAGCGAGAGTCGCTGACATGGTCAGGGCGTCGAAGCTCTCATCTTCAAACTCCATCGCTTCCATATTCATGGGGCGGATTTTCGGGTTCATGGAGTAGAGGTCGATGGCCTGAATGTTGCGCCACCGGTAGCCGTGAAGCCAGCCAAGGTAGAGTTCTGCAACATTACGCGGACCGACGATCAGTAATTGTTCTTCGGTCAGATCGCGGGGGGGCTGGGCCAGGATTTCATAAATTTCTTCGGCGCGCCGGGTCACGGTGATGCGTTTGTTGATGGTGACGCCAGCGTTGTAGTCATGAACGCTGCGGTGATAATCGTCCTCGACCACGTAATCCTTTGTGAGCCGGGAAATCCGTCCGAGATCGCGCAGCTGAAGCCCCAGAGAGACAAGGTCGAACACGACCGGCAGACGCAGGATTGTTCTCCAAGGCCGGGGTGGGCATTGGGGTGCGGTCGACTGGAAGACCGAGCGATAAAGATGTCCGGCAAGGCTCATATCAAAATTCGTCCGCTGGGTTTTTGGGGTAGGGAATAGTCTTGCCGATGCCGTTGCGGGCATAGCGCTCGAAATCGGTGGGCAAATGTGATGGGTAGCAATGGAACACGATCGCGGTGCGTTCATGGCCCGGTGCAGGGTAGCCGCCGCGATGCAGCGTGTTGTTTAGGAACGGGATCACCAGTCCGGCCGATCCGGCAGCGTCGATGATCCGGTCAGCATACGGGCCCGTGATTTCTGAATCGTAGTAGTCGGCCATGGCCAGACGGCGGTCGGTGGTGCCTGTTTCGGCGAGGCGCCGGCGTATCTCGGTCGGTTCGCGATCATAGATATCAAGAGCGGCATCCCAGGGGAGCGCTTCGAGGGTTCCGTTCTGGGGCCCGGTCTCATGCAGGTAGAACATCACGTTAACGCAGATGCCGGGCCCGGAATCGCTATGCCAGCGCTGGGAACCGACTCGGGCATCGTCGCGGCCGATGGAGTGGTAAAGTACCCCGTGAAGAATTTTGAAATGCGCCTTGAAGTTGTTCTGCAGGAACGCACCCAGATCGCCTCGGAAAAGTTTCTCGAGCTCGGGGAAGTCCTGCCAGAGATCACCAATGTAGTTGTGCTGGCCGCGTTCCTGATTATCCGCTTCCCATATCTGCTCTCCGGCGGTTTTCCGTGTCTGGATTCGCTCGAATATGTCCTGAGCGAGGGCTGTTGTTTCCGAGGTGACAAAGCTTGTCGCGCCATCCCTACGGAAAGAATCGAGTGCGCTGCCAGTATCCGGTTTAAGTTTGGGGGCTGATTGCGTGTAAGCCTTTTGTGCATGTTTGAGATAGTGCGTGTATCGCGAGGCGTCCTGCCAGCCGATCCGGGAACGATGTTTGTGAATCGACCGTCGCCGCAGGGTGTCACCAACGCCCTGTCGGGTTCGTTCAAGAATGCCCATCAATTTCTCCTGTCAGGTTGGTGGCCGTCGCTTCCGGTGTAATGTGTTGTGGCTGCAACATTTTGTGTACTTGATAAAATCTGTGGCCCGACCTGAACCAGTGCATGATCATCTCTACTTCTCTGTCAATTTGTCCTGCGAACCGCTCCAGAAAATCAGGTAGGTCCGTGTAGATGTCTTCCTGATCCGAATCATCCGGGAATAGATAGTCGCCATGCCAGTCGGGGCCGGCGAAATACCAGCCAGCGAATTCATGCGCATTTTCTGCGATGAGATTGCCGTCTATGTTTTCCCACCAGCGGGTGCGCAGGGCGGTGAGGTAGTCTTCCTGGTTGCCCGGGTAATGCACAAAACCGTTGCTGCCGTACCAGCCGCTATCGGCGACCATCACGGGCGTTCCGATGGAGGGTAGTTCGATGCCCACGGTCCCGAAATAGGTGATGCCCGCGTTGATGGCGCGCATCAGGGCCAGGCCGTTCCAGTCCTTCGGGACGACCGCGATATTGTCGGCGGGTTTGGCTGTGACCAGGTCTGCCAGGGTTGGTCCGCGCGAAGAGGGATACCAGTCATCGCAGGGATGGGCTTTGAACAACCAATTAATGGCGGAGGTCTCATGGGCAACTTCGAGGGTCGATTCGATCCAGTCCTGGAAATCCCGGAAGTTCGTCATTTCGACCGAGTGGGGGAAGTCGAACCAGTTGGTGCCGTAGACACAGACAATCGGGGTCTCCGGGTCCCAGCCAAACTGCGACGCGATCCCGCCCCGGTCGATGGCACCGGAACGATCACGAAACGCGAAGATCGCTCCCACATCATTGCTGTCCCCCGACAGACGCTGGTCCATATAGGCCTTGCCTGCGGCCCGTCGTTCCAAACGGGCGGCGGCGGGCGCGCTTTCGATTTCCTGGCGGGTGGGGCTGTTGACGTAATAGAAAATGTCGCCGGGCTTTTCGATGCGGATGAATCGGACCGAACCAAAATCACCGTAGAGAATGACAACCGGAATATTCGACCGCATGGCGCACCAGGCCAGCGCCGAAAAATCGTAGTTAAGCGCGTGGCTCAGGAGCACCAGATCAAACCGGCCCTGATCGATGATGCGTCGCGCGGCATCGATATTGGCCAGGGTTTCGGCGAGATAGTCGACCAGCATGGGGTCGTCCGGATTGGCTGTGCCGCGACGTTGGCGGGTCAGCAGGCCGTCGTAGAAAATCTCTGCCGGAAACGACTCGGGCAATTCAAGCTGCATGATGTCGTCGGGGGTCCGAGTTTTTTGCAGAAGGATGCGGGCGGTTGACCGGTGCTTTGAAATCGATCCCCGTTCAGCGGGGAAATCGACGACGTCGTTTATGCCGAAGCGCTTGAAAGTGTCCTGTACTCTTTTGCGATTGAACCGGCCGAGAAGCCCGGTTTCCTGACCTTGCCACAGCCCAAGTCCGGCGCGGGTGAAAGCATAGCGGGTCCAGTAGTTCGGATTGTCCCACATACCGTCGATCAGCACGCGTTCGTAGAGCGGCGGTTTCGCCGGGCCGAGATTCTTGCGTCGTGAAAGCGCATCGAGCACCGGCATGATTTCAGCCCGTTGCGCCATGACCGCCGTTTCCCTGGCGCGTGCCGCCGGCAGGTTGGATTGTAACCTGGTATAGGCATCCCGTGCGGATGCGCGCAGAAGGGTTTTCAATGCGCTCATGATTGTGAGGCCGGCCATTCCGGGCGTACCCGGTGATCATTTGAATATCCTCTTGCCATGAGCACATAGGCGCTTTCATCGGCTTCGGGGTCTTTTGTGTTCGTCATCGGGAAATCTGACCAGTCTTCCTGTGCCGGAAGGCGTGCCGTGTTGACCTCCGGGTCACCCCGGTGGTTTAGGATCGAATCCCGCAACTCCCAGCTGCCGTTTGCGTGTTCCCAGATGCGCGGGTCGCGAAACCGATCAATCTCCCCGTCGAACTCGGTGGCGCTGAGCCCCACCCAGTCGAGGAAAGTCTGTTTATCGGCGGGCGGCGTGTCTTGGTATTTCGCGACCATATCGATGCCCTGTTCGCGGGTCATCCGGCCCAGGCGAATTTCGCGGCTGGCATGGTCGCTCGCACGTCCATAACCCCATTTGGCGAACTTCACCCAATCGTGCAGGCCGCTATGGTGCTGGCAATCGACGTCGTTGCAGGTGTCGAAGCTGCGGGGAACCGTGCCGGTCTCGTAGCCATAGCGATCGAGCATGTCCGCGTGCTGCTGTTTGGTGTCCCAGCGAATGAAATTGTTGAGGTAGATACCGCGCACACCGATCCGCGAAATTTCGTGATCATGGGGATACATGAAGGGTACCAGATCGGATTCTTTGAGACCTTCTGTGCCGCCGACGAGGTCCTCGGCTTCCACCCCCATCAGATCATGGTCGCATCGATACTTGCGGGTCATTTCCACTTCGTCGGTGTGGGAGAACATGCCGACCTGATCAAGGCCCTGATGGGCACCCCAGATGATCAGCGGAATTTTGAAGCGGACGGCAATCTGAACCGGGAATACGCTCTGACCGGCGAGAACATGCCAGTACATCGAACCCCGCCGATGGATGGTCTCACGGGTGATCGCCTTCACCCGCTGGGGGGCAACGACATGCTGCATGTAGTCACCGTCAAACCAGGTGCGCAGATAGGCCAGGTTGCGAATGCCACGCGGGGTGTTGTGATGCCGATTATAACTGACCAGAAGTGGGTTCATGCCGAAACGACGCCGAACCGTGTCGACAATAAAGTAAGAATCCCGGGCGCCGCTGACTGGCACGATGCAGTCGTATTTACCCGGTGCCTGTTCGCGATACTGGGATAAGACCGCCGCCAGTCGTGCCTCACGGGCGGCCCAGTCGAGAGCGTCCTTCTCTTCATGGATGCGACAGCCGCTGCAGATCCCGTCATCGTCGAATGTCAGGTGCAGCGGATGGTTCTCCGGGTACAGGCAGCGGTGGCAATACTTCATATGATCTCTTTGGGAATGTACTCGAAGATTTCCGCGGCGAGCTCGGACTCAGGCCGGCGGCTGATCCGCCCCTCGGGCAGAAAGGCGATGTGTCGGTAGTCAGCTTCGCTGTCGAGACGGATGTCGAGGTTCTGCTGACGCAGGGCCGACTTTATCGCCGCCACACTGTGCTCGGTGTAATGAAGCATGTTGGCGGCGGCAGCGGCCGACGCCCCGGTCTGCGTGAACAAGTCGGCAAATTGGTCCGGTGCGCCCGCCCCGCCCAGTGCGATCACCGGGATACTGACCGCTTCGCAGACACTGCGGACAAGTTCCTTGTCATACCCGGTCCTGGCTCCGTCCCGGTCGATGGCGTTGAGCAGAATTTCCCCCGCCCCCGCGCGCTCGCAGGCCTGAGCATAATCCACCGGATTGTGACCGGTATCAACGCGACCGCCATCAGCGAAGACCCGCAGGTGACCGCCTTGGTCGCGCTTCACATCGATGGAGGCCACCAGGCATTGAACGCCGAACTGTTCGGCCGCTTCGCCCAGCAGCGCGGGCGTTTGCCACGCGCTGCGATTGAGGGAGACCTTATCGGCGCCGGCACGGATCAGTGTGCGGACACCCTCGACGGTTTTGATCCCGCCCCCGACCGTCAAGGGAACCTGACAGGCGGCTGCGACGTTCTCGACAATTTCCAGGTCGATCAGTCGGCCTTCGGTGCTGGCTGTCATATCGATCAGGGCGATCTCGTCCACCCCCCAATCGTCGAGAAACTTCGCGGCAATATCGGCACGCCCTACCGGGAGATAGCGATTAAAGCCGATGGATTGCACCACGATCCCGTGCCGCAGCATCAGACAGGCAATCAGACGACGCTTAGTGGACATGGTCTAGGCGGCCTCGCGCGCGGCAAAGATATTGGTAAAGTTGCGCAGCAGCTTCAGCCCTGCACGCTGGCTCTTTTCCGGATGGAACTGGGTCGCCAAGATATTGCCGTGCCGAACCATGGCGGTCAGCGGTGCCCCGTAATTTGCGGTCGCGATGACCAGCTTCGGATCAGTGCGGAGCGTGAAGGAATGGTCGAAATAGAAACAGGATTCGGTGGTGATGCGCGCGAAGGCCGGATCCCCCGCATCGAATTGCAGATCGCTCCACCCGACATGTGGCACGTCGAGACCGTCGCCGGTGGGAACCGGAACCACCTCACCGGGAATCCACCCCAGCCCGGAATGCTCGCCGCGCTCGGTGGATGATTGTGCAATGAGCTGCATGCCGAGGCAGAAACCCAGGAATGGTTTGCCCTGCTCGACGGCGTGTTCGCGCAAGGGCCCGATAAGATCGAGGGCTGTCAGGTTGGCCATGGCCTCGCCATAGGCGCCGACACCAGGCAAGACGATGGCCTGTGCGGCCGCCATATCTTCGCGTGCGGACGACACTTGCGCGGAAACACCGAGCGCCGCGAAGGCGTTGCGCACGGAGCCGATATTGCCCATGCCGTAATCGATGATGCAGATTTGTGCGGTCATTCGGGTGGGTGTTTCAGCTTCCACTCATTGCCATCGCGTTCCCAGATATCGGGGTTGCGATATTGCTCGGCGACTTCCCAGAACTTGTCTTCGCTCAGCCCGGTGAAATCACAGAAGGCGCGGATGAAGCGCGGGGCGCAGCGTCCGTCATAATTCGTTGTCAGTTCGACCGCCTTGGCACGTTCCATCCGGCCCCATCGCACGGCCATGGAACATTGTTCGGAGACCTTGCCGAAGCCGAACTTCATCCGTTTGATCATCTGGTTGGCAGACAGAAAATCACAATCAAGCGCGTCAAAGACTTCGAGGTTTCCGATCTGCTCTGAATCGGCGTCTTCACCGTCACGGCATTGCAGGCCGTTGGCCACGGCTTCCGGGCCGTTCACGAAGTCATTGAAGTCATCCATGTAGTAGCCGAGATAGATCAGGCGCAGCTTTGCCCGGTCGATATCCTCGTCTGACGGGTAGGTGTACCAGTAGAGATCCTCTTCCTGGAATTCCTCGTCGAGGAGCCAGGACATATCGCCGCCCGAAAGCGTGTTTGAATATTTCAGGCGGTTGGCATCCCCGTCGAGGGAGCCACCGGCGCCGCCCCAGGAAATCGCCGGGTTCTCGCCATAGACAACAAGTGGAATATGATAGGCGATGGCAACCTTGGGGATTGCCGCGTAAAGCGGCAGTTCGGTGGACTTGTAAATATTGCCGAATTTCGTAAACCCGACGCGCATGGCCTGGCGCCAGGTTTCGGGACCCGGGCTGACATAGATGCAGTCGAAGCCGAGTTCGATCAGGTTGGCCATATTGGCCGCGCCCCGGTCGGTCTGTTCCTCGGGCGGATAAGCGCAGGAGACCAGCAGGGGGTTCAGTCCGAGTTTGTCGCGGCAGTAAACCGCCTGACGGTGACTGTCCTTGCCGCCGCTCACGGGGATGATGCAGTCATAGCCTGAGACATTCGTCGACTTCGCCCAGGCTGCAATCTCCTCGAGTTCGCGGAACCGCGCGTCCCAGTCGATCTCCGCCGTCTCCCGGGCGTATCGACACGGCAGGCAGATACCTGCTTCGTCAAATGACGCATCAGGGCGCGTGTCGGGCTCGATGCAGACATTGCAGTATCTCATTGGTCGTCGGATGGGGTTGGAGTTGCGTGCCTTGCGGCCAGAATCAGATCGACAGGCTTGCTGTCCAGCAGGAAACGCCCGACAGAGCGCCCCTCTATCGTCATGCCGCTTTCCTCGAATGCACGAAGCATTCCGGTATTGGTCGACATGGTGCCGGCATGAATCATGCGTAACGCCCCGACCTGCAGCAGATGGTCAACAACGGCGCACCAGGCTTCGCGTCCCAACCCCTGCCCACGGCTGGGCGCATGCCCGATGAGGATGGAGGTTTCCGCGGTGCGATTGGCGGTGTCGAGATAGGCGGTGATGTTGCCAATATGGGCGTGGGGTGTTGCGCGCAGTTCGATGGCCCAGAAATAATGTCCGCCGGCGCGCAGTCCCTCGATATGGCTGCGGCAATCCTCAAGGCTATGTTTGCGGTGGCGTAGCTCGCTGAAACGGACGGTTTCCGGATCGTTCAGCCAGCCGACATATTGTGTTGTCAGATGGTCATCCGAGAACGGGCGCAAGGTGGTTCGTGTCGTTGTGATTGTCGGCGTCGAGGTCATGCGGCCTGTGCCATTTTGGTCAACGCGTCACAGATGCGGTCGAGTGCTGATTCTGCACCGGCGTGGGGTGTTTTCGTCTCTGTTGTGCGCGTCACCATGGGTGGCAGGGTGTTGCGCAGTGTTTGCCGGTTTTCCGCCAACGCAATGTCTCCCGATGCCAGTGATGGCAGCCAGTTCCGTTCGACCGGGTGGGGCAGAACAGAAAGCACGGGGCGGCCCATGCTGTGGGCTTCTTCCAGAGGCGCGCTCGACATGCCGACCACGAGGTCGGCGGCCCAGAGCAATCCCAACGGATCGCCGCCGGCACTGAGCTGGTCAATCTCGCCTGCATAGGCTTCGAATTCTTCGGCCTGATTTTTCGGGTGCAGGCGCAGGATGAACCATGGTGCCGGGTCGATCCCGCGAAGCGCATCGAGAACTTCTTCGAGGATGCGCGCGCATCGTGGCGCGGTGCTGTCCCGGCCACGGAAGTTCAGGTTCTTCTCCCAGTTTTCCGCTTCCGGGTTCACCACGTATCCGATTTCCGCGATGAACACGACGATGGGCGCGTCTTGCGGTGCCTCGGGTGCAACACGGCTGCGGACCGTGTCCCGGCCTTCTTGCGCAAGTGATTGGGCGACATGACGGACACGATCAAGATGCGGGTTTCCCGAGACGACAATAAGGGAGTCCCGGAACCCGAGCGCGGCAAAGGCCTGCCGCGTGTTCTCATCGGGGACGAACAGCCAGTCCGGTGCGTGTGCGAGCGGGTCCGAACTCCGGCCCCGGTAGCGATGTTCGGCGTTGGCCTCCTGGTCGACGAAACTCGCGCTGGGGATGCCTGCCTGTTTGGCGGCATCGATCAGAGCGAGACCGCGGCTGTCGAGATTTTCCGACGTGCCGACTAGGACAAGCTGCGGTTTGCGGGTGTTGATCATGTCACGCGCCGTCACTTCGGGATTCAGAATCGTCGCATTGACGCCGCGTGCCGCAAAATAGGTGGCGAGGCCGGGTTCGCAGAGCAGGGCGAAGGATGGCCCCTGACGCGTTAGCGCCGGGATGAGGGGAACCACCCAGTTGGCGGCCCCGGGGTCTTCAACATAGATCAGAAAGTCTTCGTTCACAGGCCGACCACGACGCCACTGTCCGCAGATTGCCGGATCGCAGCAATCACCTGTGCCGTTGCGAGTGCTGAGTCCCCGCTGCTGACGGGCGCGT
The DNA here is from genome assembly GCA_964276015.1 of uncultured Alphaproteobacteria bacterium. Lineage (GTDB taxonomy): Bacteria > Pseudomonadota > Alphaproteobacteria > UBA6615 > UBA6615 > JABJAG01. The sequence continues at coordinate 32,322 of CAXYDO010000001.1, read as the reverse complement.
GTCCGGATGCGAGGGCTTCTGCGAGGTCGTCGTAAATGTCCCGAAACGCGGACCCGATGCTGCTTGTTTCAAAGCTGCCCGCGTCGCTGGCGATTTCGTGCTCTCCCGACATGGCGCGATTGTCGCGGCGCGGATAGCGCGCGATGCGCAGACCTTCCTGGAGGATTGCCAGACGTCCGGCGGTGCCCCAGATATCCAGCGCGTTTTCCCGGTAATGTGCGAACGCCAGGGGGTGCCCCATTACCGCAATCCCGGACTGGAGGCGCAGGACAAAGGGCACATTGATATCGTCGTCCAGCGGGCCTTCGCGATAGCCATTCAATCCGGCGGGCACTTGTACGGCCGCGATCTCGCCAAGCAGCATCCGGGTCAGATCAACCATATGGGTCGCGTTGTTGGAAAGGCCGTTGCCATAGACAAGGAAGGCGCCCTGCACATCTCCCACGGAGTCTTCGAGGCCACCCGCGGCGAGGGCGCGATGGCTTTGGTCGGCGCGGCGCGGAAAATTCACCTGCACGACAATGCCCCGGCTCTGGCAGGTGTCCAGAAAGGACTGCGCCTCTTCCGGCGTGGCACCGAGCGGCTTTTCGACAATCACTGCGCGCAGGGCCGGAAGTGCATCAATGATTGCTTTCCGGCTGCCCGGGGGTGTGGCGAGAATGGCAACCTCGATGGTCTCGGCGCCCGGAAACCCGGTGCCCGTCCCGTGGGCTTGCAGGCCATGTTGAGCAGCAACGGCGGCGGCTGCTTCGGCGTTGGTGTCGATTGCCGCCACCCAGTCAAAGCCGGGGTGATCGGCCAGTACTTGATTGTGTGAGGCATAGGGATAGTGCCGGGCCATGACCGGGTCTGCGCCATAGCCGACGCCGACGTTCCCACACCCGAAGAGCGCTGTGGCGAGCGTCATCGGGGCGCCTTCTCCTCGCAATCGGCATTGATCGTCAGAATGTCCGGGCGCGCATTCAGCAGCTTTGCGAGGACGTCGAGTCCGAAGACCGCACCGTGCTGCGGCACAAGTTCCGCCAGTACGGTTTCGATGAACTGATGATCCTCGACATAGTCGAGTTGAAGACGTGCCCCGGGAATGCGCCAGGCTTGCGGGGCGATCAGGTTGATCACGCTGTAGTCCGGGGATTCATAGAAATGCAGGGAGACGTGTTCCCGCACCGCGGGGTCATCGATATTGGTGGCCACGTCTTCGAGCAGCTTTCGCGGGAAGACCTGTACGTCGGCACCGAGCGGAAATGTCTGCACCTTCCCGCAGTTGGATACGACATCACAGTCATTGGCGAGGAAGGTTTCGATCCCGAGCGAAATCACATCCGGGCAGATCAGGGTGCAATCACCGGTGACCTCGACAACGATGTCACCGCCGGCCTGCTGTTGTGCGCCGACCACGCGTCCCAGAACATCCTCTTCACTGCCGCGATGACAGGCAATGCCATTCGCTTCGGCCCAGGCCGCCAGTTCGGCATCGCCGGGAGAGGTCGTGGTGGCGAGAATGATGTCGTCGAGCTGCGGGACCGCGCGCAAGCGCTCGACCAGCCATGCCAGCGCCGGGCGGCCATGGGTGTCCATCAGGACCTTCCCGGGCAGGCGCGAAGATCCCATCCGCGCCTCGATGCTGGCCACAATTCTAGCACCCGAGTCAGTCGGCATGGAGTGCGCCCTTAGCCTCTGCATCACGCAGGGCGGTTCGGTGTTCGACAACCTTGTGGACGGCATCGACCATCTGCTGTTGCTGACCGGATGTGGGGTCCCAGGCGCAGACTTCGTAGACCAGCGCTTCGGTGTCATGCAGGCGCTCGGTGACGGGACACAGACCTTCCGCATAGTCCGGCCCGCTGTTGCCGAAGGGGAATCCGTTTTTGCCAATGGCCTGACGTTCACGGAACATTGGCAACCGGTAGAGCGGCGCGACATAGCCCTCGAAGGACGGAAACCCTTCTGCGGCCAGGGCGCGCTGCATCGTGCGGCGCGAGACTCCGAGGGTTTCGGCGTCGAGACGGAGGGTCCAGAGATAGAATGCGTGATCGCAGTCTTTGCGTTCATGGGGAATGGCGATGCCGGTGGTGCCGGCAATGCCCTTGCTGAGCGCGCGCGCAATTTCGATCCGACCATTGATGATCGAATCCGCCCGCGCGATCTGGGCCCGGGCGATGGCGGCCGTGGTTTCGGTCATGCGCAGATTGTAGCCAAAGGTATTGGCCAGATTGATTTCGCCTTCGACACCGGCCACGTTTTCGCCGTGGTTCCGGATCATCTGAAGCCGGGCGGCAAGGTCATCGTCTTCTGTGGCGCAGATCCCGCCTTCGCCGCACTGGAGATGCTTGTGCACATTCAGGCTGAACACGCCGATATGCCCGATGGTGCCCGCATAGCGACCGTGCTCGCGCGCCAGCGGCCCCTGCGCATTGTCTTCAACAAGATAGAGGCCCTTTGAATCCGCCAGCGCACGCAGGGCGATCAGTTCGGCCGGGTGCCCAAACAGGTTTACGGCGATAATGGCGCGTGTCTGCGGAGTGATGGCCGCGGCGACCTTTTCGGGGTCAAGGCAGTAGGTGGCATCTTCCACATCGGCAAAGACAGGAACACCACCATAGGCGATCGGGGCCACCGCCGTTGCAGACATGGTCCAGGCCGGGACGATGACCTCGTCTCCCGGCGCGATACCGATGGCACCCATGGCCGCGACCAGCCCGGAGGTTGCCGAATTGACCGATACGGCATGGCTGCATTCAAAGAGTTCGCACCATTCGTCTTCGAGCGCCCGAACGGCCGGGCCACCCAGAAACTCCTTGCCGGGTGATCCGTAGAATCCCGAGAGAAGGCCATTGTCCAGTACGTCGAGGACGGCTTTCTTTTCGTCGTCGCCGATCGTGTTGAAAATTGGAAGCGGGTCGGCAACGGTGGGTGCGCCACCAAGGATCGCGAGCTTGCTCATGATGTCGTCTTCACCATATCCAGGGACAATGCGCTACCTCGGGAGATGTCGCGGGTGGCGACCTGTCCGAGAATTGAAGGAAGATGTTTCGGCGCCAGTCCAAAGCCGGGCCGGATTGAGCGCAGGTTCTCCGTGGAGAAAGTCTCGCCAGCCTTGATGTCAGCGACCACATAAAGTGAGCGCCGGAAGATCGTGTTGTCTTTCTCGCTCGATTTGAGTGTGTAGTCCACAGAGCCAAGTGCCTCGAAGGCGGCGCGGGTCGCCGTACAGAGTTCGGCCAGCTCTTCGGGTTCCAGTGAGAAGGCGGCATCCGGGCCACCATCGGACCGGCGCAATGTGACGTGCTTCTCGATAATCCGCGCGCCCAGCGCGATCGCCGCGACGGAAACAGCGGTCCCGGGCGTGTGATCCGACAATCCCGGGAGCACATCAAACCTGTCCGCGAGGTCGGGGATGACCCGCAAATTGCTGTCGGCAACAGGGGCGGGATATCCGCTCACACAGTGAAGCAGGGCCAAATTCTCTGCGCCGGCCGCGCGGGCGGCGGCAACGGCTTCGCCAATTTCGTCCTGGTTGGCCATACCCGTCGAGATGATCATCGGTTTCCCGGTCTGGGCCACACGCGCGATCAGGGGCAGGTCGATAGCTTCAAAGGAAGCGATCTTGTAGGCGGGCGCGTCCAGGGATTCGAGCAGATCAACTGCCGTTGAATCAAAGGGGGCACTGAACACCGTCAGGCCGATCTTCCGGCCATGGTCGAAAAGCTTCTCATGCCATGCCCACGGCGTGTGGGCTTCACCATAGAGTTCATAAAGTGTCTTGCCGGCCCAAAGGCCACCATCGATGCGAAACTCGTCCCCGTCGTGATCAATGGTGATCGTATCTGCGGTGTATGTCTGCATCTTCAGGGCATCGGCGCCGGCCGCTTTGGACGCATCCATGATCGCGAACGCGCGTGTGATATCGCCGTTGTGATTGCCCGACATTTCCGCAATCACATAGGGCGGTGCGTCTGGCCCGATTTTTCGGCCGTCGATTTCAAAACTGTGCAGGGTGTTGCTCATCTCTCGATGTCCTGATGTGCAAGGCGCGCGACCTCGGCGACCGGTGTCTCCCAGCCCAGCGGCAATTTTGCCATCAGGTTGTCCTTGTCCCGGGCGCGATGGTAGGAACCTTCACCTTGTTGTTTGATCCGGGGCGCCGTGCCCGCACGGATCGACGGCCATGTATCCCGAAACAGTTCGATCATGCGTCGCTGTAGTCGGTCATAGCTGGAGGCGAGTGTGTCGCCCTCTTGGAGCGGGATTTCCTGTTGCGCGATAAGGTCGCCGGTGTCGATGCCCGCGTCGATGTGATGGATCGAGACGCCGCCGGGTGTGCCGTCATGGGCGGCCCAGAAATTCGGATCGGCGCCGCGGTTCCAGGGCAGCATGGACACGTGGAGATTGATCAGCCGGTTTTGCCACGCGTCGAGAACATCGCCGCGAATCAGGTGTCGGTAGCCATAGCTCACAGCAAGACCGAACGCACTTGGCTCCGGGTTTGTCTCGGTGATCGGCATTTCATAGACCACGGATTCATCACCCGATGACGCCAGAATCTGGTTCAGGTTTTCCGGATAGGGAGACAGGACAAGAACTTTCATTGGGTGCGACGTCAGACCTGAGGCCGCGAAGCTTCGCCGGCCTCGATGATCGGGAGCAGGGTGTTGATCACCCGTTCTGCTCCCGCGCCATCACAAACATCTGCTGCGATCTTGCTCATCTGTTGCCACGCTTCGGAATCGTCACGAAGTCGCTGTACCGCGCGGGAAACTGATTGTGCCGTGGTCTCCCGGACCAGTTCGACCGCGCCGATCTGTGACAGTGCTGACGCGATGTCGCGCTGGTTGTCTGCCGTGATGACGGCAACCGTCGGGAGGCCCAGACAGCAGCGCTCCCATGACGTCACGCCGCAGGCGCCAATCGCCAAATCTGCTGCAATCATTCGCGCTGGCATATTATGAGCCTGCCGGGTCATCTGCATGTCGAAGGGATAGTCATTATCCATATCAGAAAACTCGCCGATGACGCTGACACGCCCGGTAAATCCCGACTGCGCCAGACCGTCCAGAAGTACAGCCATGATGCCGGACTGATCTGTTGCGCCGACGCTGATCAGAATTTCGTCAACTGATGTGGCTTGCGCGCGCCGGGCGAGCGCCTGAGGGCGTTGCGCTGCAAATTCCGGCCGCAGCAAGGCGTAGTCTGTGCCGGTCAGACAAAGAGTGTTCTCCGGAAGCAGGTCGCGATACGCGTCTGCGTCGCGCCCCAGAGTCATGTCCACCAGCAGGTCCGCGTCATGCGGGCGATCGACCAGATCATCAATCACCATGATGTATTGCGCCCAGCCCCGACACGCCGATTCAAGAGCAGCATCCCTCTGGTAATGATCCACGATCAGAAGGTCGACACCTCCGGGAAAAAGCGCGCCAAGCTCTTCGGCCTCGTGTGCTGGGTCGCCCGAGACAATTTTAACCGATTGCTCTGCGAGGTCTTCGACGAGTTCCTCGCTGCTCTCGATTGTGGCGAATGCAATATCCCACCCCGCATCCTGCAGGCGCTGGGCCAGCGTCAGGCAACGGCGGATATGTCCCGAACCAATGGCCCGGGCCGCGTCAGCACGCACAATTGCCCGCCGTGTCATGTGAGGTTGCAAACCATTGCGATGGTGTCGACCACCCGATCCACATCATCGGTTGTCATCTCATAGAACAGGGGCAGGCTGAGTGTTCGCGCGTAATAGCTTTCAGCACCCGGCAATCCCAGATCGGGTGAGAGCGCTCGATAGTAGGGCTGGCGATGCACCGGGATGTAGTGAACCTGTGTGCCGATGCCTTCCGCGCGCAGCGCCGCCATGATCTTGCCGCGGGGTTTTCCGATCTCTGCGAAATCGATCAGGACCGGGCACAGATGCCAGGCTGTCCCCGGTGTGGCGTCGGCCGCGGGAAATTTCACGATGGGCGTGAGTGGTGCGAGCCGGTCCTTGTAGTGCTGCATCAGTTGATGCCGTTGCGCAACGAATCGGTCGAGCTTGCCGAGTTGGGTGCGTCCCAGCGCACAGGCCAGATCGGGCACCCGGTAGTTGAAGCCGGGTGACGGCATTTCATAGTACCAGGGGTTGGTCTCTCCCTCGGTCATGGCGAGATCGTTCTGGGTAAACCCTTCGGTATTTCGGACGATGCCGTGGTCTCGCATCCGACGCGCCGTTGTGGCGATTGCATCGTCATTGGTGGTCACAAAGCCACCCTCGCCCATGGCGGCGATTTTTACCGGATGCAGCGAGAAGGTTGCGGCATCGCCAAGCGCGCAATCTCCCACGTTCTGCTCGGCACCATCGGTACCGGCATAGGTGCCGCCAAGCGCGTGGCAGGCATCCTCAATGGTCTGCAATCCGTGATCCTGCGCGATGGCATTCAATCCGATCATGTCGCAGACCCGTCCGGCCAGATGAACGGGCATCGCCGCCCGGACATTGAGTTTTCCTGCGCGCGCCAGGGCATCCGACAGCGTCTCGGGCGTCATCAGCCCTGTGTCTGGATCGACATCGGCAAAGATCACCGTCGCCCCGGTGTGCACGACAACATTGGCTGTTGCCACAAAGGTCACGGCAGGCACGATCGCGGCGTCACCCGGGCCAAGGCCGAGACCCATCACGGCGAGGTGCAATGCGGCAGTTCCGCTGTTGCAGGCGATGGCGTGGCGGGCGCCGGTGTGTTGGGCGGCGGCATCCTCGAAGGCGGCGACTTCCGGACCCGTGGTGAGGAAATCGCTGCGCAGCACCGCGCTGACGGCGACGATGTCATCGTCGTCGATGCTCTGTCGTCCATAAGGAAGGAATGGGGTGTTGTCGGTCATGCAGATTTCCGAACAGAGAAGACGGGTTCAATGGGTTTTCCTGCAATGCGCGCGAGCAGGTCACCCTTTGACAGGGCATCGCTTACGCTTGTGAGTGCCCGATCATAGGCTGACAGAACAAGGTCGCGGTCCGCCGCATTATGGGCATAGCTGACATTGTGGCTGGCATTGACCAGAACGCCCGCGTTCAGCATCTCTTGCAGAAAGAGTGTCTTGATGGCCGCGCCGGTTGTGTCCCCGCGATCTGCGAATGCGAGAATGGCCCAGGGTGCCGCACCGCGCAGGCGAATGACATCGGCAAGCCCCGCCCGTTCGATTCTGGCTTCGGCGGCCTGTTTAAGGTCCCCGCCATAGGCCCAGAGTTTATCGGTCACGGCGTGGGCTTCGATCTTGTCGAGGGCCGCAATCGCGGCAGCCAGAGAGAGAGCTTCGCCGCCGAAGGTTGCGGAGAAGAAAATGTCTTCCATGAGTGTCATGATGTCGGCGCGCCCGACGATGGCCGAAATCGGCATGCCGTTGCCCATGGCCTTGCCAAAGGATGACAGGTCCGGTGTCACGCCGTAATGCGCCTGTGCGCCGCCGGGTGACCATCGACAGCCGGTGATGACCTCGTCGAAAATCAGGATCACACCATGCCGGGTGCAAAGCTCCCGTAGTCCCTCGAGATAACCTGGCTGCGGTTCTTCGGCGCTTGCAGGCTCGAGGATCAGTGCTGCGATATTGTCGCTGTCTTTGCGGAAATGATCTTCGACGATCCCGAGATCGTTGAAGGGGATCATCGTGGACAGTTCTCGGACCGCGTTCGGAACACCAAGATGGCGGGCCGTCGCGCCGATATACCAGTCCTGCCAGCCGTGATAGCCGCACATCAAAAGTCGGTCGCGCCCGGTTGCTGCGCGGGCCAGTCGTACGGCCGCCGATGTGGCGTCGCTGCCGTTCTTCCCGAACCGCACCATCTCCGCACAGGGCACCTGGCGTACCAGCCGTTCTGCCAGTTCAGCCTCAAGTTCTGTCGCGAGGCTGAATGTGATGCCGGCGCTGAGTTGGCGGCGGAGTGCGGCGTCCACGTCCGGATCACGATAACCCAGAACGATGGGCAAAAGTCCCGAGACAAGATCGACATACTCGTTCCCGTCCACATCCCAGACCCGTCCGCCTTCGCCGTGGCTGAGAAACAGCGGGGCGTTGTTCTCGGGATACTGGATGCGGCTTTTGCTGAACGTCTGCGAGCCGAGCGGGATTGTTTTTTCCGCCCTTTCGAGCAGCGCCTGGGACGTGGCGTAGCGCCCTTCGTTTGAGGAATCTCCGACACCGGTCTGATGGCTGGCCCCGGCCGTTGGATGGGCCGTGCCATCGATCTTGTCTGCAACCTCCAGCACGTCGAGAAACCCCGGGGTCGGAAGGTCGATCAGTTTGTCCGCAATGGCACTCAGGTGATCGAGGTCGGTTTCTGTGTCGAGCGTCCAGCGCTCTGTGCCAAGTCCTGGAATCGGGCAGACCAGACTTTCGATCCGGAATCGGTCGCGCCGGGCACGAATATAGGGTGTCACGTGTTCACGATCGTAGTCCCGCGTGGCTTCGCGGGCGGCGGCGTCGAGAACATCCCGGCGCATCGCTTCGCAGTCGAGTCCATCGGGCCAGGTGCGCGGGTCGAAATTGTTGGCGTAGCCCGCACCTGTCCGGCGCAGGAGGGTCAGGACCTGTCCTGCAACCGCGGGATCGAGGAACGGGCAATCTGCGGTAATTCGCAAAACGATCGCGGCGCTGGCCTGCGCCGCCGCACCGGCAAATCGCGCCAGAACGTCCGTCTCAGAACCGCGGAAGCAATCAACAGTGTTCTCGGCGCACCAGGTTGCGACGGCGTCATCTCCCGACAGGTCGGATGTGGCCACCCAGACATCGTCGACACCCGCGATTGTGCGCGCGGCATCGATCACGCGCGCGAGCACTGCGCGATCGCCCAGCGGCATCAGCACTTTACCCGGGAGACGTGAGGACCCCATGCGGGCCTGAATGATGGCGACGGTGTTCGTCATGATGATGTGCGTGTTTCAGCCATGTTGCGTGCGGCCAGTGCGATGGCGAGGGAGCTCAGACCTTCCGAGGCCGGACACCGGGGAGTCGCGCCGTCGAGGCATTCCAGAAAATGTTGTGCTTCATTCACGTAGTCTTCGTTGAACCCGCCGGGGTGGGTCTGGTCTTCCTGCAGGGCGCCATCGGCGCCCCAGCGCTGATAGTGTCGGGTTATCAGGTCGGCGCGAATGAAGCCGTTTGTGCCGGCAATTTCGAACATGCGTTGGGCGGGACGTGTCAGAAAATCGACGTGAATGTTTGAATGTGTTGCGTTGTCGTGAACCACAATCAGATCCGCGATGTCTTCGGTCTCAAGACCCAGTATGCCGGTCACGCGTGTGGCGGCGGTCTTGAGTTGTCCGTGGCCGAGAAGGTGAATGGCCAGATCGATCTCGTGGGTAAAATCCATGATCACGCCGCCCGCAACCGGGTCGTTGGCATAACCCTGTCGATGATCATGCCCGGGGCGCCAGTCGGGCAGGTGGCTGGCCGCGAGGGCGCGAAACCAGGCAGGGTCCCCGATGTCCCCCTTGGTCAGAGCCGCGCGCGCCTGTTCGACACAGGGATGAAAGCGCAGATTGAAGCCCATGGAAACGGAGCGTTCATCCTGCGTGGCTCGTGCGACGAGCGCCTGCGCGCGTGAAAGTTCGTGGCCAAGCGGTTTTTCGACAAGCGCATGACAGCCGGCTTCTAGGCTGGCCTCCAGATCGTCCAGATGCGCGCCACTCGGGGAGCAGATGACGGCGGCCGTTGCGGCATTCAGTGCGGTGCTGCGCTTGTCACAGGTTTCGAATCCCAGATTCTCAGCTGTTTCCCGGGACTGAGGATCGGGATCAAACCCGAGAACCCGGCAACCGAGTGCACTGAAGTTGGTCGCATGTCGCCGCCCGATCGAACCCAGTCCGATCACGGCGATTGTGTGTTGGTCAGCCGTCATCAGCGAACCTGCAGAGCAGGACATGATCCTGCCAGCCATCTTCGTAGCGAAAATGGCTGGGTCGGCGGCCTTCTTCTGTGAATCCGGCCGCGAGAAAGGCCTTTTGCGCGCCAAGGTTTGCGCCATAGCAGCCCGCAGTGACCTTGTGCAGGCCAAGTTCGCCGAGCGCATGGCTTGCCAGCGCGTCGATGGATTCCCGGGCGAGGCCTTTACCCCACTGGGCGCGATCACCGATCAGCAAACCGATATCGCCACGCGCGTGATGGGGGTCTATGGGGCCGATTTTTATGTTTCCAACATGGCGTCCGTCAGATTTGAGAAACATGCCGAGCATTAAATTCGCAGGATCGGTATTTGTTGTCGCGATGAAATCCGCGAGGTCAGCCTCGGTGTAGCTGTGAAAACGGGATTCCAGAAACTGCATGATCCCGGCATCATTCATCCAAGACAGATAGGGCTCACCCGCCTGTTCGGCGTTGAGTTCTGTCAGAATTAATTGAGGGGTTTCGAGTTTGGTCATGGGAATATGTCAGGGCCGCATGGGCTGACCCGCGCCGGCCAGAACGCGACGAAGCTTGACGAGATTATTGTCGGAAAACACCAGCATGGTGCCCAGCGCCAGGGAATCTACCCCGGCGGCCATGGCCTCGGTGAGGTCTTCCAGCGTGCCAGCACCGCCTTCGAGGATGATCGGCGTGTTGACGAGTGCGCGCGCTTCAGCGTGCAGCCCCAGATCGAACCCGGTGCGATGTCCCTCGCGGTCGACCGCCATCAGGCGAATTTCACCGGCCCCCAGGGCGACCCCCTGGGTTAACCAGTCGCGCCAGTCCGTCTCTGGTCTGGTGGTGCCGGACCGGTGGTCGAAAATTTGGCGCGTCCCATCCGGGTCGGTCATGACGTCGATCCCGAGCACGACGGCCTGACGGCCACAGAGTTTGGCCATTTCGGTGATGAGCTCGGGCGCATCGAGCGCGGCGGTGGTCAGGCAAACCTTGTCGGCTCCGGCGGCAAGGCAGGCGCGGGCAGTTTCCGTTGATGTAATGCCGCCGCCGATGATCAGGGGAATTTGTGCTTCTGCTGCGATTTTTGTCACGACCTCAAGATCGGGCCCACGTTCCTGGCGGGCCGCATCGATATCCATTGCGATGATCTCATCGGCGCCCTGGGCGTTGTGGGCGCGCGCCGTCGTCGCGGGGTTCCCCGCATCGCGGTGCCGGGCAAAGGCTTCACCCTTCACGAGACGGCCTTCGCGCAATAGCAGGCTGGGAATAATTCGGTTGGTCGGCATGAATTGTGTTCAGGGCCGCCAGTCGAGAAACGCTTCGAGGAAACGAAACCCGTTGATCTGGCTCTTCTCCGGGTGAAACTGAACGGCGAGAACGTTTTCCTTTTGCACCGCCGCCACGATGGGTGTGGTGAGGTCCACTGTTGCGGCCACCAGCGACGGGATCGTTGTCAGACAGTTCGAGTGGCAAAAGTAAAAGTAGTTCGATTTTTCGTTACGACCGAAAAAGGCGGCGGCGGGGCCATCGACCTGATCGACCCGCGCCCAGCCGATATGCGGAACCCGAACATCGGGCCCAACCTGATCGGCGATCGGCCCGACCCGGCCGTCAATCCAGCCCAGCCCCTTATGGGTTCCGAACTCATCGAGCTCTTCGGCCAGCATCTGAAGCCCCAGACAAATACCGAGGATGGGGGTGCCACGTTTGCGGGCCAATTCTAGCGCGTCCGTCAGCCCGCGATCACGCAGAACGCCGAGGGCGCTGCCGGCTGCTCCGACACCGGGCAGAATAATCCGTTCAGCATTCGTGAGAATTTCCGGATTTGCACTCGCAAGCGCGTCTTCGCCCGTATATGCGATCGCATTGAGGACAGAACGAATATTGCCTGCGCCGTAATCAACGACGGTAACGGTCATCTGGGTCGGTGGGGTTCCGGGCTATCACTCAGGCGGTGGCGGTGTTTCGATAGAACGCTCCAGCACTGATGTAGTTTAGCCCTGCTCCCCGGATTTGGGTGCGATGCCGATACGTGTCCACTGGTCGTGGTCCCAGGGCTTCTGCTCCATCTTGTTTGCCTGGGCCCAGTCGTAATCCAAGGACTCATGGGGCGCGACCACATGCTCGCCGACCAGCCTCATGAACTCGCGCTCATCGATGCCCAGATAGTCGAGGAACAGATCCAGCGAGGCCGGGCGTTTGCCGTCATATTCGCTGACCAGCCGCTCGCCTTCTTCGCGGGTTATGCGCCCATTGCGAATGTCGATGGATGCTAAATGGGCGGTTCGGCCAAAGCCGCGTTTGAGATACTTGATGTAGTCCCGCACACCCTGCATGAAGCATTCGATTTTCTCGTAGTCGTATTCGGGCGGCACGCCCTCGACCTCGTCGCCCTGCCAGCCGAGTTCGTCCTTGATGAGGTCGACCTGTTTCCGCACATCCCACGGGATGAAGGAGCCCAGGCAGACCGAGCGCACGCGTTCGCGCCGGAGATCGGCGGCGGGCGGGTAGGTGTAGGGTTTCAGGTCGCGTGCGGTGACCGGAAAATCGGTAATCGTGTTGTCGAGCATGCCGAACATGTCTTCGGCATTGATCCCGAGATTGACCACGGTGTTGAAGCGGCGCTCGTCGACTTCTTCTTCCTCATCATAGCTGTAGAAAGAGGAGTATTCTGCCGAGGGCTCACCCCAGATCACCAGAGGCACCTTTTTCTCCAGCGCCACCCACATCGGGTAGGAGAAGATGCCGGTGTGGCAGTGCCAGCAGAAATCTCCGCGCCGGCGTAGGGCTTCGAACATGAGCTTGCGGACCACTTGCCAGTTCGGTGTGAAGTCGAGCACATCAACGCCCAGGGCCCGGAAGGTCCGCAGGTTGTTCTCGATCAGCGTCGAACGCATGAAGCCGTGATTGAAACGGACGACCAGAGGTTTCAGTCCGAGTTCGCGCACCAGGTACCAGAGGGTGTAGGTCGAATCCTTGCCCCCCGAAAACGGTACGATGCAGTCATAGTCATATTTCCCGCGCGCGCTCTCGATGATATCGTTGAGCTCGATCTTTTTGACTGTCCAGTCGATCCCGGTCTGTTTGAACTCGACCTGGTCGCAGACCGAACAGACGTTGGCCTCATCGAAGCCAAGCGTTTCGGCCGTTTCCGGCATGACGCATCGGGAGCAGTGTTTCATCTCTGTATCGGCCCTTATGCCTCGGCCTTCGCGAGCATGCCGCGGAAGCCGTCCTGGTCGAGCCAGTGGCTGTTGGTGTTGCTGGCGAAGGTAAAGCCCTCGGTCAGCGTCTTGGCGTCTCGGCCCAGATAGCTTTCCCGCAACGCGGCGTTGTCGGAGGGGAGAATGACATAGCGATCAGCGAGCTCGACCGTCGAGCGGGCATCGTCCTCGGTTATCATGATTTCGTGCAGTTTCTCACCGGGTCGGATGCCGACGATTCGTTGGGGCAAATCCGGTGCGATGGCGCCGGCGACATCGGTCACTTTCATGCTCGGAATCTTGGGCACGAAGATTTCACCGCCCTCCATGCCGCCGAGACAGGACAGAACGAACTCGACCCCCTGAGTGATAGTAATCCAGAAACGAGTCATCCGGTCATCGGTGATTGGCATTTCGGCGGCGCCTTCTGCCACCAGCTTGCGGAAGAACGGTACAACGCTGCCCCGTGAACCGGCGACATTGCCGTATCGTACCACGGAATAGATCGGGCGCCCGCTGCTGAGGTTGTTACCGGCGACAAAAATCTTGTCGGCGGCGAGCTTGCTTGCCCCGTATAGGTTAACCGGGTTCGCAGCCTTGTCGGTCGACAGGGCGACGATGCGTTTTACGTCGGTCCGGATAGATGCCGAGACGACATTCTCGGCACCGTGAACATTGGTGCGGATGCATTCGAAGGGGTTGTACTCAGCGGCCGGGACGTGTTTCAGGGCGGCGGCGTGGATCACATAGTCGACATCGCGCATTGCCATCTCGAGCCGGTCGACATCTCGGACATCGCCGATGAAGTAACGCATGCATTCCTGATCCCGAAATATCGGGTTTTGCTGCATCTCGTACTGCTTGAGTTCGTCGCGCGAGAAGACGATCAGCTTTCGCGGCTTGTAGCGCGCGAGAGCGGTGCGGATGAACGCCTGCCCAAAGGACCCGGTGCCACCGGTGATCATGATGGATGCACCGTTCAGATCCGGAGCATTCTCGTCGAGATAATCAGGGTCAAAGGATGTTGTCATGAAAACCGGTTTCTTGCGGGCGAGTCCGGGGCGGCTCAGGGTGTGTGGCGGGTATACCCGGAAGCGTCTGTTAGACATGCTACCGCACTCAGGGTGAATCGACACCGCGAGTGGTCCGCCGGGGAATTCCAACATTGTTCATGTGTTGAACACGACTGTCAAGAACACACGAACATGTTGAATAAACGAGATTAACCTGACTTGGGCCGTGATCGGTCAAGGTGTTTGTTTGGGGCAGCCGAGACGCAGGAAATCGATCTCGTCTTCGCCCTCGCGGCGAAACTGCCGGTCCGATGTAGAATGGCCCGCATCGCGTGCAATTACGGCGCGCAAATGCGCAAGGTCGAGGGTCGGCGCGAGCCCTGTTTCCGGCCTTTCGGCAAGATCAAGAAGGAGCCGGGCGACGCCGACATCCCCGACGTGAAACCCGTCGATAAACTCGCAATCATTGATCCCGATGGTACTGCCATCCAGATAGTCCGCATGGGGAGAGCCGATCGCGGCGATCGCGGCCCGCGCTGAAGAGACGTAGCCATAGGCATCTGCACGCGCGTCCATTTCGCTTCTGACACGCGCGGCCATTGGCGGGACGAAGGTGACGACCCGAACGCCGGCCTTCTGGAGCAGGGAAATGGTCGTTTTCAGCGCTGCGAGCCGGTCGAGGTCGATCTCGCGGCCATATCGAAACTGGGCGCTGTTAGTCGAAATGCGTCGCAATGTGTCTCTGAATTCGGGATCCTCGGCAGCGCGACGGCCATAGATGTAGTGATCATAATACCAGCTGCCGTCCGCGCCGAACCCGGCGCCGGCCTGAATGGCTTGTATCCCGATCAGGGGCTGACCGTTTGGCGCCTGGGGCACTTTATTTGCCAAAAAATTGCGATACGTGGTCGGACTAACCCGGCCATCGAGAAGCCAGCGGAACGGCGTCAACATCGCGTCGGGCGTCAGGCTACCACCCCGGAGGTCGTGGGTTCGGAAGTCCGGAGCGGTGGTGTAGGCGGGGTTGAGCCAATAGTGATCAATCCCGAACAGGACGATGTCGGGACGCCCGATAGCCAGCATGTCCTGCACCAGTTTAACGGCCTCGGCGGCGTAGTTAATGGTTCGCCCGAGATTGGCGAACGGGCGCGTGAACTGACGTTGGCGGAACTGCAGCACACGCGAGGAGCCGATCACGACGATCTCGGGCTTTCGCGCGGCGTAGAGTTCGAGTTTGTAGGGATAGACGTTGGGATGAAGAGCGGTACCGTACAGACCGCCGTCATGCTGTTGAATGACGGCAACCTGCTTGATAGAGGTCAACTCTCCTGCTGCTTTCAGGAATTTCCAGTTGGCCGCTCCGGCGGGCAGCAGGAGTAGCACCGGTAGCAGGACCAGAAGGGTGAATCGCCGGTAATGCGTGTTCATCGGATCACCACCTAGAACTGGAAGTACAAGAAGGTCCCGCCACGGGACATGAACAGCAGGCAGGCGATGCCAGCCGCGGACAGGATCAATGCCCAGGCCGGGTTGGGGCGCCACCGCAGCACTTTGGCCCACTCTATAATGCGCGGAGTTGGCGTACCCGCGGGGGGCCGGTAGGACGCCCATTGCAGGGTGTTGGGCATCAACCAGACCAGCGCCAGCAATCCTGCGGCCCATAGCAGCTGACGCAATCCGAGGAACAGATAGGCTTCCTCAAATCGAATCCCGGATTCTATAGCGGCGGGTCTCAGCGGACCAAGATACCCGAGATAGGTATGTGGCAGAACAACACCGTTCATCCCGATCATGCCGGCAAGCAGGTTCAGGGCAGTGCTGACATCCGGTGCGCGGAAGAAGACCCAGGCGATGGTAACGAAAAGCAGCGTGAACGCGATTCCCAATCCGCGGCCAAGGGCCGTTCGGGGTTCCTCATGGGTGGCACGTCCGAGAATCTGCCGGCGCCAGAAATGGGTGAGTACGAGCGCTGCACCATGCAGGGCACCCCAGATGACAAAGGTCCAGGCTGCACCATGCCAGAGACCACCAAGCAGCATCACGACCGCCAGAGCGGCGTAGCGGCGTGCCGGCCCATGGCGATTTCCACCGAGCGGGATATAGAGGTAGTCGCGCAGGAAGCGCGAGAGGGTGATGTGCCAGCGGCGCCAGAAATCGACGATGCTTGTAGCTCGATAGGGTGAGTTGAAGTTGATGGGCAGTCGCAGGCCAAACATCAGGCCGAGTCCGATCGCCATGTCGGAATAAGCGGAGAAGTCGAAATAAATCTGGAAGGAATAGGCTGTGACCCCGCCCCAGGCTTCCAGTAGGGGGACAGCCAGGCCGCCCGCCGCAGCGTCGAAAACCGGATTGGAAAACTGGGAGATCGAATCGGCGATCATCACTTTTTTGAACAGCCCCACCATGAAGATCGCCAGACCTTGGGCGAAGGTCGCCGGCAGGATGCGTCCGGCCCGCCCAGCCACAAATTGGGGCATCATTTCCTTGTGGTGAACGATCGGTCCCGCGATCAGTTGCGGGAAAAAGCTCACGAAGAGGAGGTAATGCCCAAAGGAATGCTCCACGGCTTCCCGGCGATAGACATCCACCAAATAGGCGATTTGCTGGAACGTGAAAAACGAAATGCCCAAGGGCAACACAATGGCGAGCGCCCCAATATCGCCGCCTAGAGCTGCGTTCAAATTCGCGATGAAGAAGTCCGCATATTTGAAGTAACCCAGTAGCAGCAGGTTGAACCCGATTCCCGCGATCAGGACTGGCTTGCGGGCCGCGCGGGCCAGTGCCAGGCCGATCACGTAGTTCACCACCAGCGAGAGGGCCAGCACGCTGACAAAGCGCCAATCCCACCACGCGTAGAACAATATCGAGGCTGCGGCGAGAAACAGCATGCGCGCGCTTTGGGTGCCTACGCGCATCAATATCGCGGCGCCCAGCAGCGTGGCCGGCAGGAAAAACAGAACGAAGGTGTAGCTGGAAAATTCCATGAAGATGTTGCGTCGGAACGTCTCTTGTTCGTTCTCGAGAGTTCGGCATATCGCACGAAACACCTCGCGCCGCAATTCAGGCTGATGTGGGCATATTGCACGCGGTCGGTTGCTGCGTCATGGCGAAGCGACTATCTAGGTCTGCGTGAGCGATCCAAACAAAGAAACCGGACTTGGCGAACCTGCGATGATGTCGCTTCTGCGATGTCCCGAAACAGGCGACATGCTGCAGCGCGATGGGGCGTTTCTGCGCACTGAGAATTCGGCGCATCGCTACCGTGTGAACGCGCTCGGCGTGCCGCTGTTCGCCGAATCGATTCTCAGTTCGGATGCCGAGCGCCAGCGCGAACACTACGACCGTATCGCAGCGGCTTATGTCGAGCATCTCGACTACCCCCATACTGAGGTCTACACCGCCTATCTTGACCGTGCTTTGCATGACGCGATTGGCGACCGCGACCTTGGGGTGACCGCCGAACTTTGCTGCGGGCGGGGCGAGGCGCTTCGGTTGCTTGCCGATCGGATTCCCGAGGGGGTTGGGGTCGATATCTCCGAAGAGATGCTCAACGCCGCGATCCACGAAGGCGTGCGTGATTCGTGGACCCTGGTTCAGGGTGATGCCACGAAGGTGCCGCTGGCCGATGAAAGTGTTGATTCGGTCGTCATGCTCGGCGGCATTCATCACGTGAATGATCGCGAGGGCTTGTTTCGGGAAATTGCGCGAATTCTCAAACCTGGCGGACGGTTCTATTGGCGTGAGCCGGTTAGTGATTTCCTGCTGTGGCGCGGTTTGCGCGCACTCATCTACCGGCTGTCCCCGGCGCTGGATCATGAGACTGAGCGCCCGTTGCGTTACGTAGAAACCAAGCCGCCTCTCGACAGTGCGGGTCTGACCCTCGAACACTGGCGCACCTATGGCTATGCCGGATTTTGCCTTTTCATGAACAGTGATGTGCTGGTTTTCAACCGGGCGTTTCGTTACCTGCCGGGTATCCGCGCGCTGACGCGATTCAGTGTGTGGTTCGACGATCTCGTGGCGCGAACACCTAGAATGCGGATGCGTGGATTACAGGTGGTTGGCGTCGCCAGCAAGAAGGATGAAAGATCATGATCAAAGTTTTGCTATTCGCCGGAATGATATCCGGCATGGTGTCGGCCAATCTTCTGCTCAAGGTCGGCTCCGGTGAAACCGGCGCCCGGCTTTCGTTCCTGCACCCCGCGCTGAATGTCTACGTTGTCGGTTCGCTTGCGGCGTTTACGGCGGCGTTCGGGTTCTATTTCTATATCCTGCGGTCAACGCCCCTCAATGTGGCTCAAGCGCTGGCTGCCGCGCAGTTCGTGGCAATCATACTGGCTGCGAATCTGGTGCTGGGAGAATCCATCGGCCTGATGCGATGGGGTGGTATTCTGCTGATCTCGATCGGAATTCTACTGGTCGGGCTTTCGACGGATTAGGCTGCTTCGCGTTCAGCCGCCTTGTCATCATCCGACGTGCCGCGGCGCCTGCGCTGAACGACATCGCGCAGCCGGTGCTCAAGAACCGTTGCAGTGCCGCGCTCGGTGAAGATGTTCCGCAGGGTGCGGATGATGCGCCCCGGTCGCATGATGTAGCCCACAATATAGTTGAGCAGCATAAAGCCGAGCCGATATGCGGCGAGTTCCCGCGGGCCCATGACGGGGTTCACCGTGAGGGGGTTCAGGGACGTGTAGTCGCTGTTCAGGGACGTCAGGGATAGGAAGTATTCGTCGTTGAGGGAGACAAGCCCGTTCTCGATCAACTCGTTAAATATCTCCGTGCCGGGATAGGGCGAGAAAATATTAATCGTGACCTCGTCCACACCGCGCGCGGCGAGATAGAGCCCGTAGCGGATTGTTTCGAAAACATGGCGCCGGGTCTCATGGGGAAAGCCGATAATCATGTTGGTTCGCAGAATCAGTCCCTGGCGTTTGGCCTCGAGCACAGATTCTGTGAATTTCGGTTTGTCGATCCGTTTCTTGATTTTAATCAGGGTTTCCGGAGAACCGCTTTCGGGGGCATAGACCAGATAGTTGCATCCGGTCGCTTTCAGGAGGCTGAGGGTATCCTCGTCGAGCGCCTCGCTGCGCGTGCCCGAGGGCAGAGACCATTGCAGGTCTATTTTTTCATCGATCAGCTTGTTGCAGAAATTGATCGTCCAGCGCTTTTTGGTGACCGCTGTCAGGTCGTAGAACTGCAACGCGGTGATGCCGTAGCGCTCTTTGTAGCTTTTGATCTCGGCGACTAGGTCGTCGACATCGCGCAGGATGTATCGGGTCGTCCACATATGGGCGTTCGAACAGAAGGTGCACTGATAAGGGCATCCCCGTGAGGCCATGATCGGCATGTCGCGCTCGGTCGCGACTCCGTAGGATTTACCGGCCTCCCAGAATCGCTCCAGGTATCCCTCGGGCCAGTGCGGCCAGGGGATTGCATCGATTTCGCGAATTCGCGGCTTGTTACCGGTATCGACAAAATTGCCTTCAGGGTCGAGGAACGCGATTCCGGCAACCGCTTCGAACGGCGTCTCGGTGGAATGGGCTTCCAGAACTTCGAAGAAAGTGTGTTCACCTTCACCGCGGACACAGATGTCGAGCCCGGCGCAGTCGCGCAGGCTGTATTCGGTCAGGGCGGTGATGTGTTCGCCGCCCGCCACTATGAGCGCATCGGGGAAACGCACCCTGATGGCTGTGATCAGGTCACGGGTCACGGGCCATTCGCCCGAAAACATTGCGGAGATTCCGATAACGCCGGTCCCGTCGGGAATACGGTCGAAAATCTGTTCGAAGGTTAGGCCCTGGGCGTGATAGCCGGGGTAATTATCCTGCGGGGTGAAATGATCGAGCCCTTCACCAATGGCGTCCACGATTTCAACCGGATAGCCCCGACTTGCGACATAGGCGGAGATATAAGCAAACCCGATGGCTGGGGTTGCCTCGTTGTTGAACGCACTGACCGTCGAAACTATAGGTCCGCGCACGAGTGCGACTTGCGGTTTAGGCTGCGTCAAGATTCCGAGCTTCCATGGTAAGCGTACAAAAAGAGCTGTAGCACGGGGTTCATTCAACTTGCACGAAATACGCTCGCAGCTGAATCACGCAAGGTCATCCAGCACCATAGCGCATGGCGCCAATCTTTCTGGCGCGTGCGGTGCTCCTCCCAACGGGCTGATAGCCATGCTTCGTTGAGAGGTAGTGTCCCAACGCCAGTCGTGGCGGGTGTGGGTAGCTCGCGCAGCCAGGCCGAGAGCGGAATACCAAAACCCTTTTTGGGGCGCGTCGCAATCTCTGTCGGGAGATCGCCTTCGACTGCTTTGCGCAAAAGATACTTGGTGGTTCCCCGTCGGTATTTGAACCGCGCAGGGAGTCTCTGGGCAAACGCCACGAGGTCGTTGTCGAGGAACGGCGCACGGAGCTCGAGGGATTCAAGCATGCTGGCCCGGTCTGACTTGATCAGGATGTCATCCTGAAGATAGTGCCGCGTAAAGAACTCGGACGTGCGGTCGACGAGGTTTTCGCTCTCGCAATCGTTCCAAGTTGCGATGGCGTCCTCATAAAGGCTTTCGGGATCAATTGGTGTTTCGAACAGTTCTGCGATCTCGTCTACAGCGAGGGGGGCCATCCAGACGGGGTTCCACAGGGAGGGTCCGTGATCGAGGCCGCGCAGGGTCCGCCGGAGTTTGAAATCGAGGCTCATATTGCGGTCGGATATGGGTATCCGCCCGACCAGCGACCCGATCCAGCGATGCAGTCCGCTGGGCACTAGGCTTTGGTAGGTTTTGGCCATTGCCAGCGCGCGGAAAGGATCGTAGCCCGCGAAAAGTTCGTCGCCGCCATCGCCGGTTAGGGCTACGGTCACATGTTGTCGTGCGAAGGCGCAGACCTGATGGGTGGGCAGGATTGAGCTGTCCCCCAGAGGTTCGGTCATCCGGTTAAGCAGTTCGGAGATGCCATTCCGCATCGCCGCCAAGTCGCACAAATGGACGTGATGCGTGGTTCCGAAGGCCTCGGCAACGGTGGCCGCATGATCGGATTCGTCGAATGAAGCTTCGGCAAAGGCGATGTTGAAGGTTTGCAGATTGTCGGCACCAAGTTCTTCGGCCGCCAGTGCTACGATGGCACTTGAATCGATGCCGCCGCTCAGAAGAAACCCAAGCGGCACATCGGCTTCAAGGCGACGGTTTACGGCGGTCTTCAGGTGGTCCCGGAGTTCGGCGGCGAGTTCGTCCTCGTTGGTGAGGCTGTCATCCGGGCGCAGTTGGAATGTCCAGTAAGGGGAATGGGAGACGGTTCCTCGGGCGATGTCGAAGACCAGATAGTGGCCCGCGCGAAGCTTCTCGATGCCGCGATAGGGCGTGTGTGGTGCGGGGAAGTAGCCATAGGCAAAATACTTCTGTAGCGCCGTCGAATCCCATTTAGGTGTGATGTTTTGATGGGCGGCCAGCGCCTCGATTTCGGAGGCGAAGGCAAAAAGCCCCGTGGCATGGTGTAGAAAAACAGGTTTCTCGCCGAAACGGTCGCGGGCCATGAATACCCGCTGTCGGGGCCGGTCATAGATCGCAAACGCGAACATGCCGTTCAGACGTTCTGGGAGGGATTCGCCCCATTCCCGATACCCGTGAAGCAGCACTTCGGTATCGGAATGATTGCTGACGAAGCGGTGGCCCTTCTGTTCGAGAATGTGACGCAGCTCGCGGTGATTGTAGATCTCACCATTGAAGACGACGGTCAGATCGCCCCCAATTGTCTGCATCGGCTGCTTGCCGCCGTCGTGATCAAGCACGGAAAGGCGACGAAATCCGAAATGGAGATTTCGGTCTGGGTCGGCAAAGAAGCTTTCATCATCGGGCCCGCGATGGGCGATAGCCCGGGTCATACGCGCGATGTCGGTTTGGTTGCCTGCCCCGATGAATCCGGCGATGCCGCACATTCACGCAGCGTCCGTTTTGTCCGCTGTCGGCATTTTGCGCACCTGCTTGACCAGATATGTCGTTTTGCCCTGGCTCTCGTAATAGACCCGGACCAGCAGTTCAGCCATCAGGCCCATCAGGATGCAGATCACCCCGGTCAGGAATGTCAGGGCGGAGAGCAGGGGCAACGGTGTCTGAATCAGCGAGGTGCCTTCGAAGACGCGCAGGTACAGCGCGGCTAGTCCGCCGAGAAACGAAATCAGGATCGAGAGGGTCCCTACCAGCCCGAAGACATAGATCGGTTTGGTGTCGTAACGCATCAGGAACTGGACGACCATCAGGTCAAACATCACCTTGAAGATACGCTCGAAGCCGTAATTTGATTTGCCGACGGTACGGGCCCGGTGATTGACGGGCATCTCGGTGACACGGCCGCCCTGCCAGGTGGCATAGATCGGGACAAAGCGGTGCATCTCGCCATACAGCCGGACACCTTCGATGACCTCCCGGCGATATGCTTTCAGGGTGCAGCCATAGTCGTGCAGGTGGACCCCGCTGATCATCGAAATGAAGCGGTTTGCAATTCGGCTGAGCAGGGATCGCCCTTTTTCGTCCTGGCGGTTTTGGCGCCAGCCCGACACGACGTCATAGCCTTCGTCGAGCTTTGTCAGCAGGCCGGGAATATCCTCAGGGTCGTTCTGCAAGTCGCCGTCGAGCGGAACTATGACCGCGCCGCGGGCGTGGTCCAGGCCGGCCATGATTGCCGCGGTTTGACCGAAATTCCGCCGCAGGTTGATGGCGTGGATCGTCGGGTCTTTCGCGGCGAGTTCGGCCAGAATGGCTTCGGTGTCATCGCGGCTGCCGTCGTTGACTAGAATGATCTCGTAGGACCGGCCGGTCTTGGGAAGTGCCGTTGCCAGCTCATCATGAAGCGGGCGCAGATTTCCGGCCTCATTGTAGAGCGGGATGACAACCGAAAGTTCGATATCGGGATGTGACGCAGTGGTCATGAATAAAATCTCGTTCACCTACGACGCCCAGTGCGCATTCGGGTCGGTGAAACCCGAAATGGGCCTTGTGCCGTTCCGGGACACTGGTTCCCGATGGCATACATCCGAACGTCGGGCGTGTCACGCAGGAGTATTGTTTGTTGACTTGGCCGGTTGCCTCCAGCATACGCGTACCATCGTCGAGAAACAGGTGTCATGACCGCTAGTCCCGATATCAAATCCGGTTCGCCCGAGAGGTTTGGTTACTCTTGGGGGATTTTCTCCGAGATCCTTCCCGTGCATGAAATCCAGTTCAAACGCTGGACAGCGTCTCTGCCCCTTGATACCTGGCAGGGCGCCGAAGTGCTCGACGTGGGATGCGGGATGGGCCGCAATATTTACTGGGCGATCAAGTCCGGGGCGGTGTCCGGGCGCGCGATTGATGTCGATGAACGCTCACTGGCAGGGGCCCGCGTCAATCTCGAATCAAGCCCGGTGCAGGTTGACCATGAGAGCGTCTACGATATTGCGGACCGAAATCGGTTTGATATCGCGTTTTCGATTGGCGTGATCCACCACCTTGAGGACCCTGAACTCGCACTGAGCCGGATGACCCAGGCTGTGAAGCCGGGTGGCCGCGTCATGATGTGGGTCTACGGGTACGAGAACAACGAGTGGATCGTGCGCTGGTTCAATCCATTGCGCCGATTGCTGTTTGCACGGCTTCCGTTGTCTGTCGTGTTCTTCCTGTCATGGTTCCCGACAGCGTTGCTCTGGAGTTTGCTGCGGCTCGGCTGGGGTCGTCTAGAATACCACAATCTGCTGCGTGATCTGAGCTTTCGGCATCTCAAGGCAATTGTGTTTGATCAGATGATTCCGCGCATCGCTCACTACTATCGCCGCGACGAGGTGAAGGATTTGATGCAATCTGCTGGGTTACAGAACGTGACCTTGGAGTGGGTGAACGAAATGTCCTGGTCAGCTGTGGGGACAAAACCGGAAATTCTTGCGTTATGATTTTTACAGACCTTTGATTTCGCGTGGCCAAATAACCCTGGCTCTGGTTGCTATCCTGATCGTTGCGGCCGCGCTGCGGCTGCTGGGGATTGACTATGGATTGCCTCATCCGCTCGTTTCCGATGAAGAGATCCTAGTTGGTGGGGCTCTTCGGATGGCTCAGACAGGAAGCTTTATCCCGACCCTCGATCCGGTGTTGGCCGAGCAACTTTATTATCCGATTGGTTTGCCTTACGCGTATCTGGCGCTATATGCGCCCCTCACTGGAGTGTTGTTTGCGATTGCTGGTTTCCCGCCATTGGCTGATTTGCCCGGGGTTTTACTCACAGAGCTCGGTTTGTTTTTTCTTGCGGCGCGTTTGTTGGGCGCGGCTTTCTCAATCGCGACGGTCTGGCTGATCTATCGATTGGCGGCGGCTATGTTTGCCTCGCCGGCTGCAGGGTTGTTTGGGGCAGCGCTCCTCTCGGTCAGTTGGTTTCACGTCCTGCTCAGTCACTTTGCACGCCACTGGTCAGCAACCGTGTTTTTCACATGGCTGACGGCCTGGCTTGCCTGGCGTTACTACGAAAACCCGAATATGCGCCGGGCGATCTGGTGTGGGTTGGCCGCCGCCGCAGGATTTGCGGTCGGTTACATCGCTATTCTGGGCTACGGCGCATTCGGGTTGCTGCACCTGTTGCGGTACAGGGCCAGGTTTCTTAATCGTTTCTTATTCTGGAGCCTGATGATCTTTGCCGCCGGGGCTTTAACTACGGGCCTTCTCAATGTGCCCGCTATTGAAAGACTGGTTGGCGGATCGGAACCGGTCCTGCCAGTCGATCAGTCAAAATCGCTGGTTGGTTACCTGGATACACTAAGCTTTTACATGGGAGCTTTGTGGCGAGGCGAGCCGGCTCTGCTGGTGTTTGGAGTTGCCGGCGGAGTGATTGGGTTAGTGCGTTTCCCCTATCATGTCCTCGCGCTCGCTGCAGCTTTTTTGAGTTATACGGTCTTTCTTGATTTCTTTTTGCCACTTGAGGATCGCTACATTCTACCTGTCATTCCCGCACTCGGACTTCTTGCAGGGGCGGGTGCCGCGGTGCTTGAGGTTTGCTCATTTCATCGCATGCGGGTCGTTGGCATTGTCGGACTTTTCACGCTGGGCCTGATTTATGCAGGATGGAATGCGGTAACTCTTGATCGCCTCCTTTTAGCCGACGACTCGCGTGAGCGCGCGATCCGGTGGATTACAGAGAATGTTGAGCCAACGGAAGGCGTCGCAATTGCGATGAATCCGGTTAAGTTACCCGCTTCAATCGCAGGACTGAGAATTCAGGAAATCCTGAATTCATCGAGCCTAGATGCACAGGATCGCTTTGCGCTCTCCAGCGGGCGTGGCGGCGCATTTCTTGCGGTTCATTTCAATCGGTTCGCCAGAAGTTCGCTTGAAGGCACGTTGGGCGAAAAATTATTAGCGGATTTGCGGGAGGCCGGGTTTCGGTATTTCGTGGTTTCGCAACGACACGATCTTCCACTTACACGACTGCACCAGCAGCTTAGAAATACGGTACAGCCAATAGAAATTTATGATTCGGCGGCAAAGGATGCCGGCCTCATGCCACCCGACTTGCGGACCACAAAGCTTGTGCAGAACCGGATGGTTCATGACTACTCACGTCTCGAGTATTTGGGGCCGAGAGTCGAAATCTATGACCTTCAACGATCTTCTTTGGAAACAAGGCCGTAGAGTGCAATTACGTACATTAGTGATCCGGGAAAGACTATCTGGTCGGTGTAGCGGAGGAGTTTTCCCATAAAGCTTGTGCGACTTCTGCGACATTTATGTTTTTCTCTCCCCACCATCTGGTTTCATCCCCTGCGTCGTGGAGTGATCTGTGGTGTATGCGGCAGAGCGGCACGCCCCACTGATCACCCGGCTTGCGCCCCATTGCATTAGGCTGAACTCGCTTGAGGTGATGCGCATCTGACGGTTGTCTCTGGCAGACGAGACAGGGAAGCGTCGCAACCCATTTAAGATGCTCTGGAGCGCGGATGCGCTTCGGTGATCCGATGGAGAGCACGCTTTTATCGATTGCACTGCGGTCAGCGTTGGCTCGCTCTGTTCCTGCGTCCTCTTGATCTGCCCGCTTTGGGAGCGCTGCTTCGGCAAGCGGCGTTTCGCGAGAAAGCCTGCGCGGTATATGTCCACGACACCCCGCCGGTCGCCTGCGTCAAATACCTGGCCAATTTCTCGCTTGCACATGAGCAGACGGAAAGCATCGTTGACCACATGCTCGCCGCTATTGGTTTGGACGAGGCAGCGTTTTGTCGCGAAACCTATATGAGCGCGGAGCAGCTGCAGATTCTGAGCGCAGCAGGGCACATGATTGCCTGCCACGGGCACACGCACCGCCCGCTTGGGGCGATGCCGCCCGACGAAATGAAGGCCGATGTCTCTGAAAACCTCGCCGTTCTGACCGACATTCTCGGCCACCGGCCGTGGTGGATTTCCTTCCCCTATGGGCGCGGAGATGCGGTGCCCCGGGACACGGACCATTTCTGCGAAACCTTCGGGTTTTCCGTGGGTCTGACCCTGTCGCCATCCTGGAATCACGCCGGTCAGGATCCTTACCGCGTGTGCCGGGTGAGAGAGAACCAGTACACGGCTTTGATGGACAGACCCTATGCTGAGCCTGAAATAAAATCGGTGCGGGTGGCCTAGCTCGCGGGTGCGAGTGCTGTCAGCGGCATCTTGACCCGAACCTGACGACCCAGAAGATCGAGCAGCAGGAAGACGCGGTGCTGGTCCGATGGCGCATCGAAGATACCGAGCTGATCTGACATGGCACCTTCCGTGATCCGAACCTTGTCGCCTTTTTGCAGGTCGGCATGTTCGCCCAGAATGACGTATCCGTGCTCGTCCTCGTGCTGACGAATATCCGCGATAACATCGTCGGGGATGGGGGCCGGAAAGCCGCTGTTGCAGATCAATTCGCTGACGCCGACGGTGGAATTAAGAGCACGCCATCGAGCTTGCTCGGGATCCATGCCGACAAACAGATAGCCCGGAAAGAGTGGTGACTGGACCGTGTCGGTCTTGCGGGCATGGCGCCGCCGTTTCAGATAACGGGGCAGATAGGCATCAAAGCCTTGGCGCATGATGTGCCCAAGGGCTTTGAATTCACCATTGGGGTGAGTGCGTACTACAAACCACCGTTTCCGCAGCGCCGTCACGATTGACCTTCGTCGGTCGTGGTGATGCGCAGGAGTGTGGGCACGAACACGCGCGCGGGAGGAAAGTCCTGAATCAACGTATCGTAGGCCGCTTGCGGATTGGCCAGCGTTGTCAGGAGCAGTGCGTCGATCTTGCCGGCCGCTTCGATCGATCCAACGACCGGTAAATGGGCAAAGCTGTCCTGCCCGTACCTGGGGTCCACAATCGTGATGATCTCTACGTCAGCTGCCTCGCAGAGCGATGCCACCTCGGCAAGCTCACTGGCGCCGTAAAGCGCGATTCGGGTCCAGCCACGCTGGCTTGCTTCTCGCAACGCTTCGGAACATTGGTTTCGCGCACTGCGAAAAAACCGGAAGGAATCCGACAGGTACTCAGCCGTAAGTCGGCTCTTTTCGGTGAAGCCCTGAGGGGTGAGGTAGTAAACATAGCGGTTCGCAGGTGCCTGACTGACTTTGATCAGGCCCTTCTTGGCGCAACGTTTAAGATAGGCATTCGCAAGGCCCAGCGCGATGCCGAGCTCTTGGGCAACCGAGCGCTGGGTAATGCGTTCGTTCGCGTGCACGGCGTTCAGGATGCCGAGAGTGATCTCGGAATCATCTGCCTTACCTGGTGTGGAGATGCGTTCAGCGTTGCTCATATCATCACATTCACTATGTGAACATAGTGCGTTCAGTCGATGAACGTCAAGTGACTCAATGCATTAGCGTCGATTAGTGGCGCTAGCTTGAGACTACGAAGTTGGTCTTCACATAGGCAACCAGTTCGTCGATACACGATTCGATGTCACGATCGCTGGTGTCGACGACCAGTTCGGGGTTTGACGGCTCCTCATAGGGTGCCGAGATTCCAGTGAACTCCTGAATCTCACCGGCGCGGGCTCGTTTATACAAGCCCTTCGGATCGCGGGATTCACAAGTCTCGACATCGGCCTTGATGTAGATTTCCCGGAATGAGTTTTCCCCAGCCTCACGGGCACGATCTCGGTCGGCGCGATAAGGCGAGATGAACGCGGTGATAACAATCAGGCCCGCATCCGAAAGCAATGCGGCGACTTCGCCGACTCGTCGAATATTCTCTGCCCGGTCTTCAGGTGAGAATCCCAAGTTGGCATTCAGGCCGGTACGGACATTGTCACCATCGAGCACATAGACCTGATAGCCCTCGTCGAAGAGGCGGTGCTCCAGTGCCATTGCCAGGGTCGATTTGCCTGCCCCCGACAGTCCTGTGAACCAGAGCACACCAGGCTGGTGTCTATTACGCGCTGCGCGCCTTGTATTGTCCACGCCGTGATCAACCTCGGTCAGGTTGGACGCCCGAATGGTTATTTGTTCGCGCTGGTCGGGGTAGCTGCCCATGGACACGATGCCGCCGGCTAGGGTGCGGTGCCGGTCATAGACGATGACGCGTCCGGTGCGCGGCAGATTGTCATGGATGTCGATGGCCACGAGCTGGTTGGTGCGTACAACCACTTCGGCGATCTCATCACGCGACACCTGAGTGGCTGCATGGTCGGAAAGCGCCTCCACATCGATCACCCGTTCGATCCGCTCGACGACGGCGCTCAGATGTCGGGGGCCGATCTTCAGATTATAGGTTTTGCCGATTTCCAAAGCCGTGTCGGCAAGCCAGAACAGCCGCAGGTGAAACACGTCGGTTTCAATGGGCGGGTCGTTGATATGGCTCGCCACTTCGCCGCGTTCGACGAAAACCTGCTCATCGAGTGTAATGCCGACAGACTGCCCGGCGCGCGCCATGACCGGGGTTTCGTGAGTGTTCCAGCTTTCGATCGACGCGATACGCGCGGTCCGGTTGCTGGGGGAAAAAAGCAGTTCGTCACCGGTCCGCAATGTGCCGGATTCGATTCGTCCTGCGAGAATTCGGCGATCATCGAATTTGAATACGTCCTGCAGCGGCAGGCGCAAGGGACGGTCAACGGGTGATTCTGGAAGCTTGAACTCTGACAGAGTTTCGATGACGCTCGGGCCATCGTACCAATCCATACGGTCCGAGGCGGTGGCCACATTGTCTCCCTCGCGCGCCGAAATTGGAATAACCCGGCGCGCGGAGATACCTATTCCTTCGAGGTAGGACGTATATTCGCTTTCGATAGCACGGAAGCGGGCCTCGTCGTAATCGACCAGGTCCATCTTGTTGACCGCTACAGCCACTTCACGAACACCGAGAAGTTGCAGCAGATAACTGTGATGGCGTGACTGGCGGCGAACCCCCTGATCGGCATCGATCATCAACACGGCCGCGTCGGCGTTGGAGGCGCCGGTGACCATGTTGCGGATGAACTCGCGATGTCCCGGCGCGTCGATGATGACGTATTGGCGCGCGTTGTGGCGAAACCAGATCTGCGAGGTATCGATGGTGACACCCTGATCACGTTCGGCTTTCAGGCTGTCCATCAGGAAAGCCCATTCGAACGGCATACCCCGCCGTCGGCACATCTCCTGAATGGCTTCCAGCTTTCCGTGGGGGAGTTGCCCGGTGTCATGGAACATGCGGCCGACAAGGGTGGATTTGCCGTGATCGACATGACCGACGATGACCACGCGCATTAAATCGCCTGCCGTGCTGCCGACCCGCATTTCATTGTTCGGTGTAATCGAATCGTTGGGCATTACATGTATCCCGACGTGCGCAGGCGCTCGAAGGAATCCTCTGCCTCGTTGTCCATCAGGCGGCCCGCGCGTTCAGGGGAGCGGGTGGTTTCGAGTTCAGCAATAATCTCGTCAATGGTCGCCGCGTTACTATCGATGGGCGCAGTGATGTTTTTCTCGCCGAGCGAGCGATAGCGCTTGCCGCCTTGGCTGAAATAGAGCGGGTTGATGGGGATGTTCTCCCGCTGGGAGTAGCGCCAGATATCGACCTCGGTCCAGTGCAGCAGCGGATGAATGCGCAGATGCGCCCCCTCGGGGGTGTCCGTGGTGAACTGGTCCCAGAATTCAGGTGGCTGGTCACGAAATTCCCAAGCGCCATCCAGCGCGCGTGGGCTGAACACCCGTTCCTTGGCGCGCGTGGCCTCTTCATCGCGTCGGATGCCGACGATAATTCCTTTATAGGCGTCGCCGTCCAGAAGTTTAGCGAGCCCGGCGCTTTTGCGGGCCGCAGCGCGGGTCATCGGCGGCAGGTCGGGGTCCATTTCACTTTCAGGCGGGCAATCGATCACCACCAGGTCGAGATCCCATTCCTTGGTGTATTGGTCGCGATAGGCATAGACCTCGTCGAGTTCCATTGCAGTATCGAGTTGCACCACCGGAAACGGTACCCGTCCGTAAAACGCCTCGCGGGCGAGCCAGATAACGACGTTGGAATCCTTACCGACCGACCAGAGGGCCGCGAGCGGGCTCGCTGCCGCATAGGCTTCGCGCAGGATGTAGACGCTTTGAGCTTCGAGTTTGTCCAGGCGGTCCATTTTATACAGTCTTCAGGTTAAAGGATGATCGTGACGTATATCTTATTGGCGAGACCCCAACCGTTTGCTTTATCCGGTCAAGTGTTGAGGGGTTCGGTATGAATTCGCGCATGTTATTTGTTGGTGTTCGGGGATTCGTCACCGCGATGCAAGCCTAATTGTTTAGACTGCCATCATTCTTGGCCCGTCCATGATGCTTGGCACGATGCGTGCCGCACGCTATGAGCCGACAGTGCCACCACTATCGGCAGTATTTTCGGGAGTAGTTTGGGATGTCCGCTTCGCCTCGCATCGGCATCATTGGCCTCGGTTATGTTGGCCTGCCGTTGGCTGTTCATCTGGCTCGCCATTTCGACGTTGTCGGTTTCGACATTGATGCAGGCCGGGTCACCGAGCTGCGTGATCACATGGACCGGACAGATGAAGTAAGTCGCGAAGGTCTGCGGGCGACGGCTTTGACGGTTACCGATGAGGAGACAGCGCTGGACGGCCTCGATGTGTTTATCGTGACCGTGCCCACCCCTGTGGATTCAGAAAACCGTCCGGACCTTTCGGCCGTACGCGGCGCGAGTGAAACCGTTGCCCGTCACCTCCAATCCGGCGCCATCGTGGTTTACGAATCGACGGTTTACCCCGGTGTGACAGAAGATGAATGCGGCCCGATTCTGGCCCGAGGGTCCGGCCTGACTTGTGGCGAAGATTTTTTTCTGGGGTATTCTCCCGAGCGTATTAACCCGGGAGATCGGGAACACACCGTGGACCGGATCACCAAAATTGTCGCCGGACAGACCCCGGCGGTGACCGATCAATTGGCTGAAATCTACGGGGCGCTGAACGGTGGCGACATTTTTCGTGCCCGCGACATCCGCACAGCAGAAGCTGCCAAGGTGATCGAGAATGCGCAGCGCGATATCAATATCGCCTTCATCAACGAAGTTGCGATGATCCTCAACGGCATGGATCTTGATGTGCTCGATGTGTTGGACGCGGCGAATACTAAGTGGAATTTCCTGCCCTTCAAACCCGGCCTGGTGGGCGGTCATTGCATCGGGGTTGATCCGTTCTATCTCGCCCATGCGGCCCAATCGATGGGCTTGCACCCGGAAATTGTTCTCGCAGGTCGTCGCATCAATGATGCGATGGGAGAATACATTGCCCAGGAAATCCACAAGGCGATGGACGGAGAGAACGGCAAGGTTTTGGTGCTGGGCCTTACCTTCAAGGAAAATGTGCCGGACCTACGGAATTCTCGCGTCGTCGATATTGTTACGACCCTGCTTGAGCTCGGCCATAAGGTGGACGTTCACGACCCGCTCGCCTCTGCCGAAGAGGCGCGCGCGTTATTCGACATTGAGCTTCTCGACGATCTCGCGAGCGCGGCGGGATATGGCGCGGTGGTCGGTGCGGTCAAACATCGTGAATACGATCAGTTCACGGCCGCTGATCTGGAGCGTCTTGTGGTTCCCAATGGCCTTGTGGCCGACATCAAGGGAATCTGGCGGGACGTGGTGCTTGGGGCCGAACTGCGCCGCTGGCAGCTTTAGAAAATGGACGCAAAATCGGCATTGGCGCGACGATAGTCGTCCATTTTTCCGATATCGACCCAGTATTCCTCAATCGGATAGGCCAAGGTCCGCATGTCGTTCGCGCGGCAGGCATCGAATAATTGTGGCATGTCGAAGGCTTGATTCTGCGGTACCAGAT